>CAWCWM010000001.1:0-82897 GCA_963799265.1 uncultured cyanobacterium
GCGCCAGTGGCTGATTGACGAGATTGTGCCGCAGGCGGTCGATGATAGACGGCTCAAATCCTTGCTCTATGAAGAGTTGAGAGCCCGCAAGATAGAGCCGCCGACCTATGGGCGAATCGAGCGGCTGGTCAATTCGGCTCACCGTCAGTTTGAGAGCCAACTATGCGATTCGATAGTCGAGCAACTACCTATCCGCAGTCGTCGAGCTTTGGATAAGCTGACCGGGCCACAGTCAGATTCCTGGATTCTAGATGCCGATGAGATTCCGCTCAATCAGCTCAAACAGGAGGCCGGAGGTGTGGGCCTCAAAAGCTTGAAAGCGGAGCTATCAAAGCTCAAAACAATCGAAGAGCTGGCGCTACCCACAGCTCTATTCGAGGGCCTGAATGAGCGCTTAGTCAGATCGCTACCGACAGCGGGTCGAAACCGAGTCGCTCACAGAGATTCGGCGACATCCAGACCCGATTCGCTACCTGCTGCTCTCGGCGTTCTGTTATCAGCGTGCGCAAGAGATTGTTGATAGCATCATCGAGTTGTTCATTCTGCTGGTACATCGGCTAGAAAGCCGCAGCCGCAAGCGGGCCGCTTCGGAGATTGTTGCCACTGCTCAGGAAAGCGAGAACCATGACCAGATGCTCTACCAGATTGCGGTGGCGGCGCTCTCAGATCCAGAAGGAACAGTTAAAGACGTGATCGTTATCCAGTGGCAAACGAAACCCAGCTGGAGACTGTCGTTGAAAATTTAGGTGAGGGTGGCAAGGCTTCAAGGAACGGTTCCACGCCAAGATGCGTCGTTCCTATACTCGCTACTATCGCCGCCTGCTACCGCTAATTCTTAAAGCACTGGAGTTTCGCTCCGATAGCCTGAATCTAAAGCCATTGTTGGCTGCTATTGAGCTGCTGCAAGCTTCTGCTGAACTGCCTAGCGCTAAACCTTATCCAGAGGAGACAGAAGTACCGATGGATGGAGTACTCAGCGCCGAGTGGCAGGAGAGCGTGATGGTCTCCGGGAAGCGCGGTGAGCCAGAGATTGACCGCGCTAGCTACGAGCTAGGTGTATTGCGCACCGTCCGTGAGAAGCTACGCTGTAAGGAGCTGTGGGTGGAGGGTGCTAAGCGCTATCGCAATCCAGATGATGATTTGCCTCAAGATTTTGAAGCGAAGCGAGAACAGTATTATCAAGATCTTGAGCAGCCGCTAGAGGCAGAGCCTTTTATTGATCAGCTCCGAGCGGAAATGACAGAAGCGCTCACCGAGTTCAACAAAGGACTGCCTGACAATTCAAAGGTGAAGATCCTCAACAATCGTGGCGGCTGGATTCATTTGACGCCAGTCACCAAACAACCAGAGCCAGAGCACTTACAGGCATTGAAGCAAGAGATCATCCGTCGCTGGTCAATCGTGCCGTTGCTTGATGTGCTGAAAGAAACTGAAATGAGAATCCAGTTTACAGAGCACTTCAAGAGCACGGGGAACCGTGAGGCACTCACGCCTGATGAGGTGCGCAAACGGTTGCTGCTTTGTCTCTACGCGACGGGTACCAATCTCGGTATCAAGCGGATTGCCCACGGTGAGCACGGGGTGAGTGCTCCTGATTTGCGTTACATCCAACGCAAGTTTGTCTCAAAAACGGCTCTCTCTCAGGCGATTGGCGATGTGGCCAATGCTATCTTCCGCGTGCGGCTACCCCACATCTGGGGCGAGGCCACGACCGCCTGCGCCTCTGATTCAAAGCAGTTTGGCACCTGGGACCAGAATCTAATGACTGAGTGGCACGCTCGCTACAAGGGGCGCGGGGTGATGATTTACTGGCATGTGGAGAAGAATGCAGTCTGTATTCATTCGCAGCTAAAGCGCTGTTCCTCCTCAGAAGTCGCTTCGATGATCAAGGGGGTGCTCAGGCACTGCACTCAAATGTCGGTCGATAAAAACTATGTTGATACGCATGGCCAAAGTGAGGTCGGCTTTGCCTTTTCTCATTTGCTTGGCTTTCAGCTGATGCCCCGGATTAGAAACATTCAGAAGCAAAAGCTTTATCTGCCAGAGAAAGGCCAGAAACAACAGTTTGAAAACTTGACGTCAATTATCAAACGCCCGATTCGCTGGCGGCTCATCCGCGAACAATATGATGCGATGGTCAAGTTTGCGACTGCGCTCAAGCAGGGCACCGCAGACCCGGAAGTGATTCTTGCCCGCTTTACGCGTAACAATGCCAAGCATCCGGTCTATTTAGCTTTGGCTGAGCTAGGCAGAGCGGTGAAAACGATCTTCTTATGTCGTTATTTGCACGATGAGCGCGTACGACAGGAGATTCAAGAGGGCTTGAATGTGGTCGAGAATTGGAACAGTGCCAACGACTTCATTTTCTATGCCAAGAATGGTGACTTCACTGCTAGCCGGGTGGCGCTACAAGAAATCTCTATGCTCTGTCTGCATCTGCTCCAGATCAGTCTGGTCTACATCAATACGCTGCTGATTCAGCAGGTGCTCTCTGACCCGGTCTGGATGCAGAAGATGGGGCCGGATGAACTGCGGGCATTGACACCGCTGATCTATGCTCACGTCAATCCCTACGGCATTTTCCGGTTGGTCATGGCCGAGCGCCTGCCGATTGAAGCGATGGCGAGTTGATGCCTTAGATTTTCGCGACCGCCTGCGCCTATGCGATAAAAAAGTGATCTCTGAAAACATAAGCCAAGCTTATGAAATCGCCCCCGATTTTCGGTATTTTGGGGGCGGCGCGGTGCTTATTGCACTTCGTGACAGCTACGCTTGCAGCACCCCTGGAAGAGATAAATACAGTACCTGGCTTGAATCCGCTGGAAAGGTTATGGCGGAAATAGATTACTCCATCAAAAGGAATAAAATCAATCTTAGTCCTTGCCAAACAAACCAGAAGCAGAGCGTTCGACAGTCTCTCTAAACCTATCGTGAGCCTTTTCATCCAGTGCCCGCTTCGTATAGCGCTCGAAGACCTGCGGCGAGTTTGTGCGCAACCTGATGCGGATAAACTCAGTGTCTATCCCGTCCAGCAGCATCTGAGTGCCAAAGGTGTGCCTAAGCTGATGTGGATGCACCGGCTCTTCTAGTCCAGCAATCGTGCTCAGATCGTAGACTAAGTTGTAGATCCCTCGGTATGCCATCCGCTTTCCATAGCTGCGATTGGACAGACTCTTGAACATGGGTGCATCTGGCGAAGTATCCAACCCTTTCTGAACGCACCAGCCAAGATAGCCCTCTATCGCCTGGCAAGCATCAAGCACCAGCGGTACGGTGCCATCACTGCCCCATTTGGCATCTTTGATTCGGACAGCGAGATCGCCATAGTCACCGACGTTCAGCTTACTGACTTCTTTCGCTGCAGGCCGTGCTTGAGCAGCTCAAAGATAGCGGTATCTCAAACGTAGAGTTCGCCCCGAAATGCTAAGCCTTCAGCTAGGCGATGCACAATCGAAACACCGATGTCTTTGACTTTTAAGGGATCAGACTTGATGCTTTCGATAGTCAGTGTCGGATTCCGCTCGATATGGCGCTTGGTTGCCAACCACTTGAAAAAGCTTTGTAGGGTGGCCAGGGATTGATTGATGCTGGCAGGGGCAAGTCTTTTATTCTTTGCGTTCTTCCTCGGCTTGTTCTTGAGGTGTAGCTTGTAGCGAGTAATATCGCTCTTTGTGACCTCGGCCCAGTGTTTGAAACCGAGCCAGGTTTGAAACTGCCTCAGATGACGCAGGTAGGCGCGTTTCGTGTTGGACCTGATCTCGCGGTCGCTCAGGAACTGATTTACCCAGTCCAGCTCTGCCGTCACTGGCGCTACTACTGTTGCAGGCGCTTTAGAGGGAGAAATCTCAACGAACTTGGGGACCGGGTCGGGTTTGGCCATTGTAAAAGATAAAATAATCAGATTTGGTCATCAACAATTGTGGCTTGACTGAAGACTATCCGCGTTACCTAAAAGTAGCTGCTTGTGAATCACAACACACGCACACCTCTGAACCAGCTCCATCAGGGGAGATGGTTCTGGCCATCATCATTTCTTTTTGTCGTTTCATCAAATTTTCTTGAACAATTCGTATGAGATCTCTCTAGCGAAGGTATGTTGAAAGTATCAGGGATTACAGAAAGAGACCCAATGTTCTCTATTCTTGCTCAGCGTAGCCCCCCATCAGTTGACTCAAGGATGACTATCTATTCGTACTTCTTATAGGCCTACTGCGAGCGTACGTGCAACGAAGTGCAATAAGGGCAAGGGCGAAGCCTGAAACAACGTAAACTCGTTGGGCGATCGGGGAAAATCCAAATTCCCTCAGGAAATATAGTACAAATAAACTCATCTAAAACCTTTATACAGCATAGCTTTCAGGCTTATTGCACTTCGTTTCAGCTACGCTGTCATTACCCCCAGATGAGGAGTCGAGAATCCTTCAAGTGTCCGTTAGTTAGTACTTTTTCCTGGCACCCTCGATCTCGACCGCTGTGTCCCAATCAGGCTAGTACTTTCAGCCTTGTGGCCCAGTTTCTCTCGAATCGATGCCTTAGACCTTTTAGCCAAATTCACCTGCTGGAGAAACCCGCAATCAGTTGTAAGTCTCATCATGACTGACAGTTGAGTCGAGACCGCTAAAGATTAATCTTAAAATCAACTATCAACGATTCTTTACCGCCCTCTGCATATGAACTGTGAATTCACCTAAAATGCTTCTAAGTTCAGTCAACAACTGTTCCGTTCTTCGATTTTCTTGAAGTAAAACTTTCTCAGCTTCAGAACGTAAGTCTGATTGTTGAATCTTAGATTCCTGCATCTTAGAATGAATATTTCTCATATGCTTTTTAACTGTAGAAATACTAATCCAAAGCTGACTCGCTATCTCTTTATAATTGAAACTTTGGTAAAGCTGCAAAATTTCTGCCTCCCTGGGAGTTAGCTTATACTGCTCTGGTTCTTGAAGTACAAGCTGTCGAATTGAACGATACTCGTCTTGCAAGACTACTAGAATCCTTTTATCACCTTTATTTTCTAGGTCAATCCATTGAGCTCTGATACGAATTTTATGGGATGTTCCCACATATATCTTATATTCTACTATCCTAATCCTATTAGGAGGTAGATTCCTGTTATCAATAAGAGTTTGACAACTATGACCAACCTCTGGAGGCAATGGTAGATCTTCCGATGTATTCGAATTTAATAACGTTAACAGTTGAAGTGCTGTGTAATTGATATGGAGAACTTCTCCTTTGACATTCAGAATCAGGGCTCCGTCAATCGATGCATCAAGAACATCTTGTAGTACTACTCTTGAGAGTTTTCCAGAATCACCAAAAACTTGAATGCTTGAGCTAGAAGAGATAGGCTGTAGATTTAATCTCCTTACATCTTCAACAGAAATATTTTCTACATTGCGGAGGTTTCCTTGATCAAAAGACTTCTTAATCTCTCTAAATCCATCTTCTGAGCCTTCTAAAATGAGTTTTACGCTTCCTGACTCAACTCTAAGCAACGTTAATGAAGTATCTCCTGTAATGTTTTGAAGATGGGTAACTATTGCCTCTAGTTTTTTCTTGCTGATTTCATTTATACTCCCAGTCAAAACAAATTCATAGGTTATTTTAGATGCAGCCTCAGGCTTTGTAGTCCCAGTCATAGACTCTCTCATAGAAGTTTTATTCTCTAAAACATCAGCACTACTAAATAGAAGCAAACCTTTTTTGCATT
The DNA here is from genome assembly GCA_963799265.1 of uncultured cyanobacterium. Taxonomy (GTDB): domain Bacteria; phylum Cyanobacteriota; class Cyanobacteriia; order Phormidesmidales; family Phormidesmidaceae; genus Phormidesmis. Next base: position 5,714 of record CAWCWM010000001.1, read on the forward strand.
TCAATATTGGTGTTAAGTGTTCTGAAATACCTGCCATATGAATTGCATTGCAACCAAATTCATATGCAGTCTCAACAGAATATCCAGCTCCTAATGCATCATAAAAACCTACTGAAAACTCAATCGCAGCGCGATCACCAATGCCCTTATTCATTCCAATTACAAAATCTATGTGTTGAGAGATAGCATCAGCTTGATTTTCTGAATAACATGCGTTTAGCAACACACACTCAACATGCTCTGAGAACAGTTTGAATAAGTTGGCTAATGCTTGTGGTGGCACTAACTGGATTTTACCTACCATATCTTCAAAGGCCAACCCGCCATCTTCTGATCCGTGCCCAGAGAAATGAACAATCTGTGGCCTTGAGTACAAGACAACTCTTCGGATATCTCTCGGTCGCACCGCCCACTCAGCATCGATAGTAAATCGATCTCGTTCTTTGGATTGCCTTAAGCCTTCTTTGATATCACGGGCTTCTTCATCTAGGCGAAGCTTATCTGTCTCTTCCGGATTTGCAGCTAATATTAGAATCTTTTTAACTGCCACATCAGCCCTCATTTTACTACAAGACTACACACTGAATCAATAGTAGTTGATGGGAATGGTTCATCACCGGGTTCTGTTGCAAAAAATCATCAAAAACATAAAACTCTATCTATAAAGCCTATTAGACTTTGTAGGAAATAGCAGTAGCAGTGCGATAGGTTGAGCACACTTTTTCCACTAGTGAACTTAGGCCGCAGCTCGCCGAAATGTTAGCCGCCAGTTGTGCAACCCGCAGGCCGTTCCCATCACATCATCAACAAAGTGAGCTTTGCGATTGCGAAACTTCGGCGTGGTTCATCGTAGGGTGAGACTTTCAGTGCGACATCATAGGCTAAAATTGCCATCAGGAAAAGGCTGCAGGGATTCGAGCTGCGATGAAAGTGTCACCCTAAATCGGACTTTTTGAACCCTCCCATTAACACTGCACGTGTACTGATCATCAACTTGACGATACCGTTTGAGCCACATCACTTTCTACTGCACCAAGAGCTATCAAATTAGTTTTTTCAGATTCTGAGAGTCCATGCACACCTTGAATGTTCATGTCTTCATAAAGCCTGTCTCTCAAAATCTTCACACATTCACCTGTCTCAATATCCCAAATTTTGATTGTACTTTTCATACTAGCACTAGCAAGATAGCGGCTATTTGGCTGAAAGGCGACAGAGAATACGGGGCCATCGTCATTAGGAAAAACCTGAACGCATTCATTGGTGTATGTATCCCATAATTTAATCGTATTATCTGCACTAGCAGTAGCGATTAAATTACCTGCAGGACTAAATACAATAGTCCAAATCCAGTCTTGGTGAGCCTGAATAGTGCTAATGCAATTATAAGTTTCGAGATTCCACAGCTTCATCACTCCATCACCACTACCACTACCTAAAATCTGTTCAGTAGGATGAAAAGCGATTGAACGGATTAATCTTTTGTGTCCTGATAGGGTTGCTTCTAATGCGATAGAACCATCAGTCTTGACATCCCACAAGTTAATATTATAAATGCTACTATCAGCTCCTGCTGTAGCTAAAAGATGCCCTGCCGGATGAAATTTAAGAGACATCACTCTCTTATCCTGCGCTTGCCAGGATTGAAGGCAAGCTCCTGAGTCAATATTCCATAGCTTTACTACACCAGAATCATCACCGCTAGCTAGAATATTTGTTGATGAGCTAAAGTCTACTGACGTTACCCAGTCTGGGTGGTCTAGTAAATCCATAATAAGCTCAAAACTTTGCGAATTCCATAAGCTTATTTTACGATCACCACCTGCTATGGCAAAGACTGATTGGTCTGGACTAAATGCTATTGAGTCAATACCTTTGCTATGATACTTCAACAGTTTTATTCTATTGCTATTTTGAACATCCCAAATGCTAATGGTTCCGTCATCTCTACCGCTTAATAATTGAGTGCCAAAACGATTGAATTCTAAAACTCTCACCCAATCACTTAAACCACTAACTGTTTTCTCACACTGAGCTAATTTAAGATTCCAGATTTTAACGGATTGATCAGAGCTCCCGCTAACAATTTTTGTACCTGATGAATTAAAAGCAAGAGAGGTCACTTCACCCGTATGACCTCTCAGTCTACTCTCAAGGCTGCCAGTTAGCAGGTTATAAATGCTGATTACACCGTTATTGTCTCCAACGACTAATCTATTGCTGAGAGTGGACAAAGAGGCTGATCCTGTCCAAGCTACCTCCGCTGTTATTGTTAGCTTACATTGCCAGGTACTTGTGTCATAAATTCTTACTGTATTGTCAGTGCTGCTGCTGGCTAGAAGTGTCCCATCCTCTGTGAAAACAACAGATCTCACGGAATCCTGATGCTCCTCAATAGTCTGAAGACATTCACCTGTGTGCATGTTCCAAACCTTTACTGTTTGATCAGAACTCGCACTCGCCAGCAGGTCTTTTTCAGAACATAGACTAACCGACCAAACGTTACTTGTGTGCCCCTTGAAAATTATTTTACATTCACCTTGATCAAGATTCCAAAGCTTTACTGTGTTGTCAAAGCCCCCACTAGCAAGCGTCAGTCCATCTGAACTAAAGTCTATGGAACGTACTAGATAGTCATGGCCCTTAAATACTTGATTACACTGGCCAGTCTGAAGATCCCAGATTCGAATGGTGCGATCAGCACTTCCACTAGCAAGTGTTTTATTGTCTGGAGAAAAAGAGATTGAGTAGACACGATTTGTATGCCCTTTAAGCGTCCATACTTCCTGGATATTCTCTGAATCCCACACATGAATAATTCCATCACTATCACTTGCTGCAATTAGCTGTCCATCTTTACTAGTGGCCACTGCAAGAATAAAACCTAGCATTTGCGTAAAGATGCAATTGAGTACTGTTGCATCTTTAAGGTTTAAATTTCGTAGTCTAGTATTTGTAAAGTCAGCGCCGAGCAAAACAGCATTCGGCAACTCTTTATTCTCAAGGAATAACGGATCAATTTTTGATAATAAAGTAACGGCATTCCCACCAAGAAAATTGACCGCTTCTTTAGTCTTTCCTTGTGTACTCCTGATGATAGAAAACAACCTTTCTTTGGAATCATTGTTTGGACTTATCATTGGAAGCATTAAATCTATGACCGCCTTTGATAAAATGCTTTTCCCAAACGTTGCAACTAAGTCTATGTCTGTCTTAAACTGAGCTAAAGAGCCGTTCTCTGCAAAGTCGGCAGCTAGAATGTCAAGCTCTGCTGCCAACTTGTAGCCCACAAAGAACTCTAAGAACGAACGATGCGCAGGCGAATAATCTCCTGCCTCATTACGAATTAAAATTGTTTGCCCCATCATGTCGTAGTGCCAGTGGTCAAGATCTCTTTCTTCTTGAACCTTTGCTCCGAAAGTCTGGCGGAGGCGGCCTGGAAACTCTCGGTAATTAATGCTCATGCGATCAGTCGAAAGCATTTCCCAGGAAAGCTCACACAAAAAGTAGATCTTATCTGACATTGACGTAAATGTGCGTTCCGCCTTAATGTCTCGTTCCATTTTTTGCCGTATTGCATAGAGATACACACGGGACATATCGATTGGCTTACCTGCCTCAATATCAGGTAAAGCCTCTAAAATCAACTCTGTCAATACTGGGCGACGAGCCAGATCTACTAAAAGAGGATTCTTTATCACCTGCTCAACAGTTGCTGGCTGAGCTTGATAGGACAATACCTGCTGAATCTGTTCGTCGTCAAACTTCTCTAGTTCTAAAACTTCAAACTGAGGTGTTTCTCCGGTCAAATTTTTAGTAGACGCTTGTAATTCTGCATTAAGTAAAGCGCGGCCTTCCTTTGCTTCTGGAAAATGTTCTGTGCGACAGGTAAGGATAACTTTTGACCCAGGCACCACAACCTTTGCCAGTTCCCAGAAGTTATTAATCATCTGTTGACGATCAATGCGAGCAGCCATTTCATCAAAACCGTCAAAAATTAATAGCAGCTTACCCATTCGGTTCAGTTGCTCAAATGCTGTGTATCCCGGGATCGGAATCTCATGCTTGCGGAAAAAGAATTCGAGAGAACAGTGACTCTACACTAACCGCTTTGGCATAGTCTCGTAGAGGGATTACTAGCGGTAGTCGAGGCCGATCAACACCCCGTTTTTGCGCATCACGATATCGTTGTAACGTTTTCCAAGCATAGTGAAAAGCGAACCAGGTTTTACCGGTACCAAACTCACCTAAAATAGATATGTGCTCTTTAGCTGGATCATCTAACCAAACATCTAAATATCCATCAATCCAACCATCACGCTTGTCGTAGCGGCTAACTCCAATACGCTGGTGAGTAGCCGGATCGACTTCTTCCTTCACGCAGGCTAACGGTACATATTTTTTATCAATCTCTCGCTGCTGAATTTCTTGCTCTAGCCAGGTAAGGTAGCCGCTAAAGTCAGCATCTTGATCCAGGAATTCATCCAGGGTATAGCAACCTAAATGTTCGTTTTCCTCTTTAGCTACTTCGTCACGAGCAGCCCGAGAAATGCGCCGTGTGGTCACTAGCCACCCTTCATCAACTTTTTGAGCATCTACTGATTGCTGTAGAGAACTAACATCTGCAAGACCTATTTCCCCATCAACACCCCGTATTAAAGCCAATACCCGTGAATGAAAGTCTCATGCAGCCTCTGGGATAAAAATCTCTAAGTCATTCTCGATGTTTCTAGAACGGCTCTGATGCAGTCGAGTCTTGCGTTTGAACTTTGACATTTTGACTTTGACCACCCGGTCATTGACTCGGGGTCTTCTAGGCCGGTCAATCTCGGCAGCAGCCAGCAAATCGAGTAAATACAGCTGTTGTTGAGTGGCCAAACCAGGTGTGCCGGGTTTGCTCATCTGTGGAATCGCATCCATGATGAGCTGTAAGCAGTCCTTGAAGCTGAGCGCCAAAGGGTCTTTATCGACTGATGCGGCAGCTTGGGACATCAGCTCTCGGACGAGGTTATAGAGCAGCATCATGGCATAGAGTTCTTGTTCGACTAAATCAGGCCGTTTGCTGCGCAGCAGAGTGGGCATCTGACCTCTGAGGGTGGCACATTGGGGTGCTGCAAGCGTAGCTGTCACGAAGTGCAATAAGCTCAAAATCATTGATATATATAGGTTACAGACGTCGATTTTTGTGAAGCGAAAAGTCGGCATCATTGCTTAAACATAAGTTTGACTTATATTGTCCGTCGCTGTTTTACGCTCACTAGAGACGTGATTCTAGAGGCGTAGGATGAAACGAAAGTGGGAAAATCATGAACTGGTTGAGCACTGGACAATTAACGAGGAAGATCAGCACCTCGTTGACAAGAAGCGCGGTGTCAATCGTTTAGGCTTCGCGCTACTGCTGAAGTTCTTTCAACTAAAGGGGCGGTTTCCAGAGAAGCCGTCCGAAATTCCTCGTGTGGTGCGTGCGTTTGTGGCTGAGCAATTGGGATTAGACGACAGCTGCTATGAAGAGTACAACTGGGTCAGTAGAGCATCTAAATATCACCGAGTCGAGATCCGTAAGCTATATGGCTTTCATCGGATGCGAACCAATGAGTTCGATAGCCTGCGCCAGTGGCTGATTGACGAGATTGTGCCGCAGGCGGTCGATGATAGACGGCTCAAATCCTTGCTCTATGAAGAGTTGAGAGCCCGCAAGATAGAGCCGCCGACCTATGGGCGAATCGAGCGGCTGGTCAATTCGGCTCACCGTCAGTTTGAGAGCCAACTATGCGATTCGATAGTCGAGCAACTACCTATCCGCAGTCGTCGAGCTTTGGATAAGCTGACCGGGCCACAGTCAGATTCCTGGATTCTAGATGCCGATGAGATTCCGCTCAATCAGCTCAAACAGGAGGCCGGAGGTGTGGGCCTCAAAAGCTTGAAAGCGGAGCTATCAAAGCTCAAAACAATCGAAGAGCTGGCGCTACCCACAGCTCTATTCGAGGGCCTGAATGAGCGCTTAGTAGATCGCTACCGACAGCGGGTCGAAACCGAGTCGCTCACAGAGATTCGGCGACATCCAGACCCGATTCGCTACCTGCTGCTCTCGGCGTTCTGTTATCAGCGTGCGCAAGAGATTGTTGATAGCATCATCGAGTTGTTCATTCTGCTGGTACATCGGCTAGAAAGCCGCAGCCGCAAGCGGGCCGCTTCGGAGATTGTTGCCACTGCTCAGGAAAGCGAGAACCATGACCAGATGCTCTACCAGATTGCGGTGGCGGCGCTCTCAGATCCAGAAGGAACAGTTAAAGACGTGATCTATCCAGTGGCAAACGAAACCCAGCTGGAGACTGTCGTTGAAAATTTAGGTGAGGGTGGCAAGAGCTTCAAGGAACGGTTCCACGCCAAGATGCGTCGTTCCTATACTCGCTACTATCGCCGCCTGCTACCGCTAATTCTTAAAGCACTGGAGTTTCGCTCCGATAGCCTGAATCTAAAGCCATTGTTGGCTGCTATTGAGCTGCTGCAAGCTTCTGCTGAACTGCCTAGCGCTAAACCTTATCCAGAGGAGACAGAAGTACCGATGGATGGAGTACTCAGCGCCGAGTGGCAGGAGAGCGTGATGGTCTCCGGGAAGCGCGGTGAGCCAGAGATTGACCGCGCTAGCTACGAGCTAGGTGTATTGCGCACCGTCCGTGAGAAGCTACGCTGTAAGGAGCTGTGGGTGGAGGGTGCTAAGCGCTATCGCAATCCAGATGATGATTTGCCTCAAGATTTTGAAGCGAAGCGAGAACAGTATTATCAAGATCTTGAGCAGCCGCTAGAGGCAGAGCCTTTTATTGATCAGCTCCGAGCGGAAATGACAGAAGCGCTCACCGAGTTCAACAAAGGACTGCCTGACAATTCAAAGGTGAAGATCCTCAACAATCGTGGCGGCTGGATTCATTTGACGCCAGTCACCAAACAACCAGAGCCAGAGCACTTACAGGCATTGAAGCAAGAGATCATCCGTCGCTGGTCAATCGTGCCGTTGCTTGATGTGCTGAAAGAAACTGAAATGAGAATCCAGTTTACAGAGCACTTCAAGAGCACGGGGAACCGTGAGGCACTCACGCCTGATGAGGTGCGCAAACGGTTGCTGCTTTGTCTCTACGCGACGGGTACCAATCTCGGTATCAAGCGGATTGCCCACGGTGAGCACGGGGTGAGTGCTCCTGATTTGCGTTACATCCAACGCAAGTTTGTCTCAAAAACGGCTCTCTCTCAGGCGATTGGCGATGTGGCCAATGCTATCTTCCGCGTGCGGCTACCCCACATCTGGGGCGAGGCCACGACCGCCTGCGCCTCTGATTCAAAGCAGTTTGGCACCTGGGACCAGAATCTAATGACTGAGTGGCACGCTCGCTACAAGGGGCGCGGGGTGATGATTTACTGGCATGTGGAGAAGAATGCAGTCTGTATTCATTCGCAGCTAAAGCGCTGTTCCTCCTCAGAAGTCGCTTCGATGATCAAGGGGGTGCTCAGGCACTGCACTCAAATGTCGGTCGATAAAAACTATGTTGATACGCATGGCCAAAGTGAGGTCGGCTTTGCCTTTTCTCATTTGCTTGGCTTTCAGCTGATGCCCCGGATTAGAAACATTCAGAAGCAAAAGCTTTATCTGCCAGAGAAAGGCCAGAAACAACAGTTTGAAAACTTGACGTCAATTATCAAACGCCCGATTCGCTGGCGGCTCATCCGCGAACAATATGATGCGATGGTCAAGTTTGCGACTGCGCTCAAGCAGGGCACCGCAGACCCGGAAGTGATTCTTGCCCGCTTTACGCGTAACAATGCCAAGCATCCGGTCTATTTAGCTTTGGCTGAGCTAGGCAGAGCGGTGAAAACGATCTTCTTATGTCGTTATTTGCACGATGAGCGCGTACGACAGGAGATTCAAGAGGGCTTGAATGTGGTCGAGAATTGGAACAGTGCCAACGACTTCATTTTCTATGCCAAGAATGGTGACTTCACTGCTAGCCGGGTGGCGCTACAAGAAATCTCTATGCTCTGTCTGCATCTGCTCCAGATCAGTCTGGTCTACATCAATACGCTGCTGATTCAGCAGGTGCTCTCTGACCCGGTCTGGATGCAGAAGATGGGGCCGGATGAACTGCGGGCATTGACACCGCTGATCTATGCTCACGTCAATCCCTACGGCATTTTCCGGTTGGTCATGGCCGAGCGCCTGCCGATTGAAGCGATGGCGAGTTGATGCCTTAGATTTTCGCGACCGCCTGCGCCTATGCGATAAAAAAGTGATCTCTGAAAACATAAGCCAAGCTTATGAAATCGCCCCCGATTTTCGGTATTTTGGGGGCGGCGCGGTGCTTATTGCACTTCGTGACAGCTACGCTTGCAGCACCCCACATTGGTGAGTTTTAATTTCATCAAAGCACAGCTCAATATCCCACCTTTTGTGATAATGAAAAACAAAGTCTTTTGCAATAATACTGGGGTCGAGTAGGTTAGTGACGAGCCGAGTCGGACGGAACCCTGGGATTTGATAGACAATCACTCTCACGTTCAGGGTTTCATGCTTCCAGGCATTACGCTTTTCTGTAGAACGGCTGGGGTCGAGCAGTTTGCCGCTCATCTGCGAGAGATAGCTACCATCGGATAACCGCTTGAGGACAGGAAGTTTTGGATGACTACTGACCTTGAGCACAAAGGCACAGTCCTGCTGTTGGATCTGCCACATCATCGCAAATGAGTACAGACCCGCATCCACCATAAACAGCCAGTTAGCCGGATGTAACCGGCTGAGGATATGCATCATCAGGCTGCGCTCTCCGCTACCCTTGCCCGCGTAGGGACCATAGGCCACATCTAACAGCAGCCGAGGACCGATGGCGAGCAGACTCATCCAGCGCAGTTGGGGGTAGCCACTCGCTTCTCCGGCTCGACGGCTTTTCGGTTTGCCAAAGCGGGCTCGATTGGACGGCGTATCAGGCATACTGCCAGTGCTGCCATCAAAGATCACGCTTACCCACTGATGAAAATCAGGAGACAATGGCTCGATGGTCGCCACCATTCGATTCAACAGTACTTCGAACACTTGCACCCCAACCCGCACTCGGGCATGGCTAATCGCACCTTCTGAAACCAACTGTTGCGGTAATTGACAGCTCATCCACCGACAGCCTGAGAGCAGCCAGTCGAGCACCCCTATACAGTTCTTATCCCGACGCATCGTTAGCCCCAACACCAGCCACACCACAAGCGAGGATACTAGTTTTGTGCCGTAACGCTCACGCTCTTTCTTCAGCACTTTTAAGGTCTCGCGGATCAGCGGCGTTAACCGTTCGGCAAACGGCGACAGACTATAATCGGAACTCAGGTCGGTTAAATCGGTGGCTTCGGCTATTGATTGGCTCATCTGAAACCTGCTGCTGGCGTTGATTTGGACGTTGAATATCCTTTCTACGCTACAGCAGGTCTCACTGCTCGCCTAGTCCACAACACATTCATTCACGGGTATTGGTATTAAAGCCCGACTATAGCGTCCTCGCCCAATCCGGTAATTGGTAATCCATTCAAAGTAGTCTGCTTCCCATACTTCATAACTTTCAAAGTCATAGCCTAGAGTTTCCAGCCAGCCACGCATCTGCTGTGCAAGGGCAAATCCTCGACAGTTTTCAGCACTAAAAGACTCTGCACCTGGTAAGGCTGGAATCTCCTGAGCTGCCAACCGTGCTATCTCAGTTCGCATCCCCTCTATTGTAGGCAGACGATGCAAGCGCTCTTGCAAACTACCGATTTGTCGATGCAGGGAGTCTAGCTTTTGGTTGGCGAGAATGTCAGCTGGAGTAAGGGTGCGCTTGGCGACCTCAAAGAAGACTATTACGAATTCATAGAATTCGCGACTTACATCAATGTGATGGGTTTGGATATCTTTGTCTAAAGGATGTTTTCGAAGATAGGCTTCTCCTCGTTGCAAAAGCTCAGCAGGATTGTTCTGTGATAATGCTTCATGAAAATACTTTTGAATCTCGGTTTTGCGAAAGATTGCTAATACTGGTTTGGGTTTATCAACCCCGTATTCCACCAGGGCATATTGATAAACACCTTTGAAATCTGCTGGGGGACGGTCCGGGTCAAGATTGAACTGCTTAAGCAGTTTGATGACTCGTTCATTTCGTGAAAGCTGTTCAACCGTCGATTTAAATATCGCTTCAATCAGGGTATCTAGGCCAAGCATAGAAGAGTATCCCTCAACAAAATTTTAGGTTGGGCTGTCAGATAACGTTTTCAGTTTCAGTTAATGGTTTATGCGGTTTAACGATAGTAGATCTTGTAGTTTCAAAACATTTTAACTTTGATTTTCTGGCGTGGTTCAACCTCTCCCTGATGCGGGAGTGACAGCATCAACCACTGTGATTGGGTTGATAACCAATCGCAGCAAGCATGGTCGAAAAGGCGATCACTCGGAACCCGACTGAGAACTCCGTCAAGCATAGCTGGCCAAGGTTAACAAACGTGAATTCATGATAGAATCGTCGTCATTGAAACCAAGCCAACGCGGGATTAATCCTCCACATAGGGGGCCTCCAATCGGAGAACCAGGCTTGCCCAAAAGGGGAAAGGGAATCGAGTCAGGCAGTTTCCCTTCTGGCCTAGAAGCACCCTCTAAAGACCCGGCGGAAAGAGGGAACCTAACGTCAGCGCCAAGCGAAAACTAGGAACGGAGTAACAGTCCTGTTCGCTCTCAAGTCGTGGTCAATGACTTGAGCAGGGAGTCAACCGCAAGCAGCAGGATAGCAGGATTGTCTTAGAAGCCAATGCCTCTAGGAAATCTAGGGGATAGGCCGACGGAGGCACAACAGTTTGGATGGTAGCGGTACGAGTAGCAATGAACAAGTCGTGGACAAGTTGATGACTCCAACAGCGGAGATCGTGCTTCTGACCTGCAGGCACTGAGATGCAAAGGAATGACAGTAACGCCATCTGTTTGAATACGCCAAAAGGGAAGACTAGAGCGATCGCGTTTTCCTGCCAAATGATCTACGAATGGCCTCACCCGCAGATAGACATCGACTGGGCGAGCGGCGAGCACCAGTGGAGTGAGATCACCCCCTTTGTTTACCGAGAATTTGGTAGTCCTAAAGCAGTAAGGATATTTATGCAGAGTAGTAGATGCGCGATCACCTCACTTTTGCGACAATATGCTTGTATGAATTCTTATGTTTTCCGTGTCTTCCTCTTTACCCGCTTGTCCAAATTGCAGCTCTGAATCTGTCGTGAAAAACGGCTTTATTCACAACGGCAAACAGAATCATCGTTGCAAAGACTGCGGTAGGCAATTCGTGGAGAACCCAGAGAATAAGGTTATTAGCGATGATACCAAAGACTTAATCGACAAGCTTCTGCTAGAGAAGATTCCCCTGGCAGGCATTGCTAGAGTCGTAGATGTTTCTGAGCCATGGCTACAAGGATACGTTAACGACAAATACGCAGCCGTGCCGCGCAAAGTGAACGTACGGGCAAAAAAAAAGGCCGCTTGACGATTCAATGCGACGAAGCTTGGTCTTTTGTCGGCAACAAAGGGAACAAGCAGTGGATTTGGTTAGCGATTGATGAATCTACTCGAGAGATAGTCGGTGTCTTTGTGGGTCGGCGTAGTCGAGTCGGCGCGCGCGGGCTCTGGCAGTCATTGCCGCCGGTCTATCGACAGTGTGCCGTGGCTTACACCGACTTCTGGGAAGCTTACGAACAGGTCATCCCCAGCAAACGACATCGGGCAGTGGATAAAGAAACAGGACAAACCAACCGCATCGAACGCTTTAACTGTACCCTACGTCAACGAGTATCCAGATTAGTGCGTAAAACACTTTCGTTTTCTAAGAAGCTGGAGAATCATGTTGGGGCAATCTGGTACTTTATCCACCACTACAACGAATCCTTACCTGTTTAGGACTACCGAGAATTTCAGCAGATACTGCTGTTACACACCTCCAGCAATGCTTTCATGCAAAGTGAACCAGTAGACATGCTGCCAAACGGCGATGGGCTGTATGTGTGCTGTCGCAAGGCAAACGACCACTACTTTGCCCGCTTGCTACCTAGCAGCAACTGGGCACAACTGGAGCAGTTGCCGTTACCCGAAGTAGGAGCCCTGCAGCTATGACCGTTCGCTGGAAGAAAATACTCCCCATCCTGGCCGTCATCACGCTTATCGGTTTCATTCCGTACATGCACGAGCTATTCCGCCCCGGCTTCATGTCAGGCGTCGCCTGCGTCAGAGTCTATCCAGATCAGCGCGTAGAGAACGACTACGGCGATAGCTGCTACGACCCCACCTTGCCCGAAGCCATCGTATTGAAGGCCAGGGACTAAGCCAAGGCTACTCCTGTATAGCGCTAACTGGTGGGTTCCAGCACTGTGGAACTCACCAACACTGCCATCAAACATGGCAGCATCTATGTATGCCAAAGCTACCGCTGTAGACCATGAGTAGATACTCAGTGAGCACAGCCTGTAGCAGTCAAAGCGAGCAACGCCTGCAAACAAACCAGCAATACGGCCAGTCGTCGTGGCTGGCGGCTGAGCGCTAAGAGTTAACATACTTGCCTCAACGTTAAGGTGCTACAGCATTATTTTGCGTCCTGGCTGAGATCCCACTTCCTAGCTATTGTCCTCCCTTCTCTTCAGCCGCTCTAACTGCTGGCGAGCCTCAGCCTCAAGCACAGGATCCCCAGAGTTTAACCATGCTTCCAACTGAGCGCGATGCACAGCCTGAGCCTGCTGTCGGCGTTGCTGTCGGTATTTCTCAGCCCGCTGCGCTTTTAATATTGCCTCGACCTGGCTGGCTCTGTGTAGCGTGGCCTGAATATCCAAAACTAACTGCCGTGGCGGCCCCTCCGGTGCTTGCTCAGTCGCAGCATTGATAGCGTCATTCGTCCTGGCGTCATGACAACTGTCAACAGGCAGCGCAGACGACTCAGCCAGATTCCACACCCCCCCATCATCAGCGGCATCATCAGGCTGAGTATTCAGCCTAGCCCCCTTGCCAGGCGTAGGTTTACACCCAGACGTGTCTAATAAGTTTGGGGGGCAGGGCGGAAGAGATCCCACTCTTCCCGCCCCCTCTTGAGAAACCGGGGGGTGCGGGGGGTTTTCCACAGGCGCTGCTAATGGGCGCTGTGGGTCTGCCTGCCTAAGCGCTGCTGCCAGGTGAGCTGGATGCCACAAATCCTTGTTCTTATAGAGCGTAGAGCCAGAGACAGTACAAAGGGCTTGAATCGCATCAATCCTAGCGCCCACACCCTCCGGCCAATGATTGATTTTGAGCAGCTCAATCACCGCATCGCGAATCCGGTCTCGTGCGGCCAGACGCTGCTGCTCATTCCAACTGATCTCGTCTGTGGCGACCGCTGCCTTGCCGCTGCCGTAGTGAAAGTAATGGCTTTCCTCTACAGAACGGGCCCAGTCCTTGGCCCGCTTCCTGATCTCATGCTGGTGGCCGCAGTAGTCGGTATAGCCAGGCAGGGCAGTAGCGACACGCACAATGTCATCAATGAGTACCTGGCCAGCCAGCGGTGCTGGTGCCTCTAGCACATGTCCAAAGATGTAGGAACGCATAGCGATCCGACCAAGTAAGCGATTGGTTTGCCCTCTGCCTGTCCAGCCGAGTTCAACCTCAGCGTTGAGGTCATTAAGAAACTTATCTGCCTTCCCGGTAATGCGATACTGCCTGCGCCGGTACTGCTTGATCACCTGAGTGAGCGTTTGTCCGCAAATATCGTTGCGTCTAGCTGCAGCCTGCCAGCGCTGAGTGAATGCTTCCTCACTACTAGCGGTCGGATGCAAGGACTCGTTTAGAAGATACGAACCCTGTTGCATCGGTAGACGATGGCCGTTGTACAGGCTGATCGTGCCGTCAGTTGAGAACGGCTTCTGATTTGGAAACACCTCTAGCCAGCCCGCCATAATCTTGAAGCCCGCTTTCTCTAGCAGCGCCGAGATGCCGATGGCCAACTTCCAGGAAGGCAATGTCACTTCAAACGGGAAATAAATATGCAAGCCACCGCTGGCCGAACTCGTAACGATTAAGTGTTCTACCAACCCCAACGTTTCAAGCGCCTCAAAAATACGATTCAGGCACTGAGGATCATGGCGTGGATGATAGGGACTGCCCTTGTCAATATCTAGCAGTCCATAGTTCGTCTCTGAGCTAAAACGGACACCATATAGATAGCTGCTCTGAATAATCAGTCGGTCAGTTAAGGGATGCCGGGATTCAGTGAGCCATTCCGGACGCTTCCCTGGTTCAGGATGCTCAGCGTAGAGATAGTCAAAACGATGTGGCCAAAGCTTAAAGAAAGGGTTCTCTTCTTCGACGGGTCGAAAGGAGTCTGTGGCCTTCTTTGCCAGCCGCCGTATTCTTGATAGGGGATTCATGTCTCTCAGTAGGTTAAGGGTAAACCCACCAGAGGTAGAGACTATGGCATCAGGCCAGGTATGCCAGATAACGAAGGCATGTCCTAGAAAACACCGATATTTGGAATTTTTATGGAAATAGCTTTGCTTTTGACTTGCTGAAGCACAAGCTATCCCCTAAAATTGCACATAGTAGCTCTGTGGACGGACTAACTCGGTCTCCCAACCTCATTCGTTAGTGTCGCCCCACCTGGTGGTCAAACATCAATTGAGAAGCCTCTTGTCTTGCCGGACGAGGGGCTTCGGCTCTTTAGAGCCTTTTTCTTAGATCGGATTTAAGGGCTCATTAGTACTCCTGAACGCATGGACAAGGCTATCTAGGGATTCTATGCTTTTCTCTGTCAAAGTTCCAGTGAACGGGGCATGACTAGAGTTGCATTGTGATCATCCCAATACTTTTTCAAAAATCTGCTGGTTGAGCCTTTCAAGTTTTGAAAGCGTCTCCTTCCGCACCTGCTCAGCCTGACTAAAAGCTTTATTCGCCTCTTGGTTCGCTGTGGCAAAGGACAGATTGCCGCGTGCCTCGGCAATCGCTCGACAGCTTTCGGCCACTAGCGTCGGTAACGTCGGTACCTTCTTCTCAACGATAGAAGGGATACTACTCATATAGCCGATTGCCTTGATGAACGGATCATCGAGCGCCAGGCAGGGAAATACCTTGCACTGGCTGTATTGCTTCTGCTTCAACGCATCCAGCGCTTGTTGCTGAAGTGCTGTTGTAGATTCAGGCAATTCTGTAAGTAGCGCATCTAGAATCTGCTGACCATCCCAAGTTGTCTGAGGATGCGTTTCGGTATTGGGCGGTTGAACGGTTGCAGTTGTCATTCTTTCAAGTCTCCTTATAGTGTTTGCTTTATATCGTTGCTGAGCTGCGGGGCATAGAGGCGATCCCAGTAGGTATCTAAATGCCACTGCGTGATACGACTTAACGTGATGGCAACGCTTTCGCGATCAATATATGCCGCTAATCGGAAGACCACTGCGTTTCGCCCTGACATTTTGACTCCGCCGATAGTGCGACGTGTGGCGGTCTGGGTGGTGATATGTCCGTAAGGAGCAAGCGGACTTGGCCCTAGATCAGGATGGCCTTTGACATACATCGGCAAACTGGGTTCGGCCTCTGTTCGACACCGCTCATACAGTTCTGCTGGTTCCAGTGCCATCGCGTCTGCCATTTTCTCTAGCGCATCCCGGTAATAGTCGAGATTTTTGGTCACAAAACTGGAGACAAACTGGTTTAGCAAATAGTTTTGCTGCCAGCCACAGGCTTTAACTGATGCCATGTACTTTTCGTACGTTTCATCAGTTGCATAGAAGTAGGTAAATTTGAGCCGAATGGCATCCCTGTACTTCATAGACCTGCATAGAGCCCAAAATAACTGTTGCAGGAAAAGTATAGCAGGATCAGCTATTTCCCTATATTTGCCTTCTATTTTTGTTAAATGCATAAAAAATACGCTAACTGCATAATATTTATGGTAACATCAATTCGGAACGGATGGCAACGGTCGTACTTGGTTGCCTGCACCGGAACCATCCAAGCTCAAAACATTTTCATCAAGCAACAATCATTCTTCCTGTATGAGGGAAATCGCGATGATACAAAGCATTCAACGACCTCTTCTTTTAGTTGAGGATAGACAACTGGTTAAACAGCAAGATGTGGAGGGACGTGCTGATGGCTAGAGCTAAACAATCTAGCAATGACCGCCGTATTACTGTCCTGTCTGGGCTGTGGCCGCGCTTGCAAAAGCTGGCCGAACAGGATGATATTGCGGTCGCCGATGTAGTGAACGCTATTCTGTTGCAAAACTTACGCCCCTACGGTATTTGTGCAGCGCTTACCGCCGCGTCATTACCACCCTCACCATTTAATGCCGCTGCGCAAAGAATGGATACAAGACAACCTGATCCCTGTCAGGTCGCAGATACAGACAGCTGATAGGCGTGCGCCTGCGACATTTCAGGACACGAGCCATACCCCCCTTGCCGCTCAAAGCCTGGAACTTCTATCTAGATAACTATGAGCTAGTCATAGCTCCAGCTCCTGTTGTTGTTTAGTCATATCTAAAAACTTCCTAGCTGCAGAAGAAAGACTACCGGGCCAATGCCTCTAAACAGCTGCCCTTGCGTGCAGTGAGGCTATCGCTTAACACCCGCTTAACAGCCAGGCGATCCGGCTGATAGTCCTAAACCTTTCGACGCATCGCAAAGGTTTAGCGCTCGCCAACCCCAACCCCAACCCTTTCAACAAAGCTTCCACTAACAACAAAGCCAGCACTGAAAACAACAGCACTGACCTCATCAAGAATAAAACCAAATATGGCTTCAGCAGTGGCTTTGGCCGCAATCCTTTTCCGCTGCTGCCAGCCATTCTATCAAAGTCTACAAAGCAGGTATCAAACATCATGGCAAGACCCTCTGCCGCCAGGCTAGGCCATCGAACCGGAAAATGGATAGTGATTGTTGTCGCTACCGGCACTGCCGGAGCCATCATCAGTCTTCTGTTTCTAATCACAAGCGCAAACAACAACGCCTCAACCAGTGGCATAGACACCCACCCACCCGAACTGGCCCCGCTCGAAAGCCTAGATCAGCTCGCTCCGGTCGCCATCCCGCCGCCAGGCAGCGCCCAGACCTATAACGAAGCGGGTGAACTGATTGAGCCTATCAACGTAGATCCGTTCAAGACACAGGTAGAGCAAGGCATAGATGACGGCAGCGGTATGACCTATCCCTGCGTATCTGTCCCAGGAACCAGCAATGTCTGCCAGCGACAGCTGAGCGCAGCCGAAGCCAAAGCACGGGGGTACTAGAGATGTTTGTAATCAGAGCTTGTCTCAATGGCCTAATTATTGTTTCTGTCTTCTCTAGCGGCTTCTACTTAAGGCACAAACTAGAGCCCATCTTCGAGACAGTAGAGCGGATCGAACAGGGTAAAGCGAAAGCCGCCAGCGCCGCCTCAACGCTCTGGCCCTTCTAGACAACAGTCTGCTTCGACCAACACTCAGTCACCATCAGCCGCATTCCCTACCCCTGACATCTACATCCTTAGAGGGCGAACCATGCCACCAAAAGATACTCAAGCCCAACGTAAGCTATTAGCCAAAATCGCCCCCTCTAACGGCTCCGATGTGAATGCTGGTGATGCTGTAGAGATATCTTCTACAAGCCTTGATATTCAACAAAGCGTAAACACTCTCAGCTCTAAATTTATCGAGATATCGACCGAATTAGAGCATATCCGCATCGCCACCAAAGGCAGCGGCCAGCGCTTAATCACTCAGATCGAAGGCATCAAGAATGATGTGGTCGCGCTGCAAAGTGCCCTGACCAGGCAAGGCCGACAGACGACAGAGATCCGCTCAGACGTTGATGCTCAACATAAGTTTGACCTTCAAACGCAAGACGAGCTGGCTACCCTTGGCAGGCGGATAGAAAGCGTGATTGATACCGTCGAATTACTCAAGCACAGGCAGGAGCAAACGGCTGAAGCGGTAATTGAGATTCGCAAACGCCACTTTTCCGTGCTGACTATCAGCGTAGCCGCCGCGCTGTCTCTCTTCTTTATCTCAATGAGCGTAGTGGGCATCGGTCGGCTCAGCAAAGTCGCCGACAACAAAACCCTCAAAACGCTAGAGCAATATGTGATCAGACACGAGCAGATCTTACAGGGAAGATAAGGAGTTCCTGGTATGGCAAGAGCCCCGCCGATTCGAGAAAGAAGAAACTATGTTCTTTTGACCCCCACTTCCCAAAGCAAACACTACAAAGCGTAAACCTATGGCCTTCAAACAATCGCGGTCATTTAGATCGCAGCTAAACGTAAACGGTGCTATCGACTCAGAGAACAGCAATCCGCGCAACCTGGACAGCATCACCCTGCCTTCCGGCCTGGTCATCGCTGGAGCCTACACCCAGTTCGATGAAGCGAGCGCCGACGCCCGCATTGATCATCTGATCGGGTTGCAAGAAACCTATGTACAGGGCAAGCGCGTCGCGGACGAAGAGACGAAAACGCTCAAGAAGTACGCCGAGCTGATGAAGTCGCTCAAGAAGCTCTCTGAACAGTGCTACGAGACAGAAAAAGCAGCCGCCGAAGCAGAAGTGCAGATCCGCACCCTCTCGCATCAGCTAATGATCTTGAAGAAGACACTGGCCAGCCAACATGCGGCAGACGTTGAAGCCGAAAACGTAGGCTTTGCCGACTACGAGCGCAACCTGTCACAACGGCTTCGAGATCGGACGAACACCGCCGCCAGCGGCACCAACTACGGCGCAAGTTATCGCGGCGCAAACGCGAAAGCGAAAGTCGCCGCCTTCAACTAGCGCTTAGATCCAAACCACAAGTCGTTTATGCCGGGATATTCCCGGCCACCCCCTTTACCCTATGCACCCCCTACTCCTGAGCGCCAAACTCTTTCGCTACGTCTGCATTGGAGCCACCGCCACCGGCTTTACTCACATCGCCGCCTTAGTGCCGGTATTGCGCTGGGGGTATGTGAGCGCCAGCGTAATCGGCCTGGGCTGGCTGGCCTACATCCTGTTTAGCTACTGGGCTGCGCACACCCGTCACCCGATTGCCTGGTTCGAGCATGGCGGCGATGTCCTGGCGTTAATCGGTCCGACCATCGCTATTGCCGTAGCGCTCGGCTTCGGTCTGTTCTTAGGCGCACCGTTCGAGCTGATGAAGATCGACTCCCTGTAGATATCACAAAAGCTACCGTACCCCTGTCGGAGAATTACCACAATGAGAGCCGCCATACCAGAACCCCTCACCACTATTACCCATAATCCTGGCAATCCGTACTTTGGCTGGATGGGGCCAATGCTGCTGTGGATTTGGACGAAAGCCCCTAAGCGCGGCTTGAAATACTACTCCTTTGCGCTACTGGTGCTGGCGCTGTGTGTCCTGCCCAAAGGCTTAGAGAAACGAGATGCCAGCGGTAATCTCACCCGGCATGTGCCCTCAGCGGTTGCGCTACCCGTAGCCATTCTTGCCGCAGGCGGCGCTGGCTATATCGCTAGCAAATTTGAAGAGTATGCGGCGACGCTAGCGGGAGAAAGAGAAGCGCTTGAGGTTCACGCTATCGAGCTAGACACCGCGCAGACAACGCTGAGAAGAACGCAGCAAAAAGCAGATGTCGCCTACGGCCAGCACCAGATCTACAAAGCACTTCCGGCAGAAGTAGCCGCAGAAGTTAAGCCAAAACAGCCAACGAACGTAGAGCCAATCGAAGACAGCAAGCTGTTAGCCGATGCCCTTAGCGGCAACCTGAAGCTGAAAGTCAAAGGGAAAGAGACTGCTGAGAAGACTCAGTCCGACGACACCCCGGCGGACCCTGCATCAACCAAACCTGACAGCTACCACACCGCCAGCGGTGGTTTAAGCATTGCGGCTGAGCCCAGGTCGCGCTTTCGCTACTTCAAAGGCAAGATTCGCGGCAAAGCAGTCAGCTGCATCGATCTGTCCTCAGTCGATAGCTACTGCGGAGTGCCCGTTGTTGATCTCGCTGAAGACATCGCCCGCGATGACAAGACGACATTCTTAATCGGCATCACCGGATCAGGTAAGTCACAGCTCACCGCGAGAACCATCGGCCTGGCGCACGAGCGCAAACCGCTGACAGACGGCGCAGTGATCACTCACAAATCACCCAACAAACAAGATGGTGAAGTGTTCAACTACGCCGGACTAGAAGATAGCGACGAATACTGGATCGTGGCGGGAGAAGGCAATAACGCCTACGAGCATCAACAAGAAATAGAGCGACTCGAAAGCTTCATCGTCCGGGCGATAGCAGATCTAAAATCTGGTCGTTCTGCCGAGTCTCCTGGGCTGCTGGTAATCGACGAATATGGTAACGGCCTGGTCGCGATCGACATCATCTCTAATGGCCTTGTAGCCGAAGGGCTAAAACCGGTTGCTGCCCAGCTAGAAGCCTACTACAGCAACTGCGTCCGCAAGATCATCACCCAGGGGAACAGCAACAAAGTGCGAGGGCTGATCACCTCTCACGACTCTATCAACGATGAACTAAAGATGAGCGTCGGCCAACGGCGCAACGCCCGGTTTGTCTATCTCGGTAGAGGCAGCGAGCTAGACAGCATCGAAACCGCCTTAGACCCCAGCCGAAAAATGATGAGCAAATACGAAGCAGCAGAGCTGAACGCGCTAGTCAGCCAGTACAAAGCGGCGCATCGCCAGATGGGAAGTCCTGAAAACGTAGTGCTGGCACTAACGAACGTGGCATCAGTCGGCTGGCGACTAGCGATTGTTTCTCAAGAGCTGGACGTACCACGCATCAATGCAACCGCTGTAAACCCGCCTAAACATAGCATCGGCTATGCAGGCGACGGCGATACTCAGCTGATGCCCAAACTGAAGCAGCCAGAACCTGAAACAGAGTCACCCAAACTAAACGAAAAGATTAACGACGATAAAGAGAAAAGAGAAATGCAACCGATCAACCTGGATGAGCAGAGAGCAGCCCTCGACAGACTATGGCATGTCCCCATTGACGATGAGAACTTGCCTGCTCGAACCGAAACAGAGCAGCCCGCTGCCGAGTCCGCTGCAACCGAGTCAATTGATGTAGATAAACATACAAAGGCTAAAGAGAGCGATTTCATCGGCGGCACTGCTCCTGGCTGGATGACATACGGTGACTTCAGCTACCTGATGGAGAAGTTGCGGCAGCATCTAGCCACCCCGGACGGGATGAGCCTGGCGCTGTTTAGAAACAAGCTCTGGCTCTACCGCGATTCTGAAGGTATCGACGGACTCGCTCGCCTAACCGAAGCTCTGAGGTGGCTAGAGGAAAACAAAATAGTTGAGCTAGAACAAGAAAAGCCTTATCGGGTCTACTATCTCGGTATAGACCATCTAGAAGACTAAAAACGATGTGTTTTTTAGCACGGTCTACTTTGAGCATAGAGAAAAGATAGAGGATTATAGCAGCCGTAAAAACCCGCTGTTTTGGCCCTATAGAGCGTAAATAGCCCCTCTATACTTCCTTCTCTACTTTTTTAACCAAAAAAGCACTTAAAGCCGTTTAACACCAGTACATAGAGGGATATAGAGACAGTTCTCTATGTTGAAAGCAGAAAAAAGCCAAAACCTTTATCTGGCAAGCGATAGAGCGATATAGAGAAAAGATAGAGGTTTTAGAGAGAGCCCTCCAGGTCTCTAAGCGTTCTCTATCGATCTCTAAGAATTCTCTATCGGCCTCTATACGTAATCTCTATGTTTTGTGAGTGTGTTTTTATACCAATTTTTTCTCTTTAAGTCTCCCTAAACCTGCTAAATCTGACCAAATCTGCCTTAATTTTGACCAAATCTGCCTTAATTTTGACCAAATCTGCCTTGAATCTGACCAAATCTGCCTCAAGTCCGCTCACTGGATGAACGAAGGCAAACCAAGTCAAATCGAAACCGAAACGAAACCAAAACTTTTACAGCAAACAAATCACAGGATCATGCCATGATTGCCACCACTCCATCGGTACAACGAGCAGCGGATACGCCAGTGCTCAAAAGCCTAGTCATCATCGATTTCGGTAACGGCGACGTTAAAGCCTTCTACCGCAGTCCGCGAACTGATGAATGGGAAATGGTCAAGTTTCCTTCACTCGTTGCCAAGCTCAGCGAACCCCAGCCGGGCTGCTTCAAGCTTGGCGACCAGCTCTATCTAGTCGGTGACGATGCCCAGCGAGCAACTTGTATCAGAACGGGCGCAAGTGATCGAGGCAAAATCGATAATGCGCTACCGCTGTTAGTTCATGCGCTGCGTTGCGTCGTGGGTGAAGGGCTGAGCGTGAACACAGATCTCATCTTCACTAGTCCATCGGTTAAACAGTACGGCTCAGCTATTACTGAGACCATCAAGGGAAGACACGAGATTTCCACCCCTGCCGATGAGCTGTCGATGATAGCCGAGCGTCATCAAGTGTTCACGGTCGGCAAAGCCGCAGCACAGCTAGAAGGACATAGAGCGATTGAGCTGATCAAGTCTGAAGTTGATAGCCGCGCCCTGCTGGTCGATGTCGGCAACCGCACGATTATCACAACGCTGGTGGAAAAGAGCGGACGAATCATCAGCCGCAAAGCCTTCGATAGCTGCGGTGTACGCGGTATTGCTAGCCGGATTGTTACGGCTGAGAGTCTAGCTGGTGTTGATGGTCTAAAGCTCACACCTAGCGAAGATGATGTGATCTCATTTCTCTTTAGTAAGAAAGGACGTAAGGCAAAAGAACATATCCGCCCCCAGGTCATGGCCTGTGTCGGTGAAGTATTGAACTACATCCATGAGAGCGCAGTGAGCTGCCCGGTGTTTCTATTAGGCGGTGGCGCTGAGCTGCCGGGCCTGCCTAAAATCCTGGGTGGCAAGGTCATTAGCGATCCTCAGTGGGCTACGGTAAACGGCTTAAAAGCTGTTGCTGACACTCTAATTGCGAGGGCGGTGTGATGAGAAAAAAACAAGTACGAGTGTATGTCGATGCTGCCGAATGGGAAGTTCTGAGGTCAGATGCGGGCACAGATGACGATAAAGAGATTCACGCCTATCTGATGCGCTTCTATAGCGCCCTTAGCCAGCTCAAGATCCTCAACCCTGATCCGATAGTGGCTGTTGGCGTTGCGATTGCTAATCATCAGACTTTGGCCTATATGCGGGTATACAGGCAGGCAATCATACCCCCGATTGAACAGCGCGTTAGTCAGCCGAACGCCCGGCCAGTAGTTGACAGAGTGATGGACCCAACGAGCCCCTCTGTAGAAGAACAAGAGAACGAACCAGAGACTCTACCCGACGACAACGCAAGCGATTTTTAGAGAAGAAATGATAAACACGATCTCAGGCTATCTTTCTGAATCTGCTGATATTGGTGCTGAGTACCTATCTCAAGCAGTTGACCAAATTGAGCGACAGTTCCCAGAAGCTTCGCACGATGCCAAATGTCAGGGCGCTGCATCGCTAGCAGTGGCGATGGCGCTCTCACAGTTAGCGGTCGCTGCGAGTGGTAGCGCCGAGGGTAGTCCGCTCTCAGAACTACTCAGACTGTTTGTTGAACGTGAAGAAAGACGTGCTCACTAGCCGATGCTAGCAACTGATAGATCGATGAATATACAGCTTGACCATTCCGGGCCGTGGGCCTCTGCTCAGCTTACCCAGGCTGTTACCGGCCAAGAGAATAATCTCAGTCCGCTGGACACTATCACTCTCTTTGTTATCTTGCTGTGCCTATGCCCGGAAGAGTGCTTCGAGCCTTTCCCAGTTAGCGCTGGCGGCGTGAGCGTAGATGCTGAAGCGAAGCAGCTGACTCTGGTCTTTTTCAGCGACGAGCAGCAGGGAGCTCTTATTGTTGAAGACTTTCTTTCTAGAGTATCCGCTTTAGGCTTTGGCGCGAATGGGTGGACGCTAAACATACTCAAGACCGGCGCTAGCTTAGCTATCCGTACGGTTGAGCTACCAGATTGGGAGGACTTCTAGCCGCCAGATGGATGCGGCGTCTTTCAGACTATGGCAAATCAAAAACCGCTGAGCGATGACAATATCAACCAGGCGATCTTGTGGTACAGAGCTAATATGGAAGCGGTTGCGGCTGCGCTGCCTATCCGTACACCTGGTATTCTCTATCGGGTAGGTTGTCTAGAGCCGTTATCTCGATATATTTCGCTTTGGGAAAGCGAGGGAATGTCACTAAATCTAGCCATCTGTTACGTTCATCGTCCAATAACGGTGCTGTTTCGAGCAATCAAGGAATAAAATAGACTTAACCGGAAATAGCGACCATCCTTAGTTACGTACTTTGATCAAGTATAGAGAAAATTGATACGACAGAAGGAAACGAGCTACATGCGCAGCATCTTCAATTGGGCAACAACAAGCGTTACACGTTACCGTCTGGATGGGAGAGCACAAATGCCTTATCTAACAGCTACCTCTAATACTGAAAGTATGAGTTCTATAACTGAGCTGTTGGAGTACCCACTGATCATTGCTATGCTGTACGCAGCTGCAATACTAGCAGTATTGATAGCAGTTCTCTTCATTCAAGATCTGCCTCGGATGTACAGGCTTCCCTTTTACCTTGTTCTGGTGCTAGGAGCCTTGGTTTTGACCCACATGATACCGAATGGAGTGTCACTTATCTTTTTCACACTAGCGGCGGCGGCTCTCGCTATCTCTGAATTTAGAGTCGATTAGAAAAGTACTCTGCTATTGATAAACGTTTTAATCAATATTGTTCTTCCATTCCTGATACCGCTGAATAGTCTGGCGTCGCAGATAGTTGACTTAGCAGCCAAAGCGACCGCCCAGCCGAACCTATCCAGTGAGTGTCACAGTGAATCAGCAGTGTACCAGTCTTATAGGCTCGGTGCAAAAGTGTCACCCGCTTTTGCACCGAGCCGCTATCAGGACTTATTTGATTAATCAGAGCGAGAAATTAAAAAACATTTCACTTGGGGACTGAAAGAATGCTGGAAAACGAAACAGGCTTTTTGGAAGAGGTTATGCAAGCGTCTTCACCATATAGAAATGACCCGGAGTTTATGTCACAGCGCTGTCAGATTGCGCTGGAACAATTAAAGCCGAAGATACTTAAAGGGGGTCAACTTAGCGAACATGATTTCGTCGCGGTGTTGCCCCTCTATCAGGATGACTTCGAGCAGGTTCCTTTTCTTCGGAGACCTAGCGTCACCGATGTAAGTTCTCCGCAATTTCAAGACCTAGTGCATGAGATCGCTAGGGAAGGCTTCAGCTGCTTTATCGATCGGCCAGGACTAACGGCTTTCAAGAGCGTCAGCATGGTAAATCCGCCTCCTGAAATAGAGCTGAGAGATTTTGGAATGGTAAATTTGTCTGCGCATCGTAAAGTTCAGTGGGCATTGTACGTATTGCTGCCACAGCGAAAGTCACCACGATTTTCACTGTGGAGATACTTTACGTACGGTCAAGAGATGTCTGATTATGACCTATACAGATTGATCATGATGTGCGTCGTAATTCCATTTATGGCACTATCTCTTGGTATTTTGTCCGTTCGACTACTCAACCAGTTTTTCCCGGAGCAAGGCACAATTTTTCTAGAAGAAACAGAAAAATGATGTGACTATAGAAAAAGTCGAAGTATCTGATTGGATGGCTATGAGTAAGCTTAGCCGCTATTTAAGCTAACCCCTGTTTCAAACAACAATACTATTCATTATCATGAGAAAACTAGAGACTACAATACAAGACGTTTTAATCAATATTGTTCTTCCATTCCTGATACCGCTGATAGGTGTTTTGACTATTCATAAGCTGCTTTTTGAGCTGGCGATTGTTCCTGAATTGGCATGGGGAAAATCGTTTTCATACGGACTAGTCGGTAGTTTGGCTGGCCGCGCACTTTACATAGTCTGGCGGCGCAGATAGTTGACTTAGCAGCCAAAGCGACCGCCCAACCGAACCTATCCAGTGAGTGTCACAGTGAATCGGCAGTGTACCGGTCTTATATGAATCTCTCCCTGTTAATCCTATAATAAGTCTCAGAGACTTTAATCTTAGACTGTCACAACGTCTCATGATGAGACATAAACCAAATTAGTCCAGAAACAGCCCCTCGCGCCTTCTTCGTTATCGCGAATATCTCAAAAAGCATTGATATAACTAGGCAATAGCCTCAGTAAAAGCTAGTTAGCTAGCTGCTCATCCCCGCAACCAGTCACGAGGATTCAAGGGTTTGAGGGGTCTTAGGTGAGATTGGCTGTCACAGTTGCTGCTGCGTTTTGGAATCACGTTAAAGTCACGTTATGTTAGCGGTCATTTTTGATATAGTGATCGGGTAATCCTTGCTGTAGTCAGGCTTTCAGGTCAGCGCCCGTGCCTGAGCGAACCAATCCTACCTGTATGGGCTGTGGACTTAGCTGGTCGCACGAAGCGGTCTCCGAGCGGCGCAGCTTAGGGTATGACCACAAAAACTGGTTCATGCCATTGCTCTAGGAAATTTTTCTAAATCTATGGCCGTTAGCTTCGATAACCACAAACGAATTCGATAGCTCTTCTGCTGAGTACTTTTCAATCACCCGCAGCAGCTCGTTATGAACTGCATTCGCGGTGGACGGCAATATCCGCAGATAAATTACACCAGCACCCAACGACTGGACAAAGACAAGGTTACCGTAGTCTCTATCTCTCGTAATTAGTACTCGACCTTGAGATTGGGCAGTACTTAGAACCTCTGTGTCTGGCGCTCTTGAGAGACCCAACTGTGAGACCGAAACGATATCAAAGTTCTGCTCAGCAAGGAATTTTGCGGTCATTCCATAGACATCTTGGTCGAGCAAGAACTTCACCATCAGGCCGACACTAGATTGATATCCTCAGCAGCGACTAGAGCGATCGCATACTGAAGACAAGCACGAATATCTTCTGGTTGCAGCTCACTGTAGTAGTCGCGCATGATGTCGGTAAAAGATAGCTCTTCGTTGAGCAGTTCAAGCACGTTCTGGACAGTAATGCGAGTTCCAGCCACACAGGGTTTGCCAAAGTGAACCTGCGGATCAACCACTATCCTATCCATATCAACATGCTCACGAGCGATGACCTCTATTCTATGACATACCCATCATTCAAAGGCTGACAGCCGCTAAGTTAACGCCCGTTTTTGACAAGTAGAGAATACAGTCTCACGTCCTTTCTAGAGAAAAAGTGCGCTGTTTGCTCTCCAGGATCAGCTTCGCTTTTGTTACCCAAAGTGAAGCCGATAAAATACTTGAGTCGGTTCAATAATCATTCATGAATCAAACAGACTTCTTCCCACTTTATATGTCGTCACACCTTTTGTGTGAGGAACTAAACTGGCTACGGCAGTTAGCGAAAGATAACGAGGCGAAAAGAGAGGAGCAAATGATTGTTTTTGACAATGCCATCAGAGAGGCTCGCCAAGAATTAGATTCTGATTATGCATATTACCTAGAAGAGACAGCAATTGACGATGCTCAGCAATACGATAGTGTGTACCTTCATGCCCAGCGTACAGGATTGATTTTTACCGTCTATGCAATAGTGGAAGCATATCTAAACAGAACATGTAAATTCTGCCATAGTCGCTTTGCGTGTGAGCTTAAGCCAAAAGAAGTGGCTGGCAAGGGAGTACGACGCAGCTCTTTGTATCTAAGTAAAGTCGTTCAGTGTAACTCCAATATTTTTAAGGCTGAATTCGACAATATGTTTGTCCTTGGTGATTTGCGGAATGTTCTAGTTCATGCTGATGGACAAGTAGAGGAATCGCAGAAAGGTAAAATTGAACGTTTTAAGACCTACGCTCAAAAATATGGTTCTCCATTTCGGATCGAGTCTGATGGAAAAGTCGTTCTCAGCAGCAGCTCAGCCGAACATTTTATCGATAGAAGCGAAGCTCTTGTGAAGGCCATAGGTCAGGCCCTCGTTGATAGAGCTAAGTGATTCATTATGCAGTGATTGCTACTCTCGCCAGACTGCTTCAAAAACGAAGGGTTTTGAGCTAGTTGAAATGTACTATTTAGCTGTTCGCCAGCAGTATCGGAAGGTTTTTAGCAGGTACTAAAGTACTAAACTGGAGTTCACTAACAGTATCCGTCACAACTTAACACTCGACTAGACCCCTGGCCGAGATACGTGTAAAAACGCTCACATCGGCCTGAAAGCATTGGTATGAGAGGGTTTTATATTTAGACTTCTGAGTAGTACAGCCTTCTAGGGTTCTGAAGCCACGGTTTGCTGGTGCAAAGAATAGCGAATACGTTGCGTCAGTAGGCTCTAAATCTTAAAAAGCTAGCCTAATTGATAGACTTAGATGTTCAATTTTAACTAATGCTTTTGGTATGCGTTGTGAAATCTAAAAAGCTTCTACGAATAGAAGATAACCGTTTGGGTGCGTTCGCAAGCATCACCCTTTAGTCCCTATTCTATTCATGAAATCCTTATAGGGTAAGAGTTTAGCAACATACTTTCAGTTTGAAAGTTTCACCTAAAGTGGAATCTAGAGATAAAGGTTAACTCTGATATCCCGAACACATGACGCCTCTAGGCGGCTCATCCTAGCAAGCTAGACTATCCATTTTTGATACTTCAAATAGATATTTTGAGCTACTGTTTCGCCAACATATTTTAGACTCGAAGGGCTGATGGCCTTAAGGATTCACTCGGTCAATCCTCAGTTAGCTGCTGGTGCCCAGATATGACCGAGCATTCATGAGCGCCAAAATGCTAGAAAAGGAGCTGGTGATGTCCGTTAGTTAGTACTTTTCTGAATGGTCTAATTATTGGCGGCTGTAACCCGTTCTCGCAGTGCTTTCAGCCTATGGCTGGATTTTGCACGAGTCGGGGCCGTATCCCAGCTACGCTCGCAGCACCCCGAAAACGAAGTAGAGACGATATTAAGGGGGTGATGCCAGGGTAGGCGGCAAAGTGTTAGCTAGGCGGGTCATCGTGAGGTGACTCGTCTAGCTAACACCCTAAGGACAAGCACCCCGAACTAACGAAGAACCTTTGGCAGCTTAACGATGAAGCTTGTCCCTTTGCCTTCCGCACTTTCAACCAAGATCGTTCCTTGATGTGCTTCCATAATACTCTCAGCTAAAAATAAGCCTAACCCCCAGCCCGTTTGCTCCTCAGCACAGGTGGTGCGACGAAATTGTTGAAAGAGGATTGCTTGCGCTTCAGGAGAAATGGGCTTGCCTTCATTATGAACAGCCAGGCTGATCTGTGTTTCAGTTTGCTGGAGCGTCAGTGTAATCAGTGTGTCAGAAGCACCGTATTTCACAGCGTTAGTAGCTAGGTTTTCAATCACCCGCTGTAGTTCTTTACGGCAACAATTGCTCTTGACCTCAGCCTCAGAAACCACCACAAACCTTTTCCCGTAAGCAAAATTCAAATCTTCTACTATGTCCTGGATGAGAAGAACTAAGTTGCATTCTTCAAAGTCCATTTTTAAGCGGTACCCTGCCCGTAGCCGACTCGCATCCAGCAGATTTTGAATCATCGTATCCATTCGATCAGTCGCACGCATCATTTTTGTTGCCAAATCAGCATTGACATCGCCTTGTTCCAGCCGACGCAGCAGCAGTTGAGTGCCCACTTTTACAAGGTTGAGAGGATTTCTGATGTCGTGAGTGAGCGTCACCATAAAAAGCTCTTGAATATCTTGCAGCGTTTTGGAGAATTGAGTAGCAGCATCATTCACGGCTTTCTCAATCGAGCCGATGATGATGTCGCGCTCGCGAACATCCAAAGGCGCTTCTGCTTCTAAAACCTGAAAGATGACTTGACGGAGAATGTGATACTCGAAAATGAGTTGATTTATCGAGTAGTCGGCAAAGCGCGTGCGTTCATGCCCATGCAGGTTGCCAATGCGCGTGCTTTCCACCTCGGCGGCTATGATTTGGGCATCTGTCTGGTCAATATTAGTTGAAAGCTCATCGACCAGTTGCCCTAAGTACAGCGGCAGCGAATCTTGCAAGACCAGAGAGTCCTGATGCATGAAAGTATGAACTTCATCCCGCGCCCGCTCTTCCCACAGTTGCATAATTATTATAGCATTTTGATTGAGTCGGGCAGATGCCGAGTTAGACATGCTTTTGATTGTTTCCATGATTATGAAGGTAGAGCCTGACTGCTGATTGACTGACAAAAGTTAGTCCGGGTCAAAAATTGAAACGTGAGAACCTTGAATTCGAGACGATACAATCGTTTTTCATGTTATTGCCGAGAGGCCATCGCCGGTTCAGCATCACGGTTAGCGCGAAAGCGTATGCCGCTGACCAGTGGCCAGCCATCTTACAAAGCGCTCTTGCCCCACTCCAGACCAATGCGGAAATAGCTGTTGCCGCATTAGCCAATGGGTATCGACCCATCGCCTGCGACCTGAGTCAACCACCTCAACGCCTTGGGCCGTGACGTAGAGCGTGGCGACGGCCTATATGAACAGCTTAGTATAATAGGCTACATTGCATTAGTTTTAAGCAGAGGTGCTACCTGTCGATAATAGGTGGAGCGCGAGCAGCCCACCTGACTACAAATCTCTTTGATGGTCAATTCATCTGCCTCAGCTAGTGCGATCGCCACTTTCACCTGCCCCTCATCCAACTGCTTCGGCCTCCCACCTTTCCGGCCACGCGCCCGTGCCGAAGCCAGCCCCGCCATCGTCCGCTCTCTCGTCAGGTTCCTCTCGTACTCAGCCATCGCGCCGATCACCGAGAAAACCATCTTCCCCGACGCGGTAGAAGTGTCGAAGCCATCCTGAACGCTGGCAAAGTCTACGCCCTTCTGCTGCAAGTCCTCAATAATGCTCAGCAGGTGACTGAGCGATCGCCCCAAACGGTCGAGCTTCCAAATTACGAGGACGTCACCTTTGCGTATCTGGCCTAGCGCTTTGTCTAGTCCAGGGCGTTCGGTCTTGGCACCGCTCACGCCGCGATCGCTAAAAATCTTCTCGCAGCCTGCCGCCTTCAAAGCGTCCGTTTGAAGGTCTAGATTTTGGTCAGTCGTCGAAACTCGGGCGTAGCCTATTTTCACTGTGTTTCAAAACTCGCTGAACGCGCTTATTTGTTTGGGTCGAGGGAGGCTATGACGCCTCGCCCCTCCCAGTTAGATCCGTACGTGCCCGTTTTCGTGCATACGGCTCCCGATGTTCTTAGCTGTCGCTTTTGCTCATGTGGATGTAATCGTGACAGCTCTGATGAACCGCTAGAAGGTTGTCACCTTTCCAGTTGTTATGGTCGCCGTCAATATGGTGTAGCTCAACTTTCTCACTAGCGAGTAAATTAAGGTTGCACCGTCCACATCTATGGCCCTGCTTTCGGAGTATCCGAAGGGTAGCGCCGCTGTAGTGCTTACTGTTACGTTGACTCCAGTAAGCCACATCTCCATCGAAAGGCGATTTCGTTCCTTTGACGTTGATGTGTCTGTTTTCGGCAACAGGAACGCTAGGAAACGCCTGAGACAGCAGTTTGCTGCTGGTGTAGCGGTTCTGTTTAGGTTCCCGGTTGAACACCCGATAAGTTCTGCATCGCATCGCACTCAGAGAATGTCTATTGCCACGCATCTTGCAATATCGATGGTAATTCCGCCAGCCTCGGACGATAGGAGCAAGTTTGCTCGCTTTTACCTTGGCACCATAGTTCGAGTGATTGACGATGTGTTTGACTTTCTGGCGGAACGCTTTGAAGTTAGCCTCTGAGGGTTCGCTTCTGAACTTACCGTTGGATTGCACCTTGAAGTGCCATCCGAGAAAGTCAAAGCCATCTGTCGAAGCGGTGACGCGGGTCTTTTCGGCGCTGATGTTCATGCCTCGGTCCGCCAAGAAGTGACCTACTCGCTCAAGTACAGCCTCTGCATCATCTTGCGGCTTGAGGAAGTACACCATATCATCGGCGTATCTCACCGACCTATGGATGTCCTCGATACCGTTCAATGCCACATTCGCTAGCAGCGGGCTCACCACGCCGCCCTGAGGCGTTCCCTGGTCAGGAAACGCAGCATCGACGCCCGCTTTAAGACATCGGAAGATTCCGAGCTTTAAGCGGCTAGGCGCGATGAGGCGTTGCATGATTGCCCGGTGGCTGATGCGGTCGAAGCACTTTTCAATATCGAGTTCGATGACCCTCTTCCTGATGCCATCCAACCGAGCGCTGAGGTTTAAGAACAGAAGCTTCTGCGCATCGTGCGTTGAGCGTCCTGGTCTAAATCCATAGCTCTTGGCATGGAAAGTGGCTTCGTGGGCGGGTTCTAAGGCATATTTTGCGAGGCATTGCCATGCTCTATCTGCCATAGTCGGGACTTTCAGAAGACGAATTTTCCCGTTCTTTTTAGGAATCGGAATCTCTCGTAATCCTTGATGTCGCCAGTTGTTAACGTTGCGTTTGAGCTGGTCGCTTAGCGCGAATCTCTCCTTGAAAGTCAAGGATGATTTGCCGTCAACACCCGCCGTCCGCTTGCCCACATTTAGCTGCGTTACTTGTCGAATGGCCAGCATTCTTGCCGAGGTTGATTTCAGTATCAGCTTTTGAAGTGACCGCGCTCTGCGCCTATCTCCTACTCGAACAGCTTTGTACACGCGTCTTTGCAGGCGGAAAAGGCTACGGCGGAATCGTTTCCACGGTAGTCTTCGCCAAAGTTCACTAGCCGAGTGGCTGTGTCTAACCATGCGCTGCGCCGATTTGTGTAGTCTGAACACCTCAGGCCAATTACGGCCTGTCCTACCCGATTCAGAGGACTTCGGCGGCTCGTCTCGCTTATCCGGATTTTCGACCTTTCCCCAGAACCTCTGATTCGTTTTTTTTTTCTTCGTTCCCTCGGTCAGATTATTGTGTCCTTTTAGGTGGAGCCAATTCAACTACTGGTTCCCCTAGACTCTTGCAGCTTTCTGTCAAATAAATCTGCGGGAATACGCACCAGTCAAGTCAGGGGGAGATGTTGTGCCCTTGCTTTCAAATAAGTTGCTTTTCTAGGCTCTATTTCACCATGAGAACGCCCCGTTAGCGCCAGTGTCACCCCACAACGGATGTCTGATTGCGCCCTGTTCCCAGCTTCACTCTCCAGAGTTCCGAGTCTAGTCGGTGTGGGCAGATAGGGAGTTACATCTGAGTCTGATGAACAGGACTTGCACCTGTATCCAACTGAGAGTTCAGCCCCTGGCTCACGGGAGCTAACGGCTGGAAGCCTTCCTCTATAAAGGTTTTAGCTCATAGCTTTAGGCTCCAACGAATCGCACTTGACACTTTGATTATGACACAAGTTTTGGTGCATAAATAAGGCCCTCTAGACCGCTAATTTGGGGGTTCGGCTGATAGTACCGAAAACGGTCGTTTCTGAGACAGTAGTATGCTGTATGGTCGTACGACTTAGAAAGCTAAATCGCAAGGAGTTTAATAAGCTTTGAATTTCAGACGAGTTTCTTTGCACCAATAAAGAAGAAGATCCGCCACAGGAAGCACTGTCAAAAAAACGAGCGTTTTCTGAGCGAACAAATGTACTAAAATGGTTCGCCAGCAGTATCCGGTCATTTAAAACACACTAGTACACTGAGGGATCACAGCTACTACTCTCAAGTCGCTTAATAACTCACGGTTCGCTCAAAATTAGACAAGGTTGAATAAATTATCCGGAAAGAGATAGATAGATGTCGTCCGTAGCCCTCAACAACTGCAAAATGCGCTGCTGTCGTTCAGATAAGGCAGAGAGAAAATATCGAAGCGTGCCGTTAATCTTCATCACTGTGAGTGTGATGCCGCGAAAGGCTCGCAATAGCAGCTCAGCAGTGGGTTTGGCAGTGGCCCGTTTCGGATTGCCAGCATAGAGCCCAGGCAGTTCCTGCCGAGTTGAATCAAGTTGCGAGCGAACTGAAAATTCGAGCAAACAAAGTATACGCAAGCCGAGACTCAACAGTCGAATCAAGCCCTTGACGCGCTGGTCAGCGGCTAAAAAGATAGGTGTTAAGCCAAGCGCTTTACCCTTGTAGCGGCCAAAGCATCGCTCAATGAGATACTCGTTGCGATAGCCATAGACGGCTGCGGATAGCGATAATGATAAGTCGTTGGAGACATAGACCCGCCATCCGAGTAGCTGTTGTGCCTGCTGGTAGGCGTCTGGGTTGAGCGTTGCCTTGACCTGGACAGTAGTTTCTGTGCGGGTGCGTGCAGGCCGATCTCGATAGGCTCGTTTGTGAATGGTTTCGCTCGTGATTTCGTAGGTCATCTGAAACAACGATTCGACCTGATAGCGTTTGAGGATTTGCTCGGCAGCAGCTATGTTGTCGTCGACTGAGTGACGTTTGTGCCCTCGGCCCGTGAGGTTCAGTTTAGCGATCGCCTCAGTGGTCTTCTCTATGCGCTGCTCTAACCCTTTTTGCTGACGTTGCTGATACTTGAAGGAGCGCACCACTAACCACTGCTCACGCCAGGTGAACGTACCGCTTCCTGTTCCCAATGATTGCGGCACCGTCAAGGCAAATCCTTCTGCAATCATCTCAGGCTCCGCTTCAGTAGGGTTCTCCACGCCGCTGGTGTCACTAACGGTGACTTCAGGGGCAGCGACTGAGTCGAGTCTTTGCTCACCAAGAAAGACGGGCGCGAGCAACTCGGCTAAGTCGCCAGTAGATACCTGCACTGCTGGCAAGGGACACAGGTAGTGGTTTTCACTCTTCGCCAGATATCCACGGGTTTCTATCGCCGACATCTTACTGTCGCCCACATACAGCAAGCCGCTCATACCAAGATGCTTCTGAACCTGTTGAATCTCGGGCACATACAACGGGTCATCCGCTCGGTTACCACTCACTACTGTTGTACTCACAGGCAGTCCTAGGGGATCTAAAGCCGCTTGCGATATCTTCACTTGCGGCAAATCAGGCCGATAGTCTTTGCTGTGACCAAACTGAAATAACCCGTCTGTCGTAGGTGCTCGGTAGCTACTGGCAGTGGTTGTATCCAGCCGCACTGTCTCTACACTCAAGTCATAGACTCGCACCGTTTGACGATTCAACGCACCCTCGAAGCCCTCCCAGGCTAAGTCGTCGCTCAATTCGTCTAGCACCGTTGCCAAATGGTCATCACTGAAATCTAAGGGCCGCACTGACACGTCCAAGCAGGTTGCTAAGGTGTGACTGAGTCCTGATGCCCAGGATTCTACTTGATTGAGTCGATGGTCTCCTTGCGAGAGGATATAGGACAACCAACCCATCACCACTTTGCCCAGACTCAGCCCTTTCCAGTTGCCATGGGGCTCAAAGTGCTCATCGACTAGCTCGCTGAGTCCTACTTTTTGCATCTGGCTTAGCAACAGTGGGATATCATCGACGCGTTCGTTACTGATTAGTTCGGCCATCGCTTAGCTAGAATGCAGTTCTGAAAAGGGATTGAGCTATTTATCATTCTCCTATATTTTTCAGCGAACCGTGAGTAATAAGACACTTATAATGAAGTCACCTCCTTGAGCACCTTAGTCCTAATGCTGTCACCTCTTCAGCAACTGATAGATTCTTATGAAAGAAAACTGATCAGCCTTACAGAAGCAGATAGTGTTAGCGATAAGCACGTTATAGCGACACTGCTTATCAGAGACAGCATTCAGCTTAAACTCGATGATAGAACTGATATCAATCCCATTGAGCTAAAAAAGCTAGTAGCTCTCGACCAAAGACTCAAACAAAAAGCAAGCGTGATCAAAAATGCTCTCGTCTTAAAGCAAATAAGAGCAAGTTATAAACCGAAAGCAGACTTGTGGTGGTGGTTGCTTGATGAATATCTACCTGAGCAAGCTGATGAAATAAGAGATTATGATCACGCCATTGTGCAAATACAGGGCAGAGATAGTAAGACATTTCTCACTACACTCGTAGAAGCGCTCTTAACACGGGATAGTATTCAGCATTCTTTAGAACAAAGGCAACTAAGTACTTCTCAATTGATGAGGTTAACAGAACTCGATAAGAAATTAAATAAATCGGTAAGAGATGCCTACAAGCACCAACCACTTACCAATAGAAGAGATATTGTTGATGGACTTGAGAGGACTAGAGAGGTCTTAAAACCTAATACAAACGCTTGGTGGTGGTTTCCACACATGCCTACTAGCTGGCTCAACTACTTTGATCCTATTTGGACGACCCTAACTATAATTTGGTTAGCTGGAATCTTTGAGCTATTGATGGACATAGCGAGTCGCTTGATTGGCAACGGCAGTACAGGCACATTCGGCTCCATAGCAATTATTTTCCAGGGCCTTCTTGCACTGCTAGGAGGAGGAATTGTCACACAGAAAGGGCAAACTACCATCGATAGAATGCTATCTAAATGGAATATGCCAAAACGTATTCGGCAAAGGCTGACGTTCGCTGGTGCTACGTTTTTACTACTGATCTTTGTATGGTTTCGAGTATCATTGCCTAGAGCCGCAATCCGTTACAATAATAGTGCTCTCAACGATTACTCTATTGGAAACGTAAACAGCGCGACCTCAAAGCTCAAAAAGGCGATAGAGCTAGATCCAGACTACGAGACAGCACATTACAATCTCGGCGTTATCTATGAGGAATTAGGACAGTATGCAGAGGCAAAGACTGAATATGAACTAGCTATCGCGGGTGCTTCTATACCTGCCTTTAACAATAAGGCAAGATTATTAATTCTAGAAGAAGACTATAAATCAGCAGTCAACTTATTGAATAAGGGCATAGGTTTAGCTAAGCAAAACGATACAGACACAGAAACTTCAAATGATACCAGTCCCATCATTGAGCATGATCTCTGGAAAAACCTAGGCTGGGCAGAATATTTGCAAGGTTCTCTAAAGGATGCGGAGAGAAGCTTAAAACTTGCAATAGACACAGCTAAAAGCAATGATGAACTGGAGACAGAGGCAGCACCATTTTGCTTGCTTGCACAGACATACGAGGCAATGGATAAAGTAGAACAAGCTCAATCAGCTTGGCAAGGGTGTCTCGAATATAGCAGAGACCCAGACAACCCAGAAGAAGATGTGTGGCAAAAACTAGCTAAGAAAAGATTAGGACTATGAGATCCAAAATTTATTTTGTCGTTGCTGTTCTTGTTGCTTGCGTTGTTGTTTTTTATCCTGCACCATCCCACGCTGTATTAACAATAAACTCAAATTACTTGATTTCAGGGTCTCTCTACTTACGTCGTGCAAGCTGGGTAGGTTTCAGACTTTCAAGGTCTCCAACTACTCTATGGCAAAGTGACACAATCAGAAAGAGATCGCGTACCGAAGCTGTTGTCTTATGCTCTGATTTCTCACTAAGGACCGTATCTAGCTCTGGCGAATTAGCGATGAGCACTATCTGTCCTGAAGGACAGAACAGCGGGCTTATCGAGAATGAAGAAGGGAATATGCTACCAACTTCTCAAGGCAATCAGGACAATGAAGAGCTGATCCATCGACCAGAACAACTTGTAGAAACACTTGAGAGTCCAGAGTCTGATCGCATGGGTACTACTATCACGAACATTCCCTCAGAAGTCAGCTCAACTATCAATAGGCTCGACGGAATCACAATGGCTGATAGTACTAGAGCTTTTATCGCAGCACAGATCTACAGAAACGAAGGTTTGTTCACAGAGGCCATCTCGCTACTTGAAAGTATCCAAGTGGAGGATATTCCTCGTACAAACCAGTTTCAAAATTATGCTAACTATCAGTTGTTAGGAGACCTATATACAGAAATAGAAAAATACGATGAAGCAAAAAGCTCTTACTCAATTGCTTTGAATAACATAATTAATATAGAAATATCATCGTCAAACTTTATATTATTTGGGCGGCTTGGAGCCGTTTTTGATGAAGATTTCGGAAGCAGAGCGATTCCTGATACCGTCATAGAGAGCAAAGCCGAAACATTGCTGGCACTAGGTCGCATCTCTTTAGATAACAACGATTATTTAGAAGCTATCGCCTCTTTATCTGAAGCAAGAGAGCTGTATGCTCAGTTAGAAGGAAGCAGTTCACCTACAGTGAGGGCGCTCAATACTGAACGTTTGGAGGAGATTGTAGAATCTACCAATGCACAGGCAGAAGAGCTAAGAAATCAGATAGACGCACAAGACATTACCGCTCCGAGAAGGATGCGTGGCGGTAGCCGGTGATTGAAGCAACGCTTATCAGATTTGTAGTTGGGATAGGGGTTTCAGTATCATCGGATACTGTTGGCGAAGTCAAAACGCGGTGTCCATGCCAGAATTGAGCTAGCAATTCCCTGCTATATCTGAACCGCTAGGAGGAATGGACTCATGCTACAAGTTCAACCCACTGGCTCAGTGCCAGTCGAAACCGCTCGCATTGCTCATCAGGTTTTTCCCAAAGGCAACCGCTATCTGAACCTACGCGATGAACTGGGTTCAATTTATAGCGATCGCGATTTTGAAACGTTATTCCCAACCCATGGACAGCCCGCTCAATGCCCTTGGCGACTGGCTTTAGTCTCCGTGATGCAGTTTGCAGAAGACGGCCATTGAGTAGCAATGGAACAGAAACCTGCGCTAAGGCTGAAACCCTCTCATAGAGAGGGTTTCAAAGCGTAGTTTTTCAGACTGCTTTAGCTCGCAGGCTTGTACCAGTTGAACCGAGCCCTAATTGGTACAGAAAAATGGAACGGTACACCAAGGGTTTCAGCCCTTTTTAACCAGATAGGTTTAATTGGTACAGAAATTGGAAGTGCTTAGCGCAGGTTTCTGTTCCGATGATACTGAAACCCCTAGCTGACGTCTGCTAGTTAGTACTTTCTCTAAGGAGGCTGATTTTCAAGGGCTGTGATGCAGCCGTATCAATCATTACAGCCTTATGGCCCAGTTTCTCCAGAATCGATGCCATAGACCATATACTGTATGTACCGTCTAGCTCGAATTCAAATAAGCTAACCCTCGTACGAGGAAAGAACCACTCCAGAGCACCAATAGAGTTCTTCCCATCGAACTCCCCGTAACATCCTCGCAAAGCTTCTAGCACTTCAGCAGATGGGCTGTCTATTTGTTCGCCTTCCCACTTCAAGGCAACACTTGTGAGGCGATCGTTATCAAACCCAAATACCAAATCATAATCGTAGAACCCAATTCGGTAGCCATATGTGATCAAGAAATGCTTTGGTAACTCTTCACGATATGTTCGAGTTTCAGGCTGAGCATTTGCGTACATTGCTGCTACTTCTGCCTGACTCATACCCCATGTCACGTCGTTCCAACCACTTACCTCACTAGATTGAGAAATTAGATGTGGAGCGACTCTTGTTGTAGCAATCGTGTAGGGCTCTACCGAGATTAGTGCTGTAGCAAGCAAGACGGAAGCAATAGACATAGAGTTGTTTCAATCACCATAAGAAGTAGATTTTGGGTAGTAGTCGCAATACAAGGCTTTCTATAGAAGATTATGAAGCTGCAAAAGTTCTATGAGCTCCTGCTTCCGTAACTTTGAGTAGCCTCTTAGCCCTGCTTGTTTAGCCACGTCAGTTAGATCAGCTTTGGTTAGCCCTCCAGAACTACCTACTGACTGGTAGTGCAACGGTCCCGGCAAGTTAACAGATGTCTTCTGAGTTCTAGAATTCCAGCTCATAGGTCCTGCTTTCACAGTATCTGAAACGCCAGATTTCGATAAGTTGAGAGAGATCCCTGGCAGCAGCTTTATCTTCTTTCTAAAACGAAATCCCATAGCAATCTCGATACAGTAACCTACCCATTGAACACGTAGTAAAAGCTCTACAGCCTACTTCAAATAGACTCTGGTCATATCTTCATACATGCATCAAAGGAAATGGGTCACTGAGTAGAACCTATATCTGATAGATGCTCTAGATACTACAGCCTATGTTCTTGCTTCGGTGCCTCGAAAACGAAGATTATCGGAACGGTAGAACTGTCTCAAAACTCGTAGTAACTATCACTTATGAACCAAAGCACGAAGCCGCAAAGGTAGAGTACACCTACGTCTTGTGCTTTGTGCTCAGTAGTAACTGAAAGATCTCACAAACGAAGGTTTTGACACTTCGATTAAGATAGAAAATATGTCGTTTTCTATTGCCTCTTTAGGCTATGAAGTCTCACAGCCCTCGTTCATCAAAGCAGATAGGACTTTATAAAAGAAGCTCGCATAGTCAACTCAATTCCTCTTATACTTCAGCCATTTTCTGCCTCGGCAGCACCTGCTTGCTGAATTAGTTTATAGAACCTATCTTTAATATCTTGTAGTTGACTTTCATCCGTTACGTCACTGAGCTTAAACTCTAAAATAGTAATCTCTGATTTTATTGAGGCATACGCTCCTGCCCTTTTTGTCACAGGGAAAGCGCTATTTAGGGCTTGAAAGAAAACAGCTAGCCCTCCAAGAATTGAAATAGTAAATTTAGCCCTCTTCTGAACTTGCGTATTTTGAGATTCCACAGCCCCAAGAGCAGTAGAAGCAAATGTCAACATAATTCCAGATACAACAAAAATTATGCTGAATATCTGATTAGTAAGACGAAGACGGGTAATCTCTTCTTTTTTGTACTTTTCTATCTGTTCAGCAAAGTTAGCGGTTTTTTCTTGAATATTCTCGGTCGAGGCTGCACTAATAGGCTCAGAATTCTTCTGAGCCTCCTGAACCTCTTCACTGTCTAAACTTTGCGCAGTGAGAATATCCTGACCGAAAGCTGAGGGTACAGGGATGGAAAAAATACAAAGCACGGCAGCCGACAACACCGCCAATCTTGCAGCATAAGCTTCAGTAGTAGCCATAATTCTTTGTTCCCAAGAGTTAGCTTCAAGAATACAGAGAATGACGCTGCTTATTGCCTAATTAAAGGAATCTATAAGATGTCACTTAACCTTTTAGTGAACACAAGCTACGATTGCGAATTGAATGTCTGAAACCAGAATGATTGAATGTAGTGGACTCCAAAAACTGGGTTAAACTCAGCGGAGCAGTCACCAACCCCACTGAGCTATAAAACTGTGCATAAAGTAGGGTAATCGACCAGCGAGTCGATTTGACATTATTTTGCCTACGTCTCAAAATTTAGACCTTTTGAGACGTATGTAATAGTGTGTCTTAATTCATATCTCATTAATGCTTTCTCAAAGAGTCTAAGACATAATGAGACATTTAAGGTGCCTTTACGTCGGTTGTTGGCTATGCCAGGATCGGTTCTGTGAGGCAAAGTCTGGATGTGCCGCTCGATAAGCTGAAGGACTGTGACAGGATTTTTAAGGAGAAGTAAATAGGCCATCTAATAAGCGGCCTCGGCTTCAGGCTTACGCTGAGTATTTTCCAGTTCAGAGTGAACTTCGTATAGCTCCCAGCGTTTATATACAAATAGTCTTGCCCCACTGACTAATCATCCCTGGGCTGGGGTCAATGCATTCAAATGATTCAACGCTCTCGCCTACAAGCCCAAAAACGATATTCCAATCTGTCTGGTGCATCGCGAATTTAACTAGGCTAACTGAACGGCATTCGGCGATGAGCTGGTTGCTGATGGAGGTCATAAGCTGCGGGGAATTTAGAATATTGGCGGTAGCCTGCCCTTCCATGCCAATGTAAATGCCATAAGGCCGCTCTGTTGGAAAGTTTCTATATTCTTCAGAAAGAGGCTGAATTCTCATAGTGGCAACTCGCACGTTTCTCCCCCCTTCTAGCATATTGGCGGCATCCGTAAGAGCTATTCTGCACTGCTCCTCGCCTATTTCGGAAGTGGCTTGTGAAACGTGTGCAGCCTGACGGGATTGACTTGACACGACTGGTGCAGGTACAAGCGTATCAAGCAAAAGAAACGTACTGCATAAGAGTAAGGCTGTAAGAGGGTTGTGCATCATTCGTCAGGTGTTGATAGTAATAAAAAATATTTTTCTAGTAAACAAGGAATTACTAGCTTATTGATATCACTATCGACACCGACAAATATGCTGTCAAGCAGTATATTTCATCAAAATATTTTGATTTTTTCATGAAGTCTTTTGATTTGAATTGCAAACGTTTATAGACTGCCTAGATACTGCTCACAGCCTGAATTTACTTTAGGATACTTGAAGTTTCTAAATTTACTCAAGCTCTTAAACCTACGGAGCCGATATGATTAAAGCCAGTCTAAGAACAGTTACAGTTATTATTATATTTCTAGCTAATGCCGGAAGTTCTGTCGCTCAAACGATTGCTCAGAACCAAGAAATTGATCTAGTCGGTACATGGAATCTTAATGTGGGATATTTCAATATGTCGAGTAGCGGAGATTGCACCGTTAGAACTCTGACTACTGATCGAAGGGCATTCAATGGGCCAACAAGAATTGACAGAAGTGGCTCAGGATATAGCATTAGCATCAACCAACCCGTATCAATTAGTGTGTCGGGCGATCAAATGTCCTTTGTTGAGAATTCGCGAAATGGTTCTCTGAGATGGGAGGGCACCATCAGCAGGATAGTAGACTCTCAAACACCAGTAACTGTGATTAGTGGGATAGAAACCTGCAATAACCAAGTTACACTACCGTTCACTATGATTAGGATGGATTGACTGGATTTAATCTACGAGAATGATGGGTCTAGAGCATTCTACTCAAAAGCTAATGTTTGCACAGTCTTCGTCATGTTCATTTTGTTTGGGGGTCGTTGGTTGAAGTG
The DNA here is from genome assembly GCA_963799265.1 of uncultured cyanobacterium. GTDB lineage: Bacteria > Cyanobacteriota > Cyanobacteriia > Phormidesmidales > Phormidesmidaceae > Phormidesmis. The sequence continues at coordinate 48,300 of CAWCWM010000001.1, forward strand.
TTGTTCCGGCTTTATGGGATGAAGAATATTTTTCTATATCTTTCTCGAAAACGCTGGCAGGTCGTAGTGATTCTGTTTCTTTTCAGCATACTCATCACTACATACATTTCCTCTCCAGTAAAAGCGCTTACTCCTGATGAGTTTCAGCGTTATTCATTACCTCGCTCTGAAAGCCTATTCGATGAGCCAACCGGTACGCGCTTTTGGTCATTTGAAGGGTATGACGGAATCCAAGCGGAGGTTTCTTACACCTGGGGTGACAGTGGTTTTGGGTGCGGAAATGGACACACTCAAGTTACTTTCGTGACACGAGAAGGAGAAGGAGTACAGCTAGCCACAGATCAGAATTCGATGGTTGATGCCTGTGTTACCGATGTGCAATTCCAAAACTTAGATAACGAGCCATACCAAGAACTCTTCATTCAGTACGGGAACTCAGGATCTGGTAACTTTCATGGTTTGCTGATTGTTGACCTTCAGAACTACCTGAATACTGGACATCCGTCCACGTTCACACTCGAAGACAACTATGAGGGTGTAATCTTATGGGATGACAACTTTGATGGCATCTATGAAGTGCGTATGGCCCCAATTGGTCAGCAGCAGAGGCTATACCGCTGGAATGGAATAGAGCTATCTCCTTCTCCAGTGGTTGCTCAACAGACAACGGTGTTTGATACAGACTACTTGTCGGGCGAATGGTCTTTTGAAGGAGGTGACTGTGATGTAAGATCTCTCGACTTTAAGGAATCGGGAGCAGTGGACATTATTGAGGACGGTTCGTTAAGCAATACTACCTCTTACAACCTCGTTGAAAATGGTTACTACATGGCCGATTTAGGCGATAATCCACACGGCGAAGGATCTTTTTACGAAGTAACTTCAGTCGAACAAAACGAATATAGATTTCTTATTCATACGGACTATGGAGGAGAAAATCCTGAGGGCCCATATAGGATGATGAGATGTGCTGAATGAGAGTTTGACGCCAACCTAGCGTCTTGTTTTATCTCCAGCTTTTGCTGATCAATCAAGCAACTAGCCGGTAGTAGCTAGCACGGCTGATGCCGATCCGCTTACAGATATCAGTGATGCTCAGCTCACCCCCATCAGCTAAACGCTTTGCTTCTAGCTTCTGTCCTTCGGTAACACTCTTCTTTCTACCGCCTTTACGCCCTCTGGCCCTAGCTGCCGCTAGTCCTGCTAGAGTGCGCTCGCGGATGATGTCGCGCTCCAGTTCTGAGATCGCGGCTGTCATCCGAAAGAAGAACTTACCCATTGCAGAGGCAGTATCGATCTGCTCTTTCAGGCTTCTCAGCTCAATACCTCGTTTCTCTAAGTCCTCAGCTAGTTCGATGAGATGCTTAGTCGAACGGCTGGCACGATCCAACTTCCAAACCACAAGCGTGTCACCTTTTCGCAGATGGTCGAGACAGTTATCCCATTCAGGGCGACTGTCCTTCGCTCCGCTTTCACCCTGGTCACAGAAGATGCGATCGCACCCTTCCTTATTGAGCGCATCAAGCTGCAAATCTAAGTCCTGCTCAAAAGTAGAGACCCGAGCGTAGCCAACCTTCATATTTTCGTCTCACAGCCCATCTATGTCACTCATTTATGACGCATAGATTATAAAACAAGTTGCGAGACAAGCCAAAAGCAATAGACTCGTTGACTGTCTTGGTTTCTACAAAGTGACTCACAAACGGTTGTTTTTGGAGGCTTTTCGAGACTGTTTGAGAAAGGCTAGATTATACGGTCTAGAGATAGAAGAGAGCGTTCGTATCTTTGGTGAAAGATTATTCATTATTTCACCAAAGACTAGTTCATTCCAAATTTAGCTTGGTTCAATCGTGGGTGGCACCCTTTATTATTAGGGATTAAAACACCAAAATCGGAGCAAGTAGCCTTCATGAAGGAGCTTCCTTGACTCGGAGTGTTACCCTAGCGAACCCTGAGTTGAACCACCCTAGACCGACTACTTCAGAACTCCCACTCTTAGAGACCAAGCTTTATCTCCCGAAATGGTCTGCTGACTTAGTGTCGCGCCCAAGACTCATTAATCGCATCTACCCGAAGCGCAAATTAACCCTGGTTTGCGCCCCAGCAGGTTTTGGCAAAACGACACTGCTGGCAGAATGGGTAGCCGCCGTACCAACAAGGCCCGTTGCCTGGGTTTCTTTAGACCAAAGTGACAATGATCCAGCTGTTTTCTGGACGTATTTGATCACTGCTCTGCATAAAATTCAACCCAGCTTAGGTGAGCGATCGCTCGCGTTACTGCAGTCACCACAGCCACCTCCCATTGAGTCGGTCTTGATGACGCTGCTCAACGAACTTACCGCAGTTGAAGCGGATATTGTTCTGATCCTTGATGATTACCATGCGATCGCAACCCAGGCCATTCATAACGGGATCGGCTTTTTGCTCAGTCATTTGCCGCCTCAAGTGCATTTGATTATTGCCAGCCGTGCTGACCCGCCTCTGTCTCTGGCGCGTTTGAGATCTCACCAAGAATTGACCGAGCTTAGGGTAAGCGACCTGCGGTTCACACCTGACGAAGCTGCCGCTTTTCTGACCCAGGTAATGGGATTGAAGATTTCGGCAGCAGAAGTTTCTTCCTTGGAGCAGCGGACCGAAGGCTGGATTGCAGGGCTGCAACTCGCGGCGCTATCCCTACAAGGGCGTGAGGACGCTGCTGATTTTGTGGCAGCTTTTTCGGGAGACGATCGCTACATTGTGGACTATCTGCTGGAAGAAGTTTTGCAGCGACAGCCGGACCCTGTCCGTCACTTTTTGCTGAAAACAGCCATCTTGGAACGCTTGAGCGGTTCTCTATGTGACGCGGTTACCGACCAAACCGATGGACAGGAAATGCTGGAAGCGCTAGAGCGTAGCAACCTATTTATCATTCCGCTGGATAACAAGCGCCAATGGTACCGTTACCATCACTTGTTCGCCGATGTGCTTCAGGCCCATGCCTTGATGGCGTGGCCAGAACAGATACCCAGCCTGCACGGACGAGCTAGTGACTGGTGTGAGCAGAACGGCTTATTCTCTGATGCCATTCATCATGCCCTGGCCGCCCAGGATTTTGAGCGCGCGGCAGGTCTCATCGAGCGGGTGTGGCCTACCATGCGTCGGCGTCAGCGAGAAACCACTGTACTGAGCTGGATCACGTCACTCCCTGACGCCCTGATTCGCAATCGGCCCGTCCTCAGCGTGGCCTACGCCCTAGTGCTGTTGAACGATGGCCAGTTAGACGCGGTTGAATCCCGCCTGCAAGACGCAGAACGATGTTTGGGAGCAGACGTTGCCGCAGATTTAGCCGCAGATTCACAGGGGCCGCTAGCGGTTGAGAGCGTTGTAACGGACGATGCACAATTACAGTCTTTACCTGCCTCCATCGCCAATGCCCGTGCCTATCGGGCTCAAGCGCTAAGAGATGTGTCTAGCACTGTGACTTACGCTCAGCAGGCCCTCGAACTGTTGCCAAAAGATGAGGAGTACGAGCGAGGCACAACCGTAGCCCTGCTTGGGCTCGCCTACTGGACCAGCGGCAGGCCAGAAGCTGGCTACCGTTCCTTTGCTGAAGGTCTGGCAATTTTCAAGCAGATGGGCCTCCCTCAGATTGCTATTGGTGGCACCTTGATCCTGGCACAGATGAGCATGGCCCAGGGGCGTCTTCGCCGAGCAACTGATATTTGCGAGCAGTCCTTACAGCTAGCGACAGAGCAGGGTGGCCCAGTGCTGCCGGGTACGCCAGAACTATATTTGGCCCTAAGCGAAGTGCGCTACGAACAAGGCGATCTGGCGGCTGCCAGCCAGCTATTGCTGAGCGGTGAAACGCTACGTCAGCAGGCTTCGCTATCAGGGGTTGCCTATCTTTGGTGGGTGGTACAGGCCCGCGTAAAAGCTGCTGAGGGCGATTTTGAGACGGCCCTCGATCAGCTTCACGAGGCAGAGCGGCTCTACGCCCAAACGCCTATACCAGTTCCAGATGTGCGCCCGACTGAGGCTTTACGGGTACGGTGGTGGCTGCGGCAGGGGAGGTTGGCCGGAGCGCTGGGCTGGGTGCGGGATTGCGGTTTGTCGGTGGACGACCCGCCGAGCTATCTACACGAATATGAGCATCTGACCTTGGCAATAGTTGAGATCGCTCAGTACAGGCGCAATGGCACAGACGAGGATGTGCGTCAGGTCGTTGGTCTCCTGACTCGATTGCTAGCCGCCGCAGAAGCCAAAGAGCGCACTACCAGCACCATCAAAATTCTGGTAATTCTGGCTCTAGCGAGAGCGGCTCAAGGTGATCTTCCAGCTGCGATCGCATCGCTAGAACGCGCCTTAATCCTGGCTGAACCGGAGGGACATGTTCGTATCTTTGTAGAACATGGAACACCGATGGAGCCACTGCTGCGGGAGGTAATAGCTCGCGGCATCACCCCCACTTACATTCAGCAGCTATTAGCCGCCTTAGAAACCTGGGGTTGCCCCCAACCTAAGGCACCTACGGCTGCTGGTGTCCCTGCATCACAACCACTAATTGAGCCTCTCAGTCAACGAGAACTGGAAGTACTCCGATTACTCAATACCGAACTCTCTGGCCCTGAAATCGCCTGTGAACTGATCGTGGCTTTGAGTACAGTGCGCACCCACACCAAGCGGATTTACAGAAAACTCAATGTCACCAATCGTCGAGCCGCTGTAAAACGAGCCACAGAGCTAGAGCTGATTTAGGAGTTCATCCCCACAAGACCCATCCATAAATCCCCACATCCAGTCCCCACATATGGGGACAACGGCTCCCCACATCCGTTTATATCTTTGAGTTATTAACACCAATCGCAATTAGAGCAGGTGATAGCAACTCCCATGAATCAACTACGCAGTTCAGCCGCAAATCATCACCCACTTGAACAGTACGAAATTTGTATCCAGGGACATCTTGATCGTCGTTGGAGCGATTGGTTTGAGGGATTTGAGATCGCGCTAAAGGACAACGGTGAAACGCTGTTGTCTGGCCCAGCGGTTGATCAGGCGGCGCTCTATGGACTGTTGATTAAGATACGTGATTTGGGGCTACCACTGGTTTCAGTCATGCTTACCAAACCTGACAAAACAGAACAGTCAGATATCCAAAAAGGTGAACAACTATGAATTTACAGAAACAGATACTGACAATGGAAACGAAAGCGAAGCTCTCGACGCTGTGGATGTTTTATCTCTTCAATACGATATTTCGGGATATCCATGAATTTATTGAGCCTGGATTCATTGAACAGGCGATGACCGGGACATTCAATGGAATTCAAATCACAGAACAACTGTTGCTGTTCGGCGGTTTCGTGGCCGAAGTACCGATCGCCATGGTGCTTCTTTCTCGACTGTTGCCTTATGGTGCAAATCGTTGGGCCAACATCATCGCTGCTGTGATTACCCTCGCGTTTGAAATCAATAACGGCACCACCGATCTAGACGATACCTTTCACATGGTCATAGAAATCGCCGCTTTGTCCTTCATTGTTTGGTCGGCATGGCGGTGGCGGAACCCAGATCCCAAGCGCTACTCAACCAGTCAGGAAGTATAAAGCTTTCAAATAAACTGCCTAAATTTAGACATAATAGGAGAAATTAACGTGATTAAAGGAAGCTGTTGTTGCGGGAAAGTTCAATTCGAGTTAACTGAAGTGCCCAGTATGATGGGTACGTGCCATTGCAGCCGATGTCGAAAAGTTGGTGCTAGCACTCTCGTATTCGTCAAGGCTGAAACATTTCAGATCACCAAAGGACGCGATCAAATATCCGTCTATAAAGCTGAATCTCCTTACAAGTATAATCGCTGTTTTTGCTCGGCCTGCGGTTCCGCACTTGGAGAGGTGTTGTCAGAAAGTGATTCATTTCCTTTGGCGGTCAACTGCATAGACGGGGATATTGGACTTGAAAATAGTTTTCATGAGTTTGTTTCGGAAAAGCCAACTTGGCTCAAAATTGGCGACACTGCACAGCAATTTGATCAGCATCCGTTCAAATCATAAGTGCAGTGATCGACCGCCTCAATTTCCCCGTTCGCAACGTCCGACGGAGCACAACCTTCTACCGCCTGGTACTGTCGCCACTCGGATACAGAGTTAGGGCAACAAAGCCTGTTTACCATCTGCGATCGCGCTGGGACATCGCTCAGTTCTACCAGACCATAGCCGCACAAACTAACGTTACGTTACCTAGGAGTTGAACCATGACTCAAGCTGCCCAATTTTGGGACAAAGTCGCCGAGAAGTATTCCAAACAGCCGATCGCCGATGAAGCCGCTTATCAGCAAAAACTGGCGGTCACCCGCAACTACTTTCGGCCCGATATGGAAGTGTTGGAAATCGGCTGCGGTACGGGGTCAACGGCCATCCTCCATGCCCCCTATGTGAAGCATATCCGCGCCATCGATTTCTCTGCCAATATGATTGCGATCGCTCAAGGCAATGCAGAGGCTGAACACATCGATAACGTGACCTTTGAACAAGCCACCATTGAAGATCTCAATAGTCCTGAACAGAGTCTGGATGCGGTGCTAGGTCTCAGCATTTTGCATCTGTTAAAAAATAAAGAGGCGGTGATCGCTCAGGTATATCAAATGCTTAAACCGGGTGGTCTCTTCGTGACCAGCACCGTCTGCGTGGGGGACACCATGAGCTGGCTCAAGCTCATCGCGCCAATTGGTCAATTCCTTGGGTTTCTCCCGTTTGTTCAGGTTCTCACCGCGCAAGAACTGGCAGACAGCTTGAACCAGGCCGGATTTGAACTGGATTACCAATGGCAACCGAGCAAGGGTAAGGCAGTGTTCATTGTGGCAAAAAGGCCTGAATAAACAACTACGAAATTGAATCAAATCAACAAAGCGTCTAGCCCTCTGCAACAAGAGGGTCAACTTAGCCATGCTGTTAAACACAACAAGTCAAACATTAGAACACTGGAAAGCCGCGCCCAGCATTGAGACTCTTCGCTCGATCTACGATGCATCCGCCCATCAATGGCAGAACAATTTAGCCCGTCTTGGTCAGCTCCACAACTATCATTTGCTGTTCAAGAATCAGGCCGTGTGTCCCTACTTGAGCCATCTTGACCAAGCGTCAAAAATTCTCGACTGTGGGGTGGGAACAGGAGCCTTCAGTCTTGCACTTTTAGAAAGTGTCGCTCACTCAGCCCATGTCTCCGGCGTCGATATTTCCTACCCTATGTTGACCCAGGCTCAACAGATTCTGAAAAATCGCTGCACGACTCTCGATTTGAGATGCGGGGATATTAGGCGCTTGCCCTTTGCCGATGGATCCTTCGACGCGGTCATTTTTGCCCATGTCTTGGAGCACATGGCCGAACCCGTAGAAACGTTGCGTGAGATGATTCGAGTCCTGAAACCGGGTGCTCCGCTAATTGGCTCAGTGACTCGCAAGGGTCTGGGTCAAGCCCTCATGTCTCTGCACTGGCACAATCGAGGATATACCTCTCATCAGATAGACTCTTTTCTGCAAGCAACAGGACTTGAAGCCGTCAACTCCTTTGACTATGGCACTGGCTGGTCTAAATGGATGTGCCTAGCTGCGGTCGGGGTTAAACCAAGATAGAAAGTCATACTTACTAGTCTATTTGACGTGTCTCGAATTTTTTAAGACCTTCTGATAAGGTATTTATAAGACATTGAGGTTGGGTCGAGGGAGGCTATGACGCCTCGTCCCTCCCAGTTAGATCCGTACGTGCCCGATTTCCGTGCATACCGCTCCCGACGTGCTTAGCTTTCGCTTCTGCTCATGTGAACGTAGTCGTGGCAACTCTGATGAACCGCTAGAAGGTTGTTACCTCTCCAGTTGTTGTGGTCGCCATCAATGTGGTGTAGTTCAACTTTCTCACTAGAGAGCAGATTGAGATTACACCGTCCACATCTATGGCCTTGCTTTTGAACTATCCGAAGGGTGGTTCCGCTGTAGAGCTTACTGTTGCGTTGACCCAGTAAGCGATATCTCCATCAAAGGGCGATTTCGTTCCTCTGACGTTGATATGTCTATTCTCGGAGTGAGAGACCTTAGGGCCTAGTTACCCGTCAGCTTTGACGTTTAATATCCCAGATAAGGGGGTTATGCAGCAGATCTGACGTTGAATTAATAGTTATGCTTTTTAAGGAGCTATAAACAATGAATAATTCGGAAGTTTTTTGGAATAAGGCTTCAAAAAATTATGACAAGACAGAAAAGCGTTTTGAATACATCCATAAAAAGGCAAGGGAGAACACCAAAAAATACCTCAAAGATAGTTATATCGTTATGGATTATGGATGCGGAACCGGCACAGCATCCTGTGAGTTTTCCAGTCAGGTGCAAGAAATACAAGGTATCGATATCTCATCTGAGATGATTCGGATAGCAAAAGAGAAAGCAGTTGTTAGTAAAATTGATAATACACACTTCGAAAAGGCGGACTTATTTGAAGATAAATTTCAAAATGAATCATTTGATGTGATTCTAGCTTTCAACATGTTGCACACAGTACCCAATCCGCAAAATGTTGTGTATCGAACAAATGACCTGTTAAAGCCTGACGGCATATTTATTTCTGTAACGCCTTGCTTAGGGCAAAAGATGTCATTTTTAGTTAATCTCCAGATACAGCTGGTTCGGATATTGTGTAAGTTTGGAGTAATTCCCATTCCAATTAGAAGAATAAAAAGTAGTGACATAGACATTTTGTTAGCAAAAGGGGAATTCGAGGTCATTGAGTCCGAAGAAATATTCAAAGGAGCATCTAGCTATTTTGTCGCAGCAAAGAAATTACACAAAACATAACAAGCGCATGCAGCCGGGTCGATAAACCGCTACGCACTTTGTCGACCGCTGATGCGAAGCGTTAACGATGCGGCTCAAAACCTCTAAAATGTTTTGAGAACGCTATTTCGAGACATCGATTGAGACGCGCTTTTCCCTATGTACCAAAAGGTATAGATTTTGAGAAGGTCAAACGTACTATATAGAGAGATGGCTAATAGCACCTTTTATAAGTACGTCTTTCAAAGAACATACACCCTCACTAAAACTTGCTGAGATCCTCTAATTCAAGCCTCAGATCATCAAGCTCTGCACCTATAACAGTTTCCGTATATGAGTCGCTACGTAATCGTTGATGACCTAGGGTTTCCGACTCAAGGTCTGCTTCATCCAGAAACCGATTTTTGAATTCTCTCTCAACCTTGTGCGCTTCCTTAGGAAATTTCTCTTCTAGTGCTGTCAATCTAAATTGAAGAAGTTTGAGCAAAGATGTCTGCTCTTTAAGTTTGTCTTCGAGACTCGCTAGTGACAAAGACTGTTCCCTCTTGCTCATTAAAGCTTGTCGAGCAGAGTTTTCATCTCCTCGATCCAAAGCCGCTTGGGCGTCTTGCTTGTGAGCCGTCACATTGAGCTGAACCTTATCGATCTGCTGTTGTGTATCCCATCGAATAGCAAGTAATTCGCTGACTGACTGGCATATATGCATCAAAGACGTTTTCACATCGTTAGTGGACGGAGGCCCATAGTACGAAGAAGTCGATGAATGGTGCGCCGAACTGCGGTTAGCGCGTACCACTCGGCTAGTGCGCTCAAATAGGCTCATAGAGTTTTTCCTTTAGCTATAGCAGAGCTTAAGACGCGATTTCTTTGCTATGTTCTAACCTGTAACCAGCAGAAGTGCATAGAACCTACGCTGTTTAAAGGTGAAAGCTTCAACAATTATTGATACTGCCTGAACAATGAATAGCAAGTCGTTCAGTCGTTCAGCTATAGTACGCGCTATAACTCCATCCCCTGACCGCGTACCCCGGCCCTGAAGTACCAAGCTGTACGATCAGGCCAGTTACCAGATAAGTCGTTGCCGCAGAAGGAGCACAGTAGTACACCCATTGGACTACATCTGAACTAGGGGTGGTGCAAGCGGTACCCCACGAACGCTCCGCTGCTATTCGATGCCCTATCCAAATCCTTTATACCGCTTTGAATTATTGACGTTAGCCATCTTCTGTTTTGCGATCGCAGCAGATGGATCTTCGATGACCTCTTCATCAGAAGTTACATAGAAACCAAACGCCACTTCCGCACCCTCAAACTCTATAGGGTCCGGTGCATAGGAATAGCTGTTCTTCTCCTTGAAAAACTGTTCCTCCAGCTCGATAGTGTAGACGCCCTGCGTCCAGCCATTTACGGCATCTAGGACGGTCTCTAGCTGCTTCAATCGCTGCTTGCGATTACCAAACCTATTGACCTGATCAATTGTGGTAATGAAGTTTGATGCAACTGCGCGGTCAACGTGAGCAGCGGCTACACAAGGAGGGGCTTTCTTCGCAATAGAAGGATCATTAGTTAGCGTGTAGGCAACGGCTACTGTCTCTACGCGAGCGGCGAGCCGTAGGGCTTTGGAATAGCCGCCGAACCGTTCATTCATATCGAATGACTCATTCGTTTGTGGCCGAAAGAACAGCACGTTCAACGAGATTACGCCTGCCGCATTTGTATTTTCTAGAAGCTGTTTCTCGATTCTACGAAAGAGAGGCTCCCAAGACATTCCCGGAGAGTAGAATCCGGCAGACTCTGGAAACGTTCCGGGCGGGGCGGTATCTATGAACTTGATGCCCGATAAGGGTTGGTCTCGCAAGCAAATCACACCAACCTCATCCGTTCGCATGATTTCAGTAATCAACATCAGGCAAACGCGCTGAATGAGCTTCTTAGCACTCTCAACACCTGGCTTGCCCGGTAAGACATAAGCCCATTTGATATGTTGCGTTTTGAGCGGATACGGCTGAGTCAGTATTGTTTGCATAAGTTATGAATTATCTACCAAAGCTGGGGTGGTTCATTACTTTGCCCTAACTAGCCTTATTCAGTCGATAGGTACCGCGCTCTCCCTTGAACCAATCACCACTGCGCACTCCACCAGACAGAATATTAGAGATTCGGTTACGCGCTTTCAGATACTGGCTCTTAGGCATATTTTCTTTGAAGAGCCCTGACATGACCTCTGCAATCTTGAAATCTTCGTCAGGTTTAGTCGATAAGATCAGTTTGACTGCTTCTGGCATCGGTTGATCGGCCACACCTGGCAACGTGTATTTCTGCCAGTCAGCAACTCGACCATCTTTCTTCCTGGCCTTTGATCGGGTCTTAGCCTTCGTGCTAGTTTTAGCCTTTGTGCTAGTTTTAGCCTTTGTTTTAGTCTCAGCTTTTGCAGTGGTTGTAGCAGTCTTCTTTTCTGCGGGTGCTTTAGTGAGCGTTTCAGTCGGTGCTTCGATTTCTTCTACCGAAGGCGCAGCTGCCGTAGAGGTGCTATCAGCGGAAGATTCGCCAAACATATCAATCACAGAAAGGACAGCATCCTTTTTGGTTTGGATAGCGCTTAGTTGTGCAGCCAGAGTCGACTCTTCAGCTTCCAAGTCAGAGATAACGGCTTGCAGCTGCGGTAAAACGGTTTCAGACATCGGTGATTATTTTCGTAAACTTCAGTAGACGATATTAGCAACATTTAGAGCACATTTCTTCAGAAATTGAGATCAGGGATTCATTCGAGCAGAAAAATCACCCTTAATGTTGAGATCATCAGCTTTGAATATTCCCCTATGCTAATAGACATACTGGCAAAGACGCCACCGCTCTTAGAGGTTCCTGTAGTATTCCTTAGTAAGGAGAAAATCTGATGAAGGTGAATAAGAAAGAGATCGCGTGGGTGGTTCTTTTAGGGCTGATCAGTCCATTCATCGCACTCGCTGCTTTTCAGTATGGATATCGGCAAGCATTTCCAGTCGGTTTTTCATCTGTCGATAGAGGCGAAGCCAACAGTCATAAAGAATTGGGCAGCACAGAGATCTAGCGCCTGGAAAATGGAAAGGATACAGAGATACCCTAAAAACTGGAAGCAGAAATCGCTAGAAGTGAGAGCCGCTGCTAGCTGGCAGTGTCAGCACTGTGAACGCCAGTGTCGGCACCCCGGAGAGTCGATCTCAGAGTTCGTTGCCAGAACGGGCTATGAACTAGCGCAGGTCAAAGCCCATCCGCAGCGCTGGTCGCTGCAAACAGCGCATTTGAACCACGATCCAGAAAACGAAGCCGCCGAGCTGATTGCGTTGTGTATTCCCTGCCATCGTCAGTACGATAATCGGCAGATGGCAAGAATAAGAGCGCTGGAGCGAGAGCGACAGGGCCAGCTATCGGTACACCAGCAGCAGCCCAAACCGCTAGAAGGCTTGCAGCTGCCGCTAGCAGATTTAGCCGAACCGTGTGGCGTACTTAACAGCAAGGCCACTAAGCCCGTGACTCCCGGTACGCTAGTCGCCTGGATAGAAGAGCGTCTGCATCTTTTGCCTACTGTGGCAGAACGGGAAAGATACATGCAACAGCTGAAGCAGAGCAGCCCCCAGTATGAGCAGGCGCTGGCTGCGCTGTGCGAAGCTATCCCCTATCAATACGCTCAAGCAAGCTTGTTGCAGGCGATCTCACAAGTTCAACAGAACTTAGCGGCTGGTAGAGACAGGAACAGCGCCTATTTCTCAAAGCGTCGCCATCGGCTGAGGGGACAAGCCTCTGGCTCTATCGAAGCCAGGGAAGGCAATAAATCGCGCCGTGTTCCTAGCGTTAGCTACTACTACCGTTGGGATAGCCCTATCGGTCGCGTGACTGAATACATACCGAGCGCTAAGCTTCTGCTGATAGAGCAGTTGATCAAAGAGAGAACACCCGCAATTGATGTGCTCGCCAGACTCTGCGCTGGCAAAAAGAAGACGACGCAGCGCTCAAAGCAGCTACTTCAGAAAAAGAACGAGGATTCAGGCCAGACGCAGCTAATACCCTAGCCTAGTTGTTATTAGCTTCTTTATTCATGAGCGGTTTGAGCATGGCTAGCGCCGCAGTGAGTAGCATCATAGACTTAGCAGCCTCGGCCTTATTATCGCCGTCTATCTGGCCGAGTTCCTCTATAGAGCTGCGAGTGCTCGCGACAATATCCTGTGCTTTGAGCTTCTGAGGCTGTGCGACGAGCTTCTGTACTTCATCAGCAAAGATTTCTGGCTGCGTTCGAATTTCGTCAGGCTTCACCTTTTGTTTAGTCGAGACCAACAGAGCCTGAAGCAGCTCTCTGCCACCTGGCTTCTGGTCGCCAGGGAACTCAACGTCCTCTAGTGCTAGCAAGCAGTCTACGAAAGGATTACCAGAAGGTGTTGTTGTGCTCATGAATAAGTCACGATAGCGAGTGTCTCCAATCTTATAGTCAGTCTCTGAAAACTTCTTGCCTTTTAAAGATATGTTTTGTTGTAATTCATTTTTTGAACGAGTAACAGCCAGGAGGCAGCTGGCATAAAGCAACCCACCGCCTATTGCTCAATGCCGCGAGACTTCCGCTTAGCTTTGGCCTTCGCTCTAGCAACGGCCTGCCCGGTAATCCGATCCGCGTAGTGATAAGCAGGGGTAGTGCCTTTTTCGAGAATGAGCTTACGGGTTCTTGGGCTTTGGTACATTAGCATCTTAATGATGTCCTTCTTTCTGAGCCCAGCAGCAGCAGCATTGCAGGCGATTTTATAGTCTTGCTCCTGGCCTGACGTAGCGGTGACGCCCTTGGCATACTTGCGCCATCGTTTGGCCTCAACGGAGTCATCCCCCAGAACAGGATTTTGAACAGAAGGCTTAATCTGCGTCGTCGGCGCTTCTGTCTTAACCGGAATACTCTCCTCATTTTCGGTCTTCTTCTGCGGTGGCTCCCATCCACGCTCTTCCGCGAGATCCCAGGCCGCGCGATAAACATCTTTCTTATCGCATCCTTTATGACAGGTAAACTGCCCGGTCGCTTCGTTAATCCCTAAACTAGTGCCGCTGCTGCCTTCCTTACCGTGACTGGGACACTGCACCTGCAACCAGCCATTTTGAGAATACTGATCACCGTTGAGATACTGCGAGAAGTTGCGAATGTCCCAGGGATTATCAACGGCTAGTGTTGGCGCTGCCGCCTGCCCGTTGCCCCGATTACTCGCAGCGCGACTGGTCGCTTCCTTACCCCAACGCTGGTCATCCCACGGCGGCAGCTTTGCCTCTAACGCTGCAACCGAACCCTGCGCCGCCTGGTCAAGATGACGCAGGGTGACCGGCGTAAAGACTAGCTGCTCATCAGGCGTACCGGCATCACCGACCCGCACATGATCAAAGCCAGGTAAGCGCATCAGCCTTGAACGGTTGCGGATGGCCTCATCGCCGTCCATCCGTTGAATGACACGCTCTTGCAGCTTTTTCCAGTCATCTAGATCGCTCACCGGCGAGGACAATGGACTGTAGCAATGAACCGATTTATTCGTCTCGATCATCGCCCCTAACGGTAGCCCCGAGGTCCGAGCCTGTTCAATCTGCTGAGGCTTGCTCTTATCGTCACACTCCCAGAACACAGAGCGAGCCTCAGAGATATTGGCATCGTGTTCGCCGCCAGGATTGACAACAAAGTAGACGCCTCTGCCTTCTCTATTCAATTCAGAGAGCTTAGCCAGCCCATCTTCATAGACAGCAGGCTCCTTGTTCTTGCGCAGATGCGTCAGCTCCCAGCTGCCGACCGTAAGATAGCCGCGCCGAGTGTTGGGTATCAGCCGCTGCTTGCCATTCTCCTCAATTTCAAATCTGAGGTTGTGCTTGAGTGCCAGCTGATCAGATAGATTCTTCGGCAGCAGCGCCCGCACGTAGAGGCGATCTCCCGGTTTGTAGCCGAGCACCCGCGTAAAGTCGTCGAGCTGCTGCTTGAGAGAAGCATCTGGCGACGGTGGCTTCAGCTCATCTAGATTGTAGAGAGTCGGCTCGATAGCTGGCACCGATGCAGGCACTGGCTGCACTGGCTCAGCTATCGGTGAGTGGCTTGGCTGCGCTAGCGCCTCAAGTACTGAAGGCGAATATAGCGGTTGCACCTTCACCTTTCGTGGAGCGCTCTCCTTTCCTCTATTTGCCAGCTGCGGTGGAGCCACGGTACGTTTCGAGCTTGCTAGCTTCGGCGGTGCTACCGGCTGGCGCTGACTCTTCAGCTTCGGTGGTGCTACTCTTCTTCGGCTAGCGAGCTTGGCCATTGCTCCACCTCCTGTACCGTCTCCTCGCTGTCTAACTTCGCGCTCAAGCTGTCGATGGAGCCGAGCAATTCTCCCTGCTGAGCGCTCAATTTGTTGAGCGCTATGGTCAAGCTGTTGAGCGTCTGCTTCAGCCCACTGCCCGACTTCTCTGCGCTCAACGTATGCTTCAACTCCTTGAGAAACGCCGCTAAATTCACCGACATAGTTCGCTGCGCGTACTCCAGCTCCGATATGCGCTTGCTCTGAATCAATATCTCCTGGTGCAGCGGTGCGTTGCCCCGCATCAAGGCATTGACCAGCATCTCGCTCAATCGCTCGGGCGTAATCTGCTGTGGTTGTTGATTCATCGGTGACTACCTCGAATAAGGACAAGAAATCGCTGACATTTGAATTGGCTCTACTGCGCTGCGCAAACTTCTGTAGCGCTTCTACGCTGGGCGTATAAAGATTGAGCTGATGCCTGGCCCGAGAAACCGCGACGTAGAAGGCTTCCTGGTTAGAGGCTTGATCAACTAGCGCCAGGACGTTATCGGCAGTCTTGCCCTGAGCGCCGTAGGTTGTTGAAACCCAGGCATAGTCGATGTGCTGATAGCCAGACAGGTTGAGCAGACGCTCATTGCCCGCTTCATCAACAATCTGCGCAGCGCCCGCAGACGTGATGCCAGTAACCGTGAACTGCTGCCCGTTGCGCCTATCCTCTTCCCGGTTGTTCTTGGTCCACTTCAGCTGATCGCCAGGGGCGATCTCTTCTTCTAGAACGGAGTAAGTCGATTGATGAGTGCATTGAGCCGGGTCGATTGTTCTAGTTTGCTGATCGGGCGTTTCGAGCGTCAGCGTATTGCCCGCCACATCGACAGACCAGACAACATAGGTCACGTTCTTCTCTAAGCCCAGCCCCTTGTAGTCGTGAATCGGTACAACGACATCGCCTGGTTGATAGCTTTTGGCGTAGCGCCCTTGAGCTTCTGTGAGGTCTTTGCGCTGCAAGGACTGCATCGTGAACGTGTTTTGTCCGAGTGCGCCTTCGGCCTGAAGCCCTTGTCTAATCCCGGTGGTGAGCGCTAGCCGGTCGTTGTTCGTTCCGGCCAGGACCAACGTTTCAGCGCGTTCCTCATCCGGCATCTGTAGATAGGTTTCGATCAGCTGCGCCTGACGAGCACCTGCTTCCTCGTGGGTATGGATACACCCACCTGCTGCGAGTACTTCAATACCTTGCTCAACGTCTGCTCTAGCAATGAAATTGACAGCCTGCCGCAAGTCTTCGCGCTGCTGCCGTCTTGCCTCATCGAGCCGGGCGGTCAACATTCCCGCCGCCTGTAGACTCCTAAACGGATTGCCCGCTTCGACTGCCGATAGCTGCTTGGTATCACCGACGAGCACCACTCGCGCCGAGGCTGCTTTGGCTTTCTCTAGCAGCGCCTTCGCGTCTTTCATGCTGAGCAAGCCTGCCTCATCGACAAACCAGATCTGCGGCTTACTGTCTGCGTCGGTGTGGAACGGCTCACTCACCAGCAGCCGCGCTACCGTGTTTGCCTCGATGCTGAGCGATTCCCCCAGCTCATGCGCAGCCACGGCACTCGGCGCATAGCCGCTGACCTGATAGCCCTGTTCTTCTGCTAGCTGCCGGAAGCTGTTGAGCGCAAACGTCTTGCCCGCCCCCGCCGAGCCCTGCCAGCCGATCACCTGGTCGGTGGCCGCGCAGCTGGTGGCGATCGCCTGCTGTTGTTCTTCGCTCAGCGTGGAACCTTCGAAGCGCTGCGTCACCTGCTCAGCTGATGAGATCGGCTCTACAGCGTTTTTATCTTCCTGCATCAGTCGAATTGTGGCCAGCTCTCGATGCAGCGCTGTTTCAGTGGTGACCTGCTCTCTCCCCCTCTCGTCAGACTTAACCTTAATCAGCGCTGAGTGGTCGTTGATATCCTGTTGCAGAGCAGCGAAGCTTTGTTCACCGATGTTGTGTTCGAGTGCGAACGTCTCAATCTGCTTGCGCTTGAAGATGGCATCGCGCTCCTCGCAGTGAGCAATGGCATTGTCGATCACGGTTCTCTTCTTTGGCGCAGCAGGCTGAGGCGCTTCAGCCGCATCCTCTGATAGCACGGCGCTTGACTCGATAACATCGTCCGCGCCAGGTGCATCAACTTGCGCCCCCGGAATCGGCGGTAGTTCTAGCCCCCTCATCGCCAGGACCGCATTCCAGCTACGCAGCAGCTCGCCTGCTTCGGTCACCTGCGGTTTTACCTTTCTGGTCTTGAGGTTTGCCGCTTCTCTTAAGAGCACATCAGAGTTGATCGCGTTGCCCTCTGCATCTCGCACCACGCGGCCACTCTCTTTCCATTCCCCCATTAGCGTTTCTATCTGAGCGCGCCTGGTCGAGAAGGTTTTCAGCAGCTCTTCGGAATAGCCCTTGATATCGAACTGGCCGTGCTCACGCTGCTCAATCTCATAGCCCATACTCTTTAGTTCGCAGGCCAGCTCATTCTGGTAGATCTGCCCGAGCAGCTTTTTGTTTGAGATCGCGCTGTCGTTGAGCAACCCATACCAGCGCCCATTCTCGATCTGAGTCGCGTTCATGACGACGCAGTGACTGTGCAGCTGCGGCTCAGCTTCTCGGCTAGTGCCGTGCGCGAAGACGGCCGCGATGATATTGCCAGTGCTGACGATGCGCCGCCCGTTAACGGTCGTTACCCGCGTCTCGGCATAGCGCTCTTCGAGAATCGCCAGTGTTCTTTCGACGGCCAGGTGATGCGCTTCAATCACTCTGCTATCGCCCTGAACCAGCCCGGCCACAGAAACCGACTTCGGCGCTGAGAAAGTAAAGTCAGTCGCCGCCCGTCGCTGCTTCTGATCGAGCTTGCGGCTAAACAGCGCCGCTCCATCTGGTGACTGCCCGCGCAAAATCTGCGTGAACTGTTCTTGATCAACGCCGCCTTCTAGTCCAATCTGTGCGGCACCCTTGCCAAGCCAGCGCGAGCCACCTGGACCTTCCTCCTTCGAGTAGTAGTCGTCCTGCTCGAAATAGGAACTTGCCTGCGCAGATTTTAGATTGCTTGAAGAAAGCATTTCAGTTTTTGAAAACTCTGAAAATTTCTGAAAAATCGAAAAAGAGAGGGCGGTAAGAAAGATTCCGGCGATCGCCCATCGGAATGGGCTATTCGAGAAAGAAAGTCCACACAGTACGCCAAAATTTTGGCAACAGCCTTAGAACCAAGATATAGCGCTGCTTTCAGCGCCTGTCAAGAAATCTCGCTTTTGTTACCAAAAATGCACCCAAAAATACTAAAAATGCATGTTGCGTCATTTTTGGTAATTCAATTTTCGTCTATTTAGAAAAAAAGGGGTGTGTACACAAAGTGGGTAGTTGTACCCTTTAGACACGTACTAATTGCCCACACTTTTCGAGAAAAGAGAAAATGCGACTAGAAATGTATTTGGACCGAGGTAACGGTGGTAGCAAGGTGCTGCCCATCTTAGATGAGGAACTTTTGTTTCCCTTTAAGATTCCATCGGTTACCAGACGAGTAGGTGAACTAGAGGAGACTATTTGTTTTGGTTTGGGTGGGCCGAGTTTTCTTTGCGGTGTTCCTGCTATCGAGTCATATGACGGAATTCGATACACCCCATTAGATGAGAACGACAAGATCCGTGACCTGGCAGTAGTAGTGGCGGCGGCTATTGCTGAAGTTGTTACTGATGGTGGCCCTATCGAGCTATCGCTAGGTGTCTCTAGTCCCTTGCTCTATCAGGGCATCGAAAAGGACATCGAAAAAGAGCTGTCGAAACTAGATATAGGGTTTAGTAAGGGAGAGAGCCGATACACGGTGTTGCTAGAGCGTGTGGGTGCTTTTCAAGAGGGCGTTATCTTTCTTGAACGCAATACAGAATTCAACGGTGTGGTCGACTTAGGCCAAGGAACGCTACTAGCGGGCGTTCGTCATCCACATCGAGGAGTGATTACACTGCCGCTCTCAGATGGAAACTTAGGCGGATGTAACCTGATCATCTCTGCTCTGCTAGAAGATGAAAGATTTCTGAAAGCAGTTAAAAAGGCTGGATTCTCTTCCGCCCCATCACCCGACAAGCTCTCTAGCCTATTGAGTAAGGGTCAATGGGAAGTCAAAGAGATAGATTTTAGAAAGTATCTAAAGCCTCACCTATCGATTGCCAAACAGCGCTTAGAGAATGCAGCGCAGTCAATTAGAGCAGAGTTGCAGAATGCATCTCCTTACGAAACTATTGTGCCTCGAATCGCATTCATTGGAGGCGGTTCGAGCCTGATGCAAGGCGTTCTAGGCGATGCGCTAGAGAAGTGGTGCGATAAGCATCACCTCATCATGTACGCTGATTCACCTGATTATCAGACCGTGTTGCAGATGTATCAAGCGGTGAAGCAAGACCCTAAAAGGTTGACCACTGTTGTTGTTGAGTCAGAGGTAGCTGCATAAGGCATTGAAGAATGCACCGATGGAAATGATTCATGACTAAGACTAAAGGGAAGTATCGACGGAAAGTAGTGGTAGTACGGTCAAAGTCTATAGAAGAGCTACTACAAACCTTATGGTCAATCAGACCAGAGATTAGAGATCAACTATCTACAACAGTCAGGCTTGCTCTCGCGGCCTTCATTCGCGAGAGTCAGCGAAACGCAATTGTAAATACCTCACCGGCAGGATCTATCGATCTCTCCACGTTAGGAATAGAGCCTGAACCTGAACCTGAGTCAGTTAAGGAAAAACAACCTCATCCTGATAGTGTTTGGGGATGAAGGATGAGATGAAAAAGACGAGCCAAACGTCTAGTAGATGATTAGTAGTAAAGTGAAAAGCGAAGAGATATAGGACTTACGCATTGACAGGACAGCAAAGTTGTAGGCTAAGAGTTATCAGCCAAAAGAGAGCGCTCGGTAGTGGTCATGCGCCAACCATCGAAACAGTCTACAGCCCAGTGTAATAGCACGCTGTACACGTTATTCCTGCTATCAGAGCCGAAATACGTCAGTTGCGTACGGCTCTCAGAAGTGCTAAAGCCGCTGAGTCATGACAGCGTGAACCGTTTTCTGCTGCGTGAACGCTATACGCCTCGTGACCTGTTTGACGAAGTTAAAGGGCACATCATTTGGGCCGCAGGGACTCTGAGCGTAGACGACAGCGTAGAAGATAAACCGAACCGCGACCCGAGTCAAAAGCGCGTTTGTTGATTACTTCTGGCCAGGCAAGCATAAGCGCAGTGTCAAAGGCATCAATCTGATTACGCTATACTACACCGATAGCGCAGGCAGTTCGTACGCCAGTCAATTTTACGGCTCTATGACAAACAGGAGGGCAAGACCAAAAGCGACTACTTCCGCGAGACGGTGTTGGAAGTGATTGAGCGGAGGATTGCGCCCGCTCGTGTAACGGGTGATAGTTGGTATTCGAGTCTGGAGAATCTGAAGTTTCTCAGAAACGAGAAAGTGGGTTTGTCTATCTGGCATTGCCAGCAATCGTAACAGTGGTCAGTAGCTACGTGGAACGTCAGTCTCTGTTAAGGATGTACGATCATTCCTGAAGATGGGTTGATGGTGTATCTGAAAGCGTTTGGTTGGGTCAGAGTGTTTTGTCAGCCGTTCAAAAACGAACCGCGATACTACATTCTCTACGAACCAGACTCGACTGCACTCGAACAGCTTACCTACGACGACTTTAAAGCCATTCATGATGACCATTGGAAGATTGAGTGCTTTCACAGAGTTATCAAACAGGTGTGTAATATTGAGCGGTTCTACGATCCGAGATGAACAAGCAATTCGCAACCACTTTTTCTGTGCCTTGCGTGCGTTCTGCAAGCTACAGACACTGTGTATCGGCGGTCTAATCAACAACTGTTACGAGATATCAAGACGGTTGTTTGTGCCTGTCATTCGCCAGTTCATCCTGGAAAATCTGAACGCGACTGCGTTTGCCTGATACCATCAAACTCTATCTGTCAATGCGTAACTCCTAAGTATATGAATAAAACGCTAGACGACTACCTTGAGCAGGCTAGGAGCCAGTCATCTATATTTCTGAAAAAGGCGTTTACAGCGTTTGAATTCGTGAACGCTGTAAACGCCGTCTATGCAGACCTTAGCGTTTGAGCCTAGCCGAGTTGTTCAAGTATCTAGCAATTGGGACTGTGAGGCGCAGTCTTAATTATTAGATAGATATAAAAGATAGTGCTTGTATGAAAGAACTGACTGTCCATGTTGAAGTAGAGACACGTTTTGGAGATCTCATAGCTACTCACTTCGGAAGAGAAGAAGAGATGACACTAGAGCCGAACTTGATTAGAGCCTTTCTTAATGACTGTCGGGAAGTGCTTTGGGACAAGTTGGCGCAGGGCTTTGGTCAGAATCTGTACATAGAAGAGGAAGACTGGCTGCGTTGGCTGGAGCAGTCTAAACAGCCTGAGTCTGAGAAGGAATCGGCTGTACTACTTCAACCTTGAATCTTTGCCAGTGACCACAGCCTATAAAGCGAGTGCCCTCTGAAAATTGTCTCAGAGGGCACTCGCTTTATTGTTAACTTCGGCAGAACCTTCTAATGAGAAAAACCATTGTTCTTATTAGCCTGACGTTTTTGAGTAGTCGCTTTTAGCTGTTGAGGCGTTTTTTTGGCGAAAATGCTGAAGATCTCACAGTCTTTTGAAGTTACTTTATCCGCCTGTTCGATCTTTCCATCAACGGCTCGGATATATCCTTTGCTCTGTCGGCAGAACACCTCAACCTTTTGAGAACCCGCAACTTCCTGATGCTGTACGGTGTAGTTCTTTCCCTTAAACGCAGTTACACCTGCCTGAGAAGTCGTGAGCCCTGCTTGATGAGCTGTATGCAAAAGCTTATTGGCAAGCGGAACGATATCCTCTGCTACCTTCCGTCTAAAAATTTGAGCAGCGGCTGAGCGGTTAGTAACTGCCCTTTCCTTAAGTTGTGGGCTAAGCGATATCTCGGTTTGTCCCTGGTTAGAAGCCAGAAGCGTTTCTAGTTCACCGAACGTCTGCGCATCTTCGATATAGATAGACGCCTTAAGCGCTCTTTCTATATCGGTTACTGTCATCGTTTCCATAGTGGAGGACGCTATAGAAGTAGCTGACTCTGTTTGAGCTTTTGGATTAGCGATAGAAGCGGCTGTCGTCGTGTCCAAAGGAGCGCCGTCTACTACTGGAGATGGAGATGCTTCGCTATGAGTTGGAGACAGAGCCCCGCTAAAAAGCGATAGCTGCGGCTGCGAATTAGCTTGTCCTGCTGGTTCAATCTTCGCTGTCTGTTGATCTGATGCTTTGTGATCGCCAGTGGCGTCGCCTTCGATCTGCTGTGGCCGACGCTCCTCTCCCAGGAGCGATATCTGTTCAATGGCCTGGGCTGTGTTGATCGGGGTTGTGTTGGTAGGCGGTTGAGTAGCTGTGGCTGGCTGTTTCTCCGATCCGGGTTTGCTTTTGCTAATCTCAGCTTGCTCGCGCCGCTGTTCTACTGAGCTGGGTGCGGCGGCGGCTTCTATCGTAGAGCGAAGAAATCTCGAAGCCCTTGACCATAGAGATCGCTTGGGCGGCGATACATCTGCTGTCGCTGCTGGCTGGGCCGTATTCTCTGGTGCTTTAGGCGGCAGATTTTCAGAAGGTGCAGAACCTTCAGTAAGGATGGAATCTGCACTATGGCCATGCCCTGATGAACCTTCTACTATCTCCGCCTGCGATTTCTGGCGCTTCGATTCCTCAGTCGGTGCGACTGTATTCTCGGCGGGGTTTTCTTGAGCAAGGAACGGTAGTACCTCGACAGGCGGCGCTACCGGAGTCTCTGTAACGATGACATAGCCATTATTGAAGCTTTCTGACGTGCTTTCTTCTGCTTCTGTTTGTGCTGCGAGATCGCTTGGGTATTTGTCCTCTGCCTCTAGGTGAGGAGGAGTCTCAGCCTCTTGCTCTTGATGTAGTCGATCTAACCGCGCCTCCTCTTGCGGAGATAGGTATGGTTCAGTTAGAGCATCATAATCATCTGGCTCTTCCTGTTCCTGCTGGTTGAAGATTTCCTCTTGCTGAATGAACTGCTCTGCCGCTGCTTCAGTAAAACCTTGCTCTATTATTTCGGTAGCGAAGACTAAAGCAGCCTCGCGATCATAATCACAGGTTTCCTCTCCAGTAGCTGCATCGCGAGTAGTGATGTCGTAGAAGCTGACAAGACCACTTTCTCTAATAACGAAATGCATCGATCGATCAATCGATCTATCGAGAAGGGTATCGCTGTCCCACTGTGTGAGAAAAAGCTCCTTGCCACCCATAGGAGGGCCATCGTGTACAGTCCCTCGCGCTTCAATCTCCAACGGCAAGTGAGGACTATTTTCAACGTCTAGATGAAACGGTCCAGGCTCCATCAACTTATGAGCTAGATTTGCACCATGCAGAAACTGAGCGATCTTTCTTTCTACTAGCCGCCTTGCTCTATGTTCTTCAGGCTGGCTAACAGCAGGTATTTTGTCAGGTTGTGATGGTAGCTCACTTGGCAGTTGTCCAGAAGGTGCGTCAGCTGGTGCGTCATTCAACGAAGTGCTTTCTTCTGTCTCAGCTTGGGCTATGAGATCGCTTAGATACTCATCTTCTGATTCTAGCTGCGGAATCTCAGCCTCTTCTGGCTCATCATCTAGCTCCTCACCTTCGTCTAGCTCAGACGGCATTTGCATTTCACTGTCGAGAATTGCGTCGATAATCGCACTCTCATCGCCGTCATGCTCTGCAATTAACTGCTCTGCAAAGTCTAAATCTTCTAATGGCTGATCTAAAAGCTCGTCTGTCGGTGTAGAGCCGTCTACCACCTCTGCGTCCACCGCTGGCGGTTCAGAGATAGCAGTGCCGTTAGCCCGAAACTCTTGCCCGGCTATTTGCTCTTTCGCCGCTTCAGCAAACCCTCGCTCAAAAATATTCTGAGCGAACGTAGTCGCAAACCCCTGGTCTTTTCCTCGCACTTCACTAGCTAGAGAGGAGACTCGCTCAGCAGTTTCCTCAAACGAAAGATATCCGTCTGGGCTGAGGTGGAAAACTATCTCACCGTCATGGGACAGCTCCTGGTCATTCACGATGTAGTGCGTGAGCGCGATCTCCTTGTAACCGTCCATCTCAAGCGCTTCGACGACTAGTGAGATCCAGGGCTCATTCTTGATCTCTATGTGAAAATCTCGGTTGCTAGATAGCTCGGGGGCAATGCTGGACTCCTCCAGAAAACGAGCCACCCGCTGCTCGCAAGGGAGACGATGCTGACCGTGAGGCTGTAGCTCGAAGCTGGATGCAGCTGCTGTCGCATCAACTGTCGGAGCGCTTTCTTCTAGCGCAGGCTCGGTCGCTTGATTAGGCTGCAAAGAACTCTGCTCAGCTTGAGCTAACTGCTCTCTTGCCGCTTCAGCAAAGCCCTGCTCAATGATATTCTGCGAGAATATAGCGGCAAAGCTTTTGTCGTATTCGCGCAGCTCTCCACCGCGAACGCTTTGCACTGCAACTTCCTCAAACGAAAGGTGGCCATCTTCTCGTAGCGTGAAGACCATCTCACCGTCATGGATGAGATCGCCGTTTTGCTCTCTGTAATGAGTCAGATATACGTTCTTGTGATCGCCTATATCGTGAGCTTCAACGACTAGCGGCAGATAAGGCTCATTCTCAATTCTGAGATGAAAGTCACCAGCACCTGCAAGTTGAGGTGCGATGTCTGACTCATTCAAGAAGCGAACCACCCGCTTCTCACAGAGAAGCCGATGCTGAGCGGAGCGCTGTAGCTCGAAGTTTTTTCCAGGTGCTGTCGCCTCGACTGCTGGGGTGCTTTCTTCCGGCGAGTCAGATTGTTCAGATGCTGCTGTTGCTCTTTGCTCAGTAGCGTCGTGATCCTCTACCTCTGCCTCTTTCCCTATTTCTTCTGTCTGCTGGTCTTCCTCATCTTGCTGGTTCTCTAAAGTTTCTTGAGTATCGGACGTTGTAGCATCTTCAGTTTGATGAGTACCCGTGTTAACTTCATCTGGTCTCGTCTGTGCTTCAGTCTGCTCAGTACTATCAGCAGACGGTTCAGGTGCTTCTAATTGCCCTGATTGCTCTAGTTTGAACGTCTCATTCAATTGATGACGTACCGCTCCTAAATCCGTCAGATCGACAACTGGCGGTAAGCCTTCTCTGCCGACAAGACTTTCAACACTATCGGCCCACTTTAGTTCAGGGATAGTCTGGCCAAGTAGATCACGCGCTGTCGATTGTTCGGTGAAAGCGGCTAGTCGTTTCCCCTTACCATTCATCAGATAACCGACGACATCTTCTAGTCGATGGCGCTCAAACTTTGCCTGCATCCGATCGCTCACGCTAGTGAACTCACTCCCGACTGCTGAGAGTAAGTTTTGGTCTAGGTAAACATCTTTACGGGTCTTGCCTGTTTGGATAAAAAACTCTCCTGTCTGGTTCTGCTTAAGCGTGATAGACTCATCTGTCGTTTTGACAATCCCCGCCCCCCCAGTCGCCGCTATAAACTCCTCTATCTTCTCTGCACTTGGCAGCACGACTGGCGCTGCCTCCATCTCCTGTTGGGGGTTGAATCCTTTATTCATCAGCATGACCGGCTCCATCTGACCATTGCTCATGCTGGCAAGAATCAGTTTGCCATCCTTGTGGTAGGTTGTGTCAGCAGCTCGTAGCAAGTTACCTTTTAGAATGGTTCGCACCTCGCGATCTCCCATCTGTCGCTGATCGAATAGCTGATAGATATCAACCTCTTTGCTGTAGGACACAGCAGGCGTCATTGTAAAAGAATCTGGCATTTCAACTGCTGGGTTCAGCTTAGAAAGTGGTAGTGCGATCTGCCGCTGCTCATCAGCAATCGCGATCACCACTTCCCACCTAGACGGAATGGCGACATTCTCTTTTATAGGAGCAGCCATATCTTTGAAGTTGTCGAGCGATTTTCCTCGCTTGCGCACGTTCGAGACAACGCCATAGAATACTCGCCCATTGCTCGCCGTCATCCGCACTGATTCTCCTGGCCGATAGCGTTTGATTTTAGTCAGGGTTGCCAGTTGTCTATCAGTACGCTCTTCTAGCTTATCTATCTTTCCCTGAAGCTTTTCAACATCAGGTTCCTGCTGCGCATATTGCAGCTTCTTCTCATCTATGTAGCGTTCTGCAATCTGTTCTGTCTGCTGATAAAGCTGACTGACGAGCCGAGTCGCTGCAATATCCACCGCGCTTCTATCGTGGTCTTCAACTGCTCGAACCGGCTTCATCTCCAGCGTTCGCCGCACATCATTAATGACTTCTAGCTGCGTCTTCGGCTTACTCTGAACCAGTACGTCCACTACCTCAGCCGTAATCCCTCTAGCAAAGGCCGAGTCCACTCCTACTGCTTCTGGGATCACCTCCACACTTGCCAGCGTCCGAGCGTCTAAGTTTATGCCCGTTGCCTCAAGCGGATTTTCACCCATCGCCTTATAGCGAGCCAGCGTTGACTGGTACTCCATATCGAGCTGCTGATAAAACTCTTCTTGTTCAACCACTGGCAGAATAGGCAAGCGGCCTGTAACTTTTGCGGCAGCACCTTCAATAGCCTCTGTATCGAACTCAGAAACGCTGATTGGATCGAATAGCCGCTCGCTCAAATCTGAATCGTCGCGCATGAAGTCAGTGACAATTTGATCGCCTACTTCGTTGAAGTAATCAGGAATTCCATCGAAGTCAACGCCGCCCTTCACCGCTGCGGTTGTGTTCGCGTTGAGCGTGGTCAGTTTTTTCGCTAGCACCGCTGCTGGACGTTTCTCGTCAGGCGTGTCGCCGACAATCAGAGAAATCTTTGGCGAATTGACTTGCCCAGTCCGGTCAAATCGACCTAAGAACTGCTTGAAAACATTAATGTCTCGCTCCGGTTGAGCGATGATGAAATGTCTGCGGTCCTGATTCTCAAACTTACTGGATGAGTGCATCGAATAGCCGGTTGATGCACTCCGGTTCCCAAGACCAATATCTACCTTGCCGCTGTTAAAGCCTGCAATTATCGCAATCTTTGCCGCCTTAGAAGTCTCTTGCGCTGTCCGCCGCTGGAAAGTTGCGCTCCCGTCGTCTGAGTACTCTAGCTGTACCCCTCGGCCTGTGAGTTCACCGAAGGTATAGCCCGCCGATTCTACCCGGTGCCGTATCCAGTCAATCGGGCTGACTGGCATATTGGTAAAGTTGGCATTGTCGATCATTTTGGAGGCTTCTGCGTACTTCTCAGATGCCTCTTCTCCCAGCTCTGTATCTGTCATTGGACGACGATAGCCTTCGCCTGTGTAGTCCTTAATTGTGATATCTCGGCTGCGTTCTAGATATCGCTCAAGCACATCTTGGAAGGTGATGTGGATCGCATCATCTGGCTTGATGTCCATCTCACTGGCGTACTTTTCGATAAAGCTGCCCATCGTATTACTAAGGCCGATGAACGGACGCTCACCAGCCTCTAGCGAAGAGATCGCCAGGTCTGCTACAGCATCTGCTTTGCGAGCTAATCCCGCCTGGTCAACAACGTTCCACATGATGGAACTGAAATTAGTACTTTGTGCGCCAGCGACCCCAATCGCTGCATCTCCACCAATTCGTTTAGCTTCTGCCTGGGCCTCTCTGTTCATCTCCTTGACAGCCGCCTGCTTCATCATGTCGAATTCTAGAATAGAGCGCATGATACTGCTGAGGTGATCAGCGTCCTCGTGTGCGGTTGGAACTACCGTAGAGCTAACATCGATACCCGCATAGGTCCGCGCTCGTCGGGTATACTGACCGTCTTCAGCCATCATCGCAGTGGCTACCTGCTGTAAAGGCGTCCCGCCTTCCTCTAGCGTAGACTGAAGCCCTGAGATAGAGGTGACCTCTGCAACATTCATCCGCGAGCTGTATAAATCCATCACATCGGGTCTTTTAGTCGCGGTGGCAGAAGCGAAGAACACCCCGTCTGCTGCCTGCACCATCTGCCGAGTGAACTGTGCTCTATCGGCTGGCGCAGTAGAGTTTCCCCATTCTTTGGCAGTCCCCCCTGCCTCGTGAGCTTCGTCTAAAACCAGAATCGACTGAGGTGCGATCTGCTCTAAGAACTGACGACGAGCGGTACTTTTTCCTTTAACTGTTTGCACCTGAGAGTAGGTGCTGAATATCATGTTGTACTTAGAAGACAGTTCGCCTTCTTTGAGCATGTCGCTCAACTCACGCTGGTGAGTAGTTTGTGATGTCTTTAGTGTACGTCCATTGGGCAGTGGGATAGTTTGGTCTTGATTCGTCATAAAAGGACGAATATCTCTCACGCCGATGTCGTTTAAATCTCGAACAATGTCAGCGTAGAGTCCTGGATCTTTGGTCATAAAGATAGGGACTCGATCTGTTTCCATTGCGTATTTGATTGCTGCCGCCATCTGGCGTCCCTTTCCAAGCCCTGTGCCGTCTCCGATCAATGCTGCTTTTCCATCCTGCAAGCTGTCTAGCGCTAGGGCCACTCCATCTACTTGTTCAGCGGCTAGCGCCTGATGCAGATTCTCTATCGATCCAAAGTTGAGCGCGTCAGAGACAAATTGATCTACGTTGCCTACTTTAGCTTCTAGATTATTAAGTGCTTTCTGGATAGGGGCTTCCAGATTTTGTGGAACATAGCTATCTAGTCGTGTTCCCGTACTTTTAGGTTGATACGGTACCTGTGTTCCGCTCTGGTTAGCGGTATGGCTGTCGTTTAACCCAGGCTGTGAAGGCATTGTATTTCCTGTTTCTAAAGGGTTAGGCGAATCAGCCATTCTTCGAGATTGGTGTTGACTGCCTGATAGATCGCGCTGTCTTCTTCCTCGCTTGCCTCGGGAAGAAGTGGTACCGGAAAGCCGGTCCATTCCACTAGATTGATTTTGATTAGAGGACTGGTGGCTAGTGTTTGAAGAATCTGTTGGTCGTTCATCTCCGCTCTCAGCGGAATCTCCCTGTAAAGATGTGAACAGCTCGTTCGCACCATCTCTTGCCAGGTCTGCGGTAGGTTCTGCTCGTACTCGTCCACCATCGCCTTCAGTCGGCGTTCTAGCAGCTCCTGATACTGTTCGAGCGTCTGAATTTCTGTCATCTGCGGTGGGACCAACACCGAGAGTAGGAGGCCGTTCTCCTCTGGACCCCAAGCTTTCGGATTCTGGATATATAGCGGGCGCTCTAGAGCGGCGATCAATTCTGGATTCATAGGACTGAATAGGTAGGATTTCTTTTAGCTGTGTATAGCTGGAGTATATCTGAGGAGGATCAGCACCTGGAAGCCTTCGCCGATCTGTTTTGGGATCTAGAAAGGGCTGCTGCTTCCGGCCTTCAATAGCGATCACATCGACGGGATATCGTGCTCCCTGCCGACTGTACAAATCACCTTCTACCGTGAAGTGCTCAGTTACGTGGTACTGCCGATAGAGATTGAAGAAGTACCTACGAACGCCGAGGCTGTTATATCTCTTTTGTCGCTCTTGCTCGTCTCCGAGCTGGCTACCGAGGATAAGAACAGCCTTGCCGTCATTCTTCATCGCTTCCAACGCTTTCCAAGAGATTGCCTGATCAATCTCGGCTGTCGTAACCGGTGTGTCAGCCGCGCCAATTTGAAACTTGTCTGGACCGTTTTCACCCTTGCGCCTGCCGAAAGGTGGGTTGGAAATCACCACGTCTACCTGCTGTGTAGGACGATAGCCACTGGCATCGTGATGGGTAGTCCGATATCCCTGGTCAATCAGATCGGCAGCACGGTTAGGATCTAGCTCATTGGCGAGCACCTTTTCAGGGCTGGCGAGCAGCAGCAGTGCTCCTCGCCCTGCCGTTGGTTCATAGACCGTTTTGCTATGGTCAACTCCAGCTAGCTTACCGGCTAGATAGGCCAGAGGCGCAGGCGTACTGTACTGCTGCATTTCAATACTAGAGCTAGTGCGCGTTCCTAGCGTCGGCTGTCTTTGGTATAGATCGACTAGCCGATCATACGTGTCGCCAGAGCTGCTAACAGGGGTATCACTCTCACATTCAACAATATGCTTTGCGGCTAAGAGAATTCCTTGCTCCAGGGCTTCCTCTACCTTCTTTGCTAGCGGTTCGCCAGGATTTACTGGCTCATCCAATATTGCTTTAGCTAAGCTGCGAGCTTGTGAGATAGTCTCAAACCGTCCGCCTCCTAAGAATCGGACGTAGAAAGCCTCTATTAGCCGCTGCCTATTGCTTTCGAAATTGTCTAATGGCATTCCCGTCTACCTCTTAGCTAGCAAGAACAGAACGTTCAACAATCATCCTTATCAATAGGAGATTCTATTTATCATTTTTATGAAAAGCTGCTAGCAGTCTTTCTCGGTTGTTGAAATTTTATGGCGGCATTGTAGCTTAAGCTGCTGACAGCTAGTCAGGAACTGAATATCATCGAAGATTATGCCTGCCTAGAGTATGTTTCAGCAGGTTTGCTGTAGTTGTCAGGTATTGGGATAGATCGCGGTAACTGTGAGGCTGTTTGTACGCTAAGCCCTTGTTGACTAAGCCGACTGTCAATTATTTGCTCTATCTCCTGGCGGTTTAATAGTGGAGTGTAGTCCCGTTGTATATTGAAAGTATTTTCAATCAGCGCAATTTGTCTGCGAAGCTCTTCTATTGAGTGAAACGCGACCACCTTTGCTTCGTTCTCACTGATATCTAGTAGCGCTAATGTGCTAAACGGCTTCCAGAATGCAGAGATAGCAGCTAAAGCCATTCTCTTCCCGTCGTTGGTTGAAAGCGCCTTATTCCGTAGCAGATATCGAAAGACATCGCCCATTGGTCCCGCGACATAGGCATGGTAAGAAAAATGAATCCGCTGAGTTGCTTTGTTCGGTTGTTTGAGTGGCATGACACATTTATGAATGTTGTAAACGACAAAAATTAGACTTCTATACCCTTTTTTGATTTGATAGCTGGACCTTTAGATTGAGACTTGGCAAAGCTAACAGCGCTTGATGCGGCAGACTGTATGACGTTTGCAGTGGAAGTACCACCTTCTTTTTTCTGCATGGCGGCCACCTCGGGGCTGTATCTGAGTAGCAGCGTTCCGATCTGCTTTTTTGATAAACCAGACTTAGCGCCACTGTTCGCGATTGCCTGAATCCGCTTTTTCGGATCGGTTTCGCTAATGTATCGACTGTGTTTGTGCCACTGTTTTTGATCGGGAGGTAGCTTCGTCTTATCCAGTTCACGATTGAGAATCTTGTTATGGGCCTGGCGAACAGACTTGGAAGAGAGGGCACCCTTGCCTGCGGCTAAGTCTTTAGAAGCTTGCTCTACTAGCTCAGGGTCTAGCGCCTGTTTTGCGAGCACTTCGTAATACATTTGCTGTAAGGCAGAGCGTGGCTGCGGCTGAATCTGCCGATGGGCTTCTTGGATCGCAGAACTGCTCTTCTCATCGTGTCCAGCGACAATCGCTGTAGCAGCTTTCCCAGCGGTTTCACCGTCAACGTTGGCAGCTTCAAGTGCCGCGTTGTAGTCTTCTTCTAAGGCAGGCTTATTTTGACGTACGAGCGGGGTTCTGATGACTGGCGCAGAGACGGCAGCACTGGTATATTGCTTGTCTGGTTTCTCTGATTCTTCTTTGTCTTTAGCGGTAGTCTTATCCTTCTCTGGTTCAGTTGTCGCTGCTTTCTCTGGCTGCACCGTCGCTTTGCTCTGCGGCTCGGTGTAGTGCTTCTCGACAAAGGCTAAGACCTGCGGCCTTTTTCTACCCTCAGCCTTTTCACCAGTCTGAGCGGTAATTTCACCAGCTTTCTTTTGAAGATCGGCCCACTTCATTTCTGAGGGCGGCTGCGAGAATTCTACTGTTGCCACAGGTGCTGAGCTATTTTCAGTGCGAGCAGCCTGCGTAGCGGTTTGTGAGACTACTTGAGGACCAGGTTTTACCGTATCGGCTGTAGAAGACTCTTTGTCTTTCGCGC
Source organism: uncultured cyanobacterium (assembly GCA_963799265.1). Lineage (GTDB taxonomy): Bacteria > Cyanobacteriota > Cyanobacteriia > Phormidesmidales > Phormidesmidaceae > Phormidesmis. The sequence goes on from CAWCWM010000001.1 coordinate 80,322, forward strand.
TGGCCTGCGCTTCTGCCTGCGCTCCGTTCCCATTCCCAATTTGAGTAGAAGCAGCCTGCACTAGAGGTTGATCGCCTGGCTGTGCTGATTGAGCATCTTCTTCTGATTGGGTATCTTCTTTCAGCTCATCGTTCTTTGCTTTGGCCTCTACTGACTCTTTGGGCGCAGCAGCCTGCTCGCGGCCCCATTCCTCGACGATTCTATTAGCTTCAGCAATCGCCGGGTTACTGCTGGCATCCTGGCCTAGAACCAGTCCGTCCGCAGCGGCTTGGGCAACCTCTTTATCAACCCCTCGATCCACGAATGCCTGATAGAAAGTTTTGTTCAGCTCCCCGTTTAGCTCTGGGCGCTGCTGCTTTGGTTCTTCCTGCTGTCTGTCGTTGTGTAGAAGATTTCTAGCTATCGTGCCGCCGATAGCCCCAACCGTTGCCGCACCCTGAAGCACGTTACCCAAGGTTTGATCTACGCCTGTGGCTTCATCGCCACGCACACCTGCACCTTTTAAGACCATGATTCAATGTCTCCTAAATGAATAAGCTGTTGCTGTTAAAACTCATCTGCTCCTGCACCCGCACCTACTGGCAGCGGCAAAAACAGATCGGCACTCCTGGCTCTCGATTGACTAGCTACGTCGATATCGAGTGGATTATTCCTTTGCTGACGGGCAATCAGCCGTTCTCTTACGGTTTTGTCCCACGCCTCTACGCTTTTCTGATGAATGGCCATCTCCTTGTCAGGAATTTTCACCCGACAGCGAACCGGCACCGAAGCCGCACCTCGTTCCGAGCGATGGCCTGGATTGACGTAAGCGCACTCGCCTTTGCCAAACTTAAGAAACTCATCTGGAGTCACAAGCGCCACCTGCTGCACCTGCTGATTGCGGCTTCTGCTAGCGCTTTTGCCAGAACTTCTAGACTTGGTGTAGTGAGACACCTCCTTCTGCCCCAGGTACTGCGAGAACTCTCTAGCCGTTTCAAAATCTCTTGGATTGAAAAAGAACTGAGTACCACAGGCCGCAATCATCGCCTTGGCCCCATCTGCCCCATATCGGCTTCTCAGCTGCGCGAAGTTTTGATAGCCGATAAAGGCGATCAGGCCAGCTGAGCGCAGCTCATTGAGATAGCCTTCAAAGGCAGGCAGAAATAGTGAGGGAAACTCATCAACTGAGACTACCAGCGGCAGCTCTCTTGGCTGTGCAAAGTTTTTAGAAATCAGCAGCTGTAGTACCGCCGCCAGTAGTGGCGTCACCGCATCGCGCCTTTCGAGATCTGTTTGCAGAAACAGAATCTGCTTGCCGTCGAAGGTCGTCGGAATCGACGTTTCGCCGCAGAAGCTTGGTAGCAGGTCTTTCGAGATAAACCGCTTAAAGACGTTTTGCGCGGTGACGATCATACCGGCGACCTGCTTTTCAGCGTCTTCACTGCTGAGCAGCTGGGCAAAGGCATCAATCACCCAGTCAGAAACCGTATTGCTTTCTCTAAGCGCTTTGATACGCTCGATTAGCATCGGCAGATTCAAAATCTTGCCGACCGTTAGCAGATCAGGATGCTCCGTAAACTTAGCGAGCAGGATCGCCGCCTCAACCAGACTGACACCTGTTCGAGCGAAGAAGTCTTTGCCGCTTTGTTGACCTGCTGCGAGCCCTGAAGAATTCTTCTCCAAGATGTAGGCCAGCTGATAAGCCATTAGAGAGTCTGTTTCATCACGAACAAAATCAAGCAGGTTACAGGTACCTGTATAGGGCTTTCCTGGAGCGAAGACAGAAACGCGATAGCCAAGAGAGGCAGCGTATGCGGCATGAGCCTCAGTTTGTGCGCCTTTCGAGTCGTAGACGATGACCGGATAGCCAGCTTCTAGCGCAGAGCGGATAGCGGGATCTATGACGCTGAACGTTTTGCCAGTACCAGGGGCTCCCGCAATCGAGCAGCCCTCGTTAATAAATGGAAGATAGATCTGACCAACTTTCACAGCAGCGGTCAAGCCTTTCTCCTCGCGTCAGCTTAGAAAATAGTCGCTTAGCGGTGTTGATCTCTTTTCTGCTGGCAAAACGTCCTGTTGTTAGCTTGCCACCTCTTCCCTTTTTCTGGTATTCGTTGAAGCCCATCATCAGCACGAGCAATCCGCACAGCCCTAAGATGGGCAAGTTCTCTGAGACTAGGGCTTTGATATCAATGAGCTGTCGAAGCTTGAAGGAGAAATAGTAAAGCCATTAGATTTCTCCTCTCTCGAGCGAGTTGGTTGAGGCGGATTCTCGGGATCGTAGACTGGTATGACACTGGGTATTTGGATGCCAAGCGCTTCTAGTGCCCACTTCTCTTCTGCTGAGACATATCCTTCCTCTCCATATTGTTCTAGTTCTATGGCTTGGTTGTCGAAAATTGTTTGAAGTGCTTCAATACCACCAACCTCGTTTGCTCTGTGTTTCCAGACAACTAAGGCTACTTGTTTAGCGTCTTCTTCAGAGACGTTCTCTCCAATGGTGTCGTCATATCTTTCGTCATAAGCAAGCAGGCAAGTAGTTCCTTCTTCATTTATATACAGGCCATGTATCCGGGTTACAGGGTGGTCAGGAGTTA
>CAWCWM010000002.1:0-269466 GCA_963799265.1 uncultured cyanobacterium
TCCAATGGGCTAATGAGGGCAGGGCCTTGGTCACTAGCCAAGGCGTGCAGGCAAGTCAAACAGAGCAGGCAGGTCAAACAGAGAAGGCAACTAGTAAGGTTCATCCTTACAATGCACTTTGGGGCTTGCTGCTAGAGTCAAAATGATCATGCGAATCCTACATTTTGCCACTTGTAGTAGTGGATCTAAACGTAGACCCGTAATATAAAAAATGCAGCGAGTTACCTGTCATTATGCCATTGCCTCTAGAGCATACGTCTGCTTCGTATTAGATTAGACCTAAAGGAATCGATCAGCTCCGAAGAAAATACCGGAAAAGCAAGTCCGACAACGTATAAAGTTCAGTACAGTAAGTCAGTCTAGCTAAAGTTCAAAGCTCAAACAACCAAGCCAAACTAAGGTAGGAAAGAATGATAAAAACCTCAGTAACAGACGGAAGCTTGCAACGGTGCTGCGATCGCCTTGTGCGGATTGCAATAGCCGCTGTTGTCTCGATTGGACTGATAGTTTTTCCGGTAGGTGGCGATGCGATCGCCTACAGCGTTGACTACGAGATGGACAAAGCCCGCGCCGAAGAAACAGTTGAGCACTACGGCGAATCTATCCGACCCATCGTCGAAGAGGCGATCGAAAACAACGAGAACAACCCCGACAGCAAAGCCACTGCTGAGAACAGCTATGAGAGAGAAAGTCCACTTAACCGCTTGCTGCCAAAGCGATTGGGAAAGTTCTTTTCTAAGAAAGGATCTTCTCGAATATGTCGGAGACTGAAGATCCCAACGCAGACTGACGTTGCCTGTTATTGAGGCGATCGCACCCCCTTTTCCCCACCGCCTTTTCTCGCCAGCCTTAGCCCTGGCGATTCTCTCCTGCTCAATGGCTGAAATTGAGCGCCTCTGCTGGATTTGGTCCATAAAAAACTCTTCTAGCGTCGGTTTTGCCACTTCCAGCTTGGCAATTTGGGCATTCATCAGGCGAGCCGTAGACATAAACTCAAACGGATCGCCGTGCAGTATGCCATACCAATAGCCATCGCGAAAGGAGATATCTCGCAGCCAGGTATCCAACACGTCTAGGCTGCCGCCGTGACCTTTGACTTTGTAATAGTCTGGATTGCCTAATAGCTCTTTGATGGCCCCGATGCAGATGATCTCGCCGCGATCGAGGATGGCGATGCGATCGCAGATCATTTCCACATCCGACAGCACATGAGAGTTGAAAAACAGCGTCTTTCCCTGCGCCTTTAGCGACAGAATAATCTCACGGACCTGATAGCGCCCGGTAGGATCTAGCCCCGACATCGGCTCGTCTAAGAACACAATCTCAGGATCGTTGATCAGCGCCTGCGCCATTCCCACGCGCTGTAGCATTCCCTTGGAATAGCGGCGCATTTGCTTTTTCTTCGCAGAGTGCCGATCGAGCTGCACCAGATCCAACAGTTCTGTAATCCGTCGCTTTTGCAGACTGCCCTTAATGCCAAAAAGCCCAGCCGTATAGCTCAAAAATTCCCAGCCAGTCAGGTAGTCATAGAAATACGGATTCTCTGGCAGGTAGCCAATTTTGGCCTTTACCTGGCCATCGCCAGCGGGCTGACCCATCAAGGTCGCGCCTCCAGCGGTCGGACGAATGATTCCTAACAGCAGCTTCAGCAGCGTAGTTTTACCGGCTCCATTAGGACCGAGCAGGCCAAAGGTTTCTCCTTTGTATATATCTAGTGAGCAGTGTTTGAGCGAGGGCGGCGCTGCTTTTAGCCAAAAGCCTGTCCGGTAGACTTTTCTGAGCAGTTCGGTCTGGATAATAACGGGAGGGTGCGCTGAAGCTTCCGCGCCGTAGTTATTCGGGAAAGTTGTCGAAGGCGGAATTGAGGCCACGGTCATAACGGATATTCCTACAGCAAAGGCTCTCTAGAAGAACCTCTAGTAAAATAACAGTAGATTTCGTACAAGACTTACTGAGAAAAGCACATGGACCGCTCGAAAATTGTCGCTGTTATCACCGGAGCTGTGTCCGTTTTGCTGGCGATCGCATACTTACTGCTCGTACAGATGCTCGATTTTCGCGGTGAAATGCTTCCAGCACCAGTGAGTTTTCTGGGATCTTGGCTGTCATAAATCAGCTTGGCGCTTTCGGCGTTTTCCGATCCATGCGTGTTCCCGTTGGGGCATTACATGTAGTGCCCCGACAGGAATAGCCATGTCTCTACAGCTAGAGCCACGCAGACAAGTCACGATTAATCAAATCTTGCAGTCGTAAGATATCCTCTCGGTAGTAGGCTTTGAGCAGCTGACGATCTGGTTCAGAAAGGGGCAGCGCTTCTTTGCCAGCGGAATTGGCGGAGATTAGGCGCGATCGCAACCTCTGTCTTTTCTCTTCCGGCATCACCGCCTTCAGCAGCGTTCCTACCGCCGAGCGTACCGGGTTGTTTGTCCGCAGCAGCTGATTAATCGACTGATTTTTTGGCACCTCAGCCGCCTGCTGCCGCTGGCCCACATCTACAGCAAACCCAGGATCAACCCCAATAAAGCCGTAGAGATCGGCCATCAAAGCCGCTGCGTCCTCTTTCATCTGGTCATACAAAAAGAGCTTTACCTGCTGCGGTCCAAACGTCTCTAGAAAGTGCTTCACGCCCGCAAAATAGCGACCCTTCAGCAGCGTAAAAGAAGACTCCCCGCTAGTTTCTACCTGCTGCGCCAGCGTTTTTTGATTGCCCACCACCTGTCGCACATGCATCAGGTAGTCAGAATACGCTCGCTCCACCGGATTGCGTAAAACTGCAATTAGCTTAGCTTCGGGCACATATTTTTCAATAGCAGGCACCGCCCGCTCATGCAAAAACAAATAGTTTGGAGACGCCTCCCCAATCGCAATTTCAGTCGTCACCCCCTCGAACAGCGCCTGGTAATCCTCGATAGTGACAATTTGCTGCCTGCCCCCCGGCGTTAGCTGCGGTTCGTCAGTCCGCTCCTGCGTAGCTCTCCCTAAAAACTCAGTTTCCTTACGCGGGCTCATAAATACCTGCGGATGCTGTTGTAGGTAGCTATAGATAGACGTTGTCCCGGCTTTTTGCACGCCAAAAATCAAGAAATTGGGAAGAACCATATCGGGAACGCCAGACAATCTTTGAGCGCTATCATCTTTCCCAAATCAGTACTTTTTGCTGTGTTTCGACACTGACAATCAATTCAACGACGACTGAGACAACGGCGGCTGAGCGCAGTCGGAGCCAAAACCCACCGAATCTATCTCAATTATTCGCCAGAAATAACGTCGGCTATCTCATCTACCGAATCAGCCGCATCTTTATTCGTATTGTTGAACAGCCCTAGCCAATAGCCCAGCACCGCCCCGAATACAAAGCCCCCTGCATGTGCCCAATACGCTACGCCGCCGCCCATACCGACATCTGCCGGAGCGCCTAAACTGGCAAAGCCATAAAGCGCCTGCTCTACAAACCAAAAGCCTAGAAACAGCAAAGCTGGAACTCTAAAAGCGGTGAAGAAAATCGGAATAAAGGTGAGCACACGGACCTGTGGGAAGCGGAAAATGTATGCGCCCATGACGCCTGCGATCGCACCACTCGCGCCCAAAGAAGGCACCGTCGATTCAGGCGCTACGTACCACTGACACAAAGACGCCAGCACGCCGCACATCAGATAAAACACAAAAAACTTCAGATGGCCTAGCTGATCCTCAACGTTATTACCAAAGATCCACAGGTAGAGCATATTGCCCCCCACATGGAAAAAGCCAGCGTGTAAAAACTCCGCGCTCAGCAGCGTCCCCCACTCAGTCACATGCGGAAAGCCCAGTCCCGTATTAAAGCTTATGCTCAGATCTCGGGGTACTACAGCAAACGTATTGAATAAAGCTTCCAAATTGGGTCCGCTCAGCGTGGCCTCGTATAAAAACACCAGCACGTTGAGGGCAATAAACCCATACGTAACATAGGGCGTTGTGGTGATTGGGTTGTCGTCGCGAATAGGAACCAAAACAGCTTTCTCCAGCTAACTAAAATAGAACGGATAAGGCAGATAGAACAGGCAAGCAGAAGCGGACAGACATCAAAGCGCTACCGTCTCTTTTCATGTAAATTTACTAGATTCCATCCTTATTAGCGATCCCTCTTTCGAGAGGCAAGGCAGTTCACTTTTCTCTGAAGCAAACTCTGAAGCAAAGTAGAGCAGCAAGCGTTCTGAAGCAAAGTAGAGCGCAAGCAAAGTAGAGCAGCAAAGCAAGCAAACTAGCGTAAACCGAATGGCAAAGCCCAAAAAAGCAGGCAATAAAGCAACCGACCGCAAAGTCTATTCAGAATTCGGCGCAGCAGCAGCGATTGCTCGCCCCGCCCCCGACCTTCCCCCCAATCAGCAAGACATTCGCGTCCAAATCTCGCGAAAGGGCCGCAAAGGCAAAAGCGTCACTATTGCCAGCGGCTTCGTTCATAATGCTGAGACAATTGGCACACTGGCCAAAAGCTTGAAGGCTAGCTGCGGCTCGGGCGGTACAGTCAAAGACGACACAATCGAAATTCAAGGCGAGCACGCGCCCAAACTGCTCGCCCTGTTAATAGAGAAGGGCTACAAAGCCAAAATTAGCGGAGGCTAGCAAGATAATGGGGGCAAGGGCCAGAACGGAACAAGCCAGGACGGAAAAAGCTAGAACAAAACGATTGATTAGACTGAAACACCTGTGTATTGCCTTTGTCATTGGCGTTTTCTGCTCGACACTCTTGGGTGTGTTAGGTGAGACAAACTTCAATCAAGTTAAAGCAGCTCCTGAGATTACTTTTGGGGCCACTAGTTTCCCTAATATCAAGTCTCCTAGCACTAAAGTTTCTCGATATTGGTCGAACCATTGGGCACAGCCCTGCATGAGCGCTCTGACAGCTCAAGGTATTTTCAATCCGACTGTGCTAGAGAACCGCTATCCCGTCAGCGCCACAACACAGGTGGAGTACGCCACTGCTGTATTAAAAGCTTTTCCTGGCGTATTTGCTGCCAACAACGAATATCTAGGACTAACCTTTGCCGCTAGTTCTGAGTCGGAGGCACTACTGATGGCCGCGCTCGGCGCGGATGCTCGCCCTGGGCAGTCTGTCAGCCGCAGTCAAGCGCTGGCCATTTTGACCTCGGGATCGGCAACGCCCTATCAAGCCCACGCCAATCAGCTATTGTCTGCAACCTTTGAAGATGCGGTGTTGATTCCGCGCAGCGCCAAAGAAGGAGTGGCGGCGGCACTGGCGGCTGGCTATATCGTTAATCGCAAAGAGCGGACACAGCTATTGCCTCGCCGTAGCCTGGCGCTAGTGGACGGCGCGGCGTTTTTGTGTAGAGCTAGCCTTGATCCCGATACGGTTGCAACGGTTCCTGGCGATCGCATCACCACTCCAACCGCGCTTTCAGCCACCGCCGCACCCACCCGCGAACTGCGCGGCGTCTGGATGACCAATATTGACAGCGACGTTTTATTTTCTCGCCCGGTTTTAGAACGAGCGCTAGACACCCTATCTGATCTCAACTTCAACGTGGTCTATCCCACCGTTTGGAACTGGGGAACGACCCTGTTTCCTAGCAATGTGGCAGAACGGGCACTCGGCTACAAGCAAGGGCTCTATCCAGACCTGGATAAAACAGGACGAAAATACGCATTGGAAGCGGCACAGGGCGATCGCGACATGCTCGCAGAAGTGATCGAACTTGCCCATAGCCGTGGCCTCAAAGTGATGCCCTGGTTTGAATTTGGCTTTATGGCTCCTGCTGACTCTGAGCTGGCTCGCCGTCATCCCGACTGGCTCACCCAAAAAGCAGACGGCACCCTCACCACGCCAGAAGGCGAGCACGACCGCGTCTGGCTCAATCCTTTTCATCCAGAAGTGCAGTCCTTTGTGTTACAGCTCATTGCTGAACTGTCAGCAAACTACAACATGGACGGTTTCCAGGTCGACGATCACATGGGTCTGCCATTTGCCTACGGTTATGATCCTTACACCGTTACTCTTTATCAGCGAGAGCACGACGGTAAGAGTCCGCCAGCAGACGCCAAAGATGCCGAATGGACCCGATGGCGAGCCGACAAAATTACTGATTTCATGGGCGAGGTCTTTACTACTGTCAAAGCCTATCGACCTCGCGCGGTGATGTCTGTATCACCCAATCCGCACGCATTTGCCTACGAGTATTACTTACAAGACTGGGACAAATGGGTGAAAAGAGGCTATGTGGAAGAAGTGATCATTCAGCTGTATCGGACTGATCTAGGCCGCTTTGTCTGGGAGATGGGGCAGGATGCGGCTGAATTTTCTCGTAGCCATATTCCGACGGCTGTGGGCGTGCTGAGCGGCCTTAGAGGGCGATCGGTGTCGATGGCGCAAATTGCGCAGCAGGTGGAAGCGGTGCGCGATCGCAACTACGCTGGCGTCTCATTCTTCTTCTACGAAACGCTCTGGAACCTCAGCAGCGAAGGCACACCCAACCAACGCCAAAATGCGATCGCAGATATTTTCCCCAATCAAGCCACTCATCCGGTTGCCAGGTAGAAAATTCACTAAGTAGAAATACTCGATTAAGATCTATCAAAAGAGTGAAGGTTAAGTATTCTCACGAAAATTTTCTCTCTGCTTAATGGAAAAAATCAACAGCGTTGTTTAAAGTCTTATAGCTAGCGTCGGATGCATTCGTACGCTAGCTGACCACTTTGCTCTGCCATGACAAAGGTTTTACTCACTAGAAATGCGTGAAGCAAAGTGGCAAAAGCTATAGCTGTACGCTGCAAGAACGGATAACCAAGGAAAATTTTATGGCACAGAGTTTTGGTGTAATTGGCCTAGCGGTCATGGGCGAAAACATTGCACTCAACGTAGAACGCAACGGCTTTCCTATCGCGGTTTACAACCGTTCTCGGTCAAAGACTGACGCCTTTATGGAAAATAGAGCAGGCGGCAAAAACGTCGTCGCTACCTACTCATTAGAAGATTTTGTCGCCGCTTTAGAAAGACCCCGCCGCATCTTGCTGATGGTCCAGGCAGGCAAGCCAGTCGATATGGTGATCGATAGCCTTAAACCGCTGCTTGATCCAGAAGATATGATCATTGACGGCGGCAACTCCCTCTACGAAGACACCGAGCGCCGAGTTAAGGACGTGGAAGCTGCTGGGTTCAACTTCATCGGTATGGGCGTCAGCGGCGGTGAAGAAGGCGCACTCAACGGACCTAGTCTGATGCCCGGTGGCAGCAAAGCCGCCTACGACTCTATCGAACCGATTGTCACCAAAATCGCCGCCCAAGTAGACGACGGCCCCTGCGTTACCTATATCGGCAAAGGCGGCTCCGGCCACTTCGTCAAAATGGTGCATAACGGCATTGAATACGGCGACATGCAGCTAATTGCCGAAGCCTATGACCTGTTAAAAAACACCCTAGGCTTAGGCCAAGCAGAGCTACATGAAATTTTTAGCGAGTGGAACAAAACAGAAGAGCTAGATTCTTTCTTGATTGAAATTACCGCCGATATCTTCACCAAAATGGACGAAGAAACTGGCAAACCGCTAGTCGAGCTGATCATGGACAAAGCCGGTCAAAAGGGAACAGGCCGCTGGACGGTGATGAGCGCCCTAGAACTCGGCGTCAGCATTCCCACGATTACCGCTGCTGTGAATGCTCGAATTATGTCCGCCATCAAAGAAGAGCGCGTGATTGCAGAAAAGCAGTTAACCGGACCCACAGCTAGCTTTGACGGTGACAAGAAAGCCTTTGTCAACAAAATCCGAGACGCGCTGTATTGCTCCAAAATCTGCTCTTATGCTCAGGGAATGGATTTGCTCAGTAAAGCCTCCGCGCTCAACGGCTACGACCTGAATCTAGGAGAGACTGCCCGCATCTGGAAAGGGGGCTGCATCATCCGCGCCGCCTTCCTCAACAAGATCAAAGCGGCCTATGACCAGGATGCTAAGCTACCCAACCTGCTGCTAGCGCCCGAATTCAAGCAAACTATCCTAGATCGACAGGAGGCCTGGCGCGAAGTCATCGGCACCGCCGCCAAAGTTGGTATCCCCGTACCTGCTTTTAGCGCCTCGCTAGACTATTTCGATAGCTATCGCCGTAGCCGCCTGCCTCAGAACCTAACTCAGGCGCAGCGCGACTACTTTGGCGCACACACCTATCAGCGCACAGACAAAGAAGGCATATTCCACACTGAGTGGGCTGAATAGACATTCATCTCTAGCGCCTAGCGGCTCGATTAAAGCAGCACTCTAAGGAAAAACTTAGAGTGCTTTCTTGTTAGCTTCTTTTTCTTAATAGCTATTCGACCCTGCTCGATTTGAAGTCTTAGAAGTTAGGGAGCCGCAAATAGATAACGTACCGACGTAAGGGGGACAGCAGGTACCTGTTTAGCGCTACACACCGAGGCCCAAGAGCGTCATTACGTGCTACCCCCTCCCGTGAAGCGGTGCGAAGAGCTGAAACGCACACCAGGTAGGAATAGGGTAGGGCGCGCTTTGCAGCTCATGCTGATGACCAGCTTACGCTAAACACGCACTTTTCTTCGGTGGAAAGAGAGAAGTCACGTTAGGTAAAAGAAGAAAGCTTGCAACGTTTCTAGGTCTAGAGATGCCGGGACTTGCTCAGTCATGCTCGGGAATCACCCCGCACCATCCGGGAATCATTCAGCTATCAACGGGACTTGCTCAGTCGCACTCGGGAACTATTCAGCACCATCCGGGAATCATTCAGTCACCAACGGGACTTGCTCAGTCGCACTCGGGAACCATCCAGTCACTAACGGGACTTGCTCAGTCGCGCTCGGCATCAACTCCGCTTTATATCACCGTCATTCTCGCCCGTGCGCACTTGACTCATTCACAGAAATCAGCCTATCTTCTTTAGCTAAGGTGCTGATGCCAATCACGCCTGCTTTTCAGAACTCACTTGACTGAAGCGCCATCGATAAGTGCTAGAACACCTACCGACGGCTAGGCTGACAAACTGAACCAGGCAGTCTGTAGCTTAAGGGTCACTGTACCTTAGCTACTCCGATTTGCAATACATTTTGCAGCGTTGCTAAGGTCATCTGAGTTCTGGTTTCCTCGTTCACTTGTCTTATTGGAGACCAGACACTCATGTTTATTCCATTCCATTCAGGGCGCTCCGGCGTCCACAGAGTGCAGCTGCCGATACTTCTCCCTCATCGGCCATTCCTTCGTCCACATCACCGCTCCCACGTGAGCAAGTTCGCCATCTGCTGTTAGGCACGCCAAGCGCAGTGCAAAGCACCATTTCGCTACTGCACAAGCTAGGCTACGCCGAGCCGAACGACTGGAGTCGGCCCATGTCAACAGGCAGAGCGAATGAGGTGATGGCGATTTTGACCAAGCGAGTAGGCGGTGATAGTCCGTCCTAGTTGCTGAAGTCCTGAAGTCGATCCCCGTTCGTCAGAATCGATTTCCGTAGGGGCATTGCATGCGATGCCCCTACGGAAATGACCATTGCTACCCGACGGTACTTTTATTAAACACCCCCCTCCCTAAAGTTCCGAGCGTAGTCTCGTCAAAGATTAGACTGTTCTTCCTCAACATTGTTTTCGTCAGAATTATTGCTATCGGCAGCAGTTTCATCGATAGTCTCTTCCTGCTGCTCGAGTTCTATTACTTTCGACAGCTCAAGCCGGGTCACCTTTGCGATATCTTCTGCCGACATCGTAGTTTTCAACAAGTCTTTGGCTATGAGAATAGCCATTGCCATCTGGCCTTCTTCTCGGCCTTCTTCCCGGCTTTCTTCTCGGCCCTCTTCTTTAATCTCTTGGTATACTTTCGTTTCTTTAATTTCTAAGTCCAGCATAGTCTCGATTTCCTTACGCGAGAGTGCCGTGAGCTTGTAGACGGCAACGGTCGTTACTAACTCTATTAACTTTCAGGCATGGCTGATTCTAGACGCTTGAGGGAAATGCGAGCGGCTTCTGAGACTTGAGAATGGTCGTCTTTGGTGAGGTAGCGGAGGGCGGCGAGGCTTTTGGGGGTGGGGAGGTTGCCGAGGGCTTCGGCGAGGCGCTGTCGGACTAGCCAGTCTTTGGCTTGAGCAAAGTTGAGGATGTTGTCGACGGCTTCGGTGTCGCGGATTTCGCCTAGGGCCGCGATCGCAGCCTGCTGAATCACTACTTCTGGACTATCCAAAGCTGCAATCAACACATCGTGCGCCTTTGGGTTCTTGAGATTGCCAAGAGAAACTGCCGCGCTAAAGCGCACCAGCCAATCCACATCTTCGTAAAAAGCTCGCACCAGGGGATCAAACGCTCGAGGATCTTCTAAATAGCCCAGTGCGCCTGCTGCATCCGCTCGAATTCCATAATCGGGATCGCTTTCTAGAATATTGACAAGCAGACCGTAGCAATCCTTGGTGGGCTTCAGTCCTAGCGCAAAAATTGCCATTGAGCGAACCTGCTCATTTTTGTCATCTAATACCTTTTTGATCAGTGGGACTGCCTGCTCTGCTGGGACGTTGCGAAGAGACGCTAGGGCTAGCTTGCGCTCTACCAGGTCGTCCGCTTCTAGCTTCTGAGAAAGGGCATCGAGATCGGGCTGTGAGAGCGTAGGCAACTCGGGCTGAGACATAGGTAAAGAGGCAACGTGAAGGCTTATCTTTCTATTATAAGGTTGTCTACGGAGGCTGAGAGGGTGACCTTGCTTCCATAGGCGATCCCCGGGATATGCGGCAGCAAAAGCTCTAGAACTGAAGGGTCTTGGAAATGGTTTATCTTGGTCTCCAGATGCGGATAGTAAATTAGACCATCAAACGATTGTTGCCGCCAGTGAAGTTGAATAGGCGTAAAGGAAAAGCTTTCGGGATCGTGACGCGCGGACCATTTGACTAGCGGCAGCGTGATCGGAGGCTGGAGCGTGAAGACAGCAGGGGCGATCGAAACGTTGAGTGTGCCTGGATAAAATAGTGAGAGATCAACGCCTAAAGCGCGAAAGTGAGGGGTTTGCATAGCTATAGTCCCTCTGGGGTAGGGACTGTCTGTAGCTTGTCCAGAAGCGACCTGATGTCCTGGGACGACAGTTGCTGAAAAGGTGAGGTTCGTAGGCTTGGAGGCGTCCATTGAAAAGTTGGCAGGCAGGTTGGCATTTAATTTTGACGCAATTCTTGGCACAACAAAGAACAGAATTTTGCGTGAATTTTTGATCGCATGGCTATGAGAACCAGTTACACTTACGTTTTTAAGAGAATCGTTTTTAAGAGAACAACCGAAACAGGCTCTTCAGGAAAATCAGCTTTTAGGAAGATCGCTACCGCAAGAGAATCAACGTTTGATTTCAGAGAACAGACCGCCGAAACAATCTCGAATTCCCTTCCTCGAACTTTATTTTAGTTAGAAATATATGAGTCAGTCTCAATCAGTTTCTGCTGTAAAGAATGTATCCTCGCTTGATCCCAGCAATCTAGCCGGGACCGCTACAGGGGTATACGTTTGCATTCACGGGCACTTCTATCAGCCGCCTCGCGAAGATCCTGCTCGTGGGGTAGTGGGTAAGCAGCCAAGCGCGTCGCCTTTTCACGACTGGAATGAGCGAATTCTGTATGAGTCTTATCGACCTAATGCATTCGCGCGGATTTTGAACAGCCAGGGCGAAGTAGTGCGTATCGTTAACAACTACGAGCACATCAGCTTCAATATTGGTCCGACCCTGATGAGCTGGCTAGAGCGGTACGATCTAGAGACGTATCGGCGAATTCTGGCGGCGGATAAGGTTAGCTGCGATCGCAACCAAGGACACGGCAACGCGATCGCCCAGGCCTACAACCACATCATTTTGCCGCTGGCAAACTACCGCGATAAAGTCACGCAAGTTCGCTGGGGCATTGCTGACTTTCAGCATCGGTTCAAGCGCGATCCCGAAGGCATGTGGCTAGCTGAAACCGCCGTCGATAATGAGACGCTGGCGGTTTTGGTCAATGAGGGCATTCAGTTTATTATCCTCGCCCCCTCTCAAGCTGCTCGCTGTCGGCGTTTTGGTCTAGACAATGGCTTTGATCAGTGGCAAAGCGTAGAAGCTGGCGATATCGATCCGACTCAGCCTTACCGCTGCTTTGTCCCTGTGCAAGCGAATGGACGGGACTATATTGATATCTTTTTCTACGATGGGCCCATCTCTGGCGATATGGGGTTTGACAGCACGCTACAGTCCTCTCAACAGTTTGCTGACCGCTTAGGTCAGGCCGTCAGGCCCTTCGAGCGAGAAGACGAGGCTGCCCAGTGGGCTGAAGCAGGCAGATTTCAAAGGCGATCGCAGCTAATCTCAGTGGCTACCGACGGCGAGACCTTTGGCCATCACCGGGGCGGCGGCGAGAAAACGCTGGCCTACACCGTCATCAATGAGCTACCAGCTAGAGGATGGCAGGTTACTAGCTACGCTCATTACTTGAGTCTGTGTCCGCCTGCCTGGGAGGTACAGCTAAAACCAGTGACTGCTTGGAGCTGTTCTCATGGCGTCGATCGCTGGCGGCGCGACTGTGGCTGTGGCGGCGGTGGCGGCTGGCAGCAGCAGTGGCGCGCTCCTTTGCGAGAGGCTTTGGACTGGCTGCGCGATCACCTGATTATCCTTTATGGAAAAATAGGCTCATCGCTACTGCGCGATCCCTGGGCTGCTCGGAATGATTACGTTGGCGTACTGGGCAATCCCTCAGAGCAGAACCTTGGCTATTTCCTCGCAGCGCATCAGACTCACCCGCTCACCAGCGCCGAGCGCACAGAAGTGCTCCGCCTGCTAGAAATGCAGCGCCATGCGATGTTGATGTACACCAGCTGTGGCTGGTTTTTTGATGAGATTTCGCGGCCAGAAGGCACTCAGATTTTACGCTACGCGGCTAGGGCAATCGAGCTGGCAGAAGCGGTTTCTGGGAAACTGCTAGAGGGTGATTTTGTTCAGCGCTTAGCCCAAGCGCCTAGCAATGTTGGCTACTTCAAGACAGGTCAAGGTGTTTATCAAAAACAGGTCAAGCCCAACCAGACTAGCCTGGAGCAGATAGTGGCCCGCTACGCCATCGGCTCGCTGTTCAACCCTGTCAAGGAAGAGGAACAGCTTTACTGCTATACCCTGCGAAAGCAAGATTACTATCAGCAGCCCTTGGGTGCGCTGACACTTGCCGTGGGCCGAGTCCAGGTGACGACGGCGATGACCCAGGAAACGCAGACGCTCTCTTTTGCAGTGCTGCATTTGGGTGGCTGGGATTTTCAGTGCGGTGTCCAGGCGTTTCCGAACAGGGGAGCTTATGTTCAAGCCAAGCAAGCGGTTGTCGAAGCGTTTGGCACGGCTAGCGTGGCCCCGAGCATTCTGGCGATTGATAGGTGCTTTAGCTTGAGCTACACGCTGCAAGATCTCTCACAGGAAGAGCGTGAGCAGATTATGCAGCAGCTCAATCAGGAAACGCTAGAGCGGTTGGATCAGCTCTATGAACAGGTCTACCGCGAGAACTACAGCGTATTGATGGCGTTTCATCGCGATCGCATCACCGTCCCTCAATCGCTACAGGTTGCCGCCGATATTACCCTTAGCCATCGCGCCCTAGAAGTGATTCGCGCACTAGAGCGAAATATTACCGAACCGGACGGCGATCTGCTCAAAATTACGGTCGGTCGAATCGCTGAGCTAGAAGGCATTGCGGTAGAAGCCTGTCACTTCCAGGCGGAGCTAAAGCTGCCTGATGCCAGACCCGTTTTGGAACGACTGATTTGGCAGGGGCTAGCTCAAACGCTAGAAACGGCTAGCTCAAACAAGTATCTAGAATTAGAAGCGGCGATTGAGGCGCTAGAGCGGCTGATTGGCTTGGGTCAAAAGCTCAGCGTAGGAGTAGCTCTCTACCGGGTACAGGAGCTTTATTATGACTATTTAATCCGGCAACAGAAGAGCGCGATCGCCCCTAGTCAGCAATCTTTGCTAGTCAGGCTAGGCTGGGCACTGGCAATAGACGCTGAGGCCGTTCTAGCAGCGGCTTAGCGGAAGAACCCGCGACGACGATAAATCACCCGCGTGTTGTAGCCGCGAGCCGCAGCGGCGTCGACTCTAGCTTCTGCTGGAGAGCGGGTGTCAAAGCTGCCGATATTGATAAATCGTCCGCCGCGATCGCGATCGACATAGGCTTCTGGGAAAAACTGCCGAACGCTAGCTAGTACTGACTCATCAGCAATTACAGCCGATATGTAAGGAAGACTAGTCCTACTCGAAACCGAAAAGCCCATGGAAGCGAGCGTCTCAGAATCAGCGTTGCCAGTGACAGGCAACCCCTGTACCCGTTGATACGTGCGAACGCCCTGCTGCGTTTCGAATCCATAGTCACCATCGACAATCACTGGAATTCCAAAGCTATTCAAACGCTGCTGCAAAGCAATCACATCTGAGCCGGTGCTGCCCGGCACTAGCGTACTATTCGACAAGCCAGAACCGCTAACGGTAGCGGCGGCGGGTGGCGATATAGCGGTGCTCCCTCCTGGTAGGAATTCAAACTCCATATCGCGCAGCGTTTCTTCATCTGCAACGCCAGTCGCCGGGAGGTCGCGGATTCTTTGATAAGTCGCCACAGCATCGGCGGTTTCCTGTCCATAGACGCCGTCAATCTCAAAAGGATAGAGACCATTTCGACCTAGATATCGCTGCAATGCGTTAACATCTGCTCCCGTATCACCAGGACTCAATCTCCGGCGGGTGAGACCAACTGCAGCTAGTAGCTGTGGACTGTCAGTCGAGACGCCGAGCTGACCAGAAGAATAACTAGCGGACTGGTTGACAGATTGAGTCGTTGCTGAGACGGGCATCTGGACGAGGGCAATCGTCAAGGCTCCCAACCCTAGGGCACGGATAGTGAGCGGCTTTATGATCAACACAGGAAACTCCATAAGTAGGTTTAATAATGGTTTTGATGAGATATTATTACTCATTCAATGCATAAAGAATACCGCTTCTGTGCTGGTGGCCCTTGCGTTCTCGGCCTGTATCCGCGATCGCTCAGATGGTTTTCTGCACCTACTTAGACATAGTTGCTATTGTGTAGACTAACTCGGGTGGTCGAGCGCCTAAAACCAAAACAGGGCCTAGTATTCAGGCGCATATCGCTCATGTTTTACTCAAAGTAATATCCGTTATAAGTTCGCAGCTGCTATAGGAGAGACCATGCTTCGGCCTCAGATTCGTCGTGCTTCAAAGCAGTTCTTTGTTGGCAAAAGCACCTACCCAGAAATCGAACGCATTGGCGATCCGCATTCTTATTGGGGAGATATTTACCATCTGCTGCTAACGCTGCCCTGGCCGACGTTTATCGGTCTTACTAGCTTTTTGTATTTGCTATTGAATACGCTATTTGCGCTTGCCTATAGCTTGGGCAGTGGTGGGGTAGCCAGGGTAAGCGGCAGTGAGCCCAAGCAGCTGTTGGAACTGTTCTTTTTTAGCGTGCAGACGATGGCCTCGATTGGCTATGGCGCAATGTATCCAAACAGTCTGTACACTCACTGGCTGGTGGTGATTGAGTCACTAGTCGGTATCTTTTTTATGGCCATGACGACAGGTTTGGTCTATGCTCGCTTTTCGCTGCCGACAGCGCGAATTTTGTTTAGCAATGTGGCGGTGATTGCCTCTTTTAACGGGGTGCCGACGCTGATGTTTCGAACGGCGAACAAGCGGAAAAACTACATTCTAGAAGCGCAGCTGTGGGTGACGCTCGTGCGCGATGAATACAGCGATGAAGGCGATTTTATGCGGCGATTTCACGATGTGCCTTTGGTGCGATCGCACACGCCCATATTCAGTCTCTCCTGGACCGCTATGCATCAAATTTTGCCCGGTGGCCTGCTGGATGGTGACACGGTGGAGAGTTTGCAACGCGATCGCGCCGAGATCATCGTCACGCTGACGGGTCTAGACGAAAGCCTGGCCCAAACCATCCACGCCCGCCATACCTTTCAAGCCGAGGACATTCACTGGGACCATCGCTTTGCTGACATCTTGCTGACCAACGCACAAGGGCGGCGAATTATCGATTTCAATCTATTTCATAGCGTTCATCCTCTCAGCACATCGCGTCAGCTATCCAATGGGCGCACCCTCAGCAATGGCAAAGTACCGGCTCAGATAGATGAAGTTCGCTAGTCAGGTAAAATTAGGGACATGTAAGCATTAAGAGGGTTGGAGCTAGCAGTGGCTAAAGAACAACAAAGTATATTGAACTGGCGTTTTCCAAACTGGCATCCTAGTCGCCAATTGCTTCGCTTGCATCTGCGTAAACTGATACAACCGGCAGGAGCGCTGCTTTTAATCGCTGTTCTAATCGGTAGTACGTGCTTTAGCAGCCCTGCCTACGCTGATAACTTTGATCGAATGAACCTTCGCCAGCAGGACTTTTCCGGCCAAGATCTAACTGCCAACGACTATACCCGCGCTGATCTAACTGAGGCCGACTTGAGCCATACCAACTTAGAGCAGGTACGCCTGTTTACGACTCGTCTCAACCGGGCGAACTTAGAGGGCGCAAACCTCAGGGGTGCGACTTTAGACGGCGCTAGCCTGGCGGGTGCTAATCTCAAAGACGCCGTTTTAGAGGGCGCTTATGCTATCAATATCGACTTTCGCGGTATCAACATCGAAGGGGCGGACTTTACCGATGTCCTGCTAAATCCAAAGGACAACGACAAACTTTGCGAAGTGGCTAGCGGCACTAATCCCACAACCGGTAGAGAGACTAGAGAGACGCTCTATTGTCCTTAGCCTTAATTCTTAGCTTTGTGTCGGTCGGCTACAGATATCCATGCTCAGCTAAAAATGCCAGAGACGGGTCTACATTAGACTCATCTCTGGCATTTGTTTGCTCCCTGCCAAGACTTTCTCTATCAGTGTCTCTGCCGCTATCAGTATCAGAATTCATACCAGCGTTAGATCCGTAGCGAGCGAATTTCTCTACATATTTGCCCAGCAAATCCCCTTCTAGATTCACCAAATCTCCTGGCAAAAGATATTGCAGATTTGTTTCGGCGTAGGTCACTGGAATTACCGCTGTTTGAAACCAATCGCCGGAATTACTGCATTCCGCCACTGTCAGGCTGATACCATTGACGGCGATGCTGCCTTTATTGACGATATAGCGAGCGACTTTGGGGCTGACCTTTCGAAAGCAAATTTCCCAAGCGTCACCGGTCTGCTGGGCGCTTTCTAGCTGGCCAGTCCCGTCTACGTGCCCGGTGACAAAATGACCGCCAATTTTGCTGCCAACTCGCAGGGAAGTTTCTAGGTTCACTTTGCCGTTCTCTGAAACTTTTCCTAGCGTAGACTTGTCTAAGGTTTCAGGAGAAGCCGCTGCAATAAAGCCTTTGCTCAAGATCTGTTCGACGGTCAGGCAAACGCCATCGACCGCGATACTATCACCAAGTTCAATCTCGACAAGCACTGGGTCTTGAGTCGTAGGGCAGGTAATTTTTAGCTGATATTGGCTTAAGTGTTGTAGTTGACCGATGCTCTGGACTAAACCTGTAAACATACGCTTGTAAAGGCAACTGTAAGGGCAAGCTTCCCCGAACTTTTATAGCGAGGGACTACCGAGTTACTCTAGCGCAGCTGCGTATCCGTTAGCACAGGGCACTATCAGGGCCTCAACTTCTTGATACTTTCGATAAAGTTTTTTTATCTTTGGCTGAGTTCTGACGAAAATCGCTTTAGCCTATAGAGACACAAAGTTGTTTTTTATTTTAGTAAACGTTTTACCTGGCAAGCCTAAGGAACTAAGCGATGATTGAGATGACGGTTGCGGGGATTGCCATTGATGGAGGCACTCGAAATCCAGTAATTTTGCTGCGCGATGCGTCTCAAAGACGGCAGCTTCCTATTTTTATATCCGCTGAACAGTCTCGAACGATTCGTTCTGTTTTAGAAGGCGAAAAGGCGTCCCGACCGATGACTCACGATCTGATTGTGAACCTGATGAATGCTTGGGAGGTAGACTTGCAGCGGATAGTGATTCACTCGCTTAGAGACAGCACGTTCTATGCGGTGATGACGGTAGGGCGGGGCAAGAAGAAAAAAGAGATTGATGCGCGTCCTAGCGATGCGATCGCAGTCGCCCTGAGAGTAAACGCGCCGATCTGGGTGATGGAAGAAGTGATCGTAGATGCGGCAATGCCCGTCGATCAAGCGGCAGATGCAGCAGAAACAAAGGCGTTTAGAGCCTTTGTTTCGGATATCAGTCCGGCGGACTTTGCTGAGCGCGGTCGTTCTGTTTAGAACTTAGAAGCTGTGCGCGATCGCATTTTTGGCAAGACCCATCGGCTGCTGTCCGTTTTTTCGTTAGGGACGATGCGGTTCGAGTCTGCTGAAGCGGCTGACGCTGTGATTATCGCTGCGATCGCACAGGGCATTAATCATATAGAGACTGCTCCCGCCTATGGCCAAAGTGAACGCTACGTCGGTGAAGCGCTGAGGCGGATTTTTGCAGCAGGTGTGGTCAGTCGCGACGAGATAACGTTACTAGCAAGATTGCGCCTACGGTCAAGAAAGAAGATGTTGAGGCAACGGTAAAAGCGTCTTTGGCTCGACTAGGCGTTGACTATTTAGACTGTCTGGCGATTCATGGGATCAATACGCAGGCGCATTTGGATGCTGTGCAGGCTGAGATGCTAGCGGCGATCGCTTCCTTACAGGCCAAAGGCATCGTCCACCATCTGGGATTTTCGACTCACGCGCCGTTAGCAGTCATTCAGAATGCGATCGCCACAAAAGCCTTTAGCTTTGTGAATCTGCACTACAGCTTCTTCTTTCAGCGCAATCAGGCTGCGATCGCCCAGGCCCATCAGCAAAACATGGGCATCTTTATCATCTCTCCTGCTGATAAAGCCGGATTGCTGTACACCCCACCCGACAAGCTTAAAACGCTCTGTGCTCCCTTCGATCCGCTGCTATTAAACTACCGATGGCTGCTGAGCGATCCGCGAATCACTACCCTCAGCATCGGGCCTGCACTCCCAGAAGAATTAGCCTGGCCGCTGCAAGTTGCAGATATAGACGGTCCGCTAAGCGCAGAAGAACAAGCGGCGATTGAACGGCTAGAGACGGCGCAGGAGAGTGAGTTGGGACGCGATCGCTGCTCTCAGTGCCATGCCTGTCTCCCTTGCCCTGAAAGCATCAACATTCCAGAAGTACTGCGTCTGCGAAACCTGAGCGTTGCCTACGACATGCAGGAATTTGGTCAGTACCGGTACGGCATGTTTGAAAATGCGGGGCACTGGTTTCCGGGGCGACGAGGCGATCGCTGCACAGACTGTGGTGACTGTCTGCCACGCTGCCCAGAACAGCTTGATATTCCTGCTCTGCTTAGGGACACTCACCGCCGCCTAGCTGGGAAGCGTCGTCGTCGCCTCTGGGAAGAATAGTCGGCGTAAACTCAAACAACAGAGATCCAATCTCTTTCTAACGATAGAGAATGCTGTTTGTTCTGCTCTGGTGCTATGGGTTTGCTCTTATAAGCTATAGATTTTCTTCTCTTTGTCGAGCGGCACAATCAAATCTAGTCGGTAGGATAAGTAGAATTAGTGCTTATTCTGTGGATACACAATCTGCGGATAAAATTTTGCGGATTGAAAACGGACACAAATAAGCAGTTCCCTGTAGACAGTCACTGCCGGGAAAAGCAGACCATCATTCCTTCAAGGATCAAAAAAATAAAGGATCAAGAAAATATGACCTTCACTCAAGAACAGCACCTAACCGGTAACGGTACACAAACCGATGACCGAGTAGCCGTGCTGCTGATGGGTTATGGCGAAGTCGAAAGCTACGAAGACTTTGCTAACTACAATGAGCAGGCCCTCAATCTACTAACCGCTAAATTTGCCCCAGTCCCTACCTGGATATACCCCCCTCTTGCCAAGCTACTGGCTATCTTTGACCTACATGAGTGGAGCCATCAGCATGGCAACTTTGTCTCTCCTCACAACGCCATTTTTGAAAAGCAAAGAGCCGGGATCGAAACCTGCTTGCAAAACCGCTGGGGCGATCGCGTCAAGGTCTTCAAAGCGTTTAACTTCTGTGCTCCCCACCTGCCTGATCAAGTGCTAGAGACGGTCAAAGCAGAAGGCTTTACCAAGCTGTTGATCTATCCTCTGTTGGTGGTAGATTCTATCTTTACTAGCGGGATCGCAGTAGAACAAGTCAACGACGCGCTGACTAAGCTTGCGGGTACTGGTGAGCATTGGCTAAAAGGCACTCGCTACATTCCCTCTTTTTATAACGAAGAGCGCTACATTAACTTGCTAGCCAATATGGTGGAAGAAAAGATTGAGAAGGAGTTGGCAGTCGCTCACCTCCCCTCTCAGACTGGCATCATTTTGCTAAACCACGGCTGTCCTCACAAGGCCAAGGGATTCACGTCTGGCATCGACGAGAGCCAAAAGCTTTATGAAGCCGTCCGTGAAAGGCTCATCCGCAAGTATCCGCTGATTTCTATTGGCTGGATGAACCACGACACGCCGCTGATCGATTGGACACAGCCCAATATGGAAGTTGCAGGTCAAAACATTATTGACCTAGGTGCAACTGCTTTGGTGATGATGCCTATCGGCTTTGCGACTGAAAATCATGAGACTTTGCTAGACGTAGATCATATTATTCATGGCCTGCGCCGCAAGAATCCTGAAGTCACCTATGTGCAAATGGACTGCGTTAATGACCATCCTGAGTTTCTACAGATGGTTGCAGACTGGGCAGATTCTGAAATTCAGGCACTGCTAGAAGCTGCGCCGCTAACGGTAAATCCAGAACTCAGAGATGCCAGTGCTAGTGAGCACAGTCACGATCACCACGGTGATCACGGACATGGTGATCACGGACATGGTCATCACGGCCACGATCATCATGACCACGCTCATCATGGCCATAGTCACGGCTCTCAAGAGCACAATCACGATCATGGTACGCATAGCCACGATGTCAACGAGCACCATCCCGATACCAAAAGCAAAGAGAAAGTCGAGGCCCATAGCCACCATCACTAAAAGTTAAAATTCACTATCCTGTAGAGAGAACCCCCTTCCTCTGCATCCATGCGCCTGCCCTTTTCTCGCCCGATCAAACGTCCGTTGCCCTGGTTGATAGGGCTAGGATTAGTCGGCTTGCTCGGGGCAGGCGCTATTGCTTTTTCTGTGGTTCGTCGAGGGCCTGACTATGACATTGAGGCGCTGACGGTGCCGGTAGCAGCTAGCGAGCTAACGATCAGGATCACAGCTAGCGGCAGTGTGCAACCAGTGCGCACGGTGAATGTCAGCCCGAAGTCCGCAGGTATTGTCAAGGCGCTGTTTGTGGAGCAAGGCGATCGCGTTACCCAGGGTCAGTTAATTGCTGAAATGGACCGCGACCAAGTAGATGCGCAGCTTGTTCAAAACAGAGCGGGGGTTGCAGAAGCCAGGGCACAGCTCGATGATGCTCTCAACGGTGCGTCTAATACAGATATTGCTCAGGCGGAAGCTACGTTAGAATCAGCCCGCGCCCAGCTACGGGAGGCAGAGGCGAGGCTGGTGCTAGCAGAAGGGGATCGCGATCGCACCCAAAGCCTGTTCGAGCAGGGAGCCGTTTCTCAGAGCACTCTAGATTCAGACATTAGTGGAAGTCGTAGCGCGGCGGCGGCAGTAGAACAGTTTGTGGCCCGAGTGAATGAGGCCGAGCAGCGGCTAATCGATCAGCAAAACGGTAGTGATACAGAAGCGATCGCTCAGGCAGAAGCTCGGCTGCTGCGAGCGGAAGGCCAGCTACAGGGCATTCAGTCGCAGCTAGCTGACACCGAAATTCGAGCCCCGTTTGCCGGTATCGTTACCCAGCGATTTGCTTCAGTGGGAGCCTTTGTCACACCAACGGCGACAGCTTCAGAGGTGACCTCGGCAACGTCTACTGCAATTGTGGCGATCGCCAGCGGGCTAGAGGTGATTGCCGAAGTGCCAGAAGCAGACCTTGGAAGAATTCGAGTCGGTCAAGCGGTTGAAATTCAGGCGGATGCTTTTCCTGACCAGACCTTTTCAGGCGAAGTGAGACTGGTTGCGCCGGAGGCGATTGAGAAACAAAACGTGACTGTTTTTCAGGTGAGAATTCAGCTACTGACCGGCACAGATCAGCTGCGCTCAAATATGAACACAAATGTTGCTTTTATCGGCAACAAACTAGAAGATGCCTTGGTGATTCCGGCGGTTTCCGTGATTACTCAGGCTGGTGAAACGGGCGTGCTAGTGCCAGACGAAGCCGATAGAGCGCAGTTTGTGCCAGTTGTTCTAGGGACTCAGGCGGGCGATCGCATTCAAGTCGTTGAGGGGCTTGAAGCGGGCGATCGCGTCTTCATCGATTTACCACCGGGTCAAAGCTTAGAAAACTTGACCTTTGGCCGCAGCCGAGATGAATAGAATTAAGCTTTCATCTGATAGGCTGTGCCTCAGCAAAGTGACCAAAGCTACAATACTGGTATCAGGTTTTTTCGCCCGTTTGTACTTTCCACAGTCCCGCATAGATGCCATCTTTTGAGAGTAGCTGTTCATGGGTGCCGCTCTCGACGAGTTTGCCCTGCTCCATGACGTAGATACAGTGGGCATTGCGAACAGTGGAGAGGCGATGCGCGATCGCAATAACGGTTCTCTCTTTGGTGATCTTCTCTAGCGATTTTTGAATTGCCGCCTCGGTTTCATTATCAACGGCTGAAGTGGCCTCGTCCAAAATCAGGATCGGCGGATTTTTTAGCAGCGCCCGCGCGATCGCCAATCTCTGCCGCTGACCGCCTGACAGCTTCTGTCCGCGCTCGCCAACAACCGTGTCATATCCATCTGGGAGTCCGACAATAAAGTCATGCGCCTCAGCCACATTCGCCGCTCTGGTAATTTCATCCAAAGTCGCCTTGAAGCTACCGTAGGCAATATTCTCAGCAACCGTACCATGAAACAAAAATACATCCTGACTGACTAATCCAATCGACTTTCTTAAATCCTTAAGCGTCAGTGACTGTAGGTCTAGACCGTCTAGAAAAATATGTCCTGCATTCACCTCATAAAAGCGCAGCAGCAGTTTGACCAAGGTACTTTTTCCCGATCCTGTCGAGCCGACAATGGCTGTTGTTTTTCCCGCAGGAATTTTGAGAGAAAGATTTTTAAGAATTGGCTGACGCTCGTGATAGCCAAATGAAACATCTTCGAAGATCACTTCGCCGCTGACCTGCGCAGTGGGCAAAACTGTTGTTCCCGGTCGAATAGCAATCGGCGTGTCTAGCAGGTTCATCACTCTTTGCGTAGAAGCCATGGCTCTTTGGTACTGATCGAGGGTTTCTCCAAGCCTAGTCAGCGGCCAGAGCAAACGCTGGGTGAGAAACACCAGCACCGTATAGGTGCCTGCTTCGATAGTGCCAGCCGCAGTCGCTAGACCGCCATAGAACAGAATACCGGTGAAGCCAACCAGGATAACAATCCGAATCAGCGGAATGAACGCAGCACTTAGAACAATCGCCTGACGGTTGCTGTTTCTATAAGCTTGGCTTTCGCGGCTGAGCTGATCTAGCTCGTAATCTTCAGCCGTAAAGCTTTTGATTGTGCTGATACCCGTCAGGTTGTTGACTAGGCGAGCATTGATCAAACCAGCTTTGTCACGAACGTCAGCGTAGCGAGGAGCCAAGAATTTTTGGAAAGCGATCGCACCGCCCACAATCAATGGCATCGGCGCAACTGCCATCCAAGCCAATCCCGGTGCCAGCACAAAAAATGTCGTGCCAATAATCAGGATCGTCGCCCCCATCTGGATTAGCTGATTTGCGCCCTGGTCCAAAAAGCGCTCTAGCTGATTGATGTCATCATTTAACATAGACATCAGCTGTCCGGTACTGCGCTCTTCAAAATAGGCTAGCTCCAGACTCTGTACATGGCCGTAGGCATTCATCCGCAGGTCATGCTCTACCGACTGCGCGAGATTTCGCCACAGCAATTCGTAGGCGTACTGAAAGGCAGATTCTAAAATCCAAACGATAAAGGTTAGAGCAGAGAGCAGAATGAACTGCGATCGCAGCTCCACCACCCCCCATCTGGCCAAAACTGAATCCTGCTGATCGACCACAATATCGATCGCAACGCCAATTAGCGCAGGCGGTGCCAAATCAAAAACTGTGTTCAAAAGCGAACATAGACTAGCCAGCCATGCCTGAGACCGATATATTCGGCCATAGGCTAGCAAACGCCCAAACGGATGCGAAGAAGACATAACACACTAGCGAAAATCGCCAAAAATCAGGAGGCTTTCGCTAGGAACTATAGCATTCGTCACTTTGCTTCACATGCTTTCGACGAGTGAACCCCCGCCATAGCAAAGCACCTAATGTTTTCGGAAGCTAGCCAGCATACATAGGCGTAGCTTCTCTCAAGAGTATGCAATCCGACGCTAGCTGTACAACAACAAACCAGGCAGCTTCTATCGGCCAAGCAGTGACGATCAAGCCGTGACGGTCAAGCAGCAACAGGCTCGACGACTGCAGGCTCTGTAGCTAGCTCTACCTTGTCAGTGGCAGCATCGGCAACAGACATCTCTAAGCCTAGATCTTTCAAAACCCACTCGATTGCCTTTTCTACAAACAGGTCAATCTCTGCTACCGGCAGTCGGACAGGTTCGATATCACGACCGTTGACCTCATGCGTAAAGAGACTTTCCGGCGTCAAATTCTCTAGCGCCTGGTTAAAGTCAGCTGCCTTGATTTCGGTCACTGCCTTGTCTAAGGACCGCGCGGCGCTCTCAGAGATTTCAAATTCTCCTAAGTCGTTGACAATACAGAACGAGGTGGACTGTGCGGGCCTCTCTTCCATTGAAAACAAGTCTTCCAGTGGGGCTTTGGCGTTTGTCATTTCAGCCTCTGGAGAGTTGGCTATCTCAAGCTGAGTTTCCCTGACAAGGTCGGCCAAAGAAATCATCGCTAGCTGACTCTTCTGCGGCTGGAGCGCTGAGTAGCTCGTTGTATGGGCACTGGTCGGTAAAATTTCTAGGATTCTTGCCCCTAACAGAGCTGCTTTTTTTTCTGAGCTGCGGTGAGTTGCCGCTGCCACTAGACTGGCCGCAATGACAATTCCTAAAAGCGTTTTGGCAATGCTACCGTCGGGTAAAAGTGGAATCAGAGTTTGCGCAGTGACAAGCGATTGAGGGTTGTAAGCGACATCAGTAGACATCAGCGCTGCTTCTGGAGAGTCCGCCAGAATGCGATCGCGCTCTGAGGTATAGCTATTCAACACTCTCTGTGCAGAATGCAGCTCACGCTGAAGGCGCTCGTACTCACCTATTTTCTCGGATAGATGCTGATGACGACTCATCAGTTCGGTTTCGATTGCGGCTATTTTGTCTTGACGAAGCTGTTGAGTGTTCTGCTGGTGGGTTTGCACCAGCAGATCTTTGAGCGTCTCAGTCACCACCGCTGTGTGATAGGTAATACCAGCGATTTGATTGCCACCTACTAGCAGATAGCGATTGAGTGCCTCTGGCGCGGCGGTCTGGGTTTTTCCTAGCAAAGCTTGATACTCAGCGTAAAGCTGGTTGAGCGCAGTGCCGTCTACGTTGACTTGGCTATATTCTTTTTGAATATTCTCTTCAATAGCCGCTAGCTGACCCCAAAGCACCTGATAAATTGTGTCGCTAGCTAGAACTCGCTCAGCGATATCTGGCTCTATATTCGCAACGGAAAGCCGCGATCTCAACCGCTTAGTCTGTAAGCGAGTTTGATCTAGCTCAATAGCGAGCTGCTGCTTTTGACTAGAAATTTCTGCAATGCGATCGCTCAAAACGGTTTTGTAAGCGCTCATGTCCCCTTGTCCATGCTGCGCCGAAAAGTCGTCGAGCTGCTTTTCTAAGCGCTGAACTTTTTGAGCTGCTGAGGGTAGCTGTGAGCGAATGTACATTAAGCGACGGCAGATGTCGTCTGCACATGCCTTGGCGCGAGTGGCTTCTTGAGCGACTTGAGCGACGACGGTTTGCACGGCGCTGTCGGCCTGTGCGGTGTTTGCTTGAGTTGAGTAAGCTAAGGACCACTGATCGCCATGATTTTCGGCAATAACAGCGGCCTGTGGCTTGCTAGATGATGTGGTTGAGGTGGCGCTGTTGCTGAAAGCGACTTGCTCTGACTGGTGGATTTGTGGTGCGATCGCCTGCGCCTGATTGACCGCGACAGCTGGAGAAATCTGGCTAGAGAAATCTGACGGGCTCTGCTGTGACAAAACAGCTCGATAAGAGTTTAACTGCGGATTCGCGGCTGCACTTTCGCTAGAAAATTGGATTAGTGTAGTGGCTGAAGCAAGTGCTACTACTCCTGATAGAACATTTTTCCGCACGTTTTCTTTTCGATAGTTGGCTGATCGATCCGCTGGGCGACTATCGACCGACTGGCTGATAGAAGAAGAGACGGGGTTGTGATTACGGCTACCTGTTTGCATCGGGATATCCAACTGATTGTTTAGCGGGCCTTGGTACAGCACGTCCCCCAAAAAGCCAGCAACAGCGCAAAGTATGAAAGCAATCACACGCTTGCTAGATCCTAATTACAGGGGAAGGAAAGACAGATCCGGGCAGCATCCGTACGTATCGTAGAACGCACTGTCTAGGAGTGGGTGGTCCTTCGAGCGCTGAAACAGTATCTATATAGCTGATTAGGTATGGCTGATTAGATGCTATAGACTGCCCAAAAATGGACGGTAGTGTAACATTCCTGAGAAGACTTCACGGTTGTTAAAAGAGAAGATTGCTTAATTTTGCTTGAGTAAGAAATGAGTAAGAAAATGGGTAGGAGATGACTTTTAGCTATTGCGGTTTGGCAAATTTGTATCGAAGCACGCTGTTCGATAACATCATCCCTTTTTGGGAGCTACATTCTGTCGATACTCAATACGGTGGCTACTTTACCTGCCTGGATTCTGAAGGAGCGGTCTATGACACCGATAAGTTTATCTGGCTACAGAACAGGCAGGTGTGGACTTTTTCGATGCTCTACAACCGAGCAAAGGAAGAGGCCAGGGAGGAAAAGGCCAGATGGCTAGAAATGGCGAAAGTTGGTGCGGATTTTTTGGCTAGATACGGTAGGGATACGGACGGAAACTGGTTCTTTTCACTGAACCAGCAAGGGCAGCCACTGGTTCAGCCGTACAACATTTTTTCTGACTGCTTTGCAGCGATGGCCTTTAGCCAGTATGCTCTGGCCTCTGGCAGTGAAGCCGCCAAGAAGGTCTCGCTTCAGGCTTATCACAATGTTTTGCGCAGGCAGCGCCACCCCAAGGGAAAATACAGCAAGGCGTATCCTGGAACCCGTTCACTCAAGTCACTGGCAGTACCGATGATTTTGGCGAATTTGTCTTTGGAGATGGACTGGCTCTTAGCAGATGGGCCGCTAGATCAGGTTCTGGCGGAAACGGTCGGCGAGGTGATGAACGTTTTCTTAGATGAGGAGCGGGGGCTGATGTATGAGCATGTAGCCAGCGATGGCTCGCATGTGGATTGCTATGAGGGGCGGCTGATCAATCCAGGGCATGGAATTGAGGCGATGTGGTTCATGATGGCGATCGCAGAGCACCAGCAGAATGCCAATCCTCAGCAAGATACTGGCCGCGAGCAAAGCAACCGTCTCATTCACCAGGCGACAGATGTCGTACTGAATATCCTCAATTTTGCCTGGGATGAGCAGTACGGCGGCCTTTACTACTTCATGGATGCCCAGGGCCATCCGCCCCAGCAGCTAGAGTGGGACCAAAAGCTGTGGTGGGTTCATCTAGAAACGCTGGTGGCGCTGGCGATGGCATATAGATTGACTGGCCGAGAAGACTGCTGGAGCTGGTATCAAAAAGTGCATGACTACACCTGGAAGCATTTTGCTGACGATCGCTCTGGCGAATGGTACGGCTATCTCAATCGAAGAGGGGAGGTGCTGCTGCCGCTAAAAGGGGGAAAGTGGAAAGGGTGCTTCCATGTGCCTCGGGCGATGTATCTCTGCTGGCAAGAGTTTGAGAAGTTGCGCGCTCAGGAAGTTCAATTAGAAGGTGCAGACAGAAAGTGCAGCTAGTCAGTCAGCAGGATTAGAGATGCTAAGAATTTCTCATATGGTCTCGATTCCAGATAGCGAGATTGACATCAGTGCAATTCGCTCTCAGGGGGCTGGTGGCCAAAATGTGAACAAGGTGGCGACGGCGGTGCATCTGCGCTTTGACGTAGGGGCCTCGTCTCTGCCAGATTTCTACAAGCGGCGGCTGTTGACGCTCCGAGATAAACGGCTGACGAAAGACGGTGTGATTGTGATCAAGTCGCAGGAGCACCGCAGTCAAGAGCGCAATAAAGAAGAGGCACTGAGTCGATTGCAGCAGATGGTGAAAGCGGTGGCGGTATTGCCGAAG
This sequence comes from uncultured cyanobacterium, assembly GCA_963799265.1. Lineage (GTDB taxonomy): Bacteria > Cyanobacteriota > Cyanobacteriia > Phormidesmidales > Phormidesmidaceae > Phormidesmis. The sequence goes on from CAWCWM010000002.1 coordinate 28,386, forward strand.
GCGCGGCGGGTGACGAAGCCGAGTAAAGGCGCAAAGCGGCGGCGGTTGGAAAGTAAGGCGAAGCGATCGCAGCTAAAATCTTCGCGGAAAAAGGTCGATTTAGATTAAGGGAGTTCTGGGCGAGCGGCGAGCGATGCTGAAAAGTTTCACCTATCGAAAGCGTGTGGAGCAAAGTGGCGAACGCTATAGAGCTGAGCTTGACGCATCGTTTTGCTCTGTTCTGCGATCCCAACCGTGGGCTCGGTTTCTAGAATCTGAATCGCTAAAACATGAAAATCAAGTCGCTGCTAACTCATCTAAAGCCGTATCTACGCTGGGCAATCTTAGGCGGCACGCTTTTTTTTATTGTCAAAACGCTCAAGGATCACTGGCAAGAAGTCACTGATATTCAGTTCACTGCTCAAGCTTTGTGGATGGTGACGCTGGCTTTTGTAGTCACGCTGATGGCGCATGTCTGGTCAGGCTGGGTTTGGCACTGGATTTTGATTTTGTTTGACCAGCCGCTGAGCGGATTTTGGAGCACGCCGGTCTATCTCAAAACCAATGTCGCCAAGTATCTACCCGGTAATGTCTGGCACTTTTTTGGTCGAGTGCGGGCGCTGCAGTCAGTGGGCGCACCTACCGGTGTTGCGGTACTCGGTGTGGTGATGGAACCGCTGCTAATGGCGGTTGCAGCCCTGATTATTGCCAGCTTAACCGGTGCTCAACTGGTAGGGATTGAGAACCACTTCGGTGGCCGGTTGGGGCAAATAGCGGTGTTGAGTTTGGCACTCGTCAGCGTACATCCCCGCGTGTTTAACCCAATTCTTCAGACATTGGGCCGCGCAAAAGCGAAAGCGCAGAGACTTGACTTTGCTGCTGGCGAAAATACGCTGCGGGCATATCCAGGACGGGCGCTGCTAGGTGAAGTGGGATTTGTGCTGTTGCGATCGCTCGGATTTATCGCCATCGTCCTTGCCTTTCGACCCATAAGCTTGGAGAGTGCTCAGATTTTACTAGCCGCCTTTAGCTTGGCCTGGTTACTAGGGCTGATCGTGCCGGGCGCACCGGGCGGTATCGGTGTTTTTGAGGCCACTGCAATTTCGCTACTAGACGGGCAGTTTGCAGTAGCCATTATTCTGACTAGCGTGGCGGTCTATCGATTGATTAGCGTACTGGCAGAGGTATCTGCGGCGGGTATTGCGTATCTAATTCAGTCCGACCGCTATTAGTCCAACCGCTAGCTCAAAAGATAGAATCGATTAATTTGATACGGTGCAGACGTGAGGGTGCGGACATGTTAAATCTATTGCGTCAGGGTTTAGCAAGCGATCGCCGCCGGTCAATTCCTGGGCTGACTACGCTAATTTTTACGGCCTGATCCCATAGCTAATATGAGCGACTCTCCTCTCGAATTGCCGTCGATTTCCTTTCCCTCGGATGTGGCAGCTGGCAACAGATTTAAACCTCAAGCGCCCAACTGGCTAGATCTTTCGGTTGTCGTGCCCATCTACAACGAGGTGGAGACCATCCCGCTGTTAGTAGAGCGCATTACTGAAGTGCTAGTTAGCATGAACCTCACGTACGAACTGATCTGCGTAGATGACGGATCTACGGATGGATCGGTCGAACTGCTCAGGGAGATAGCTAGAGAAATAGCTCAAGATCGCGAGAGCGCTGACTTTCAGGCGGTCTTGCTACGTCGCAACTATGGCCAGTCAGCGGCGATGTCAGCCGGGTTTAATCAGGCCAGAGGAAAGGTGATTGTCACCCTAGACGGTGACTTGCAAAATGAACCGGCTGATATTGCCACAGTGTATTGCAAGCTGCTAGAAGGCTACGATCTCGTCAGCGGCTGGAGAAAAGAGCGCCAGGACAATGCGGTGACACGACTACTGCCCTCTAAAATTGCCAATAGTCTGATCGCTCGGGTCACTGGCGTGCATCTGCATGACTATGGTTGTTCCCTCAAAGCCTATCGGGCAGAGGTTGTCCGTGATATGCACCTGTACGGCGAACTACATCGCTTCTTGCCAGCTCTGGCCTATATCGAGGGCGCACGCATCACCGAGATTCCGGTGCGCCACCATGCCCGGCAGTTTGGCCAGAGCAAATATGGACTAGGCCGGACGCTGCGGGTAGTGATGGATTTGCTGACTATCTATTTTATGAAGACTTTTCTAACGCGCCCGATGCACGTGTTTGGGCCATTCGGAATTGTCTCGATATCGCTTGGATTAGTCCTAGGGCTGTATTTGACCTTTATCAAGGTATTTCTCAATGAGGCGATAGGGAATCGGCCTTTACTGCTGCTCTCTGTGCTTTTGCTGGTGACGGGTATTCAGCTGTTTAGCTTTGGGCTACTTGCGGAGCTGAATATGCGGACCTATCATGAGTCGCAGCGGCGACCGATCTACCGTATTCGTGAGGTAGTAGGCCAAGAGACTGAGGACGCTTAGATCAGCTGATATTGGTTCTAGGTGAGAACATTCGAGTCGGTCTATGGGTGGCTCGCGATCAACGCATCATGACAAATTTGATCATAGCTGGCTGAACATGGGAAGCTATATCAGCAGTTCGATCAACGCTGAGCTGTAGGATAACGAGTGGATCTAGGACTTCTTTTTCAGGATTTCTTCTCTAGGACTTCTTCTCTGGGACTTCTTCTCTGGGACTTTTTCTTTGGGACTTCTTCTTTGGGACAGCTTCATCTATGACTAGTGCTTCACCCAGCCTTCAGCGTTTGAATGAGGGCCATTCAAAGAATCTACTGCTGATTGATCAATTGCCATCTGCGATAAAATTCACACCAGCAGATTTGAAGTCGCTTAATCTAAGGTTTGAACAGGCTGAGGCCGCTGAACTGATCGAGTGGGGCGCTGAGACGTTCGGCGACACACTGGTGATGAGTACGAGCTTTGGGATTCAGGCGGCGGTGATGCTGGGTCTGGTGACTAGCGTGATTCCAGATATTCCGGTGATTTGGGTTGATACGGGCTATCTGCCACCAGAGACCTATCGGTTTGCTGAGCAGCTGACGCGGCGGATGTCGCTGAATCTAAAGGTGTATCAGTCGCCGCTGAGTCCGGCGCGGATGGAGGCGCTGTATGGTCGACTGTGGGAGAAAGGGACTGTAGAAGCGTTTGATCAATATGATCAGATTCGCAAGGTGGAGCCGATGCAGCGAGCGCTACAGGAGCTGGGGGCGAGGGCTTGGCTGACGGGATTGCGATCGCAGCAAACAGACCACCGAAAAACGCTGAACCGGATCGATCAGCAGGCAGAGCGCTACAAACTGCTGCCAATCCTGCACTGGCATTCCAAAGACGTATACGACTATTTAAAGACTCATGATTTGCCCTATCACCCTTTCTTTGACCAGGGCTATGTCAGCGTCGGCGACTGGCACTCTAGCAGACCGCTTAGCGCCGATGATACCGATGAGCGAGCCACTCGGTTCAATGGCCTCAAGCAGGAGTGCGGCATTCACATTCCTAAAACCCCTGAGGAAGCAGAAAGCCTGAATTCTAGTTCGCTGTAAGGATTGAGCACTGATGTCTACTCTACGCGCTTTGGCATCTCAGTTTGTAGCAGAAGGCGAGATTGCGACCGTCGAGCCGCTGGGTAACGGTAATATCAACAGCACTTTTCTGGTGACGGTGCAGGCCGCAGACAGATCGCGGTTTGTCTTGCAGAAAATTAACGCGCAGGTGTTTGGACGGCCCGATCTGGTGATTCAAAACATGGTGGTGCTCAGTGAGCATTTGCGCGACCATGCAGACGTGCGATCGCCCCGCTGGGAAACACCACACATCATCCCTACCGTCGAAGGAAAACACTTTTGGCAAGATGAAGCGGGCGATTACTGGCGGGCGATTAGCTTTATTGAAGATTGTCAGGTGCTAGAAACGATTGAAACCTCATCTCATGCTAGAGAAGTAGGCTACGGCCTAGCGATGTTTCACCGCCTGATCAGCGACCTATCCGTAGAAAAGCTGGCCGACACGATAGAGGGCTTTCACGTCACGCCGAGCTACTTGAAGTGCTACCAAAAAGCTTTGCAAAAGTATCAGGCTAGTCTTCGTGATGGTCTCGCTATCGATCGCGCCTTAGCTCAGCCGCAGACTATTTCCTACTGCATGGAGTTTATCGAAGCTAGACAAGAATGGGCGCACATACTAGAGAAGGCAAAAGCGGACGGCCATCTGCGGCTACGTCCGATCCACGGCGATCCAAAAGTCAACAACATTATGCTGGGCAATGACGGACGGGCAGTTAGCTTGATTGATCTAGACACGCTGAAGCCGGGACTGGTTCACTACGATATTGGTGACTGCTTGCGGTCGAGCTGCAATCGACTGGGTGAGGAAACGCAAGAGTGGGAGCGGGTTATTTTTGACGCAGCGCTTGCAAAGGCGATGCTAGAAGGCTATTTTTCTTTAGCTAAAGACTTTTTGACCGAGCAGGACTATCTCTATATATATGATGCGATTCGGCTGATTGCGTTTGAGCTAGGACTGAGATTTTTCACTGATTATCTGTCAGGTAATGTCTATTTCAAGGTGAAGCACCCTACCCACAATCTAACTCGGGCGCTGGTACAGTTCAAGCTTACGGAAAGCATTGAGGCCCAGGCTGAAACGCTCAAAGGAATGATTAAGGCACTGCACTGATGGCTTCCGAAAGATGGCTTCCGAAATATTTTTCTTAGAGCCGTTCGAGGCGCTCGCCCTAGACACAACCCTATCGATCAGCGGCATGGTGACATTGGAAGGGACTAAGCTAACCATTGCCTACTTACTGAGTGGCGATTTAGAGAAGGTTGCGATCGCCCCCCTAGGATCGGGAGGGGGTAGACGCGATCGCCTCTGGGAGCAAACCTGTTTCGAGTTTTTCCTAGCTAGCGGCCCCGAACAGACAAAAAACACGCCCTATTGGGAATTCAACCTTTCACCTTCTGGAGATTGGAACGTATTTGCGCTAGATGGATATCGGCAGGGTTTAAGAGAAGAGGAGGCGATCGCTCATCTATCTTTTAGCGTGGAAAGAAGGCCAGAGAGCATTTATTTAGATCTCTGGGAGATGGATGTTAGTGATCTGGTAAACGTTGAGCAGCCGCTGTGGATAGGCGTGAGTGCAGTCATCATTTTGAGGGATGAAAAGCAGACGTATTGGGCGATCGCCCACCCCGGATCAGAAGCCGACTTTCATCACCCCGAGAGCTTTGTTCTTTGTCTATGAGACCTTTCTACGACCACAGCAAGGACTATGCTAGATTCTTCTTATTCTTGCTTCTACGGAAGAGCCGAAAGGAACTAGCAATGCCTGCTCCCTACCAAGGTCAATCTACGGCCAAGACTATCTTTCTACTAGCCTCTGCGGTAGGTTGGCTCATTGTCGGTGCGTCACTAATCTATCTGGTGCCCGCAGCCATTAACGCGCTTAGACCCTCTACAACTTCGGGGGTGTGGATGGAGACTTTAGGGCGCAGTGGCTACAATCCTCAGATGGCGATCGCGGGGGGCGGGCTAGCACTAGTGCTGACGGTCGCTGGCAATGCCCTCTGGTCCCAGAAGTTTGAAGGCAGGCGCTAATGAAAACCCTGATCGGTAATACGTACCAAACCAGATACGAGCTGTTAGGCACAAATCATGAGGACTTCATGATATTTTTATTGATAGCTAAGCCGAGCTATGTTACCCTTCGGTATCGAAAGTGAAGTAGACCTTCCGCTTGCTATCTCTTTACTTATTTCTTCTAGGGGTTTGTTCCCACGAACATCCGAGTGACAGTTAGGTTTTTGTAGCCTGATCGACACAATCGCCATACAGAATCTTTACCTATCAGGAATTCCCCCTTCCTTTGGTGATGTTGAATAGACAGCGTGGAATAGACCCTTTTGATGTCTAAATGCGAAGGGCCTAACTGTGCTATCTCTCAGAATGGTGTTTCTCAAGATAGAGACATTAAGCGTAAATACTGATTAGGCTCTAGGAAGTCAGTACGCTTGCCATCTGTGCCTATTTAAATAGCTACCTACTCAACTTACTCCTTTAACGGTGTAGCTCTATTGTATCTAGACTTGCAAATGTATCTAGACTTAACAAATGTATCTAGACTTACAAAAGTCCCTTCGACAGTGAACTTGACTGGTAGGAACAAAGATAGTTTTTGTGCGCTCTTGAAGCCTATCTATGAGGGAAATGTTCGGTGATTACATCGTACAAATACCACCTAGTTATTGCTTAGATTTTGGCATTATATGAAAGCTCTCTAAAGACCAGACAAAGCTTTCTGTATCGAGGTTCTCAGCTGTTTCTAACCTGAAATTCAGCGTTTTTTATAGCTGCATTGTTACGGTAGTCACACGTATTTTTCGAATCTGGGTATCTACTATCTAGCTATTTGCTGAATATCTCTTAGTCAGACTTGTGAAGTTCAGATGTTTTGAGTGAGATTCTTGGGGTTCAGGTTCATAGAATCAGATGAGACATGAAGGGGTTTTCGTGATATGGCAGAGGCTTAAAGAAGATGTTAAGATGAACTCATAACGATTACGAGTAAGCGGTTTACTCACCAGGTTTATTTACCAAAAGTTGTCAGCGGTAATCAGTCGGCTCATTTTCTAGATGGAGCGAGCAAGAAAACGTCAGTTGGCTGTTTATCCTTGCCCCTAGTTTGCACACATCAGTTTGCACGTAGAAGATTCCTTTTTTGATAGAGGTCCAGAACATGCCTAAAAACGTAGTAAGTAAAGCAAACCAGGGCGCTGACACCACACAGCGACAGAAGGACGCTATCAATACATCCGCCTTTCAGGAGAAAAGCATGGCCGATACAACGCCGACGGCGACAAAAGTTAAGAAAGTAGCAAAAACGAAGAAAGCTGCCAAGCGCAAAGCCAAGCCGCTTTACACAACAGACGCGGTCCGAGCCTATCTTCATGAGATTGGTCGAGTCCCCTTGCTGAGCCACGAAGACGAAATTGTGCTGGGTAAGCAGGTGCAGCAAATGATGGCCTTGCTAGCGATTAAAGACGAGCTAGAAGCTGATTTACCCGAAAGCGAAGAGCAAGAAACCTCTGACGCGGCGCTCTCGAATGCGGGTATTTCCAATGCTGAGTGGGCTGCCGCAGCCGAGATGACAGAGGCCGAACTAGATCGTCACATGCGCCGTGGTCAGCGCTCCAAGCACAAGATGATCGAAGCTAACCTGCGACTGGTAGTCGCGGTTGCGAAGAAGTATCAGAAGCGCAATCTAGAGTTTCTTGATCTGATTCAGGAAGGGACTTTGGGCCTTGAGCGCGGGGTTGAAAAGTTTGATCCGATGAAGGGATACAAGTTCTCGACCTATGCCTACTGGTGGATTCGTCAGGCGATTACGCGCGCGATCGCCCAGCAGGCCCGCACCATTCGCCTACCTATCCACATCACCGAGAAGCTCAACAAGATCAAGCGGGTTCAGCGCGAGCTTTCTCAGACGCTGGGCCGTAGCCCCAACGCAGTCGAAATCGGTCAAGAGCTAGAGCTAGAGCCCAAGCAGGTCCGAGAGTATCTCTCTATTGCTAGACAGCCCATCTCCTTGGACGTTCGCATTGGAGATAACCAAGACACCGAACTTCGAGATCTCTTAGAAGACGATGGCGCTTCGCCTGAAGACTACACAGTGCAGCAGTCCTTGCGCTCTGATATCTTCAGAATGCTCTCAGAGCTGACTTCTCAGCAGCAAGAAGTGATCAATCTACGCTTCGGCCTAGCCGATGGCAATCCCCTGTCGCTAGCCAAAGTAGGTCAGCGCATGGGCATTAGCCGTGAGCGTGTCCGTCAGCTAGAGCAGCAGGCACTCAAGCACCTGCGTCGTCGCAAGGCCAGCATCAACGGCTATCTAGCTGCTGGTTAATACCGTGGGACTAGTCAACCAAGTGTTCTTTTTGAACATTGGAATCTGAGCCCTTAGAACCAAACAACAGGAGCGGGTAGGAGTATGTTCTTCTATCCGCTTTTGTGTTTGTTGTTACCAATGAATCGGAACTGTAGCATTTGTCACCTTGCCGAGGTGCAGCACACTGGCCGAAAGCCTTATGTGGCATCGGGCAAAGCGACGCGCGATCCCCGTAGACGCAGCCTTCTCTTCGAGTATGCATCCGGGAACCGCTATAGATTTACTTGAGGCGGTGGGCGGCTAGCTGGATGGGTGCGAGTAAATCGAGCGGTAGCGCTAGCGAGTTCAGGTCTTTGAAGTCAGGATTTTTCTCTTTTTTGGGACCGTGGTAGTCGCTGCCTCCTGTCATTAGCAGATTATAGGTCTGGCAGTATTCTTCTAATTTGCGAGTTTGGCTGACGCTGTGAGTCGGATGATAGACTTCTATGCCCATGAGTCCAGCTTCGACGAGTATAGGTAGGATAGTCTCGACTGTGCCCCCTCGAAAGATGCAGGGATGAGCCCATACGGGCACCGCGCCGCAGCTAAGCAGGAGTTCGATACCTTCCTGGGCGGTGAACTTTTCGTAGGGGACATAGGCAGGGCCGTCGTCTTTGAGAAAGCGGTCGAAGGCCTCGTTGTGCGAGCTAACGTGACCTGCTTGCCTCAGCGCGTTGGCGATGTGAGGGCGTCCGGGAGCCATCGCGCTAGACATATCAGGAAGTTCGATCGGATAGCCAAGTGCAGCGAGCTTTTCGGCCATCTTGCGGGCGCGACGTTTACGGCCTTCTACTCGTTCTCGCAAAGGAGCGTCGAGCTTGGCCTGATCTGGATAGAAGCCTAGAATATGCATCGAGCGCTCGTTGTAGACGGTGCTGAGTTCTAGTCCTGGAACAATTTCTATATCCTGATCCGCAGCGGCTTGAGTGGCTTCTTCCCAGGCTGCCATCGTGTCGTGGTCAGTGATAGCCAGGGCCTTAACGCCCTTTTCTACAGCAAAATTGACGAGTTCAGTAGGGGTGAGGCTGCCATCCGAGCGAGTGGTATGAGAGTGTAGTTCGAGCATGATGGCAGAAGAGAATAGTTAATAGCGTTCGACTTTTCTTATTATGGATGGAAAAGAGGGGTGCAAGCAGAGGTTGGTGGACTTTGATCGCTGGTATAGGCAATCTGTGGATGATCTAGAGGCGGCTCGTGCCCTGCTCTCGTTAGGGAAGTACATTCAGAGCTGTCAGTATGCTCAGCAGGCTGCTTGTACGTCGCTAAACGCTCTTTTAATTTTTGTTGGCGATCGCCCCTATCGGTCTTACGACTGTGAAAGTCTAATTCAAACACTACCTTCAACTTCATCGCGCTACTGTGAGTGCCTTAGCTGTTCGATAGGCGCTAAATAGCTGGCTTCTGCTTCTTGTCCGATTTCGCAGGCGGTGCGATCTACGGCTAGCAGATCGTTACCCCAGATCACCTGACCGATGTCGAAGCTGTCGCCCTTATCGGGCTTGTAGTCGTGACTGATGAATTTGCGATCGCAGTCCACCACTCCACCATCAAACAAATGCCCGATACTAAAATACACATCTTGCAAAACCAGCGGCACAGATGGGCGATGCAGCTGACCGCGTGAGTGCGGACTACGGGCTTTGTACTTTTCTCTAGGAAATAGGCCGTAGAGATTTTTCAGAGAAGCAGAGATTAGGGCGCTGCCTTTGAGAGTGGTTCTCTTGAAAGCGCTGACAGAAATCCGACAGTCTACATCTTGCAACAGCTTCGGTGCCCACATTGTTTTGAATCGAACGGGCTCAGAGAGCTGATTGGGATACTCAATACACTCCAATTCATCCGCATTCAATAGCTGGACGCCTTCGGTGAGCAGCGGAGATAAACCATTTTTAGCGGCGATCTCTACGAGGGATACCTTGGAACAAACACCTTCAACAATCAGAATCTCGGCAGTGGGATTGATGTCTCGGAGTCCCTGGAGCACTTTGCTCAGTACGGTCATGCTGACGGTGACGGGCGGACCGACCGGATAGCCAAGATTCGGTTTGATGAGAATTCGCTTGGCCTTTTCGGCGGTGGGCGGCGGTGAGTAGATAAAATCTGCTGTAGCGGCAGTCTGAGTAGTGGTTTGAGCAGCACCTAGAGCGTTAGTCTGGACTGTGGTCTGAAGCGTGGGGGAGTGAGCGATGGCTTTCAAGGTAGTGACGCCTGGGTATGAGGAGGCGTTTGAACGGTGGACGGATGCATTGGAGCAGGCGAATTCGATGAAATCGTCGCTCAGTAGCTGGTTTAAGGACATTCGTATTTTAGAAGATACGGGTAGAGGGTGGACGCCAGTCTGGACGTATGGAAGAGGGCGATCGCACCCTGAATACCTCGGCCCTGGCACCTATGACAGACTGGCCAGATTGTTCATCAGCGAAGGTCAAGCAGAAGCGCAGGCGGCGACAATGTGGCAAATTCGCGATCACCAGTTTGTCTGGGGCCGTCGCACTTATCTGATGGGCGTGCTGAATGTGACGCCAGATAGCTTCAGCGATGGGGGTGAATTCAACACTGTCGAAACGGCGCTAGCTCAGGCAAAGGCGCTAGTGGAAGCGGATATGGATATCTTGGATATTGGTGGGCAGTCTAGTCGGCCTGGGTCGAAACCGACGACACTGGTAGAAGAGTGCGATCGCGTCATCCCCATCATCCAAGCCATCCGCGATCGCAGCTGTGACCGGCTACGCAACATGCCGATTTCAATCGATACCACCCGCGCCAAAGTTGCCAAAGCCGCGCTAGAAGCAGGTGCAGACATCATCAACGATATCTCTGGCGGCACCTACGAACCTGACATTTTGAGAGTGGCGGCTGAGTTTGATGTACCTATCATCCTGATGCATTTGCGAGGTACACCCGAAACCATGCAGCAGATGACCGACTACGACGATCTGATCAGAGACATCGTTGTCTTCCTAGCCGCGCAGGCGGATCAGGCCGTAGCAGCGGGAGTTAACCCGAAGAAAATTGTGATTGACCCCGGCATCGGGTTTGCCAAAACAGTAGAGCAGAACATCACCATCTTGAAAGAGCTAGCGGCGCTAAAGGCGTTGAACTGTCCGATTCTGGTCGGCACATCGCGCAAAAGCTTTATCGGCAAGATTCTAGATCGGCCCGAAGCCAAAGACAGAGTTTGGGGAACAGCAGCGACAGTGGACTGTGCGATCGCCCACGGCGCAGACATCATCCGCGTACACGACGGCCCCCAAATGCGAGACGTTTGCCGTATGGCCGATCGGCTTTGGCGCTGACCCCATTCCCCATTCCCTATCCCCAATTTCCCTCCTTCAGAACATTTGAGAACCGGACGCGCTGATTTACACTAAAAGGCGCACTCATAGATCGAACCGAGGTTTCCAACCCATGAGACGATATAAAGCAGTCGTTGGTATTCTGCTAGCTGCGATCGCCACCTTCTTGGTGAGCTGTGGCGGTGGCCCCGAGGCTGTAGCTCCCACGTACACCCCCGAAAAAATTGCTCAGCTGACAAGCTACGTCAGCCGACTAGAATCATCACGCAACCGCTTTCCCGAACTGCTGAACTACATCGAGAAAGACAACTGGATCAACGTTGATAACTTCACTCACGGTCCCTTAGGACAGCTTCGCTCAGAGCTACAGCGTTTGTCGGCTCAGCTACTGCCCGACGATCAGCCCAAGGCCAAAGCACTTTCTAACGAGATTCTAGGTCACTTGCAGAATTTGGACGAAGCTTCCCAAGCGCGCAACCCTGGCGAAGCTCTCGCTCAATACCGTGAGTTCGTCGGCGATTTTGAAGCTCTGCTAAGCATTGTGCCTGAAGGCGCTCGTCAGGAGGCGATTGAGCAGGCGAAAGAAGAACCTGATGTGTTTGAAATGACCACAACTATCCCAGAAGAACCAGCAGTTCGCGCAGAAGCAGAAGATATGGTCCGCGCACCGGTTCTGCTAGATGGTGATGTTGAAGATACTATGGAAGCCTTGGGCGATGACGCAGAAGCCTTGAAGGATGACGCTTAGGTTTAGTGATAGATAGCCGCTAAACGTAGATTTTTTTAGACAGAGGGTGTTTGACCATCCTCTGTTTTTTTATTTGATTCATCCTTGTGAGACCCGTATGAGATCCAAAATTGTTGTTGTTGGCTGCGGTGTCGTTGGCGCGATGATTGCCTACGAACTCAGCGCTCAAGTTACAGCAGACATTTGTGTTGTAGATCGTCAGCAGCCTGGACAGGGTTCTACGGGTGCGGCGCTAGGCGTGTTGATGGGAGTAATTAGCCAGAAGATAAAAGGGCGAACTTGGCGACTTAGGGAAGCGAGCATTCGTCGCTATCGTTCACTCATTGGTGAGTTACAGAAACAGGGATATTCTGTTCCTTTTAACGATCGGGGAATTGTTAGTCTGTGTTTTGATGAGGAGAAGCTGTCTCGTTGGCAGGCGTTGAGAGAGACACGGGCGGAGCAGGGTTGGCCGTTGGAGATTTGGTCGCCAGGTGAGTTAAAAGAGAGATGTCCGCATATTGAGTTGGACAGTGAGCTAGCGGACAAAGATGGCAATCATATCTCTCGCTCTGTGGCCGCAGCTATCTATTCCCCTGCGGATGGTCAGGTTCATCCAACTGAGTTGACCCACGCGCTAGCAGCGGCTGCTCAGCAGCGAGGCGTCCGCTTTTTGTTTGATACTGAGGTGACTGGCTTGAAGATTAGCGGATCGCGCTGCGCTGGTTTACATACGACGCAGAGAGATATTGTTGCAGACTGGGTGATTCTATCCGCTGGGTTGGGCTCGTCTGTATTGTCTCAGATATCGAGTGAGCCGCTAGCGCTGATGCCGGTGTTGGGTCAGGCGATGGAGATTCGGCTGAAGAGTGGGGGGGGCGATCGCGCTTTCCAGCCGGTGATCAACGGAGACGATATTCAGTTTGTGCCGTTAGGAGAGAATCGCTATTGGCTAGGGGCGACGGTTGAATTTCCTGATGGGGATATTCCTTTGGATGCTGACGCGGATGGGCTGAAGAATTTGCAGCGGGGCGGAGCGCGGCTGTGTGGTGCCATAGCACAAGCCGACGTTCTCAATACCTGGAGTGGGCTGCGCCCTCGTCCGGTGGGGCAGCCAGCGCCCGTAATCAAGCCTTTGGAAGGTGTGGGGAATGTGATGCTAGCAACCGGTCACTATCGCAATGGCGTGTTGTTGGCTCCGGCAACCGCGCAGCAGATTTGCGAAGCCGCACGCCGCTATAAATGGCTGTCAGGCTGAAAGCGTAGTTTTTATCGCCAGCAATTGAGCTTGAGAGACCTCATCTGAACCAAAACAGACTGCCGAGGGTCAAGACGATGCCGATCAGCGCAATCCAGACGAACTGATTATCTTCGGTGTTTACCTGGCTAAGATCGATCGGTTCAGGTTCGGGCTTTTGCTTGCGGCGACGAGGTTTCTTTGGCCGCTGGGCGTAGCGGATCTGTTTGTCGTCATCCATGTCTGCTAGGTCTGGAATTTTGGTGACCCATTCTGGCTTTAGCTCTAGCTGCGGAGCTTCTAGAATATAGAGAATGCGTTTGCTTTGCTGCTTGGTGTCTAGGTCTGGATGCACAATTAGCTTGCGACATAGCGCTAGTCCTTCCTCTTCTTTGCCGCTGGCGATGTAGGTATTAACTAGCCACAGCTGAATTTCACCGCCTCGGCTGCCGATTGGGTTGGAGAGCGATAGGGCGGCTTGAAAATGTGCGATCGCATCCTTATACCGCCCTCTTTCAAACAGCAGCTGGCCGCTAGCCATCTCGGCGTCGGCCTGCGCCTTTTTTTCGGCATTGTTCAACCGGTTTAGCGCGGACCGGGCGGAATCTGTTTGGGCCTGGTCACTTTCTAGCGGGGACTTATCTGAAGTAGAAGTATTAGGCTGGGGGGGTTGCCCTGGCTCCAAAGTCATAAACAATCAAAATAGCTACCGCTGTCTATTGTATCGCGGTGTAATCTAGAGTTTCCTGGCAAGATCGAACTGGTGTCGATCGCACAGAATCAAGAGGTAAACAGCTGCGATGTTAATGGTCATTTCTCCCGCCAAAACTCTAAATTACGCTGGCGCTGACTATCCTCATTTCACTCAGCCTGCCGTTCTAGCACAGAGTAAACAGCTAGTCGACGAACTTTGCAATTACGATCAAGAACAGCTTTCAAAGCTAATGAAAATTAGTGACAAGCTTGCCGAGCTAAACCATCAGCGCTATCAAGACTTTCAGGTGCCTTTCACCGCCGACAACGCCAAACAAGCGCTTCTTGTTTTCAAAGGAGATGTCTACAGAGGCATCCGCGTAGAAGAGTACGACGAAGATGACTTGACCTTTGCCCAGGATCACTTAAGAATCTTGTCGGGTCTTTACGGCGTTCTGCGTCCGCTCGATTTGATGCAACCCTACCGCCTAGAAATGGGCACCAAGCTAAAAACAGAAAAAGGAAAAAATCTCTATGAATTCTGGGGCGGAACACTCTCTGATTTGATCAACGCTGAGCTAGAAAAAGAGACTAATCCCTGCCTAGTCAATCTAGCCTCGAACGAATATTTCAAGTCGATTCATTCAGACGCTATCAAAGCGAGAATTCTCAATATCGACTTCAAAGAGAATAAAGATGGCGACTATAAAATCATCGCTATCTATGCCAAGAAAGCTAGAGGGCTGATGGTTGATTTTGTGATTCGCAATCGCATCGATACTCCAGAGCTAATGAAAGGGTTTGACAGCGATGGCTACACTTTCAACGAAGCGCTTTCAACAGAAGCTAGCTGGGTCTTCTGCCGAGACTAGACAGACATAAAATCAGTGGAAAGGATAGCGCGAATAGAAGTAGACAGCCTGTCTACTATCCGTTGGATAGATGCCAAACCAAAAGCAGTCCACTACAGTCAGCGACATTATATTTACTGTTTCTTAGTGCGCAGCTTAGATTATTTATGAAACTACAGGCAAAGGTTCTATCGGGTTACACTGTGAGCCTTGCGCTAGTTGTTTTAGTCGGATCGTGGGGGATTTTCAACCTTTGGCGACTGGGGCAGGCGAGTGAGGATATCTTGCAAGAGAACTATCGCAGCATTCGCGCTGCCGATAGCATGATCGATGCGCTAGAGCGGCAGGATAGTGCAACGCTGATCTTGCTGATAGATGAAGATGCCAACGCCGGTCGGACTCTTTTTCGCGAATATGAAGTCCAGTTTTTGCAGTGGCTGAGCCGAGCCAAGGACAATGTCACGCTGCCAAACGAAGCAGAGACATTGAGTCAGCTAGAGTCGGCCTATAAAGAGTACTTGCTTAGCGTAGATCAGCTAGTAGCGCTCTCTGAAAGTGAGATAGGTGAATATGAACAGGCAGTACGGCCTGCGTTTCAATCCGTACGAGATTCGGCAACTGAGCTGAGAGAACTCAATCAGGCAGCGATGATTGAGGCATCGGAACGGGCGGCTGATACCTCACGACAGGCGATCGCATCAGTAGCCATTGCCGGTCTCAGTGCCGCTGCGATCGGCTTTGTGATTAGCTGGATTCTTTCTCGCAACTTAGTTCAGCCAATCAAGGCAATTCGAGGCGCGACTGAAAAAATTGCCAGTGGCGACTACGACATTCAGCTAGACATCGCCTCTCAAGACGAACTCGGTCAGCTAGCGGATGAAATCAACATCATGAGTCAGCGGCTACAGGCATTCAAAGCGCTGAACCTAGACAAAATTGTCGCTGAAAAGCAGCGCAGTGAAGCCATTATCTACAGTCTGAGCGACGGAATCATTGTTGTTGACGACCAGCTGCATATTGTGGCGATTAATCCGGTCGCCGCGACCATATTTGGAACGAAACCAGAGCTAGCCCAGGGTCGTCACTGCCTTGAGATCATTGACGACCGTACGCTTTACAATCAGCTTCAGTCTGTCGCCGAATCCCAAACGCCCGCTATGCCAGCAGGCACGAATGCCAAGTGCGCCGAACTGACTATTGAGCGAGGTAGCATAGAGCATTATCAATACCTGGCTACTCCAGTGACGACAGAAGACAATCGCCGGTTGGGTGTAGTGCTGCTGTTACAAAATGTCACCAATCTCAAACAGCTAGACCAGCTCAAAAGCGAATTTGTGATGACCGCTTCTCACGAGCTGCGCACACCGCTTACCGGCATGGCGATGAGCATCGATCTGCTGACAGAAACCGCCAAGACAAAACTATCCGAAAATGAACAGGAGCTTCTACAGACCGCACAAGAAGACGTAGAGCGTCTGCGAGATCTCGTCAACGACCTGCTAGATCTCTCTAAAATCGAATCCGGCAAGCTGGAGATGGAGAAAACAACGACCGATCCTGGCAGCCTAGTCGAAAAAGCAATTGAGCTGCTGAAAATCCAGGCAGAAGATAAAGAGATCGAGATTACTAGCCAGACGGCGAGCAATCTGCCTCAGGTCGAAGCAGATTTTAATAAAGTGACCTGGGTGATGACTAATCTGATTGCTAATGCCCTGCGCTACGCGAAAGAAACTATAAAGGTAGTAACCAGGCGTCATGGGACCTGGATATCGATCGCGGTTGTTGACGACGGGCCTGGCATAGATCCGGCCTACCAGCAAAAGATATTTGACAAGTTCGTTCAAGTCAAGACCGAGAAAGATGTTGGCGGCACTGGTCTAGGACTAGCCATTTGTAAGGAGATCATTAAGGCGCATGGCGGTACAATTTGGGTTGATTCAACACCCGGTCATGGCAGCACTTTCACCTTTACACTCCCGGTCTCTTCTTCTACCCCCATATAAGGATGTAACTAATGCCCAACGCTAGTATTTTGATTGCCGATGATGAGAAAAGCATTCGCTTGACGGTGGCTCAGGCGCTTTCATCTCAAGGCTATGAGGTGACTACTGCTGTCGACGGCAGTACCGCGCTAGACCAGCTAAAAGATACCCCCACCGATCTGCTGCTATTGGATATTCAAATGCCGGGCATGGACGGTATCGAAGTGCTGCAAAAGGCGATGACGCAGCAGCCGTCGCTAAAGGTGATCATGATTTCGGCGCATGGCTCGGTGGATAACGCGGTGGACGCCATGAAGCTGGGCGCAGTGGATTATTTGCAAAAGCCGTTTACGCCGAGTGAGCTGCGCGAGCTGGTCAACCGCGTTTTGGAAAGAGAGGCCGCAGATGAGAGCGATTATGACGCTCAGGTTGCGGACGCTCGTAAGCTGGCTGATGAAGGTAAGTATGAAGAGGCGATCGCGTCTGCAAAGCAGTGTATCGGCAGCCATCCTGAAAACGCTGCCGGGTTCAACCTGCTTGGAGAAGTGCTAGAAGTGACAGGCGATCGCGCTGAGGCACTGAAGAACTATCGCGTGGCGCTCGATCTCGATCCGACCTACACTGCTGCCAGTAAAAATTTGGAGAGGGCAGCCACGAATCTAAGTTCAAGACCTTCTTTCTAGCTAGTCTGGCCAATTTGAATGGCCGGTTTGAATGGCCGGTTTGAATGTGCGTGTTTGGCGTAAGCCGTTTATTAGCACGAGTTGTAGGGCCCACCCCGCCCTACGAGCACCCCTGTCTTGGTGCGCGTTCCCTAGCGCCGCAAAGCGACGCGGGGTCGACCGCTCCCGAGAGGGGATTTACTTCGGGCAATGAGATCAAAGGCGATCTGCCCCGACTCTCGAATGTCACACAGCCAGGACAAATCCCCTCTTGGGAGGGGTGGCACGCAGTGACGGGGTGGGTCTCGGTATGTAGCGCTAAACAGGCACATTTAACCACCAGCTCGAGCCCGATTTCCACAACTGTTCTTTATTAGTTTCTATTAGTGAGCCCTGCAATATGGTTTCTAACATTTTTGGTGGTACTGCCAAAAAATCTCAGTACATTGTCATCGTGGGCTGCGGGCGGCTAGGCGCTCTGCTGGCCGGTCAGCTCAGCTCGCAAGGTCATAGCGTCGTCGTGATTGACCAGCAAGAAAAAACTTTCAACAATCTCTCTAGTGAATTCAGCGGATTCAATGTCGTGGGTGATGCCGCTGAGCTAGCAACGCTGCGTCAGGCCAAGGTAGACAAAGCCGACTGCCTGCTGGCTGTCACCAGTGAAGACAATATCAACCTAATGGTGGCACAAATTGCTAGAACCGTTTTTGAAATTCCAACGGTGCTAGCTCGCGTTTTTGACCCTGCTCGTGAGGCCATTTATCAGGAGCTAGAGATCGATACGATTAGCCCTACTCAGCTCTCTGCTGACCGATTTTTGCAAACGTTAGGAGAGCGCTTTGAATCGCAAGGTAACGCACAAGATCAACAGAATGTTAAGCAGGCCGTAGAATGAGAATTATTTTAATTGGGACGGATAAGCTCACCTATTTTTTGGGTCGGCGATTTTCTAGTAAGGGCTATTTTCTCACTATCATCACTCCGGATGAAGAGAATGCAGTTGCCCTTTCGCGCAAGCTAAAGGCGACGGTGCTAATGGGCAACGGCAGCGATCCCGACATGTTGCAGGAAGCTGGAGCGTATCAGGCAGATGTGCTGCTGGCGCTCACCCATAGAGACCAGGACAACTTGATCGCCTGTCAGATTGCGCAGGATCGCTACGGCGTGCCCAAGACGGTGGCGCTGGTAAACGATCCAGAGAACCGAGAGATTTTTGAGGAGCTAGGCGTGAGTGTGGCTTTCTCGGCGACTGAGGTGCTTGGTTCGATGATTGAGCAGCAGACGACTAGCGCGGACATTCGCAACCTTGTGCCCGTGACTGATAGCGGTGTGACGATTACAGAGGTTGTACTCGAAGAGAATTCTCCAGCAGTGGGCTCGGCGATTAAGGATTTGAAATTGCAGGGCGCTGTGGTGGCCTGTGTGGTCAGACGCGGACGAGTGCTGTTGGCGCAGCGGCGGAGCTATCTACACGCGGGCGATCGCCTTTTGCTCATCAGTGAAGACGACCGCTATGGCCAAGCTCAGAAAACCTTGACTGGTGAGGGGGCATAGGGGATGCGCTATCAAAGCTTTTTACATCGGCGCTACCAGGCGATCTTGGGCTATACCGGGCTAATCTGTGCGATCGCAGGTCTCTGCATTTTATCTCCGCTGCTAGCGCTACTGGCCTACCCCGAAGAAGCGAATCTGGCCTGGGGCTTTTTACTGCCGGGGCTTTTGCTGAGTGGATTGGGTGTGGTTCTATGGCGATCGCTCACGCCAAAATCAGGTGCCACACTGACCTTGCAAGAAGGCTCGGTGATCGTTGTACTGTCATGGTTTTTAGCTGTCTTGTTCGGCACGGTGCCCTTCTTGACGGTGGGCGGGCTGAACTTTACGCAGGCCACTTTTGAGTCGACTAGCGGCTGGACGACAACCGGACTGTCAGTGGTGGATGTGACAGAGGCGTCTCGGCTAATTTTGCTCTATCGCAGCATTATGGAGCTGTTTGGCGGGGCGGGGCTGGCGATTATTACGCTGAGTGCGATCGCCGGTCCAGTCGGTGCTAGCCTCAGCAGCGCCGAAGGCCGTAGCGAACAGCTCGCTCCCAACGTGCGGCGCTCGTCCAAGCTAGTTTTGATCATCTACAGCGGTCTGTGCGCTGTCGGTACTGTCGCGCTGCGGATTTCTGGTATGGACTGGTTCGATGCGGTCAACCACTCATTTGCCGCACTTTCAACGGGTGGCTTTTCCACTCGCACAGATTCCATTGGCTATTGGGACAGCCCCTTTGTAGAAGCGGTCACTATTGTGCTGATGCTGTTCGGCGGGCTCAACTTTGTCACCATCTACCTGCTGCTGACTGGCAGCATTAAATCTGTTGTCCGCAATGGTCAGGTCCGCTTGCAGGCGCTGATGATTCCTTTGGTCGCAGTTATCATCTTCTTTGGTTCGGCTGTGAGCCTGTACCCCACACTGAGCAAAGCCGTTCGCGTCTCTATCTTTGAATCAGTGACAGCGTTGACCACCACTGGATTTTCAACTGTTGGCTACGGCGATTGGAACAGTTTGCCGTGGCTAGGGATGATTGTGCTGATGCTAATTGGTGGCGGTGCGGGCTCTACGGCGGGTGGAATTAAACAGCTGAGGATATACATTCTGTACCGCGCTTTGATTTCGGAGGCTCGGCAGATGATCATGCCAAAAGGTGCAGTTAATGAGACCAAGATTTGGCAGGGAGAGCAGCAGCGATATCTACAGGCAAACCAGATTCGCCAGGTCGCACTGTTTATCTTCTTGTACATGGTGGTTTTCTTTATTGGCAGCGCCATCATGATGGGCTACGGATATCCTTTGCAAGACAGCCTGTTTGAGTATGCCAGCACGATGGGAACGGTGGGCCTGTCCGTCGGCGTGACGGCTGCCGATGCCCCAGTTTGGGTGCTTTGGACGCAGATAGCCGGTATGTTTCTAGGTCGCCTGGAGTTCTTTACCGTATTTGTCGGCGTCGCTTGCATGATTCGAGACATTCGGCCTATGATTAGCCGCCAGACTAAGCCCTCTTCCTAACGAATTAACCTCTTGCAAATCGATACCTTGATAGTTGCTAACTTCCTGTCGAATCCCATCACCGATCCGGTAGCCATTTTTCTCGTCATTTTGGCGATTATGCTGGTTGCACCCTTATTGTTTGAGCGCTTTCAGCTGCCGGGAATTGTCGGACTGATTCTGGCGGGCGTGGTGGTGGGACCCGACGGGCTTGGGCTGCTTGAGCGCGATGGCACGATTGTGCTGTTGGGCACAGTTGGTTTGTTGTTTTTGATGTTTATGGCTGGGTTGGAGACTAGCCTAGACGACTTTAAAGAAGACGGTGACAAGGCGACAATATTCGGAATTGCGACGTTTTTGATTCCGCTGGTGATTGGAACGGCGGCGATGCTGTGGCTAGGCTATGGCTGGCTAGCGGCGATCCTGGTGGCCTCCTGCTTTTCTTCTCATACGCTGCTGGCGCTGCCGGTGCTGAACAAGCTGGGGATTATGCGATCGCCTCCCGTCACCGTCACCCTGGGCGCAACCCTAATCACAAATGTACTCGCCCTGCTCACCTTAGCTGTGATTATCAAAGCCTATCAAGGCGGCCTGACGCTCTCCTTCTGGCTGTTTTTGATCCCGGCACTGGCGATATATACGTTCGCCTGTTTGTGGGGCGTTCCTATCTTGGGCCGCTGGTTTTTTCACAAGTTTGGCCACGACGAGAACGCCGAATTTACCTTTGTTCTAGCGACGCTGTTTGTTGTCTCCTATGCCGCTAGCGTCATCGAAGTAGAGCCCATTATTGGCGCATTTTTGGCAGGCATCGCCCTAACGCCGCTGATTCCGCAGATGAGCCCGCTAATGAATCGGATTCAGTTCATTGGCAATGCGCTATTTATTCCCTTCTTTCTAATTTCTGTTGGAATGCTGATCGACCCGGTGGTGCTTATTCGCGAGCCTCGGGTGCTAATCATTGCAGGCGTAATGATCGTTGCAGAGTTAGTTGGCAAATACGCAGCGGCCTGGGTAGCGGGTAGAGTGTTTGGCTTTCAGTCCGCAGACGTGATGGTGATGTTTGGGCTCTCGATCGCTCAAGCGGCCTCGACCTTGGCGGCGATTACAGTGGCATACGATATCGAGCTGGTTGATCAGCTAACTGTGAACGGGGTAGTCGCGATGATTCTATTTACCTCAATTGCCTCCCCTTCAGTGGTTCAGCAGTGGGGGAGAAAGATCAATGTGGCAGCGCCAGCATCCAAAGGCGGCTCGTCAGATCTGATGCGGCGGGTGCTGGTGACGGTGGCAAATCCTAGTACTGAAGATACTCTGTTGAACCTAGCCATTATTCTTGCGAAAGCGGGGGACGGTACGCTGTTGCCTTTGAACGTACTTTCTGACAGTAAGAAGTTAGTCTCAGCAGCCGACAAACAGCGCCAGGTCCGCTTGCTAGAGACGGCAGAAGAGATTGCCCATGCAGCGGTTGCCAAAGTAGAGCCGATTGGCCGGGTGGATGACGCGATCGATAAAGGAATCTTGCGAACGGCGGTAGAACAGGACGCTAGCCTGATTATCTGCGGCTGGAAAGGCTACTCCAGCTACAAGGACAACTTTTTTGGTGATGTACTAGACAATGTTGCTCGTCAAGCGCCTGTGCCTGTGCTGGTAACGCGGTTTGTCTATCCCGTTTCAAACACGAACCGCATTATCCTAGCTGTAAACAAACAGCAGGCGCTCTCAGAGAACTTTCAGCCTACCCTTCAGATTGTTCAAACAATCGCCAATGAACTCAAGGCCACGCCTCAGATAGTGGTTGTCGCTGGTCGAAGAGAGTCTCGCCTGACCGATGCCGAAATTGCTGAGATCAGTCCAGATATTGCTGTCGAGCAGACAAAAGGAAATTTGTTCAAACGAATCTCGAAGCGGCTACAGCCCAACGATTTACTAGTGCTAGAAGTGAATACAAGCAGCAAGCGGGTAGCGATGAAACCTGCCATTGGCATGGTGCCAGAAGAAGTGGTGCGATCGCACCCTGAAGTCTCGATCATCGTTGCGCACTACCCTTAGAGAAACAACATTCCGCTCAGCCAAGTATTAGCCTTTGAGTAATTTTGATGTTAATGCCAGCTAATCCCCTCAACCAGGTGACAGCTCTATTTCTGGTCTACATTTGCAAACTGAAACGACGCGATCGCTAATCCTGATGCTAACGTCAGTGATATTACTGGTGCGAGAAAACTGTCATTTCACTTTGTAATCCTATGAAAGTCATCACTTCAAATATCGCTTCCTTGCGTAGCAACGCCTCTCGTTTGATCGCTCGCCTTTCTGCCTGGAGCACTCAGCTTCAGTCTCCTGGCAATCTGTCACAGGATAATAAAGTACAGGCTATGGGACTTTTTGCCCCGAGAAGCAGTCGCCTGCCTAGGCCGCAGCCAGTGCCCCCCAACCCAGAAAAGAAAAACTAGGCTGAAATCCTATGCGTTCTGTGTGGATTGCGATCGCAGTTTTTCTACCCTTTCAGGCCGCTGCCCTACCTGCCAGTTCACAGCTAGCAGCCGAACCGGGCAAAGTGCAGACGGTTCAGCTGCTAGCCGACAACGACATCGTCTCTAAAAGCAAGGCGCTGTATGATTCAGGCGTGGCCTATCTGAGAGCCGAAGACTACGCTACGGCGCTGTCCGTTCTAGAAGAAGGACTCTCGCTAGTTGCCGCTAATTCTGATGAGAATAGAGGCGTTGCGAGCAATCTAAGCGGCTCACCGAATGCCAACGCTGTACTCAATTTCTCCAGTGCGTTGGGAGAAACGCACCAGTGGCTAGGTCATCTCGGCTCAGCGCTGAACTACTATCGACAGGCTTTGTCTGGTGATCCGATTGAACCTGTACGCGCTGTGCTACTAGTCAACATCGGCACAATCGAGGCTGCGATTGGCCAGTACGATCAGGCTGAATTGACTTTGCAGCAGGCCGTCGATCTAAATCGTCGTCTGGAGAAGCCGCGCGAAGAGGCCAGTGCATTGCTAGCCCTAGGCTGGATTGATGAGCAGCAGATCGACTATGACCGGGCGATCGCCTACTATGACCAGGCAAGCGGGCTCTATCGGCAGATTGGCAGCATCCCCGAAGAAGCAGACACTCTAAACAATCTAGGCATAGTCCACCTGAAGCAGGGCGATCTGAGCGCCGCTAAAAAAGCGCTAGATCGAGGCTGGTCGCTATTGGAGGCTGAGGAAGATCTGTATTCGCGATCGCTACTATTGGACAGCTATGGCCGCCTGTCTCAGCAGGAAGGAAAGCGTGATTTAGCCTGGTCTCAATACCTTCAGGGACTACAGCTCAGCGCTCAAACTGGCGACACAATCGGCGAGATCGAAAGCTCGCTAAACTTGGCAGCCCTGATGGAAGACAGCTTTGAACCCGCTCTGGCAATCTTCTTTTACAAGCGGGCGATTGCCAAGATAGAAATTATTCGCTCCGACTTGCAAAGCCTGCCGCTGACCGCGCAACAGAGCTACACAGCCACCGTCGAAAGTGCCTATCGTCAGCTAGCCGATCTACTTCTAAGCCAGAATCGAACGGCTGAAGCCTTGCAGGTATTAGAGCTGCTAAAGCTTCAAGAAGTCGACACTTATTTGCGTGGACAAACCCAGGAAAGCAGGCCAATCTCTCTAAGTACGTCAGCAGAAGCCAACCTAGAATCTGTTCTAGAAAGTCTCTTAGAAAGCACATCTCTGATTGAGCTATCGGCCTTTCTTGAACTGCCAGAAACGAGGGCCGTTTCGTCGCAGATGGGATCTACTACGGACTCTTTTGACCTACAGGTGATTGAGTCATTGCAGGCGGCACTATCTGCCCAGCCCGTCAAAACAGCCGTGCTCTATCCGCTGGTCTTGCCCGATCGCTTAGAGCTAATCCTGATCACGTCAGAAGGGCTTCCTATTCATCGGCAGGTCCAGGTCACCCAGTCCCAGCTCACTCGTGTTGTCGGTGAGCTACAGTCGCAGCTTCATGCCGATAGCCTCGATCCCACGGCCCTTTCGCAACAGCTCTACCAGTGGCTCGTTCATCCCCTCGATGAAATTCTAGAAGAGCAGGACATCGAAAATATTGTCTACCTGCCTGACAGCATTTTGCGCTATATCCCTCTTGCCGCGCTGCACGACGGACAGCAGTGGCTAGCCCAAAAGTACCAGTCGCACAACATCACTGCCGCCTCAATTGACAACCTTACTCGCACTGGATCGCCCGATCTGACCGTCGTTGCAGGCGCATTAACAGAAAACAGCCCACCTTACAGCATCAGAGTAGGCCAGCAGCAGTTTTCGTATACCGGTCTTTCCGGTGCCAAGCAAGAGGTCGAACGGCTGGTCGCTACGCTGCCTGATACGATGGCTCTATTCGATCAGGCATTCACGTCTGAAACGATACTAGAGGCTGCTAGTGACCACCGCGTTGTTCACCTGGCTACCCATGCCAAGTTTTTGCCCGGTCAGCCGGAAGATTCATTTGTTCTATTCGGTGATGGCAATATAGTCACGCTCAGAGAGCTAGGTGAGTGGCAGCTGTCAGACGTGGATCTGGTTGTTTTTAGCGCCTGTCAGACTGCGACTAGTGTAGATGCGGAGGGTAAAGAAATTCTGGGGCTAGGGTTTCAAATGCAGCAGGCCGGGGCGGGAAGTGCGATCGCCGCGCTCTGGGCCGTAGACGATAATTCAACCGCCGCCTTGATGGGTGAATTCTACGCGGCCTTGCAATCAGGAAAATCCAAGGCTCAGGCGCTGCAACAGGCTCAAACCCAGCTTATTAAGAGCCGAAGGTTTAGCCATCCCAACGCCTGGGCCGCTTTTATTTTGATTGGGAATGGGCGCTGATATCAAGATAGCTATCAGCGCTCAACCGGTATAGATGCAGACTCTGACCGCCGTAACAGCGTGTGGTCAAACCGTCATACTGCATGCCAAGGCGCTTCATAACGGCGAGGGAGCGTTTGTTTTCTGGCTGTGCGATCGCAAAGACTACCGGCAAATCAAGCACCTCAAAGCCGTACTCAATTAAAGCGCGAGCGGCCTCTGTAGCGTAGCCAAATCCCCAGCTAGCCGGTCGAAAGTGCCAGCCTATTTCAAAATACTCAACGCTCATACCGTCCGGAAAGGGCTCTATAACATGATCGGGTCGGACTTCTTCTAGATCTGGTAGGCACAGCAGGGCGATATGGCCGATGACTCTCGCGATGTCTTTTTGCACGACTGCCCAGCTGCCCGTTCCGTTTTTAGACTTTTGAGTATTGTCGACGTAGCGATGTAGCCTGCCTTGAACCTGGCGTAGTGAAGTGTCCTGGCTGCCTTTTTCTAACCAGCGAGTGACCCTGACATCCCCAAAGATGTCTATCGTATCGCGAACATCTTCTGTAGGATGCCAGTCTCTGATGATGAGTCGCGGGGTTTCGAGCTGCATGGTGGTGGTGGTTCGTTTGACGGCCAGCGCCATAGTGAGCGCAAAATCACTGTTAGAATCACTGAGGCGTGGCAACTTCAGTTGTCATACTGCAATGAAACATCCAATGAAATAATAGATAGGAAATCCCCATGGCACTCTCAGAAGGCAGTAAAGCTCCTAATTTTAGCTCTACCGATGATGCTGGCAACAGCGTCTCTCTCTCTGACTTTTCAGGTAAGACAGCTGTCATCTACTTTTACCCTAAAGATGATACCCCCGGCTGCACCAAACAGGCCTGTAGCTTCCGCGATTCGTATAGCGAATACGAAGGCAAGGATATTGCCGTTTTAGGCGTAAGTATGGACGACGAAACTTCTCACAAAGCGTTCAAAGAAAAGTTTAGCCTACCTTTTCCTTTGATTGTGGATAGCGACGGTGCGATCGCCAAAGCCTTTGACGTAGAAGGCGGCGGCTATGCCAAGCGGGTGACGTTTGTAATCGACGGCGAAGGGACTATCACCAAGGTCTACGACAGTATCAACACCGAGACTCACGCTAGCGACGTGCTCGCTGGTTTGGCTGCGTAATAGCTAATTTGCAATTCGGATGGGTGTAGTTTGCTATGCCCATTCAAATCAAGAGTCACAACAGAGCTGAGCTAAGTGGTGGGGTGTAGTGATGCAAAGCGTTTTGATTGTGGGCGGCGGCGGACGAATTGGCCGAAGCGTCGCCAACGATGTTTGTAAATATGCAGATGCACAAGTGACGCTAACCGGTCGACGGTTAGAACCGGACTTTGCCCTGTCAGAAAATCAGATTTATCAGCCTTTGCTGTTGGCGGACGAGGCGGCGGTGGAAAGCGCGATCGCCCAACATGATCTGGTCATTCACTGCGCCGGACCTTTTCGCAATCGCAATCATCACGTCCTCGTTAGCTGCATTGATCAGGGCAAGCCGTATCTGGATGTGGCCGATAGCCCGGACTATGTGAATCAGGCGCTTAAGTATCGGGAAAGCGCACAAAAAGTGGGTGTAACTGCGGTGCTCAGCACCGGTATTTTTCCAGGTATTTCTGGGAGTATGGTGCGCCAGGGAATAGAGCAGTTAGACAAGGCTGAAGGGGTGCATCTGAGCTATCTGGTTGCTGGCTCGGGTGGCGCTGGGCTGACGGTGATGCGGACCACGTTTATAGAATTGCAGACGCCGTTTATGTCGAAGGTGAATGGGCGCTGGCAGGCGATCGCACCCTACAGTGAAAGAGAAGTCTTGGACTTTCCACGCTATGGCAAAGGCGGCGTGTACTGGTTTAACACGGTTGAAGCGCTGACCGTGGCCGACACTTTTCCGGAACTCAAAACAATTGTGACAAAGTTTGGCTCTGTGCCTGACTACTACAATCGGCTGACCTGGTTAATGGCTAGACTGCCCAGCGGCATATTAAAGAACAATGCTGTAATTGAATCTCTCTCAAAGATTAGCTATCAGATGACGAAAGTTACCGATCCGCGTACGGGCGTAGGGATTGCGATGCGGATTGAGGTCAATGGAGAGAAAGGTGGTCAGCAGACGAGCTATGTGGCGACGCTGGACCATGAGGATACGGCGTTTTGTGCGGGGTGTGGGACGGGTGCGATCGCGCAGCTTATCCTGTCAGGCAGGCTAGATAAACCTGGCGTGTGGCCGGTAGAGCAAGCGCTGTCCACACCACTATTTGAAGAAACCTTGGATCAAAGAAGAATAGCGATCAAAGTATCATGAGCAATCTCTCAAGAGCTGACTGGTCTAGAACTAATAGACATTGTTTAGAGGGTTCATCTGCCTAGAAAGCGGGTTGGCAGTTTCTACTTCGTAGCTGTCTGGGTAAGACAGGTTTGACGGTAGGTTTCGAGGTTTGTCGAGGTAGCTTCGCTATTGACCTAAAATCTTTTTCTGGAAAGTTTCTTTCGAATCTCTTCGCAGGTATTCTTGAGTTCTGTGACCTGAGATTGTACGAGATGTTTGTTTAGAAAGGTCAACAGTACATCTTCATTAATGTCAGGATCGACAATAAACAACACTTCTAAATCCTGTTCATAGGTTGCAACTCGTACATGCTGACCTTGCAAATATAAAGAAGGTAGCGCATAGAGTTTTAGCAGCGCTATGCCCGATGGACTAAGCGATCGGATCGTTTTACCAGCTAGCACACAGTCAGCCTGATAAGTATTCAATGCATGAGCGAAGACTGGATTTTCAACAAAGAGCGTATCAACTATTGTCGCGTTGTGCAGATACCGGCCAAAATTTTTATCAGATGATACTTTAGACAGCTCGCCAAGGCTGTCAAAGTCGCTTCTTTGCCCGATGAAGTCATAGTCATCGGTAGCTCTAGCCTCAGGAGCGATCGCCATCATCGCCACCCCGCCTACTAATGCGTAGTCAACGCCTTTAGTTTCTAGTAGCTCAATTAGCTTTAGAAAATCATCCAGGTTAATCATGCCATCTATGCCGGTATTGCTGGGCGGACAGAGGTTAGTGATCATTTTTGACAGGGGTTATCGGGTCGACAGTGTTTGCTGTAGAGGAGCTTATTATAATGTGTTTGCTATGAGACGTACGTAGGTCCCCAGTCAATTAGTAGACAGAGCCTCAATCGCACCTGCTCTACAGTCTCTCAACCACAGCTGAATGGCCTGGCCAACGCTGCTATCACTACTCTCTCTCGGCGGCGTTAAGATCTGCACAAGGGGCAAGCCGTCAATTGCCGAGAACATGAAAGCCAGCCGCCAGCCGCCTACGGTCTGAGTCAAAAAGACCCAGTGATATTCTTGAGTTTCTTTTACCTGAAGCCCTGTATACTGTCGCGATAGCGTTGTGAAAAATAGCTGAGTCACCTCACCACCCGTCTGCGGAGCAGTGGTGAAAGCATACTCATCGAGATCTAGCGGCTCTAGGTTGAGTTTCCCAGCGATTAGTACGCTAGACGGGCGATAGGGTTCTCTAACAATTTCGTCGCTTTCTAAAGCTCTAAGCACATCTGCCTCTGTCCAAGGTAGAACGGCTACGGTTCGCTGCAATACTCTGTTGGTGTAGCCAGGAATATCGCGGATTAGCAGCTCGGCTAAAGGCTCTATATCAGATGGGCATTGGGTGGTTTGTCTAATCGGCGCGTAGACAGGTGGGCTTTCTTCGAGAGTGTCTAGATTCTCATCAATTGTCTCTATGTTCTCAAGAATCTGTTGGGCGTCATCAATGCTCTCATCAGCGGCCTCTAGATCTTCGATGATATCTTCAACAGCGTCCTGATCTGTTTGTTTTAGAGAAGGATCAGCAACAGCTTTTTCGACGGTCCCGCCTAAAAAGAAGAGAGATGCGATCGCACTCCCAACCACACCACGCCACACCTTCCTAATTGCCCTACTCACGCGGCCATCTCCTCACAGATCCGCTCAACCGCCGCTGCTGGATCTGCGGCCTGCGTAATTGGTCGACCAATTACCAGATAGTTTGCACCTGCCTTCAGCGCCTCAGATGGCGTCATGGCCCGCTGCTGATCGCCCTTTTGCGCCCACGTCGGTCTCACCCCTGGACAGACCAGTCGAAAGTCATCTCCACAGAGTTTGCGCAGCGCGATCGCCTCATGAGGAGAACAAACCGCACCTGCCAGTCCGCTATTTTTCGCTAGCTGCGCCATTTGCTTGGCATAGTCTTCTACGGTCAGCGCAACTTTGAGATCGCTCAAGAGTGCTTCTGCGCCAATACTGGTGAGTAGCGTTACTGCAATCACACTAGGTGGCGAGTTTCCTGCCTGCTGCGCCCCTTCTACTGCGGCCTGCTGTGCGGCTTTCAGGGCAACTTCACCCGCTGCGGCATGTACCGTCAGGAGATCCACGCCATAGCGACCCGCCGCCCGACAAGCACCTGCCATCGTATTGGGAATATCGTGCAGCTTCAGGTCTAGGAAAATTCGCTTGCCACGAGATTTAATCTCGCTTAAGATCGCCGGGCCGCTGCTGACAAAAAGCTCTAGGCCCACTTTCCAAAAGGTGATTTGAGGAAGCGTGTCTAGAAGTGCGATCGCCTCCCGCTGACTCGGCACATCCAAAGGCACAATAATTCGCTCTAGCGTCTGTTCTATGCTCTGTTCTGGCATCGGCTGTGAAGACATCATGGCACCAACCGCACGAACTTCTTCTTGCCGATTTGAACCACCTTTCCGTCTAGCTCCTCAGCTCGATCAAACGTCAGATTCGGGTCTCCCATTTTCTCTCCATCCATCTTCACCGCACCGTTTTTGATATGGCGACGCGCCTCACTGCTGCTCGCACACAGCGGCGTTGCCCCTAGCAGATAGAACAGCTTTGCCGGAAAGCCTACCTCAGTCAGCGAAAATTCTGGCACCGATTCTGCCGCTTCTGTCTGCCCCGCAATCAAAGTCAGTGCATCCTGCTGCGCCTGCTCTGCTGCCGCTTCTCCATGAAACTGTCCGGTGATCGTTTTCGCCAGCAGCTTTTGCTGTTCTCTAGGGTTCTCTGGCAGCGCGTCTAAGGGCAAATTCGTCAGATAGGTAAAGTAATCACTAATCACGGCATCGGGCACTTTTTCTAGCTTGGAATACATCGACAGCGGATCTTCTTGCAGGCCCACGTAGTTGCCCAGCGACTTTGACATCTTCTGATTGCCATCTGTCCCCAACAGCAGCGGCAGCAGCATCCCAAACTGCGGCGGCTGACCAAAGTGTCGCTGCAAATCTCGACCCACTGCCACATTAAACTTTTGATCCGTACCGCCCAGCTCCACGTCCGACTTTAGCGCTACCGAATCGTACCCTTGCAGCAGCGGATAGAGAAACTCATGCAGATAAACCGGCGTCCCCTTCTCATAGCGGTTGGCAAAGCCTTCTTTAGCCAGCATTTGCCCTAGCGTCATCGTTCTCAGCAGCGATAGCATTTTGTCCAGATCTATATCTGATAGCCATTCAGAGTTGTAGCGAATCTCCAGACGACCGGGCGTCTCAAAATCGAGAATTGGCCTGATCTGCTCGATGTAGGTCTCAGCATTGGCTTTGACATCTGCTTCGCTGAGCTGCTTGCGAACCTCAGCGCGATCGGTCGGATCGCCAATGCGAGCGGTAAAGTCACCAATTAGTAGGATGGCTGTGTGCCCTGCATCCTGAAAAGCTCTGAGCTTGCGTACCAGCGTACTGTGACCGAGGTGAATTTCTGATCCGGTCGGATCAATCCCGAGCTTTACCCGCAGCGGGCGATCGCTTTTGGCCAGCCGCTCTAACAAATTCTCATCAACATTGGTTGATTCTGGCTGATGCGGGAAGACTTCACTCACCCCTCTATATATGTTCTTAATATCGGAGGGATCAGTTGCAGCAGTCATGGGAAAGACAGAATATAAGGTTACAATCAGGGGCCTTGACAGTGTAACTTTCCCCGGTTTCTATCGCTAAAAATAATTGAGAAACTACCGAAAACCACTAGACATTTGTCAGATATCCTCTATATTGGCACCAACTACTAAACTGCACCGCTGATGCGCAGCGCAGAAAAGAGCCATCGCTCGCCCCCTCAACCCTACTAAGGAAGTACTGTCTGCCTGTGTCTTCAAATAGTTTCCGAAAAGTGCGATCGCGTCCACGCCGACCATCCGTGGTGCGATCGCCCAAAGTCCTCAGCTATATCCAAGACGTTGGGCAAGTCAGCGCAGCCGCCTTGCTAACGGTGGCGATGCTGGGCAGCTCAGTTGTCGCTGGTGGACTTGTGGGACTAGCCATCAGCTTCCGCAATCTGCCAGACGTACGTATCCTACGAAACTACATTCCCTCAGAAACCAGCTACGTCTACGACATCAACGGCACCCTGTTAGACAACGTCCACGGCGAAGCCAACCGCGAAGTCGTCGATCTCGACGAGATCAATCCAGATCTCAAGCGGGCCGTTCTGGCAATGGAAGACAGCTACTTCTACACCCATCAGGGCATCAACCCCAATGGTATCGCCAGAGCCTTCCTTGCCAACTTCCAAGCCGGTTCGACGGTGCAGGGCGGATCGACCATCACCATGCAGCTCGTCAAAAACCTCTTCCTCAGCCCAGAGCGCACTATCAGCCGCAAGCTAGTCGAAGTCGTCCTGGCCATGCGCATCGAGCAGATTTTTGAGAAAGATGAGATTTTCGAGCTTTACCTCAACCAGGTGTACTGGGGACACAACACCTATGGCGTAGAAACCGCCGCTCAAAGCTACTTCAATAAATCGGCAAAAGACCTTACCCTGGCTGAATCAGCGATGATGGCTGGTCTGGTTCAGGCACCTGAGAGCTTTAGCCCCTTTCTCGACTACGAAGAAGCCAAAAAACGCCAGGCCATCGTTCTAGGGAGAATGCGACAGCTCAAGTGGGCCAGCGTGGAAGAGATAGAAGCCGCTAAAAAGCAGCCTCTGGTCCTGGGCGAAATCACGTCCTTCCGTTCTAGTCAGGCTCCCTACGTCACTGAAGCCGTCATGCAAGAGCTCACCGAACAGTTTGGTGAGGAGGCTATGGCCAAAGGCGGTATGCGCATTCAGACCACTATAGACATCAATCTACAAAGAATCGCTGAAGACACCGTCACTGACAGCTACTACCGCTACTTCGGCAACGGCGCGTATGCCGACCAAATGGCGCTTGTTGCTATTGACCCTCGCACCCATTTCGTCAAAGCCCTTGTCGGCGGCGTCAATCACGACTCCAGCCAATTCAACCGAGCGGTACAGTCCAGACGACAGCCAGGATCAGCCTTCAAACCTTTCGTCTACTATGCGGCCTTTGCCTCAGGCAAATTCACTCCTGATAGCATCATCAGCGACTCGCCCGTTAGTTACCCTGATGGCTACGAAACCTACACGCCGCGAAATTATGACGGCTCATTCATGGGCGATATTTCCTTGCGAAAGGCATTGGAAACCTCTCGAAACGTGCCTGCTGTGAAGCTAGGTCAGTCAGTCGGCATCAACCGAATTGTTGAGATTGCTAGAACTTTGGGGATTGAGAGCCCAATGGACCCGGTGATTTCGTTGCCGCTGGGCGCAGTAGATCTGACGCCGTTAGAAATAGCAGGTGCGTATGCTACGTTTGCAAACTACGGCTGGCACTCTGACCCAACCCTCATTGTGCAGGTCACCGATAGCAGAGGCAATACAATTTTGGATAACACGCCGAAGCCGCAGCTGCTATTAGATCCTTGGGCCAGCGCAGCATTAACAGATGTCTTGCAAGGCGTAATTTCCCAGGGGACAGCGACGAACGCTCAAATTGGGCGTCCGGCAGCAGGAAAGACCGGCACCACTGACTCACAAAAAGACGTTTGGTTTGTCGGCTACGTCCCTCAGCTAGCAACGGCGGTATGGGTCGGTAACGATGACTCTAGGCCGTTGAGTAGAGGAGCAACTGGCGGCGGCTATGCAGCGCCAGTATGGCGCGACTTTATGGTGCAGGCACTGCGCGATGAGCCGGTCGAGTCGTTCCGCAAGCCCAGCGAGTTTATTCGTCCTTGATCTCTGCCTTCATCCTCTCTAATGTCTGATGCATTTGATCAAACATCTGCTGGGGAGTAGTGCCAAACTGACTGAGCTGCGTTTTGAGCTGTTCCATCGTCATCTTGGCCATAAAGTCTTCTGAGAGCTCAAATCGCTTCATAAAGATGCGATAGCGATCCATGACCGATTCCATCTGGTCG
Source organism: uncultured cyanobacterium (assembly GCA_963799265.1). Classification (GTDB taxonomy): domain Bacteria; phylum Cyanobacteriota; class Cyanobacteriia; order Phormidesmidales; family Phormidesmidaceae; genus Phormidesmis. The sequence continues at coordinate 61,885 of CAWCWM010000002.1, forward strand.
ATAAAGATCTTTTTGCCTTTTTGATCAAACTTACCGTAGTTGCCACCGAGCTGCATTAACGACTGATAGTCCTTAAAGAGCTGGTTGGCTTCTTGCTGCACTAGGTCTGAATCAAACATTCCCATGATTGTCAACACTCCATGACGACCGCTGCGTCAAACTCATAGCTATAGCGTAAGCGTTTACACAGCCTGCGCCAAGGTGAGTTATCACTACTGCTAGCTCATCGACGGAGAAGTCGGCCTAGCCAAGCTTTCTTCGAGGTTATCGTATCGCGGGTGTTAGAGGATTCAGCAGCCGTTTTTTCTGATTGGGAGGAAGTTCCACTGTGAACGCCTTCTTTTTCGAGTTCAGCGCTCAGGCCTAGAAGTTCGATGTATTTTTTGACTACTTTGTGGTTTGGATTAAGCCGATATGCCTGCTTGAAGTGAGCTTTGGCCATGCCGGTTAGCGATTGTTTGTAGTAGGCCTGACCAATCATGGAATGAATCTCTGGGCTTTGCGGCGATAGCTTGAGCGCTTCGCGCAGCTCTTGAATGGCGTAGTCATAGCTACGCTGTCTGAGGTAGGTTTTGGCCCGCTCTATGTGTTTGGCCACGTAGTCTACGGTGAGAAGGTGGGGGGATTGTGATGTGCTTTTTTCCTGACTGTTACTACTTCCATCGCCTTTGCCTTGGTTCAGCTCGCTGACTGAGGCGGGTGCGGTGCTAGCGTTAGTTTTACTTGTTGTCTTGTCAACGGCGCTAGGGAGGCCAGCTTTAGAGATCAGGCCAGCTCTCTTTTGCCGGATGGTAGCGTTTGTTTTGCGGTGCAAATAAACCAGATTCAGCTGACCAATTTCTAGAGAGCAAGCATGAAGCTGGTCGACAGTGGTGAACTGTATCCGGGCTAGCTGCCTAATGGCCTGTTCGTAATAAACTTCGAGGCTGTCTTCTTCTATGTGGGCGAGTTGCTGGGCATTGTCAAAAGTGGGGATGAGTTTTTCGGTGCGGACGAGTCTAAGCACTCGAAAGCGAAGTGTGGAGAGAGTTTCTTGACGGCTTTTTCCGTGTTTGAGCTTTTGGTAAGACGGGTTTACAATACGCGCTATGATCTGAGCAGCGTGTGTAGGCGTTATGCCCTGCTGGGTTGAGGCGTTGGCAAGTGCGTCTGGGTGAAGCTGTTTAGCGATGGTTCGATAGCGTTTGGCGATTCTTTTTTCGTCTGCGCTGACTGAAATCCCTATCAGTGCAAAGGGATCGATGTCAACAAGGCTGGTAAGTTCCAGGGATAGTTCGGCTTCTGGCATAAAAAAGTGGCGTTGAGCTCGCCTGTTCCTCCTTGATCTAAAGTGCCCAGTCGTCATTCGCGAATGTATGTGGTAACTGTATGACTCAATATGGCTCAATGCCTGACTGTACGTTATTTTTGAATGCTCTATGCAACGTCGAAAGATTGCGATCGCACTAGCGTTTATCGGCTGCCTGCCGACGCCGCTTCCCCTTACCTGGCTACATAAGTTCTATCTGGGTCAATATCTGTGGGGAGTAGTATACCTGGTGCTAGTCCCTACGGGAATTCCTACGGTTGCCTGCTGTATGGAGGGGATCTGGTATCTAACTCAGAGCGACCAGAGCTTTGAGGCTCGTTTCCCTGAAGTAGAAGAAATATTGCTACCTAGCGATAGCAACAGCCAAACTAAAGACAGCCAAACTAAACTTGGCAAAAATAGAGAAAGCATAGCCAAAGGTAACGTTTCAAACGCGCAGCAGGTAGCCGCCGCTATTAGAGAGCTCGATCAGCTCCGCCAAGATGGTCTGATTACGGAGTACGAATTTGAACAAAAACGCCGCAGGCTCTTAGAGGAGATAGCGTAGAAGAGATAGCTTAGAAGAGATAGCGTAGAAGAAACAGGCCAAAGAAATAGGTTGATGCTCAAAAAATTCTTTACCCGCAACTACCATCCGCTGTGGCGGCGACTACAGCAAGAGCCCTACTATCGCTTCCAGTCGTTTGAAGAGATGCAGCTAGCCGCTAGCTGGGGAGTGCGCATGGATGCGAATACGGCGTCGGTAGATGAGTGGCTGCGACTGCCGGGACTGTCAATTCATCAGGCGCGATCGCTCACCAATTTCACCAGCCAAAAAGTCTCTTTCACCTGCATCGAAGATATCGCAGCCGCGCTAAACCTACCCGTTCAACAGATTCAGCCTTGGCAAGTAATCCTCCAGTTTTGCTACTACGACCCCGAAGCAGCTCTAGAACCCGAAAAAGTGAACGTCAACACAGCAACAGTCACAGAGCTGACCACCGTTCCTACAATCGATACGTTCTTGGCTAGAGCCATCATTTACTATCGCCAAGCCGGTTCCTACAGAGACTTAGCCGACTTGCAAGACCGGCTGCGGCTAACGCCGAAGGCTGCAGTTGAACTGTTGCACTACCTTAAGTTTTAGGTCTTAAGTTTTAGGTCTTAAGTTTTAGGCCTTAAGTTCTAAGGAATGAAGATTTAATAAAAGCCGCCTTCGTGGGCTGGTGGGTTTTGACTTCGACTACGCTCAGCCATCGTAAGTTGCTGTCACCAAACCCTGAGCGTAGTCGAAGGGTGGCCGGTTAGAGATCAGCAGGTTGTTTGATCCTCGATTCTAAGTCTTAAGTTCCAGGTCTTAATTGTTGAGTCTCAAGCTTCAAATTCTCTCCGCTTCACCCGTATGGGCATACCATCTGTCGGGTAGATCAGTAAGTTTTGCTGTAATTTGTCTAATGTGACTTTGCCGTTGACTAATTCCCACTCAAAGGTATGTATCATCTGAGCTAGCATGATGGTCGCCTCTAGCATAGCTAGCTGTTCACCTAGGCAGCGATGGTAGCCAGAGCCAAAGTCGATCATCGGCACAGAAGCATTTTCTTTACCTTTTTCTAACCATCGCTCTGGTCGAAACTGATCGGGTTCAGGGTATGTAGAGGCATCTCGTCCCGCTCCTAGCATCGACCAAGAGATCTGCGTACCAGGGGGAACGGTAATCTCCTGTATTGTTGTCTGTCGAGTGGCTTCTAATGAAGTCGAACCGGATGCTACCGAATAGAGCCGAAGCGTTTCTTTAATGATTGCTCGGATATAGTTGAGATCTTTGAGAGCGTCTGTGGAAAGCTCCCCATGTTGTTCCCACACTTGATCTACCAGAGACTGGGCCTTTTTGAAAACGTTTGGATTCGAGGCCAGCTCGCCGACGGCGAAAGATAGTGTGTGGGCCGTCGTATCTGTGCCAGCAATCAGCATTTCAATAGATTCAGCAATCAGCGTTTCTCTCGTATAGCGCGGTTCTTTTTCGGCTATTTTGTCTAGCATTGAAGGCTTGCTGGCCTTGATAGAAGCACTGTCTTTGAGATTGCCTTCAGTCTTTCCTCTGTGCTTTTCCCCGCGCTCTAGAGCAGAATCCACATAGGGCGCTAGCAACTTTTCCAAATAGCTTCTAGCCGCCCAGTAATCGCGAGAGGCTGGCGTCGGCAGGTACTTTTTCCAGATCTTTTCACCCGTAGCGACTCTGAGAAATCGATAGCCAATGACGGACATCGCTTGATAAGTTTTTTGGATATCAAGCGGTGGTCCGTCTGGGCTATTTTCCTGACGCTCTACGGGAATGCCTAGGAGTAGGCTAGCGATTACGCGCATAGTCAGCTCTACAAACAGAGGATCGACCTGAATGGCTTTAGAAGGATCAGCTTGCTTCAATTTTGCAGTGATTTGAGAGCAGGCTGCGTGGACGACCTCAATGTGCGGAGCAAGACCGCTGTCATTAAATTCAGGATTCCAGGCTTTTCTACGCCATTTCCATTCGGCTCCACTGGTGCCCAACAGAATCGAGCTGCTGATCTCGTTCCAGGCTTTCTGAATCCGTTTGCTTCTTACTAAGCTGCCGTCCCTCATCCCACGAACGATGGTGTCCTCAACGACGGTCGGCTGGCTCAAAATCAGAACAGGTTTCCCTACCCAAAAGACATAGGCAGGGCCATACTGCTCACTCCAGTCAAATAACAGTTTAAAGAATTGCTTCTGTTTAATGGCTGCTGAAATTTGAGGGACATTTCCCAAGAGCCAATGCTGCGGCGGAGAAGGAACAGATCTGAGCGGTTTATAGAGCTTTCTCGATCGCCATGAACGCCAGCCAAATATGACTGCGACGCTCATCATTACTGTCAAAAGTGCTAGCGCTATTAATGACATAAGGAATGAATGCTAGTGGAATGAGGATTTAATAAAAGCCGCTTTTGCGGACCGGTGGGTTTTGACTTCGACTACGCTCAGCCATCGTCAGTTATCGTCACCGAACCCTGAGCGTAGTCGAAGGGTGGTTGGTTAGAGATCAGCAGGTTATTTAATCCTTGATTCGTTAGCATTCTCTAAGGGTTTGAGCCGCTCTTGTTCCAGGATGATAATTGAAGGCAACTGGTGAGAGTAATCCGACGATAGAGCTAATCTGTCCGCTGCGCAACTGGACAAAGGCGAGGAAAACCCGATTGTTCATTCAGCTAGCAAATCGATATCTAAGCAGACGTGAGCTGAAAAGGATGTCTTTGCTAGTGAAGAAAGGAACCCTCAAAAAGAGCATAACAGCAGGCATCCGGACTTGATATAGTCAAGCACTGAGCAGCTTCCCCCGACTCAGTGCTTGACTGTAGAATTTCGGCTGTCGGCAGACGATCAACTAGTAGATGAGACTGACTGCCTAGCGCAGGCTGTTGCTTTTGGTGTGAGTATCGAGACTAGCGAGCCGCGCTGCCTGAATATCATCAACTGCCTTACTCTGACTATCGAGGAAGTCTAAACGGGTTGCTTGAACGTTACTGACAGCTTTAGTCTGATTGTTTAGAAACTCCAGGCGTGTAGCCTGAACGTTGTCAATCGCCTTAGTTTGACTGTCTAGATGCTCTAATCGGACCTTTTGGACATTCCCAACTGCTTTGGTTTGAGTATCGAGAAACTCTAGGCGGGTAGCTTGAACATTCTCAACCGCTTTAGTCTGATTGTTTAGAAACTCCAGGCGTGCGTCTTGGATGTTGTCAACTGCCTTGGTCTGGTTGTCGAGAAACTCTAAACGTTGTTCTTGAACAGAAGAAGGAAGAGTTTTAGCAGCGTTAGCCACGGGTGCGAAGGTTAGTGCTGTAGCGGTCAAAGCGAGAGTAGAGAAGAATAGGTTTTTCATGAGTTGGCTCCTTGAAGTGAATCAATGTGTTTGTTTCATTGATTCAAGAATGCCACTGGCTAGCGGTTGAGTTCTGAGGGGAGATTAAGGGGTCTCTGAGAAAAGGTGAAGGGATTGCGACGAAAGCACGCAGGGAATTCTCAGTGACTGCTCATATAGCTTTTGTCTGATAGTAGCCTGCACGGTCTGCGTGTTCAGACTATTGACGCATCGGAGTAACGCTTCATTTAGCTCGTCTCCATGCGCTAGAAAGTCGGATGCGGCTGTAGAGGCCACCGCATAAATCTTCAAACGAGCGGCCTCTAGTAGCTGCATCTGGTAGCTGCATCTGGTAGCTGCATCTGGTAGCTGTATCTGGATGTACATTCGCTGAGAGGGTGTCTATATGAAATGCTGATGCGATCGCGTCTACAGCTAAATCTATTGTCACGATCGCAGCAAGCCCTTCTAGAATGGAAAGCTACAGCATATGCCACCTTTTTCGGCACTATTACCCAGTGCCATAGCCTAACCCAGAGACCTTTTGCAATGACTCAGTCAAGCCTAGCTAGCCCTTCACTCAGCCAGTCCTCCACTCAACAAAATAGTGTGGAGCAGCCACAACAAGACAGAGTGCTGATTTTTGACACTACGCTGCGCGACGGTGAGCAGTCCCCTGGTGCCACCATGAACGTAGCTGAAAAGCTAGCCGTCGCCAAGCAGCTGGCTAGGCTCAACGTAGATATCATCGAAGCGGGATTTCCCTTCGCTAGCCCTGGCGATTTTGAAGCAGTTCGCACCATTGCCAGCGAAGTTGGCACCCCTGAGGGCCCTACTATCTGCGGTCTAGCTAGAGCCACCAAAGGCGATATCGAAACCGCTGCCAAAGCAGTTGCTCCCGCCGCAAAAGGTCGAATTCATACCTTCATTGCGACTTCAGATATCCACATGAAGTACAAGCTGAAGAAATCTCGTGCGGAGGTGCTATCTATTACCAAAGAGATGGTGGGTCTAGCCAGCAGCTTTACAAGCGATGTGGAGTTTTCTCCAGAAGATGCAGGCCGCAGCGACCCCGAATTCTTGTACGAAGTTTTAGAACAGGCCGTCCAGTCGGGGGCAACGACGCTCAATATTCCAGATACGGTTGGCTACCTTACGCCCAACGAATTTGGTGATTTGATTCGCGGCATCAAGCAAAACGTACCCAGCATCGACCGGGTTGTGATCTCTGTTCATGGTCATAATGATTTGGGTCTAGCTGTTGCCAACTTTTTAGAAGCAGTTAAGGCCGGGGCTCGGCAGCTAGAATGCACTATCAACGGCATTGGCGAACGCGCTGGCAACGCGGCGTTAGAAGAGCTAGTCATGGCTTTGCACGTGCGGCGGCAGTATTTCAATCCTTTCTTTGGACTACCGGCTGACTCCGAAGCGCCGCTGACCAATATCAAAACGCAGGAACTCTATAAATCTTCTCGCCTGGTCTCCAATGTGACGGGCATGCTAGTCCAGCCTAATAAAGCTATCGTCGGTGCCAACGCCTTTGCTCACGAATCCGGCATTCACCAAGACGGCGTGCTCAAAAATCGTCTGACCTACGAGATTATGGATGCGCAGCTAATCGGCCTTAACGATAACCAAATCGTGTTGGGCAAGCATTCGGGTCGCAATGCGTTTCGCACTCGTTTAAAGGAGTTGGGATTCGAGCTAGGCGATCAAGAATTGAACAAGGCATTTTTACGATTTAAAGATGTTGCTGATAAGAAGAAAGAGATTAGCGATCGCGATCTAGAAGCTATCGTCAACGACGAAATCTTACAGGTTGCCGAACACTTCAAAGCCGAGCTGATCCAGGTCTCTTGCGGCAGCAATGCTCAGCCTACCGCCACTATCACCATCCGCACCCCCGATGGTCAAGAGCTTACCGACGCCTCTATTGGCACTGGCCCAGTCGATGCTATTTATCGCGCTATCAATCGCATTGTGGATATCCCCAACGACCTGATCGAATACTCTGTCCAGTCTGTTACTGCTGGCATTGACGCTATGGGAGAAGTCACCATTCGTCTGCGCCACGGCGACAGGATTTATTCAGGACACGCTGCCAATACAGACATTGTTGTTGCTTCTGCCTACGCCTACATCAGCGCGTTGAACCGCTTGTACACAGCGCTACAGGCTGGTGCTAGCGTTCATCCTCAGCGGGATAAAGTCCCTGTTGGTACGGGTGTGTGAGGGAAAGCGCAGCCTAGCGCTTTCTAGAGGAGTGTTATGAAAGGTCGAGCCAGCATGAGAGACTAAAGGGAGTGATCGCGTCGAGGGCTACCCTACCCAATGCAAAGAGCTTATAAATTTACCAATCAAATTAATTTTGGAAACGTCCGTGGTGATCTTTTCGGCGGCCTGACCGCAGCCGTTATTGCCTTGCCGATGGCGCTAGCCTTCGGTGTGGCCTCAGGAGCAGGTCCGACGGCTGGACTCTATGGTGCGATTATTGTCGGCTTTTTTGCAGCGCTGTTTGGCGGCACGCCGACGCTGATTTCTGAGCCGACTGGCCCGATGACGGTGGTAATTACCGGTGTGATTGCCTCGCTGATCGCAGCCGATCCAGAAAACGGCATGGCGATGGCCTTTACGGTCGTGATCATGGCCGGGATTTTTCAGATTGTGCTCGGCGTACTGAAGCTGGGTCGGTACGTCACACTAATGCCCTATAACGTGGTGTCGGGTTTCATGTCAGGCATTGGCTTGATCCTAATTGTTCTACAGATTGGTCCGGCCCTGGGGCAGGCGGCTCCCAAAGGCGGTGTGCTCGGAACGATACAAAACCTGCCAGCGCTGATTCAGGGTATTCAGCCGAGCGATGCGATTCTGACACTGCTGACGGTGCTGATTATTGTTTATTTTCCTAAAAATCTGCGAAAGTTTTCGCCGCCTCAGCTGGTGGCAATGGTGATCGGCACGGTACTGTCACTGACCGTGTTTGGCGGCGTTGAAAGCATGACTCGCATCGGAGAAATTCCCCTGGCGCTGCCGACGTTGACAGTCCCGACTTTTAGCGGTGCTCAGATGCGCAACATGCTGGTAGATGCTGGTGTGCTAGGGACACTGGGCTGTATCGATGCGCTGCTCACCTCGGTTGTGGCAGATAGTCTGACTCGCACCGAGCATGATTCTAATAAGGAGCTGGTGGGTCAGGGCATTGGCAATATTATGTCGGGTCTGCTGGGAGGATTGCCTGGGGCCGGGGCGACGATGGGTACGGTAGTCAATATCAAAGCGGGCGGGCGGACAGCGCTTTCGGGCCTATCGCGAGCGTTTATTTTGTTGGTGGTAGTGCTAGGTGCAAGCAGTCTGACGCAGAGTATTCCGCTGTCTGTGCTAGCAGGCATCATCATCAAGGTCGGTATCGATATTATTGACTGGGGCTTTTTGAAGCGTGCCCACTACATTTCGCGCAAGTCAGCGGCGATCATGTACGGGGTGATTTTTCTGACGGTGTTTGTAGATCTAGTAGTGGCTGTGGGCGTTGGCGTCTTTGTTGCTAATATCTTGACGATTGAGAATTTGAGTGCGATGCGCTCGGATAAGGGCGTCACGGCAGTGACTGACGATGACGATACGATCGCGCTGACGGCAGAAGAAAAGGCGCTGCTAGACCAAGGGCACGGGCGAATTTTGCTGTTTCGCCTGAGTGGACCGATGATCTTTGGAGTGGCAAAGGCCATTTCTCGACAGCGGGAGGCCGTTCAAAACTGTCAGGCGCTGGTGCTAGATATTAGTGAAGTGCCGCATTTAGGAGTAACTACGTCGCTGGCTTTGGAAAATTCGATTCAGGAAGCGGTAGAGGGCGATCGCGCGGTCTACATTGTCGGGGCCACAGGCCAAACTTACAAGCGCCTGACCCGACTAGGTCTGTTGAATATTGTGCCTGCCAACCGTTTCCTATCCAACCGCGCCGAAGCGTTGCAGCAGGCTCTCGCTATGATCACTCCAGAAAGCATCTCCAAAAATAGCGGCGCTCAAGAGAGTGACGCTGTTATCCGCCCGCAGCCAATTGGTTAATGCAGGCGAGGCATAGCAAATTTCGCGATGCGTTGTGTAGTTTGCTCTGTTTGAAAAGGGTTGTAGATATTGATTATCCTGCCATCCGCAAGTTCAGGAAGGCACTACGCAAGACGATGGTCTAATCCATACTGTGAGTGTTACCCAAAGTCGGTCTTTCTAGAACCAAGCCAATTTAATTTCATTCTGATTTCATGTTTGCATGTGAATATAAAGTCGAATGAACAAAAATTTGCGCTTAGCCGTTAGGATTGCTGATGCCCGCCCAATTTACTAGCTGTCGATACCGTTCTTTTTCGCGTAAGTTGTCTCGAGCACTCTTGAGTTTGCTGCTGCTAGCTGCGCCTGCTGCTGTGCTAGCACATGGGGGCCATGGCGATGAATTTCAAGGCGGTTCTGAGGCCACCTCAGCAGACAGTGTTAAAGTCGATGCTGAAACCGCCAAGCGGATTGGGCTGAAGGTAGAAGCGGTTGCTCTACGTCGCCTAGCCTTTGGCACTCAGGTAACCGGACAGATTGAGACGACCCCTAGCCGTAGAGTAGAAGTGACTAATCCGGCGGGTGGAACAGTTGTACAGCTATTTGCGCAGCCGGGAGACAGCGTACAAGAGGGAGAGGCGCTAGCGGTAATTACCAGCGGCGAACTCGCAGAGCTACGGGCCAATGCATTGGATCGCCGCGCCGAGACAACCGGAACCGTGCAAGAAGCGCAGACGAATTTACAGCTCGCTCAGCAAACCTATACCCGCCAACAGCAGATTGCTCAGACCTCGATAGCGCAGGCGCAAACGGAGCTGCGAGTAGCCCAGGAACGGTATGACCGTGACCGGGAGCTCACCGCAAAAGGGGCGCTTGCCAGACGCGACCTTCTAGAGTCAGAAGCGAGTTTAGCAGAAGCGAGAAGAGCTGCGACAGAGGCGCAGAGCCGATTAGATGTGTTGGACGCGGGTGCTGAGAAAGATCGCGCCCAAACTGCCCTACAGGTCGCTCAATCTCGGGCTGAGCTGAGCACCGAAACCTATGACACCCGCCTTCAGCAGCTAGGGGCCAATGCCAACGAAGACGGCACGATTACGATTACCGCGCCGATTTCGGGACGAATTGCCGATAGAGAAGTGTCGTTAGGGCAGTCATCTGAGGATGCGGGTGCGGCGCTGATGACGATTATTGACGATCGCACGGTGCTAGCGACTGCCAATGTGTACGAGAAAGATTTATCGAAAGTTGCCATTGGTCAGCCCGTAAGAGTTAAGGTGGCGGGCCTGCCAGATCGGACTTTTTCAGGCGAAGTTACAGTCGTAGGCGCGGTTGTAGAAGGTGACACTCAAGTGATTCCGGTCAAGGCCGAAATTGAGAATGCTGACGGGGCGCTGAAGCCGGGGATGTTTGCTGAAGTTGAAGTTGTGAACCAGAGCAGCTCAGCGCCTGTGTTGGCGGTGCCGCAGTCAGCGCTGACCGAAATTAAAGGGCAGCAGGTGGTGTATGTGGAAAATGGTGGCAGCTATCAGCCGGTGGAGGTGACGCTAGGAAAGGCGGCAGGGGACTGGGTAGAAGTGAAGAGCGGGGTGTTTGAAGGCGATCGCGTCGTCACTCAGCGAGTGGCTCAGCTCTACGCTCAGTCGCTGCGGGGCGGCGGCGAAACCGAAGCAGCGGTAGAGGAAGTCGATATTGCTGAGCGTTCTGGGTTGCCGTGGTGGGTGATGTTGCCGGTGGGTGGGGCGATCGCAGCCGGTGCTTTTTGGATAGGTCAGCGATCGCAAAAAAAACCTGTTCCTTTACTTACCGACGAACTGAAGGGAGAGCCCTTTCACTTTGACTCATCTTTGTCGGTGTCAGACATGAGGCCAAGCGCTAGATCCGAGCGAACAATCACTGGCGAGCAACCGCAACCCTCCGATCAGGTCTGAGTACGCTAAATTCAGGCCGATTTCGGCACTCAATGCCTTCTCTTTACAGCTATCTGTTGCGCTCAGCAAACGTTCGCTAAACTATGCTCAACTCAATTTTGAAATGGTCGATTGTTCGGCGCTGGCTAGTGGTCATCGGGGCGGTGGTGGTGACAGTGCTAGGCATCTATAATCTCACCCAAATGCCGCTAGACGTGTTCCCCGATTTTGCCCCGCCGCAGGTCGAAATTCAGACCGAGGCTCCTGGCTTAGCGCCCGAAGAAGTCGAATCGCTGATTACCTTGCCAATTGAAAGTGCGGTAAATGGCACCCCCGGCGTGGAAACCGTGCGGTCGTCTTCGGCGGTCAGTATTTCGGTGGTGAAGGTGATTTTTGGCTGGGGCACCGATGTTTATCAGGCTAGACAGCTCGTTGCAGAGCGCTTGCAGCAAGTGCAAGACAAACTGCCAGCGGGCGTTGGCACCCCTCAAATCGCGCCTATTTCTTCTCCAATTGGCACGATTTTAATGTACGCCCTCACACCACAAACCACTTCTTTGATGGAAGTACGGCGACTGGTTGATCGCGATATCAGCAACCGACTGCTAGCGGTGCCTGGGGTGTCTCAGGTGATTGCCTATGGGGGTGATGTGCGGCAATATCAGGTGCTGGTCGATCCGGCTAAGCTGGTGGCCTTTAATGTCTCGCTGCAAGCGGTGACCGAAGCGGCAGCGGCGGCTAATGTGAATGCGGCTGGCGGCTTCCTCACCACGCCCGATCAGGAAATGATTATTCGTGGCGTGGGACGGCTTACGTCAATTGATGAGCTAGGAGCTTCTGTGCTTCCGGGTCGCGATGGTCCGCCTGTGCTGCTGCGCGATGTGGCTGAGGTTTCTGTCGGGGCGGCGCTGAAGCGAGGTGATGGTAGTTTTAATGGCGATCGCGCCGTCATTATCGTCGTCAACAAGCAGCCGCTAAACGACACACCCACCGTCACGCAGGCCGTCGAGCAGGCAATGGCCGAGGTCAAAAGTGTTCTACCTGAAGACGTAGTGCTAACAGAAACATTTCGACAAGAGAACTTCATTGAAGCTTCGATTGAGAATGTGCTGGGCTCCCTGCGAGATGGCATCATTATTGTCTCGATTATTCTGTTGTTGTTTTTGATGAACTGGCGAACCGCTGTGATTACCCTCAGTGCGATTCCCCTGTCGATTTTGGTTGGCATGATGATTCTGAATGCCTTTGGTCAGGGCATTAACACCATGACTTTGGGTGGCCTAGCGGTGGCGATTGGCTCAGTGGTAGATGATTCGATTGTCGATATGGAAAATGCCTATCGAGGACTGCGCCAAAATCAGCAGGCCGGAACGCCGGAGCATCCGTTTAAGGTGGTGTACCAAACCTCTGTAGAGGTGAGAGTTAGCGTTCTGTTTTCGACGGTGATTATTGCCGTGATATTTGCGCCCATTTTTAGCTTAGTCGGCGTAGAAGGTCGAATTTTTGCCCCAATGGGTGTGGCTTATCTGGTGTCTATTTTTGCCTCTACCGCCGTAGCGATGACCCTATCGCCTGCCCTGTGCGCTATTTTGCTAGCCAATCGCCCGCTTCCTAGCGACGAGACCTGGGTAAGTGCTTTTGTGCAGCGGCTGTATCGTCCGGTGCTTGGCGTGGTGATGCGGCAAGCCAAAGTCATGCTGATGATTGCAGGGGCTTCATTGGTAGCTGCTTTAATTATGTTTTCTAGTTTGGGACGAGTGTTTTTGCCTGAGTTTCAAGAGCCTTCTCTGGTTAATGCCATGCTGCTTTATCCAGGGGTTTCGCTAGAGACCACGAATCAATCGGGTCTGGCGATGCAGGCGGCTCTCAAGGACGATCCGCGATTTGAGACCGTGCAGCTACGCGCCGGACGTGCGCCTGGAGATGCCGATGCTGGCGGCGTGAACTTGGGCCACTTAGACATAGAACTAAGCCCCGTAGGGTTAGCGGATCGAGAGGCGTCGATTGAGAAAATTCGAGAAGAGTTTGCGCGGATTCCAGGGATTGCGCCGAGTATTGGCGGGTTTATTTCGCATCGGATGGATGAGGTGCTTTCGGGAGTGAGGAGTGCGATCGCGATCAAAATTTTCGGCCCCGACTTGGACGAACTCCGCTCTATCGGCAGCGAAGTAGAAACCGCTATTCGGGGGATTGACGGCCTTGTAGATCTTCAGCTAGAGCCTCAAGTTCCTATCCGCCAAATACAAATTCAGTTTGATCGCGCTGCTGCCGCTCGCTATGGCCTCACCGTCGGGCAAATCTCCGAGATTGTTGAAACCGCGCTTAATGGTCGAGTGGTTTCTCAGGTGCTAGAGCAGCAGCAGCTATTCGATCTGCTAGTTTGGCTAGAAGAAGACGCAAGAAACAACTTAGAGACGATTCAAAACTTACTGATTGATACGCCAGCGGGTCAAAAAATTCCACTTGCTCAAGTAGCCCAAGTTGAGTACGGCACCGGCCCCAATACGATTAACCGTGAGAATGTTTCGCGCTTAATTGTGGTGTCGGCGAACGTGGCCGGACGAGATTTAGGATCGGTTGTAGACGACATTCAGGCTAAAGTAACCGATTCTATTCCGCTGCCCTCCGGCTACTTTATTCAATATGGAGGACAGTTTGAATCAGAGCAAAGGGCCAGTCATAATCTTTTGGTCTTCGGGGGATTAGCCCTGGTGCTTATTTCGGTGCTGATGTACTTCGCGGTCAAATCGGTGGCTGGCGTGCTGATGATTATGATCAACCTGCCGCTTGCTTTAGTCGGCGGCATCTTCTCGATTGCGCTTGGTGGCGGCGTTGTGTCGGTGGCCTCGCTGGTGGGCTTTATTACCCTGTTTGGGGTAGCCACTCGCAACGGCCTGCTGCTAGTAGATAACTACAACACCAAACTGGCCAAGGGAATGCCGCTGCAAGAGGTAATTGTTGAAGGCTCTATGGAACGGCTCGTAGCCATTTTGATGACCGCGTTGACTTCGGCTTTGGGCATGGTTCCCCTGGTGATTGGTAACGGTGCGGGAAAAGAGATTTTGCAGCCTTTGGCAGTCGTGGTATTAGGCGGCTTGGTGACTTCTACAGCACTTACTCTACTGGTGTTACCCGCGCTGTATACGCTGTTTGGCCGATATCTCATTGCCCAACCAGCCGTTACTTCGGTTAAAGGTGAGGTCTCATGGGATGCCTTGCCTGAGGAGGCTTCAGCGACTTGAGAGGGCTTCAACAACTTGAGTAGGCTAAAGAGAATATGAACGAGGAGGTATTACTATCTAAATCTGTTGTAGCGTTTATTCGCGATCGCGATTTGATAAGCACAATTTTACTGAAAAAGAGAGAATTTATGAAACTGAACCGATCTATGGTTGCGATGCTTGCCAGTGCGAGTCTGTTGGTGTTGACTGGCTGTGGCAGCGGCGGCGATGCGACTACTGAAGTGGAACCTACCTCAACCGAGATAGAAAGCCCGGCAGCCGAAACTTCTAAGCCAGCAGCAGACACCGAGGCTAATCAGGGGGGTCAGGTTGTTGAAGTAGGTAGATACCATTTAGAGCTGGTGCCTGAGATGGAAGCAGATGGCACTCATGTGGATCTGTACTTGCAGCAAGGAGATAGCCATGAGGCTATTCCAGATGCTCAAGTTACTGCCCAAGTGGAGCTTCCCGATGGGACTCAACAGTCACTTGATATGGACTACGATGCTGAAGGCGAACATTACGCTGCGCTTTTGCCCAGCGATGCGGCGGGAGAATACAAAGTGGCGATTCTCTCTGATATCAATGGCGAGAAAGTTAACGGGCGCTTCAGTTTTAGCAGATAGGTGAAGATATCTACAACATAGGTAAGAAGGGATATCGTTCTTATTGACGCATCCTTTCTTACAGTGTAAGCGCCAGCGCTATTGACCGTACCAGTCTTTTTTCCACTGGTTCATCAGATCAATTTCTACCTGTTGGGTTCTTAGAATATCGTTAGACACCTGCTGTATTTCGGGGCGATCGCTATTTTCAAGTCCTTCTTTTGCCATCACCAAAGCGCCGTCATGGTGCGGAATCATCCCGTTGATAAATCGCAGGTCAAACTCATCGTCGGCCCTGCCTAGATCACCGTCCATCCGCATACTCGACTGCATCTCAGCAGACATTTTCATCGTGTGGCCCATTTGCGCATCGTACATAATCGGGTCAGCATCAGCCTGTGGATACCATTCCTGCCGCCAGCTTTGCATTTGAGCAATTTCACCTTCTTGAGCCCTAATAATGTTTTGGGCTAGCTCTTTGACTTCGGGTCTTTGAGAGCTTTCAAGCGCGGCTTCGGACATAGCGATCGCACCTTGATGGTGCAGAATCATCCCATCGACAAAGCGCAGATCGAACTCGTCATCCTTAGGGCCAAGATCCATCATCATCGCATGGTCTTCCATAGGCATATCGCCTGCGGGCATAGACTGCTGTGGTGTCTGAGAAACTGAGTTAGAAGGGCTGCATCCAGCTAAGAGCGCGGAGCTAGAGGCTAACAGTCCTAATGACAAAAGCAGACCGTAAGTTTGTTTTAGGCGCATATAGGTAAGATCAAATCCTTTTGTCAAATCATGGCTATAAAGGATTATAGAGACCAAGAATGAAATGAGGATGAAATTCTGAATTGTTTGTTCGTATTAACCTACAAATGGCATCATTCGACAGCAAACGGGTCAATGGCATCGACGATAGAACAAGTTTGGCAGGCTGTGGATGCAGACAAATGACAACCGCTATATATCATCAGCCGACTGGTAGGCTGATGATAAATTCAGTACTCTCTTCCGGATTAGACTTCACATCTATGCGACCACCGTGGCTTTCAATTGTTTGGTAGCTCACGGATAGACCTAGACCTGTTCCTTTCCCAACCGGTTTAGTTGTGAAAAAAGGATCAAATATTCGATCTTGAATATGGGCTGGAATAGCGTGCTCTTTAAGGTTTTATTAGATGCTGGGCTGTCTTGAGTGCGCGGCTGAACGACAGCGCCTCTGGTGCGACAAACCAAATCTTGTCTCTGGGGTTGAGAGATACTCAACGTGCCTATAATCATCTGACGACTTTGGGAACAAGATCGAAGGTAACTAGATACTTTCTCTGTAGAATCGGTGACAAATTCGCTAAGACATCGATCAGCCAAGTCTTTGTTGGGTTTGCCGAAAAGAGCAGCAGCAGCGGCTCTGGTAGAAGCCGTGCAAATTTTAAAAATTGCTCGGGAGTCATGCTCTTGGAAAAATACCGTCAAGACAGAGATAAGGGATGCGCGTTTAATAAAAGCACCGTCGGGTAGCCATGCTTATTGGCCTAGGCACAGCAGTGCTGTTCCCCTACGTCGGCACGTTATTTGTTTGCGGTGTTCTCTAAGTAACCCTGCTCATTTACCGCAGCGCCATGAATGCCAGTTCTCGAATCATCGATCGAAGAAATTGGTCGCGCTCAATAGGTAGATCTAGAGATTCTATCTGAGCATTAATCGATGCTGCCTGAGTCATGATAAATCGGTTTTCTAGTGGTTTTTATCGATACCCGCGAATAGCTGACTGCTTTAGAACAATTAAGTCTAAGGGATTCGCTCAGAAATAGAATACCTAACATGCAAAGCTGAAACCGAGGCCTGAGCGTAGTCGAAGGCCGGATGGAATGGGACTTTATTTAAGGGCACTTCCCTAAAAGCTCAGAGCTAAGAGGGTATGCCACATTTTTCCCTAGCTGAATCAAGGAATTGATAGGGTAAACGGTCTCTAGGTTTGGTTTCCTTACTCAATGAATCAAACAGAAAGTCTACGCATAGGCTTTCACAAAACCGCTCAGCCGATCCATACCACGCTCAATGGTGTCTAGATCAGTCGCGTAGGAAATACGGATGGTGCCTTCTGCGCCGAATGCGGCACCAGGAATAACCGCGACGTGCTTTTCGGCTAGGAGCTTTTCGCAAAATTCTATGGAGCCTAGTCCAACTGAAGTGATATCTATAAACAGATAGAATGCGCCTTTAGGTTCTACGTAGCTGAGTCCGTCAATGTTACCGACCATGTCCATGATGGCGAGCCGCCTTTTGCTAAAGGCTTGACGCATGATCGCTAGATCTTCTTGAGGGCCGGTTAGAGCAGCGATCGCACCATACTGCGCAAAGGTACACACATTCGACGTGCTGTGGCTTTGCAGCGTATTGACCGCTCGAATAATTTCCTCAGAAGCTGCCAAATAGCCCAGTCGCCAGCCGGTCATCGCATAGGCTTTGGCAAAGCCGTTACTGGTGATTGTCCGCTTAAAGATCTCTGAATTTAGGCTGCCAATGCTGACATGCTCAGCGCCATCGTAGAGAATTTTTTCATAGATCTCGTCGGACACAACCAGAATGTCCGCTTCGACGATCACGTCTGCTAGCGCCTTTAGCTCATCCGGGGTATAGACCATACCGGTCGGGTTCGACGGCGAGTTGAGCACAAACAGCCGCGTTTTAGGTGTGATTGCCGCTTTTAGCTGTTCGGCGCTCAGCTTGTAGTCGGTTTCAGCCGTAGTCTCAACCAACACGGGAACGCCGCCCGCTAGCTTGACCATTTCTGGATAGCTGACCCAAAAAGGCGAGGCAATAATCACCTCGTCGCCCGGCTCTATCAACGCCATGATCAAGTTGTAGAGCGAATGCTTGCCGCCGTTGGTGACCATGATGTTTTTGGCTTCGTAGGCGAGGTGATTGTCCTGCCGCAGCTTTTGGGCGATCGCCGCTCGCAAAGCCGGTTCCCCCGCTGCTGGACCATAGCGAGTTTTGCCTTGGTCTAGCGCCGTCTTAGCTGCCTCTCGAATGTGCTTAGGGGTGTCAAAGTCAGGTTCACCCGCGCTAAAGCTACAGATGTCTAGGCCATCGGCCTTCATCGCCTTGGCTTTGGCTGAAATGACAAGCGTCGTGGAGGGGTTGACTCGACTGATTCTAGAGGCGATCTTCATGGGGACGGTAGGTATCAAGCCTGCGAAGGGTGGCTAGCAATTGGTTAGTACACTACCGTAGATCGATTTTGAGACTTCTTTAAGGCTAAATAGACAGTTAAGTCAAATTCTTCAGATATTTTTTCGCGGTGCAGTTCGATTGCGGTTCATTTGCAAGATCAGCACGCTGAAGCTTTGCCAATCATTAGCCCAGTCGATATGTATCCGGTCAGCCGTGTCTTTATGTCCCTAAAGCAATCGATCTTGTGGCTTTATCCTTTGGAAAGCCGATGCAGCTGTGAGACAACGGTCGCCATCTCTTGAAGCTCAATGGGCTTGGCGATATGTCGTTGAAAACCCGCTAGAATTGCGCGGGTGCGACAGCTCGCTTCCGACAGAGCAGTAAGAGCAACAGCAGGAATGTCACCACCCGCACTCGCTGGCAAAGAGCGGATCTCTCGAATCAGTTCGTAGCCACTTTTATCTGGGAGTTTTATATCGCTGATAAGAATATGAGGCTTAAACTCCTGAAACACGTCTAGGGCATCGGTGGCAGAGAGCGTTCCCTCGACTGTAGCACCGTAAGCTTCGAGCATAAACTTGTAAACATATAGCCCATCTGGATGATCCTCAACGATCAGCACCCGACAGCCTACTAAAGCGTCAGAACTTAGCGCCTCAGAATTTGACGCCTTAGAACTTATCATCTCAGAACCGGACGGATCAAAAACGAGAGCATCCGCCTGCGATTTTCCTGAAGAAGCTATTGAAGGGTCGCTTGACGTAGCTAGCTCTGAGACCAAAGGTAGATTTATGACGAAACGGCTACCCTTGCCAGCACCATCGCTTTCAACGACTATCTGTCCGCTGTGGGCATCGACAATATATTTCACAATAGGGAGCCCAAGCCCTAAGCCACGACAAGCGCTATTGTATGAAGTGCTGTTTTGATCTCCCTGCCAAAAACGCTTGAAAATGTAAGGAAGTTTTTCAGGCGGAATACCTTCACCGGTATCTTGGATTGAAACATTGACTGAGTCTGCTGTCTGCCTAAGCGCGATCGCAATCTGACCTTGGGCGGGCGTGAATTTAACGGCGTTAGAGAGTAGATTGCGAAAGACTTGCTGTAGCCTCGTTGAATCGCCCATGATCTGATCTGGTCGCTGGCCCAATAAGCAATCCGATGACTGGTCTAAAGATTGGCTCGGTAATAGATCGGGTAGAAACGTGACTTTTACGCCTTTGTTTTTTGCCGACGGGCTGACGGCATCGACTGTGTCATTGAGGATTGCGCTCAGCGCTTCTAGCGTCAGCGGGACCAAATCACAATAAAACCCGTTCTGTGGAATCTGAGAAATACTCAGCAGATCCTCAAGCAGATGATCTAATAGCTCTGCATTGCGGTAGCTGGTTCGGATGGCCTTCTCTACTAGCTGTTTATGATCGAGGCGATCGATTGAGATGTCCAGCCAGCCCATGATTGCCGATAGGGGCGATCGCAATTCATGAGAGAGATTAGCTAAGAAGACATCCTTAAACTGATTGGCCTGCTCTGCTTGGTTTCGAGCTTCGTCAGCTTCTGACAACAGCCGCAAATATCGCTGCTCGTCTTGTTTTTTCTTGGTTACATCGCGCCAAGTTAGAACCAGCCCATCGTCTAACTTGGCTGCTCTCACATCGACAACAACAAACTGATTGGACGACTGCTTATCTGCACTGCAAATCACTTCACTGGAAAAAGGATAGCTAGTTTCTACTACTCCGCAAAACGCCAAAAAGAGATCAAAACTAATTATTCTCCCAGAAGTTTCTTTAGCAGTATCTTTAAACGCCGGAATAACGCTATAGATAGGTATGCCAACTTGCCTATCTTGAGAGACTGAAAGATACTCGCAAGCCGCTGCGTTTAGGTAGCTAACGGTAAAGTCTCGGATAACATTTTCTGAGTCACGCACAGCTGATAGCAGCATCAGACAGTCCGCCATCGTTTCGACAGAGGTCTGAAACCGAGTTTCGCTAGCTTGAAGCTCGGCGGTGGTTTGGATGAGTGCTTTTCTTTCTTGCTGTTCTCGAAGGGCTCGTTTGACAGCGGGCACTAGCCGCTCTAGGCGCTGCTTCAGGACATAGTCGGTGGCACCGCTTTTGAGCGCTTCGATCGCTCGTTCTTCACCGACTACACCCGATACCAAAATGCAGGGAATATCCAGCGCACTGGCTTTGACTAATTTAATAGCGCTGAGTCCATCAAAAGCAGGAAGTGAATAGTCTGCCAAGACGATATCAACTGCCTGGGTGTTGAGAGCTGAGCAAAATGCCGCCTGCGTATCGACAACCGTAAAGCGACAGTTTAGCTCGCTGCTAGATAGGGTAGTCGACAGCAGCTCTACGTCAATTGCATTGTCTTCAAGTAAAAGAATATGCACGATGTCCAAAAAGACAGTATCTGAAGAGACAATCGATCCATCCATAATTTTCGGCCCACTCTGCCAACCAACACTGTTAGCCCTAACTCCCTACAGATAAATATAGACAGATAAATATAGGCTTGTCTTCCAAACAAGAACGAATCGGAGGCAAGCCCTGCTTGACCCTTTTGGCGTCATCTAGAGCTTGGCAATGATGTTTAACGTCTGCTTGATAGATCAGGTCTGATAGTTTGAATCTTATGAATTAGGTCTTAAAGATAGGGTCTTGACAAATCGGGTTTGATAGTTTGGATGTGATTAAAAGCTAGGAAGAAAACAGCTCTTATCAATATCATATCGGCTATGCTGATGTCTATGCCACTGGCTTTGCCGCAGTAGCCCTGCCGGTAGGGACTGCCCCTATCACGACCGCTAGCTGCATCTAACGCTACACTTTGCAAAATGCTGACACAGTTTGACATGCCGAGTCAGCGAGTACTCTCATCATGGCTGTCGTTCTGCTGTTGAGTTGCTAAAATGCTCCAAGAGAAGACGATGAACAAAAATGTAGCCCCCGCCTACCTTCTGCAAGAAGATCCGCTCGGTAGCATAGTCTAGAAACCGAGAATAATTCCACGGAATTCGACCTTGGCAGAAAAGTACCAAACGCAGAACGCCATGCTTTACGCAGGCTTCGCCGCCGCCGAGCGCCAAGCCAAAAGAAAGACCAGCGGCGGCCCAAAACGCAGGAGAGGTTTGGCCCTGGAAGATTAGAGCAGTCAAAAGCGGGGCAACGGTGGCAACCGAAGCCAGCATGACGGCGTTACGAGCGGATTGGCGGATGCCTTGATTGGGCCGGATGACCGTAGCGATTCGGGTTCCTCGCAAGCCGCCGATGATGCCATAGGTAATACCCAAGACGGTACCAAAAGATAGACCGATGTAGCTGAGAGACAGGAAACAGCCTATATCGTTGATGCAGAGTGTGGGGTTGACAAGGTGGGCGAAGGTGAGCTTAAGCAGCCAGCCGGTCAGCGGGCCAAAAGTGAGTCCTAAGCGAAGAGAGCGTTTGGCTTTTGGCCAGGACCACTGCAACTTCTCGGCAGGAACAATTCTGTAAAGGCCAAAAATCTTGACGCAGATCAGTCCGCCGATGATGAGCGCAAAAGGAAGTGACCGACGGTTGATCACATGCCAGCCGATACCCGTTGCGATCGCAATAAAGCTAAGCCAAACAAGAATGCCATAGGCGAGAAGTTGGCGTTTGGAGTGTAGCCAGTTAACCTGCATTCTCTCAATCAAGAAGACGGTTTGAGAGGTATTGACCAGGTTGTTCGCTAGGGCGCGTAGCCATCGGAGGGTTTGCGTCTGGCTATAAGGGCTGGGTATGTCACGACGCTGGAACATGCGGGCGATGTAGGCGCTAAAAAGCTGATGGGTGTAGCTGTCTCCTCTAGCTGAGTCTCTTTGGTTTAGGGTAGGAATTTCGCTAGCGCTGATGCCCTGGTAGGTCAAAGCCATGATATTGAGGATGAGGGGCGATCGCGCTAGCTCAATC
The DNA here is from genome assembly GCA_963799265.1 of uncultured cyanobacterium. Lineage (GTDB taxonomy): Bacteria > Cyanobacteriota > Cyanobacteriia > Phormidesmidales > Phormidesmidaceae > Phormidesmis. Next base: position 83,933 of record CAWCWM010000002.1, read on the forward strand.
AAGCGCTGACTCTCTGCATTTGCCTCACTGCTGCGCTCTAGCAAAGAACGCAAGCCAGTCAGACCAGTTTCAGCCCGGTCGAGATATTGCCAGATTTGCGCATCGGTGAGCGATCGCACATAGAGCGCACACTGAAACTCTAGCCGACTGTCCAATCTCTCATAGTCTTTGATCCGGCAGCAGACGACTATTTCTGGGCCATAGTCCCGGTAAAACTGACTGATCGCTATGGCACAGCTATCCTGTCGATCGGCTCTGACTTCATCTAGACCATCGAGTAAGAATAAAAGCTGCTGATTGCTTACCCAGTTACGCCCAAGCGCCCGAGGAATTTGATACTTGCTGCTAAGTTCAGAAACTAGCCACTGTCTTATCGATTCGCCAGTCCAGGAAGAGAGATTAAAGATGACAGGAATGCGAGAGTTTCCTGCTTTCATCTCTAGCAAATCGCGAGCGAGCGTTAGCAGTGTTGTTGTTTTGCCAGCACCTGGCTCACCCAAAATCAGTAGCGATCGCCCTTCGCCCAGCTGTTGAAAAATATCAAAGACTCGCGTGCCCGAATCCAATGGACGGCTAGGCTGCTGATCTGTTTTGTAGCTAAGGTTCCAGGGCAGGGAGAGCGCCTGGTTTCTCTCTTCTAGTCCTAGCGTTAGTAGAACCTGACCGTGTAGGGAGTGTTCTAAGACGCCCTGTATCCAGAAGCGGTGGACTTTGTTGAGTAGGGCTTGGCGGTTGCGAGCTTCGGTAGCGGTGCGTTGAAAGGGATGAGAGGCGGGGAGATGAAAGGGACTTTGGGGATTGGAGATCGGGGGAAGAGCGGTGGGTGCGATCGCGTCTTCTCGATCTGGATGTGGGATAGAAGATGCGTTATTGAGTGCGTGTAGCGCGATCGCCGCGCTAGGAAACCGGCTATCTGGTTTGACAGATATCAATCGTTTGATAAAAATCGCCAGATTGGTAGAGCTATTTAATTCTGCAATCTGTTCAACAGAAATGTGACCGGTTACAGGATTAGTAGGCAAATGTCTATGAGATCTGCCGGTAAGCGTTTCTAGCGCAATGATGCCGACAGAATATAGATCGCTAGCTAGACAGGGGCGTCCGGCCTGTTGCTCTGGGGCGATGTAGCCCGCAGACCCGATCGAAACGGTCAGCGGGAGGTCTGTCGAGGCTAGCGCTTTGACTGCGCCGAAGTCGATTAGAACAATTTTGTCGTCAGCTGTTCGGCGAATCAGGTTGGCAGGCTTGATATCGCGATGAATCACCTGGTGCTGATGCACAAAGGTGAGAACGGTTAGAAGGTCTTGTAAGAGATTGAAGGTGTAGGTAGCGCGACCTTGTTCGTTTTGTTCTGATACTTTTTTGAAGGCGGCTTCTAGCGACTGACCTTCGATATATTCTTGAACGAGGTAGAATTCTTCGCCTTCTTCAAAATGAGCTAGCAGGGTGGGGATTTGAGAGTGGGTGCCTAGCTGATAGAGCGTCTTGGCCTCTAGATCGAACAGGCGCTGGGCTGTTGTGAGGGTGGCGGCGGTGAAGTTTTGCTGCTGAAACTGCTTGATCACGCAGGGAGGATGGCTGGGGAGATGGCGATCGCACGCCAAAAATGTCTTGCCAAATCCTCCTTCTGCCAAAGGTCGAACCACTTCGTACCGGCCCGCCAAAATCATGGTTGCCCTCATCGAACAAAAGACGATATACTACCACTTCGGGCAATTGCGCCCATCTTATATCGAATAAGAGCTTATTGAATAAGCGCTCATTAAAGAAGAGCGATTACACGGTTGAATGCCATAGAAGTTCATCACAGAGCTTTTCTAGCACTTACCGTTTTGGGATAAGCCCCACATTGCAGTACACCCTCGGTGAGTCGGTTTTACCCCTCACATTTCAAACGGGACAGGCAATCAAGGCTGTTTATCGCCTTACTTTGATGCCTGTTACCCCCTTACCGAGTCCATAACCCTTGTTATTTTCTTGAATTTACCCAGCCGCTCTCAGCGCTGCTGAAATACATACGTAGCCGTGAATTGCCTGCACATGCAGCCTATTTACTGTGCTTGTTTTGTTGTGCTCGTCATGCGCGCCAGCCTTCCTGGCGGTCCGCATCCCAGCAGTCAGCGTTCTGAATGGGTAAGGATCAAACCGGTCGCCTTCAATCAATTAGCCTTACTTGCCATCTTTTCACTCGCCTAGATTCTAGGTTGTTTTTCATGCCCGCCAATCAACCCTCCTTTCAAGAACTTTCACTCATTCCCGCCGTCCTTCAAGCCCTGGACGATGCTGGCTACGAAACGCCAACCCCAATCCAGGCGCTGACCATTCCGCCTATTTTGGATGGCAAAGACATCATCGGACAGGCCCAAACGGGCACAGGTAAAACCGCCGCCTTTGCTCTGCCAATTCTTTCTCAAATTGATGTCTCTAATACCGACCCACAGGCCCTGGTGCTAGCGCCTACTAGAGAACTAGCCTTGCAAGTCGCCGAAGCCTTTCAAGGCTATGCCTCCCATATAAAGGGCTTTCACGTACTGCCGATCTACGGTGGCCAGGGCTATCAGGTACAGCTCAGGCAGCTTAGAAGAGCAGCGCATGTGGTTGTCGGCACCCCGGGGCGGGTGATTGATCACATCAAGCGCGGCACACTCAAGCTAGATAATCTGAAGTTTCTGGTGCTAGACGAAGCCGACGAAATGCTGCGGATGGGCTTTATTGACGATGTGGAGTGGGTTATCTCTCAAACTCCCGAGTCCCGCCAGGTTGCGCTCTTCTCGGCAACGATGCCCCACGCGATTCGTAAGATCGCCCAAAAGTATCTCAACTCGCCTCAAGAGCTGGCAGTCAAAAACCAATCCAAAACAGCAGACACCATTCGTCAACGCTTTTGGCCAGTCAGCGGCTATCACAAGCTCGATGCGCTCACCCGCATTCTAGAGGTCGAAGATTTTGACGGCATGATCGTCTTTGTGCGGACCAAGGTAGCCACTGTGGAGCTGTCTGAAAAGCTAGAAGCGCGAGGCTACAACGCTGCGCCCTTGAGCGGAGACGTGCCCCAAAACCAGCGTGAGCGTACGGTAGATCGCCTGAAGCAGGGCAAGCTCGATATCTTGGTTGCCACCGATGTCGCTGCTAGGGGACTCGACGTAGAGCGCATCAGCCACGTGATTAACTACGATATGCCCTACGATCCCGAAGCCTATGTCCACCGGATCGGGCGCACCGGTAGAGCCGGACGTGAAGGTGAAGCGATCCTGTTTGTCACACCCCGCGAGAAGCGGCTGCTAAGTTCTATCGAGCGCTCGACCAAGCAGAGAATTGAGCAGATGGAGATGCCTTCTACCGACGTGGTCAACGATCAGCGGATTGAGCGGTTCAAGCAAAAGATTACCGATACGCTAGCCCAAGAAGATTCTGCATTCTTCACTCAGATCTTGGAGCAGTACGAACAAGAGCACGATGTTCCCGCGATTGAAATTGCTGGTGCGCTGGCTAAGTTGATGCAGGGTGACGAGCCGCTGCTACTCGAAGAAAGCGTAAAACCAAAGCGGCGTGATGCGGGCTCTGGTGCGGCAACGCAGAGTGTAGGTATGGAGCGTTTCCGTTTGGCAGTCGGTAAGGAGCATAGTGTGAAGCCGGGTCATATTGTGGGTGCGATCGCGAATGAAACCGGTCTCGCCAACAAGTACATTGGTCGCATCAGCGTCTACGACGACTACAGCACCGTAGATCTTCCTGTTGGCATCCCCAAAGAGACCTTTGACCTGCTACAGCGCGTAGAAGTCTTGGGCAACCCTATGAATATCACCAGCATGGGCAAAACCCGCGACGACAGCGACTGGCAAACAGGCAAGCCCAAGCGCCAGCGAAATACTAGAAGCGGCCCTCCTGTTAAAAAGAAGCGCCGCAAAGATAAGACGACTGTCTAGGTAGGTTACCTACGACAATAGAAAAAGTTAGTCAGGGGGTTCCATTTGCGATCGCCCTGACTAGTCCGCTGTCACCAGTACGCTATCATCGGCAAGCTTCTGTGAGCCGTCTTGTGGAAAACTAATTTCAAGGTGAGTCATGCTAACTCGACTCCGTATTTCTGGTTTCAAGAACCTGGTAGATGTAGATATTCGTTTTGGTCCGTTCACCTGTATTGCGTTTAAGCGAGTCAGTTTTGGATGTCTACCAGGTACTTGGAGACAAAACAAAGCTCAAGAGTCTGAGCAGATTAACACTATTGCTATGGGCAAACTGCTCAGCTATCTGAATCCCGTTCCCAAAAATCCGGAAACCACAGAAGGACGATCAAAGCAAAGAGTTATTGATAGAGAGGATTTGACGCCGTTGATTCCGGGACTTTCGGAGCAGCTAGCGTGAAGGAAGTTGTATACACTTTACTCTCTGAAGGTTCATCCGACAAAGCACTGCTGCCTATCTTGACTTGGCTGCTTCGCCATCACCTACCGGAATACGCCATTCAGCCTGAATGGGCAGACCTTGGCAGCTTCCCAAGCCCTCCAAGCACGCTTGGAGAACGTATTGTCTATAGCTTGAGATACTATCCATGCGACGTTCTGTTTGTACACAGAGATGCGGATAATCAGGGGCGATCGCAACCGGCTCGATCGTCGCCAACAACGACATCAACAGCAACTTCTTCCATCCCGTAGCTGGCCCCTTCGCCTCTGGCATTAGCGGCTTTGCTGCACCCATTGGTGGCTATGACATTGGTGGCGATGGGGCCAGTGAAAGCGAGATGAATCACCGCTGAGCCGCTGTGGCTGCGCCTGCGAGAAGAAGGTAAAACCGTGGTTGCGGCTACGTTCTCCGGCGCAGATGGCGCGGATATCACGCTGCCGGGTAGCGGCGAGATCATACAGTCGAGTAATTTGCGTACGACTGGTACTGATCTGCCACAGCTCGTATCGCGGTGTCGTCGAGCTGTTTCGCGATCTCTTCGATACGCCCGTTAGGAATGAAGATTTAATAAAAGCCGCTTTCGCGGACCGGTGGGCTTTGGCTTCGACTACGCTCAGCCATCGTAAGTTGCCGTTACCGAACCCTGAGCGTAGTCGAAGGGTGGCCAGTTTGAGATCAGCGGGTTATTTAATCCTTGATCCTTAGCATCGGTACTGTTCACAATCGGCTCGAAGCGGTGGCTGAGAAGGCCAGTGAAATCAATCAAAGTCAAGACCTGTCAGGCATTGAGGTGGGCCTTCAAGATGAGATATATCAGGCCGATAAGCCTGTGCTGGTGGGCGTTGATGCCGCATCCAGCTATTGCTTCTGTTGCAAGCTGTCGATCACCGGGACGAAGACACCTGAGGCTGTCATCTACTGGATGTGATGGCGCAAGGCTTTGACCCAGACTCTTGCGTTTGCTGATGGCGGCAGTGGCTTGCGATCTGGGCAGAAAGCGGCGATGCCAGAGGTGCCCTGCCACGGCGACGTGTTTCATATCCAGCATCAGTTTGAGCAAGTTGCTAACGGTCTGATTCGCTACGTTCAAGGCGGGCCAGCACGGTTGCTGAACCAGGCCAGCCAGACTAGGACTTGGATTATCTACCCCAAGAATCGATCCAATTGTCATCTCCTAACTCCAGCGTTGCGAGGCTTTAAGTTGTTCTACACCTCCTAGCTTTTAACAAAATCTGGGAGGTGTCCGTTAAAAAATATTCGACGAGTATCTTATCCCGATTCAACAAAGTCATCCTCATCTGTGGCGAGTTTCAAGTTTCTACAACCAAAGCACCCGGCAGCTAACCCAGATAACAATGACAATCAGGCTTTTCAATTAAAGAAGCCGCCAGTCGATTGAGCGCGACAGCCGCCAGCAATCCGCCGCCCAAAGCGCCTTCTGTCGTGATGTAGGGGACTTTCAGCTGCATCAGCCGCCGCTTTGCTGCTGGCGCGTGACTAAATCCAATCGGAAGTCCGATCACCAAGGCGGGCTGATGGCTGTGAGTCTCCACCATTTCACAGAGCTTCATCAGCACTGATGGCGAGTAGCCAATCACCCAAATGTTGCCGTCAATTAACTCGTTGAGCCGCTGCGCGGTGATGGCATCCTGCCAAAAAGTTTGTTCAGCATCTGTCACGCTATCAATATGAGGATCGTCTAGTAGGGCTGTCTGCTGGCAGCTTAAATGCGTTAGGCGAACGTCGTCTATCGCTGCCATTACCGCCGGGACATCTCCAACAATCGTGCAGCCAGCAGATAATGTCTCTCTGGCCGCTTTGATAGCGTCTGAACTGAATCGCACAAAGGCCGCTAGGCTAACGTCGCCACAGGCTAGAACCAAGTGAGAGAGTACGTCTACTTCAATTTCTGGGCGCTGTGAAAGGTCGGGTAGCAGGCGCTGAAGGGCTTCTTGAAAGTTCTCGGGATGGTCGTAGGTGGCGGCGTCGAGCTGATGCCAAAGTTCTTCGGTTAAAGACTGCACGGTTTGGGTTTCGGCGCTGAGCCATTGGAGCTGGGCGAGTGCCTCGGCTTGAGTGGACTGACAAATGCGATCGCGTCCAATTACCCCTTCTAATGCAGTAGCCGTATGCCGTAATTTTACAAGCTGTTGCAAAACTATTTGATACTGCTGCTGTAGCTGCTCAGTCAGGCGATCTGCCTGCGCCATCTCGGGCGAAGCCGTTAGCATCTGCTTGATATGAGAAAGCTGAAAGCCCTGCTCTTTAAACGCCATGATGCGCTGAAGAGACTGCACATCCGTCTTGTTGTACAGTCGATAGTTGCTGCTAGAGCGTGCTGGCTGCGGCAACAGTCCAATCTGGTGATAGTGGCGAACCATGCGCGGGGTGACGCCACAGCCAACAGTTTGAGTAAGTTCTTTAATCGTGAGCATTGGACGGACTGCTGAAGGAATCGTTGAGAAGCGATCAATTCGTCAAACCCCTTGACCTTAACACTGATGTCAATGTTTATCCTGAACGAATTGTATAGGGATAAAAGATATGGCCAACACTTTTTCGACGCCCTGGAAAGCGCGATCGCCTGCCTGGATACAAACTTATCCTGAGCTAGTAGCGGCTCTGGCCTGCGGGGTACTGACGCTATCGGGTTGGATTGCCTTGAACGGGAACTGGCTAGGGCTGGGCGTTTGGATCTTGCTGTCGGCTTACGTGATTGGTGGGTATGAGAGTACTCGCGAGGGGTTAACGACCCTCTGGCAAGAGCGAGAGCTAGACGTAGATCTGCTGATGATTGTGGCGGCAGTGGGCGCGGCTACTTTAGGACTCTGGCAGCAGGAATACTATCTGTTAGTCGATGGTGCGGTGCTGATTTTGATCTTTGCGATTAGCGGCGCGTTGGAAGGTGTGGCAATGCATCGCACAGAGCGCAACATTCGCGGGCTGATGCAGCTTGCGCCTGATACGGCTAGGGTGGTGCGCCAGGGGCGGGAGGAGATGGTGGCGACTGAACGGTTGCGGGTGGGCGATCGCATTCTCATCAAACCCGGCGAACTCATTGCTGCCGACGGTCTGATCCAAGAAGGCACCAGTACGGTCAACCAAGCGCCCATCACCGGAGAATCTGTTCCCGTTGAGAAGGCAGCAGGTGATGAAGCTTTTGCAGGCACCATCAACGGCAGCGGTGCCCTCGTTTTAGAGCTGCACAAGCCGCCTGAAAGCAGCTTAATTCAACGGGTAATTCGGCTAGTAGAAGAGGCCAAAACCACTCAGCCACCGTCACAACAGTTTTTAGAGCGCTTTGAGCGGGGCTATGCCAAAGTGATTGTAGTTTCAGCTTTGTTGCTGTTGGTTTTACCTCCTTTCTTCTTGAACTGGGGTTGGGAAACTACTATTTACCGGGCGCTGGTTTTTCTAGTGGTTGCCTCGCCCTGTGCTTTGATGGCGGCGATTATGCCGACGTTGCTTTCTGGGATTGCGCAGGGGGCAAGACAGGGCATTTTGTTTAAGGACGGGGCGCAGCTAGAGACGATTGGGAAGCTAGGGGCGATCGCCTTCGACAAAACCGGCACCCTCACCACTGGAAACCTGCAAGTTTGCGACATCATCCCCGCTAAAGGCGTTTCGCCCAACCAGATTCTACAAACTGCCGCCTCGCTCGAAGCCTATTCAGAGCATCCTATCGCCCAGGCCGTCGTCAGCGCTGCCCAACAGGAAAAGCTCTCTCTGCTACCCGTTACCACCGTTCAGGCCCAAGCCGGTCAAGGAATTTCTGGCAACCTAGCAGGAGAAGCTACCAAAATAGGTAAAAGACCTTTTGTAACAGATGGCTCAGCCCACCTAGCCGAGGACAGTCTCAGACAAACTAGCGAGCAGCTAGAAAGCGAAGGCAAAACGGTGATGTGGGTGAGCAGGCAGGGACAAGTGCTCGGACTATTGGCCGTAGCCGATCGCATTCGCCCTGAGTCAGCGCATCTGTTGCGCGTACTCAAGCGCATCGGAATCAAATCGACGGTGATGCTCACTGGAGATAATGCCGCAACAGCTCAAAGCGTGGCTCAGGCAGTCGGTGTCGATAAAGTCTACTCAGAGCTGCTGCCAGAAGACAAAGTAGAGGTGGTCAAAAAGCTACAGCAGCAGTACCGCACGGTAGCGATGGTCGGCGATGGCATCAACGACGCGCCCGCCCTCGCTCAGGCATCGGTAGGCATTGCGATGGGTGGCACCGGCTCGGATATGGCCTTAGAAACGGCTGACATTGTGCTGATGGCCGACCGGTTAGAAAAGCTAGAGCAGGCGATTCAGCTCGGTGTAAAGTCGCAGCGAATTATCAAGCAAAACATCGCTCTAGCACTGACTTCTGTTGCTTTTTTAATGGTGGCCAACTTTCTAGGCGACCTGACGCTGCCCGCTGGCGTCCTGGGTCATGAAGGATCAACGCTGTTGGTTACTTTGAATGGCTTGCGATTATTGCGAAGTGATTACAGTTCAGGAGAGAAGTAGGCAGCTTACTTCATATCTGCGCTGCATACTGGAATTTATCTTACCATCACGGCCTAGTTGAAAATCCTGGAGGAATGCCTGTGGTTGTTGTCTGGGGATCGCTGATCGCGATTGGAGTGGCCCTGATTGTTTGGGGGTCTGAAACCTTTGCTGAGCACTTAGGGGCCGCTGCCGTACGATTGCAGGTGAGCGCGTTTGCATTAGCCTTGCTCTTAGCGGGCGCTGAACCAGAAGAGCTGGCAACAGGCATTGCGGCCTCTTTGCGAGGAGTGCCTGCGATCGCATTCGGAGATGTAGTAGGCGCAAACATCGCCATCTGCCTCGTAGCGCTTGGATTAGGCGCATGGGTAACGCCGCTGCCTTTTAGCCCCAGAGTCATGCGCTATGCGCTGCTAGGCTTTCCCCTTGGCATACTTGCGAGTGGATTCATCTGGAATGGACAGATTAACCGGCTCGAAGGCGGACTGCTAATTGGGCTGTATGCCCTGTACGTAGGGGGTATTTGGTGGGCCGAGCGCAAACCGCCCGCGCTAGGTGAAACAGGAGAAATAGAAGAAGCGGCTGAGGCGATGCAGTCCGAGGAGGCTAGAGGAATTCATCGCCGAGTTAGTAAAGATATTTGGCTGGTCGCGGCTGGGCTAGTTGGCATTATAGCTGGCTCAATTCTGCTGGTAGAAGCCGTACGCCAAATCAGCCAGGTGGAAGCGACTCAAACCAAACTGGGGGTAGCTCTGGTGGGGTTTGCCACGTCATTCGAGCTAGTTGTGCTGGCGTGGTCAATGGCGCGGCGCGGTGCGACCGAAGCAGCCGTCGCGGGCGTGGTAGGTTCTTTTGCCTACAATGTCACGATGACGCTAGGCGGCGCTGCCGTAGCCCATCCGCTGACGATACTAGATGCCCAATTACTGCATTTCCCGATTGTTGTGATGATGGCATCGCTGGCGCTAGTGATTGTAATGGCGTCATTAAAAGGCTCTCTGGGTAAAGCGGCAGGCGGCGTTCTTATGGTGAGCTATCCCGTTTTCGTGACTATATTTCTTATGAGCTAAGACTCCTATAGTCTCAGAGATTAAAGCAGATGAACATGCAACGAAAACTGAGCGATTAAAAGTGAGAGAATTATGAAAGTAAAAGTGAGAGAATTATGAAAGACTTTTAGCGATCGCTCAATGTTGTCCATAGCAATCTCAAATCTCTTTCGAGACTTGAAGGATGTTAGAATTGAAAGTAATGAAGGGGAGTAGCTTAAGGCTTTTTTCTAAAAGCCCCTTGTCTGAGTCAACATACTGGCGATAAGCCTGGTTCAGACGGTAAGTTAGCAGCATTTTTCAGAAAGTTTGTTAGAAAGTTTTCTAGAAAATGTAGTAACTTGCAAGCAAGACCTTCACTCAGTCCACGGTTAAAGTGGGCAGGGTGGAGTGTCTTTAAAGGTCATGCGCCCTGCCTGCTCAACCGATACCTTACCGGAGCAGGCATGAGCTTTTTAACTGGCTTTACAGCCGGACTTTTACTGATTACGCTTTCAGAAATCGGGGATAAGTCTTTTTTTATAGCAGCTATTTTGGCGATGCGACACCCTCGGCGTTGGGTGTTTGTAGGCGCGATCGCCGCTCTTTTTGTCATGACGGTGCTCTCAGTGCTGATTGGTCAAGCCGTCGCGGCATTTCCTCAGCAGTACGTTAAGAGTGTTGCCGCTACGCTATTTATTGGTTTTGGACTAAAGCTGCTGTACGACGCCTTTAGAATGCGCGGTAGCAAAGGCTTGGCCCACGAGCAGGCAGATGCTTGTAGGGCAGTCGAGCAAGAAGAAAAAAGTGTTGTTGTCTGGTCGGCTAGAGCCGTTTTGGTCAAGGCTTTTGCCCTAACGTTTATCAGTGAGTGGGGCGATCGCACTCAGCTCGCCACCATCACGCTAGCCGCTGCCCATCCGCCATTAGGCGTCATCACTGGGGTTATGCTGGGCCATACAATTTGCTCCGCGATCGCAGTGGTCTGCGGCAAGCTGCTGGTCGGACACATTTCGGAGCGGCTGTTGGTGAGCGCGAGCGGCACTCTGTTTATTGTCTTCGGAGTTGCAACCGTATTGTGATGAAACCTAGTCAACCCTATCAGCCCCTGCTGCTCCGCATTCTGCACGGATTCACAGCCATCTGTTTAATATTAGCCATTCTAACTGCCTTTTGGACATGCAACACCGATGATGGCCGCTGAGGACAGGTGCCTTTACCCGAATACAAATGTTTGCGTAGCTAGAGGACTGAGATTTCTGGGCTTCATCCTGGTTTCATATTCATCAGAGAAAATGGAGGGATGGATTATTTAGGCGAAGCATGAAACGAAGACAGTTTTTTCTGTAAGTGCAGCGGGCGCAGGTGCGGTTCTACTGTCCCAGTGCAGTCGTACACCCTCGCTATCATCTCAACGTAGCGCCTCAGGTGTTTGGTGGATTAGCAGGGCCGATAATTGTTCGAGGTGCGCTAGACGATATTCCTGAAATTCAACAGGCAGATGAGGCATTGCTAGTCCTTAAAGATTTTGAGCCTACCCTATGACCGTGGACTCGATGAGACGGCTGAATCTATGGGGAGAGCTGCTGAGCGAATGCCAGGGATTGCGCTGCCGCAGAAGAGGGCGATCTTCCTTCGGAGAGGCTTCGCCATCGCGCTGAACTGCTCCCGCTGCCCAAACAACTCATCCCAGCAGACCCCTTACCTGAACCCGAAATTAGCCGCGAGTTCGTTCTCAATCACGGGATTGATCGGTCTGCCGAGTCAACCGGATTTATTATCAACAATCAGTCTTTTGTGATGGATCGCGTTAACACCCGCGTACGCCTCAATCAGGTCGAAGACTGGCGTATTATCAACAAAGCGACCATGAAGACCAGGGAATAATGGGTATCGTAGAAATTCAAGGATAGGTATTAAGAAGGTTGTTTTCAAGAACTGAAGTGCCAAAAACGCATGTCTTTTGAAAGAGACTCATTTCACTCTGATTTCACATTTACACGAATGCCGTATGGCTATTACGTCTCAACGTCTCTACTAGAACAAAAATTCCAACACCCAGCGATTTCTCGCTCGAAAAAACGGTTCACAGTCGCATTTTCCACAATCATTCCACGTACTCTAATTGTCGTTGAGGCATATTCTTTTTACCCCTTGACTCTCTCCTCGACTAGAGGGTTTATGTTAGTAACACTGATACGATAAGTCACCTGAGATGACGTATTAGGTAGATAACGCAAACCCAAGGAATACATTATGAAACTGCAACTAAACGTTCCCAACATGGCCTGTGGCTCATGTGCAAAAACAATTACTAACGCTATCAAAGAAGTCGATCAAAACGCGAAGGTTGAAGCTGATCCTAAGACAAAGCAAGTCGCGGTTGAAACTGAGTCTTCTGAGTCTTCTATCAAGCAAGCTATTAAAAACGCTGGCTACGCTGCTGCCTAAATTAGCGCTTACTGAAAACATCTACGAGATAGGAGTCCCCCCTGTATGACCGCAACGACCTTGAAGCTAAAAGGCATGAGCTGCGCGTCCTGTGCAAACAGCATTCAAACAGCCATACAGCAGGTGCCAGGAGTCAGTGACGTTCAGGTCAACTTCGCGGCTGAGCAGGCCAGCGTCAAATATGACGAGCGCAACACTAATCTCGAAAAGATTCAGGCGGCGGTCGCGGATGCAGGATACGAAGCCAGCGAAAGAGAAGCCTTGGGAATTGGTGGAGGCATCGGTGAAGAAGACGCTAAAGAGCAAGAAGAGCGTAAATCTCAGCAAAAGGCTCTGTTAACTAAGACGGTTATTAGCGGCGTTATTGGTGTTGTGCTGATTTTAGGGACGCTGCCAATGATGCTGGGTGTAGAGATCCCCGGCTGGCCAATGTTTTTGCACAACCCCTGGCTACAGCTTGTTTTGGCAACGCCCGTTTTGTTCTGGTGTGGCAAATCCTTTTACGTGGGCGCGTGGAAAGCCTTCACGCATCGTGGGGCCAACATGAATACGTTGGTAGCCCTTGGGACTGGCGCAGCCTACGTCTATTCTCTCTTTGTTACGCTGTTCCCTGATTTTTTACTCTCGCAGGGACTCGCTCCCGAAGTTTACTACGAAGCAGCAGTGGTGATTATTGCACTGTTGTTGTTAGGCCGCTACTTCGAGAATCGTGCTCGTGGGCAAACGTCGGATGCCATTCGACAGCTCATTGGATTGCAGGCTAATACCGCAAGAGTGGTACGTCAGGAAAAAGAAATTGATCTGCCGCTTGAAGACGTTGTTGTTGGCGACATTATCATTGTGCGCCCCGGTGAGAAGATCCCGGTTGATGGAGAAGTGACTGAGGGCACCTCTACGGTTGATGAGTCGATGGTGACGGGCGAGCCGGTGCCAGTTAAAAAAGAGCAGGGTGAGGAAGTTATCGGCGCAACCATTAACAAAACAGGAAGCTTCAGATTCAAAGCTTCGCGGGTTGGCAAAGATACTGTGCTGGCGCAGATCGTTCAGCTTGTGCAGGACGCGCAAGGTTCAAAGGCTCCGATTCAGAAGCTCGCCGACCAGGTGACAGGGTGGTTTGTGCCGGTAGTAATCGCGATCGCAATAACAACCTTCGTCCTCTGGTTCCTGATTATGGGCAACCTCACGCTGGCGCTACTCACAACGGTTGGCGTACTCATCATCGCCTGTCCTTGTGCGCTGGGTCTGGCAACGCCCACATCCATTATGGTCGGCACCGGTAAAGGCGCTGAGAACGGCATTTTGATCAAAGACGCTGAAAGCCTGGAACGTGCTCATAAGCTACAGGCTGTTGTAGTTGATAAAACTGGAACGCTGACGGAAGGAAAGCCAACGGTCACAGATTACCTGACTGTACGAGGAACCGCGAATAGCAACGAAATAAAGCTGTTGCAGATGGCTGCTGCTGTTGAGCGAAATTCAGAACATCCGTTAGCTGAAGCTGTCGTGAACTACGCGGAGTCTCAGGGCGTCGATAAGAAGAAAATGAACGGCGTACAAGACTTTGATGCCGTTACGGGTAGAGGCGTACAGGGCACCATTAACGGCCACCTGATACAAATCGGTACTGAGCGCTGGATGCAGAGTTTGAACGTCGATACCGCATCGCTTCAGTCTCAGCGTCTAGATTGGGAGGCAGCGGCTAAAACTACGGCCTGGATTGCAGTGGATGGCAAAGCAGAAGGACTGATGGGGATTTCTGACGCGCTGAAGAAAACCTCTGCAAGGGCAGTGAGCGCTTTGCAGAAGATGGGCTTAGAAGTAGTGATGTTGACGGGTGATAATCAGCAGACGGCTGAGGCGATCGCACGCGAAGTTGGCATCCATCGCGTATTCGCTGAAGTGCGCCCTGATCAAAAGGCTGCGCAAATCAAGCAGTTGCAATCTGAAGCCCCAGGAAAAAATAGACAGGTGGCGATGGTCGGTGATGGAATTAACGATGCGCCTGCGTTGGCGCAGGCGGATGTAGGAATCTCAATTGGGACAGGGACAGATGTGGCGATCGCCGCCAGTGACATCACCCTCATTTCCGGCGATCTGCAAGGCATTGTCACCGCTATTCAGCTCAGCAAAGCTACCATCGCCAACATTCGGCAAAACCTGTTCTTTGCCTTCATCTACAACGTCGCTGGCATTCCTATTGCCGCTGGTATTCTCTATCCCATCTTTGGCTGGCTGTTGAATCCGATCATTGCCGGGGGTGCTATGGCGTTCAGCTCAGTTTCTGTGATCACCAATGCACTACGCCTGAGAAACTTTAAACCCAAAGGTGTCCGCTAAAAGCCACTGTAAGCAAAGGAACATGCTCATGAAACCGCAAAATTCTCCAAGTAAGTGGCTACCGAATAGATGGCTATTAGGCGCTCTGTTAAGCACCGGCATGTTATTCGGAACTGCGCACACTGCCCGCGCTCAAATCTCTGGATCTGACACTAATGAATTCCGCCGTATCGAGCAGCCACTGGGACTCAAAATGGGCGTGGCGGCGGCGGGCGCTGGACTCATTGGCCTGGAGCTATGGTGGTTCCTTTTGAGCAAAACCAAAGCTCAAACTGCCCAAACTGCTGACGGCATTCAGTCAATAGATGTCACAGTAGATGGGGGCTACTCTCCTGACCAGATTGTGGTGCAGGTAGGTCAACCCGTTCGGCTCAACTTCTTACGCAAAGATCCTAGTAGCTGCTTAGAGCAAATCATTCTGCCAGATTTTAACAAGGCAGTAGACTTGCCACTCAACCAGGAGGCCACTATTGAGGTTGTACCGCCTAAGGCAGGCAACTACACCTTTCACTGCGGCATGAATATGTTTCGCGGCACGCTGACTGCAAAAGAAGACTCATAGCCATCGTCGGATGCATTCGCACGACGGCTAGCCAATTTCATATTTGTCTGTAATACTGCTTGCGAAGCTTCTCACAAAACTCAAGCACATGGTGCCTTCATCAACTCGCTACCGCGCAGCCCTTTGCGGCGCGACTGTTGCTTCTGGCACTCAGCTATTATTCGCTCGTCAGGCGATCGCCCATACTGATCGCTACAAAACTGAAGAAACCGAACAGACAAATTCTCTAACGGACAGCGAACAACCCACCTTTTCTTCTGAACCAGCTACTGCCCCAGAAGAATCGGCTCAGAAGGCAGCGCTTCCACAATCGACACGAATTCAACTAACCCAGAGGACGATGCCTTACCTGCCGATAAGTTACTAGACACAGACACAGCGGTTCAAGAGATTCCTGTCGCTCAAAAAACTGTCAATAATACGGCTAGATCTAAACTCTTCAGCGGCTATGACTGATTTTGACACGGCTATTCAGTTAGCGCCTGATTTGGCAGAAGCCTATGGCAATCGCGGCCTCTTGCGCTACCAGCTCGGTAATTCTCAGATGGCGATAGCAGACTTACAGCGGGCAGCAGACCTGTTTCAATCGGGCGGCGATCGGCAAAGCTACCAGCAAACGCTTGAGTTTATCCAGCAGGTTCAGTAGGGGATAGCTGTGGATACTGACACCTGAAATAGTCAATCATCTGAACAGACTTTCAAGTGGTAATGATTATCAGTATCATAAGAGAGTCATTCAGCACTGATTAAAGATGGCTAGTTCTAAGCCTGAAAGTAAGAAGCAGGTTGCAAAGCAAAGAAAGACCGCAAAGAAGACAGCTAAGAAAAAAACAGAAGAGCAGGCAGCATCGGTTAGTGCGCCTAGTTGCGAAACTTCTTTGGTCAATCTCGATAATGTCCGACAGGTGAAGCCGGAGGTGATCGCAACCGAAAAAGCTCAGCGCATGGCAGAGTTCTTTAGTGCGCTCTCTGACCCTCACCGACTGAAGTTGCTCTCTGCGCTAGCAAAGCAGGAACTGTGCGTTTGCGATTTGGCAGCGGCTGTCAAGATGGGAGAGTCGGCAGTGTCTCATCAACTGCGGGTGCTGCGATCGCAGCGCTTAGTCAAATACCGCCGCCAGGGGCGCAATGTCTACTACAGTATGGCGGACGACCATATCACAACAATCTATCAAGCTGTGGCTGAGCACTTAAATGAAGCGTAGGTCAATTAGCGTTCGGCACATAGATAGATAGAGGAAAAAATAATTGTTTGAGGTAATATATGAACAGGCTTTCATATATTCATAGGTAGCTTTTACGAATTTACTCTCTACCAGGAAATCGCTATGGCGGACGCTCATTCTCATACAGACTGTTGTGGCCACAAACCTACTGAAAGTCACGGTCACGACCACAGCCATGGCTCTGGTGAATTTAATTTGAAAGCGGAGCTGACGCCGATTGCGATCGCCACTCTCCTCTTTCTGGCGGGCCTGATCTTTAACGAGCCGCTGCACAATACGCCTTTCTCTATAGCTGAGTATGCTGTGCTCATACCGGCCTATCTAATCAGCGGTTGGAGCGTGCTAAGTACGGCAGGGCGCAATATTTTACGGGGTCGTGTCTTTGATGAGAACTTTTTGATGTCTATTGCGACTTTGGGAGCGATCGCAATTCACGAACTACCTGAAGCCGTTGCGGTCATGCTGTTCTTTCAGGTAGGAGAGCTGTTTCAAGACTATTCGGTGGGGCGATCGCGTCGATCAATTAAGTCATTGCTAGCGGTTCGACCCGACACCGCGAACCTCAAAATTGACGGCGACATTCGCGAAGTCTCTCCTGAGTCAGTAAATGTAGGCGATATCATTTTGGTGCGTCCTGGAGAGAAAGTGCCGCTCGATGGCGAAATTTTAGCAGGGCAATCTCAATTAGACACCTCAGCACTCACAGGAGAATCTGTGCCGCGCAGTGTTGCTGCGGGTGAAACCGTGCTCTCAGGCATGATTAATCAATCTGGGTCACTTACAGTCCAAGTTACCAAGCCTTTTAATGAGTCTTCTATCTCTAGAATTTTAGAGCTAGTCGAAAACGCTAGCAGCAAAAAAGCCGACACCGAAAAGTTCATTACTCGGTTTGCTCGCTACTACACGCCGGTAGTCGTCTTTCTCTCTTTAGCCGTTGCCATTCTGCCGCCTCTATTTATTCCGGGGGCTATCCGTTCAGAGTGGGTATATCGCGCGCTCGTACTCCTTGTAATCTCCTGCCCCTGTGGTTTAGTCATTAGTATTCCGCTGGGCTACTTCGGCGGCATTGGCGGCGCAGCCAAACGTGGCATTTTAATCAAGGGTTCTACTTTTTTAGATGCACTCACGCAGGTGAATACTGTCGTTTTTGATAAAACAGGGACGCTTACTAAAGGCAACTTTCGCGTGAGCGAGGTGGTTCCGGCAAACGGATGGGAGCAGAGCACACTGCTGGCGCTAGCGGCTCAAGTAGAGTCCCAGTCTAATCATCCAGTGGCTCAGTCTATTATGCAAGCGCATGGTCAATCGGTTGATGAGTCTGCGGTGCAGAACTATGAAGAAATCGCGGGCCACGGTATTCGTGCCCGCATAGATGGCCGGATGGTGATAGCTGGCAACGACCGACTCCTACACCGAGAGAACATTGCTCACGACGTGTGTACGGTAGATGGCACGGTCGCACATTTGGCCGTTGAGGGAAAATATGTCGGGCGCATTATTATTGCCGATGAGCTGAAGGAAGATGCGGCCCTAGCTATCAAAAGTTTGCAGAATCAAGGCATCGCAACGGCCATGCTCACAGGCGATAGCCAGTCAGTTGCCGATAGCGTTGCCAAAAGATTAGGACTCGACCAATACCGCGCTGAGCTTTTACCAGAAGATAAAGTAAGCGCCCTGGAGGAACTTCTGAATCGGGCGGCTACAAACAAGAAGAAGGTTGTCTTTGTCGGTGATGGCATCAATGATTCTCCGGTGATTGCCAGAGCTGATGTCGGCATGGCCATGGGTGGACTTGGCTCTGATGCGGCAATTGAGACGGCTGATGTGGTGATTATGACCGATGCGCCTTCTAAGGTGGCTGAGGCGATTGCGATCTCTCGTCGCACTCTTCGCATCGTCTGGCAGAACATTATTTTGGCAATGGCAGTAAAAGCCATATTTATTGCGCTTGGGGCTATTGGCCTAGCGACGCTCTGGGAGGCTGTATTTGCCGATGTTGGCGTTGCACTGCTAGCCATCTTAAATGCGAGCCGTATTTTGAGCGTGAAGTCAGTTGGATAGCCAGCCCTGCCCCCAACAAAATCACAATTCCAAACAGAACCCTGTACCACAGGGTCATTCCGACCTCTCACCTCAATGTTTCAATCCCTAAGAGGGTTTAGAGAGCGTTGATGCCTCATTTTTTCAGCTTTTCATGCAAAGTTATCAAAGTTTCAATCCCTAAGAGGGTTTAGAGAGCGTTGATGCGGGTGTACATCCAATCGTATATCTCTTTACGTTTGTTTCAATCCCTAAGAGGGTTTAGAGAGCGTTGATGCGAACGTGGCTAAAGTTGGCACCCGGCTTAAGTACCGTTTCAATCCCTAAGAGGGTTTAGAGAGCGTTGATGCGTGTTCTACATCAAGATTGCGCAGCTCATTACTGGTTTCAATCCCTAAGAGGGTTTAGAGAGCGTTGATGCTCTGCTACCTTTATTGGGCCATACCAACCGGTAAGTTTCAATCCCTAAGAGGGTTTAGAGAGCGTTGATGCATAGTAAGCAATCTTGAATTGAGCATCTCTACCAAGTTTCAATCCCTAAGAGGGTTTAGAGAGCGTTGATGCCATGATTATTCAGAGAGATAAGTGAACAGAGCTTAGTTTCAATCCCTAAGAGGGTTTAGAGAGCGTTGATGCGGCTCTGGCATCTCTCTAGTCCGCTCCTCGCTTTTGTTTCAATCCCTAAGAGGGTTTAGAGAGCGTTGATGCTTTTTCTGTTCTATGATTAACCCCTGGACTAAGCAGTTTCAATCCCTAAGAGGGTTTAGAGAGCGTTGATGCCGGATAGAGCCTACGCATGGGAGCAACTTAGAGTTTCAATCCCTAAGAGGGTTTAGAGAGCGTTGATGCAATACTGACTTACCCACACCCCGGCCCGCACATAAGTTTCAATCCCTAAGAGGGTTTAGAGAGCGTTGATGCCTACTGACCACGGCGCATTATTCAGGCCGAATCTGTTTCAATCCCTAAGAGGGTTTAGAGAGCGTTGATGCCACCGACCTTTACGGCGACGGCCCTAAAATTGTTGTTTCAATCCCTAAGAGGGTTTAGAGAGCGTTGATGCCTGCCACCTCTTTCCAAGTGCCCGGTTGAAACTGGTATCGTTTCAATCCCTAAGAGGGTTTAGAGAGCGTTGATGCGCTCAGAATCTCAGGATTGACATAAAACGGGAGCCTTGTTTCAATCCCTAAGAGGGTTTAGAGAGCGTTGATGCTTTGTTCTAGGCCACCAGCACTGCCCAAATCGTTGGTTTCAATCCCTAAGAGGGTTTAGAGAGCGTTGATGCGAGGCCATCCTCATCGTCGTCATCCAGTTCGCCTGTTTCAATCCCTAAGAGGGTTTAGAGAGCGTTGATGCCCGAAAACTTCTTTAAGCCTGGAATCGATTCTCGGTTTCAATCCCTAAGAGGGTTTAGAGAGCGTTGATGCGGCGGGCGTTGGGAAGACCTGCTGTATCTGGTTTTCAAGGTGCGAATGCGCGAATCATGCGAATTATAACACCTTGAACCAACTATGAATGATTTTAAGATAACTCCAGAAAGCGGCAACGCTTTTACACCAAGGCTTTTCATCACTGCGCGAACCCATAAAATGCGGCGAATGGCCACAACCACCGAAACGCAGTACTTCGAGCGCACTTAGAGAGTGCTCCCTTCCTTACACCCATGCACTCGCGCCAGACTCTACGCAAAGAAAACGGTATCATCTCTTACAGCTTCACCGCCAATCTGCTTCATCTTAAGCTGACAGCAGGCGCATAAAAAAACAGAATCGAATGCTGTCTTTCTCTAGCTTGATAGGCTTATTCAAGCGGTTGTGCAAGCGGTTATATTCTGCAAGCATCAGCGTACATTCAAACCCGCTAAACTGCATCCACTGACCGTAGGACTTCAACTCAATAGCCGCGATCGCCTGCTCCAAACGAGTAATCCCTGCACCCACGCTAGACTTACCCTCAATCTATGATTATTCGCCACGATATTGATGCGGCTAGCTATCTAGTTAATCCAGCTCAGTTTTCAGCGGTTGTGCCGGTTGATAGCTTTCAAGAGCAAATCCTCATCGGCTACGACAATATCGATCGGTTACTCAAGCCTAGGCTCATTCCTGCTGTTCAGCCAGAGCCGGAATTCTATACGCGCTGCGATGGCATGGGGACGCTCATTCGACCTGAGTGGATTTTGAGCGCTGCCCATGTTGCCACAGAGATTTCTCCAAATAAAACAATCGAACTTGCGGAACGCGCTTACCCTATCAGGCAAATAGTCTTGCATCCTCACTTTCGCAACTATGGTGAGACCATAGGCTTGGCTGAGCACGATGTTGCCTTGATTCAGCTACAGCAGTCGGTT
This sequence comes from uncultured cyanobacterium, assembly GCA_963799265.1. Taxonomy (GTDB): domain Bacteria; phylum Cyanobacteriota; class Cyanobacteriia; order Phormidesmidales; family Phormidesmidaceae; genus Phormidesmis. The sequence continues at coordinate 104,816 of CAWCWM010000002.1, forward strand.
GAAGGCATCTCACCCCTGTCGCTATACGAGAATCCTGATGAACTCGGAAAAGTAGTCACCTTTGTCGGCAGAGGTGACTTTGGTACCGGACTGATTGGGCCAGACAGGGTAGATGGAAAAATGCGAACTGCAACAAATCGGATCGAAAAGGTGGATGAGCAGTGGCTGATGTTTGTCTTCGATGCGCCTCCTGACTGTACAGAGCTGGAGGGAATTGCTGGGCCAGGGGACAGGGGTGGGCCAGCGCTGATTGACACTGGGAAGGGGTGGGCGATCGCAGGTATCAGCTCCGGTCAAAACTCGCTGAACCTCGGCGAAGGGCGCTATGGAGTCTGGGAATATTACACCCGAATCTCTAGTCAAATAGACTGGATTAAATCAGTCATCAACTAATCTAGTCAGCCTGTAGCCTGTCTGTTCTGCCCCAAACATCAAAGGCTAAGCATCAACCTTCCCTGTTACAATTTGGACCTAATTGAAGGGACAAAAATAATGGATGTCATCCCAGCTATCGATCTGCTAGAAGGGCGCTGCGTACGCCTGTTTCAAGGCGACTACGAACAGTCTCAGGTATTCAACGACAGTCCTGTAGAGGTCGCTAAACGGTGGGAGGCTGAAGGGGCCACTCGCCTGCACCTAGTCGATTTGGATGGCGCTAAAGCTGGAAAGCCCGAAAACTGGCAGGCTATCAAAGCCATCATCGAAGCTGTGAGTCTACCCATTCAAGTCGGCGGCGGTCTGCGCGATGCTGATAGAGTTGCCGCCCTGTTTGACCTAGGTGTACAGTACGCCATCCTTGGTACCGCTGCCGTCGAGAATCCAGATCTTGTCGGCGAGCTCAGCGCCCAGTTTCCTGATCGGATCATCGTTGGTATCGACGCCCGCGAAGGTAAAGTCGCGACTAGAGGCTGGCTAGAAACGTCTGAGGTGATGGCCGTTGAGCTTGCCAAGCGAATGGAGGAGCAGGGTGCTGCCGCCATTGTCTATACAGACATCAAGCGTGACGGCACAATGAAAGGTCCGAACCTAGAAGCGCTTAGAGAATTGGCTACGGCTATCAAAACGCCCGTAATCGCCTCCGGCGGCGTGAGCTCTGTCTCGGACTTGATGAGTTTACTCAGCCTTGTCCCTTCTGGTGTCTCTGGGGTGATTGTTGGAAAGGCGCTATACACGGGTGCCGTCTCGCTCAAAGATGCGATTAGAGCAGTGGGTCAGGGGCGCTGGCAGGATGTGCCACCGGATCTGGGGACTTCTGCGATCGCGTAAAGAACATCTCACAGCGTCAGCTTTTACTTTGCTTGAGCGCTTCAATCTCTTGGCGCATGGCAATCAGCTCAGCAGTCAATGACTCAACTTCATTCTTTAGCTCAGTATCTATAACAGGCGTCGCTACTGTTGTCACCGTTCTAGGTTCAGCCGGAGCACCTGGACTAAAAGGAGAAGAGGCGCTTCTAAACGGTTCCGGCATTTGACTAGTGACGCCTTCGACAAAGTCACGCGCTTCTTTTTCTGTAAGTGCGCCACGAACTTCGAGCTTGTCCGCTAGGCGTTCCCAATCTGTACCAATTTCTGAAAAATCGGCTGCCGCTCGCTGCGGATCTTGAATAGCTTCTACAGCCGAGGACGCCGCTCCGAGTGTTACCCGGTAGCCCTTTTGCAACAGTTCAGTCAATGTGTCGGTATTCATAATGCAATGCTACAGATTCATCTCTTTTTATTGTGACGCAAACCACAGACGCTGACTATGTCTCTTAGACAGATACTCCTATAGGCATAGTCCAAATAGGCATAGTCTAAATAGGCATAGTCAAAATAGGCATAGTTCAAAAGTGAGCTGCTCCTATTCACTACTCCCATTCAATAGTTCCAGGCGGTTTAGAAGTAATGTCGTACACAACTCTGTTTACGCCGTCGACTTCGTTCACTACGCGATTAGAAATGCTCTCTAACAGCTCATAAGGAGCCCTCGACCAGTCAGCGGTCATACCGTCTTCACTGCTGACTAGCCGCAGAACGATGGGATAAGCATAGGTGCGCTGATCGCCCATAACTCCTACACTCCGAACCGGTAGCAGCACACCAAATGCCTGCCAGAAGTCGTGATAGCTATCGCTGCGGCGAATTTCTTGGCGAATAATGTAGTCGGCATCTCTCAAAATACGCAGTCGCTCGGGGGTGACTTCTCCCAAGATGCGAATGGCTAGCCCTGGGCCAGGAAAGGGATGACGCCGAACAATCTCGTCAGGCAGATCGACTGCAATCCCGACTTTGCGCACTTCATCTTTGAATAGTTTTCGCAAGGGCTCAATCAGCTTGAATCTCAGGTCTTTGGGCAGGCCACCGACATTGTGATGGCTCTTGATTTTGACGGCGACTCGCTCTCCAGTTTTGGGATCGACGTTGGTGTCGGCAGATTCGATTACGTCAGGGTAGAGCGTGCCCTGGGCGAGATAGTCGAAAGGGCCTAGCCGACTAGATTCTTCTTCAAAAACCTGAATAAATTCATGACCGATGATCTTACGCTTTTCTTCTGGGTCGGTGATCCCTTTGATCTTCTCTAGGAATCTTTCTCTAGCGTTGATGTACTCCACTTTGATATGGAAGCGGTTGTTGAAAATCTCGATTAGGCGCTCGGGCTCGCGTTTGCGCATGAAGCCTTGATCGATAAACATGCAGGTCAGCTGATCGCCGATGGCCTGGTGCAGCAAAAAGGCAAGGGTAGAAGAGTCGACGCCGCCGGATAGCGCTAGTAGAACACGCTGATCGCCTACTTTGGCGCGCACCTCACGAATGGCTTCTTCTACGAAGGCTGCGGTGGTCCAGGTGGGCTCGCACTGACAAATGCTGTAGACGAAGTTGCGAATCAGGGTGCTGCCTTCGATCGAGTGAACGACTTCGGGGTGGAACTGGACGCCGTAGAATTTTTTGTCGGGGTTTGCGATCGCAGCCTGCGGTGTATTCACGGTATGGGCCAATATCTCAAAGCCGTCCGGCAACTGGGTCACCGAATCACCGTGACTCATCCACATGGTCGAAGCGTCGGTCACACCGTCCAGGATATCAGCGCCCGTATCGATATCGGCGCTATGATCTATTAGCAGTGAGGCTTTGCCATATTCGCCCCGCTCCACCCGCTCGACCTGTCCGCCTAGCTGCTGCACCATCAGATGCATGCCGTAGCAGACACCCAATACCGGAATCCCTAGATTCCAAATTTCGGGATCGCAAGCTGGCGCTCCTTTATCGTAGACAGAGCTAGGTCCACCAGAGAGAATAATTCCTTTGGGATTCAGCTGTCGAAGCTGCTCAGCGCTCGTACGATAAGAGAGCACCTCAGAATACACCTCTGTCTCTCGAATGCGGCGGGCAATCAGCTCGGAGTATTGCGAGCCGAAATCTAGAATCGCCAGCATTTGACGATTGAGCGTAGAGGATTCAACGGTGGCTAAGGAGCCAGTAGGTTGTGTGGGTGAGATTGGAGTTTGAGAAGTCACAATCAATCCTTTGGGTTTGGTTTGCATACTTGGCGGCGCTGGTGGGAGACCACCGTTTTATCTTAAAAATAGGTTGTGAAAACAAACCAAAGAGCACAAGCACTTTGATTATATGGGTAACTTTCTGAAGGTCTAGCCACCTGTGTAACTACAATAGGGACGAGAGCGTAAGCTTCTGTCTCGACCTGCTAACAGGGTGGGTGATCGGCTGTGATTACTGGTAAGTAATACGACAGAAGCTACACAAAGAAATCAAACTTACAGCAACCTGTTCAGTGCGTTGTGCAGAGTTGACATCCAAGTTGCGTTGATCTAGAGATAATAGCTGATCTAAAGGCTGATCTAAAGATGGTAAGCGAGCGATGTTGAAGGTTGCGGATATATTATTTTGCTTTCTAATTACAGTAGCAAACCGCTTACGCCTTAAAACGCTAACCCGCTAATAAAGTCTGAGCAACTTTGCTCGTGATTATGATCTGCCTCTGTCGGTCAAAAAGAACGCTGCCAACTTGAACGGATTGCTCTGTATGGGTTTGGATGTAGGCACGCGATCGCACATCAATCCGCTCCGCCATCGTCCCATACACCTGTTCCACCCAGTTCTCTGTTTTAGCGTGATCCAACTCTCTCAAGATTTCCAGTGCCGCCTCAGTCGTCGCACTCGTCAACACCTGCTGAGTCACTGCCGTCTCTAGCCCCGCCTGTACGCAGCAAGCCGCCATAATCTCCTGCCGCGCGTCTGCCACGTGGTGATGCGTATGAAAGATTCCCCCTGCCAGCTTCACTAGCTTGCCGTGATAGCCAAATAGCAAAATAGAGCGCACTCCTAGCTCACCCGCCTCAGCTAGCAGCGGACCCAACCAGTTTGCCGTCTTCAGTCGTCTATCGGCCTCAATGCCATGCTTTAAGGCTAAATCCAACCCGTTTTCGCCCAGACAAAAAACCAGGTCCGAGTAGTCAGCGGCCTTTTGCCTCAGCGCTTCTCTATAAATCGTTAGCTGGTCCGGTGCGCTCAGCGGCTGGGCAATCCCGCTAGTCCCCAAAAGTGACAGCCCATCAACTACACCAAATGCTGCGTTTGACGTTCGCAGGGCCAATCGACGACCTTCTGGCAAGATGATGGTTACCTTAATTTTCTGACTGACCGTCAGCTTTGCCGATAGATGAGTGCAAATCAGCTTGCGAGCATAGGCATAGATGGCATCTCCCTGAACATGGTGACCGATGCCTTCTCCGCCTGTGAGTGAAATTTGTTCGGCTTGATCCGCATCAGCCCAGCTCACGATGGACCAGATGGGGGTATGGCGAGTGAGGTCGAGATTGTCGCCGGGATCGCTGCGAGTGATGGCAAGCGCTGAGCTTTTAGAAAGTGGCGCTGACTGCTCGATCGGAATTTCGGCAGTTTCGTCGGGATTGAGTAGGTTGAAAGCAACGCTCGGCAGTGAGACAGCGTGAGTGAGCTGATGGAGAGCAGCGATCGCACCCGCACAGGCAAACACCGGCAGCGTATAGCCGCTTCTAGGCTGAGCACTTTTCACTGTCACAATCCATCCATATATACGAGTATAGAGAGAACGAGCTGTCCCCTTCGTTCCTTTTTGAGGACTTTTTATTAATGACCTCACCTAACCCACCTAACAAGATCGATTATCTTCGCATCAGCCTAATCGACCGATGCAACTTTCAATGCGTCTACTGTATGCCGGAGGGGGCTGACTTACAGTACGCGCTCAAAGAGCACTGGTTAACGCACGATGAAATTTTGCAGCTCTTGCGCGAGGTGTTCATTCCCTTGGGCTTTACGCGGTTTCGGCTGACGGGTGGAGAGCCTTTGCTGCGACCTGGAATTGTGGAACTGGTGGGTGCGATCGCACAACTTCCCCAGACCGAAGATCTTGCCATCACCACCAACGGTTTTCTGCTCACCGATCTAGCCCAGCCGCTTTATAATGCAGGCTTGCGACGGATTAATATCAGCCTCGATTCGCTGAATGCCGAGACTTTCAAGCAGATTATTGGGGGACGGGGGCGATCGCGCTGGCAAGATGTCTGGCGAGGTATCCAAACCGCCTACCAAGTCGGCTTCTCGCCTCTCAAGCTCAACGTGGTCGTGATTCCTGGCATCAACGATTACGAAGTGTTAGATCTTGCGGCCTTGTCTATTGACCAGGAATGGCATGTCCGCTTCATTGAGTTTATGCCCATTGGTAACGACAGCCTGTTTGAACACAAGGGCTGGATTGACAGTGAGTCTATTCGGATCCAGATTCGCGATCGCTGGGGAATCAAAACCGGCAGCGTCAGCGGCAACGGCCCAGCAGACGTATTTCAAATCCCCGGCGCGAAAGGAACTGTAGGCTTCATCAGCCAAATGTCAGAATGCTTCTGCGACCGGTGCAACCGCATGCGTCTCTCCGCCGACGGCCTCTTGCGCCCCTGCCTGCTCAACGAAAGCGGCCAAATCGATCTGCGAACCAGTCTACGAGCGGGCGTTCCCCTGACAACACTACGCCAGCAAGTCGCCGCCCTAGTCAGCGAAAAACCCGAAATCAACTTCAAAATGCGCGAATCCGGCGTCACCGGAGCCTACAGCCGCACCATGTCACAGATTGGTGGATAGAGAAAAGATACTGCCAGTTCAAATGCAGCCTGCCAAATTCAATTCAATTCTTCAAAGGCGGTCGGAAAACTGCGACGGCCATGAAGCACTCTCAAAATCTCGACGCCATTGTCTAATAATCGGTAAAAGATAACGTATCCCTCTAGTAACATCCCACGAAGTCCTGGGCAGATAGAAGCATAGCTTTTACCACTATTTGGAAATGCTACGATTTGCCTGCACTTGCGGTTGAACGCCGTGAAAAAGCGTTCTCCGGCCTCGACATTGTTTTCAGTAAAGTAGTCGGCAATATTGTTTAGGTCTTCGCTCGCAAGAACGTTGATAACATAGCGGCTCACTTCTGCTTTGCCTGCTGAAATCGGTCTAATACGCCACTGACAAACGTTTCACCGTCAATTGGAGGGGTGTGCTTAGAAGCTTCAATAGCCGCACTAATTTTCGCTTGTACTTCATCTACCCACTCAGCATCAGAGCGCTCGTACTCATTGAATAGGTGAAAGGCTATCTCTAGAATTTCCTCAGTGGAGCGATACTTTCCACTCTGAAGTTGGGTCCGCACAAAGCGTTCTTGCTCAGATGTAAGGCTAATATTCACGGTAGTCCTCTGTCCGCCATCTGTTTACTATTTTAGCGTTCGCACTTAGCACTGACGTTTTTTTCACGCACCTTTAGAGTTCCGACTAAATCAACTCACGGTCGCAGCCAGTTTTCCCTGCAACTACTCATACAAACAAAAGCCCCCCAATCCTGAATTGAGAGGCTCTTGAGCTAAGAAAAAGGAAAACCTTTGTCTATATGTCCTAAGCCTGACGTGAGTAGTACTCGACCACCAGTAGCTCGTTGACATTCAAGGCGATCCATTCACGCTCGATCACGCCTGTAACCTTCGCTTCTATCTTGCCCTTATCGAACTCCAGGTGAGTCGGGATGTTTGCCAGACCTGGAAACTCCAAGTTGGCCTCTACTAGCTTCTTCGAAGCGTCTTTACCACGTACCCCAATTACATCACCAGGACGGCACTGATAGCTAGGAATGCTAACCACACGGCCATTGACCGTGATGTGGCCGTGATTTACAACCTGTCGAGCGGCGGGGATGGTTGGCCCCATGCCCAGGCGAAAAATGGTGTTATCCAATCGCATCTCTAGCTGCTGTAGAATCACTTGTCCTGTAGAACCTCCGGCTCTACGTGCTTTTTTCACGTAGCGGAGGAGCTGGCGCTCGGTAACGCCGTAATTAAAACGAAGCTTTTGCTTCTCTTCTAGACGGATACAGTACTCAGATTTCTTTTTCCGAGCCTGACCATGTTGTCCAGGGGGGTACGCTTTCCGAGCCGATTTGCGGGTTAAACCCGGCAGGTCGCCCAAGCGGCGTACCACTCTTAGGCGAGGACCTCTATATCGGGACATTTTGTCTCCAAAAGTATGTTTGCAGATCTGGCAGTATACCTAAAAACGTAGCTGAAGAGATAGATTATCTAAAAATCTTTCCTTTCATTAGCTCTTTCTCATCGGCTTTCCATTAGTAAAGGCATACTATTGCTGCTGGTATCCTCCGATGACAAAAATGTGGTTTTCTATGCATCTCATGAAAAATGTTCAAATCAATCCGGAGAAAATGAGGAGTTTCGGGTAGAATCCATACCAAATTCTCATAATCAATTTTCTTTAACCAATCACGGAGGGCAATCCCATCATCACATCTAACCCACTGACTAAAAGCCAATCTGCTGAAGCTCAATCAGAGTCTGTGATCGAGATCTGGGGCAACGCTAAGCTTAGCGGACATATTCCCGTCAGCGGCGCGAAAAATTCTGCTTTAGTGGTGCTAGGAGGTGCGCTTTTATGCTCACAAACCTGCCGTATTCGCAATATTCCTGATCTGATGGATATTGGCCGGATGGCCAGCGTTTTAGAAGCTTTAGGCCTCAAGGTTGATCGCAACGGCGATACTTTGGACATAGATGGTAGTCACATCAGCCATTCCAAAGCGCCCTACGACATCGTCAGCAAACTGCGTGCTAGTTTCTTCGTTATTGGCCCTTTATTGGCTCGTTTGGGCGTTGCTCGCGTGCCATTGCCCGGTGGCTGCGCCATTGGTGCTCGTCCGGTCGCTCTGCACATTCGTGGGTTGCAGGCTCTCGGTGCGCATGTTCATATGGACCACGGCGTTGTCCATGCCTACGTCCCAGGCGTTCGTGGCAAGCTCAAAGGGGCCAAAATCTATCTGGACTATCCTAGTGTCGGTGCTACCGAAACCTTGATGATGGCTGCCACGCTAGCCGAAGGCGAAACCGTCCTCGAAAACGCAGCCCAAGAACCAGAAGTGGTGGATCTCGCTAACTTCTGCCGCGCTATGGGGGCCAAAATTCGCGGTGCAGGTACCAATACGATTACCATTACAGGCGTACCAAGCCTTTATGCTACCGACTACAGCATTATTCCTGACCGCATCGAAGCTGGTACATTCTTGATTGCTGGGGCCTTGACGCGCTCAGAAATCACCGTTGGCCCAGTCGATCCTAGCCATCTCTCTCCGTTGCTGGCAAAGCTGCGGGAAACTGGCTCCAAAGTCGAAATTGAAGCCAACAACAATATTCGGATCTCGCCGGGAGAAAGTATCGCGCCAACCGATATCCAAACGCTACCTTACCCAGGCTTTCCAACGGACATGCAGGCACAGTTTATGGCACTGCTAACCCTGGCTGAAGGCAACAGTATGGTGACAGAAACTGTGTTTGAAAATCGGCTACAGCATGTCGCTGAATTTAACCGGATGGGTGCGGATATCAAGATCAAAGGCGATTGTGCAATTGTTCGCGGTGTCTCCCATTTGTCTGGAGCGCCTGTTACTGGCAGCGATTTGCGGGCGTCTGCGGCGTTGGCGATCGCAGGTCTAGCCGCCAAAGGTAAAACCACTCTCTACGGCCTGCAACACCTAGATCGCGGTTACGAAAGATTCGAGGAAAAACTCCGCAACGTCGGCGCTCGCCTACAGCGCATTCCACTTGCCGAAGCCGACACCGCCGCCCAGCCCGCACCAGAGCCACTGCCTACCGCAAAAACCTCAGCGGCAGTAGCCGTTGGCTCAGCCAACTAGGAAGCATAACCGCTCAGAAAAGCGACAAACCGTATCCGCCCCGGCTTGCTACTCAAATCACTGATATCAAAGGCGCTCGTTATACTATCGGTAGATCTTCATACCAGTGATTTTAGGTGCCTGCTGAATGGGGCATCCCTCAAAGTCCGACTTCCTATGACCCCCTCTCAGTCTTTCCCAAAATCTCATTTGCTTGGGCTCAACGCCGACCATTTTCGCCATCCACTCGATCAGCAGGCTACCGAGGCGCTTAAGCAAATACCGGGCATAGACGTAGCCATCCGCAGTTTGCTCGGTCCGATGGGTGAGCAGTTTTTCTATCTGGAAAACATCGCAGCTAGCGTACTTGTCGGTCCGAAACAGCTCCCCGACATCTATAACCTACTGGTCGAAGCTTGTCAGGTTCTTGATCTAGACATTCCGCAGCTCTACATCAAGCAGCACCCGGTTCCCAATGCCTACACCTTCGCAATGAGAGGCAAGCAGCCTTTCATTGTCGTTCATACCTCCCTAGTCGAACTGCTTAACCCGGCAGAACTACAAGCCGTCATTGGCCATGAGCTAGGCCATCTAAAATGCGAGCACGGTGTCTATCTCACCCTGGCCAACCTGCTAGCTATAGCCACCAGCCAGCTCCCGTTTGGCGCAGTGCTCGTCCAAAACTGGCAGTCTAAAATTATGGAATGGGTCCGCTGCGCCGAATTTACCTGTGACCGGGCTGCCCTGCTAGCTACCCAAGACGCACGGACTGTTGCCTCCGTGTTGATGAAGCTTTCCGGCGGCTCACCTAGCCTCTCTTCTCAGCTCAACCTAGACGCCTTTTTAGCGCAGGCCGAATCATACGACGCTATCAGCGAAAACGAAATTGGTGAACTACTCAAACAGATGAAAACTGATGAGCTCAGTCATCCGGTACCCGTCTTGCGCGCTCGCGAAATCAACCGCTGGGCCACAACACCTAGCTATCAGGCACTCTTAGAAAGTCGCCCCGCCATCGCACAAAGATCCAAGCTAGGGCAAAGCACTCAAAACGGATCTAAACAAGTCGGTAGCTGGCTCAACTGGTAAGCTAGTGTTCGTTCTTAAAATCCACACCGTAATGTGACAAAGGTCTGTAACAAAGTCGCTCAGTTCTGTATACTACAAAGACCTACCGGGCAAGTGGCGGAATTGGTAGACGCACCACACTCAAAATGTGGCGACTTCGGTTGTGAGAGTTCGAGTCTCTCCTTGCCCATTGACAGCCATCAGTCAAGTTTGTCAGTCGAAGACAAGCAGTGACGGGTTTTCTCGACTGACTAGTCGATGCTGTATTGTTATAATGTTCGTGTTTTAATGAGAACACGCATTCGGAGATGTAAAAATGGCTCAGCAGCTAAAGCGCTGGGAGTCGCCGCGACGAGAGGGTCGCAACCACAAAGGACGAGGCGGTTCTGCCAAACAGCGACAGTATAAAAAGAGACAGAAGCGACTGATTAAACAGTTGAAAAGCGGAACAGACGGCTCCATAGCCGGAAAGAACGTAAACAAGCGAAAAGAGAGGCCAGGTGGTCTCTTTTTTTTGCTTTTCTGTTTGTTGTGAACGCGATCTCTCACATGGCAAAGTGTGCAACGCACAGTGATTTTGCTAAGCACATTTCTTTGTTTGAAAAGGCCTGTAGCTCTCGATTGTGTTGAAAGTAGAGTGTTGGAAGTAGAGTGTTGGAAGTAGAGTGTTGAAAGTAGAGTGTTGGAGGCTATAGTGTGAAGAATTTCTAAAGCCGACATGTATATGGCTACTACTGACTAGTTAAATTTGATATTTAATGGTGAATGTGTAATTTTCTAGCTTGAGCTGGGAAAGATAAGACCAGACACTTTGCAAGGGTTCAGGGCGTCCGTTGATAAAAATTTCAAAGCATAACCAACCATCCGTTGAGACTGCGTTCTACTACGTGCGACTAAAGACCCACAACAGTGACAGTTTATTTGAGCTAGAAGACGCCTACGAGCAGGCGATTCCTTCCCACTCACCGGCCAAGATTGTATCAGATGAGCTGCGTCAGGTTGGGACGAACTACAAAGGAATCACACTCGACCAGTGGGTGCTAGAGCCAGATTCGCTACATGCTCTGGTTTCTCTGCGACCAGAACATCTAAAGCAAGCGTCTAAAAGCAGCACCAAGCCAGCACTCCTGACTGCTTTTGTAGCTGGGCTCAAAGCGGTCACCGCCAAAAGAATCAATCTTGTCCGCAACGAGCCTGGTTCTCCAGTCTGGCAAAGAAGCTATAAAGAGCAGTTCATAGAGGACGATATGATGCTCTTTCGCCTGCGTAAAAAACTAAACGATTCGACTAGTATGCTGCGCTCTAGCTGAATTAGGCCAGATCGATCAATCCTTCTGGTGGCGTAATTTCTATACGGCCTGCTGTAATATCAACGACCGGCACGATATCTTCAACGAAGGGAATCAGCAGCGTTTTGGGCCGTTTTTGCTTGTTCATTCTCTTGGCTTTGCGGCGTAATTTTTGAGCGGCTTTAGCCCGCAGCGACGGATGATTCTCAGATTCTGGAGTCTCAGTCTCTGAAGGTTCTGTTTCTGAAGGGAGAGCACCTTTTGAGGGCAGAGTCACTTCTAGCAGATCGTGGCCTGTCGTGAAGATATTAGTAATGGTGCCAATTATCGTCTGGTCTGACTGTAGTACAACGGCTAGACCCATTAAGTCGTCTACGTGAAATTCGCCTGGGTCTAGCGGTAGGCGATCGCCCACCGGAACCAACAGCTGAGCGCTACGCAAATCTTCTGCCTGATCGCGAAAGTCAATGCCCGCTAGCTTCACTAGGTAGCTATTTTTTCCTTCTAAATAGCGCCCGCTGGTCAATCGAATAGACACAGGCTCTGCACCCGGTTTTCGGAGCCACCGTTCTCCGGGCTCGGTAAATCGCTCAGGAAAATCACTTTCTGGGTAAACCTTGACGTGACCGTTGAGGCCATGAGCACCCACAACTCGACCGATGAGCAGCCAATCTTTGTCTGTTGTGTTATCTATCATCGATTAGCGAGAAGTCCCACCGTAAATTACCAGAGAAATCGTTTGGTAACTCTCAGACCGCTGCCATCACCGGTTTTGCAGCATACACTTCATTAGTCAGTGCTGCTAAATGCTTGATCGCAACTACAATCTGTTCCTCACTTGCTGTCAGACTCAGGCGGAAGCACTGACGCATGTGAGGCCAGTCTAGACCGTTGAGGTTCGCTTCTAGCCCTGGGAAAAAGGGACTGCCTGGCACGATGATGACGCCGTAGTCCTTGAGCTGGTTATAAAATTCCCAGTCGGTGATGGGCAAATTGTCAAACCATAGCCAGGCAAAGATTGCACCTTCTCCCCTGTGCAGTCGCCAGGGCACCTCGCTCGGCATAGCGGCGCTTAGAGCCTCTTCTAAAACGGCGAACTTGCTTTTGTAGTGGGGACGGATGACGTTTTCGGCAATGTCCGCCAGTGCGCCGCTGCGAATAGCGCGAGCGGCGATCGCTTGACCATAGCGACTGGAATGGATACATAGATTGGTCTGGAAAGACTCTAGGATCTGAATAATGCTCTCATCGCCAATTGCTACACCTACGCGCTCACCTGGCAGCCCCGCCTTTGATAGGCTCATACAGTGGACAATGTTAGGCCCAAAGATCGGCGTCATTTCTGTGAAATTCAGCGCGGGAAACGGCGGCGCGTAGGCTGAGTCAACAAAAACAGGCACATCAAAAGGCGCGGCGAGATCGGCAATTTGCTGGACTTCTTTGCCCGTGAGTACATTGCCAGTCGGATTGCAGGGGCGAGAGAAGAGTACAAAACCGGTGTTCTCATTGACTTCTAGCTGGTCGAAATCAGGGCGATACTTGAACGAGTGCGCATCCTCGCCTAGCTCAATGAAGGGGCGATAGGCTTTGATTGCTTCAGGATGTAAGGTTACACCGCCATAGCCGGTATAGTCAGGGCTAAGGGGTAGGACAATATCTTTGAGCTGGCCGCTGGAGCTGTAGCCACCTAGCGCATTGGCCGCTAAGAAGTAGAGATTTTGGCTGCCGGGCGTAATGAGGATGTTGCGAGAAGTCAGCGATAGGTTGTAGCGCTGATTGAAGTCGTCACGAATCGCTTCAATCAGGGGCTCATAGCCTTGGCTAGCTCCATAGCGGCAGACGACCTCCCCGTACTCACTGCTGGCTAACAAATCTCTGGTACAGTCGCGCCAAAGCTGCTCGACTTCTGGCAAAATGACTGGGTTGCCTGCGCTGAGGTTGATGAATTCTTTCCCTGACCCCTTGCTAGAGTTGATGGTTTCGATGATGTCTTTCATAATTGCCCGCACCCCGGTCAGGTGAGACATGCGATCGCCAAACTGGGTAAGAGCAAGAGTCATGAGTAAGTAAAAAGGAGATGGATAGCTGCCTTATGGAAGATCTTCTCCCACAGCTTATTCGATTCAATATAACCTTATTTATGGGGTAAGGCAGTGTACGTTTACATTTGCACAGTTAGGGTTGTATCCACTAGATTCTTACGGTGCTAGATTTTTTACGGCGCTAGACTTTGACAGTGCAGGCAGATAGTGGAAACACTTTGCTCAAACAGGTCTTTGAGATCTTTTTTCTATCTTTCGTTTTAACAAAGATTCCGAACTCAATCTAATCTTGGCAAGCCCTAATCTTGGCAAGCCCTAATCTTGACAAGCCTGGAGTAGCTCTCGAATGAGTAATTTTCGAGGCGCTAGACACCTAGCAGGCTCGAAGACAGAGAAGACTCTCTCAGCAGCCAGCTGTCTGTCGTACCCGAAGGGATTACTGTCTAAAAGGTTTGCTCTGGCAAATTCGCTCTGGCAAATTCGCTCTGATAGATTCGCTCTGGCGAGCGTATAGGAGTGTGACCTGCTAAATTTTTCCTTACTGCAAGTACCATGAATGCGATCACTCAACTAAGTGCCAAACTACCAGATCCCGTTAGGCGTCTAGCCGATTTTGCCTACAACTACTGGTGGAGCTGGACGCCGGAGCGAATATCCCTGTTTAGCTCTATTGACCCTGGGTTGTGGCAGCAGTGTAACCATAACCCGGTGGCCCTTTTAGAACGGGTTTCTCACGATCGGCTCTGGCAACTTGCCGAAGATCCAAAGTATTTGACCCGGCTAGAAAAACTGGCTGAGAAGCTAGACCACTATCTGAGCGCAGAAGGAACTTGGGCGAGTCGGGAAGTCCCCGAGATCTCAAGAGACCATCCAGTTGCGTATTTCTGTATAGAGTTTGGCGTTCATGAGTCGCTGCCTATCTACTGTGGCGGGCTAGGCGTAGTGGCCGGAGACTACCTGAAGTCAGCGTCAGATTTGGGTATGCCAGCGGTAGGAGTAGGGCTGCTGTATAAGCAGGGATATTTTCAACAGCAGCTCAATCGTAGCGGCTGGCAGGAGGCAAACTATATTGATAACGATATTGACAAGCTGCCATTGCTAGCGGTGTGCAATGAGTTTGGTCAGCCAATTACGGTAAAGGTGGCGATTGGTCGACGCTCTGTCAAAGCGCGAGTGTGGAAGACGCAGCTAGGTCGGAGCACGCTGTATCTATTAGATAGCGATCTGATGGAGAATGATGAGCGCGATCGCGAACTAACTGGACACCTGTACAACAACGATCCTATTGTGCAGCTAGGTCAGGCGATGCTGCTGGGCATCGGCGGCGTGCGAGCATTACAGGTATTGGGCATAGAACCCGTTCTGTATCACCTGAATGAAGTGCATCCGGCTTTTGCGCTGCTGGAGATTGCTAGGCAAGCACAGGAAGAAACCGGGCTAGAGTTTGATCAGCTACAGCAGGCGGTGCGCGATCGCGCTCGATTCACCACCCACACCCCAGTTCCTTTTGGCAACACTTTCCCGGCTGAGACGGTCAGCGAGATCCTAGCTGCCTACTCGCAAAATATTGGCCTATCGTCTACTCAGGTGCTAGCGCTAGGTCAGTTGAGTAATGAGGATTCTCACTTCAGTCTGACTAGGCTGGCTCTGCGGTTCACTCAATCGGCGAACGCCGTCAGCGAACGTCATGGCCATACGTCTCGTCAGCTGTGGCGCGATCTCTATCCGCAGCAGCCGGTAGAGTCGGTGCCGATTGGCCATATTACCAATGGCGTCCATGCCCGAAGCTGGGTAGCTCCTTTAATTGGGGATTTGTTTGATAAATATGTCGGGGCTGAGTGGGCTCAGTCACTCACTAACGCTGAACAATGGAAGCGAGTAGAAGCCATTCCCAATGCTCAGCTTTGGCATCGGCACAGCATTTTGAAGGCGAGGTTGGTTGCCTATACGCGCGATCGCATTCTCCAGTCTCGTCTAGCTAGAGGCGAAGCCCAAGACGATATCAACGCGGTGGACCGCCTGCTCGATCCAGATATTCTGACAGTCGGGGTGGCTCGCCGGTTCAGCGTCTATAAACGCAGTGATTTACTATTTCGAGACTTGAACCATCTCACTCAAATTGTGTCTCATCCCAAACGTCCGATTCAGATTATCTTTGCAGGTAAAGCTCATCCTGATGATGACGGTGGCAAGCGGATTATTCAGCGGATTATGGAATGGAGCCGCCACCCTGACTTGCGCGATCGCATTGCCTTTATCGAAAACTACGATCTCTACACCAGCAAGCTCATGGTCCAGGGCGTCGATTTGTGGCTGAGTACCGCCAGACGTACGCTAGAAGCCTCCGGGATTGGCGGACAAAAAGTCGCCTTGAACGGTGGGCTGAATTTAGGCGTACTAGACGGCTGGTGGTATGAAGGCTATCGCCCCGGAATTAACGGCTGGGCAATTGGCGATGCGGCTATTACCAGTCTTGGTAACACGCCCGAATCAGATAGCTACGCTCAAAACGCACAGGATGCTAGGGACGCAGAAGCAATCTACAACCTGCTAGAGCGCGACATTGCCAGGCTGTACTACAAGCGCGACCACACCGGCATTTCTCCTGGCTGGCTTCGAATGATGAAGGCCTCAATCAGCAGCATAGCCCCATTTTTTAACACCGATCGAATGGTCGCCCAATACGTAGATCAGCAGTACTTTCCGCACACCAGCGTCAAAACCGAACCCATAGCCGCCCTAGTCTCGTAGGAAAACATGCTCTGGCAACTTGACTTTTATCGTCGTCCGCTGAAAGACACCCCAGGAAACCCGCTGTGGGAACTGCTGATCTGTGATGAGACGCTGACTTTTACCTTCGGCGAATTTTGTCCGCAGAGTGAGGCCAATGCACCCTGGATCCGACAGCAGCTAGAAATAGCTCGCAACTTAGCTGGCCGCTGGCCGAGTCACATAGAAATCTTTCGCCCGCAAACGGTCAGCCTAGTCGAAGTTGCCTGCCGCGATCTGCCGGTCAGTGTCCAGCCGAAACGAGAGGTGCCCGCTATCAAGCGGTGGCTACTACAGCGAGCCGCCTGGTATCCGTCGCTGAAGGGTTATACAGGAGATACTTACGAACCGATTGCCCTAGAGCGTCCTGCCCCGGTCCCCATTGCTGACTATCTGATGGGTGAAGGATGGCAATTCGCGACTGTCAGCACAGATGAACTGCAAAGGCTAGCTTACGAACCCATTCCAATTCAGTCTGTCCCTTCCAAACTGATGCCGATTCATCTGGGGCTACCTAGTACAATTCCAATTCCGGGTGTGGTGATTGACGGGGGTCGACAGTCAATGCGGCTAGCTCAATGGCTACAGTCGGCAAGACCTGTAATGCTGCAATATATCGCGGGTGTTCCAGACGGGCTGTTGCTAGAGGCGGGACTAGTCGATCGCTGGATTATGGCGACGTTTGAAGATGAAGCCGTTGCCGCTGCCGCTCGGACGTTTACAGAGCGAAAAATTGCGGCGAAGGGACTGCACTTTTTGCTAGTGCGGCCAGATGATTCAGGATTGACCTATACCGGTCTATGGCTGTTGCAATCCGCGCCCGCTCAGACAGTACAAAGCCCGAAGCGTGAAGTCTCCTAAACTCAAACCCACTCGTCTCGGTGAGGCGATCGCGATCGCTGTTTTTGCAGGAGCCATGGATCTACCAACTCTTCCGTGACGTTATCTACGCCTTCGTTATGGCGTTAGCCTTTCATCCGCGAAATCCGCAATCAGATTACCTTCGGCCAAAAAACATCCTGAGCGATATGCGCTTAAAGATGAGTGCAAACGGTAAAATTTCTCTTGACAGTCCAATAGGAAAAATTGATGGTCGCTTCTGACAGCGTTAGTTCTGAGATGGCTAGTTCTGAGATGGCTAGTTCTGAAATTACGGGTGTAGAGTATCCGGTCAGAATTGGCGTGATTGGCGGCAGCGGTCTCTATAAGATGGACGATCTAACCGATATCCAAGAAGTCAGAATCAAAACGCCCTTTGGCGATCCGTCTGACGCGCTGATCGTTGGCAAAATTGAAGGCATTGCCGTTGCGTTTCTAGCTCGTCATGGGCGCAGCCATACCCTGACACCGTCTGAGCTACCTTTTCGGGCCAATATCTACGCGATGAAAAGCCTGGGCGTCGACTATCTGATCTCTGCTTCGGCAGTCGGCTCGTTAAAAGCAGAAGCCAAACCCGTCGATATGGTCGTGCCCGACCAGTTCATTGACCGCACTAAAAACCGAGTCTCCACCTTCTTTGGTGAAGGCATTGTCGGACATATTTCCTTTGGCGATCCGGTTTGTAACAACCTAGCCAAGGTCGTAGCAGACGCTGTAGAAAGTCAGAATCTAGAAGGCGTTACCCTGCACAGAGGCGGAACTTATGTCTGTATGGAAGGCCCGGCCTTTTCCACCAAGGCAGAATCAAAGCTGTACCGCAGTTGGGATGCCACTGTCATCGGCATGACGAATTTGCCAGAAGCCAAGCTTGCTAGAGAAGCCGAAATTGCCTATGCCACACTAGCAATGGTGACCGATTACGACTGCTGGCATCCTGACCACGACAGCGTCACCGTGGAGATGGTGATCGGCAATCTGCAAAAAAACGCGGTGAATGCGCAGCTAGTAATTAAAGAAATCGTGCGGCGACTGGACGCAAACCCACCTGAGTCTGAAGCGCATTCCGCACTGAAGTTTGCTGTGATTACGCCTTTGGACAAAGCGCCTGAAGCCACCAAAGAAAAGCTAGCCTTGCTACTACAAAAATACATGTGAAGTAGGGACAGGAAAGACAACTTGCAGCCTCGCTTCCTATCCCTATTCAAAGATTGAAAAATTGACTTGCTGAAAAATTAAATCAGCTTGGCGGCTCGCAAACCGAAGTAAAGACCCATTGAGGCTCCGAACAATGCGACTATCCATGCAACATAAATAACTGCGCCCATAGTTATCTCCTAAACTGGTTTTGAATACCCTTTTATTGAAACACAAACCTTTACTCAAAAATCGCGCCGCTCAATATTACAGCAGAGATTATCCCCCACATAGCACCCATGAAGACAACCATCCGCGTCAACATTCCTCAAGATCCCTATGACATTCGGATTGCGCCGGGCGGTTTGGATTATCTAGGAGCGTGGCTAGCTGCTGAGGACCAGCCGCTGATTGGACGAGGGCAAAAGGTACTGCTGGTGTCAAATCCAGTCGTATTTGAGCTGTATGGGGAGCGCGCGATCGCATCTCTGACCCAGGCAGGCTATGACGTTTGCCACTGCATCCTCCCAGCAGGCGAACAGTACAAAAACATGGCCTCTATCGCCGAAATCCATGACGCCGCCTACGAAAATCGCCTAGAGCGCAGTTCTGCCATGATTGCCCTCGGTGGCGGTGTGATCGGAGATATGACCGGGTTTGCAGCCTCTTCCTGGCTGCGCGGCATTTCAGTGGTCCAAGTGCCGACTTCTCTGCTGGCAATGGTCGACGCCTCCATGGGCGGCAAAACCGGGGTGAACCATCCCAAAGGGAAAAACCTAATCGGCGCATTTCACCAGCCTCGACTGGTGCTAATCGATCCGCAGGTGCTAGAAACCTTACCCATCCGCGAATTTCGAGCGGGCGTTTCAGAAGTTATAAAATACGGCGTGATTTGGGACCGGCCTCTCTTTGAACATTTGGAAGCGGCTGAGCGACTAGACGACTATACAGAAGTCAGCGATGAGCTGCTACAGAAGATGTTGACTCATTCTTGTCAAGCCAAAGCCGATGTTGTTAGCCAAGATGTTAAAGAAGCTGGCATCCGCGCCATTTTGAACTATGGCCATACGGTGGGTCATGCGGTAGAAAGCTTGACAGGCTATAGCAAGGTCAATCATGGCGAGGCCGTCGCGATTGGCATGGTAGCTGCGGCAAAAATTGCTGAGGAAATGAAGGAAAGCCAGTGGGATGCAGTGGCAACTCAGAGGCAGCAGATCTTATTAGAAAAGACGCAGCTACCGACGCAGCTACCTAAAGACATTGATATCGAAGATATCTTAGTTGCGCTCAGAAGTGACAAGAAGGTCAAGGCAGGAAAAGTTCGTTTTGTGTTGCCTAAGAAGCTAGGCGAGGCGTTTGTAACAGACCAAGTGAGTGACCAGTGTGCTAGAGGGGTATTAAAAACTATAGCGACCTAATTGAATGAGGCATTCATGTTTACTCAAGCTGAAATCTACAGCGAAATCGTTAAAACAATTTCAAAAGTACTTTCTGGTGTTTCACTCGCACTCGCCTCATTTCTGAGTATTGTTTTCGTACTGGTCTTAGACGCTCCGGGTAATGTTGTAAAAGTGGGTGGTTATGAGGTCGCTTTCACACCTACACTAGCTTTATTTACAGTCGCACTCTCTTTTTCTTTTCTAGTTTTTTCGTGCTTGATGCTCGCTTCTCTATTACTAATAGATACAGATACTAATAGATACAGAACATGATTCTAATGATGACCTTTAGACAGACTGCTTTACTAGGAATATTCACCTTGGTGGGTGGGTCTATGCTAATCGTAGCCGCCACATACCTAGGCATTTATTACGATGTTCTAGGAAAAATGTTTCCAAACTCAAAGAAGTTCCCAGATTCAAAAGTTTCTGGTACTGACAAGGAATAGAAGTTACAGGATACTATTCGCGATTTGCTGACGTACTTCGCTGAGCTTTTCTGAACCGGTTCGAGAGAGGCTGTCGGCGGCGATGATTTCTACGTCTTGGATACCGAGGAAGCTCAGGAAATGTTTGAGGTAGCCGCTGGTGTAGTCAATCTCGCTGCCGACTGGGGTACCGCCGGAGGTGATGATAATGTAGGTTTTGCGATCACGCAGCAACCCTTTTGGCCCCTCAGAAGAATAGGTAAACGTCAATCCTGCTCTTGCCACTAGGTCAATATACGCCTTGAGCGCAGCAGGAACTGAAAAGTTGTAAATGGGTACACCCATAACGATCATATCAGCGGATTGCAGCTCTTCGACTAGCTGGTCAGAGAGCTGCAAGGCCTCCTTTTGCTTTGGGGTGCGATCGCCTTCAGGCGTATTGTAGGCGGCGACCATCGCCTCATCGACAAAGGGCAAGCCTTTGGCAACATCGCGAACAACAACCTCAGCGCTATTGCTTTGCTGCAATTTATCGATTAGCTCACCTACTAGCTGGCGGCTAACAGAATCCTCGTATCGGGCGCTAGAATCGATTCTCAAAATGTTCATAGGATTGCAGTTTGATAGTAAGAGAGCGGTAGAAGAGAATTGCGACAGAAATAGGAGAATACGTTCTTTGCACTCTCCTAACTTTTAGAGACCGTTAGTCAGCTAGATCGAACAGTAGAACTTCTGCCTCGCTATCAGAGCCGATGATGGAAAGAGACTCTAGATCGGCAAAGGCAAGACCGTCTCCAGCCGCTAGGGTTTGGCCATCTAATTGCACCGAACCTTTGACAACTTGCAGCCAGGCTTTGCGATCGGCGGCCAAATCATAGCCGATACGAGTGCCCTGACTGAGAGTAGCCGCATATAGACTAACGTCTTGATGGATCGTAACCGAATTCTCTCTACCGTCGCGAGAACCGACAAGCCTCCACTGATCCTGACGGGTTTCAGAAGCAAAGTGCTTTTGCTCGTATCCGGGCTTTAGCCCTTTTGATTCGGGCAAGATCCAGATCTGCAAGAAATGTACGGGATTTTCTGCTGAGGCATTCATCTCACTGTGGGTGACACCTGTACCGGCACTCATCCGCTGCACGTCGCCAGGGCGGATGACTGAACCAGTGCCCATGCTGTCTTTGTGAGCAAGTTCGCCTTCTATCACATACGAGATGATTTCCATATCGCGGTGACCGTGGGTACCGAAGCCTGCACCGGGTGCGACGTGGTCTTCATTAATGACTCGCAGATCGCTGAAACCCATGTTGCGCGGGTCCATGTAGCCACCAAAGGAGAAGGTATGTCTGCTGTCCAACCAGCCAAAGTTAGAGATGCCGCGATCGGTTGCTTTGCGAATGGCTAACATTGTTTTTCTTTAGCTCCACAGAAACGTTTGTTTGATGTATTAATTATGCACTGATTTCAAAATAAAGACAATAGCTAGTTTTATGCTCATATTGTATTCAAAATAGATACAATAGCTCTATTGGTAGCGCTGGTTATCTATGGATAAGTTGGAGAGTATGCGGGTCTTTGTTGAGGTCGTCAATCACAGCGGATTCGCGGCGGCAGGAAGGCATTTGGGGCTATCTCGTTCGGTGGTGAATAAGCTGGTAGCGCAGCTAGAGGCGGCGCTGGGCGCAGAGCTATTGCAGCGGACGACGCGGCGGGTAAGTCCGACGGATATGGGGCGGGCTTACTATGAGCGCTGCGTGGATATTTTGGCAGAGGTGAAGGCGGCGGAGCTATCGGTGACGCAATTGCAGGCTCAGCCGAGGGGAACGCTGCGGATCAATGCGCCGATGTCCTTTGGGACGATGCATCTGGCGGAAGCGATCGCCCAGTTCATGGCTCAATATCCAGATATTCAGGTGCAAATGACGCTAAGCGATCGCTTTGTCGATCTGATCGAAGAAGGCTTTGATGTGACGCTGCGGATTGCTGAAGCGAAGGCCGAGGAGTCGTTGATTACCCATGCGATCGCCCCCATCCGCCGAGTCCTCTGCGCCTCGCCCAAATACTTGAAAACTCACGGTACTCCGACTCATCCAGACGATCTGCGCCAGCATCACTGCCTGCACTATGGACATCTGGCGACCGGCAGCCGCTGGCAGTTAACCGGGCCGGATAAAACCTACACAATTCCGATCAAATGCCGAGGCTATTCTAATAACGGAGAAGTGCTGCGTGAGAGTGCGATCGCAGGCGTCGGCATTGCCCTACTGCCCACCTTCATCATCGGTGACGCGCTCAAATCAAACCAGCTGAGCGTCATCCTGCCAGACTACTGCCCGCCCGAACTCACCGCCAGACTCTGCTACGCCACCAACCGCCACCTCTCTACAAAAATTCAGCTGCTAACAGCGTTCTTACAAGACTGGTTTATGCATCCAGCGTGGGAAGAAGGGAGTTCTGCCTAGCTGTCTAAAACCTCTGCGGTCGTCACTAACAAATCGGAAATCGCAACTGATCTAATCTCAGCGTTTTCTGTATAAACAGTCTCCTGGTAAGTCCCTTCCTCTAGAACAAGCACAATCACCTTTGCTCGATGCCGATCAATGATCCAGTACTCAGGAATGCCCCACCATTGATATTGTTCACGCTTCCATACGTAATCTCTTTTGTAATTCGAGCTGCTGAGACCGCCCGGACTCACGATCTCTGCGACGAATATAGGCGCTGGCATCCCGAACTGGATCGCACTGTATTTACTTTGCTTAAAAAGCGCTCTGTGTTCGGGCCGTAGAACCATTACGTCCGGTTTGCGATTTAGCCACTTATCCCCGACTGGATTCACCTGTATTTCTGTATCGTTGCCACGAACAAGCTTGCGAAGTCCCGGCACTGACATCAGACGAAACTTAAGGTCAGTCCCCCAAAGTATGTTGTCGTCGTCTTCCGGGGGCAATCGAATCACTTCTCCAGTGTTGAGCAGGCGATAGTCGCCATCACTCAATGTACAGTTGTCCAAGTAGTCTTGATAGCTTTGATAGCGAGTGAGTGTGTAGGTCATCTAAGTGCTGTCTTTATTAAGTTGAGATCGCAGGAACTATGCACAGAGTTTAGGTAGAAACGGATACAGATGTGCTATCTGACTGATTTCCCTTGGTCTTTGCTAGCTGCTCAGAGACAACAGCGACTTCTTCTAGCCGAGAGGCATCTGCGGCGGCTATGTCTTCTTCGACTGAAGCTACTTCAACGATCGCAATATCTGCTGTTTCTACTGCGCCTTCTTCGACGCCTTCTGCTAGCGCCAACGCTTCAGCTTCAATATCTTCTTGAATGCGGCGGGCGACGAATGTGACAAAACCAATGCTGACAAAGCCTACACTGAACAGAGCCCAGCCGTCGATCACATAGGTCATTAAGTGATTGAGTTCACTAATAGACATAGGACGTAAGCCTCACTAAGTAGGAAGTTGATTGGCCCATTATGCTAGTTCTAGCGATTAGATTCAATCTGCTGTTGAGAATGATTGCAGCGATAGCGCAGCGGCCAAGGTGAGTTTGGGTAGGTGCGGGTGAAAGTCGTAAGATGAGAAGGTTACTCCTATATACGCGGACCTTGGCAAAGGTCCGGCTATCCTGCATACGCTATGGTCTCCAGTACTCATTCTGTTTCGACTAATTCTACAGTTTCTACCTCTTCTGCTCACAGCGCGTCGCTAGGCACACTGTCGAGCCCGTCTAGGATGGCTTCTGTCAGCCGCACGACCAAGGAAACAGACGTGCAGGTGACGGTGAATGTCGATGGGACGGGTAAATGTACGGCTGATACAGGCGTTCCTTTTTTGGATCATATGCTGCATCAGATTGCCTCGCATGGTCTGTTTGATCTTGAGGTGCGGGCCACTGGCGATATTGAGATTGACGATCATCACACGAATGAGGATGTGGGTATCACGTTGGGGATGGCGCTGCGTGAGGCGCTAGGCGATCGCAAAGGCATCACCCGGTTTGGTCACTTCATCGCCCCGCTAGACGAAGCCCTAGTCCAAATCTCACTGGACTTTTCGGGTCGCCCTCATCTCAGCTACGGCCTGGAGATTCCAACGCAGCGAGTGGGCACTTATGATACTCAGCTAGTGCGCGAGTTTTTTGTCGCAATTATCAACCATGCGCAGATGACGCTGCACATTCGTCAGCTAGACGGTCTCAATTCTCACCATATTATTGAAGCCACTTTCAAGGCGTTTGCTAGGGCCATGCGGATGGCAACCGAAATCGACCCACGTAGAGCAGGTAAGATTCCTAGCTCTAAAGGCGTGCTCTAGATATGAATACAAGCTTCGTGCAGGCGCTCGATTTTGCCGCGCAAAAGCACCGCGACCAAAGGAGAAAAGGTAGTGACCGGGCACCGTATATCAACCATCCAATTGCCGTCGTTCACATTTTGTTAATTGAGGCAGGGGTGACTGATGAGGCAGTGCTGACAGCGGCTTTGCTACACGACACGGTAGAAGATACAGACACGACGTTTGAAGAGATTGAGCAGCACTTTGGCCAGCGCGTTCGAGACATTGTGGCGGAGGTGACGGATGACAAGTCTTTGCCGAAGGCGGTGCGAAAGCAGCAGCAGATTGATCACGCGCCGCAGTTGAGCGATCGCGCCAGACTGATCAAACTCGCTGACAAAACAGCCAACCTTCGAGATATCACCGCTTCTCCGCCTGATGGCTGGTCAATCGATCGAATTGACGACTATCTAGAATGGGGAAAGGCTGTCATCAATCAGATTCGAGGAACACATATTCAGCTAGAGCGACTCTTTGACCAAGCCTATACGCAAGGAAAAAAGACTACTCTGTAACAATCTAGCAACCCCTCAACCTAGCTGAATAGATGCAAGAAAATAGAAAGCGCTACTAGCTAAAACCGGTAGCGCTTTCTATTTTATCCAGATAAGAGTAAGTAATCGCTTACTTGTTGGGCTGAGGTGTCATCCGCAGATAAGGCTTCACTTCAGTCACGCCCTTCGGAAACTGCTTTTTAGCATCTTCTGTTGAGATAGAAGGAACAACTACACAGTCGCCGCCATCTTTCCAGTTTCCAGGGGTTGCAACCTTGTGATAGTCAGTCAGCTGCAAAGAATCAATCACGCGCAAAATCTCATCGAAGTTACGACCGGTGCTGGCCGGATAAGTGATTGTCAAGCGAACCTTTTTGTTTGGATCGATGACAAATACAGAGCGTACAGTCAAAGTATTACCGGTGCTGGACTCTGGGTGCAACATGCCATATAGGGTCGCTACCTTCTTATCGTCATCGGCCAGAATAGGATAGTTGATAGTTGTGTTCTGAGTCTCGTCAATATCTTTGATCCAGCCTTCGTGAGACTCGACGCCGTCTACGCTAAGCGCGATTGTCTTGACATTGCGCGATTTAAACTCATCTTGCAAAGATCCGACCAAACCTAGCTCAGTCGTGCAGACGGGAGTATAGTCAGCGGGGTGAGAGAAGAGCACAACCCAGCTATCGCCTGCCCACTCATGAAAATTAATATCACCCATCGAAGACTTCTGGGTAAAGTCTGGGGCTACGTCGCCTAGTTGAAGTGTCATGGTCTAAAGTTACCTATCGATTACCTGTTGGTGGTGTACTGACTTGTATGCCAGTCTTCGCATCAGTCAAATTCTGACATAATCCCCGGTATTCCGATCGGAGTTTAGTAGATTTTTTAATATTAGCCGTTACACTCACTGATCCCTCGCTTTCGCTCACAAAAAATCGAAGCCTCCAAGCCCGAGTTTTGGAGCCAAAGTCCTAGCGTCGGGAGACCTAGTATTGAAAGACCTAGTATTGAAAGACCTGGCATTGGAAGACCTGGCGTTAAGGTTCTAGTATCGAAGCCCTAGTGTCAGTGCCAACAGGGAGCCTGCAACGCACACCTCTCCAGAGGCGATCAGCTCTGGAATAGCCGCTAGCGGTTTTAAAATCACCTCGATGTCCTCAGTCTTGTCTAACTGCTGCTTGCCTACTAGCGCTACGGGCTGGGCCTTGAATAGATGAATGCGGTTATTTTGCTTCACTGGGCTGTTATAGAAAGTCGCAATCAACTCCCAGCTATTACCGCTATATCCGGTCTCTTCCCTCAGCTCTCGCTGTGCTGCTACCAGCGGATCTTCGCCTGTCTCAAACGTTCCTGCTGGCAGCTCTAGCAGCACCTGGCCAATTCCGTGCCGATACTGGCGCACGAAAACGACTTCCTCTGCTGCCGTAATCGGCAGTATCGTCGCAATATCTGGCCGCAGGCTGACAAAGTAATCGTCTACGATTTCACCATTTGGCAGTGCTACTTTGTCCTGGCGTAGTCGATACCAGCGGTGGTCAAAGACCATTTTCGAGCTTAGCGTTTTCCATTTCTGGATCGTCATTAGTTTTAGCCGATGATTTTGCGGTGGCGGGCATAGCGCTATTATCAAGAGAATCCTAACTCGCTTATGCAAAACCCATGGCAGACACTCTCAGCAAAATCCTTCTTGTCGATGACGAACCCGGTCTGCGGGAGTCGGTGCAGGCGTACTTAGAAGACAGTAATTTTGAAGTTCGCGTCGCTAGCAATGCCAAAGAAGGCTGGGAGCTGTTGCAGCAGGAAATTCCCAATGTGCTGATTTCGGACATTATGATGCCGCAGGTAGACGGCTATGCGTTTCTCAAGCAGGTCAGAGAAGATGCCCGGTTTCAGGCTTTGCCAGTGGTGTTCTTGACGGCTAGGGGAATGACGAGCGATCGCATCCAAGGCTACCAAGCAGGAGCCGACGCCTATTTGCCTAAGCCCTTCGATCCCGAAGAACTCGTCGCCATCGTCAGCAGCCTGATCGAACGCCGCGCCGCGCAAGCCCCAGACCCTTCCGCCACCCCAGACATCGCTACGATGGCCCGCCAAATCGAGGAAATCAAAGCCCTGCTCACCCAGCGCGGCAGCATGATCAAGCAAAACAACAGCGGCATCAAAATCGACTTCACCCCCCGCGAGCAAGACGTACTCAACCTAGTCGCCGAAGGCTTGATGAACAAAGAAATCGCCAGTCGCCTAGGCACAACCGTGCGCAACGTCGAAAAATACGTCAGCCGACTGTTCGGAAAAACCGGCACCAACAGCCGTACAGAGCTAGTACGCTACGCGCTGGAAAACGGTCTTGTCACCACCTAGTAAGAGAGATTAAAACAAGTCGAGGGGAAAGGGACCGTAGGTGCCATTTACTGCATCTAGCTCTGGTTCGGAGGTGTGATAGGTCACTAGGACGCCGCGCGATTCGCCGCTGTAGCCATCTAGATACCAGGCATTTTTCAGCGTGTTGAACTTGAGGAAGACGGCACCTGATTGCTCGGGCAAGTCTACACTAATGGACTGACTCAGGGCGGCTACGTAACCTTTTAGGGCAGCTTCTGCTTCGGTGATGGAGTCTGCGCAAATTCCGAGCGTCTGGTATTCGCTCATTTCGTTGAGCCACAGCAGGTCTGCCCGGATAGTCTGACGCTGTTCAAGGGAGAGCGATGCTGGCGTAGTTTTGAGAGTTGATTTGACTAGGGTCTGGCGAACTGTCTTCAGCTTGGCAGTAATCGCCGCCTCATCCATCCCATACAGCGCTTCCATAGACATAAGCAAACTTTTAAATCAATACCTTCCAGCTTACGCCATTCCTACGCTTTGCTTTTCCACCCCTGCTTTCGGGCTCACTAAAGAGGTAAGTCACTACCTTGCTGACACATGTCTTACTCTTTGCGCGTTGCCGACATGCCGACTACCGAGCGGCCTCGTGAGCGCTTGCTGACCTATGGTGCCAAACGACTGTCCGCAGCCGAGCTGGTTGCCATCATGCTAGGTACGGGTCAAGGGCCAGGAAAGCTATCGGCAGTGGGACTAGGACACTTTCTCTTGCAAGAGCTAGGGAAGGAACGCCCAGACGGTGACGGTCTGCTGACGCTTAGAGATGTTACGGCTGAAGAACTGATGAAAGTTTCTGGTATCGGACCGGCTAAGGCCGCGACGATTCTGGCGGCTATAGAGCTGGGAAAAAGAGTTTTGCAAAGTCAGCCGCCTAGTATGACTGTTGTAGACGATCCGTCTGTTGCCGCTGCGGCGCTGGGCCATGAGCTGATGTGGCAGTCGCAGGAGAGATTTGCTGTGCTGCTGCTAGATGTCAAACACCGCATTATTGGCAGTAAAGTGATTAGTGTGGGCACAGCAACAGAAACAATCGCGCATCCTAGAGATATTTTTCGCGAGGTGATTAAGCGAGGCGCGACTAGAGTGATTGTCGCGCACAATCATCCATCGGGCTCTCTAGAGCCGAGTCAAGAAGATATTTCTCTGACTCGGCAGTTGCTAAAAGGCTCGCAGCTTTTGGGTATTCCTCTGCTAGATCATCTGATATTGGGCAACGGAGACTGGTCTAGTATTCGACAAAATACCGACTTGTGGAGTGAGTCGATGGAGTAGTTTTCAACAAACAGGTCACAGTCGATTTTGTTAGACAGATGACTTCCTAAACAGATGACTTCCTAAACGGATTTGTAGGCAAAGTTGAGCGTTGCCCACTGAGAGACATCCAACATATAATCGCTGGCGTCGTCCCTTTTGCTGAGATCAGACAGAAGCGCTTTGATAACTTCTAGCGGATTGGGCAAAGGGCTGATGCGCTGTCCGCGAGTGTTGGTGGAAGTCTTTAGGAGATTGATTGTTTTAGTGAGTGGGCGAGTGCTGCACACCACGTATGTCTCAACGGGGCCAGCTGGATTTTCGACTGACCAGTCTAGGTTGTCTCTGGGGACGAAGACGGAGCTGTTGGGCGCGATGGCCGCAGAGATGGATGCTAATACACTGTCTTCGTCCAGTTCTTCGTCGGGCTGGATGGCAGCGGCGGCACCTTCGGTCGCCGGGTAAAAAACGGATAGTCTCTCTATCGGGTCAACGTTGATTAAGGTGTAGTAGAGAGGAACCGTGCCCTCGTTGAATAGCTGATAGCGAACGCGACTACCGATTGAAACGGTGGGAATGAATCCTTCTATTGACGTGTCGTTGTTTTGCGCTGCTTTAAAGGTTTGCCGGGCAATTAAGAGCTTGTTTTGCTTTGCCTCGATTTGTTCTAGGGTGGCGCGCACACGGAGTTTAGAGGCCGCTCTGTTTTCTGTTAGGCGTAGTAGCTTCAGTGCGGCTAGGGCCTCTAGCTTGGTAGTTAGGCGGTTGATTGCGGGTTTGATGGCTTCTTCTTCTTGGGCTACGGTGCCGGGGATAGGCGATCGCGTTGCCGAAAACAATCCATATCCCCGTTTGGCAGGCACCTCGGCAGGCTGCTCGAGAACAGGACTGTCTAGCTCAGCAGCTGATTCGGTCTCGGACACTCTAACTTGAGCGAGCTTTCTAGCCATCTGGGTAGGATACAGGCTAGCTGTTAGCGTCTCATCCGCATCGGCAATTGGCCTGGCTAGCAAACAGTCAGCGGGCAGTTCTGTATCGGAAGTGGAGCTGACAAAGGACAGTGTCGATAGTGCACTGGTGGCATCGACTCGCTCGATTCGCTGTAGGCGGCTATCCAGCGCGACTACCAGGTTGATGTCCTTTGGCAGGGTTCGTACCGCTTCAAAAACCGGCTGACCAGGCTGCAAAGGCGCACCGCTGTTTTGTACATCTTCAGCGAGTCTGGCTTTGCCGGAAAGCTTGTCATGCGATCGCATTCGCAGCCGCCTGCCTTGGCAGGTCATGACTGAGTTGGAACTCAAATACTCCAGGACTCTAGGCGGCAGTCCACCTAGCCATAGCGTCACTGTTTTGCCATCCGTGCTCACTTCTTTGATCACCGCCTCGCCACGGGTCTGATCGATCAGCGGGGTGTGGTAGATTGGCGTCTTTTGAGCTGGGCCGCTGACGGTTGGCTGCTGACTGCTGCCGCCCCAGCGCACTAGCGTTTCTTGGGCTCTGGCCATTACTCTTTCGGTCATGACCGGAGCTGGAGCTGACCATAGATACTGCGTCATCACGTAGGTAAACGCGCCCGCATTAAAGTCATACCACTGACGCTCTAGTACGATCTCGTCAGATGGCCCACCTCTTAGCAGCATTCCTGGAAAGTCGTCGCTCTCTTTCATCAGTCGCTGGTCGGCTAAGAGCGGAAATGGCGTAGGCGGCTGACCGGTGGCAATCTCGGAACGGGCGCGCGATCGCAGCCCACCAGAAAGCGGTACGCCGATGTCCACAAAGCCAGCGTCGATCACCGTCGTCACGTTCTTGGTCTTCAGCAGACGCAGGAGCGTTTTTAGCTCTACTTCAGAAATATCATTTAGGGCCGGATGTCTTGAGGTTGGCAGCGCTCCATCCACAGGCACCAGCGTTCTCTGGATCGATTGAGCGCCAGTGCCATCCTCCACCCGCACCTGTGAGCCAAACCCACTAAAATGCACAACGACCACATCCCCAGCCTTCGCCTGGCTGTACAGGTGGTCTACAAAAGCCTGATAAATTCCTTCACGGGTTGCCTGCGCATTCGTCAGGCACACAATATCCGCAGGTAAAAAGCCAAACCGATAGATCAGCAGCTCTCTTTGCAAATCCACATCAGTTTGAGCTCCAGCGAGCCTGCCATTATCCGGTTGGCCAGATGGCACAGCAACAGATGGATAGTCATTAATCCCAATCAACAGCGCTAATTTGCGCCCTCCAGACTGGGCTAGCGCTTCACCATATGCCTTTGCCTTTTCCGGCACCGCTAGCTTTAGAGATAGTTCGGTGAGACCTAGAGCGGCGATCGCAGCGCCCGCTTTCTGAAAGAACGAACGACGGCTCAAACCCTGACCATCAGTCATCCTTGGATTCGTACGCGCACCCATAGACCCTCACCAAACTGTCTTTTCTCTAACCCACTCTAAGCGTTAAAGACACTTGAGGACAGTATCTAAGCTTGCATCGCCTTAATTAGTTCAGCAGCAACTTCTGGGCGAGAAAACTCCGGCGGTGGCTGTTTGCCTTCGCGCAGCATCGCTCGCACCTTGGTACCCGAGAGGTGAATCCGCTCTTCTGGCGTGGCTGGACTGGTCTTGGTCGTTGCCATCGTGCTAGTCCGCTTGCAGTAGAAAGCGTGCTCAAACTTCATCGGCGAAATGCCTAGCTCACCTGGCTCAAACTCGTCGAAAATAGCCTGCGCGTCGTAGGTGCCATAGTAGTCGCCTACGCCCGCATGGTCGCGGCCCACAATAAAGTGAGTGCAGCCATAGTTCTTCCGAATCAGCGCGTGGAAAATGGCTTCACGAGGACCCGCATAGCGCATCGCCGACGGGTTGATCGCCAGGATGACGCGATCTTGAGGGAAATAGTTTTCCATCATGATTTCGTAACAGCGCATCCGTACGTCTGCTGGAATGTCATCGCTTTTTGTAGCGCCAACTAGCGGATGCAAAAATAGACCGTCCACGGTCTCTAGCGCACACTTTTGAATATACTCGTGGGCTCGGTGAATCGGGTTGCGAGTTTGGAAACCGACGACTGTTTTCCAGCCGCGATCGCGGAACTGCTTGCGAGACTCAGCCGGGTCAATTTGATAGTCAGGGAAAAGCGGATGGGAATCGCGCTCTAGCAGCCAGACATCGCCCGCTAGGTTAATTGGACCCTGGTCATAGACGACCTTCACACCGGGGTGCGCCTCTTCGTCAGTTCGATAGACGTTGATCGCCTCTTTTTTCTTGTCGTAGGTGTATTTTTCGCTGAGCTCTAGCACGCCAATATAGCGGCCATTTTCGTCATCTAGACGAACTAGCGAGCCAATCTGCAAAGGCTCTGCAACCGCTTCGGTCACAGAAAGCGTCACTGGCACAGACCAGGGCACGCCGCTGGCCAAGCGCATGTCAGTCACCACAGGTTCATAGTCAGCCTTTGCCATAAAGCCACTGATGGGGCTAAATCCACCAATCGCAATCATGACCAAATCAGACGCTGCCCGCTTGTCTAAAGTCACGCGAGGCAAATGATCTGCTTTGCTTAGAAACTCTTCTTTTTGCTCAGGGCTAGCCAAGCGATTAATCAGCGTACCGCCGTGGGGCGCGATGCCATCTTTTAGTTCAGTCAAGGGATCTTTCCTCTCTAAGTCTGCGTCTTTACATCTAGGTTGTACATCTAGATAGGTGCTTCTACAGGATCAAAGTGGCTATCACTTCATAGCTACTTTAATACTGCAAGTACTAACTGGTAATGGAGTCTGTAATATCCAAGCATGTGGGCTCAATAATACCCCCGCCAAGCACCCGTCCTTCACTGTCGTACCAGACAGCAGCCTGTCCTGGCGTTACTCCGAACTGAGGTTCATCAAAAATTATTCTGACTTGGTCAGTTTCACCTACGCGATTGGTTGGAATCACGGTTGCCTTTACGCCCTGCGATCGGTATCGGATTTGAACCTCTACCGAGATTGGACTGGCGGGCGCTGCGATCGATACCCAGTTGACTCGATGAACCATGCACTCAGGAGCAGTCACACTATCTCGCTCACCGACGACGACCTGGTTACGGCCCACGTCCAAACTCACTACGTACAAAGGATTAGGCGCGGCAATGCCCAGTCCTTTGCGCTGACCAATCGTATAGTGATGAATGCCGTCATGCTGGCCCAAAACCTGCCCAGCGGTAGTGACAATATCGCCCGGTTTTGGCGCTAAAAACTTGTCCAAAAAGGTCTTCATAGAGCCGTGCTGTTCGACTAGGCAAAGATCCTGACTTTCTGGCTTGTCAGCGGTGTGCAGGCCCAAACTAGCAGCGATTTCACGAGTTTCTGGCTTGGTTGTTTCACCTAGCGGAAATTGACTGGCGGCCAGATGTTTCTGGCTTAAATCATAGAGGAAATAAGACTGGTCCTTATTCCTGTCAACCGCCCGGCGCAGCTCGTATCGCGCGGTTTCCGCATTGTGGGTAATGCGGGCATAATGACCCGTCGCAATGTAGTCTGCACCTAGTTCATTGACAGCATAGTCCAGCATCGGACCAAACTTTACAGTGCTATTACATTGTGAGCAGGGGAGGGGTGTGACCCCTCGGGAGTAGCCTTCTACTAAATAATTGACGATATATTTTTCAAACACTTCGCGCGAGTCGACCACGCTGTAGTCGATACCTAGCTCATCGCAAAGCTGCGCGGCGTCGGTCATGCCTTCCGAGCAGCACTGTCCTTTGCCTTTCATCAGCCAAAGAGTAAGGCCGATCACTTCGTGGCCCTGATTATGAAGGATGGCTGCGGCGACGGAGCTGTCTACTCCGCCAGAGAGTCCGACGACGATTTTGCTCATGAAACGAAACGCTGTTTTCCTTTACTAGGCTAGCACCTGCCGCTGTGATTGAGAGAGCGGCAGAGTCGGCATCTATGGCTTCCTGTACTTTGCAGTAGGATATTTGCATCAACTTTTTTTGCTGCTCAATGCTCCTAACGTTGTCGACTACGCATCAGCCTGCTACTGACCTGGGCTATTTACTGCATAAGCATCCGGATCGGACGCAGACGTTTGCTTTGGGATTTGGCAAGGTGCATGTGTTTTATCCGGAGGCGAGCGCCGAGCGCTGTACGGCGGCGCTGCTGCTAGATATTGACCCGGTGGGGCTGGTGCGGGGAAAGAATGCTCGGCGAGCAGGCGGTCAGTATGTGAACGATCGGCCCTATGTGGCGTCTTCTTTTTTGAGCGTTGCGATCGCAAAAGTATTCGCCACTGCCCTATCTGGCCGCTGCAAAGATCGCCCCGAGCTAGTCGACACACCTATCCCCCTCACGGTCACGATTCCCGTCCTCCCTTGCCGAGGTGGAGAGACTTTCCTACGAGACCTTTTTGAACCGTTGGGCTATGACATCACGGCTGATCCACTGCCCCTAGATGAGAAGTTTCCTGACTGGGGAAACAGCCGCTATCTATCGGTTACGCTTGGCCATACGCTTCGTCTGTCAGATTTGCTGAGCCACCTCTACGTGCTAATTCCGGTGATGGATGAAGATAAACACTATTGGTTTGGCGATGATGAAGTCGATAAGCTATTGCGTCATGGTGAAGGCTGGCTAAAGACCCACCCTATTAAAGAGCAGATTACGCAGCGATACTTTAAGAGAATGCGTAAGATGGCCGAAGTGGCGATGACGCAGCTGATGGAAGGAGAAGATCCTGATGCCGATGCTGAATTAGCTTCGCAAGGTTGGCAAAAGCTAGCGGCGAAAAAGCCTGTGAACCTGAATCAGCAGCGGATGGCGGCGGTAGCTGCTGTCCTAAAGTCTCACGATGCGAAGAGAGTAATCGATCTGGGCTGTGGCGAAGGAAGTTTGTTGAAAGTGCTGTTGGAAGATAGGTTCTTTGAACGGTTGATGGGAGTTGATGTTTCTTTTCGGGCGTTGGAAATCGCAAAAAAGAGACTGCGAGTAGAGCAGATTCCGATGCACCAAAGAGAGAGAATTCAGCTGATGCAAGGATCGCTGATCTATCGAGACGAGCGGCTGATAGGGTATGACGCGGCAGCGGTGATTGAAGTAATTGAACATATGGATTTGAACAGGATCAGAGCGTTTGAGCAGGTGCTGTTTCAGTTTGCTCAGCCGCCAGTTGTGGTAATCACCACACCCAACGCTGAGTTTAATGTTCTGTTTCCCTCACTAGAAAAAGGGCATTTTCGCCATCAGGATCATCGCTTTGAATGGACCCGGCAAGAGTTTCAAGATTGGGCGGAGAGTGTTTGCAAACAGTTTGGCTATCGCGTTGAGTTTCAAGGAATTGGCTTTGACGCACCGGAGGTCGGTACGCCAAGTCAAATGGGCGTATTCGTGAAGCAGGAGGGACGCCGATGAAGATTACGATTCCAGAGCTTTCTCTAGTGATTTTGATGGGCGCGTCAGGCTCAGGAAAGTCTACTTTTGCGCGGAAGCATTTTGCTCAGACGGAGATTTTGTCGTCTGACCACTTTCGCGGTGTTGTCTCAGATGATGAGACCGATCAGTCAGCGACGAAAGATGCTTTTGATGTGCTGCACTATATCTTAGCCAAGCGCTTGAAGGCGGGTAGGCTGACGGTGATCGATGCGACCAATGTACAAAGAGAGGCGCGTCGCTCTCTGTTGAAGCTAGCGAAGGAATATCATTTCTTTTCGGCTGCGATCGCACTCAACCTCCCCGCCGCCCTCTGTCACGAACGCAACCAACAGCGCCCCGATCGGCAGTTCGGACCGCACGTCGTTAACAACCACACCAGAGCCCTGAAGCAATCGCTCAAAGGCCTGAAGCAGGAAGGCTTTCGCTATGTCTACAAGCTCAATTCTCTAGAAGAGATCAACGCCGTTGAAATCGAAAGGCAGCCGCTGTGGAACAATCGCAAACAAGATCATGGCCCCTTCGACATTATTGGTGATATTCACGGCTGCTGTGACGAAGTAGAACAGCTGCTTGAGAAATTGGGCTATCAAGCTCAAACTGCAACATCGATTGCAAACTCCTTTTGGCATTTCCCAACATATATTCATCCAGAAGGTAGAAAAGCGGTGTTCTTGGGTGATTTAATCGATCGCGGTCCGCGTATTCTAGACACGCTAAAGCTGGTGCATAATATGATCTCAGCCGGATCGGGCATGTGCATTATGGGCAACCATGAGCACAAGCTGATACGAAAGCTAGCGGGTAAGACTGTAAAAGTATCTTACGGAATGGTGCAGACGCTCGCCGAAATTGAAGCGTTGGCAGAGGAAGAGCGCGACCAGGACACTCAAGAAATCCAAGCTTTTCTGAAGTCTTTAATCAGCCACTACGTCTTAGATGATGGCAGGCTAGTGGTTGCCCACGCTGGCCTGCGAGAGGAATTACAAGGGCGCGGCTCTGGCTACGTGCGCAGCTTTGCCCTGTATGGAGAGACCACGGGCGAAACTGATGAATTTGGCCTACCCATTCGTCACAATTGGGCAACCGACTATCGCGGTCAGGCGATGGTTGTGCATGGACATACGCCCGTTGCTGCTGCCGAATGGTTTAACAACACAATTGATATTGATACGGGCTGCGTTTACGGTCTACGGCTCACGGCACTGCGCTATCCAGAAAAAGAGCTGGTGAGCGTGGATGCCGCGCAGGTTTACCGCGAACCTAGCAGGCCGATAGAACCTGTTGCAATAGCCAATAAAGCGCGAATTGAAGGTTCACTGACGGCCCAGCAGATGCATGATGATGTGCTCGATATTGCTGATGTTCTAGGTAAGCGAGTTGTTGGAACCAGGCTGTATAAGAAGATTACGATTCGAGAGGAGAATGCGATCGCGGCCCTAGAAGTCATCAGCCGGTTCGCCGTCAATCCCAAATGGCTAATCTACCTGCCGCCGACCATGTCGCCAGTCGCAACCTCCCAACTGCCAGGACTGCTAGAGCATCCTACCGAAGCCTTTGACTATTACCGTCAGCAGGGCGTCAGTACCGTCATGTGCGAAGAGAAACACATGGGCTCTAGAGTAGTCGTCATCATCTGCCGCGATCAAGCCGTCGTCAAACAGCGCTTTGCTATAGAAAATGAGGGTATTGGCGTTTGCTACACCCGCACCGGGCGACGGTTCTTCGATCAACCTGGGCTAGAAACGGCCTTTCTCAACAGAATTGAAAAAGCACTAAGTGCAACAAACTTCTGGGAAACCTTCTCGACCGATTGGGTCTGCCTGGACTGCGAGCTGATGCCCTGGTCTGCAAAGGCACAGGGCTTGCTAAAGCAACAGTATGCGCCTGTCGGCGTTGCTGCCCAACAAGGCTTGAGAGCCGCCGTTGCTGCCCTAGAAAAAGCAGGCTCGCGCTCTACTCAAGTCTCAGAATTACTTTCTCATTATCAGCAAAGAGCGAAACTCGCCGATCGGTACGTAGACGCCTACCGTCACTATTGTTGGCCAGTTGATACTCTGTCCGATCTAAAGCTAGCGCCTTTCCATATTCTAGCTACTGAAGGGAAAGTCCATACTAGCCAAACTCACGAATGGCACATGCAACAAATTGCCAAAATCGCTCAAACCGATCTAGACTTTCTACTAACAACCGGACACAAGGTGGTTGATGTCGATAGTAAAACTAGCTGCGCAGAAGGCACTCGCTGGTGGGAAGCGCTGACCGCTGCGGGCGGCGAAGGCATGGTTGTAAAGTCAATGGACTTTGTTCATCGTGGGCACAAAGGCTTTACACAGCCTGCTGTCAAGTGTCGCGGCCTGGAATATCTCAGGATCATCTACGGCCCTGAATATTCTCTGCTAGAGAATCTCAATCGACTAAAGAATCGAGGATTAAATCGAAAGCGTGCTTTGGCTCTGCGCGAATTTTCACTGGGGATTGAATCACTAGAACGATTCGCGGACAAAGCACCTCTAAGAGAAGTTCACGAGTGTGTCTTCGGTATCCTGGCCTTGGAAAGTGAGCCAGTCGATCCACGACTCTAAAACTCTTTTGGTCAGTCCTCGAAAATCTGTTGGTAGGGCGTTTTGTCGCTTTCTGTCAACCGCTCGGAGACTTGAAAAGTAGGTTTTTCTTTCATCGAGTCGTAGGCTGCGTAGCCTAAGGGCAGCAGCGTGCAGAACCCGAGCGTGATGCCGCCTGCTACGCACAAGCCTTTAACTGCTTTTGAGGCGCTTAGGGCTTCGATGTATTTGCCTCGGCTGTAAAAGTCTTTTACCTGCGCGGCCTGGATGAAGGCAGGAATGCCGAAGGGGGGAAATAACATTAGGGCAGAGAAGGCTGCCTGCCAGTTGCTAGGCGGACAGGGCTGATTTTTGTACAGGTCGTAGGACTGGTTCCACTCGGCGCGTCGGATGCCTTCTATATGGCCGACGAGTTCAAAGTGGTTGACGCCGGAGAGCTGCATGGGAACTAACTGTTCGCGGATTAGATCGGGCAGGGTGTAGTAGTTGATGCCTGTACCAACGGCTCGATAGATATGAACAATCAGCTGAGAGCCGCTGTACTGCACTTTGGCGGATAGACCTTTGGCCGCTAACGGTTCTGAGAGTAGATCGCTGAGCCCAGCGTCACAGGCGGCTTGCTGGCTGTTAGCTAGCTTTTGCTTGGCTTCTTCTAGGGTGAAGTCGTTGCAGATAGCCAGTTCCCAGTCGGTGGTAGCGCCTGCTATGTCGCCTAGCTGGTCGCGTAGGTTACCTCTGTGCAGGTAGGCTTTGGCTAGCGTCGGATCGGCTGCGATCGCACTCTCAAAATCAGCCAGCGCCTGTCTGTGCTCTCCCGCTTCGAGATGAGCTAGCGCTCTGTAGTAGTGCGGCTCTGCGTAACGAGGCCAGTGGGCGATCGCGGCTGACCAGTCCGCTACCGCACCTGCCGCATCGCCCGAGCGGTGGCGTAGCTGACCTCTGTAGTGATACGCCTGTGCCAAAGGAATATTTAGAGAGAGATCTTGAGCAAGTGAGTCTAGTTTTGTAGTTTGCTCAGCGTCGATGACTGCTTCAAAATCTGCGATCGCACCCTCAGTATCATTCAGGTGAATCCGGGTAATTCCTCTCATGACCTGAACTTTGGCTATTGGCAAGAGCCCTTTCTCTATTGCTAGGGTGAATGACTTGTCGGCTCGAACGTAAGACTGATGCCGAAGATGAGTCAGTCCGCGTCGGTATATTAGCCTAGCCGTCTGCTGCTGATACACAGATGTGATGAGCGGTAGTGTCATGCGAGATCCCCGGATATCTTAAAAATGGTAGCGCTGAGTGCTGAGGCAAAGCTGTATGACCGACGACTATTTCCAGACATCAGTCGCCCTTGATGCTTCTAGCCTAACGGCTCGCTCTCAGAATGAGATCGGCGCTAAGACCGAAGACTAAGCTACAAAGCGGACAGCAATATTTACGTATTTTTATTGATTTGAGAAGTTCAAGTATGACTCCTTAGAGGCATTTATGCGGATATATTACGAACTCTTCAGCCGTCGAAAATTTGATGAAGAAAGCTAGCGCCTTTCTCTTCGCTGCGCTGATGAAAGAAGACACCTTTGCTATCGAGCACTATGGATCGAGCACTATGGACTGTTACTACTGCTGGGCGTAAGTTTATTGGAGACAAACTTTGAACAAAGTCCAGCCGAACAAACAATATTAGTCAGCGGGCTGAAACGTTCACGGAATTAGAGTCACTACCTGGCGTTCCTATCGAGCTAGACCTGGTCAAATCTACAGTCACATCCTCTCGCACTTCCTTCAACGAAGACTTTAGCCTCGAAAACATAGAAACAACACAGGCTGCTCTACCGCAAAATGTCATGCGTGTCGCGACTCACACATCGTTCAGACCAGGCGCATCCGACAAATCCTACATCCAGTTTTGGAATGAACAGCTCACCTTAAATGACATCAATGAACTGAGCTTGCAAGCTCTAGAGCTGTTAATTTTAAGCGCCTGTACAGCTGCGCTAAGCAGCCATGACGCAGAGCTAGGCTTCGCCGGGTTAGCGCGGTGGCAGGCGTGGAAGCCTCTATCGGCAGCCTGTGGGACGTTTCCGACTTGGGCACTATGGCACTGATGGCAGCATTCGTGGTAGCTAGCACGCTATGCTAGCTATTAGATGACCTTAGTGAGTTCAAATGTGAGTTTGATGGCTGGAGCGCCGATTGTAGCGGTCAAGAATCTGACCAAGCAGTTCGGAAAGACGACTGTTTTACAAGGAATCAGCCTCTCAGCAGATCGGGGTACGGTGTTAGGCGTACTAGGACCCAACGGCGCTGGCAAAACGACAGTAATCAATTGTTTGACGACGCTGCTAGTGCCTGACAGCGGACAGGCAACAATTGCTGGCTATGACGTGGTGAAGCAGCCAGAAGCGGTGCGATCGCTCATCAGTCTCACCGGACAGTTCGCCGCCGTAGACGAAGCCCTGACCGCTCGCGAAAATCTAGTTTTATTTGGCCGACTGCTCAGACTCTCTTCCGGCGCAGCCAAACGCCGCGCCAAAGAGCTTTTAGCTCAGTTTGACCTGGTCGAAGCTGCCGATCGACAGGTCAAGACCTTTTCGGGTGGGATGCGACGGCGGCTAGATTTAGCAGCCAGCATTGTTGTACTGCCGCTTGTTCTATTCCTGGACGAACCCACCACAGGACTCGATCCGCGCAGCCGTCAACAGCTATGGGCCGTAGTCAAGGACCTCAAGTCTCAAGGAATTACAATCATCCTAACTACGCAGTATTTAGAAGAAGCAGATGCCTTGGCCGATCAGATTGTCGTTATCGACCAGGGGCAGGTGATTGCAGAGGGAACGGTTGATGAGCTTAAAGACCGAGTGGGCGGCAGGTTCTGTGAACTGCGGCTAGAAAATTCAGCCGATGTGCCAAAAGTAAGAGCGCTACTTGCTGATATGGGCAGTGTGGTCACAGGAGAGCTGGGAGAGAATGGTCCCTTGGCGATCGCAGCTCCGAAAGGGGCCAATACCCTGACCGAAATAGTACTTCGATTAGAGAAAGCTAATATTCCTCTAGCCGATATCTCGCTTCGTCGGCCTAGCCTAGACGACGTATTCTTCAAGCTGACTGGACATACTACCAATACCTAGCAGCTAGACTCGAATTAGAGCGCAGGTGTCCCCATAGGATAGATCACAAGTACTATATAGTGAGACACGATAGTTAAGCAGCGCCGCTGTAGGCGCGTTTTCTGTGTAGTTTCTTGCGATCGCACGTCAGTGCTCTCCTCCGCTCATGCCCAACTTATTGCTGATCGAAAGCCCTGGAAAGCTCAAAAAGCTGAGCCAAATTCTCGGCCCCGGCTGGATCGTCAAAGCTAGCATGGGGCACATTCGTGAGCTGACTAATGAAGGAGAGGATGCACTGGGATTTGTGCTGGAAGGCGATCGCATCCAATGCAGCTACGCCCCTCGCGATGACCGCGCCAAAAAGACCATTGCCAGCCTGCGCCAAGCCGTCAAACAAGCAGACACTGTCTACATCGCCACCGACCCAGACCGAGAAGGAGAAACCATTGGCTGGCACCTACAGCAGGCGCTACGGCTGAAGTCACCGCGCCGAGTCGTCTACAGTGAAATCACCCCAGCAGCCGTGCGCAGTGCCGTTGCCAATCCTCGCACCCTCGATCAATCACTGATTGCAGCTGGTCGGGCCCGTGACTGTCTTGACAAGCTAGTTGGCTACCGGGGCAGTCGTCATGTGGTTTGGCCGTTGAACAATGGAGCAAAATCAATGGGCCGCGTGCAAAGTGCGGCGCTGCACCTGCTGTGCAAAAGAGAACGAGAGATTCAACAGTTTCAGCCGCAGGACTATTGGAGCGTGTCGGTTACTTATGAAGAAGGGCTCAAGGCTTTCTACAAGCGCAGCCCAAATGCCAGTAACCCAGCCAGCAAAATAGGTAGCGAAACAGCCGATGACGCTGTAGAAAACGGTTCAGGCCAAAAGAAAGGTACAGAATCGAAACAGGAATCTGAAAGAGTCACTTCACAGGCAGAGGCGGATCGGTTAGTTGCGATCGCCCGCACCACTCCGCACCACATCCTTACCAGCGAAGGCAAAATCAAGCGTCAGTCACCGCCTGCCCCCTTCATCACCTCTACTTTGCAGCAATCTGCTGGAGCCAAGCTTCGCTTTAACCCAGACCAGACGATGAAAGTTGCTCAGTCTCTGTATGAGGGTGGACACATCACCTACATGCGTACAGATTCTGTTGTACTTTCTGACTCTTTTTGCGCCGCTGTCCGCGCCTATCTCACCCAGCATGACCCGACCAACGTTCCGAAACAAACTGCCAAGCATC
This sequence comes from uncultured cyanobacterium, assembly GCA_963799265.1. Classification (GTDB taxonomy): domain Bacteria; phylum Cyanobacteriota; class Cyanobacteriia; order Phormidesmidales; family Phormidesmidaceae; genus Phormidesmis. The sequence continues at coordinate 146,814 of CAWCWM010000002.1, forward strand.
GCGCGGCAAAAGGCGCTCAAGCTGCCCACGAAGCCATTCGCCCAACCGACGTTGCCGCCACACCGCAGCAGCTACGACCGTCTTTGAGCGCGGACGCTGCCAACCTATACGAACTGATCTGGAACCGGGCCGTCGCCTCTCAATGCTGCCCGGCTCGCCTGCGCAAAACCAGAATTGTCACTCAGTCTGGCGAAGCCTATTGGGAAGCTAGAGGTCAGGTCGTAGAATTTGCTGGCTACACTCGCTATTGGAACAACCTCAGCGCCGACTCTCAGCTACCGACCTTGCAACTAAGGCAATCTGTTCGATTAAAGCAAGCCCAGGCAGAACAAAAGCAAACTCAGCCACCGCCTCGCTACACAGAACCCAAGCTGGTACAGCTGATGGAGAAAAAAGGTATCGGTCGACCTAGCACCTACGCGCCCACTATCAAGACATTGCGATCGCGTACCTACGCACACCTGCAAAAAGGAAAGCTCCAGCCAACAGATCTGGGCCTGGCCCTTGATGCTGCGCTAGAAGTCCTGCTGCCAGATCTGATTCAGCCTGGATTTACTGCCAAGATGGAAGCCGACTTGGATGCGATCGCCGCTGGCCGACAAAATTGGGAAGCCTATCTTACCGCCTGGAACAGAGACTATTTTAGCCCAGCCTTGCAGACAGCTAAAACTAAGCTAGCCGCCGAGCAAATGAAGGCTCTGCGCGCAGGCTCTACTTTTGCTGAACCAAGCGCTAGTCTTTCTCCAATCACCCCCACTAAAGCCAAAAAACAAACAGTCTCGACAAAAGAGACTTATCCAAAAAAAGAGAACAAGCGGAGCAAAACCACCTGTCCTAAATGCCAACGAGCGATGGATAAAATTCCTTCTCGCTCCAAAAAACTAAAAGCGAATCACTTCTTAAAATGTACCGATACTCTCTGCGATACCGTTCTGTTCTGGAATCCAAAACAGAAGACCTACGAACTCCCCTATTCTAAAAGGTCAGTAGATCCTAAAGCCTTTACCGACCATCCCTGTCCCAGCTGTGGCGCGCTGCTGATAGAGCATGGCTATGAAAAAGAAGGCAAAAGCAAGGTCATGCTGCGCTGTTCTATCGCCGCCAATCGTAAAACAAAATGCAAAGAAGTCGCGTACTTTCAAAGCCGCGACGGTGGATACTGGTCCCCAAAATTTGGCGTCTTAGACGACAAGACGGCTAGCAGGTGAAAGCGTAGCGTCGATAGGGGACCAGAAGAGAGAAAGGGAATCTGCGCGGGTGGGCTATGCGCCGACGACAACGCCGCCGTTCGGATGCAGCACTTGACCTGTCATGTAAGAAGAATCTTCAGATGCTAAGAACACAAAGCACGTGCCGACTTCTACCGGTTGACCAGGGCGCTTCATCGGCACCTGCTTGCCAAAGCCTTCAACCATATCAGCGGAGAAAGCGTCGGGAATAAACGGTGTCCAGATCGGGCCAGGGGCAACGCCGTTGACTCGGATTCCTTTTTCTAGCAGGCGCTGAGAGAGCGATCGCAAATAAGCCAAATTCGCACCTTTTGTCGTCGAATAGCTCAGCAGCGGAGCGTTACCCTTGTACGCATTGATAGAGGTCGTAATGATGATAGAGCTCCCTTCTTTGAGGTGGGGCAGCGCCGCCTTGGTGAAATAGAACATCGGAAAGACGTTTGTACTAAAAATGCTGCCTAGCCTAGCCGCATCGATTTCTTCCCAGTCTTCCTCCAAGTATTGTTCAGCAGCATTACTGATTAAAATGTCCAGCTTGCCTAGTTCATCAACGGTCTTTTGTACCACTTCCTGACAAAAGGTCTCATTGCTAATATCTCCAGGAATCAACAGGCACTTTTGTCCCTGCGCTTCTACTAGAGACTTTGTTTTCTCAGCATCCTCATGCTCATCTAGGTAGGAAATAGCGACATCAGCACCTTCCTTTGCATAGAGAACTGCAACAGAGCGACCGATGCCGCTATCGCCGCCTGTGATCAAAGCAACCTTACCTTTGAGCTTCTCGCTACCTTTGTAGCTATCGCGATCGAAGATAGGAGAGGGCGTCATCTCAGACTCGTGAGCAGGCTGTTTGTCTTGAGCCTGAGCTGGAATTTGATCGGCAGAAATAACCATACTGTGACTTGAATTTGTTGACTACTTAATAAGGAAAGCGGGTTCAGAGATGATTTTTCACCTCCTAAAAGTAGACTTTGAAAATTTCTTGTTTGGCTAAATCTACACCATCAGACCTATATCACCAGACGCACATCGGCGGGCCTATATCGCTGCTAATCCAGTCGTGTCAAGCAGTGCGTAAGAAGGTATGTCTTAGGATGGTTGATACGCTATTAAAGGGAATGTAAGCTAGGGGGCGCTGAATTCGCTGGACGTGTTTCTGTCTAACACGTGTTCGTTCAAAATCAACAGTCGCCTAATTTCTAAACTGCCTGACCCTTTATCTTTATAAGGATCTCTATGAAAACTTTCACGCTTAACGATGGAAAAATAATGCCAGCCTTTGGCTTAGGTACTTGGAAATCGCCCAAAGGTCAGGTGAGCCAAGCGGTAGAAGAAGCGCTAAAGGTAGGCTATACCCACGTCGATGCAGCTTGGATCTATCAAAACGAGCAGGAAGTGGGAGAAGGCATCAGCAAAGCGATTGAAGCTGGTGCGATCGCCCGCGATTCTCTCTTTGTCACCTCAAAGCTGTGGAATACCTTTCATCAGCCCGACGCTGTCGAAAAAGGCTGCAAAGAAAGCCTGAGCGCCCTTGGTCTCGATTATCTCGATCTTTTCCTAATGCACTGGCCGATTGCCTTCAAGCCTGGGACATCGAAACATAACAGGGCTGAAGACTTTTATCCACTCAGTGAAGTGCCCTTTTCTGCCACGTTTGAGGCAATGGCAGAACTGCGCGAAAAAGGACTAGTCAAAAGCGTCGGCGTCTCGAACTTTACCGTTTCAAAAATAGAGAAAGTGATTGCCGACACTGGCGTGGTTCCGGCGGTCAATCAGGTAGAACTGCATCCCTACAATCCGCAGAATGAGCTCCTAGACTACTGCCGTGAAAAAGGCATTCACGTGACCGCCTATTCGCCTTTAGGTTCGGGCGATCGCCCCGACAGCATGAAAGCAAAGGACGAACCACCTCTGTTGGAAAATGAGATCGTCAAAGCAATGGCCGATAAAGAAAAAATCTCTTCAGCTCAGCTACTGATTGCCTGGGCCCTGGATCGAGACACTATCGCGATCCCAAAATCTACTAACACCGGTCGAATTGCTGAAAACTTAGCCGCCGCCGATCATTCTCTCTCTTCTGAAGCTAGAGCTGCCCTTGATAGTATCGACATTCGATATCGCTACGTCAGTCCCAAAGGCTGGTTCTTCCCCGGTGTCACTTACGAAGGCGAAGACTTTTGGTCCTAACGCTTGGCTACAAACTCTTGATTCCAAACTCTTTTTACTAGCTTTTGATCAGGAGCCGTTCGTACCAGTGTAAGCGACGTTTCGGTAACAACCGTTACAAAATCTTCCGTAGTGGGCTGTTTTACTAAGCAGCGAGAAAGCAAACCACCACAGTAGGGAATTCGCTATGGTTGCAACGTCTGTAAACGTCCAGAAAGGACTAGTAGAGAAAGCCGAGTCTCTAGGAATCAAGTTCTTTTTGGTTTCTTACACTGATTTGCTAGGGGGTACGCGGGCAAAGCTAGTACCTGCTGCCAAAATCGCCCCGGTCGAAAAAGACGGTGCTTTTTTCTCTTCTTTTGCCTCTAACCTCGGCTTGGGTCCGGATGCGGCAGAGATTGCAGCGATCCCTGATGTCAGTTCGCTAATTCAGCTGCCGTGGGAGCCGACGGTGGGCTGGGTGGCAAGCGATGTGTACTATGAGGGTGAGCCTTTTCCAGCTGCGCCTCGCATGATTCTAGGCCGGGTAATCGACCAGTGCGAACAGATGGGCTATACCTACAAGGCGGGTGTGGAGGCTGAGTTCTTTTTGCTAAAGAAAACAGAGAATGGATATGCGATCGCAGACGAAAGAGACACTGCCGAGCGCCCCTGCTACGACCAGATCAATCTGATGCGCCAGTTTGATCTGATCTCTACGGTAGTGGGCTATATGGAAGATCTGGGCTGGGAGCCTTACCAGTGCGACCACGAAGATGCTAACGGTCAGTTCGAGCTGAACTGGGGCTATAGCGATGCCAAGACAACGTGCGATCGCCACGTATTTTTCAAGTACATGATTAAAACGCTGGCCGAACAGCGCGGATTTACAGCCACCTTCATGCCGAAGCCATTCAGCCACATCACCGGCAGCGGCGGCCACGTTCACAACAGTCTTTGGCAAGGTGAAACCAACAGCTTTGAACAGGATGCCGACGCGGGCGGGCTTTCCTCGGTTGGCTACCACTTTCTAGGCGGCGTACTCCAACATGCCAAGGGACTCACCGCCCTATTTGCGCCCACCGTGAACTCTTATCGCCGTCTAGGTGCAAACATTACGACCTCGGGCAGCACCTGGACCCCTCGCTATATCTCATACGGCGGCAACAATCGCTCTCACATGCTGCGAATTCCGGAGGCGGGCCGGTTTGAGTGTCGCCTAATCGACGGTTCGGCAAACATGTATTTAGCCTTGGCTGGACTGCTGGCAGCAGGCTTAGATGGGATGAAAAACGAGACTTCTCCGGGCGATCGCATCGACGAAAACCTGTTCGCTAGAGGGGCAGAATTCCCCAACCTAGAGACCTTGCCAACCAACCTGTTCGAGGCACTATCTGCTCTTAAGCAAAACGAGCTGATGATGAATACGCTAGGCGAACTGGGTGCAAAAACCTTCTTTGAATTCAAAAACAAAGAGTGGAGCGAATTCTGCTCTCAAGTCACCAATTGGGAGCTAGACCAGTACGTCAATATCTGAGCCCAGCAACCCACGCTATCTGAGCTCAGCAACCCACGCTATCTGAGCTCAGCAACCCACGCTATCTGAGCTCAGCAACCCACGCTATCTGAGCTCAGCAACCCACGCTGGCTGAGCGTAGTCGAAGCCACAACCCAGCCAAAACAGCAGTATGCAGACAATGCCTAGACATGGTCTGCTTTAGAAGCTGTCTCCGAAAATTCACTGCCGCTCTCCCAAAGGTGCTGCTTGAAGTTTCTAGAAGCTTTGAGCACAGCGCCGATCAGCCCGACCGACTGGTTGAGCACGACTCGCACCGGAATTTTGTCTAGCAGGTGGCTAACTCTGCCTTTGTTGGTAAAAGCATACATAAACTCGCCAGTTTTAATCAGATCCAGGTTCTTTGCAGTTACCCCGCCTGCGATATACAAACCGCCTCTAGGTAAAAACTTGAGCGAGATGTTCCCGGCTTCTGAACCATAGGCTCGGATGAAAATCTCCATCGTCTTTTGAGCGAGCAGATCCGTCTTCTCAGTGGCTGCTTTAGAAATAATCGAAGCGGGATCGGTGAGCTTACTGCGCTGACCGGCTCCTCTTTCCCAGGCGTCCATCGCCTGACCAATTTCATTACACTCATTGGCATATTGGCGATCGCGCAGAAACTGATAGATAGAAATAATCCCCATTCCAGAAACGACTCTCTCTTCTGATACCCGCGAAATGCCGTGCTTTTCTAGCAGGTACTTACGCAGCTGAAACTCCAGCTCTGACTGAGGCGCAAAGTCGACATGCCCACCCTCAGAAGGGAACACCATATACTCACCATTACAGGGCAGCAAAAAGCCCTGACCTAGGCCCGTACCCGCACCTAGCACAGCTTTTGGAGAAGCCTCAGAAGGGTTTCCGGTCTGGAGTTCATAAACATCTTCAGGTTGTAAACCCAGCACGCCATAGCCGATCGCTTCAAAGTCGTTGATCAGCTGGACGCTGTTGATATCGAGCGCACCGCTGAGAAATTCGCTGCGCAAGAACCAGGATAGGTTAGTGAGCTGACAGGTGTTGTCTACGATCGGGCCTGCGATCGCAAAACAAGCCGCATCCGGCTGCACCGTCGGCACCTTCTGCGCCGCCGCCGCCATAAACTCTCTCACCATCGGTACGAACTCAGAGTACTCCTGGCTTGGATAGCGCTCCTCATACAGCGTTTCTAACGTCAGCTCATGTGTCGCATAGTGCTGGATATCCTCATCTTTTGCCTGTGCAAGTCGCAGAATAGTCTTGGTCCCGCCAATATCGCCAGCTAGCAGTTGTGCCATGAGTTCAGATGTTTTTAGATCAACTTTAAAGTAAGCAAATATCTCAAGAGCACACTATCTCATGTAAAGACTATTCACAAAAGTCCAAAGGCAGAGTCGACACCAGCTTTAATCCCAAATTCAAAGCCGAGCGATTAGTCCAGTCCTGCTGCCTTCAACTTCGCCATCAGCGCCGCATTCTCTGCCTCTGCCTTTAGCGCTCTGCTTGTAGCCGCCTGCGCCTGCGCCTGTGCTTCCTGCGCGATCTCCTCGGGCCAAAGCAGTAGATCGCCTTCATCTGTCCACCAGCGTAGCCAAAACCCCTCGTAGAACTCGCGAGTTCCCTGCCAAACGCCTATCCAAAGGTCAAGCGCTTCAATAAAACAGCGCCCGTTGCTATCTATCTCCTGCTGTGTGTAGACACCGTTTTTTAGATCGAATACTTCTAGCGCTCCTGAAGCAGGATCAAAAATAACGTAGGTAGGAATTTTGATAATCCGCTCATAGAAATACCACTTGCCCAAGCCATTGCTGGATCGAATAGAGTACTCACCGCAATCAGATTCAGACAAAAACTCCATCACCAGCGGCGGCACTCCGCCTTCCCGATGGGGGGTATAGCTACGTCGAATACGGTCAATCCGTTCTATGGGCGCTATGTACATCCAGTCTGGAGCCTTGCAGATCATTCGAGCATCTACAGAGGCACATAGCGCAAAATTGGAAACAACCAGCGCGTTTTGCATCAGATCAGGCTGGCTTGAGAGGGCGCTAGTCAGGGCGGAGGCTAGTCTTGGCTGCGCTTCGTTTTCCACAGGATCATCGGGTAAGACAAAGTCATCTGGCAGCAAAGGCCAGGTAATAACATGTGGGGTAGTAGCAGGGTTGGAAACAATTGCAGTCATTGTCAGGCTCTCTTTATCTACCTGTCGACTATTTTAGCCTTGATGTTCGACTAGCGATCGCTCGCTATGAATCGGCTACAGGTCATTCAGTCACCCATTGAAGTCTTTTGCCGATTGCGGCAATATACCTATAATGAGGGACTTCTAAAATTAGGTAACTGCCGTGACTGTAACGCCTCTTGCTAAGCCAACCACTTCACCTATCGACGACAAATCGCTATCCCTAGCAGCGCGGCCTGATTCGTTTGGCCGCTTCGGTCGCTTTGGTGGAAAGTACGTCCCTGAAACTTTGATGCCCGCGCTCAAGGAACTAGAAGAAGCCTACTATCAATACAGAAAAGAAGCCGACTTCCAAGGAGAGCTAGCAGGACTGTTAAAAGACTACGTTGGTCGGGCAAATCCTCTGTACTTTGCCGAGCGATTGACTGAGTACTATGCGAAAGCAGACGGTAGCGGCCCGCAGATTTATCTAAAGCGCGAAGATTTAAATCACACTGGCGCACACAAGATCAACAACGCGCTCGGTCAGGTTTTGCTGGCCAAACGTATGGGCAAAAAGCGGGTAATTGCTGAGACGGGTGCAGGTCAGCACGGCGTAGCCACTGCGACAGTATGCGCTCGCTTTGGTCTAGAGTGCGTTGTCTATATGGGCGTAGAAGACATGCGCCGACAGGAGCTGAATGTGTTTCGGATGCGGCTGATGGGAGCAACCGTCAGCCCGGTCAGTGCGGGTTCTGGCACGTTGAAAGATGCGACCTCCGAGGCCATTCGCGACTGGGTGACCAACGTAGAAAACACCCATTACATTTTGGGCTCCGTGGCGGGTCCACATCCATATCCGATGATGGTGCGAGACTTTCATGGGGTAATTGGGGAAGAGACTCGAGCGCAGAGCTTAGAAAAGTGGGGCGGTACGCCGGATGTGCTGCTAGCTTGCGTTGGTGGTGGCTCGAATGCGATGGGTCTGTTTCACGAGTTTGTTCAAGAAACTGATATTCGTATGATCGGGATTGAAGCGGCGGGTGAAGGTGCTGAAACGCAGAAACATGCAGCGACACTCACCAAGGGTCGACCTGGGGTGCTGCACGGCGCAATGAGCTATCTGCTGCAAGATGGAGAAGGTCAGGTGACTGAGGCGCATTCGATTAGCGCCGGTCTAGACTATCCGGGTGTAGGGCCAGAGCACAGCTATTTCAAGGATTTGGGCCGGGCGGAGTATTACAGCGTGACGGACGCTGAGGCGCTAGAGGCGTTTCAGCTGGTATCACGGCTTGAGGGCATTATTCCAGCGCTGGAGACGGCACATGCGTTTGCGTATTTGGAGACGCTCTGTCCAACGCTGACGAATGAAAAGATCGTAATCAATTGTTCTGGACGCGGAGATAAGGACGTGCAGACCGTTGCGAAAGTGTTGAAGTTTAATTAGAGACTTTTATTCTCGGACTCTCTCCTAAGCTCAAAGCTTGTACGTGTTTAGCGTAATCTGGTTGCTGCATCATACGCCGAGACCCACCCCGCCCTACGGGCACCCCTCCCAAGAGGGGATTTACTTCGGACAATGAGATAGAGGTGATCTGCCTCGACTCTCGAAAGCCACACAGTCGGGACGACTCCCTTCCTCGGCTCCCGTGTACACATAACTATGAGATAAATGTCGAAAAGGCTTGCTATGCCTTACACTCGCCCTCATCCTAAATCCTTCTCCCGAGAGGAGAAGGACTTTAATCTAGCTCCCCTTCTCCCTTCGGGAGCAAGGGGTTGGGGGATGAGGGCGGCAGGACGTAGCGCATCTCTCGGACTTATGTGGACACCGGAGCCTTCCTCGGAGGGGTGGCACGCAGTGACGGGGCGGGTCTCGACGTATAACGCTAAACAGTTACTAAAGCTTAGGAGAGAGAATTTGAATTGTTGTTTGTTTAGGAGAGTTTGAATGGAGAATTTTGAGGTGTGCGATCGCGATCTAACCCCGCAGTTGCTAGAGCGGTACCTACGGGCAGATGCGATCGCAGTAGACACCGAGACGATGGGGCTAAATCCACGGCGCGATCGCCTGTGCCTGATTCAGCTCTCAGACCCCGACGGCTACGTAAGTGCCATTCGCATAGAGCGCGGCCAAACGTCGGCCCCAAACCTGAAGCAGCTGCTAGAAGCTGAAAATATCACCAAAATCTTTCACTTCGCCCGGTTTGATCTAGCCACCTTACAGCATCATCTTGGCATCGTAACAGCCTCAGTCTTTTGTACCAAGATCGCCAGCAAAATTGCCCGCACCTACAGTCCTAGTCACGGCCTAAAATCTTTGGTAAAAGAGCTAGTCGGGATTGAACTCGACAAATCTCAGCAAAGCTCTGATTGGGGCAACGCAGCCGCTTTGAGCGACGAGCAGCTAAGCTACGCCGCGAATGATGTCCGCTATCTACATAGTTTGCGCAGCAAGCTGACAGATATGCTCAAACGAGAGGAGCGCTGGCAGCTACTAGAACAGTGCCTATGCTGCTTACCTACGTTTGTAGAACTAGATTTAATGCAGTTCGGCAGCGTTTTTGAGCATTAAATGCCTTATTCTTCTAGCGCTGCACTGAGGTTCCAGGCGGCGCTGATCAGAGCGATATGAGTGAAAGCCTGGGGAAAGTTGCCTAGCCCTTCACCGCTAGTACCAGTTTCTTCTGCGTACAGGCCGACGTGATTGGCATAGGTGAGCATCTCTTCAAAGATTCTCCTAGCTTCGTTCAGCAAGTTCGGGTTAGCAGATCCGGCGCGAGTGAGCGCTTCTACTAGCCAAAAAGTGCAGAGATTGAAGGTGCCTTCCTCGCCTTCTAGCCCGTCGCTAGACTCCCCTTTCGAGGTCAATGGATTGTAGCGATACACTAAGCTATTTGCCGTCAGCCCACCCTCTCGGGGCGGCTTTCTCACTTCCTCAATGGTACTGAGCATCTTGGGATCGCTAGCCGACATAAAGAATACTAGCGGCATAATCAAGCAGCCAGCATCCAAATCTTTTTCGCCATAAGCTTGAACAAACGCGCCACGCTCTTCGTCCCAACCTTTTTCCAAAATCTCCTCAAAGATTTCATCTCGAACGGTTTGCCAGCGCGATCGCTCTGCCGGAAAAGAACGCTCCTCTGCAATTCTTAGCGCCCGATCGACTGCGACCCAGCACATCAGCCGAGAATACACATGGTCTTTGGCACCGCCTCTAGATTCCCACACACCTTGGTCCGGGCGCTGCCAGTTGTCACAAACCCAGTTCGTCAGGTAGCGCAAATGCGTCCAAAAAGAATAAGAGATAAAGTCTCCATGCTTGTTGTACAGATAAACAGAATCCATCAGCTCGCCGCAGATATCTAGCTGTAGCTGGTCATAAGCACCGTTGCCAATCCGGACAGGTTTCGAGCCTTTGTATCCTTCTAAATGGTCTAGATGTTCTTCTTCTAGGTCGAGCTCACCATCAATTCGATACATAATTTTCAGACTGCCGCCTTCGCCTAGCTCCTGACAGCGAGCTTCTAACCAACCCATAAAGGCCCTAGCTTCTTCTGTGAAGCCGACTCGAATCAAAGCGTACACGGTGAAAGCAGCGTCGCGAATCCAAGTGTAGCGATAGTCCCAGTTGCGCTCTCCGCCAATCTGCTCTGGCAAACTAGTGGTAGGTGCGGCCACAATTGCGCCTGTAGGTTCGTAGGTCAACAGCTTGAGTGCTAGCGCTGAGCGCTCTACTCTGCGTCTCCAGCGGCCAGTGTAAATACAGTGTGATAGCCAGTCTCTCCAGTAATGCGTCGTTTCATGGAAAAAGGTCTCGGCTGCTTGGTTAAGATCCTCAAATTGTTCACTGGCAGCTACCTGATCCACGGGTCGAAATATGAAGACAGCATTCTCTCCTTCTTCTAGAGGTAAACTCTGCAAAAGCTCCTCTCTCATTTGTTTCTAGTGGGATATTGGTAACTAGCTCAAAGTGCTGACATTCGACCTGGTCAGAATCGTCATTAGGATCGAGCGGACGAGTGTCTTTGCAGGGGTTGCGATCGCAGACAAACGCCACCCCATCCGAGACCTCTTTGACCTTGTGCTTGGCGCGGGCATAGTCAAAGGCCGGATAGCATTCGACTTTGAAGGTGATCTTTCTGCGCACGGTGCGGACCTGGCGAATGATCCAATTGCGCATATGAGAATTACCGAGCGGCATAAAGTCAACGACTTCGCCTACGCCACACTCGCAGAGAAAGCGCGTGACTAAAATATTAGTCTCTGGGTAGTAAAACTGCTTGTGGTGGTCTTCTTCTACAGTGGACTCAATTTTGAAATGACCACCTTTCTCGCCGTCAAGGATTGCGCCAAAAATGCTAGGAGAGTCGTGGCGCGGATGGCAAAACCAGTCAATCGATCCGTTGAGCCCAATTAGCGCTGTAGTGCGCATATTGCCGATTAGGCCATAGTCTTCGATAGGCTGATAGTTCACTGTTTTCCTCTGCCGACAGCTCACTGCCAGGACGCGACTTCAGACCCTATCGTAAGATACTTCTCGAACTGACTCCGAGATTTTTTTGAGATTTGCAAAAATTGTGGGACTAACTTAAATCAATTCTGTCTTTTGACAGCTTTCTGTAAGATTTCGGTGCGATCGCGCTCAAAACCATCGCCTTTTGATAGAGAATAGCTCTGGGAAAAGCATGTCTTAGGATCGAAGGCAAAGCTTATGTCTAAACTCAAGGTTCAGCATTTGCATAGCTGAGCGTAGTCGTAGTAAAATTCCACAACAAGAGGTTCTTTCAATCTCCGCTGATTTCTACTAACGCCTCACCACCCGCTAAGAGTTCTAAAGCTCTAGGTAACGTCTCGCTCAGAATTTCACGTAATCTAGCGTTGGAAGTGTTACCACAAGTCAACCAAATAACTTGCGGCGGCGCACCCAACCGACCCACCAGCTCTACAAAGTCACTGTCTTTAGTCATCACAATGGCTTCTCGAGCCCTAGCTATTTCAAAAATTTCGGTATCCTCAGAATCCCTTAGTCCAAGATCACGTAGGGCTACTGCTTCGAACCCAAGCGTCCTAGTAATCCAAACCGCTATTGACGGGGACAGGTGTGCATCTACCCAGACTGTCATGCCACTAAAATAGGGTGGTCAAGTTTCCGTGAGGCATACAAAAGTGATGCCTTCAGATCATCTGCTTCAAGATCGGGCATTTCTTCTAATATCTCTTCAGCGCTAAGACCCGCTGCGAACAGATCTAGCACATCTGACACTCGAATTCTCATCCCTCGAATACAGGGGCGACCACCGCATTGCTTAGGATTGATAGTAATTTTTTTAAGTAAGATTGGCATGGACTATGTCTCAATGATTGTTTTCTCCCATTATGAACGAGGTTCGCCTAGATGAAACCTTGAAAGAGTTATCGTAAATTACAGGCCAACGATGAAGTTAAACTATGCACTTTCTATATTCAAAGCTAAACCTACTAAGCGTTTCAGCCCCCTGTATTTTACGGCTTGGCCAAACTGCTGGAGACGACTAAGCAAAACGCTTTTTTTGTTGTCCCACGGGCCTTTCGTCTTCTAATGAATGCCAAATTCAGTCTGTTGAGCCTACGACGCTCGCCACGTGCCATGAAATCCAATCGGAATTACGCTAGGTAGAGCCAGCCGACAAACAGGCTCGTCTAGCACCTTGGCGTCTAGAATCCACAGTTCACTCTGGTTATTTACCGAGTTGTATACGACAATCAGCAGCCAGCCTTCAGACCGCTTGCTCAGAACTTGCTTAGCCGAAACGTGCAAAGGCTCGCTGCCGTAGTAACCTTCGCCTAGATCTGTTTGATCGAGCTGCTGCGTTTTGTAGTCAAATCGTCCAACTGCGCCAAACCAGTCTTCGCCTGCCTTTACGCCCTCACGATGCATCAGCACATAGGTCTGCTCCCATGGCTGACCCACTTTGCTATCAGGCACCTGAGGAAATTCACAGTCTCGTTCCACTACGCAGTCGTTACTGAGCACATGGCCTGTTTTAGGGTCTAGTCGAAGCTGCCAAAGTCTGCCGTATGCTGTTGTCTCCATTCGGCCAGAGGGCACTTCTCTCAAGACTTCGTTGATGCGAGTAAAGTCGTCAAAGCGGGCGTAGTCTAGGCGAATGCTGCCGTCCTCTACGCAGCCGTTGCCGCAGTGCCATTGAAACCACGGCTCGGTATGACTATCAGAAACGATTTCTAGAGTTTCGCGATCGACAACCAGGATGCGCGTCCCTTTTTCTGGAGCCCATTCCATTGCGTCAGCGTAGGCAAGTTTGTTCAATAGCAGCGGCAGCACGTTTACCTTCACAGGAGAAACCAGAAACACCAAATACGGTCCGGCTATTACGAAGCTATGGACTAGCGGCACGTCTTTTAGCGCGATCGCCCCCTGCTTGATCAAATTCCCACTAGCATCACAGCGATAAATCGACAGCTCACATCTCGGACTGACGCCAATGCTATAAATCTCGCCGCTCTCGGGGTCTCGCAGCGGATGAGCCGAAAAAGGCTGCGCTGTTTTCAACCAGCCGAGCGACTCTATGCCGATAGTTTCTAGCGTCTCTAAATCTAGGCAGTGCGGATTGCCAGCTTCCCAGAGCGCTAGCAGCTTATCTTCTAGGGCAAACACAGAAGTATTGGCAGAATTCTTGATAGTAGTGCCGTTGAATAAGCCAAGAATATGTTTCCAGAGCGGACCGGGCGATCGCATCCCATAGTTACCAAACAAAAACTTACCCGCTTCGCGCTCTGCCACATACCCTTTTGTCTGCACGTACCGATAGGTCGCCGTTGCCCTATCTGGGGATAAGGCCACCCGCAAAATTGCGCCATCGCCGTCGAACCAGTGACCTACCGGCTGTCCACCTCGCTCCAATCGCCCGGTTCCATTTTGATAAAACGTTCCTTGCAGCCCTTCAGGAATGCGACCAGACAAAATCTTTAGATCGGTCGGCGGAAACTCTTTCGCTGGTTCAGCAAATGCGCCGTGCCAAGGCTGTGGTTTGTGTGTCGCCGCCTCAAGACTGGCTGTCTTAGCAAAGTGGATCGAACTAGTCGGGGCGGAAGAAGTCATCACAGTAGATCAAAATTGAGCAGGTAGCACCAGTGTAAAAGCTACGATGCCTGGTTGAGGGCTGTCCAAATGCAGATCTCCTTTGTGCGCTCTAGCGATTTCTCTAGATAGGCTAAGGCCTAGGCCAAAGCCTTCGCGCTTGCGATTACGAGAAAGATCGCCGCGATAGAATCGATCGAAAATGCGATCGCGATCTTCCTCGGGAATACCGCTAGACGAATTAGCTACGTTGATCTCAACCCGCTGACCTCTCGCTTTACCCGTAATTGCCAGCCACCTGTTTACCGATCCAGCCGGAAGGTTGTACTTGATCGCATTGTCGATCAAATTCTGCAATGTTTGAGTGAGCAAATCGCGATCGCCCTGTACGCTCAGCGCCTCTGTAAGCTCCAGCTTCACCTGCAAATCTGGGGCCAACAGCTCCACATCTTCTAACAGCAAAGCCAAAATCTCCTTAATCTCTACTCTGTTTTGACGAAGGCTGATCCGTCCGGCATCCGCTAGCGACAGCAGCAACAGCTTGCGCACAATCGTACTCAACCGGGAGACTTCATCCATCAGCTGGCTCAGGCTCTGCTGCAAATCTGACCCCGGTTCTGCCTGCTGCATCACCATTTCTAGCTCCCCCCGCAAAATTGCCAGGGGCGTTTTCAGCTCGTGCGCCGCATCGCCGCTGAAGCGAGAGGACTGCTTAAAGCTGCGGGCCAGACGAGTCAGCATCTGATTAAAAACTTCAATCAGTTCAACAAACTCCACGTCAGCGCCGCCGACAGGAACCTGCTGATCTAATCCAGTTGCTGTTACCTGCTTAATTGCGCTGGTGAGCTTGTTGACTGGCTTGAGCGCACTACCTGATAAGACCCACGCGCCAATCGCGATCAGCAGCAGCGTACCAGGAATCGCCACTAGAAAGATGTTACGGATGACGGCCATATCCTGATCAATGGTTTGTAAGCTGACCGCGATCGCCCCTCTTCCAGCCTCAGACTTTACGACCCCTACTCGCCAGCTACTGCTCGCGGTATTTTGAGTCAGCAGAGTCTTGGCACTAGTTCTGCGGAAGGTCGCCCCGCCCGACGCTACGGCCTGTTCTATGTCTTTTTCCAGGTCATCTCCAACTGTTTTCAGCAGCAGATCTGTGTCCAGAGGCTCGCTGCCAAGCTGCGCACCTTTGACCGAATAGTGCAGCGTATTACCCGCCGCATCGGCAGCGAGCAGGATGATCTGGGTGCCAACTTGCGTTTCTATTTCTTTAGGAAGCTCTTGCTCGAAGCTCTCAAACCATTCGGGCGATCGCGCTACCGTCATCTGCTGTAGCTGGCCTTCTAGCTTTGCATTCAAGCTGCTAACTTTGGCAACATAGATCAATCGCCAAGCAACGAGAGCGAATCCGACTAGGGCGCTACCGGCCAGGGCAACCGAGAGTAGGGCGATACGGATGCGAAAGGATTGCTGCACCAGAGACCTACGCTTCTACATTTTGATGTTTACAGTTTAATGTTGGCAATCTCTGACCTAGGGTCTGCCTGGCGGCTATCTCTGATCTTTTCGTACAGAGCTTTTTCTTGTTCGCTCAGATCTTTGGGAGGTGTGATGACAATTTTTACCAACTGATCGCTGCGATCAGCGCCTTTCTTCTTTGGCCAGCCTTTACCCCGCAGTCGTAATGACTGTCCGGACTTGATACCTGCTGGAACGTTGACTGTGACGCTGCCATCTGGAGTCGGAATGTCTACTTTGGCACCTAGAACGGCTTCGTCCGGTGCAATTGGGACTTCGCAGACCAGGTTGTCGCCGTCGAACTGGAAAAAATCGTGGGGTGCGATCGCCACCGTCAAATACACGTCGCCGCGCTGCTGAGTCTGGGGATTTTGCGCCCCCTTCCCTTTTAGCCGAATCTTACTGCCCGGCTTGACACCAGCTGGAATCCTCACGGTCACCGACTCACCACCAATGCTAAACCGCTTCTGTACGCCATGAAAAGCCTCAGAGAGCGTCAGCTTTAGCTCCGCTTCTTGATCAAACATCCCTCGGCCTGAGCTTCCTCCACTCGCCGTTCTCGGATCAAAGCCAAAGCCACTACTGCCAAAGCCGCTCGTATCAAAACCTGCATTGCCAAAGCCGCTGCTACCCGGACTGGTTCGATAGCTAGTTTGCGTTCGAGCACCGCTAGGTCCGCCAAAGCCACCTTTGCGACCTAGCAATTCAAAAATAAATTCTTCAAAGCTGCCATACGAGCCAAAGTCAAATCCGCCTGCCCCACCTGGGACACCGCCACCCGGAACCCCGCCACCCGCTCGGCTAGCCTGCTGCCAATACTGACCAAACTGATCGTATTTCTTGCGCTTATCCGAGTCAGAAAGCACCTCATAGGCTTCGCTCACTTCCTTGAACTTAGCTTCAGCGGCCTTGTTGTCCGGATTGACATCTGGATGATATTTCCTAGCCAGTTTGCGAAATGAACGCTTAATCTCGGCAGCATCTGCTGTTTTACTAACCCCTAAAATGGCGTAGTAGTCCTTAAAGTCAGTTGCTGCCATATGGATTCAATCTCTTGCTCACTAAACTTTCTTTAAGTTCAGCGTAGCAAAGCCTACCCGATTTAGAGGTTCGGTTTTCTGGTTCGGTTGACCGGAGAGAGAGGGAACGGAAAATCTAAAATGGGGGCTGATCGCGGGCTCTGCCGTAGAGCTCTGTTAGATCCTTCAAATAAGTCTTGATCGTGGGGGTGAGCATGGCCGGTGAATATCGCCAGCCCCAGTTGCCTTCGCCTACACCAGGGGTGTTCATTCGAGCTTCAGATCCTAGGCCCAAAATGTCTTGTAGTGGAATAACTGCTTGGTTGGCTACAGAGCCCATAGCTAGACGAATCATGGACCAGTGAACGGAGCTTGGGTCAAAGGCCCCAACATAGGTAGATAGTCTTTGCTTTTCGGCCTCGGAAGCCTTCTCAAACCAGCCGACCGTGGTGTCGTTGTCGTGGGTGCCAGTGTAGATCAAAAAGTTTTGATCGACGTTGTACGGTAGATAAGGGTTTTGATAGTCAGAGCCAAAGGCAAACTGGAGGATTTTCATACCCGGGAAATCAAAGCGATCGCGCAGCGCCTCAACCTCCTCGTCAATGAGTCCCAAATCTTCTGCCAAAAAAGGCAGCTGGCCCAAATCTGCCGCTACCTTTTCAAAGAACGCCACGCCTGGCGCTTTCACCCACTCGCCGTGAATTGCCGTCTCTTGCCCGGCAGGCACCGCCCAAAAAGCCTCAAATCCTCTGAAATGATCGATCCGAATTAGATCTACAAAGTCCAGCAGCGACTGAATTCGCTGCATCCACCAGTTGAAGCCATCCGCTGCCATCACTTCCCAGTTATACGTGGGATTGCCCCAGAGCTGACCCGTTGCACTAAAGTAGTCTGGCGGCACTCCAGCCATCTGAGACGGCGTACGGGTCTCTGGGTCTAGCATGAATTTTTCAGGATAAGCCCACACATCGGCGCTGTCGTGAGCAACGTATATAGGCATATCGCCTACGATTTGAATGCCGCGCTCATTGGCATAGGATTTGATTGCCCCCCACTGCCGATAAAACTCGAACTGCATATATTCGTGATAGAAAATGTCAGTTGCCAGATCGACACGGGCTCGGTTGAGCGCATCAGCATCGCGGCTCGCCACCGAAACATCCCACTCAGACCAGGGAACACCTGCATGAGAACCTTTCAGCGCCATGAACAGCGCATAGTCCTCTAACCACATAGCCTGCTCTATTCTGAACTGACTGAACGCCACTTTCGTTTCCTCAGTAGCGACTCCCTTAAAGCGCTCCGCCGCTTTCCACAGCAGCGAGAGCTTAAAGCTGCCAACCGCATCATAATCCACCCTATCAGCGGGGAAAAACTGAGTCGGCATCAGCTCGTCGACATGCAGCAGTCCTTCTTCCTGTATCTTGTCCAGGCTGATTAGCATAGGATTTCCTGCCATCGCCGAGTAAGACATGTAGGGAGAATTTCCGTGGCCAGTTGGTCCCAGCGGTAAAATTTGCCACAGCGTCTGCTGGGTCTCTTCTAAGAAATCAACAAATTCATACGCAAGCTGGCCCAGATCTCCAATTCCAAACCGACCAGGAAGTGAGGTGGGATGTAGTAGAATACCGCTGGCTCTGGGAAAAGACATAGATAGTGATAGTTTGTGAGGATTGCTCAGCAGACTCTATCACGGCTAGATAGCACCGAAACTCTGCTTTTTGAAGGAACTATGAAAGATATCCCAGGCGTATGAACACAGGCTCGGGAATATGCCGATGTCCACGTATGCTCGCACTGTGACCAAAGCTATAAAGTGAGAGAACGTCCCCAAAAACAACTGTTCTTATCGCTGCGGTTATGGCTTACAGAAATCCTGCTCCCACGGTCGATTTGATTATTGAAATGGTCGATCGTCCCCACCGTCCAATTATCTTAATTGAACGGCTAAACATTCCGTATGGATGGGCTTTGCCCGGTGGATTCGTAGACTACGGCGAATCGGTCGAAACCGCTGCTAGAAGAGAGGCGAAAGAAGAAACCGATCTGGCCGTTGCTCTAATCGAGCAGTTTCACGTTTATTCCGACCCTGCCCGCGACCAGCGCCAGCATACGCTGAGTATCGTCTTTATTGCGACGGCCACTGGTCAGCCCACTGCCCAAGACGATGCCAAAAGCTTAACTATTACCAATCCGTGGGAAATGCCTGCCGAGCTCTGCTTTGACCACGGCCAAATCCTTCGAGATTACTGGCGCTATCGTCACTATGGACATCGACCTAGACTATAGCTATTTCACCGCATAGCTATTCCACTGCGCCTGTTCGACTGCGGCCTATTTGACGGGTGCTGATTTGACTGTAGGCCACGTCTAGCCCTTAGAATTATTCGGTGATTCTTTTCCAACCGATTGATTGAGTCAGCCAGTCTACTACTAACCAATTTATCCAATTTATTAAGAGGTAGAAGATCCTTGCGAAAAATTATTCAGACCGATCGAGCCCCTGCGCCTGTTGGTCCTTACAACCAAGGCATTGTCGCCTCTGGGTCTCTGCTTTTTGTCGCCGGACAAATTCCTCTAGATGCCAAAACGGGAGAGCTGGTAGGATCGAGCGTGGCAGAGCAGACCGAGCAAGTTTTGCAAAATCTGGCCGCTGTGGTCGAGGCTGCTGGTTCAGACTTGTCTCAAGTGGTGAAAACTTCTGTTTTTTTGAAAGACATGAACGACTTTGCCGCAATGAATAAGGTGTATGCTCAGCACTTCGGCGACGAGAACGCCCCGGCTAGAGCCTGCGTTGAGGTGGCTAGGCTGCCTAAGGATGTGCTGGTAGAAATTGAGTGTATTGCTGTAGTGTCCGAGTAGATCGACCCAGGCAAGCTATTAAAGAGCTGCTGTCAACTATCAATTACTGAAGGAAACGTAACCAAGGGAAGTATGACTGATTCACTCGCGATCGCAATCCTAGCCGCAGGCAAAGGCACCCGGATGCGCTCAGCCCTACCAAAAGTACTCCATCGCCTCAGCGGTCGCACCCTAGTAGAAAACGTCATCGCCAGTACTGCACTAGTCAACCCCGTGCGCAAAATCGCCATCGTTGGCTACGCCGCTGAGCAGGTAAAAACGACCTTAGCCGCCGTCCCCGACCTAGAGTTTGTCGCGCAAACTGAGCAGCTAGGGACAGGACATGCGGTGCAGCAGGTTATCCCGGCATTAGCAGGCTTTGATGGCAATTTGCTGGTGCTCAATGGCGACGTGCCTTTGCTAGAGCCAGAAACCATCGAGACGATGATCAAAACCCATACGGAACAGGGGAATGCCGCCACGATTCTGACTGCGCAGGTAGAAGATCCGACCGGCTATGGCAGAGTCTTTTGCGACGACAGCCTAGTTGTCAAAGAGATTATTGAGCATCGAGACTGCACCGCTGAGCAAAGAGAAAATAACCGGATTAATGCAGGCATCTACTGCTTTAGCTGGTCAGCACTGATGGCGATTTTGCCGCACCTAAAAGCAGACAACGATCAGCAAGAATACTATCTCACTGATGTGATCAAAGATCTCTCACCAGTGATGGCAGTTGACGCGCCTCCTTCAGAGATTGCGGGTATCAACAATCGCAAGCAGCTAGCAGAAGCAGAAACGGTGATGCAAAAACGCATCAAAAATGAACTGTTGCTTTCTGGAGTCACGCTGATTAATCCTGAAAGCATCACTATTGATGCCACTGTTACGGTCGAACCCGACGTGATTATTGAGCCGCAGACTAATCTGCGGGGTAATTCTGCGATCGCCACTGGCTGTCGGATTGGCCCAGGCAGCCTGATCGAAGACAGCACTATCGGTAAAGATACAACAGTTGTTCATTCTGTTGTCAGTGAAAGCAAAGTGGCCTCAGGGTCACAGATTGGGCCGTTTGCACACCTACGCGGACAGGCAGAGATAGGAGAGAACTGCCGAATCGGTAACTTTGTTGAAGTGAAGAAATCAACGGTGGGAGCGAATACGAATGCGGCCCACCTTTCCTATATAGGAGACGCTGAGCTAGGTGAGCATGTGAACGTGGGGGCCGGGACGATTACGGTGAATTACGACGGCAAGGATAAGCATAGGACTGTGGTGGGCGATCGCGCCAAAACCGGAGCCAACAGCTGTCTAGTCGCCCCGATTACTATCGGCGAAGATGTCACCATCGGTGCAGGCTCAGTCATCACCAAGGACGTAGACCCCGATTGCCTAGTCTTCACCCGCACTCCCCAAAAGTCTATTCCCGGCTGGAGACCAAAATATCTCAGGCAAAAACCGTAGCTATGTGTCGGAGCAACGCAAAATCTTCAGCTCCAGTCGTCGGGCCATATTCCAGTAATGTATCTCAGAGTACAGAAAGCTGTGTATAACCTTGGATATTGGTGGGTTTATAAGTAACTCTGTAAAGAAAAATATCTATTAGAGACACTTTCTGTAGTTGATCTAAAGGTTGATTTCCCAAATCATCTTGTTTCCTTAGTATGTAAGCGGAGGAGCCTGTTTCTAGGTTTCTACAGTTGGCTGAAGAAGACGAGGATGTTTTGATGACAAATGCAGAGACCGATCAGCCTACGGTGAGTGGCGCACTAAGCCGAGATAGCATGACGCTGTCTCAACACGTCCTACAGCAGCTCCAGAGCTTTGGCCCAGACGCACAAGATCTCAGCGCCCTGATGAATCGGATCGCCTTTGCTGGCAAACTTGTTGCCCGTAGGCTCACCCGCGCCGGACTAGTAGAAGATGCCCTAGGCTTTACCGGTCGTACGAACGTGCAGGGCGAATCCGTCAAAAAAATGGACGTGTACGCCAATGATGTCTTCGTCTCTGTCTTTCAGCAGAGCGGTCTGGTCTGCAGGCTGGTTTCTGAAGAGATGGAAAACATCTACTACATGCCAGAGAATTGCCCGATCGGTCGCTACACGTTGCTCTACGATCCGATCGACGGATCTTCAAACGTAGATATCAACCTCAACGTTGGTTCTATCTTTGCCGTTCGTCGTCAGGTTGGCGACGATCTCGACCAGACCGGTAGCGACTTGCTCACCCATGGTCGCAATCAGATCGCCGCAGGCTATATTCTCTATGGACCCAGTACTGTGCTGGTCTATTCGATTGGCAAAGGCGTTCATGCCTTTACCCTCGATCCCAGCCTGGGAGAATTCATTCTAGCCAGCGAAGACATCCAAATTCCCAAGCACGGCTCCAACTACAGCGTAAATGAAGGCAACTTCTGGCAGTGGGACGATCCCTACCGCGACTACATCCGCTACATGCATCGACACGAAGGCTACAGCGGGCGCTACAGCGGTGCGCTCGTCGGTGACTTTCATCGTATTCTGATGCAAGGCGGTGTCTTTCTCTACCCCGGCACCGTCAAAAACCCCCGGGGTAAGCTCAGACTGCTCTACGAGTCTGCACCGCTAGCCTTCCTGGCCGAACAAGCAGGTGGTAAAGCGACGGTTGGAGATCAGGCGGTTCTAGATTTTGTCCCAGACGAACTCCACACTCGCACGCCGCTTATTATCGGCAGTCTAGAAGACGTACAGCTAGTCGAATCTTTCATCCAAGAGCGCAAAATAGAACGGCCACCAATCCCCAGCGCTGTGAACTAGAATTCTGATGGCTTAGTCAGCTCTATTTTCCTCTCTCCGCTTATTACTCTTTCTTCGCTTACTACCCCTTCGCTCACTACCCCTTCGCTCACTACCCCTTCGCTCACTACCTCTTCGCTCACTATGGTCTCTCTTCTCGAAAATCCCCTTCGCGTCGGCCTCCAACACGACAAAATTCCCGCCCCTCAAATCCTGGTCATTTTTGGTGCCTCTGGCGATCTGACCCAGAGAAAACTTGTCCCGGCTCTCTATCAAATGAGACTAGAGCGCCGACTGCCCCCAGAAATGACCATCGTTGGCGTTGCCAGACGAGACTGGAGCCACGATTTTTTCAGAGAGCACATGGAAGAAGGTGTTCGAGAGTTTGGCGGCGGGATCGATAGTAGCAACCAGGCCATTTGGGACAAATTTGCTCAAGGGTTGTTCTACTGCCCTGGCAACATCGACAAACCTGAAGACTATCAAAGACTTAAACAATTCCTAGCAGAGCTAGACGAAAAGCGAAACACTCAGGGCAATCGCACCTTTTACCTATCTGTCGCCCCCAGATTCTTTGCAGAGGCCGCGCAACAGCTAGGCGGTGCAGGCATGTTGGCCGATCCTACTAAGCATAGGCTTGTGATCGAAAAGCCTTTTGGCCGTGACCTGGCTTCCGCCCAGTCGCTCAACTACAAAGTGCGTAACGTCTGCAAAGAAGAGCAGATCTATCGTATAGACCACTACCTGGGTAAAGAAACGGTACAGAACCTGTTGGTTTTCCGCTTTGCCAACGCTATTTTTGAACCCCTGTGGAACCGTCAGTTTGTCGATCATGTCCAGATTACGGTAGCTGAGACCGTTGGTCTAGAAGGCCGTGCTGGCTACTATGAGACAGCGGGCGCTATTCGTGATATGGTGCAAAACCACCTGATGCAGCTCTTCTGTTTGAGCGCGATGGAGACCCCGAATTCACTGGACGCAGCCAGCATTCGGAATGAAAAAGTAAAGGTGCTTCAGGCAACTAGGCTAGCCAACGACACCGACCTGTCGCAGTCCGCAATTAGAGGTCAGTATTCTTCGGGCTGGATGAAAGGTAAAGAAGTCCCTGGCTATCGCAGTGAAGAGGACGCGCCCAAAGAATCGACGAATAATACGTTTGCTGCTCTAGAGCTACGTGTAGACAACTGGCGCTGGCAGGGTGTTCCCTTTTACTTGCGCACAGGCAAGCGCCTTCCGAAGAAGGTGTCTGAGATTTCTATCCACTTCAAGACGGTGCCTCATCTGATGTTTCAATCTGCTGCTAAACAGATGAACACGAACATCTTGGCATTACGAATTCAGCCGAACGAAGGGGTAGCGATGCGATTCGAGGTCAAGACGCCGGGATCTTCTTTGAGAACACGCTCTGTCGATATGGACTTCCGATATGATGCGGCGTTTGGCAAGCCTAGTACGGATGCCTACAGTCGGCTGCTAATAGATGCCATGCTAGGCGATCAGACACTCTTCACTCGCGGGGATGAAGTAGAGCAATCCTGGCGGGTGTTGACGCCGCTCCTAGAAGTATGGGACGCGCCAGCACCTGCCGATAGTATTGCTCTGTATGAAGCAGGCACTTGGGGGCCGATTGAGGCTGAGCTGCTTTTGAACAAAAGCAATCGCCGCTGGAGAAGACTATAGCTGGAGAAATCTACAGCTTGATAAATCTACAGCTTGCAGCCCATTCTTAATCACTTTCGCTACGACCATTTTCGTTAGAGTCACTAGTTCTAGATACATATCCTAGAGACACGACCATCCTGACACCATCGCTCTCGTCCAAACAGCAGTAGTTCTAAACAACAATCGATAAACAACAATGGCAACTTCTCTCCTAGCGTTACAAAAGCCTAAAGATATCTCTCTCGATGAGATCGAAACGGAGCTACGCAATATCTGGCGGGTTCAAGAAGATGGCGGCTCTGCGCCCGTTGCCACTAGAGCCACTACGTTTACGATGGTGATCTATGAGCCCGACGAAATTCAGCAACTGCTAGCGACGCTTGGTTACTACGCAGGTGAGATTGATGGGGCTCATGGCTTAGATACTAGAGAGGCCATTCTAGCGGCACAAAAGGATTTTGACCTGCGGATGAGCGGACGAGTCGATACGGAAACGCTGGCACGGCTGCGATCAGAGGTGCGTCAACTACCGGCTGGACGACCACAGTTTAAGAACGATGACGTTCGCGGCTATAGCTTTAGTGCGCTGGCGGCGCAGAATCCCTGTCGGGTGATTACGCTGTGTCCAACTTTTGGGGATGATGAGGGAGTCAGTGCGCAGGTATCGGCCTATTGCCCTGTACAAAGAAGCCAGAGCAGCAATTTGGTCTGCTGTGAATACATCACGATACGAGGCACGAAAGAAGCCCTAGAGCGAGTAGGCGACCTAGTGGATTCTTTGGTGGTTTCGGATTTGCCCAAATTTATTTGGTGGAAGGCGACGCCAAATCCGGAGCAGATCTTGTTTCAAAAGCTAGCGCTTACTAGCAGCTGTTTGATTTTGGATTCTAGCTATTACAGCGATGCAGAGTCTGAAATTTTGAAAATTCAGTCGCTGGTCAATGATCGGACAAATATTGCAGACCTAAACTGGTATCGATTGGCACCCTGGCAAGAGCTGACGGCTGAGGCGTTTGATCCACCAGAGCGACGCATGGCAATCACAGAAATAGATCGCGTGGGAATTGATTATGAGAAGGGCAATCCGGCTCAGGCCCTAATGTTTCTGGGTTGGCTGGCGAGCCGATTGGACTGGCGGCCTGTTTCCTACGAGAATGAGGGGGGCGATTATGACCTGAAGCGTATCTGTTTTGAAAACGAAAGCGGCAGGCAGATTCAGGCGGAGCTAGCTGCTATTCCGGTGGCTAATCCGGGCGAAGTTCTTGGAGATCTGACCGGTGTACGTTTAGAATCAACCAATCACAATGCCAACTGCAACACTATTTTGTGTTCTGAAACGGCAGGCTGTATGCGGATGGAGTCTGGCGGCAGTGCGCAGAGTAGTTTGGTGGAGGAAGTGACATCGCTTTCTGATCAGCGTTCGGATCTTTTGTTAGAGCAGCAGCTACAGAGCTGGGGCGAAGATGAGCTGTTTGAAGAGAGTTTGGCAGTGACTTCTGAGATACTGGCGCTGACAAATTAGATGGTAAGCTCCGAAATAAAAAATCTCACATTTTGGCTGAAAGAGCCAGAAATGTGAGATATAGAGGTAGAGTTTGCAGAAGAGTATGCTGGCCTGCGTGCGGTGTATAGGCGCGACGCTTTTGCGTGTGGCGACTGCTTGTATGAGTTTGATTGGATGTTTAGGTCTTATAGTTCGAGTCTTATAGTTCGAGTCTTATAGTTCGAGTCTTATAGATGTCTAGGGCTTGGACAGTTACGGTGGCTAGGTCAAATCTAGTTGCCGTAGCTACTGAGGTAGCCTTCGAGAATGTGAAATCTGTCGGCGTTAAGACTGTAGTACATCCAGCGTCCTTGCTGACGGGCGTTGACGAGTCCGGCTTCTTTGAGTGTTTTTAGGTGAAAGGAGAGTTTAGACTGGGCAATGTCGAGGCGATCGCACATGTCGCCAACGCAGAACTCTCGCTCTTGTAGCAGTTCGATTACTTGGATACGAATGGGCTCAGACAGTGCGTGAAAACCAGAAAAAACAGGATCTGATGATTTGGCCATTGTGAGTGTTATGAGTTTGATTTGGAGATAGCTTTAATTACTGAAAAAAGAGTTTTATAGCTAGCGTCAGATGCGTACGCTAGCTGACCAATTTCCCTTGCAAAGTAAGGGGATACCTTATTGAGAATGCGCGGGGTAAAAAGGCAAACGCTAATGTGCTACTGGATACTAGCAGCTTAGACAAGCTAAATCGGTTTGGCCATCCGAGCTTATACGATGA
Organism: uncultured cyanobacterium; assembly: GCA_963799265.1. Classification (GTDB taxonomy): domain Bacteria; phylum Cyanobacteriota; class Cyanobacteriia; order Phormidesmidales; family Phormidesmidaceae; genus Phormidesmis. The sequence continues at coordinate 173,053 of CAWCWM010000002.1, forward strand.
AATCAAGCTATATCAATAGGTCTCTGGCTGCGGCGACTAGGGATAGTGCGGTCACGGAGGCGGTAACTGCCCGTAGAACTGCTGAGCCGAGAGAGACGATTTGATAGCCATTTTCTATGGCAACCGTAATTTCTGCGGATGTCCATCCCCCCTCTGGCCCGATCAGCAAAGTAACGTCGAGTAGATCTACTGACAGCAAATCAGACTGAATTCTTGATAAGAGATGAGAGCTGTTTTGTCTGGCGGCGCAAATGTATCGGAGACCTGCCCAATTGGATTGAATAATGAACTGCTGAAAATCAATAGGAGAGAGAATTTCTGGAACGGTAGTCCGTTCGCTTTGTTCTGAGGCTTCTTGAGCAATGCGCTGCCAGCGAGCTAGTTTGTTGCTACTGGGTTTGAGCAGGGTGCGATCGCTCAAAATTGGATAGATATGCGTGACGCCTAGTTCTGTTGCCTGACGGACCACTTGATCAAAGCTGTTGCCTTTGGGCAGAGCCGCAGCTAGGCGAATCGGGGCTGCTGTTGCTAGGGTGGATGAGGATGTAATCGCCTCTAGCAGATGCGCTTGGTCCGTGCGATCGCTCAATGCCGCCAGCCACTGCTCTCCTTTGCCATCTTGCGCAATAAAGCGATCGCCTGCATTTAATCGCAATACTCTGCGCAAATAGTGAGCTTGATCGGCCCTCAACAGTAGGCATCTCTCTTGGCGCTGGTCCGCGTCTATCGTGATTCGCTGAACCATAAAACCCGACAACCTACCTAACAGGTAAAAAAAGAGAGAGGGACAAGAGAGAGACAAGAGAGCTAGTAGATCAAGATAGCCGTCAAAAGACAAATAAACCTGAACAGTTCTGCCTGTTGATCTTGATTTCGATTGTGGTCTTGATTTTGTAGATCAACCCTACTCACCCCATTGGACAATCTCGACATCGACAGATGCAGTCCCAGAGTGATAGGTGCCAAGATCGCGAGCAGCCTGTTCCGCTAGATCCAACGCGCTGCCGGAGCGGTCATTAATTCGTACGGTTACAACCGCTCCGGTATTGTAGTTCGTGAGCTGCACTAGTGTGCCAAAGGGCCAGCTTGGATGAGCCGCAGTATGACTATAGCGATCGAAAACTTCACCACTAGCCGTATAGTTGCCATCAAAACCCGGTCCATACCAGCTGACGTGCATGGGCTCAGCCTGCACCTTTTGGGGCGCAAAGGACAGCAGTAGAGCTGCGCCTACACTGCCGGAGGCACAAGTGCTGAGAACGTATAGGTGTTTGAAGTAGCCCATTGAAACATTCCCTAATCAATTTTCGCAGCTATTATGCCAAGGGACGTAATCAAACGCAACATTGTTCACGTGCTTACTTCAATCTAGGACGCGATTAAAACCTGAGGATGCGATCAAAAGGCTATGTACTTTCACCATCTACACTTTTACGTACAAGATACCGCCGCCTGGACGGAGTGGTTTGGCCAAAAGCTCTCATTCGATTCGTCGCTAGTCACCTCAAAATGCGCTGAGTCAGATTCTAGGCGGCCTTATCCTACACAGCCCTACAGAGCTTTGACACAAGGCAACATCGAAATCCGACTCTCTGCGCCGAGCCGCACATCGGAAAGTCAGCTCTTTAAGAACCAGTCCCCCGCGCCTGCTGCAAGTCCAGCTCAAGTCTGTGAAGTAGAAACCTATCTTCAGCAGCATCCATCTGGACTAGTAGATATCGCCTTTGCCACTGACCAGTTTGATGCGGTGCTAGAGCAAGCTCTCAGCCAGGACGCAGCATTGCTGGTGCCTGTGACTCGAAACAGCGTCGGTCAGCGTCAGTGCCAGCTAAGCGGCTGGGCACATCTACGGCATACGCTGGTCGAAGTCTCTGATAAGTGGATCGCCGAACAAAATCGCGCTCAGCTATCAGATCTAAGGCTTTCTGATATCGATCATGTGGTGATCAATGTGCCTCAGGGCGAGCTACAGTCCGCTGCCGTCTGGTATCAAAAGGTATTTGGCATGGCATCGGGTCAGCAGTTTGACATTCAAACTGCCCGTTCTGGCTTGCATAGCCAAGTGCTAGTCCACCCTGATGGTCCTTTGCAGCTACCAATCAACGAGCCCAGCTCACCAAACTCACAGATTCAGGAGTTCTTGCAGCACAATCGAGGGGCGGGCGTACAGCATGTGGCTTTGCGGAGTGGAGATGCGGTTGGTGCGATCGCCCACTTTAGACAGCAGGGACTCGACTTGCTAAAGGTGCCTCCCACCTACTACGACAGCCTCCAGCAGCGCGGCGACTGCCCGGTCAAAGACCTCTCCGCCATCAGCCGTCAGCAAATCTTGATTGATTGGCCTCAGGGCGGACAGCACGGCATGCTGCTGCAAACCTTTACCCAGCCAATTTTTGATGAGCCCACTTTCTTTTTCGAGATCATCGAGCGACGCAGCTATATCGAAGACGGACAGCTAAAGGCTGTGAAAGGATTCGGAGAGGGAAACTTTCAGGCGCTGTTTGAGGCAATTGAGCGATCGCAGGTAGAACGCCGATCGTAGGCGATAAGGACGACGGACGAACGATGAACGATGAACGATGAAATTTGCCCGTCAGATACAAAAAGGGACGCTCCCTGCGGTTGGAGAACGTCCCTTTTTCGGTTAATCAGACTGATGGAAATGGCTCGGTCAAAGTGGCCCCAACAGCGTCGATCCAGCTTTATCTCAAAAGCTCTATCTCAAGAAACCGGTGAAGAACCACAGCACTGTCAGCGTGATGCTCGTAGATAGAGACGAGACCTGACTCGGTGGTAGCTCTGTTCCTTGACCTCTCAATATCTGAGCTACTACCAGTCCTAGACATAGACCAATGACTAAGCCTACTGCGGATAGACCTACCGAGCGCCACAGCTTGCGAATCTTTTGGTTCAAGAAATAAATGGCTGCCATCAGCCCCAGCGCCAACGCCACAGAAGCGCCAACTGCCTCATCCGACTGTAAGAACCAGGCCAACCCTACAAGGCTGGCAAAAATGACCGATGGCCATAACAATTCACCACTGCTCTCAGGCTGATCTAGCAATCCCGAGAACCGTAATCCTGAAAACCATTGCGGACCTGGACTTTCACTCTTGCCACCGAAAGCGGGCAGTGATGGTTTAGAGCGGGCCTGCTTCTCGGCAAACCGAATTCTATCGGGAACCTTGATTTTGCCCTCTTGGCGCAGTCTTAGCCGCTCCATCAAAATCGCATCGTAGGCGGCTTCTATCTCCTGCTGCTTTTTGGGATCGTCTTTACACGCTGTGACCAACTGCGCGCGAGCAGACTGAACCTCCTCAAACGAAGACGCTTCTGTCAGTCCTAACGTTTCATAGTGAACGTTTTGTTCGCTCATGCCCAACCTCCGAATCAGCCTAGTTATCTATAAAATCTAATGGTGCTTGAAATCTGATGATACCTGTCTGGCAGTGCTTGTCAGGCGGTAGTTGTTTAGCGTTTAGCGGATTCTAGTGTTTTGATCCCTAACATTTGAGCCTGCCGCTGACGACGAACCCAGAAGACCCTTCTGTCAAGAAAACATACTTAGCTAACAGTGTAGCGGGGGACCGACAGAAACGAACAGTGTCCGGAGTCTACATTGTGCATCATTATCTATAAAAGTTGTTAAGTGGTCTTGCATATGGACCCTAAGCTGGGTAAATAAACAATTGAGTGCATAAACCGCCTACAAGGTAAACCTAAACTTTCCGCATAAATCCAATCAGCAAAAGATGATTTTCTTGCTAAGGTGTGGGTGCGCTATAAAAAAGTTTGCTGAAGCTTCTTAGATATAGAGAAGAAGTAAGGTATGTGAATTTACTGATGCTTGCAGACCAATCACTGAATCCTCTAGATTGTAGGGTTAAGTGAACCTGGTTGCCCCTGGATTCCATGTTGTTTTTATTTGCTTTAGTACCAGGATTCTAAATTATGGCCGATGCCAAAATCCTTGTGGTTGATGATGAACCCGCTATCCGTAATCTGATTCATCGCTTTTTAGCCAAACAAGATTATCAGATGGAATCAGCTGAGGATGGGAAAACTGCGCTCGCGATTTTTGAGCAATTTAATCCTGATCTGGTGATTTTAGATGTGAATTTGCCCGATGCCAATGGCTACGATCTCTGCAAGGAGATGCAGTCGCGCACAGGCGTTTTTGTGCTGATGTTGACAAGTCGTACTGACGAAGCGGATAAGATTCGTGGATTCAATACTGGCGCTGATGACTACATTACCAAGCCCTTTAGCTTGGGCGAGCTGGAGGTTAGGCTAGGGGCGATTCTGAAGCGACAGCGTCCGGTGACGGTTGCTGAGCAGCAGCGCCTGACCTTCAATAAGCTTTCGATTGATCCGATTCGCCGTGAGGTGACGTTAGCGAATGATCTAGTGCCGCTGACTGCGCTGGAGTTTGACCTGCTGCATTTTCTAGCTGGGCATCCGGGCCGGGTGTGGCGTCGGGCGGAGCTAATTCAGAAGGTCTGGGATTATGAGTATGTCGGTGACCAGCGGGTAGTTGATGTACACATTGGTCAGATCAGGAAAAAAATCGAGATTGACACGACGCAACCGACGCTGATCCAGACAGTGCGTGGTGTCGGATACAAGTTTGAGCCGCCTGAGAAGGCCGAAAGCGCGTAGCTTTAGCTGATACTAGCCCTAGATAACAAACTCTAGACAACAAACTCCAAATAACAAAGGCAAGAAGCTTTTCCTATACTCTTCACTGGTGGGTCACATGGGAAAGGCTTCTTCTGGCATTGCTTTCATTTCTTGGCGGTTTTGTAGTGCTGGTTGCGAACTTTCCAGGCTAGGCTGATCAGTTTGGTCCAGCGGCGGTCTACGCGCTTGGGCGTCCAGGATAGGGCCTGGGCGATCGCCTTGTCGGAAGGGCCGTCTTCAGCATTTTGGATCTGCTGCTGCTTGAGCGCTAGCAATTTGGACTGCTCCTCGCTGAGCTGCTCGGTAAACGTACGCCATTCTGTAGGAGACAGGCCAAAGTTCTTGTCTAGATCTGCGCTCAGCCACTGATGAACTAGCTGCCAGCGGTGAGACTGGGCAAACTTTTCGACATGATATTTAAAGCGCTGTTGGAGATAGTCACGCTGACGAGCGCTCAGCCCTAGGACTTCGTCAATTTCGCTAGGAGCCATGTCCTGAAGCCGTAGACTCAGGTAGTCTACGCAGGCTTCCTGGTCTTGGTCTTGAAGGTATTGAACGAGCTCTTTGGTAATGCGATCGCGCAATACGCCCTCAGAGGGATCGGTAACATCTGAAACCATCTTCTCTCGAATTTGCTGGATAACCGGCGAACGAAAGAAGCCGTCGTCATCTCCTTTAGGCGAATCGACCGCCATCTCAATATCTACCGAGGTCTCGGCTGGTAGCCGCCGGGCAAATGCCTGAGCGCGCAATACCAACAGCTGCTGATTGTAGCAGCCGGGCAAGGAGATCCGGCGCTTGGCATAGTGCTCGCTAAAGGCCATGTATTCGGCTAGCTCTAGACGAGTGCGCGGCGAATACCGATCGCTGAGATGATTTTCTCGGCGAAAGGCTTTGAGCACCTCGATATAAAAGCCCTGGAGAAAGTCTTCTAAGAGGGTGCATCGGCCCTGGAAGCCGAGCTGGGTACGAGCTGGCGCGATATAGCGGTAGGCGATCGCACTCAATCGACTGTGCAGCTCGATTCTGCCCTGACGAGAGCCGAGTAAATAGTAGTCAATGTACTTTTTAACTCGGTTCTGAGCCAGCTGCCTTTGCCAGGCGGTGACCTCGCCCGATGCCTGAATGCGAGAACTCTTACGACAGATGCGCGTCACTTCGATCGCAAGCCTAGTCGCGACCGTATTGACGACCTTCGCACTGGTAGTAATTTTGCTGTTGATTTCGACCGTCAGGAAATCAATCAGCTTTTGATCAACTGGGCAAAGCGTTTGCTCATCGCCATCCGCAAGCGCAGGTGTACTGGTGCTGATTTGCTCAGGATCGTTTTCTGGTAGAGTAGCGGTCTGATTTTCAACCGCTTTAGCAGATGCTGAATCGGTTTCTTGGCCAGTTATTGGGCCAGCATCTGAAGAAATCGTCTCTGGAGAAACGGCCTCTAAAGAACTGGTCTCTAAGGAACTGGCAGCAATAGACTGCTCAGATCCAGGAACAGAAGGCTCTAGCGAATTGACAGTTTTAGACTGAGCCTCAGATTGAGTCTTGGATTGGTCTTCCGGATGCGGTGGAGAAGAATTGGTATTATAAAAAGCAACCGGGTTCTGACAGCCGTCGGCAATAGGGTGAAGCATAGTAGATGGGCTCAATATTCTCTAGGTTGATGCGCAAAAAAGCGGTCTGATCGAACTGTTTCAATCTAGAGAATCGGAATCCAGTTCCTAATAATTGGTGTGTCAGTAATGCAATCAACTGTCACACGGCAACTGTCACAACAAAAAGCAGTCTCTGGGAACATTTTCATAGATGGACCTGCAACACTGATGGGGTAAGGCGGTTAACGTGACTCGAATGTCCTAAAGATCAGACATCATATCCAGATGAAAGGGCTTGGCTTGCTATGCCAATTAGCCTATCGGTCTATGGCCTCTGTCATAGTAGGGGGGCGACCCCACATCGCTTTACGGCGCTAGGGAACGCGCAACCAAGACAAAAAGCCAGAAATGCATCTGTCTTTTGCTATGCAGTGGTCGCGTCGAGAACCAGACCTAATCCGCTAGCTCTGCGCCCCACTCAAGCGCATCTTGCCAGCCTTGGCCCTGACGGACTACCCGAGGGATGCCGTCTGTCATATCCAAAATGGTAGATACTTGATGCCTGAATTCGGAATCACCATCTACTATTACGTCCACTAGCTTCTCCATCCGGTCAAACAGCTCAACCTTTGATAAAGCTTCTATATCGGACTCTGTAGAATTACGAACAACAGATGAAGCAGAGGTAGAGATGATCGGATTGTCTAAGGCTTCTATCAGTGCTAAACACAGTGGGTTGTTGGGAACTCGAATACCTGTTGTTCGCCGTTTTGGACTGACTACTAGCTTTGGGACTGCCTTGGTCGCGGGCAAAAGAAAGGTATAGGGTCCTGGAATCAGCCGTTTCATAATTTTGTAGGCGGTGTCACTAACGTGGGCGTAGCTAGCTACATTGGATAGAGAGCCGCAAAGAAAGGTCAGTGGCTTATCGTTGGAGAGTTGCTTGAGCTGTCGCACTCTTTTGATAGCAGATTTTGAGCTGAGATCGCAGCCGATAGCATAGACCGTGTCAGTGGGATAAAGCATGATGGCTCCCTGGCGAAGATCCTCTCGTAGCGCATTGATTGTTCTGGAGTCAGGGGTGACGGGATGGATTTCGTACAGGGTAGCCATGGCTAAAAAAATCAAAGAGATATTGAAACTAGGTGCTTATGAAAACGTTAGCCTATTTAGATTGTCCGACTGGCATTGCAGGCGACATGTGTCTGGGCGCGCTGGTTCATGCAGGTGTCCCTGTGGACTATTTAAAAGAACAACTCGCAAAGCTGGGTCTAGATGGAGAGTTTCAGGTGCGATCTGAACGGGTTCTACGCCATCAGCAGGCCGCGACCAAAGTCTATGTGGACGTGCTGGCTGATTTACCAGCAGTCGCTGATGAGTCTCATCACCATCATACTGATCGGCATGGTCACCGTCACAGTCACTCTCATGGCGGACGTAAACTGCCTGAGATTGAGGCATTGATTCAGCAGTCTGGGCTGCCTGAGCGGGCTACTCGGTGGAGTCTGGCCGTCTTTCGAAAATTGGCGGACGCGGAAGCAAGCGTGCATGGGATTGCGCCGGAGCAGGTTCACTTTCATGAGGTGGGAGCGACGGATGCGATTGTGGATATTGTGGGGACCTGTTTGGGTCTAGATTGGCTGGGTATCGATCGGCTGATCTGCTCTGCGCTGCCAACAGGGGGCGGTACGGTGCGCTGTGAGCATGGACTGCTGCCGGTGCCTGCGCCTGCGGTGCTAGCAATGATGGTAGGCGCGAATGTGCCGGTGTATAGCAACGGCATTGAAAAGGAGCTGGTGACGCCGACGGGCTGTGCGATCGCAATCACTCTATCCGAATCCTTCGGCCCCCCCCCTCGCTTTACCCTTCAAAAGCTCGGTCTTGGGGCAGGTGGGCGAGACCTATCCATCCCCAATATTCTTCGTCTTTGGATTGGCAGCGTTCCCGATGAAACTGTCCACGAGGTTAAAAAAAAACTGAATGCGCCGACTGAAACCATTGTAGAGCTGCAAACTCAGATAGATGATTGTTCACCGCAGGCGATTGGCTTTGTCTTTGAGCGGTTGTTTTCGGTGGGCGCTGTGGATGTGTTCAGTCAGGGCATCGCTATGAAGAAGAATCGGCTGGGCACATTGTTGACGGTGATTTGCCCGGAAGCGAAAGTCGCCGACTGTGAAACAGTTCTGTTTGAGGAAACAACAACCTTAGGCATTCGACAGACTCGGCAGCAGCGGACCGCTTTGGCTAGAAAGATAGTCGATGTCTCTACCGTATACGGCGAGATGGCGGTAAAGCTGGGTCTGATAAATGGCAAAGTGGTAAATGTGCAGCCAGAGTATGAGGACGTGGCAGAGGAAGCGCGATCGCACAGCATTCCCTGGAAAGACGTGCATCAGACCGTAATGAAAGCGGCGGTTGCCCGATACGGCACTCTCAATGAGTCTGGCCATGAATCTGGCCATGAATCTGGCCATAGAGCTGACTAGTCATACTCATTCTCAGCCACGCTGGATGCCAACCTGTCTGGCTTTACGCTGCTGGAAGTCCTGACTTGCTCGCTTTTGGGCTGCTCTAAAGCTACGAGAGAAGATCCGAAAGTCTTCCATGCTCTCTGGCTCGTTCTGGTCAGGCTCGTTTTGAGTAGTCGTGGCGTTCTTTCCTTGTTTGGATTTAACTCTTACAAGGTTGTACTCCACGTTGTCGCTATAGATAGCAAACATTACGTTGCAAATTTCCAGAAGCTGAACAACGTTTCGGCACTCAGCCTCCATATAGGGCCGGTAGTAATTGATTACGTTAGCTAGGCGTGCTTCTAAATAGAGCTGTGAATTCGGCGAAATTAGTACGAGCTTAAGCATCAGTACAGCTAGGTTCAGCGGATTGCCCTGGGTCAGTAGTGTCTCAAATAAGGGCGAGGGTTTCCTCCTATCTTCGGTCGTCAGCAGATCGATTAGTCGATTGCAAGTCCGGAGTGCCAGCGAAGGCTCTATTTCAGTTTTATCTTGCTCTAGATAGAGCTGTGTCAGAGATTGACTGAGAGACGTTTCGAGCACCGTTACAAACTCTAGCTGCGCGATCGAAAAGCACAGATACTCAATCAAACTCTCCTTGTAATCTTTGTAAGCGGAGCCTGCTGTCTGCTGCTGAAAAATACGCGCCACATTGCGATAGCTAAACTGACCGCCCCGCAGCAAAATTGCTTTGATTAACCGCAGTACTTCGGCACCTAGCACCGTTGGATTAGGATACTTGCTCTCTAACTGCGATGAGCTTTGAGAGAAGGCTGTGTACATAGCTAGTTCGTGCTTGAACTTATCTTTTAGCCTGCGGGCCATCTTTCTAGCCGCTTCCTTTTGCTCTAAGGAATGGCTGCTGTCTATAGCCTGAGCTGTGAGCTGATAGGTGACATAGCGGCTGCTCCAGCTACCGGGGTGCGTAGGGCCAATCCGCTGGGCGGCGAATAGTTTGAGTGCCTCAAAATCTTGGCTAGCTGCAAAGTTTAGCAGCCACTGTCGTAGGCGCTCCAGGCTAGGCGAAAAGGTTGGTTTCTTCAAAGAGGGCTGGTCGAAGAGCGCCAACATCGTGTGGACCATGTCACTCTGGCATCTGCGATCCCAGTTGTTGACGAGGATATAGCAGGCGCGTTTTAAGGTGCTCTGAAACGTCTGCTCATTGTCTGCGAAGAGAATGTGATATAGGAAAGGAGAGAACTCTGCTTCGACTGTTTCGACAGAGCTGCTATGACCAAAAAATAAGTTTTCAAACTTAGCGAGCGATTCGACTGGTGGCAGCTTTCTAGCGGAATCTAGGAGGTCGTCATAAAGCTGCTGCTGTGCCAGATTAGACGCCGTTGGCTTGTCTGGTTCATCTGCTGGCAACACGTTCATCGCAACCCACTCATCGCAATCTAAAAGGCAATTGATATCACCACTTAGACTGCCCGTTGAGCGTTTAAACAATCAACCTTGATATATTTGATGGTGTATGTATCACACACCATCATCGGTATGGGGGCGGAGGGACTTGAACCCTCACGATTTTTACAATCAACGGATTTTAAATCCGCAGCGTCTACCATTCCGCCACGCCCCCTTAGAGCCCGTGAGTTGAGGTCTCTGATATCGATTGGCTAATATCAACGACTATCGCCTGATTGCACTCACAGATGTCTATTGCACCACCAAGCGGGCGGATTGGCAACTGGTTTTAGTCGATCGTGTTAGGCATCGGGCTGTACAGAGTGGAAGACCTAGGGAAACGGGGGAGATCTGGAGCTGGAAATGCATTTCTAATTAAGGATGCGTAGGAATTACGGTTTGGGGTCTACTATATATAGTGAATCGACGGGTCTTATAGGATATTGCTTTACCGATGACATTTCTTGGTCTTGAATCTCCAGCGCTGCTTGCTCTTGGTCTATATGTGGCTTTGGCTGGGCTGTATTTGGTCGTGGTGCCAGTGGCGCTGATGACGTATCTGAAGCTGCGGTGGACGGCGGCAAGTTCGATTGAACGACTGTTTTTTTATGGGCTGATGCTGGTGTTTTTTCCGGGCTGCTTATTAGTGAGTCCGTTTTTGAACTTTCGTCCTATGCGACGTGAAGTCTAGGCTCTGTAATGAGAAGAATTGACGTTATTGGGATTGGCATTGGCGTCTTTGCGGCGGGCGGACTGCTGTATCTGGTGTTTGCCTGGGCCGGGATGGACGGTCTGTCGGCAGGAATTTGGAGCCAGGTGGTTTTTGTCGCTGGCCTGCTGGGCTGGACGGCGACTTATGTGGTGCGCGCGGCGAGTAAAAAGATGACGTACTACCAGCAGCTAGAAGACTATGAAGAGGCCGTCCTGCAAAAAAGGCTAGAAGAAATGAGCCCTGAGGAACTGGCGGAGCTACAGGCAGAAATTGAATCAGAGCGACTAGAGACAGAGCGGTTAGAAACAGAGCGGTTGAAATCAGAGCGGCTAGAAGAAGCGCAGTAGAGGGCGATTGATTGATGGTGTCTATTAAAGAGAGATTTGATGAACTGCGCGATCGCGACGAATGCGCCCTAATTCCTTTCATCACCGCTGGCGATCCCGATCTGGCGACGACCGCCGAAGCGCTACAGGTACTTGATCGCAATGGCGCAGACATCATTGAGCTTGGCGTTCCCTATTCCGATCCGCTAGCCGATGGGCCTACGATTCAAGCGGCGGCAACTCGGGCCTTGGGCCGTGGGGTGACGCTAGCAGCGGTGATCGAGCTAGTAGCAGAGGTGACGCCAAAGCTGTCTGCCCCGCTGGTGCTATTCACCTACTACAATCCGATTTTGAATCGGGGAGTTGAAAAGTTCCTCAAAGATATCTATGAAGCCGGTGCGCGAGGGCTGCTAGTGCCTGATTTACCTTTGGAAGAGATGGATTCGCTGCTAGAGGCGGCGGCAGCGATCGGAATTGCGGTGATCTTGCTGGTGGCTCCTACGTCTACGGATGAGCGGATTAAGGCGATCGCAAATCGCTCTCAGGGATTTGTCTACCTAGTCAGCGTCACTGGCGTTACGGGCATTCGGCAAGAGGTGGCGACCCGTGTTGAAGGTTTGATTTCTGACCTGCACAGTGCGACGAACAAGCCTGTTGGTGTTGGTTTTGGTGTATCTGAACCCTCACAGGCAAAGCAGCTGAAAGATTGGGGTGCGGATGGGGTGATTGTGGGGAGTGCGATCGTGAAGCGATTGGCAACCGGCACGCCAGCAGAAGGCTTGGCCTCTGTTGGGGAATTTTGCACCGAGCTGAAAGCTGCCATCAAGTGAAGTCTGCCGTCGAATACAGACTTCTCTCGCTTATTGTCTCTGCTTTCCCCTCAACGATTCTCGGAATTGGCGAATCAAACTATTCTCTCCAACTGTTTGATGGATTAAAAGAAAAGAAGAAAAATCACTGGCCTGCAAAGGTGCGAGGGCGATACTGTTTTCAGCTTTCCGGTATTTGCCATCTTTGAGAAGGTGAATGGTTAATGCTTTACTGTTGAATCTCTAAATTTCTGGAACTACAAGCTGCGCGTAGATTTTGAATCGATTTAAGAAATGAGGATTTAATAAAAGCCGCTTTTGCGGACCAGTGGGTTTTGACTTCGACTACGCTCAGCCATCGTCAGTTACCGTCACTGAACCCTGAGCGTAGTCGTCAGTTACCGTCACTGAACCCTGAGCGTAGTCGTCAGTTACCGTCACTGAACCCTGAGCGTAGTCGTCAGTTACCGTCACTGAACCCTGAGCGTAGTCGAAGGGTGGCTGGTCAGAGATCAGCAGGTTATTTAATCCTTAATTCTAAGGAACTGCTAGTAGTATCAATTTCTACAGCTAGATCGGGTGGTGGGGATTTAGAAAGATCTATTTGATCTAGCGATCGCACTAACGGCTCATTCTGGATGTAGTAACACTGATCGGGTTCGAGTCCTTGGGAAAGATCTTCGCGATCGCACGTTCTCGAACCTAAACTGCGTATCTCCAAACCAAGTTCTTCTGTTGCCGCTTCTATCAGACGACCGATAACTTTCTTGTAGCTTTCGTGAGGATCTAGCGGTATCCAAATCTCTAATGTTTCGCAATCATAAGTGAGCCGGATAGCCGGTTCTTGCTCGAAACCGCTCACCAACGACTGGTAGGTTTGCCAGCTGATGTTCTGCAAAATTATGCGATCAGGAGACTGTAGCGCCTTTTTGATTGCAATCATGGCGCAAATCTAGCTAATGGCTCTATGTTGCCGAGCGTACCGCTAAGCTCACCGTGAATCTGACCGTTAGTCGCCAAGACTCGACCGCTTTTAATATCAAACGGGCTTTCATCATAGGCGGTGACCGTGCCACCTGCCTCCTCTACCAAAATCACACCCGCCGCCACGTCCCAGGGCGACAGGCCCCGCTCCCAATATCCATCCAATCGTCCACAGGCAACGTAGGCCAAATCGATCGAAGCCGCGCCTCCTCTACGAACGCCGCGAGTAAGATGAGTGAGATGACAGAACTCCGCATAGTTGTTGTCAATTGTTTCACGGCGGTCATAGGCAAAGCCAGTGACCAGCAAGCTATCCGCAAGCGTCTCTGTCTTAGAGACGCTGATAGGCTCTCGGTTGCAGGTCGCGCCTAATCCTTTGGCCGCCCGAAATAGATGAGCGCGTACCGGGTCGAAGATAGCGCCCACCGCTGGCTTGCTATCGATCAAAAGACCTACCGAACAGCCGCAAAAAGGATATTGATGTGTGTAGTTAGTCGTGCCATCCAGCGGATCTACCGCCCAGAGCAGCTGATCGGTTTGTTTGCCAATGCTGCCTGATTCTTCAGCGAGGATGGCATGGTCTGGGACGTGTCGATGTAGAACGGCAAGGACTTCTTTCTCAGCGGCTTTGTCGGCCTCGGTGACGAGATCTCCAGGACGGCCTTTCTGCTGGACGTTAGAGAGATTTCCCCAGTAGTGCTGGAGGACTGCGCCACCTGCACAAGCGGCTTCGGTAGCGATGTCTAGAAATCGCTGGAGATCTTCGGCAGAGTAGGTCATAGGCAGGAGAGGAATTTTCTTTTGGCTGAGCGTAGTGTAGTTGGCTGAGGTTGGCGTTAGGTTAATCTGCCAACCCCAGTAGATGAATTCGCTAGGCTCAGTCGTCGTCGATTAGGATGCCAGAGCGGGTTGGACCTTTGCCAAAGTAGCGCCCAAACTGAAGCTCGTAGACTTCGTCTTCGTCCTGAGTTTCTACTTCTAGGTCGCTGCGGGGATAGCTGACGCACAGTAGGGCATAGCCTTGTTCGCGCAGGTCTGGAGATAGCCCCATCGCTTCGGGCTGATGGAGTTCGCCGGAGAGAACGCGCACAGCGCAGGCAGTGCAGGCACCGTTGCGACAGGCGTAGGGGAGATCGGCGGCCTGGTTTTCTGCGGTTTGCAGGATGTAGCGATCGCGCGGCACCTGCACGGTATAGACAGTATTTTTCTGCCGGTGATGGATACGAACGCGATAGGTTTCAGCCATGGGAAAGAAAGTTGGGCGGAGCAGTACTTCTATGATTGCATGTGATCGCAGGGAAGTTTGGTGCGTGAAAAATTAGTAGGGTATTCACTCCGCTTTCTGTTACGATGGCAAAGCTGTAAGTCGTTGCCTGTAAAAGACCTGAGCTGGCTTTGACCAGAGCGAACTACTAGCTAAATAAAGGAGAGATGGCCGAGTGGTTGAAGGCGCAGCACTGGAAATGCTGTAACGGGGCAACTTGTTCGAGGGTTCGAATCCCTCTCTCTCCGTTCTTCTAAACTTTTAGACACAAGCCTTCAGATAAAAGACAGCGTTGCTCCATTAGTACAGCGTCGCTTTATGAGTACAGCGTTGCTCCATTAGTACAGCGTTGCTTTATGAGTACAGCTCCGCTTGATTGAGCTTTTCCTTACCGAGCGCAATTCCGCCGACCGTAATCATCGAGATGCCCGTCCACTGAATAATCTCTAAGTCTGAGGCTGGCGTAAAGCTCCAGGAGAACAGCAGGGTGAGCAGTGGAGTCGTCGCGGCAACAATCCCCGTTCGAGGTCCAACAGCGAGCAGGCTGGCGTAATTTAGCAGGTAGGCAACTAGCATCAGCAGACCGATTAGCAGTCCCCAACAGGCAAAGCTGAACCAGCTAAGATCGACTAGCTGAAGCGGTTTGACTAGTAAAACTAAGCTGCTGAGGATCGCAACAGTAGAGAACTGCGCGACAGAGGTGGGAATGGGATGACATCTCTGCTGATAACAGAAGTTAGTAAGCAAGATATATAGGCTAAGCGCAACGCTAGCGAGTAGCCCTGTCCAGATTAGGTTGGCTGAACCAGCGGTAAAGGCGGGTTCTATAATTAGCAAACCACCCATTGCGATCGCAACCAGCGCCAATACGCCAAAAGGCGTCAGCGACCGCTCTTGCTGCAAAATCAGGCCAGAGGGGATGGCTGTCAGCGGATAGAGAAAGAACAGCGCTGAGCCGATGGCCGCCCCTAACACCCCAATACTTTGATATAGCAGTACCTGAGAGAGAAATAGAGCAATACCGCTGCCTGCTAGTGGCAACAGCAGCTGCTCACGGATAGACATCCATTCTTGCAGGTCATCCCAAGTATTCCTATATAGCTGCGGGGCTAGTAGCATGAGACCCGGTACCATTACCAGCATTCTGAGCCAAAGAAGCGCAGTGGATGATAGGAAGCCGGTGCCAAGCTGTCCGATTTCAATCAGGTCGAACCAGCTACCGCCTTGAGCAAGGGTGCTAAATAGACAGTAGTGAAGTGCGGCCAGCGTAGTGGCGATCGCACTCAAAACCAGCCCGCGATTTATCTTTGCTTGCTGGATGGGCAGTCTATCTGCCTGCTGCTGGAGCATCCTTTTTCGGCGCTGTTCGGAGGTAGACGGCGTCGGCAGCTCTATTGTGCGATCGCGCCTATCAGCTACCACCTCCTGTGCTGGCGCACTCTCACCAGGTAAAAGCGGACCGGGCCCCCAGGGAACGATCCGCTCTGTTGTTATCTCTTCCGCACTTTCAGGTTGGAGATCTTCAGGATTTGTGGACTGAAGGCCCTCGGTTAGAGCAAGTAGCTGAGCGTAGTCTTCTCTCAAAGTGGCAAGTTGACTTTGCAGAAGTTCTGTTTCTGCCTCTAGAGAGCTTCTTTTAGCTTCTAGTTGCTCGATATCTTGAGTAAGCTGGCTGGCGTGACGCTGCTGAAGCGCTTCTAGAGAGGTTCCTAGAAAAGCGATCGGGACATCCTGCCGCTGCGAATCATCGCTATCAGAATCTGGGTTGACCGGCGTCATTGGGGATTTTCAGGAAGGAACTCTACTGTGATAGCCAAAGTCGCTGCTTGGAAGACCATGCTTGAAAGGCGATAGTAAAGTCCTACCAGATAACCGGTCCCCGGTATTGACGTGACGGTTACAAGTTGAGTAATTTCGCGAAGTTTTGTCCGTATCTTTTACTCAGCTAAGGAGGCAGAAATAGCTATCTCTGCCTCTTTGGCTTTACCTACCGAGGCCCGCTCTGATCACAGGATAAGGGGGCGTCGATCCCCATATCTTAGATACCGAATTCTTGGATACCTAATCCTAAATAATAGTGCCGTCGGGAATGGTGGCATTCTTCAGGACTACGACGATTCCACTACGAATATAGTAGCCTTCGGCTTCGCGTTCGGCTTCTTCAACATTGTCTTTGTTGATGATCTGGACGTTTTTGCCGATTCGAGCATTCTTGTCGATGATGGCTTTGCGAATGACTGAGCCTGCACCAATGCCGATAGGAATTTGACCCGGCTTCTGAGCAGACAGTGGGAATTCACCGTTTTCGTCCATTTGCTCGTAGTAGTCGGAGCCGATCAGCAATGAGCTGTCGATCTCACAGTCGGCATGAATACGCTGACGCAGGCCAATTACCGAATTGTGAATGCGGCACTTTTTGAGGATGCAGCCTTCGCTGATGATCGATTTCGTAATCTGGCTGTCCTGTATTTTACTCGGTGGGAGGTAGCGCGATCGCGTATAGATCGGCGCATCTTCGTTGTAAAAGCTAAAGGCAGGATTAGGCTGATCGGTCAGTGCAATATTGGCATCGTAAAAAGCTTCAATCGTACCAATATCTTCCCAATACCCCTTGAATAAATAGGCTTGGACATTGTAGTCGCGAGCAGATGCTGGAATGATCTCTTTTCCGAAATCTGTCTGATCCGGATACTTCTTCAGCAGGTCTATTAGCACCTGTTTCTTGAACACATAAATGCCCATGGAGGCAATAAACGGCTTATCTTCCGCTTCGTCAGGGGAAAGTCCCATCGCGGTCGTGTCCACCTTCATCGCTTCGAGCGCTTCGCCCTTGGGCTTCTCAGAGAATTCGACGATACGGTTGGTCTCGTCTACTTTCATCAGGCCAAAGCTAGAAGCTGTCTTGTAGCCAATCGGCACCACTGAGAGGGTGACATCTGCACCACTTTCGCGATGCTTCATCACATAGTCGCTGTAGTCCATGCGGTAGAGATGATCGCCTGAAAGGATGATGAACTCGTCTACATCCGCTTCTTCAAACATCCACATGTACTTACGAACGGCGTCGGCGGTCCCCTCAAACCAGCTCGGGCTGTCTGGAGTCTGCTGCGCTGCTAGCACTTCTACAAAGCCGTCGCTAAACGTAGAAAAGTTGTATGCCTTGGAAATGTGCCGGTTCAACGAGGCAGAGTTGAACTGAGTCAGCACGTAAATCTTGTAAATACCGGAGTTTAAACAGTTACTGACTGGAATATCGATCAGACGATACATCCCTGCTAGGGAAACTGCGGGTTTCGCACGGACTTTGGTCAGCGGATAAAGGCGGGTGCCAGCACCACCGCCCAGAATTATTGAAAGTACTCTTTTCACAACGTCAATCCTGGCTCACAGATATAGGCCGTCACATCACAATTAGTGTGAGCGGGTATAGGCCAGTTGGCAAGGGGGGATCGATACATATATCTATTTCTATTTATACAAATCTTGGTTTACCAGGGTAGAAAATATCTTTTGTGAAGGGTTAATTGCGGCTTTGACACCCGATCCCCGCTCACCAATCTTCCGTTTACCGATTGTTTGTTTACGGCTTTGGCGTCTGCCGAGCGATCCGAGCTGGCGAATTGCTCATTGGATTTGTTTGTGCCGTGTCAGGCTCTAGGTCGGATGCCATGTCAGACGATGCGACAATTGGACCGCTTTCTATGAGGTAGCTGGCGACTCCCTTGACGAGGTCTCGAATAGCGACGGGATCGCCGCTGTAGTCAATCGCAACTGTTAGGGCGTAGCGCTTACCGTCTATTTTCATTGCGAGTGTGCTCCCGAGCAGCCGATCGTTTTGACCCGTTTTTTCGCCCATCCATTCCACAGCAGTTCCGACTTCTTGCAGTGCCTGGTAGCCTAGCTCCTGATCTTTTTGGCTGAGCAGTGCCTGTAGTAGCGCTTCGTCTCCAGGGCAAGAAAGGCGATAGGTGTTCACCATCATTGTGGTGATATCGTCGGTGGTGATGCGGTTGCTCTGGGTACCGGCATTGGGCGGCAAGATGCGATCGCCCGCTAGCTTGTGATCGACAAAGGTATCCTGGTAGCCCTGCTTGGCTAGCGTTTTGGCAATGTCTTCCCGGCCAACGTAGTCAATTAGCTGATTAGTAGCGATGTTATTACTCTCATCGATCATCCGGCTCATCACGTGGACGAGTGAATATTCTTTGTCAACCTCGATAGTGGCCCCAATCGCGTTTTCGGTGAAGTTGTCTGGGTCGATGTAGAGTTTGCTATCGAGATCGATGTCTTCGCTGTGGGCTTTGTCTAGAAGTGCGATCGCAATCGGCAGCTTGATCAAACTGGCAGGGCTAGCCAGTAGCTGTTCGCCCTGATAATGACGGCACGTATTGGGATCGAGGCTACCTCTCTCTGCTTTTGTGCTGGCCTTGATTGGGTCAGACGGCGCGTCAATTTGGCAAAGCGTAATATGAACACCCTCGCTAGAGAGCTGAGCGTCGCTGACAATGTCTGATAGAAAGGCGCTATCGGCGGTTAGCACTTTTTGCTCAGCAGTCGCTAGCAGATTCTTGTACTGAGCTTTCTTGTCGTTGGCCTGCTGGTAGAGCGCAACGCCTTTGGGAATAGCGGACAGCTTTTCAATTGAGTCTCGCCACAGGGCTTTTTCACGTCGGGTAAAGACTAGTGCCACTTCTAGATTGTCAGATGCTTGAGCCGATTGATAAGCATCGACGGCTTGACGGGCCAGCTCTATTGCCTGCTCATAGTTGGCGCGATCGGTATTTTTCTTGATAACAGCGGCCTGCGCTAATTTCTGCTCGTTTTCGGCTGAGATCAGATCCGCAGCTTGAGAAGACTTTTGAGTTGCTTGATTCGCTGTTTGTTCGGCTTGCTTTGAGGCGATGTTTTCTCGTGGGGTGCCCAGAGTGCCTGCTATTACGAATAGGGCGCTAGCGGTAGTTGCGATCGCAGCGGTATACCAAAAGCCAGACATCTAGACGCAGGGACGAACCCAGAGAGAACGGATATGAAAGCTTAACAAAACTACGTAAATCGCTTCGTCATAGAGAATACCATCTAGACGGTTCTGTGGTCTGCTAGCCTGCTATGTTGTTGGCTATCTTGCTCCACACAACCTCGAACAGTGAACCCGCTATTATGACAGAGCAAAATAGTTAGCCAGTATCCAGCCAATCGGCTCTAGCAAAAGAGAGAACCCCTATGTCAGCCATCCGCGAGTTGCACAAACAGCTCACGACCAAAGAGCGCAGCGCCGTTGAGATTGCTCAGGCTCAGCTTGAGCAGGCCCAGGCCGTGGAGCCCCAACTCAGTAGCTTTGTTTCTTTGACGGCTGAAAAGGCGCTGGCACAGGCCCAAGCGGTAGATGACAGGATTGCCGCTGGTGAAGACATCGGCTTCCTTGCTGGCATTCCAATCGCACTCAAAGACAACTTATGTACTAAGGGCATTCGCACGACTTGCAGCTCCTTGATGCTAGAGAATTTTGTGCCGCCGTATGAATCGACAGTGACCGAGCGCCTAGAGGCGGCGGGCGCTGTCTTTGTCGGCAAAACCAACATGGATGAGTTTGCCATGGGCGGCTCTACAAAAAATTCCGCCTTCGGGCCATCGAAAAATCCTTGGGACATATCGCGCGTACCGGGCGGATCGTCCGGTGGATCGGCGGCAGCGGTGGCCGGTGGTCAAGCGCCGATTGCGCTGGGTTCTGACACGGGCGGATCGATTCGTCAGCCCGCTTCTTTTTGCGGCATTGTGGGCATGAAGCCGACCTATGGACTGGTCTCGCGCTTTGGCCTGGTGGCGTTTGCCTCCTCGCTCGATCAGATCGGTCCGTTTGGGCGCACGGTCGAAGATACGGCTATTTTGCTGGGTGCGATCGCCGGACACGATCCCAAAGACGCCACCAGCCTCAAAGTTGACATTCCCGACTACACCCAGTCATTAAGATCAAACCTCAAAGGTCGCAAAGTCGGCATCATCAAAGAGACTTTCGGCGATGGCCTAGACAGCGAAGTCGGCGCGGCGGTCACCGTCGCCATCGACCAGCTCAAAGCCCTGGGCGCAGAGGTCAAAACCATCTCCTGCCCCCGGTTCAACTACGGCGTATCGGCCTACTACATCATCGCCCCCTGTGAGGCATCGGCAAACTTAGCTCGCTACGACGGCGTCCGCTACGGCCTGCGATCGTCAGAGCCCAACCTGCTCTCGATGTACAACAAAACCCGGTCCGAAGGCTTTGGCGATGAAGTCAAACGCCGAATCATGATCGGCACCTACGCCCTTTCCGCAGGCTACTACGACGCCTTTTATCTCAAGGCGCAAAAAGTCCGCACGCTGATGAAGCAAGACTTTGAAAAAGCCTTTGAAGAAGTAGACATCCTCGTCAGCCCCACCGTCCCCACCACCGCCTTCAAAGTCGAAGAAAACGACGATCCGCTCAGCATGTACCTGCTCGATCTGATGACGATTCCCGTCAACATGGCGGGTCTGCCGGGAATGAGCGTACCCTGTGGCTTCGACAGGAATGGCATGCCGATCGGCCTTCAGCTAGTGAGCAACGTCCTCCGCGAAGACCTCCTCTTTGAGGTTGGTCACGCCTACGAGCAGGCGACTGATTGGCACAATCATACGCCGAAGCTATAGATCGTTAGATGTCGATCGCGAAGAATTAGAAGCTTATGAGTGAACCAGGCAATCAGGTATGTCAGGGCAGTAAAGTACAATGGCTGGCAACGACTGTGACATGTTTTATGGTTCAAGCTTCTGCACGCCCTTTGACGCTGGATGCGTTTTTGCAGCTACCAGAGACTCAGCCTGCTAGCGAATATATTACCCACCAAGCGATCCAAAAGCCAATGCCGCAAGGAGAGCACAGTCTAATCCAGGTTGCTCTTTGTAAGACTATCGATCAAGTGGCAGAATCTGAACGGATTGCCAAAGCTTCTTCGGAGCTGCGATGCGTCTTCGGCGGTGCGGCAATCGTACCTGACGTTTCGATCTTTCGCTGGGGACGAATTCCACGTACCGCATCGGGACGGATTGCCAACCGGTTTGAAGTTCATCCGGATTGGGCGATTGAAATCCTGTCACCAGATCAAGCTCAAACGAGACCTTTAGAGAAGCTGCTGCACTGCGCGGAGCATGGCACAGAGCTGGGGTGGCTAATAGACCCAGAAGCGGAGAGTGTATTGACGCTTTCTGCTGAGTCACAAATTAAACTGTTTCGAGGTTCTCAGGTTTTACCTGCTTTGTCGGATCTAAATCTCTTTCTATCTGCTGAAGATGTGTTCAACTGGTTGAATTTGCCGAACTAGACAGACCAAAGTAGAGAGAGCAGACATTGCAATCGGCTAATGCATCAGCCGATTGCTATAGGACGAGAAGCGAACTCTAGCAAAGGATCAAACAGGTTAAAATGACGAGAAGTAACTGAGAGCCATCTATGGAAATCCAGTACATTACCAGTGAAACAGGTTCTAAGGTTGGCGTACTGTTGGATCTTGATACCTATCAGCAACTGACAGCCAAAGCACAAGATCCAGAGCTGCTTACTAGCGTGAGCGATGCAGAGTTGCAGGCGCTCGCTAACGTCCATCTTTCCATAGATGCTCAAGCGCAACTCAGCTCTCTACTGGCTCGAAATAGAGAGAGCCAGCTTTCGGATATGGAACAAGAGCAGCTTGATCGGCTACTCTCGCAAGTTGACAATCTCAATCTCTTGAAGGCGAGGGCACGCTACACAATAAGGCACTCGGATATTCTAGCTTCGTGAGCGCTTATGTTCCGGCTACTCTTCAGCAGAAAATTAGAGCGCAGTTCTCCGACTGCTGCGCTTATTGCCGCACAGCCGAATTCTTAACAGCGACGACCTTCGAGCTAGAACATATTGTTCCAGTTTCACTGGGTGGAAAGACAATTCACGAAAACCTTTGTCTGGCTTGCCCCACTTGCAACCGCAGTAAAGCTGTACGACAAGCTGCTATCAATCCTGAGACGAACGAAACTGTTCTGCTATTTAGTCCTCAACAGCAGCTATGGGAAGATCACTTCCAGTGGAATGTAGACTCAACCAAAATCGTGCCGCTTACACCTACTGGGAGAGCGACTTGCTCAGCCCTTAAGATGAATCGATTACAGTTAGTTCGGGTTGGAAAACTTTGGGTCAGTATGGAAGAGCATCCACTCTAAAATTTCGTAGATTTGGTTGAAAGTGCGATCGCATTTGCTGAAGACCTTCGATCCCAATGTCTGATCATCGCAACCTGGTCGACCGATCAGAACGAGACCACAATAGAGTCTGATTGAGGACTTCTCTTAGGTGTCATAGCAATTCAAACATCTTCTAATATTTCGTAGTCCTTGAGGCGCTTCCACGACAGCTCAAAACTATCTCAGCAAATTGAATGACCCGCTTCTTTCTAGTTTTTAATACTTGGGCTTGTCAACGAAGCGTTCGCTGAGCAATAAAGGATTTCTCAACCTTTGTTGATTGCCCTGCTATTGCGAGCGACCTATTTTTCAGCACTCTCTCACTTCGCTGTTTTCTCCGCTTGATTGTCATCAAACACTATATATCTCTGGATCAATGCCTAGCGATCGCAGCCGTTCTGCCAACCTCTCAGCTCTTTCGCCATCGGTAGGCAACCATCGCCCATCTTTCGTTTGCCAGCGCAGCCATTGCCCCTGCACCCCTTTATACTCACCTTCCCACATACCTAAACCCAGAGCTAATTCTTCAAACCAGTAGTTGCGATCGCCGAGCGTCTGCTCTTCATAGTGAGTGCCTACAAGCTGAAATAGACGAAAGTGGTTGCTATAACGATCGAAGACAGCGTAGTAGCGAAGACAGCGTAGTAGGGAACGCGCAAAATGTGCTCATACAACCCAGGCTCCTCTGGATCTTCGCTGGGAAGATCCTACATGGTAGGAAGCGTTTCCTTCGGAGATAGCGGTGGCTCGGGCGAGTACATGACGGAGTGCTCAAACTCCCTCAAGGTTAGCATTCGTTTGAAAAACTATCCTCCAATCCCCCCTGTTTGATAAGATCAAACGCTGACCCTCATTCATCTCTCTTCAGACAGAAAAACTGAAGACCCCGCAGTTAAGGAGACTGTTCCTCATGGCCAAAATGTATTACGACAGCGATGCCAACCTCGATTTGCTCAATGGCAAGACGGTGGCCATTATCGGCTATGGCTCGCAAGGCCATGCCCATGCCCTCAACCTCAAAGACAGCGGTGTGAACGTGGTCGTCGGGCTCTATGAAGGCAGTCGCTCAATAGCCAAAGCCGAAGCTGAAGGGCTTGCCGTTAAATCAGTGGCCGATGCTGCCAAAGTTGCTGATTTCATTATGATCTTGTTGCCTGACGAAGTGCAGCGCAGCGTCTACAAAGAAAGCATTGAGCCCGGACTGGAAGATGGTAACGTTCTAGCGTTTGCTCACGGCTTTAATATCAATTTTGCTCAAATCGTTCCGCCAGAAAACGTAGACGTGGTAATGGCGGCACCCAAAGGCCCTGGTCACCTTGTCCGCCGTACCTATGAGCAGGGACAAGGCGTTCCGGCACTGTTTGCGGTCTTTCAAGATGCCTCTGGGCAGGCTCGGGATCTGGCGATGGCCTATGCAAAAGGAATCGGCGGCACTCGCGCTGGGATTTTGGAAACGACGTTTCGTGAAGAAACTGAGACGGATTTGTTCGGGGAGCAGGCGGTGCTTTGTGGCGGCCTTAGTGAGCTGATAAAGGCCGGTTTTGAGACTTTGACTGAGGCGGGCTATCAGCCTGAGCTGGCCTACTTTGAGTGTCTGCACGAAGTGAAGCTGATTGTGGATTTGATCGTAGAAGGCGGTCTAGCGAAGATGCGCGATAGCATCTCTAATACGGCTGAGTATGGCGACTATACACGTGGCCCTCGAATTATCACTGCCGAGACTAAAGCGACGATGAAGCAGATTCTGAAGGAAATCCAGACCGGTCAGTTTGCGCGTGAGTTTGTGCTAGAGGCGCAGTCGGGCAATGCTGGATTTAATGCGATTCGGCGGATTGAGGCGGAGCATCCGATTGAGGAAGTGGGCAAGGATTTGCGGGCGATGTTTAGCTGGTTGAAGAAGGTATAGCTGCTAACTGCCCATAGGGTTAGGGTGGGTCGGCACCTTATACGACTAACCGGATGACTGGTGGCGATCGCACTCATCCCTGCGATCGCCTGATTTTAGTAGCCAATTTTACCGTTTCTCCCTGCATCTTATGACTTTATGTAGGTTCAACCGTAGCCAAGGAATCTCCATATAATCTTGAGTGATTGAAAGCTGCTTTTGCCAAAGGGCTAGCCCGTCAAGGCTTTTTACTGTTTTATTGACCTGACTGCCACAACATTCCATTTTCTGGTGAACTTATGCAATCCAAAGAAATTAACAGCTCGCACATGCATCCTACCGTCCGAGTCGAAGATGACCGCACGGGATCAGATTTGGAGACACTTAAGCGGGCATTTCTGGACAATTTGTTCTACGTGCAGGGGAAATCGCCAGAGATTGCCTCTATGCAGGATTACTACATGGCGCTGGCCTATACGGTGCGCGATCGCATGCTGCACCACTGGCTCAGCTCTGCGAGTACCTACCGCCAGCAGCAGTCGCGCACAGCAGTCTACCTATCTGCCGAGTTTTTGATGGGGCCTTACCTAGGCAATAACCTGATCAACCTGGATCTGTACGACGCGGTTGATCAGGCCATGGCCGATTTGGGCCTCAGCCTGCCTGAGATCATGGCCCAAGAGCAAGAACCTGGCCTGGGCAACGGCGGTCTCGGTCGACTGGCTGCTTGCTATCTAGACTCGATGGCCACTCTACAGATTCCTTCTTTGGGCTATGGTATTCGCTACGAGTTCGGCATCTTCAAGCAGGAGCTGCAAGACGGCTGGCAGGTTGAGCGTACTGATAAGTGGCTAGCCAACGGCAATCCCTGGGAAATCGTTCGACCTCAGTGGTCTCAGGAAGTGAAGCTGGGCGGATACACCAAGGCGTATACCGATAACACAGGCAGCTATCGGGTCGAATGGGTGTGCGATCGCGTCGTCAAAGGCGTCCCCCACGACACCGCCATCCTCGGCTACAAAGTCAATACAGCCACCACGCTTCGCCTCTGGAAAGCCGAATCCCCCGACGCCTTCGACTTTGAAGCGTTTAACCACGGCGACTACTCCGGCGCGGTCAACTCCAAAGTGGTCTCCGAGAACATCTCCAAAGTTCTCTACCCGAACGATGAGCACCTAGAAGGCAAGCAGCTACGTCTAGAGCAGCAGTACTTCTTCGTCTCCTGCTCGCTGCAAGACATGATTCGGATCATGCAGCGCGACGGCATTCCGCTAGAGCAGTTCCCCGAGAAATACACCCTACAGATGAACGACACGCACCCTGCGATCGCCGTCGCCGAACTCATGCGTCTGCTAATCGACGTTCATGAATTCGAGTGGGACAAAGCCTGGGAAATCACTCAAAAATCTCTTGCCTACACCAACCACACCCTCTTACCCGAAGCCCTAGAGCGCTGGCCCATCGGTCTATTTGGCGACTTGCTCCCCCGCCACCTCGAAATCATCTTTGAGATCAACCGCAACTTCCTAGAAGACGTTCGCCTCAAATTTGGTCAAGACAACGAGCGTCTAGAGCGGATGTCGCTAATCGACGAAAGCGGCGGTCGCTACGTACGCATGGCCAACCTCGCCTGTGTCGGCAGCCACGCTATCAACGGCGTCGCCGCCCTTCACACGGAGCTGCTCAAGCAAACCGTCCTCAACGACTTCTACCTGCTTTTCCCTGAGAAATTCATCAACGAGACCAACGGCGTCACTCCTCGCCGCTGGATGGTGCTCAGCAATCCCAAGCTCACCCGGCTGATCAATCAGCGCATCGGCAACGAATGGCCCACCCACCTCTTCCAGCTCAAAAAGCTAGAGCCCTTCGCTGATGACCCCGGCTTCCGCACTGAGTGGCGGCAGATCAAGCAGGCCAACAAAGAAATCCTAGCTGCCCGGATCGAACAGGCAACCGGCGTCAAGGTCAGCCCTACTTCGATGTTCGACGTGCAGATTAAGCGCATTCACGAGTACAAGCGTCAGCAGCTCAACGCCCTGCACATCATCTCGCTCTACAACCAGCTGAAGAACAACCCCAGCTTGAACATCACCCCCCGCACCTTCATCTTTGCGGGCAAGGCAGCACCGGGCTACTTCATGGCCAAGCTGATTATCAAGCTGATCACTTCCGTTGGCCGCGTGGTCAATCGCGACCCAGATATTCGCGACCAGATCAAAGTCGTCTTCTACCCCAACTACAACGTCACGAACGCGCAGCCCATCTACCCCGCCTCCGATCTCTCCGAGCAGATTTCGACCGCAGGCTTTGAAGCCTCCGGTACTGGCAACATGAAATTTGCCATGAACGGTGCGCTCACGATTGGTACGCTAGACGGTGCCAATGTCGAGATTCGTGAGGAAGTCGGCGACGACAACTTCTTCCTCTTTGGCCTTCAGGCTCACGAAGTCTCTGAGCTCAAAGCAAGCGGCTACAATCCTCGCAAGTATTACGAGGAGAACGAGGAGCTGCGTACCGTCATTGACCTGATTGGTTCTGGCGTATTCTCTAGTGGGGATACAGAAATGTTCAGACCGCTGATCGACAATCTGTTGAACCAGGATAGATTCATGGTCCTAGCCGACTATCAAGCCTATGTTGACTGTCAAAAAGAAGTCAGCGCCGCTTACAAAGATCAGGACAACTGGGTCCGCATGTCTATTTTGAACGCCGCTCGCATGGGTAAGTTCTCTTCCGATCGCTCTATCCAAGAATATTGCGATCAGATCTGGAACATCAAGCCTGTGCCTGTAGAGCTACAGGAATACGACAAAACCCTATCGATGATGACAGACGGCAGCACTCGACTACCCGTATAGGCGTTCTTTGTTCACCGCTAGAGTCAGCGCATAGCGGCAAATTCAGAGGTAATCGATAGAACAAATTAAAGCCTTCGGTTATTTAATCGAAGGCTTTTTGACTGGCACTGTAGGCAAAAGAACGTGAAACAATATCAAGTGCAAGAATATGCAGCCAGAAGACTTCAAGCCGCTCATTAACCAGGCCTACAAGAACATTTCACAATACATCCGAGAGACGCCAGTGATCACGCTGGCACCAGGTGCCTTTGGAATAGATGCTCAGCTCACGCTGAAACTAGAGCTACTTCAGCATGCTGGTTCTTTCAAAACGAGAGGCGCTTTCAACAGGATTTTGCAGAATACTGTGACCTCGGTGGGTGCGATCGCAGCTTCAGGCGGCAATCACGGCGCAGCAGTCGCCTACGCTGCCAAACGGCTAGGCTATCCGGCTGAAATCTTCGTCCCCACCATCTCTTCTCCCACCAAAGTAAAGCGGATCAAAGACTACGGCGCGAAAGTCTTCATTGGCGGCTGTGACTACTTCGAGGCATTAGATAAAAGCAATCTACGTGCAGCCGAAACCAACGCGCTAGTCGTCCATGCCTTCAATCAATGGGAGGTGATTGCCGGACAAGGAACAGTCGGTCTAGAGTTCGAGCGACAGGCCCCAGAGCTTGACACAGTCCTGGTGTCAGTTGGCGGCGGCGGTTTGATTGCAGGCATTGCCGCCTGGTATCAGGGCCGATGCAAAGTGGTGAGCATAGAACCGGAAAAGGCTCCGACCCTGCATGATTCGATGGCGGCAGGTGAGCGAGTCACCGTAGAAGTAGGGGGCATCGCAGCAGATGCACTGGGCTCTCGGCAGGTAGGAGAGATGATGTTTCCGATCGCGCAGCAGTATGTAAGCGAATGCATCCTAGTCGATGAGGCATCGATAGCAACAGCGCAACAGCTACTGTGGGATGAGCTGCGAGTGATCGCAGAGCCAGCGGGGGTAGTGCCGATCGCAGCGCTGATTTCAGGGCGATATGTGCCGCAGCCGGGAGAGAAAGTAGGGGTGCTGATTTGTGGCGGAAATACGGATTTGGCGCAGTGGAGCTAGATATAGGAAATTAAGCCAGTAGCAGCGAGAAGCCGAAGGTTTCGCCCAACGGTACGGTTTAGAGAGCGAGCGGACTCACTACAATAGGCCGGACTTGTAGAAGAAAACTACTCAAGCGCATCAGAAAATCACTCTAAAGCACGAAAAAACCGTTCTGGAGTATCGAAAGATTATCTTGGAGCGCGGGAAAATCATTCAGGAGCCTCAGAAAATTATTGCTGAGGCACTAGAAAATTGCTGAGAGTGCCTAGAAAGTGAGGCAGCTGCTTTGAATAATCACACTTCACCCCTGCGCATTCCTTTTTCCAAGCTGGGCATCTTTAGTGCAAGCACTCACCACCCCATGCTCATGGTCCTCAGCAAAAATATTGCCACCCTTACCGACCAGGCCCGCACCGCCATCGAAAATGCCTTGACTACGCAAAATATTCTCGCCGCCCTGCAAAATTTTGGCTACACCCAAAGCCGTCTTCAAACCGGACGCCAGCTCTATCAGGCGCTGCAAACCGCCCAGCTTGCGCAAAGAGCCGCCTACGGTGAGCAAATTGCCGCCACCGCAGCCCTGAAAACCGCCTGGAACAGCGCCCGCGAGCAGTACATGCCGCTACTGCAAATCGCCCGGATTGCCTTTAAGCACGATCGCGCCACCGCTACCGAACTGGGACTGAAAGGCGATCGCGCCAAACCCCTCACCCGCCAGCTCAGCCAGGCCCATCAGTTCTACGCCAACGCCCTCGCCAGCGACACCGCCCTCACCGGCCTCAAAGCCTTTGGCATTACCCCCATCAAGCTGCGCACCGCCCAAAAAACACTGCAGGCCGTAGAAGCCGCCAACCTCACCCAAGAACAAGCCAAAGGCGCAGCCCAAAGAGCGACCCAGGCTAGGAATGCGGCTATGAAGGAGCTGCGAGCGTGGCTGAGCGACTTTATTGCGATCGCCAAGATCGCCCTCGCCCAAAACAATCAGCTGCTAGAAGCCCTGGGAATAGTGACTCATTCAGCACGTACAGCAAAATCTCTTTCAGCGTCTTAAGATGTACCTACATCAGAAACTAACAGACGCCTAGCCATCAACACGGCAACTCAAGCATGGCAATTCACACGGCCCAAAAGCAGCAAGAAACCCAACTGCGCCTACTTGATGAAATGACAGATGTCATTATCGACATTGCCGACCCTGAAAAAATTATTCTATTCGGCTCCCAGGCAAGAGGTAGAGCAGGACCTTACTCAGACTACGACTTTTTGATCGTCGATGCTCAGCCTTTTGGCAAAGAGCGTAGTCGCTTAGAAGCCTCTACAAAAGTCGCCTGGGCACTTTCTCGATTTGATGTTTCTACAGATATTCTGATTTTCACTATTGAGGAAGTCGAATACTGGAGTCAAAGTCTCAACCATGTTGTCTCTTGTGCGCTTAGAGAAGGAAAAGTGCTCTATGAGCGACCTGTTATAAGCTAAAACGCTAATGGAAGCGGCACACCGAGATCTAAAAGCACTCACTGGAATGCTGAATGCTGACATCTTTGAAGACGAAATCTTTGGTAGCCACGTACAGCAGGCCGCAGAGAAAACCCTCAAAGCATGGTTAGCGATCTTAGGCGAAATTTATCCATACACGCATAACTTGACTCGCCTGTTTAAGAAGCTACAGGCACTGGACTGTGATGTCTCCGACTACACGAACCTAGCGATATTCAGTGCCTTTGCCGAACAGATACGTTACCTCGGGGTAAGTTCTGACGAGGCCCCGATCGCACGCAAAAGCAGAATCAGCCAAGTGCAAAGCCTCTATGATCATGTCGACAATTTGCTGAACCAATCAAACGCAGCAAAGGAGTGAGAAACCACCGCTAAAACTGCTCCAACCTCTCTGCCTGGTGTAGTAATGATTTCAAACTGAACAAAACGCTGCTGGAAGACTGTATTCTAAAGCTCAATAACACAGCCGACGTGGAAGTAGCCCGTTGGTTTCAGCGATAACTTCCTTGAGCGAACATCTCCACAGTGAACACACATGCATAGACGAGTATTTTTAAGCGGCATAGCGCCGGTATTGGCAGCGCCAAGCTATCTCTACCGAAACAGTAATGCGGAAGTGATGGGAAGCAAGTCGGTGCTAGATGCCTTTAAAAACAAACAGTCGAACATCATTGTAGAAAGTGTAGCCGGTACGGTTGAAGCGCTGCTACCTGACGATATTGAAGGTTCGCGGCACCAGCGGTTTATTATTCGCATCGCCCGTAATCAGACGGTGCTGATTGTTCACAATCTTGATATGTCCGAGCGATTAGACGGACTGCGAAAGGGCGATCGCGTCTCTGTCAAAGGCGAATACGAATGGAACGAGCGCGGCGGCCTCATCCACTGGACCCACAAAGATCCGCGCAGCAGCCACGAAAACGGCTGGATCGACTACAGAAACGTTCGCTACGAATAGCAAGAAAGAGAAATCTGACGCGCTCTACTAAAGCGACCATTCTAAATTGACGCCCACACGACTATCGCCTTCATCAGCAGTACTCTGCCACTCCAGATCCGTAGACAGACGCAGATTTGAAGTGAGCGCATAGCCAAAATTCAGATGAGTGACGCTCAGACCTTCACTGTCGCCAACTACCCAAGACTGATCGACCGTGAAATCCGCTGCGCCAGTGCGAGCAGGAACAAAGCGGAATCGGACGCCTAAATTTGCGCCGTCTATGCTGTAATCGTCAGCAGAATCAGCGTGACGATAGCCGACAATAGGAGAAAGATTGACGTAGCTGCCGAGGGGTAAAACGTAGTAGTGTAGGTCTGCGCCGTAGGCAGTGCGATCGCCCCTAAAATTCTGTTGATAATCCGCACTCACCGTCAGCGCCGTCTCTCCAATAAAGACATCATCGACACCCACCGCAAATCCACTGGTGCTATCCGAAGACGGGAAAAAGCTGTAGCCGACCTGGATCTTTGTCCTAAAGCTAGGATCGTTGCGAATATCCGAACGGACATTAGGAATCTCTTCTATCCACTGTTGCAGCACCGGACTTTGTTCTATGGTTTCTGGCGGTAGA
Source organism: uncultured cyanobacterium (assembly GCA_963799265.1). Taxonomy (GTDB): domain Bacteria; phylum Cyanobacteriota; class Cyanobacteriia; order Phormidesmidales; family Phormidesmidaceae; genus Phormidesmis. Next base: position 204,443 of record CAWCWM010000002.1, read on the forward strand.
TTCAGTGGCGCGTCAGACGCATCCGATAGAGGCATATCAGATACAGGGGCATCCGGATCGGCAGATGGTATATCAGAGTCGATGACAGACTGAGCTTGAACAATTCCCGTCAAAGAAAAGAAGCCGAGGCAAAAAGCAACGCCTGTCGAATAGCCAAGTATTTGATATCTCATGCACTTAGATTATCCTGCTCACTGCCTTCAGGTCTAGCACGCGAAACCTACAGGAAATTCATCGGGTTAACGGGCTTACCGGCCTGACGCACCTCAAAGTGCAAGTGTGGCCCCGTCGAAAGACCCGTCGTCCCTACCGCCGCAATCACATCGCCCTTTCTCACCGTCGCCCCTTCAGCCACATTCAGCTTGCTCGCATGACCGTACAGAGTCGTCAGCCCATCGCCGTGGTCCAAAATGATCGCATTCCCGTAGCCCCCGTACCAGCCGGAAAAAATTACGATGCCCGTCTCCGCTGCCTGAATCGGCGTACCGTGCCCCGCACCAAAATCCGTACCCGCGTGAAAGCGACTGTAGCCCAGCACCGGATGAAAGCGCTTGCCAAACTGGCTCGTAATCGGACCAGTCGTCGGACGCAGCATCTTTCCAGACGATCTTGCTGCGCGCAAAGCTTCTTCTCTGGCAATCTTTTCGCCAGCCGTCCCAGCCGCCGACACCCGCTCCAGGATCAGCGCTGTCAGCTGGTCGGAATCTCGATCTAGCTGGTTAATAGCCGCTTCTAACGCCCCTCGATTTTCCTTTAGCCGAGTAATCAGACCGCTCTGCTGCTGCACCTGGGTCGTATATTGCTGCCTGCTGATCAGCAGCTGCTGCCGGAGGAGCGCGATCGCATTCTTCTGCTGCTCAATCCCCTGCTGCTGTTCAACAATCCCCACCGACTTATCTTCCAGACTGAGCAGCAAAGCCCGATCCGCCCCATAAACCTGCTTCAGCCGATAGCGCCGATCCAAAAAATCGTTCAGATTTTGACTTTGCAATAGCAGCGCCCAGCCCTGAGCACCCTGCTGACGCTGCATAAACTGCAAGCGACCGACAACTGCCGTTCGCGCTTCCTCATAATCTTGCTTATTCTTTTCCAGATCGGCTTCCAGCAAGCGCAACTGCCCCTCTGCCTCACCCAGCTGATATTCCGTGTTTGTAATCCAGGCATCCGTGCTTTGAATCGTCTTAGACAGGCTGCGGATATTCTGGTTAGCCTGGTTCTCAGCTTTTTGATAGCGCTGGTTAGCTTCGTCGTAAACCTCTAGCTGCTGGTCTACCTGCTGACGCTGCTGACGTAGCTGATCAACAGACTGAGCCCTGGCTAGCTGGCCCGTGTTCGGGCTCGCGTTCCGGCCAGTGGTCGAAAAAGGATTGCCAAACAGAACGCAGCAGAACAGCGCGATCGCCATCCCCCCACTCACATATCGCCGCCAGCGCTGAGCCCACAAAACCATATCCTTTCACCAGCCATTCCAGCAGCTATTCAAACAGCCATCAAACCCGGACCATCAGAGCCGCCACGCCAAATCCAAAGATCAGCACACCAAAGACCTTGCTAGAAAATCGGTTGAACCGAAAAAGGCGTTCGGGCGTCAGGCGATCGCGCAGATAAGCCACCCCTGACACTAGCATCAGCCACCATAGAATTGAGCCCGTGAATACGCCAAACACAAGGGTTACAGAATCTAGATAGGCGCTCTGCGTAATACCGAGACCGGCAAAAATGGCGATGAAAGAGAGAATGGTTGCAGGGTTGGTGAGGGTAAGGGCGAGGGTGGTGGTGTAGGCGGAAAGGAGGGAGGGGGTTGGGGATGAGGAAATAGGGGATGAGGGAATAGGGGATGGGGAAATGGGAGATGATTTCAGGGTATCTATAGTATGAGAGTTGTTGCTGCTGAGGAAAGTGGTGAGGCCAAGGTAGCAAAGGAACAGGCCGCCGCCGATGCGTAGCCAGTCGGTGTATTCGACCAGAAAGTCAGAGACAGCAGTCAATCCAAATGCTGCCACCATGCCGTATAGTCCATCAGCCGTTGCCGCCCCGCAGCCAGATAGCAAGCCGACCAGTCGCCCCTTATCCAAAGTTCGACGAATGCACAGCAGTCCAATCGGACCCACCGGAGCCGCGATCGCCAATCCCATCGCTATCCCCTTCAGCAGCACCAATAACAACACCAATCAACCCTCCTAAAATCTCCAAACAACAAAACCCATCCTTCGTTCCCTATCTCCCATTCCCCATTCCCTATCAATCCCCAACCGGCACCCCCGACGTATCCTTAACTGCCCGCAGCGAAATCGTCGTCCGCGTCTGCTGAACTCCCGGCAGCGCCTTCAGCTCCTCGCTCAAAAGCTGTTCTAATTCCGACGTAGAGCGGCAGCAAACCTTTAGCAGATAGTCACCGTCTCCCACAATGTGATGACAGGACTGCACCCGCGCATTCGCCCGCACATAGTCCACAAAGCCGTCGCGATATTGAGGATGCTCTAGCGTCACAGTGACAAAGGCAGTCAGCCCAAAGCCAAGCGATTCGGGGTCGAGCTTGGCCGCATACCCAGTCAGCACGCCCGCTTTTTCTAACCGTCTGACTCGATCTGCGATCGCAGGCGCAGACACCTCAAACTGGTCTGCCAGCGCAGACCATTTAACTCGTCCTTCAACCATCAAAGCAGCCAGAATCTTTCGATCTAAATCATCAATAGTCATATTTTATAAAATAATCCAAAAATGGCTAGTTGACTAATTAAATAATTAATTACGCACAAAAACTATACCTAAATAATTATTTGTCCGAGTATTTAATTATAAAAAATATTTTTATTTCACTGCCTATCAAAGTCAGCAATCGGCAACAGATCGTGAGAATACGCAGAATTCTCAGCGACTCTATGGTATGAAAAGTCAGCGGCTGTAACGTCGACGTATTCGTTCGTTCGACCGTCAGAACCAGCATCTACATACAAGTTTGAAGTTTCCTATGATTGGATACCTAACCGATACACTCGAACAAATTGATATCGCTGCTGATTGGATTGGCATCCGAGCAGTGCAAGAATCCAGCATCGCCAGATCTATGCGTGATGGGCATCCTCAGCAGAACGAACGCTCGCTCAGCCGAGGAGCAATGGTGGAGGTACTAGCTTATGGACAGTTTGGCTACAGTGCTACTAACCAGCTCACCCCCGAAGCGCTTCAAGCTGCCGCTCAGCAGGCCTATGCCCAAGCAGTTGCGACCAGCAGATGGGCCGTTCACCGCTTTACGGCGGCAGTTCGACCGGCTGTAGTCGGCAGCTATATCTCGCCGCTAGACCAGCCATTCGATAGCTTAGGTGCTGCTGAAATCAACGACCTTTTGCGTCAGCTCTGTGAACGGCTAAAGGTGTCGGCGGACATCGTGCGCACTAGTGCGATCGCTCGCACCCACGAAATAGAGACCTGGCTAGTCAGCAGCAACGGCTCGCAGGTGCATCAGAAATTAAATTTGATAGAGAGCCATTTGAGTGCGATCGCCCAAGCCGCTGGCGTCACTCAAACCCGCACGGATAACGGTCCTATGTCCCACAGCTACCAGGGCGGCTGGGAAAAATTCAAGGCAGCAGACCTCTGGGAACGCGCTACTCGCATCGGCGAGCAAGCCATCGAACTGCTTGCCGCACCTGACTGTCCAAACGAGACTACCACGCTCGTACTAGCTCCTGACCAAATGATGCTACAGCTGCACGAAAGCGTCGGCCATCCGTTAGAGCTAGACCGCATCCTAGGAGACGAACGCAACTACGCAGGCGGCAGCTTCATCCAGCCTCAGGATTTTGGTCAGCTCACCTATGGCTCACCTCTGATGAACGTGACCTTCGATGCCACCCGCTCCGGAGAACTCGCCAGCTACGACTACGATGACGCTGGCACACCAGCTAAAAGAGACTATCTCATTCACAACGGCGTTTTGCAGCGCGGCCTAGGCGGACGAGAGAGCCAAACCCGCCTGGGTGTCCCTGGCGTCGCCTGTGCCCGCGCCTGTAGCTGGAACCGCCCTGCCATAGACCGTATGGCCAATATCAATCTAGAGCCTGGTGCAACTAGTTTCGAGGACATGATTAGCAGCATCGAAAACGGGGTGTATATGGAGTCCAACCGTTCTTGGTCGATTGACGATCAGCGACACAAATTTCAGTTTGGCTGTGAATATGCCCACAAGATAGAAAACGGCAAGCTGACGACACTGCTGAAAAATCCTAACTACCGAGCGACGACACCGCAGTTTTGGCACAGCCTTTCTCAGGTAGGCGATGCTCAAACAATGGCAGTCTATGGCACTCCCTGCTGTGGGAAAGGCGAACCGAACCAGTTGATTCGGGTGGGTCATGCAGCCCCGGCTTGTACCTTTGAAAATATTGAAGTGTTTGGAGGCGCAGGCGCATGACTTCTCAAATCTTGTCTAAGAAAGATCAACAGAATAATCAGAACAACAGTCAGCACAACAATCTCAAGGGCACCTACTACGAAGAGACCTTTCAACAGCTAGTTGAAGCCATACAGTCGCAGCTCACAAAAAATCAGCACTTCACGCTCTCCTTATCTGGTGAAGAAAGCCAGTTTACCCGGTTTAACCATGCCAGAGTGCGACAGACTGGTCAAGTGCGTGATGGACGGATGCATCTGAGCGTGATGACGTGCGATCGCACCACCTCAACCACCCTCCCCTTCACTGGAAACTTCACCACCGACTGGTCTCTTACCCGACTTACTCTCTCGCAACTTCAGCAAGATCTTTGCGATCTTCCTATTGATCCCTATATTGTTCTTCCTTCAGCCACGGACAGCCCCACCAGTCGAGAAGTCCGCCGTGGCAGTCTAATGGCCACTACAGAAGTCGCCGATCGATTACTCGATCCGGTCAGGCTGCTAGATTTTTCTGGACTCTATGCAGGCGGTCTCTCTTATCGCGCTTATGCAGATTCGGCAGGAAGACAGCACTGGTTCGAGACGCCGTCTTTCACACTGGACTATTCCTTGTTTGGCAGCAGACTAGATCAGGCCGTCAAAGGCACGATCGCAGGCAGTCACTGGGGCGCTGAAGCATACCGTACGAACATTGCCGCCACTCAAAAACGATTGGAACTGCTTTCTCGCCCGGTTAAAACTGTTTCAAAAGGAAGCTATCGCACCTACTTTGCCCCTGCTGCTGTGGCTGAAATCATTGAAACTATAGCATGGGGTGGACTAGGAGAGGCTGCTCTTCGTCAGGGCAACAGCGCTTTTAGCAAACTAGAACAGGGTGAAGTGGCGCTCTCTAAAAAGTTCTCGCTGAGTGAAGATTTCAGCAGAATCGGTATCCCCAGGTTTAACGATAGCGGAGAGATTCCGCCTAGCCATCTGCCTATCATCGAACAGGGAAAGTGGGCTAGCTCACTCGTCAGCCGCCGCAGTGCCAAAGAATACGGCAAACCTAGCAATGCGGCTAGCGCTCGCGAATCAATGCGATCGCCGACGGTCGCCACTGGCAATCTGTCCGAAGCGCAGATTCTCTCCCGGCTAGGCACCGGGCTCTATCTTTCTAATTTGCACTATTTGAACTGGAGCGATCTAGCTGCCGGTGGTATCACCGGGATGACCCGCTATGCTTGCTTTTGGGTAGAAAATGGAGAAATTGTCGCACCGATTGAGAACTTACGATTTGACGATAATCTCTATCGCTTTCTAGGCAAAGGTCTAATCGATTTTACCGAGCAGCAGACATTTATTCCCGCTGTCGGCACCTATAACCAGAGGTCGCTAGGCGGGATGTGGGTGCCAGGGATGCTGGTAGAGCAGTTTCGATATACGCTTTAGCTCAAAGGTGGAAATTCCAACGAACATCGCGTCTAATTTATGGCTTCTGAACAGAGACTGTCTATTTCATTTGGCGGCGTTTTGATTGTTTTTGCCGCGATCGCTGCTGCTATCATCGGCTGGCAGCTGCGGGGGCTATTGCTACTCGTGATGATCTCAGTTGTTCTCGCCTGCTCGATTGCACCTGTGGTTGCCTGGGCTGAGCAGTTCAAGGTGCCTCGCTGGTTGGGCGCACTGCTGACCTATCTAGCTATTATCGGCACGCTCGTCGGCGTCATTTTTCTGATTGGACCAACGGTATTAGACCAGATTCAGCTGCTGGTTCGTCAGCTACCGCTGCTGCTGCGCAAAGCCCTCACCCAGACCGAAGCCTGGGCGCTATCACTCAATGACAACCGGCCAGACTTTACCTCTCAGGTTTTCGATCAGTTAGATGTGCAGGCGATCGCAGCTTGGGCCGTCCGGTCCACTCGTCAGGTCGCGCTCCGTTCTTTCAGCGTCACCACCGACATTCTTGGCTCGCTGCTCAGCCTGGTTCTTGCCATCTTCATCTCCGGCTACATGCTAGCCGACAGCAATACCCTCACCAGCAGCTTCGTCCGGCTATTCCCCCAGCCCTGGGATCAAAGAGTCGCCCAGCAGCTGCCCGAAATCGGTAGTCGCATCGGTGGCTACATTCGCGGACGGCTGATTGTGTCTTTTACGCTGGCTCTGGCTACTGGCATTGGGCTTAGCTTTCTAGGGCTCAAAGATTTTGCAGTTGGCCTCGGTGCGATCGCAGGTGTCACCAATCTCATTCCCTTTCTTGGACCCCTACTAGGTGCTATTCCTGCCCTGGTCGTCGCTATTCCCCAGGGCGGCTGGATCGTCCTATGGGTCATCCTCTTTTATATAGTCATTCAAAACGTCGAAACCTATATTCTCGACCCGCTGCTGGTTGGCAGCTCCGTCGGCGTCCATCCGCTCTATCAGCTGCTCGCCGTTTTGGGCGGCACTCAGGTTTTGGGCATTGTCGGCGCATTAATCGTGCCTCCCTGGGTTGCAGGCGGCGCGGTCCTTTTAGAAAATCTCTACCTAAAGCCAAAGCTCAAGGGTGAAAAGCACCAGCAAGAGCGCCTTCTAGCTCAAACGCCTGCGCAGAAATTGCCCGCTAAATAATCCTCGAAAGCCTGGCTAAAAACATTTAGCTTTCATTCTAGAAACATTTAGCTTTCATTTAGCATATGTATATTTACGGACAAGCGCCGCCAGGATCTATTGACCTCAAATACTGGCAGCCTATAATCGGCTAGATTGTAACGGTTTTTTAATCTTGCAAACGTCTGCCATCTACGAACGTCCGACTTTATGAGCATTGTCATCACCCTTAGCATCGTGGTCATTGCCCTTGTACTCTTTATCGTAGAAAAGTGTCCTGCCGATGTCACCGCGTTAGGGGTTATGGTTGCCCTGATTTTGTCAAAGCAGGTCACCCCAGAACAGGGAATTGCCGGATTTAGCAATCCAGCTACTATCACTGTGATGGCAATGTTCATCCTCAGTGCTGGTGTCGCCCGCACTGGCGTTTTGCAGCAGGCCAGCAGCTGGCTGATTCAGTGGGGGGGCAAGCAGCTACCCCGGCAGATCGTCGCTCTAGGCATTATCGTCGGACCGATATCCGGCCTGATTAATAACACCGCTGTTGTCTCTGTGTTTCTACCCGTCGTCGAAGACTTTTGCCAGCAGCATCGCATTTCGCCCTCAAAGCTGATGATGCCGCTCTCTTTTGCCACCATTTTAGGCGGCATGATTACCGTGGTCGGTACTTCTACTAGCGTTCTAGCGAGTGGCCTATCAGCAGAACTGGGCTTTGGGGCCTTTTCACTCTTCCAGTTTACTGGCCTGGGTATTATTACCTTTGTAGTTGGCCTTTTGTACATGGCGATCGCCACCCCGCTGCTGATGCCCGAGCGAAAGGTGGACGGCAGCGGACTCAGTCAAAAATACGGCATGAAAGACTACGTTAGCGAAGTCGTCATCACCCCCCGCTCTAGCCTGGTAGGAAAATCCCTGAAAGGCAGTCAGCTACAGAGACGGTTTGACGTAGACGTACTTGAAATCATTCGAAACGACACCCATTTTCCACAGCCCCTAGCTGACAAAGTCATGGCTGTTGGCGACATTCTGCTCGCTAGAGGCGGCAAACGAGACCTGCTAAAGATTCGAGAGAGTGAAGGACTAGAAATCTTACCAGACGTGCAGTTTGGCCATAAGTCTTGGCAGGGGGACATGAGCGAAGAAGAAGGCATCGCCGAAGCGCTGGTGATCGCCAACTCCAGCCTGGTTGGTTCCACGCTCAAAGAGCTGCGGTTTCGGCAAAAGTATAATGTCACGGTGCTAGCCATCCGTAGAGGTCAAGACTTGGTGCGCGATCGCATGGGTAAACTGCCCCTACGCTTCGGCGATCTGCTGCTAGTCCAAGGCCCAAAGCAAAGTCTAGTCGGTATGCAAACTAGCCGAGATCTGCTGCTACTAGAACAAAGAGATGTCGAAAACCTGCGCACTGGCAAGACATACATCGCTCTCTCCATTGGTCTAGCCGTCGTTGCGATCGCCGCTGTCACCGACTATCCGATCCTGGTTTCTGCTCTTGCTGGTGTCGTTGCCATGCTGATTACCGGCTGTCTCAAGCCAGGTGAACTCTACCAGGCCGTCCGCTGGGACGTGATCTTTTTACTCGCCTGCCTAATTCCAATGGGCACAGCCATGCAAAACTCGGGTGCAACCGAATGGATCGCCAATCAGCTCGTGACCATGAGCGGCAGTTTATCAAGCTACTGGATGCTTACCCTAATCTACGTACTTACCGTACTGCTGACCGCCGTACTATCGAACAATGCCTCCGTTATCCTGCTGCTCCCGATTGGCGTACAGGTGGCCAGCGCCGTCGGCCTGAGCCCCTTGACTGTAATCTTCGTCATTACCTTTGCCGCATCCAACAGCTTTATGACCCCGATTGGCTACCAGACCAACACCATGGTCTACGGCGCAGGCGGCTACCGTTTTCTAGACTTTCTCAAGGTAGGCGGTCCCTTGAGTTTAATCATGACCATCATTACGCCTCCATTAGCTATTTTGCTATATGGAACATAGAGCTAGAGGCTTCGACTTCCAGGGCTTGCCAGTGCCCTCCATCCGGTAAAACTCGCATTTATAGCAATCTGCTGAACGCATTTAGCAGGTTGCTAGGCGCTCTGCTTTACCCATAAGGGTTGCTGCCTCTAGTCGTGGTATCAGCAAAGCGCAGACTTGTTATACATCAGACCATTAGGAGAATAAACAAATGTCAGAACAAAAAGGCGTTACTATTTGGTTTACCGGGCTCAGCGGCGCAGGTAAGACAACCATTAACGATGCGCTCAAGCTCAAACTCAAAGAACGCGGCGTTAAGTTTGAAGTCTTGGACGGCGATATTGTCCGTACTAATTTGACTAAAGGACTAACCTTCAGCAAAGAAGATCGCGATACTAATGTCCGTCGTATTGGATTTGTATGTGATTTGCTCACTCGCAATGGCGTTATCGTCCTGGTCGCTGCCATCTCCCCTTATCGCGTTATTCGTGAAGAAGTTCGCGAGAAAATCGGTGACTTCATGGAAGTCTATGTCAGCGCGCCGGTCGAAGTTTGCGAAGCTCGTGACGTGAAAGGCCTATATGCCAAGGCACGCTCAGGTGAAATCAAGCAGTTCACCGGTATCAGCGATCCCTATGAGCCACCAGCAAACCCCGAAGTCAACTGTGAAACGCACAAAGAGACTTTGGATGAGAGCGTCAACAAAGTGATTGCAAAGATGGAAGAAATGGGCTATCTACCGACAGCTGTCGCAGCATAAACCAAGCGAAAACTACCAGAGTCCAAGTTGCCCGCTGTGGTCAGTCTTGGGCTCTAGTACACCAGCAGCTATGCGCTAGAACATACTGATTGTTTGGATAGTCTTTAGTGAGCGACAGTCAGCGTCAAACTGCTATTCCTAAAAGCACTAAACTTGAGCTTTCTCTACCACCACCATGCTCAGGTAGCTGAACGATTATCCATGAGCCAGGCCACCAGGCAAACCGTGAATGCAGCAACAACTAAGAGAAAGATACCAATTTCAAGCCGCACCATCGAGGCAGAGAGCGCTGCGAACAGATCGGAGCTAGCAGACTGATTTTTCAACGAAGCAATATTTGAAATGCCAATGATCCCTGCGAGTCCTGCGGGAATGGCTGCTATGAGGCGCTGCCTTCCTCTGATTGGCTTTAGTTTGTTACCTCGAAGGCCCACTACTAATGCTGGAATGAACAGAAAGAACGTTAGCCACCCACCCGACTGTGTTCCATAGAAAGACCCCACTAGCGGAACTGATACCCAGGGCATAAAGGTAGAGAGCATTCCAACTGCCGCCGCAACACAAATCGCTAATCGCTGTTTGTGGTACTGGCTACGGACAGTGTTCACTGCGTTTGAAAAAACTACCAAAGGCTCGTTTTTGGTAGGAGACTCTCGGGGCAGGGGAGGAGGTGCAGGTTCTGCATCCAGCGGAAGAAGCTCCTGGACACTTCCGGCAGGTACCCAATCTGTCATACCGGGCTTCCAGACCAGATCGTTTTTGCCTAGGCTGTTTGACTGCAGAAGCTGTTGAAGCTGAGTCAAGGTGACTGGTCCCAATCTATGACCGTTTTGACTGTAGTGCCACTCCGCATTCATCTAACAAATTCCTACCTAGATGGCCGTGCCTAGATTATAGATGGCCATGTCTAGATTCACTACTTGATAGTATGTGGATGAATCGATGTATATAATCTACAGGTGGAATCTCTTCTCAAAGAGTATCTGTTGCTACCTATTTTGGAGCGCCGTTGGTAATTCCCCTAGCTCGGAAGGAGGTTATAACAGTAGGCTGCTAAGAATCCTCTAAGCTGGCTGCTGCGGCACCCATACCGACACCGAGCCTGCGCCAGCTCGAAAATTCGCCCAGCCTTCGTCGTTGGTCGTCACCGTCTCTTCAATATGCTCAGTGATGTCTTCATAGGTGTGGTTAGGATGACCCACTTCCATCCACTTCTCACCCTCATCGCCATTGCTCATCACCACTGCCATGCCGCCTGGAAACTCTTGTGTGCCTAGTCTGGTCCAGCCGATGGTGTTGGCATGGTCAAAATAATCATACTGATCGCCATAGGCGTAGTCGCGCCGTGCTTCTAAAAACTTGTCAATTAGCCACCGATGACTATCTAGAAAAATCTCGTATTCATTGCCATCTTTGCCACTGTCTTTGTAATGAGCGCCATAGTAGTCAGCGTAGAAGATGCAGGGATAACCTTCTTGCCGCAGCAAGATCAGCGCATAGGCCAATGGCTTGAACCAGGGTTCAACAACGGATTCTAGAGACTGCAAAGGCTGCGAATCATGATTGTCAACTAGGGTTACGGCTAGGGTTGGCTGATCTTTTACTAGCGAATTATCGAAAATAGCGCGCATGTCGTAGCCATTTCCCGCTTTGCTCGCTTCTGAAAAGTTGTAGTGTAACGGGGCATCGAACAATGCCACATCGCCGCCCGTCACATCAATAAAGTGATGAAGCGCTTCGATTTCGTAAGACCAATACTCTCCAACTGCAAACAGCCGCTTGCCGCTGTACTTGCGCATGTGGACTAGCCATTCCGGAAAAAATCCTGCCTTCACATGCTTGACAGCGTCAAACCGAAATCCGTCAAGATCCGTTAGATCCAGGTACCATTCTCCCCATCGAATCAAGTCATCATGAACCTCCGGATGGCTAATGTCTAGATCGCAGCCCATTAGATAGTCAAAGCCACCTTTCTCTAGATCGACTTGGTGATCGAATTGTTTTCCTTCAAACAGATAGACCGCTTCAAATTCACCTTTTTCATAGGCGTTGTAATCTACAGCGTTGAAATGCCACCAGTGCCATTCCAGCTCAGAATATTTGCCCTGCCGTCCTGGAAAAGTGAAATTGGTCCAGGCTTTGATGGTGACTTCATCGCCGATGGCTTCGTTGCGATTATCAGGAGAATAAGGCGTTGCTTTGAACTCTTCTTCGGCATCGCCGCCTAGCTTGTGATTGAGTACAACGTCGGCGTAGACCTCCATGCCCGCTTGCTTTGCTGCCTTGATTGCGCTCAGGTATTCGTCTTTTGTCCCGTATTTGGTGCGTACTGATCCCTTCTGATCAAATTCGCCGAGATCATACATATCGTAGACACCGTAGCCAACGTCGTAGCCTCCGGCTGTTCCCTTGTAGGCTGGCGGCAGCCAGATAGAGGTAATACCAGCAGCGGCCAGAGCTTCGGCTTCCTCGACTAGCTGTGTCCATAGCTTTCCATCCGGTTCGTTGTACCAGTGGAAATATTGCATCATTACGCCATTTTGATCGGACGGTTGACTAGGCATATTGACCACATTCCTTTAAGAGAGAATACGTTAGACGAAGGCTCGGATTCAATCGTAAATTATTGCAATAGTTAGCTGTTTTGGAAAAATGTCTAAAGGAAGAGATTTCATTCTAATGTGGTGTTGATGGCCCCATGCTGAATTTAGTCTGACACAGCTACCGTCTGAGACATCAAATTGTATTTATTTTGCCTCTATCAAAAGTATGATTGAGCGATCGCAAGCTTCTTTGATATCCTGCGAGCATCTGCCTGGAAGCAGAACTTCACAAAGGGCTGCTTATGCCATCACTAGGGCGTGTACTCCAGAACCTAAAATATTACGTTTGGCTGAGCATCGGGGCGACGGTCAGCCTGCTCTTGCTGACAGCCGCTAACGCTCTGACGCCGCAGCTATTTAGAAGAGGGATTGACCAGGGTATCGCCGCGCAGGATCTCTCTGTTGTGCTCGTGACTGGCTCCTTGATGGTGGGCGTTGCGATCGCGCGTGGCCTTTTCAACTTTGGCCAGAGCTACTGGGGAGAAGCGATTTCTCAGGGCGTGGCCTACCGCCTGCGTGCCCAGGTTTTTCGCAAAATCGAGACGCTTAGCTTTAGCTATCACGATCAGGCGCAGACTTCGCAGCTGCTGACCCGCATCACCAGCGATATCGAACAAATTCGCACCTTTGTTGGCACCAGTCTGATTCAGGTGGTCAGTTCGGTCGTCACTCTGGTGACTATTGCCACCATTCTGCTGATTATGAACTGGCGGCTGGCGCTAGTGACCCTAGCCGTGATTCCGCTGGCGGGGGCGCTATTGTTTCGCTTTTTTAGTCAAAATCAGCCTTTGTTTGGGCAGGTGCAGCAGCGGCTAGGCGAGCTAAACGATGTCTTGCGTGAGAATTTGCTAGGCGTGCGAGTAGTCAAGGCGTTTGCCCGTGAATCGGTAGAGCTAGAGCGCTATACGCAGATGAATACGCGCCTAGTAGCGATCTATATCAAGACGCTTGGCGCTATTCGCAATACGTTCCCGTTTGTCTTCTTGCTGAGTAATTTGATTACCCTGGCAGTGGTCGGCTACGGCGGCGCACAGGTGATTGGCGGTACGTTTACCATTGGACAGCTAGTGGCGTTCAATGCCTATTTGTTGTTTATTTTGCAGCCGGTTTTGCTGATTGGCTTTGCGGCTCCGGTGATTGCGCAGGCGGCGGCTTCGGCTGAGCGGGTGTACGAGATTGTAGATGCCCCCGTTGAAATTACCAATCGTCCGGACGCGGTCCCTTTTATCACCTGCGGTGGGCGAATTGCGTTTGAGAATGTTTGGTTTCGCTATCCGGGGGCAGCGGTGCCCGCGCTGCAAAGTGTTTCTTTTGAAACGAAGCCCAATGAGCTGATTGCGATTTTAGGGATGACGGGCTCTGGCAAGAGTACGGTGGTGAATCTGCTACAGCGTTTCTATGACGTGAGCGAGGGGGCGATTCGGATCGATGGCCGCGATGTGCGAGAGTTTGATTTGGAGAGTTTGCGATCGCGTATCGGCATCGTCTTTCAAGAAACAACGCTATTCTCTGGCACCCTACGCGAAAACATTGCCTACGCCAGGCCCGACGCCTCGCTTGATGAAGTGATCGAAGTGGCCAAGCTTGCCCATATTCACGACTTTATTCAGGGGCTACCCGACGGCTACGATACCCTCGTCGGCGAGCGCGGCGTCGGCCTCTCTGGCGGCCAAAAGCAGCGAATCGCGATCGCCCGCACCCTCATTACCGACTACAACATTTTGATCCTAGATGACAGCACCTCAGCAGTCGACGCCCAAACCGCCGCCGAGATCCAAGCCAACCTGGATCAGATTATGCAAGAGCGCACCTGCTGCGCCTTTGTGATTGCCCAGCGCATCAGCACCATTCAAAGCGCCGATCGCATTTTACTCATTGACAATGGCAAGCTCGCCGCTCAAGGCACCCACGAACAGCTAATGCGAACTAGCCCCCTGTACGGTGCAATTCTCGAATCCCAAATTAACAGCTCTCAAGTGAACAGCGGCGATCGCCCTCTGGTAAACAGCATTTAACCAACAACATTCAGGATCGAGGATTAAATAACCTGCTGATCTCTACCCGGCCACCCTTCGACTACGCTCAGGGTTCGGTAACGGCAACTTACGATGGCTGAGCGCAGTCGAAGCCAAAACCCACCGGTCCGCGAAAGCGGCTTTTATTAAATCTTCATTCCTTAGTGAGTAGGACATGACCAGCAGAGCGCCGATTGCACCCGAACAAACCGCCAGTCAGCAGCTGCCGACATTTCGTCGTTTTCTGGGCTATCTAGGCCCCTACAAAAAAGAGCTGCCGATTGCGATTGGCGCGGTCATCATCGGTGCCTCGACCCAGGCGATCGGACCATTCTTGATTGGCTGGTCGATTGATAATCTGATTCGGCCCGGCAACTTTTCAGGGCTGCTGAGGATGGTTGTAGGACTGGCGTTTGTCTATGCGCTTGGCACGATCGCGATTCGAGTGCAAATCTTTCGCGTGGGCGCAATTGTGCAAAAGGTGCTGGCCCAGGTTCGACAAGATATTTTCACCAAAATCCAAAGTCTCTCTATCGGCTACTTTGACAAGAGCGAAGCGGGCGATCTGATGAGCCGCCTGCTCAACGATGTCAGCGTGATCGATCAGGCGTTTGGGCAGAGCATTCCTCAAATTTTAGGGAATACGTTCAGCCTGATTGGCATCATCATTGCGATGTTTTTGATCAACTTTCGGCTGGGACTGCTGAGCAATCTAGTCGTGCCGGTGATGATTCTGACGACTACCCTTTTCTCTCGGTGGGCGCGGGCCAGATTTCGCGTGACCCGCGAAACCATTGGCGATCTGTCGGCTCGAATTGAGGAAGATGTCAGCAGTGTCAAAGAGGCCCAGGCGTTTAACCGGGTGAATTACAACATCGATGCGTTTGAAGCGCTCAACGCGGCGAATCGAGATGCCAATATTCAGGCGGTGGCAGTGACGGCGGCTTTTCTGCCGTCAATTGATTTTCTCAATACGCTAGCGACGGCGGCGGTGCTGGCCTATGGCGGCTATCTGGCCGTCACTGGAGCGGCGACTGTCGGCACGGTGACGGCGTTTTTGCTGTATGTTCAACAGTTTTTTAGGCCGATTCAGATTTTGAGCCAGTTCTACACTCAGGCGCAAAGTGCGATCGCAGGACTAGAGCGAGTTTTCTTCTTGCTAGACGAGCCCGAAGTGCTCAAAGATGCGCCGGACGCGATTGAAATGCCCCCTATCACTGGCAAAGTCGAGTTCGACCAAGTCACCTTTGGCTACGTGCCAGGGCAGACCATCTTAAACCGCGTGTCGCTCTGCGCTCAGCCGGGGCAGATGATTGCCCTAGTCGGTCCGACTGGCGCGGGTAAAAGTACGATTATTAACCTGATCTTGCGCTTTTACGATGTGACGGGCGGGGTGGTGAAAGTCGATGACGTAGACGTGCGCCACGTGAGCCAGGCTAGCTTGCGCCGTCAGATTGGCTATGTGCTGCAAGACAATATTCTCTTTAGCGGCACGGTGGCTGAAAATATTGCCTTTGGCCATCCGACGGCAAAGCACACTGATATTGAGTCGGCGGCGCGGGTGGCGAATATTCACGAATTTATCACGCAGCTTCCTCAGGGCTATGCCACTGTGCTAGGCGGTCAGGGGGCGACTTTGAGCCAGGGGCAGCGGCAGCTGATCAGCATTGCTCGGGCCGTACTGATCGATCCGCAGATTTTGATTTTGGATGAGGCGACTAGCAGTATCGATACGCAAACAGAAGCTTTGGTGCAAGATGCGATCGCAGCCCTACTCAAAAATCGCACCAGCTTTGTGATTGCCCATCGCCTCAGCACGGTCACCCAGGCCGATCAGGTACTTGTTGTCCAGCAGGGGCAAATTGTTGAACGGGGCACCCACCAGGAGCTAATCGAGCAAAGCGGCGAATACGCCAAGCTCTATGCCCTACAGCTTGGCGGCGTAAACAGTGCAGAATTCGCTAGCAGCGTCAACTTCGATGCAGAAACCGTCAGCACCGAAGTGGCGAGCACATAGGATTTTCCGCTGCGCTGATTGTTGCGCTCTAGCACCTGTAAAAAACCAGATGAAAACAAAAGAAAAAGCCAGATAAAAAGCCAGATAAAAAGCTAGAGAGGCGAAGCATCAAATTTGTACAAGTACAGACGCTCGCTTTTAACTATTGTTTTTTCCAATTTTGTTAGCA
This sequence comes from uncultured cyanobacterium, assembly GCA_963799265.1. Taxonomy (GTDB): domain Bacteria; phylum Cyanobacteriota; class Cyanobacteriia; order Phormidesmidales; family Phormidesmidaceae; genus Phormidesmis. The sequence continues at coordinate 220,941 of CAWCWM010000002.1, forward strand.
GCACAACCTTGCTTCCCATAGCGCTAAAATCAATTGGGTTTGTAGAAACTATGAGAAACTCAGACTCTTCTTGAGCAAAGGCGTTGACCTCCGCAGCTATGATTTCTTTGGTCTCTTTCTCCTGGCTGTAGAGCCTAGTTGCAAAGCTACCGTATATGCCTATCTGCCCATAGTAAGCGTCCGTTTCTAGATAGCTGATTAGCCCTGTCATCAGTCGACCATTCTGCGCAAACAAGGGCAGATCTTCCAGCTCGTGGGTTTGGATGTATTGCGCGATCGCTCGACTAGCCGAAAAAGGATAGACCATGTCCATTGCATACGCCTGGACACCGGCAACACCCTGAAAAATCAGCAGTATGGTTAGCAGTGTTCCACCGACAGCCGGTCTTCTGAGTTTAGGTCTTCTGAGTTTAGGTCTTCTAAGTTTGGGTAGAGCCTTGCTCCACCGACTGCGTTTCCCAGCTTGTTGTCCGTTTTGCGCTGACTTGTTTTGCGCCGGTCTATCCTGAAATCTTCTGTTTTGAGACCAGGTAGCCAGCCACAAGCTGACAATGAGCACAATCATCAGATGACCGTTGTGACGAGTGCCGCCCCTATAGAAAAGAATGAAAAAACTATACAGGCTCAAGCTAGCGCTGACGTACAGACATAGATACAGCGGCGTTTTCCACAAAGCTTTGATGACATAAAAAACGATAGCAATCGCAGTAATCACTGCCACTAACGCACCAATCTCTACCCCCCCCACGGTGCCTAATCCCTCTGGATCGCTTAGCAGATGACTCGTCCAAAAGTGCAGCCTGACTCTTAGCAGCGGAAAATATGCCCGTGCAAATGGTGCGCAAAGTTCAGTTAATCGGTTGAATAATGCGATCGCCTGGTCGAGCGGAAGCGTGGCAAAGTTCGATACCGCGCCTTCTACTAGAGCGCTACCCACGTCCAAAGTGCCTACATCTATATCTAGAGAGATATCTTTATCCGGTAGCGATCTAAGTCGGCCCAGCTGCATCAGACTCAACCCCCAACCCACCGTCAATATTGCCAGCGATGGCATCAGCCGCTGCCTGAAGGTCTTCGCCTGCGATGGCTTCAATTCAATCTTTAGCCGCAGCAGCATCACCAGAGCTAGCGAAAAGCTAATTAGAAAGCTAAAGGCATTGGCATTAGCGGCCAGTGCCAAAGTCAGTGCTAGCAGCCAGTAAGCAGGTTTGCGCCGAGCATAGAGAACGCAGAACAGAAAAATAAAGAAGATGCCGATTGCATAGTTGCGGCTGATGATGCTGTATTCGTAGAACAGCAGATAGCTAAAGCTGAGAAGACCTTTTTGCAATATAGAAAAAGGAGACTTTTTGATAATCAGTGCAGCTGAGCCGGTTGCTATGAATAGATGAAAGAGCTGCATGGCGAACGGATTATGCGTCCACTGAGCAATCAAAAATAAGCAGGTATGCCACAGGATAGGATGCCCTTCATAGTGAGTGTTGGCATACAGATCCACCAGCGATGAGCTGTCCCTAGAGATGAGCCAGGCTTGCGCCTCGTCTCGCCAGATCTCATGATTTAAGATGCCTAAGAAGCCCAGCCCGAAAAACAGCGCAATCAGTCCATTCTCAACGCTTACAGATGATTTAAATGTTGACCTTAAAGCTGTCTGAAGAGAACGCTCGCGCCGTCTTAATGGAAGCGACTTAGAGTCTATTCCGCTCTCTTGTTCGATGGGCATGTTGTTTCCTTTTGGCACTTTTGGGCGTTAGTCGTATGCCTGCCAATTATGGCATCGGGATGTTTTTGGGGTGGGCGCTGCCGAGGGTCGATTGTACAAGGGTACAACGACAGAAAAAACAGGGCGGTGCATTGCTTTGTTCAAACCAATTTGACTTTACTGTAGCTATGTGATCTGCATCTGTCTGGTCTGTGACTAACTGTAGTCAAAATCTAGCTATAGTCAGGACAGAGTGAGCTTTAAAGCGCAGCTATTTCATCCATTCTTCATGACGAGCGTTAATCCGAAGGGGTATATATGCGCCGACCCTATCTAGCGATTGCGGCGATCGCAATTTTATTCAGCCTGGTCCTACTGCTAGCGACAGCAGGCTCGCTTGCTCAGCTGTACAGCACCCTAGCCGCCGTTTCACCTATACTTGCCCAGCTGGTACTGGGCTTGATCCTGCTGGCTTTGCTAGGAGCGCTGGCCATTCTTGCTCGCTATGGCTGGCTATTTTTACGACCAAAACGAAAGAAAAAGATCACCTTACCCACTGCGCCAGATAAAGTCGTTGCCGTTAGCCTGCAAGCCATGCGGCAGCAGCTCGCTCAGATAGAAGATGAGATTGCCAGACAGGCTCTAGAAGCGCAGTCTCAGACGCTAGCTGCCCAGATGAAAGACCAAACCTTTCAGATAATTGTTTTCGGACTGGGTTCGACAGGCAAGACAGCGGTGGTAAATGCTTTGCTCGGAGAGCGGGTTGGAGAAGTAGCGGCGGTGCTTGGAACAACGGTGCTCGGACAGTGGTATCGAGTGACGGTTGGTGAGAAAGCGGTATTGATCGTAGATACGCCCGGATTGTTAGAAGTGGGAGGCGCGGGCGAAGCGAGGGGGATGGCGGCAAAGCAGCTAGCGACGCAGGCAGATCTGTTGCTGTTTGTCGTTGATAATGATTTGCATCGAGCGGAATATGAGCCGCTAGCGGCTTTGATGGCGATGGGCAAGCGATCGCTGCTGGTGTTTAATAAGTGCGATCGCTACTTGCCAGAAGAAAAAGAACAGATTCTGCGACGACTGAAGGAAAGGACGAGGGGCCTGCTGAAGAGTGAGGATGTAGTGGCGATCGCCGCCAGTCCATCTCCTATCCTGTTAGATGACGGCTCTCCACTCCAGCTTGATCCAGATATAGCAGCGCTCAGCAGCCGAATCCTCGACATTTTGAACCATGAAAGTACGGACCTGATTGCGAACAATCTGCTGCTGCAATCTCAAAACATTAGCGAACAAGCCAAAGTGTTGCTAAACGCGCAGCGCCAGCAGCAGTCCGAGAAAATTGTTGAACGCTATCAGTGGATTGGGGCCGGTGTACTGGCAGCGACGCCACTGCCAGTCGTCGATATGCTAGCAACAGCGGCAGTCAATGCTCAGATGGTCATCGAAATAGGCAGAGTATACGGTGTGACCGTTAGCATAGAAGAGAGTAAAGCGCTGGCCGTATCGCTAGCAAAAACGATGGCAGGATTGAGTCTGGCCAAAGGCACGATGAAGATGCTGGCAGTGGGCCTACAGGCAAATTTGGCAACGGCGGTAGCTAGCAAGCTGTTGCAAGGGATCAGCGCTGCGTATCTGACTCGAATCGCCGGAAAAAGCTTTGTAGCTTATTTTCAATCAAACCAGGATTGGGGCGATGGCGGCGTTCAGTCCGTCGTTGAGCAGCAGTATCAGCTCAACAGAAAAGACGAGTTTGTCAAACAGTTTTTGAGTAGGGCAATTGAGAGATTGACCTAGATTACGCCTGGCTTTTACCTAGCTTCACTGAACTGACTCCTGATCAGGTTCAAACTTAGCGTAATGTGCGATCGCCTCTTGATTTGTGTGAAACGCTGAAGTTAGCTATGTAACGGTTTGCCCTTGCTGCGGATTGCGGCAAAAGCGTTCAATATCGTTTCTGTTTAATTTTTTGAAGTCTTCAGCTGATGTCAGAGGTACGGTGGCCGCATATGCTAGTGTCATTCATTTTGACCGACGCGATAGCGGCGCGGCGTCTGTCTAGTCCAGCGTTTAAAGGCTCGATGAAAGGCGCTAGGTTCTGAGAATCCTAGCAAAAATGCCACTTCATGAATAGAGATTTCTGGACGCTTTAACTGACTTAGAGCCATCCTTTTGCGAGTCTCGTCTAAAAGCTTTTGGTAGGACGTATGCTCAGCGTGCAATTCGCGCTGGAGCTGGCGCACGCTAGTGGTGAGCTGGCGGGCAATCGCATCAATTGGCGGCACTTCTCCTTGAAGCTGCTGTGCGATCGCTGCCATTACGATTGCACTATAGCTTTGCGCTTGCGGGACCGATGGGTTCTGGGCTTTGAGCATAGCGATCGCATGGCGTTCAAATACAGAGAGCAAATTAGAATTAGCAGAACGAATCGGCCAGTCTAAACAGGCTGAATTGATCGAGATACGGTTTGTGGGCTGTGAAAACTGTACCGCTGTTTGAAAAATTCGCTCATGCTCTGTGCAGTCTTCGGGCTGCGGATGCTGAAACCAAATTGATTGAAGAGACACGGGCTGTCCGGTCAATTGCTGAGTGGCTGTAAGCAGGGCCGCAAAGGTGCTTTCGATCGGATGGCGAGGCTCTGCTAGCAGGTAGTTTTTGACGTTACCAATTATCTCACAGTCGCACTCTACCCAATTGCCTGAAATGCGATGACGAATAACAACGCCTCGGCTGAAAAGACAGGTGTACTGAGACAGCTTTTCTAAGACCTGAGCGTAGGTTTGGCAATTGAGTAAAACATAGCCGACAATGCCAATCGCGGCCAGATCAAAAGCTTCACCGATGTGTAATCCCAGATTTTGATCGCCGGTTTTGGCGACAGCGACTCGCCAGAGCTGCTGGAGCACGTCGCCCGAAATTTGACGATCCGGATCGGTCAGCCAGGCGGGCTCAATGCCTGCTGCGATGTAAAGCTCGTCAGCCGCAACGCCTTGGGCTGAAACGTAATGCAAGATATCTCGAACAATTGCAATAGAGAAGGTTGCTTCTGGTTTCATGAGGCTTGTTCAAATAGACATTGGAAGAATTGGCGCGACAGGTCAACTTTTTGGCGTGGCCTGTCAATCGGCCTACCAGGCACAAGTTCTATCGTTGCAATATCACCTTACCAATACACCCTATTATCCATACATCAAAGTCGTTCAGGAGATGAGTATCATGATTTCAACTCAAGCTAGATTGGCCACTACTGGTGAGGCATTGGCCGCCCAGAATCCAGAGGTCATTGTAAATCCGGTTACGGGCGATCGCATGACCATTCTCGCATCGTCCCACCAAAGTCAGGGCCGCTACGCCAAAATTCAGTTCGATTTACCGCCGGGTGCCAAGGGTAGCCCTCTGCATTATCACAGCGAAATGGAAGAAACCTTCACGGTGCTAAAAGGCTCGCTGGTGATGGAAGTAGGAGAGAACGCCGAACGCCGAATACTCCAGGCAGGGGAGCGCTTGACCATTCTACCGGGCACCCACCACAGCTTTTGCAACACCTCTGATGACTGGGTCACATTCACCACCGAAAACCTTCCCGCTGCTGGGTTTGAACAATTTATTCGAGGGCTGTATGGACTGGCGATCGACGGCAAGGTCAACGCTGAAGGAATGCCGACTAATCTACTTCAGTTTGCCATCTTGCTGAAGCTATCGGACACCCTGCCGGTGGATATCCCACCCTTTCTGTTTCGACTATTACTTGGCAGCCTAGCGAGATTGGCCCAGTTGCTCCAGGTCGAAGCATCTTTGCTCAAGTATTGGTAAAGGCTTGAGCGATTCTAGACTTTCTGTTGTGCTAGGGGCGATCGTCCCCTTACTTTTGTAATTCACACTTGTCTCATTCTTAGGAGATTCTTTCATGAACCCTCTACAGCTTGTTCGAACAACCGGGCGCTTCTTCATCGCCCTAGTGGTGCTCTCCAATATTCCCTATATCCGGCTGATCCAAATCTTTGGCTACGACGATGTATTGCGTGAACCTGTCGATGTGGTTTTGACACAATTTCAGGCAGGTGGCACAGAACTGATTCTCACCTGGTTGGGTTTTGCTCTAGCAGCACTGTTGCTAATTCCAGCGAGTGTTCTGCTGCATCAAGTGATGAAGCTGCAAGCTCAACAGTCCGATTCGCCTGTGCTGGCGATCGCCACCCTCATGGGTGCTCTCTCGGGTCTACTTCAAGGTATTGGCCTGATGCGTTGGGTTTTTGTTGTGCCGGTGCTCGCCCGACTCTACACCGATGCGAGTACGACCTCTACGACCCGCGAAGCCATTAGCATTGTTTACCAGGCCGTTCATCAGTATGGCGGCGTGGTGCTAGGCGAGCATTTGGGCCAGACGTTGCTGGTAGGCTGGACAATTGGCATTTGTCTATCGATGCGGTCTTCGCCGCTGTTCAAATCCTGGGTAGCTTGGATGGGGCTATTCACCACGCCGCTGCTGCTGCTTGGCCAAAGTGAGCTGCTAGCAACCGTAATGCCAGGAATGCCTGTGATTGAAACGACGCCCATTGGGTTCATTCTTTGGGAGGTTTGGATGCTGGTAGTGGGCATTAGCCTGATGCGGGTGCCACGGCAGCGTCTGGGTTTGCGTCCTTTAGCAGCGCAGCGCGGAGCGATCGCTTCTGATACCAGGGTTTTGAGTTAATTGTGAGAGAGCTGAAAAGTCAACACAATCAGCAAGGTTTAGTAACTACTCAGGCTTAAAAAAATAGAGACATTTCTCAGTACGATGCCGTCATTCAAGTAACTTATAAACAAGCCACTCTTTTGTAGCATAGCCGTGAGCAAACAGCCGCCAAAAAAACAGCTCAGCGAAGCAGAGATCCGTGCCGTTTATGGGCAAGGAGAAGAGGCTGTGGTGAGCTTGGTGAGCCAGTTGATGGCTCGTCTGACGGAACTGGAAGCCGAAGTCAAAGCACTGAAGGGACAGCTGGGTAAGAACAGTCGTAATAGCAGTAAGCCACCGTCCGGCGATGGCTTTGGCAAACGCACCCGGAGCTTACGAGGTAAAAGTGAGAAGCCCTCAGGCGGACAACCAGACCATCGAGGTCGGACGCTGGAGTGGAGCAGCGCCCCAGATTTTGTGGAGCATCATGAGGTAGATAGCTGTTCAAGTTGTGGTCATTCCCTTGCAACCGTGCCAGTCGATCAGGTGTTGGCACGCCAAGTATTCGACATTCCACCCGTAGAAATATTTGTCACCGAGCATCAGGTGGCGGTGAAAGGCTGTCCAGCGTGTGAGCAAACCAGCCAGGGTCATTTTCCGTTCGAGGCGAGTAATGTGGTGCAGTATGGTCCGCGACTCAAAGGGATGATGGTCTACCTAATGGAGCAGCAGTTGTTGCCGTCCCATCGCACCTGCGAGGGCTTGAGCGACTTGCTCGGTGTGGACGTTTCAGAAGGCACCTTGTACAACACCAGGGCGCAGTGCAGTGAGTTGATAGCACCGATTGATAAAGGGCTTGAGCAGGCGATTCAAGCGTCTGAAGTGGTCCACTTTGACGAAACCGGGCTGCGGGTCAATCAGAAACTGTGGTGGCTGCATGTGGCGGCGACCGACGGGCTCACCTATTATTTTGTTCATCCCAAACGGGGTCGACTGGCCATGGATGAGATGGGGATTCTACCCGAGTTTGAGGGCAAGGCCGTCCACGATGGGTTGCAAAGCTACCAGGGCTACGACTGCGAGCATTTTCTGTGCAATGCGCATCACCTCAGAGAGTTGCAGTATGTCCTAGAGCACTATGACCAGTGGTGGGCCTTTCACCTGAGTGTGTTGCTTGTGAGTATTCACAGCCAAGTTAAGCTGCTCAAAGCACACGGAAAAACGGCTTTGTCCGCTCAAGACTTAGCCGACTTGAGCGCCCGGTATGACGCCATTTTAGAACAGGGTTTGAAGCAGAATCCGATGCCTCCACCCGACCCCACCCAACCGAAGAAAAAAGGCCGACCTAAACGCTCTGTCCCCCGCAATTTGCTCGAGCGGCTACAAACTCACAAGGCAGCGGTGCTCGGTTTCATGCACAACTTCGATATTCCCTTTGACAACAATCAAGCTGAACGTGACCTGCGGATGATGAAGCTGAAGCAGAAGATTTCTGGCTGCTTTCGTTCTGAGCAGGGGGCTAAAGACTTCTGTCGCATTCGCGGTTATTTATCTACCCTGCGAAAGCAAGGTCTTGATGTCTTGGATGCACTCGTCGATCTGTTTTCTGGGAGTACTCGCTCGCTCCTACCCCAGCCTGAGTAGTTACAAGGTTTATTAGAATATTTCAGATGCTAGCTGTTAGAGAGATCCGAGGGAAACAGAGAAAAGTTATTCGTAGTTCTGAATCGTTGCCTTTAGATCGTCAACAAAGCGATCGCGCACATCTTCCGGCCCAACAATCATGCAGTCCGCCCCATACCGCCTCACCTCTCTGAAAAACCAAAAGGTACTACGAACCCGCCGCACAACTCGTCGCACCCGCTGCTCGGGCATCCATTCATTAGAAAGGTCTGCTTCTGTTTTAGAACGATAGCCCATAGCCAATCCACTTAATAGATGAAATTCGACATCGACATAGCCCAGATCGGTATGCCATTGCCCCTCAACTGGGGAAAGCACGGCTTCATCAGGAATGCGGTCGAGCCGTAGCGATCGGTTATGAGCCAACGCTTCTATATCCTGATTTCCCTCGGCCTCATCGCACCAACACATTAAATAGTGTCGCTCTTCAAGTCGTTCAATTTTGGCATGGCGTACTGTAAAGCTCCAGATGCGATCGGCAGCATCTTGATAGGCCAGCCTGAAAGGACGACAGCGCTGAATACAGCTATCTAGCTGAAGCCGCCAGGGAACTCCCGGCGCGTCGGTCCAATCTTGAATTTCTTGTTTTAGGGGACTGCTCAGCTCACTGCGTTCTAAAAGCAATGAAGCCAGTTCTAGCGCCTCACTGAAGTAGCCTTCGTCCTTGAGCAGGTTAAGCGCCCGTATGAGCGTGTCAATGCGATCGCGCTCCCAGTCGTGATTAACAGCGAGACGAATTTTCTGTTGTGCGATCGCTTTTATAAGTTTTGAAACGTTAGCATTCTCCCCCCACGTCTGGCCAAATTCCAGCGCAAGCTGCTCTAGCTGAGCTTTTTCATGACCAGAAATTGAGAGCGTAATAGAGGAACGTTTTCGAGGCATGGCTATAGGCGCGAAAGTGAACTTACACTTTATCCGGACACTGCTTGACTATCCCTATTTTACCCGTCAATATGGACTTATGCAGCAAGGTACGTGTATTTTACCCTTATACAGCGCACTGCTTCGCTAAGGGTTCAGTATGAATATCTGCCCTCGTGTTCTTATTGCGCCTTATTGCACTTAAACGGAGTGGAGGATCTACAGAGATGAAAACGGCTAAGGGCCAAAATAACTTAACAGGCCATGCAAGAGGCCAGCCAACGCATAGCAATAGCAGTCAAACTTTCTATCCCTAAGAGGGTTTGGGTCGAATAACCTCTGCTCTTTGCAAATTTCAATTCCTAGGAGGAATTTAGAGAGGCTCTGCTACCTAGCGTAGAGCAATTTGCCCTCTATCAAGAACTACTTGTTGCTATACCTCTATGCAAACTTGATCTTTTGGAGTTCCTTAGCTCTTAGCAAGACAGATAAAAATAGTGTAAGCTGATGCGCAGGACTGCTAAACACAGCCTTGCGCACTATCAACTTGCATTCGTGAGTTAGTACGCGGTCTTAAATGCAGTCCTTGTAGAACACACAATGAGGAGGAGGGAATGTTCGACCTAAACTTCATTGCTCGCGAAATTGCGCAGCGCGAAGCGAAAATCGAAAAGCTCATAGCAGAGATTAAAGAGTTTCAGTGCTTGGACATCTCTATCAATGGCAACGTTATGAGCTACGCCGACTGGGTTAGCTAAGTCAATCGAGCTTAATGCGGCGTCAAATATTCATTATTTGGCGCTCATCAATCCGTCAGTGGAAAGTGTAGATATGGATGAGATCGCAGATACCAAAATTCTTTTGAGTGCACTAGCTGCTGAGGCAATTCCTCAGTCTTTAGTTAGTTCAGTGATATCTAATCTGTGGGGGGCTAATCCGGCTAGGGTGAACATTCAAGCAGTAGCAAAGACATTCTATAAACCTCGTCTTTCAAGGCAGCTTCAGTTGTCTAACAGTCAGCTCTCAGACTCATCGAAAGCTGTAAATCTGAACGGTGCATCCATAACATATGGAATACACACCATTGGAGAAACGAAAATTCTCTTCAAAGCTGCTTTGCCGAATGAACTACAGGCAAGGTTGACAGTTGAAGGCGCGATTGAGCGGTTCCTTGACTACCTTCTGAGGCGACACCAAATCGTCGTGCTCAGTGAAAGCGATCGCCATGTTCAAGTCTTTATTCCAGGCCAAACAAACCACGACTTCAAAGTGCTTTGGGAAGACTTTATAAACAACGTTGCTTTCTCAGCCTATGGCAATACTCAGTTGCAAATGCCTGGGCTAGTCCAGACTTTCATTGCGATGCTCAATACCATTACGCTTTCTGGTAGAGGGTTCAGCACGTTAGATATTCCTGTCATCACGAAAGACCAGGCAAATGTGCTGGCAGCCTGGTACTTAGCGGTGGTTCAGCAAGTGCGACAGAGGCAGACTACTCGGCAAAGTCAAATCGACGGCCTCAGAAGCGATTCAGCATCACTAGAACTCACTGATAAAGAGCGACGAGCTAAAGAGAAAGAAATTGATGATAAGGAAGCAATGCAGGGTAAGGAGGAAAAAAAATATAAAGAAAATTTCGAGAAGTCCTTCGGTAAACTTTTAGACAAGCAGATCAAAGCATGGAAAGAACTCAAGCATGTTGAAAGTCAGCTAGACAATTCTGATACTTCTAACAGAGATGCTAAAAAGCTTGAGAAAAAGAAAGAAAAAGTAACCTCTGAGATCATATTGTCAGAATCATTTCTAGGTGAAAAAAGCAAACTTTTGCGAGAAGTAAACTGCGATCCTTTTGACTTTGTTTGTGAAGACGAAAAACGGCATCCAGAAAAATTTGTCGCTATTTCTGGACTTGCCAAACGATTTCAGAAAAAGGCCACAGAACAAATAAACTCAACTCGTGGAGATATTTTTACTCAGTGCATAGCTGAAATGTATCGGCTCATGAATTTAGAAGATGATTTCGATGACTACCCACCGCCACTTCTCACTGAACTATCTTCAGTATCCAGCTTTAGGCTTCCAGGAGACGACAACAAAACATTCTGCTATGCCTGCGGTATTGGCATAGATTCTAAAACAGCAAGATGGCAGGTGCTTCGGTTTATGTTTGAGCGCCCGTCTCAACGCCGTCAGTCATCTTCTGGAGAAGGACGACCCTATATTTGTGCTTCCTGCTCGGTGCTGTCGTTCGCATCTCCGCTGAAAGTGACAGATGAAAGTGTTGTTTTGCAACTAGAACCCAAAAATAGAGGCCACACCTCAGCTTTGAGCACTCAAGACTATGTACGGATGGTTAGCAACAAAGAATCACATCTCAGCGCTGGCAGATATGTAATTCTCACCTCAGACCGTACCAATAAGGGCGATCTAGCAGCGCCTAGGTTAGGTCAGGTCCAATATGCAACGGCGAAAGTTGCCTCTATCTTTCCGCAGGAAGTTCTATCTGACTTCAAGTTCCAGCTAGTTCTTCAAGGCAGCAATATAGAACTAGCGAATAGACACCTGCTATTCGCTAAGGGGCTCATGGACGCTTATGGGCAGTCCATCATTACGGGCGGCAAAGAAATCAACATGAATTTAGGTGTGGCCGTTCGCTACGTTCAGCAAGATCTGCCCTACTTAGCAGATTACAAGTTAGTCAGAATATCCAGCATTACCAATCTGTTACTGCTAGAAGAAACACGAATCGCTTATTGGGATGAAATAAAAGGATTTATGGACTCAAACTCGCAGATGTCATCACGGGCAAGACTGTTTAGAGACGTGGCCGCTTTAACCGGACTAAACTACGCATTTGTCGCTTCTTTAGAAAAGACGGCAAAAGAATCTTCAGAGCAGAAGAAAGACCCAAAATATGCCGCCCGTGAAGTTAGTAAAATTATTGAAAAAGCTGACGATCCAGTCGCGTTTAACTACTTTGCAACACTAGGAGACAAAGAGAAAACAAGCGTTCAGGCGAGGCTTTATCGCAACTCAGAAAATGCTTTTATATATGAGCAGCTACTAGCTTTGCTCAATACGCTGGGCATCAAGGACCGAGAGAATAAAGACAACGACTATACCTATATACAGCTTTACGCCGATGATCTGAGCAATGTCTATCTGCATTTTGCAAGCCAAAAACCTTATTCAGAAGACAAAGGATGGAAAGAGCTGACCTATAATCTCAAGCTTTCTTTGTATACTCGCTTTCCCGAACTCGTTCGCAAACTAAACTCCACAAACGACAAATAACTATGCCTACCGGACTTTCTAAAACAGACAGTAAGAATCCTCGAATGCATTTTGATATCTACGCCATTCTTGAGGGCTCGCAAGAGCTTTATCTCGGAGATGAGGTACAGGTAAATGTCAACCTGGTTGAAATGATCAAGCTTGAAACAAAAAATGGACAATCACTCGAAAAATGCTATATCTCTCCTACTAAGCGTCGAGGTGTAGAACGCCGCTGCCTGCTATGGGCTCCTGTCAAAAGTGGCGTACTGCTAGGAGACAAGCAAAAATGCGGTATTCCAAAGACCTGCGCTGAACCAGACTGTCCCATATGCGGTCCTTACGGTGCGCTAGATCCGGGTAAACGTACGCTCATTGGCCGCGTTACCCACGGCGGCGGTGTTGCCGTTCAAGGACTTTACCCAGTCGATAAGCAAAGAGCAATGCACCCAGCAATTATTGCCAACGAAATGAAGACAAAGGAAGAAAAGCCTATCCCCTTTAAACGACAGTACAACCAACCCGGTTTACTCTATCCCATTTCCAACCATGCGCTCAGCGTAACCGATCATGAGTTTTCTTCCGTGGCCTATGCATTTCTAGATTCGTTAGCTCGAATTGGGGCGGGAAATCCTAAAGGCGTGGCTCTAGCTGAGTCTTTTAAGAAAATGCCTTTACTCGTTGTTGATCGCTACCTGTCGCCTAGGGGGAAGCGTCCGGTTATTTCCCCTTCTGTAACGGACCCAGAAGAAGCGATCGCAGACTTTATCCGCTTAGCGCGATCACCCGGTAACAGCTCAGACCATATTGAACACACTCACTTTGAACGCTGGATTGGCGATGCCGCCTTAGAGAAGCTGCAAGAATGCTCTAGCCATTTTGTCGATTCTGTATTGCAGGCGTAAGCTATGTACTGCGTCAAAATCAAGCTTCAGCCTACTGCGGCAATGACCTTTCGGATTCTACCAGGCTCTATCCTTAACATTGCAACCTACCCGTTTGTACCTCCAACAACGCTTGCTGGTTTTCTACGACGGCTAGGTATGCTCACGGTCGGTTTGGATCTCCCAGACACTCGAATCAATAGAGAAAAGCCACCCATCTACTCCCTGCCCCCACGATATACGGCGCTAGGTGCATACCTACCACAGGAGCATTGGAGCGGTATCCATCGAACCTATCGAAAAGGAATGAGAGAGTTTAACCATGATGCTTTTTCTCAAATTTATCAGGAAAAGAGCAGCGCTAACTTTCAGCTTCACACTTGGGAGTACCTGATTGCAGAGGCATTAATCGGCTACGTAGTCGCAGAGACATCGGAAGGTCTAGAGCATTTTCAGGATCTGCAAGACTATGGCTGCAAGATAGGAAAGGAAGGATTCGCCTTTGTGGCAGAGACATCCGACATCATTGAATTGAAACAAAAGACGGTTTCATCCGTTCCTTCTACGCTCGTACCGATGGATGATCTTCTGCAAAGTAATCCATTCTTAGGGGGCTGTGATGTTTATAACCTGTATCGCTATCAACAGGCAGCAATACAGACGGGAAGAACACCGCAAGCAGGCTTTCTAGATGTCGAGCCTAGTGAAGTAGAAGGCTTTTTACCCTTCGTTGCGGCCTATTTTGGTAATGCTGAAACAACCCCGCCAACTTTAGATTATTACACGAATCATCAAGACATCTATATTCCTGTCGCTCTTGTTGACCTGCTCAACAGCCAAACAAATGTCTAGAACGAAAAAACCTTACAATTTTGGACGTGTCTTCTTTCCAACAGAGATCAAAGAGAGTAGCGAGAAAAATCCTATTCTTGATACCGTTCGACTACAGCCGCTCGATAACCATGTCAGCAATGTTCGACGACTGGTCGAAAAGTGGAAAGACTTTCCCTGTAAGGACTCATTGCCAAGAGTCGTCAAGGCAGCGGAAATTCATGATATCGGCAAGCCGCAAAGATTTTATATGCAGGTCAACGTTGACGCAAAAGGAAAATTCAAAAACTACATTTATTCCTTTCGAGGTCATCGGTTTCTAGCCGAATGTGATGATGCGTGGGTGCAATCGTTAGCCAGAGGCCATCATGATTTTTCTGTTGAAGATATCACAAGAGATGCTTATAAGCTTCGTAAGGAGGCAACCTACGCAGCCATCCTTAACCAGCAACCCCTTGCCTATGCAGGAGAACTTTACATCCTTGAGATGTGTGATCAAATTGAAGCCGAGCTGGCATGCCGCATATTAGATGACAAGAAACAGGCTGAATCACGCACTTTTATGGATTACATTATTTCTCCAGCAGAAACGGGTCATTATCTGCTTGACCCTTGGCCCTTTAAAGAATCAGAGATTTCATTGAATTTTCACTATTGGAGTAAACACCTTTCTACAAATGAAAAGAATTGCCTACGAGAAATCTGCGACCGCAACAATGATTCAGCTTTAGGGAAAGAACTAGACTCCATCATCAAGAGCTGGTGGCGAAGCCAGAAAGAAGATCCTGTCATCGAAACCATAACAGCAACCATAAAACCCGTCTTCCAAGACGTTCCAAACGTAGCTAGCTCAGAGCAGATATATCGAGACTTAGCGGGATTTTTGCCGAATCCGATGCAGGCAGAAGTATTTCAGGCAATTAACGATTCAGAACACCCAGCGATTATCGTCAAAGGACCAACGGGCGCTGGTAAAACGGAAGCGATTTTATTTCCAGCCCTAGCAAAAGGCTACCGGCTCTTCTTACCGCTACCCGCTCGTAGTTTGCTAGAAGATCAAAAAGAACGTATAGAACAATATCTTCTAAAGTTTTCAAATCTACCGAAAAATAAAGGCAGAGAAATCTCCATGGTGGTTGATACGGGCTATCAAATGTACCGATGGGTATACCAAAACGGTCAAGACATCACCTCAACTCTCAGCATCAACCTCCGTCGTCATCTCTACAAAGGAGACGTGATTTTAACAACGCTCGATAAGTTCCTATATCGCTATTTCTCCTTTGGCGATCAGCAGAAGTCGTTTGTTTTTCCGCTTAGAATCAATCAATCTAACAGCCATACCCGGTCATTGATCTGCTTTGATGAAGCGCACAGCTATGATGATATTGCCTTCACTAACTTTCAAAGCCTGGTGCGATCACTCTATGAAGCAGGTAGGTCTTTGGTGCTAATGACCGCAACTATGCCCGATGAGTTATTCAAGCGTTTCGACTATTTAGACCCTATTGATTACGTCGATAATCATGTTAACTCGCAGGCTTTACAAACATTCCAGGAAAAGGTTTCTAATTGCAGCTACTTGAACCAGCGAAGCTGCGAATGGGTTAAAACACTCACCCGGAACGCAGAAGACCCCACAAGCTTTCAATCTGGCTTCGTCCGAATTATTCAAGATGAATGGAAAGCACAGCCTGACCGCCGCATTTTAGCTGTTGTCCAAACAGTGCAAGACGCTGTTGAAATATACAAAAACCTGAAGACAAAGATCGAAGGTGCCGCCGCTGCTCAGACGAAGATCTTTCTGTATCATGGACGCCTCGCTGAGCAGGAAAGACCTAGAATATATCAGGAAATTCAACAGAGAGATAAGTTAGAAGCTCCTTACGTTGTCATTACAACCAGTGCCATTGAAGTTGGTTGCGATCTCAATGCAGAAACTCTAGTCTCTCAAATATGCCCGCCCGAAAACCTCATACAAAGAGTCGGTCGGTGCAATCGAAAGGGTAACGTTTCCGATGCAAAAGTTATTGTTGTAGGCGATTGCATTCCTGAGTTTGCTAACAGCTTGGACGATAGCGGCTGGGAGAAATATCAACTGACGTTAGAAAAATCAAATGTATTTGAAACTGAGAAAATCAGGGATTGTATTAGTCGAGTTGAGCATATTGACGACTATCGCGTAGTAGAAATATTTTCTATGCTCCATAGCTACGTTTACGAAGCCGACCTTACCTGTAAGCCCACTCACGATAGAGGATTAGTGACCACTCGAAGCTGGACACCATCGGCAACACTTATTTACGACGACGGAAAGCATGGCGACTGGACTGACAACCTGTCAGAACTACCAAGAGCTTCTGTTCCTTTAGATCGACTGTTCCTTAAGAAGGAAGAAGGTACGTATATCAATCAGTATTCTAGCGTTGATGTATACGAGAGAATATATGATAAAGAAGCTACTCGTTGGAAGATGGTCCCGCTCAGCTGGGGCATAGCATACTCGAAAGACATTTTTATCAGAATAGGCGCTGTCCATGAAAATGTACAAATAGATGTGCTTGAGCCTTACCACTATGACTCAGATTTAGGTTTTGTCGATCTTCCTGGAATTTTCATTCCTCTCAAAAGCAACATAGAAGCCAAGCTTTTGTATAAGCCTTCCGAAAAACAATCTGGTAGCTCCGCGATCATCACTTACATCAAACCTTTAGAACCGCACACAAGCTGAACTGTTCTGGTTCAAACGATTTAAAGCTCTAGATACCGTCTAACCTATGCCCCATAGTCTAGTCCTCAACTTTTCTCCTACTACGCCTATTCCCCCTGGCTTTACCGCTGGGAAAAATCTTCACGGTTTGTTTCTTCGCCTGGTGAGCGCTGTGGATACAGAACTGGGCGATCGCATTCATCAAAACCAATCCAACAAGCCCTTCACTCTCAGCCCGCTTCAGCGAGGCTCCCACACCGCTCTCCACTGGAAACACCTCAAGCCGATCAGCCCCGGCACCCCTTGTTGGTGGCGCGTTTCCCTGCTAGACGACCAGCTTTTTGGCCAGCTTAGCGGGCTATGGCTAAATCTGAATTCCGACCAGCCCTGGCATCTTGGACCGGCAAATCTCCATATCACCAGTATTCTTGGCACACCTCAAAGCACCCAGCCCTGGGCCAACTTTTGTAACTACACGCAGATGTACGAACAAGCCTCTAGCACGACTCGTAAGCTCACCTTGCAGTTTTGTACGCCGACCGCCTTTCGTCAGGGCAAATATGACTCCTCTTTGCCTACTGCTGAGCGGGTGTTTACTAGCTTGCTGCGGAGATGGAACCGCTATAGCGGACTAGAATTTCCGCCTGATATTCTCACAACCTTGCAAGATAGCCGCGTCAATATCCATACCGAAGTTGCGGTTGATCCGCGAGAACAGTTTCAGCATACCGGTGCTAAAACGAATCCTTGCAACAGCTTTACGGGCTGTGTGGGCAAAGTCACTTTTCAGATTTTGGGCAGGGTTGATGCTGTCACGATTCAACAGCTCAACGCGCTGGCGGATTTTGCGCTGTATGCAGGGGTGGGGCGCAAAACGCCGATGGGGATGGGGATGGTGAGGAGAGTAGAAGATTAAAAGGATGAACGATGAATGATGAGGTGGGAAGGGTTCCAGAGGCTGATTATATTCCGATTGCGGCGCTGAATCAGTATGCTTATTGCTCGCATCGCTGCTGGCGGATGTTTTGTGCGGGGGAGTTTGTTGATAATCAGTATACGCTCGAAGGGACTGGACTGCATGAGCGGGTGCATACGCTAGGGAGCGGTCGGCGCGATGAGCTTTGGCAGGTGCGGGCGATCTGGCTAAAGAGCGATCGCTATGGTCTGATCGGCAAGTCTGATTTGATTGAAGAACAGAATGGCGAGCTGTGTCCGGTGGAGTATAAGCGGGGGCAGCGGGGGGATTTTGACAATGATGCGCTTCAGGTGTGTGCGCAGGCGCTGTGCCTGGAGGATATGACGGGGAGAACACTCTCTCGGGGATTTGTTTATTATGCGCATTCTCATCAGCGACAGGCGGTGGAGCTGTCGGATGAGCTGAGGGAGCGGGCGATCGCAACGATTACTGCTGTTCGAGCTTTGATTTGCACTGGCACAATGCCTCAACCAATTTATACAAAGCGCTGTCGAGGCTGTAGTCTCTACAGCCAGTGTCTGCCTCAGGCGGTGAAGAAATTGGGCCGCTATCGAGAAGCTGACTGACCCAACCTAGTAATCAACCTAAAGAACAACACATGGGAACTGTTTATATTTCGACGGATGATGCTTTTATTGGCAAGACGGATGAGCGATTGCGAGTAAGGGCAAACAAAGAGACGCTGTTAGATGTGCCGATGATTAAGGTTGACGGTGTTGTGGTGATGGGCCGGGCGACGGTTTCACCGGCGGCGCTGATAGAACTGTTGGAGCGTAAGATTCCGCTGAGCTTTATGACGGGGACGGGGCGATTTTTGGGGCGACTGGAGCCGGAGCTGAGTAAGAATATTTTTGTGCGGACGGCTCAGTGGCAGGCGGCGGGGGAAACCAGTCAGGCGGTACATGTGGTGCAGGCATTTGTGCGGGGCAAGCTGAAGAGCTATCGGAATCTGTTGTTGCGATCGCAGCGCGAGGGTAAGTCTAGCGCAGGTGCGGGGATTACTCGTTTGGAGCAGGCGATCGCGGCGATTGAGCGAACCTCGGCGATTGACTCACTTCGAGGAATAGAGGGGGCAGGCAGTGCCGCTTACTTTGGCCATTTTGACGGTCTGATTTTGAATGAGTGTTTTTCTTTTCAGACGCGCTGCCGTCGTCCGCCGACCGATCCGGTCAATGCTTTGCTGAGTTTTGGATATGCTTTGCTAGCTCACGATGTGCAAGGGGCGATCAATATTGTGGGGTTTGATCCTTATTTGGGCTATTTGCATACCCAGCGCTATGGGCGGCCTTCTCTGGCACTGGATCTGATGGAAGAGTTTCGGCCTTTGGTGGTGGATGCGATGGTGCTTTCAGCGTTGAATCGCAAGGCGCTGAGTCCTGATGATTTTGAAGATGAGCCGCTGAGTCATGCGGTTGCTTTGACGGATGAGGGGCGGCGAAAGTTTCTGCGTCTGTATGAGCAAAAGAAGCAGTCGAAGTTCAAGCATCCGGTGATGGGACGCCAGTGTACTTATCAAGAGGCGTTTGAGATTCAGGCGCGTCTGCTAGCGAAGTATTTGATGACTGAAACCGAGCAGTATCCGCCGCTGGTTTTGAAGTAGCAGAACTTTTTAGAACCTAGTCTGCTGTTTATTCAAGTCTTTGATCTACGCACCGACTATGCATGTTGTTATCACTTACGATATTTCAGACGATAAGCGCCGGACTAAGATTCACAAGGCTTTGAAGTCGTATGGTCAGTGGATGCAGTTTAGCGTGTTTGAATGTACGCTGACGGTCGCAGAATATACCCGCCTGC
Source organism: uncultured cyanobacterium (assembly GCA_963799265.1). Taxonomy (GTDB): domain Bacteria; phylum Cyanobacteriota; class Cyanobacteriia; order Phormidesmidales; family Phormidesmidaceae; genus Phormidesmis. The sequence goes on from CAWCWM010000002.1 coordinate 240,306, forward strand.
GTAATCGGTTGAATAAGCTGATCAGGCCGGAGGAAGATAGTATTCGATTCTACTTTTTATGTGCTTGCTGTCAGGGAAAGGTTGAGCGGATTGGGGGCGAGACTGTTAGGGATGATACGGTTTTCTTTGCGTAGGATCTAGCGCGAGTGCCTAGGTGTAGGTGTGGGTGTGCTCTGTAAATGTGCTCAAAGCGTTGTGTTTTGGTGGTTGTAGCTGTTTGCCACATTTTATGGGTTCGCGCAGCGATGAAAAGCCTTGGTATAGAAGCGTTATCGCTTTCTAAAGTTATTTTAAAGTCGTTCATATCTGGTTCAAGGTGCTATACTTTCTGGGATTCGCGCATTCGCACCTTGAAAACCATATGCAGCAGGTCTTCTCAGCGCCCGCCGCATCAAAGCTCCCCAAACCCTCTTAGGGATTGAAACATGCATACGTTGCCTGTCAAATGGTCTGAACGCTCTTTGCATCAAAGCTCCCCAAACCCTCTTAGGGATTGAAACGTATGGCATTGCTGCCACTGTTCATCTCTTCGACATGGCATCAAAGCTCCCCAAACCCTCTTAGGGATTGAAACGCATGCTCCAATCGCGCTGGTCTCTACGGGTGAAATAGGCATCAAAGCTCCCAAAACCCTCTTAGGGATTGAAACATGCAGAGCAAGGTTACCTGCTGTCGACTTGCTAGCATCAAAGCTCCCAAAACCCTCTTAGGGATTGAAACAAATCTAATGACTTTCGTCTTTCCACGAATGGATGCATCAAAGCTCCCCAAACCCTCTTAGGGATTGAAACACAAGGGCTTAGCCCTGATTCTTTCGTAGCGGCCAGCATCAAAGCTCCCCAAACCCTCTTAGGGATTGAAACTACATCAATATCTGGTATCTCTGGTGGCCTGTCGTGCATCAAAGCTCCCCAAACCCTCTTAGGGATTGAAACAAAATATCGGATACTGCCTTGGCCCGTGTCGCCCAGGCATCAAAGCTCCCAAAACCCTCTTAGGGATTGAAACCACCAAGTTACCAAGCAACACCGACTTACCAGAGGCATCAAAGCTCCCCAAACCCTCTTAGGGATTGAAACCGGTAGACAGCAATAACGGCACGCCCGGTATTTACGCATCAAAGCTCCCCAAACCCTCTTAGGGATTGAAACTGCACATCGCCCTGATGAACGAGTTTATCTTTGCGGGCATCAAAGCTCCCCAAACCCTCTTAGGGATTGAAACTGATATGCGAGACTAGAGTCACAATCAATCATTCGCATCAAAGCTCCCCAAACCCTCTTAGGGATTGAAACGCGGTATCGCACCTCCTGAAGAAAAAGCTCCCCAAACCCTGTTAGGAATTGAAACTCTTTACAAGTCTTCTTTTCACAAACTGTAAGATGGGTCATCTAATAGTGACAATGACGGAGATAGAAGTAAAAAATCACTACAATTTCTCAATCAAAGTGATTCTCCAAGCTATGCTAGCTATGTCAGCCAATCGAATCACTTTATTGGGCTGACGGAGCATATGAATTTTTGACTGCTTTGGCACATCGCGTTCTATCTTGAAAGGGAGAAATTGCGTGAATACTTTAAACCGGTTGTCTCGGGTTGCATCGGATCTTGTTGATCGCGGTCCACTGTATGCGATCGCCCACTACAGAATTCACTCACCTATTCCTCTAGATCCGCTAGAAAACTGGCAGTTTTGGACTGAGCCAAAACCAACCTGGCTAAAGTCTTTCATGAAAAACTATCCGCCTGTTTCAAAGCGCAAACGCTATCTAGAAACGGTGCTTATCCAGGATCATGCCAGCGGCATCGAAGCCCATTACGACATTTCCAACGAATTCTACGCTTTATTTCTTGATGCCAAATACAGATTTTATACCTGCGCAGATTCTTTCAGTGAGCCAACAACTCTAGAAGAAGCACAAACCCACAAAGCAGAACACATTCGTTCGCTCTTGCAGCTTAGCGGTGATGAGAAAATACTAGACTTGGGCTGTGGCTGGGGAGCTATGCTCAAACATCTCCAAGCGATGGGACACAAAGGCGATCTTTCTGGATTTACCCTATCAAAAGAACAGCTAACCTACGATCAACAGACATTAGGATTAAACGTTTCTCTCACAAACTTCATCACTGAGCCATTCGATCAGGCCCCTTATGATCGAATCTATTCGATTGGCGCGATCGAACATGTCAAACCAGCAGAGATAAAAGGGCTATACAAAAAGATCTATGACGCGCTGAGCAGCGGTGGCCTGGCCGTTCATCAGTTCTTTTCTTTCGAGCACGAACCCTACCCAGCGTCGGGCATTTTGATGCAGCTGTTTTTTCCAGGGTCTCTTTTAGTCATGCATTGCGAGCATATCAACGCCGCCAAAGACGCTGGCTTTAAGATCATACATGACTCTATTCACGACTATAAGCCGACTATCAAGGCTTGGTACGAGCGCCTGATTGAAAATAGAGACAAGGCGCTGTCTCTAGTGGGCCTAGAAATCTACAATCGCTATATGACTTTCTTTCCGATTGCCTGGCTGTTCTTTGCCCAAGACGAAGCCAAGCTACACCGTATAGTAATGGAGAAATAGCTGACTAAAAAAGCAGCCTAACGGAAAAAAACGTGAAAAGGTTACATCTTATCCGCCACGCCAAGTCCAGCCGAGACGATAGCGATCTTGCCGATATCGATCGCCCGCTCAACAAACGTGGGCTAGCGTCCTGTCAGATCATGGCAACGCAAATCGCCGATGTGGGCTGTCCGTTTGATCCTGTCTTTTGCAGTCCAGCCGTCCGCACACAATCAACCATTGAACAGATTAGCCAGGCGCTGAGCAGCCAACAGATACATTGGCAGACAGACAACGCGCTGTATACCTTTGAAGTGCAAGATTTGGTGAAATGGTGCAGAGCTTTGGACAATTCGATGACAGAGGTTGTAATTGTTGGACACAACCCGGCGATGACAGATTTTGTCAATCAAATGAGCGATCGCACTATCAAAAACCTCCCCACCTGCGGCTATGTTCAGCTCCAGTTTGAGGTGGATTCGTGGCAGGCTCTATCAGCGAGATCGGCGAAACTGGTCAGCTTCTTGACGCCGAAAATGTTCGCCGACTGAGTTCAGAACCGTAGCGTCATTGGGCTAATGGAAATTGAATGCGATCGCTGTATAGTGTCTTTTGGAACGGGATAATTATCAATGATACCGAAGAAAAGGAAATCGAGGTTTCTATTGGTAAAGGGCAAACAATGACTATGAAAGGATGGCCTTTTCTATCTTTTTTCGTCATGCCTAACGTTTACTTTCATACGACGACGGCTTATGACATTCTTCGACACAACGGTGTGGAAGTCGGGAAAAGAGACTATCTAGGCAGCCCTGACTAAAGATTTGCGCTGATGTAACCCCAGAGAAAACCCCAGAGAAAACCCCAGAGAAAACCCCTCAATGACGCCTCGTCAATCGATTCAACACTACCTGGTCACTGCTGAACAAATGCAGCGGATTGAACAGCGGATCTTCGGTAGCGGTATGCCGGTAGAGGCACTGATGGAAAAGGTGTCAGGGCGGCTCACCGAGTATTTTGTTCAGTGGTTTGCAGACCGTTTTGACGAATCGAAGAGAGCTATCGGGATTTTGGCTGGCCCCGGACACAACGGTGGCGATGCGCTAGTGGTGGCCCGCGAGCTGCATTTTTTGGGCTATGAGGTGCGAGTTTATCAGCCGTTTTCTAGTCTAAAGCTCTTGACGGTGCAACATGCTCGCTATGCCAAGAGTCTGGGCATAGCTTTTGTTGATTCTGCTGAAGAACTGTTGGACTGTGATGCCCTAGTCGATGGCTGGTTTGGGTTTGGATTGACCCGACCCATTGAGGGCGATCGCGCCACGGACATCGAAACGCTTAATCAGCAACAGATTCCTGTTTTTAGTATCGATCTGCCCTCTGGCATTCATACCGATACGGGCGAAATCATGGGCGCTGCAATCAAAGCGACCTACACCGCCTGTCTGGGCCTGTGGAAAAGGGGCTTCATGCAGGAAAATGCCCTGGCCTATCTGGGCGAATGTGCGCTGATTGATTTTGATATTCCGCTCTCGGATGTGGGGGCGGTGCTGGCGGGTAAGCCGGTGGTGCGGCGGCTGACGGACGAACGTGCGATCGCTCATCTCCCGCTCAACCGTTCTATCACCGCGCACAAATACACCGCTGGTCACCTGCTGCTAGTGGCCGGATCTCGTACCTATGCTGGCGCGGCGCTGCTATCTGGATTAGGCGCGGTAGCCAGCGGCGTTGGTATGTTGACGCTAGCGGTGCCAGAATCCATTCGCCTAGCGCTCTTGCCTCATCTGCCAGGGGCGCTGCTAGTCGGCTGCCCAGAGACTGACGAGGGCGCAATTGCGAGATTTCCTGACGGGTTCGAGCTGGGGAAGTATGATGCGATCGCCTTCGGTCCCGGCCTTACACCTGCGGTGCCTGCCCTCTTAGAAACCGTGCTGGCCGCCGAGTGTCCGCTGCTTTTAGACGCTGACGGCCTCAACCTATTGGCAAAAGGCGAACCTCGCAAAAAGCTTCAGTCTAGGTCAATGCCGACTGTCCTGACGCCACATGCAGGAGAGTTCAAGCGATTATTTCCAGACAAGCCATCGACTGAGAAAAACAACGCTCAGTCATCGTCTATGCCCGGCGCAGTCGTTTATCAGGCGGCAATGGAGAGCAGCGCAATTATTTTACTCAAAGGGGCGAGAAGTGCGATCGCATCGCCCGATCAGCTTTGGTTCAACCCGCGTAGTACGCCCGCGCTAGCAAGAGGCGGCAGCGGCGATGTCTTAACCGGGCTGATGGGTGGACTATTGGCTAGTGCGGCAAGGCAAGCCGTCCAACAAGATGATAGTCAGCCGTCTACTCAGCCGCCTACTCAGACAATAACAACAGCCACATTGAACGCTGTTTTGAGCGCGGTATGGTGGCATTCTCAAGCTGCCCTCTACGCTAGCGAGCAGCGCGGCATCTTAGGCGTCGATCCTTTGCATCTGGCCCAGAATCTCAATCTGGCGTTGCAGGAAATTATTCTCTAACCGTTCGTTTGCGTTGAAAGGCCCGCCAGGTGCGCCAGCCTAGCAGGCTCAGCATCAACAGCGTCAGCGGAATCACGACCAGGTTGATTGAACCGGTCCAGATCGAATCTGGGTGCGTAGCATTTGCGATCAAATAGCCCACATACAGCACGTAATAGCACAATAGCAGCACGCCTTCTCTGCGAGAGACCTGATTATCCGTAAAAAAGATCGGCAAACACATGATCGCCACGGCCAGCATGACTGGGATATCGAAACTCTGCGCCGAACTAGATATAGAGATACCGGTTTTTGACACCGCACTTGTGAGTCCTAAAACAACCAGAATATTGAAGATATTACTGCCGATGACATTGCCCACCGCCAGATCGCGCTCACCTCTAAGGGTGGCCGTCACTGAGGTCGCTAGCTCGGGTAGAGACGTGCCTAAAGCAACTACCGTCAGACCAATAATCAAGGGACTAGCCCCAAAAAAGGTGGCGATAGTAACAGCGCTCTCCACCAGCCAGTGAGAGCCCAAAATCAACATCGCCAGACCAATAGCAAATAAACCTACGTTCACGCCAATCTCTTTAGCAGAGGGCGATCGCGCTCCAGATGGCTCAAAGTCATCCTGGATAATAGAATTTTTCTCTTTCTGACTTTGCAGCAATAAAAAGAGAGTGTACGCTATCCCACCGACAAACAAAATTACACCATCGGAGCGACCAATCTGGCCATCCAGGCCAAACAGCATCACCAGCGCCGATACGCCAATCATAATCGGCACATCTAGCCGCACCAGCTGCTGCGCCACCACCAGCGGCGCAATGATTGCCGACGTTCCTAAAATCAACAGCACATTGCAGATATTGCTACCCACCACATTTCCCAAAGCAATATCGGCCTGCCCGTTCAGGCTAGCATTGAGGCTGACCGCTAGTTCTGGCGCACTAGTGCCAAACGCCACCACCGTCAGTCCAATAATCAAAGGCGGAATGCCAACCGTGACCGCTAGCTTGGAAGCGCCTCGAACGAGAAATTCTGCGCCCAGAACTAACAGAGCCAGGCCCGCGACTAAATAAACAACTGTCAAAGTACTCATAGGTGCTGTAGTTCTCGAAAGCCCTCGCCTTCGTAAGTTCTGCGTTAGAGCCTTCTCACTTATATCAAATTACCCAGATATAAGCGATTCCAGCCCATATATAAAGTATTGAAAAAATACCCGCTCATACGCTAGTCAGACACTATAGCTGTATCAACGCCCTAGAATATCCATAGCTGTCATCAGCGACCAGTCTGCGACAGTGGTTTTTGTATAGGATATATCTGAAATTTGTGTCTAGCTTTGATCTTGCACCGTGGCGATCGCCCCTCTCTAGAGCCCTACACCGCAATCGCGCCCAGCCCTTCTGTCGGTTTTTGCAGCTAGCGACCCTGCGCCTAGATGGCCTACCCGCCAACCGCACGGTGGTCTTTAGAGGCTTTCGAGCCCAGACCAATCAGCTAATGTTTATCTGCGATCGCCGCAGCGAAAAAATAGCCCAGATTCAGCACAACCCAAACGCAGAAGCCTGCTGGTACTTCACCAAGACCCGAGAGCAGTTTCGAGTGCGCGGTCAGCTCACCGCTATTACCGCCGACACCTCAGCCGCCGATCTAGCCGAAACCCGCCGCCAGCTTTGGCAAAAAATCTCAGACAGCGCCCGGCTCCAGTTTGCATGGCCTCATCCCAAAGCAACTCGCACCGAGGACAGCGACGCCTTTGCTCCATCGCCACCTGATCCCCAAGATCCCCTAGAGACGTTTTGTGCCCTTTTACTCACGCCCCAGGAAGTCGACTATCTTTCTCTGCGCGGAGAGCCACAATCGCGGATAATCTATCAGCTCGCTAAGGACGATTGGACCTGCACCAGCGTCAATCCTTAGATCCCAATTGACCTATTGCGCGACAAAAGATCAGCTAACCGTTAGTGCAGGCAAACCAGCCAGCTCCTTTACAGTCTGCGGTTGATACGGTTGTCGCTGAACTGTGTGGGCGATCGCGTCAGCAGCTAGTCCAGCAGGGGTTACTACGCTTTAGCCTCAAAGCAGTCGATGGCATCATCCCCCTTGATGCCGCTGACGGGACCAGTCTGATGCAGGCAGTCAGCTATCACACGCTCTACGAATTTCTCAAGGTTCCAGAAAAAGCATCTGTGAGCTGACCTTACTGTGAGCTAACTTTACTGTGGACTGACTTTTTGTGCGATCGCCAGTCCGCCCAATACGCTCCCATGTCCACTTAGATAGGCAGGCTTAAACCTTTCGCCTATCCAGCTCTCTACCACCCGCAGCTCGCTCAGCTCGAATCCTGTTTCTGCCATCACTGCCGCCAGGCCAGTCTTCACGCCCTCACAAGCATCTATTCCAAAGCACAAAGGCTCTCCGATTAGGTCCAGTAGAGCCGTTCCAATTCTCACTTTATTTTCTCTTATTAGCGCTTCAGAGAAGAAGTCAAACGCCACTAGACTGCCATCAGCGCTAGCTGCCGCCATCAGCGAGAACCCTTGTTTTACAGCCGCTTCTGTCAGGTAATACGTCACCCCTTCCCACAGAAAGAACGTCCGCTTTTGAGGCTTGAACCCATTCGAGATCAGCACCTCCATCCAGTCTCCACGGACAAAATCGACTGCTACAAACTGCACCTCATCCAAAGCAATACCGCTTTTACTTAGCGCCTGCTTTTTCACTACTTGCGTTTCTATCTGGTCGACTTCAAACAGTCCTAACCCTCGACCCAAACAAAACTTAAACAGACGAGTATCAAACCCTGCCCCTAAAATCACAACCTGTTCAACAGAACTCAGCGCTGCTGTGAGTGCCTCGTCAAAAAAGAGAGTGCGATCGTAGAGCATACTCGCTAGCGTCGTTCTTGAGCGATCTGGCCCAGCCCAGCCGGGCAGCAGCTTCATTGCCCATAGAATGGGTCTTACACTCGCCCATAGCCAGCCATATTTTTCGCCTAGAAGCGATCGCACCAGCCGATCCGCACTCTCATCAGAGCGACTCTCCTGCTGATGCAGCATCCATCTCATCAGCAAAGGAACCCAGGCTGTGATTGAAGAATCTTTGGAAGAGGAATCTTTTGAGAACATCACATCCACGTTTCTAAAGTCAGTTTCATCAACGTTCTGTGGCCTCTATCTAGGTTCATCCGACCGATCAGATAATGCTCTCCATGACCACTGGCCCTGGTTCGGTGATGGGAGCGGCGGGTGATTCTAGCGTAATCATCATCTGTAGTGGGTTAATTGTGCAGGCTGCGTCTATGCTGTTCCACTGGGCGGTGCCGCTGCTGTCTTGATGAAACTGCCCACAGTATTGGGGGGTGGGTGAGGCTTCGGTCAATGACCAAAAACGGTAGATCTGATCTTCGGGTAGCTGGGGAAGATTTTGAGCGACAAGCGTTACTTCTGTTTCACCCGGCTTGATCAACATGCGCGCGGTCGCCGCCTTAGTGTTTGTTTGATTTGACGCTTCACCCACTAAAGAATAAACCTGCGTCTGAGGATCGTCTAACAGTGCGGTTATCTTTTGACTGGCGTTCAGTTCGCTGCGCAGACTTTCGACTGTTTTGTTGGTGTTTTCGAGCTGTTGTTGTAGGGCTACCGTCTGCTGAGACTGCCTGCCTAGCTGAACATAATTTAGGCCAAGGGCAGCAACTGCAACAGCCGCAATGCCTGAACTGATGAGCGGCATCCATTGCTGCCATTTTTGCTGCGGCGGTAAGGCTGTGGCGGGTTGTTTTAGCGGTATGACGTTTGGAATAGCCTTTGAAGCGGGTGTCTCTCTGGCAGGTGTTGAGCTGGCATTGCTGGCAGCCTGCAAGATTTTGTCTTTGAGGTGAGCGGAAGGTTCGACGGTGGGTAGCGCGTAGGGCAGTAGGGCGAGTGCTGCTTCGAGCGAGGTGGCTTCTTGGACCTGCGCGGGCGATGCCGATAGCAACTGACGCAGGCGAGCTTCTTCCTCAGGGCTTAGATCGCCTAGGACATAGCCTGCAATGAGGTCGGATTGGTTGGCATCGTCGGGGGGGCGAGTCATGTCGAGCTAGGTGAGGACGCAGAGAGCTAAATGAGCTGTGAGGGCAGATCGAGGCTTTTTGAAGGGCCTATTGCGATCGCAACTTCATGGGACCAACGGGGAAAGGCAATCACGTTTGGCATCTCTCTTCATACTATAGAGAATTCTAGCGGGACTGTAGTTTAATACGCACTCAGATGCGGTTTGGATGGGCCTATTTTCTTGGCGGGCTTTGTGTTGCTTTCTTTCCATACATTTAGGTTAAACAAAGCGCTCGATAAAGGTGTGTCGTAGATATGACGATTTCTCTCCTATCAGAGTTTAAGCGCTAGCGGATTAAATCAGGTGTTTTAGAGCGGTACGAAGCTTCTTGAGGGCTTGACGCGATCGCGATTTCACAGTGCCGAGCGGGATGCCGTCGCGTTTGGCAATTTCTGACTGGCTGAGGCCCTCATAGTAAGCCGTTTCCAAGACCTTTCTTTCGACAGCAGAAAGCTGATTGAGCGCTTCGCGAACAAGCTGCGATCGCTCTTCTACTGTAACGAATTCTAGGGGTGGGTTATAGTTTGTTGCGCCGTGAGAGGCCGTTTGGATGCGCTGAAGTTTTTGATGGGTAGCTTTGCGCGATCGCAGCCGATCTAGACAGCGCGATCGGGTGATCATAACCAAAAAGCCGCTGAGCGAACCGCGCTCGGGCTGATAGATTTCGCTGCGCTGCCAAAGGCGAAGAAAGGTTTCTTGAGTCGTCTCTTCGGCCTCTTCAACGTTGCTCAGCATTCGAAACGCAATGCTGTACACCAGCTTGCCATAGCGATCGTATAGCAAATCCAGCGCTTTGACCTGCTGCGAGCGAATTGCCAAAAATATCTCGGTGTCTGTCGACTGGGCGTTGACAGCAGGCAGCGCTGAGGGCATCGAATCCATAGATGTGAGTTCAACCTGATGGGAAGAAAGCGCTAGACGCCATATTTTAGCCTCAAGTAAAGCAGAAGGGATAGCTGTGGGCCACAATTTGCCGCGCATCGCTGCTGGCGGATGTTTTGTGCAGGGGAGTTTGTTGATAATCAGTACACGCTGGAGGGGACGGGACTGCATGAGCGGGTGCATACGCTAGGAAGTGGTCAGCGCGATGAGCTTTGGCAGGTGCGGGCGATCTGGCTAAAGAGCGATCGCTATGGTCTGATCGGCAAGTCTGATTTGATTGAAGAACAGAATGGCGAGCTGTGTCCGGTGGAGTATAAGCGGGGGCAGCGGGGGGATTTTGACAATGATGCGCTTCAGGTGTGTGCGCAGGCGCTGTGCCTGGAGGATATGACGGGGAGAACACTCTCTCGGGGATTTGTTTATTATGCGCATTCTCATCAGCGACAGGCGGTGGAGCTGTCGGATGAGCTAAGGGAGCGGGCGATCGCAACGATTACTGCTGTTCGAGCTTTGATTTGCACTGGCACAATGCCTCAACCAATTTATACAAAGCGCTGTCGAGGCTGTAGTCTCTACAGCCAGTGTCTGCCTCAGGCGGTGAAGAAATTGGGCCGCTATCGAGAAGCTGACTGACCCAACCTAGTAATCAACCTAAAGAACAACACATGGGAACTGTTTATATTTCGACGGATGATGCTTTTATTGGCAAGACGGATGAGCGATTGCGAGTAAGGGCAAACAAAGAGACGCTGTTAGATGTGCCGATGATTAAGGTTGACGGTGTTGTGGTGATGGGCCGGGCGACGGTTTCACCGGCGGCGCTGATAGAACTGTTGGAGCGTAAGATTCCGCTGAGCTTTATGACGGGGACGGGGCGATTTTTGGGGCGACTGGAGCCGGAGCTGAGTAAGAATATTTTTGTGCGGACGGCTCAGTGGCAGGCGGCGGGGGAAACCAGTCAGGCGGTACATGTGGTGCAGGCATTTGTGCGGGGCAAGCTGAAGAGCTATCGGAATCTGTTGTTGCGATCGCAGCGCGAGGGTAAGTCTAGCGCAGGTGCGGGGATTACTCGTTTGGAGCAGGCGATCGCGGCGATTGAGCGAACCTCGGCGATTGACTCACTTCGAGGAATAGAGGGGGCAGGCAGTGCCGCTTACTTTGGCCATTTTGACGGTCTGATTTTGAATGAGTGTTTTTCTTTTCAGACGCGCTGCCGTCGTCCGCCGACCGATCCGGTCAATGCTTTGCTGAGTTTTGGATATGCTTTGCTAGCTCACGATGTGCAAGGGGCGATCAATATTGTGGGGTTTGATCCTTATTTGGGCTATTTGCATACCCAGCGCTATGGGCGGCCTTCTCTGGCACTGGATCTGATGGAAGAGTTTCGGCCTTTGGTGGTGGATGCGATGGTGCTTTCAGCGTTGAATCGCAAGGCGCTGAGTCCTGATGATTTTGAAGATGAGCCGCTGAGTCATGCGGTTGCTTTGACGGATGAGGGGCGGCGAAAGTTTCTGCGTCTGTATGAGCAAAAGAAGCAGTCGAAGTTCAAGCATCCGGTGATGGGACGCCAGTGTACTTATCAAGAGGCGTTTGAGATTCAGGCGCGTCTGCTAGCGAAGTATTTGATGGCTGAAACCGAGCAGTATCCGCCGCTGGTTTTGAAGTAGCAGAACTTTTTAGAACCTAGTCTGCTGTTTATTCAAGTCTTTGATCTACGCACCGACTATGCATGTTGTTATCACTTACGATATTTCAGACGATAAGCGCCGGACTAAGATTCACAAGGCTTTGAAGTCGTATGGTCAGTGGATGCAGTTTAGCGTGTTTGAATGTACGCTGACGGTCGCAGAATATACCCGCCTGCGTAATCGGTTGAATAAGCTGATCAGGCCGGAGGAAGATAGTATTCGATTCTACTTTTTATGTGCTTGCTGTCAGGGAAAGGTTGAGCGGATTGGGGGCGAGACTGTTAGGGATGATACGGTTTTCTTTGCGTAGGATCTAGCGCGAGTGCCTAGGTGTAGGTGTGGGTGTGCTCTGTAAATGTGCTCAAAGCGTTGTGTTTTGGTGGTTGTAGCTGTTTGCCACATTTTATGGGTTCGCGCAGCGATGAAAAGCCTTGGTATAGAAGCGTTATCGCTTTCTAAAGTTACTTTAAAGTCGTTCATATCTGGTTCAAGGTGCTATACTTTTTGGGATTCGCGCATTCGCACCTTGAAAACCATATGCAGCAGGTCTTCTCAGCGCCCGCCGCATCAAAGCTCCCAAAACCCTCTTAGGGATTGAAACGCTCGTCTGGGAATTGCAAGAACGGAAGGCGCTTCAGCATCAAAGCTCCCAAAACCCTCTTAGGGATTGAAACATCCTAGCTCCGACTCGAATACGGACCCAACGCTGGCATCAAAGCTCCCAAAACCCTCTTAGGGATTGAAACAACAAACTTGCTCGCAACGCCTGATATTTAAGACGCATCAAAGCTCCCCAAACCCTCTTAGGGATTGAAACAATTTGCAAACAATAAACAGGATTAGTTGATGACGAAGCATCAAAGCTCCCCAAACCCTCTTAGGGATTGAAACAAGAAAAATCTGTCACTCAAAAGGCGGTGGCTGAGGCGTTAGGCATCAAAGCTCCCCAAACCCTCTTAGGGATTGAAACATGCTGTGAAAACGCTGATGGAGAAGATGTCCGCGCATCAAAGCTCCCCAAACCCTCTTAGGGATTGAAACTATGTTTCAATCGATTTCAACCTCGACATCTTCGTCTTCGCATCAAAGCTCCCCAAACCCTCTTAGGGATTGAAACGATAAACAGTTCAGACTTCTGACCCAGTACTTTATGCATCAAAGCTCCCCAAACCCTCTTAGGGATTGAAACAAGACATATCAGACAATGCCGGAATATTTATGGTACGCATCAAAGCTCCCCAAACCCTCTTAGGGATTGAAACTGCCAGCTTTTGTCGAACTGTTGCAAAACTGTTGGCATCAAAGCTCCCCAAACCCTCTTAGGGATTGAAACTGTTCGCCCAAAGATCGTAGAATCCCGCGTAGTACAGCATCAAAGCTCCCCAAACCCTCTTAGGGATTGAAACGAGAGCTGGTAAGGACTAAGCCTGTAGCGGAGATGGCATCAAAGCTCCCCAAACCCTCTTAGGGATTGAAACATATTCTACTGCTGCTTCGGTCTTCAGTACAGCTATGCATCAAAGCTCCCCAAACCCTCTTAGGGATTGAAACGATATCTTGCCAGATGGCGATGGCCTATACGTATGCATCAAAGCTCCCCAAACCCTCTTAGGGATTGAAACCTCTATTAACCCCATTTCCAGTTATCCTTCTCATTGCATCAAAGCTCCCCAAACCCTCTTAGGGATTGAAACGCGGTATCGCACCGCCTGAAGAAAAAGCTCCCCAAACCCTGTTAGGAATTGAAACTCTTTACAAGTCTTCTTTTCACAAACTGTAAGATGGGTCATCTAATAGTGACAATGACGGAGATAGAAGTAAAAAATCACTACAATTTCTCAATCAAAGTGATTCTCCAAGCTATGCTAGCTATGTCAGCCAATCGAATCACTTTATTGGGCTGACGGAGCATATGAATTTTTGACTGCTTTGGCAAATCGCGTTCTATCTTGAAAGGGAGAAATTGCGTGAATACTTTAAACCGGTTGTCTCGGGTTGCATCGGATCTTGTTGATCGCGGTCCACTGTATGCGATCGCCCACTACAGAATTCACTCACCTATTCCTCTAGATCCGCTAGAAAACTGGCAGTTTTGGACTGAGCCAAAACCAACCTGGCTAAAGTCTTTCATGAAAAACTATCCGCCTGTTTCAAAGCGCAAACGCTATCTAGAAACGGTGCTTATCCAGGATCATGCCAGCGGCATCGAAGCCCATTACGACATTTCCAACGAATTCTACGCTTTATTTCTTGATGCCAAATACAGATTTTATACCTGCGCAGATTCTTTCAGTGAGCCAACAACTCTAGAAGAAGCACAAACCCACAAAGCAGAACACATTCGTTCGCTCTTGCAGCTTAGCGGTGATGAGAAAATACTAGACTTGGGCTGTGGCTGGGGAGCTATGCTCAAACATCTCCAAGCGATGGGACACAAAGGCGATCTTTCTGGATTTACCCTGTCAAAAGAACAGCTAACCTACGATCAACAGACATTAGGATTAAACGTTTCTCTCACAAACTTCATCACTGAGCCATTCGATCAGGCCCCTTATGACCGGATCTATTCGATTGGCGCGATCGAACATGTCAAACCAGCAGAGATAAAAGGGCTATACAAAAAGATCTATGACGCGCTGAGCAGCGGTGGCCTGGCCGTTCATCAGTTCTTTTCTTTCGAGCACGAACCCTACCCAGCGTCGGGCATTTTGATGCAGCTGTTTTTCCCAGGGTCTCTTTTAGTCATGCATTGCGAGCATATCAACGCCGCCAAAGACGCTGGCTTTAAGATCATACATGACTCTATTCACGACTATAAGCCGACTATCAAGGCTTGGTACGAGCGCCTGATTGAAAATAGAGACAAGGCGCTGTCTCTAGTGGGCCTAGAAATCTACAATCGCTATATGACTTTCTTTCCGATTGCCTGGCTGTTCTTTGCCCAAGACGAAGCCAAGCTACACCGTATAGTAATGGAGAAATAGCTGACTAAAAAAGCAGCCTAACGGGAAAAAAACGTGAAAAGGTTACATCTTATCCGCCACGCCAAGTCCAGCCGAGACGATAGCGATCTTGCCGATATCGATCGCCCGCTCAACAAACGTGGGCTAGCGTCCTGTCAGATCATGGCAACGCAAATCGCCGATGTGGGCTGTCCGTTTGATCCTGTCTTTTGCAGTCCAGCCGTCCGCACACAATCAACCATTGAACAGATTAGCCAGGCGCTGAGCAGCCAACAGATACATTGGCAGACAGACAACGCGCTGTATACCTTTGAAGTGCAAGATTTGGTGAAATGGTGCAGAGCTTTGGACAATTCGATGACAGAGGTTGTAATTGTTGGACACAACCCGGCGATGACAGATTTTGTCAATCAAATGAGCGATCGCACTATCAAAAACCTCCCCACCTGCGGCTATGTTCAGCTCCAGTTTGAGGTGGATTCGTGGCAGGCTCTATCAGCGAGATCGGCGAAACTGGTCAGCTTCTTGACGCCGAAAATGTTCGCCGACTGAGTTCAGAACCGTAGCGTCATTGGGCTAATGGAAATTGAATGCGATCGCTGTATAGTGTCTTTTGGAACGGGATAATTATCAATGATACCGAAGAAAAGGAAATCGAGGTTTCTATTGGTAAAGGGCAAACAATGACTATGAAAGGATGGCCTTTTCTATCTTTTTTCGTCATGCCTAACGTTTACTTTCATACGACGACGGCTTATGACATTCTTCGACACAACGGTGTGGAAGTCGGGAAAAGAGACTATCTAGGCAGCCCTGACTAAAGATTTGCGCTGATGTAACCCCAGAGAAAACCCCAGAGAAAACCCCTCAATGACGCCTCGTCAATCGATTCAACACTACCTGGTCACTGCTGAACAAATGCAGCGGATTGAACAGCGGATCTTCGGTAGCGGTATGCCCGTAGAGGCACTGATGGAAAAGGTGTCAGGGCGGCTCACCGAGTGTTTTGTTCGGTGGTTTGCAGACCGTTTTGACGAATCGAAGAGAGCTATCGGGATTTTGGCTGGCCCCGGACACAACGGTGGCGATGCGCTAGTGGTGGCCCGCGAGCTGCATTTTTTGGGCTATGAGGTGCGAGTTTATCAGCCGTTTTCTAGTCTAAAGCTCTTGACGGTGCAACATGCTCGCTATGCCAAGAGTCTGGGCATAGCTTTTGTTGATTCTGCTGAAGAACTGTTGGACTGTGATGCCCTAGTCGATGGCTGGTTTGGGTTTGGATTGACCCGACCCATTGAGGGCGATCGCGCCACCGACATCGAAACGCTTAATCAGCAACAGATTCCTGTTTTTAGTATCGATCTGCCCTCTGGCATTCATACCGATACGGGCGAAATCATGGGCGCTGCGATCAAAGCGACCTACACCGCTTGTCTGGGCCTGTGGAAAAGGGGCTTCATGCAGGAAAATGCCCTGGCCTATCTGGGCGAATGTGCGCTGATTGATTTTGATATTCCGCTCTCGGATGTGGGGGCGGTGCTGGCGGGTAAGCCGGTGGTGCGGCGGCTGACGGACGAACGTGCGATCGCTCATCTTCCCCTCGATCGCTCAGCCACTGCGCACAAATACACCGCTGGTCACCTGCTGCTAGTGGCCGGATCTCGTACCTATGCTGGCGCGGCGCTGCTATCTGGATTAGGCGCGGTAGCCAGCGGCGTTGGTATGTTGACGCTAGCGGTGCCAGAATCCATTCGCCTAGCGCTCTTGCCTCATCTGCCAGGGGCGCTGCTAGTCGGCTGCCCAGAGACTGACGAGGGCGCAATTGCGAGATTTCCTGACGGGTTTGAGCTGGGGAAGTATGATGCGATCGCCTTCGGTCCCGGCCTTACACCTGCGGTGCCTGCCCTCTTAGAAACCGTGCTGGCCGCCGAGTGTCCGCTGCTTTTAGACGCTGACGGCCTCAACCTATTGGCAAAAGGCGAACCTCGCAAAAAGCTTCAGTCCAGGTCAATGCCGACTGTCCTGACGCCACATGCAGGAGAGTTCAAGCGATTATTTCCAGACAAGCCATCGACTGGGAAAACCAACGCTCAGTCATCGTCTATGCCTGGCGCAGTCGTTTATCAGGCGGCGATGGAGAGCAACGCAGTTATTTTACTCAAAGGGGCGAGAAGTGCGATCGCATCGCCCGATCAGCTTTGGTTCAACCCGCGTAGTACGCCCGCGCTAGCAAGAGGCGGCAGCGGCGATGTCTTAACTGGGCTGATGGGTGGACTATTGGCTAGTGCGGCAAGGCAAGCCGTCCAACAAGATGATAGTCAGCCGTCTACTCAGCCGCCTACTCAGACAATAACAACAGTCACATTGAACGCCGTGTTGAGCGCGGTATGGTGGCACTCTCAAGCTGCCCTCTACGCTAGCGAGCAGCGGGGCATCCTAGGCGTCGATCCTTTGCATCTGGCCCAGAATCTCAATCTGGCGTTGCAGGAAATTATTCTCTAACCGTTCGTTTGCGTTGAAAGGCCCGCCAGGTGCGCCAGCCTAGCAGGCTCAGCATCAACAGCGTCAGCGGAATCACGACCAGGTTGATTGAACCGGTCCAGATCGAATCTGGGTGCGTAGCATTTGCGATCAAATAGCCCACATACAGCACGTAATAGCACAATAGCAGCACGCCTTCTCTGCGAGAGACCTGATTATCCGTAAAGAAGATCGGCAAACACATGATCGCCACGGCCAGCATGACTGGGATATCGAAACTCTGCGCCGAACTAGATATAGAGATACCGGTTTTTGACACCGCACTTGTGAGTCCTAAAACAACCAGAATATTGAAGATATTACTGCCGATGACATTGCCCACCGCCAGATCGCGCTCACCTCTAAGGGTGGCCGTCACTGAGGTCGCTAACTCGGGTAGAGAAGTGCCTAAGGCAACCACCGTCAGACCAATAATCAAGGGACTAGCCCCAAAAAAGGTGGCGATAGTAACAGCGCTCTCCACCAGCCAGTGAGAGCCCAAAATCAACATCGCCAGACCAATAGCAAATAAACCTACGTTCACGCCAATCTCTTTAGCAGAGGGCGATCGCGCTCCAGATGGCTCAAAGTCATCCTGGATAATAGAATTTTTCTCTTTCTGACTTTGCAGCAATAAAAAGAGAGTGTACGCTATCCCACCGACAAACAAAATTACACCATCGGAGCGACCAATCTGGCCATCCAGGCCAAACAGCATCACCAGCGCCGATACGCCAATCATAATCGGCACATCTAGCCGCACCAGCTGCTGCGCCACCACCAGCGGCGCAATGATTGCCGACGTTCCTAAAATCAACAGCACATTGCAGATATTGCTACCCACCACATTTCCCAAAGCAATATCGGCCTGCCCGTTCAGGCTAGCATTGAGGCTGACCGCTAGTTCTGGCGCACTAGTGCCAAACGCCACCACCGTCAGTCCAATAATCAAAGGCGGAATGCCAACCGTGACCGCTAGCTTGGAAGCGCCTCGAACGAGAAATTCTGCGCCCAGAACTAACAGAGCCAGGCCCGCGACTAAATAAACAACTGTCAAAGTACTCATAGGTGCTGTAGTTCTCGAAAGCCCTCGCCTTCGTAAGTTCTGCGTTAGAGCCTTCTCACTTATATCAAATTACCCAGATATAAGCGATTCCAGCCCATATATAAAGTATTGAAAAAATACCCGCTCATACGCTAGTCAGACACTATAGCTGTATCAACGCCCTAGAATGTCCATAGCTGTCATCAGCGCCCAGTCTGCGACAGCGGTTTTTGTATAGGATATATCTGAAATTTGTGTCTAGCTTTGATCTTGCACCGTGGCGATCGCCCCTCTCTAGAGCCCTACACCGCAATCGCGCCCAGCCCTTCTGTCGGTTTTTGCAGCTAGCGACCCTGCGCCTAGATGGCCTACCCGCCAACCGCACGGTGGTCTTTAGAGGCTTTCGAGCCCAGACCAATCAGCTGATGTTTATCTGCGATCGCCGCAGCGAAAAAATAGCCCAGATTCAGCAAAATTCAGCCACAGAAGCCTGCTGGTACTTTACCAAGACCCGAGAGCAGTTTCGAGTGCGCGGCCAGCTCACCGCTATCACCGCTGAGGCCACCGCCGACCCCTCATCTGCCGATCTAGCCGAAACCCGCCGCCAGCTCTGGCAAAAAATCTCAGACAGTGCCCGGCTTCAGTTTGCCTGGCCCCATCCTAAATCAACCCGCACGGAAGACAGCGATGCCTTCGCTCCATCGCCACCCGATCCTCAAGATCCCTTAGAGACGTTTTGTGCCCTCTTACTCACGCCCCAGGCAGTTGACTATCTTTCTCTGCGCGGAGAGCCACAATCGCGGATAATCTATCAGCTCGTTGAGGACGATTGGACCTGCACCAGCGTCAATCCTTAGATTCCAATTGACCTATTGCGCGACAAAAGATCAGCTAACCGTTAGTGCAGGCAACCCAGCCAGCTCCTTTACAGTCTGCGGTTGATACGGTTGTCGCTGAACTGTGTGGGCGATCGCGTCAGCAGCTAGTCCAGCAGGGGTTACTACGCTTTAGCCTCAAAGCAGTCGATGGCATCACCCCCCTTGATGCCGCTGACGGGACCAGTCTGATGCAGGCAGTCAGCTATCACACGCTCTACGAATTTCTCAAGGTTCCAGAAAAAGCATCTGTGAGCTGACCTTACTGTGAGCTAACTTTACTGTGGACTGACTTTCTGTGCGATCGCCAGTCCGCCTAATACGCTCACATGTCCACTTAGATAGGCAGGCTTAAACCTTTCGCCTATCCAGCTCTCTACCACCCGCAGCTCGCTCAGCTCGAATCCTGTTTCTGCCATCACTGCCGCCAGGCCAGTCTTCACGCCCTCACAAGCATCTATTCCAAACAACAAAGGCTCTCCGATTAGGTCCAATAGAGCCGTTCCAATTCTCACTTTATTTTCTCTTATTAGCGCTTCAGAGAAGAAGTCAAACGCCACTAGACTGCCATCGGCGCTAGCTGCCGCCATCAGCGAGAACCCTTGTTTTACAGCAGCTTCTGTCAGGTAATACGTCACCCCTTCCCACAGAAAGAACGTCCGCTTTTGAGGATCAAACCCGTTCGAGATCAGTCACCTCTATCCAGTCCCCACGGATAAAATCGACCGCTACAAACTGCACCTCATCCAAAGCAATACCGCTTTTACTTAGCGCCTGCTTTTTCACTACTTGCGTTTCTATCTGGTCGACTTCAAACAGCCCTAACCCTCGACCCAAACAAAACTTAAACAGACGAGTATCAAACCCTGCCCCTAAAATCACAACCTGTTCAACAGAACTCAGCGCTGCTGTGAGCGCCTCGTCAAAAAAGAGAGTGCGATCGTAGAGCATAGTCGCTAGCGTCGTTCTTGAGCGATCTGGCCCAGCCCAGCCGGGCAGCAGCTTCATCACCCATAGAATGGGTCTTACACTCGCCCATAGCCAGCCATATTTTTCGCCTAGAAGCGATCGCACCAGCCGATCCGCACTCTCATCAGAGCGACTCTCCTGCTGATGCATCATCCATCTCATCAGCAAAGGAACCCAGGCTGTGATTGAAGAATCTTTGGAAGAGGAATCTTTTGAGAACATCACATCCACGTTTCTAAAGTCAGTTTCATCAACGTTCTGTGGCCTCTATCTAGGTTCATCCGACCGATCAGATAGTGCTCTCCATGACCACTGGCCCTGGTTCGGTGATGGGAGCGGCGGGTGATTCTAGCGTAATCATCATCTGTAGTGGGTTAATTGTGCAGGCTGCGTCTATGCTGTTCCACTGGGCGGTGCCGCTGCTGTCTTGATGAAACTGCCCGCAGTATTGGGGGGTGGGTGAGGCTTCGGTCAATGACCAGAAACGGTAGATCTTGATCTTCGGGTAGCTGGGGAAGATTTTGAGCGACAAGCGTTACTTCTGTTTCACCCGGCTTGATCAACATGCGCGCGGTCGCCGCCTTAGTGTTTGTTTGATTTGACGCTTCACCCACTAAAGAATAAACCTGCGTCTGAGGATCGTCTAACAGTGCGGTTATCTTTTGACTGGCGTTCAGTTCGCTGCGCAGACTTTCGACTGTTTTGTTGGTGTTTTCGAGCTGTTGTTGTAGGGCTACCGTCTGCTGAGACTGCCTGCCTAGCTGAACATAATTTAGGCCAAGGGCAGCAACTGCAACAGCCGCAATGCCTGAACTGATGAGCGGCATCCATTGCTGCCATTTTTGCTGCGGCGGTAAGGCTGTGGCGGGTTGTTTTAGCGGTATGACGTTTGGAATAGCCTTTGAAGCGGGCGTCTCTCTGGCAGGTGTTGAGCTGGCATTGCTGGCAGCCTGCAAGATTTTGTCTTTGAGGTGAGCGGAAGGTTCGACGGTGGGTAGCGCGTAGGGCAGTAGGGCGAGTGCTGCTTCGAGCGAGTTGGCTTCTTGGACCTGCGCGGGCGATGCCGATAGCAACTGACGTAGGCGAGCTTCTTCCTCAGGGCTTAGATCGCCTAGGACATAGCCTGCAATGAGGTCGGATTGGTTGGCATCGTCGGGGGGGCGAGTCATGTCGAGCTGGGTGAGGACGCAGAGAGCTAAATGAGCTGTGAGGGCAGATCGAGGCTTTTTGAAGGGCCTATTGCGATCGCAACTTCATGGGACCAAGGGGAAAAGGCAATCGCGTTTGGCATCTCTCTTCATACTATAGAGAATTCTAGCGGGACTGTAGTTTAATACGCACTCAGATGCGGTTTGGATGGGCCTATTTTCTTGGCGGGCTTTGTGTCGCTTTCTTTCCATACATTTAGGTTAAACAAAGCGCTCGATAAAGGTGTGTCGTAGATATGACGATTTCTCTCCTATCAGAGTTTAAGCGCTAGCGGATTAAATCAGGTGTTTTAGAGCGGTACGAAGCTTCTTGAGGGCTTGACGCGATCGCGATTTCACAGTGCCGAGCGGGATGCCGTCGCGTTTGGCAATTTCTGACTGGCTGAGGCCCTCATAGTAGGCCGTTTCCAAGACCTTTCTTTCGACAGCAGAAAGCTGATTGAGGGCTTCGCGAACTAGCTGCGATCGCTCTTCTACTGTAACGAATTCTAGGGGTGGGTTATAGTTTGTCACGCCGTGAGAGGCCGTTTGGATGCGCTGAAGTTTTTGATGGGTGGCTTTGCGCGATCGCAGCCGATCTAGACAGCGCGATCGGGTGATCATAACCAAAAAGCCGCTGAGCGAACCGCGCTCGGGCTGATAGATTTCGCTGCGCTGCCAAAGGCGAAGAAAGGTTTCTTGAGTCGTCTCTTCGGCCTCTTCAACATTGCTCAGCATTCGAAACGCAATGCTGTACACCAGCTTGCCATAGCGATCGTATAGCAAATCCAGCGCTTTGACCTGCTGCGAGCGAATTGCCAAAAATATCTCGGTGTCTGTCGACTGGGCGTTGACAGCAGGCAGCGCTGAGGGCATCGAATCCATAGATGTGAGCTCAACCTGATGGGAAGAAAGCGCTAGACGCCATATTTTAGCTGGAAGGAAGGCAGAAGGGATAGCTGTGGGCCACAATTTGCCGCTGGTCTGTAGGGCGATCGCGATTTCCCTTTCTTTTGATGCAACGACTCGTTGAAGTTTAGATCGTGATGGCTAGCAAGAAACTATTCAAAGAAATTTCCATCCGATTGCGCGATCGCTTCGTATACCCAATAAGCGCTGAACACAGGCTCGGCGATCGCCCTCAACGGCCAGCACAAATATTGCCAAATACCACAGCACCTATTCATTATCTCAACCCAACTTTTTTTTGGAAACCCCTCACATGAAACGTACATTCCTTGCAAAGACCGTTAGTATTTTTGGTGCGATCGCTGCCCTTTCCATAGTCGTCGGTACCGGCGTTCAGCAGTTTGCTCAGGCTCAAACCGAAGCTAATCCTCAGAGTGAAGTAGATTCCTCCACAGCTAATCTGACAATTGCAGAAATTGTTGCCCAAAGCGGCGGCGAGTACGATAACAATCCCCAAGACTTTGACATTTTGCTGAATGCCCTTAAACAGAACGATCTGGTCGATTTGTTAGCTGATAAAACCACCGATGTGACCGTATTTGCACCAGACGATGCGGCTTTCTTAAAACTCTCTCGCTTCTTCGGCTATACCGGCAACGATGAAGCCGCCGTGATTGACGTGATTAATCAAGAGTTAGCCAATGCGAATCAGCAATATTCTACCAGTTTCAATTTGAGAGAGGTATTGCGCTACCACATTTCACCCGGCGCAAAGACCTTGGATGCCATTGAAGAATTGCCAGCCAACAAAACCATCAGAACGATGTTTGCTTTTGAGGAAAATATGCCCGACGGTACTATTATTTCATATATCAATGGCAATTTAGTTGACATAGCAATAAACTTAATCGCGCCTAAAATCCAACAGAACTTTAAAGATATTCCAGCCAGCAATGGTGTAATTCATGGAATTGATCGCGTTCTGCTTCCCTACTATCTTGGAAATTCATTCCCAATTTTGCCGAAGCCGCAACCAACATCAGGGCAAGCGATGACAATCGCAGATGTTCTCGCTCAGAGCGGTGACTACGATGACAACCGCCAAGATTTTGATATTCTCAACAGGCTATTGCAAACGGCTGAATTTGCCGATCTCCTAGCCGATCCCAGTGCGGACATAACGCTTTTCGCGCCAACGGATGCTGCTTTTATCGAGCTTGCCCAGGCAATACCCGGCGAGGTTCTCGAAGATAAAGATTTGGAATCGCGTGTGGCCGATGAAATTGTTGCTAGTTATGTGGTGACGGATCCAGAGAACAAACTGGAGCTTATCGTTCCTGGTGAATCGGGTCGATTCATCTACGTTGGCGGCGACTCGGTTCCTCAGATTCAAAAAGTACTTCAATATCATGTCTCTCCAGGCGCTAAGTCAGCCAGCGAGATTCAAGCGGCATCCTCAATTCTCACGTTGCTAAATGGCGCTGCCATTACGCCCAAAGAAGGTACCCCCCCTAACCCATCAACCGGCTTTGACTTTAGCAATTCGCAGTTCCAGCTTGGAGACACCTATACTCGCACAGCGAATGGGGCTATTCAAGGCATTGATAACGTTCTGGTGCCATCAACCGAACAGATCAAGTAATACTTTCTCTACGCGTTCTTTCTCAACCCACCCATTTTTGGAGATATTCACTGTTATGAAACTAACCACTTTGTCTAAATCAGTTCGCAAGATCGGCTTAATTGGAATACTTGCAGCGATCGCCCTACTCGAAAGCACAAGTGCAACAAAGGCACAGGCGATTCCGGCGGGAAAGCCGGGTTCGGTCTGCTCAGATGCCTATTTTGCCAATCCTGACTTTATGTACAATGTTCCATCCGAAGGAGAACAGGGGGCGTTAATCAATGCCTTTGATAATGACCCGGATAGAGTCGCCAGAATGAACAGCATATGGGCACAGAGTGATACTTTTTCGGTAGAGCTTGATGCGCCTGTGGGATATATCGCCAAGACGGTGAACGGAGAAGCGGTTGAAATTCCGCCTGACATTGAAAAAGAGATTTATGAGGCCGCCTTTAACGCTAATAGCAACCCAGCAACGACCCGCCTTCGAGTGGCTGAGCTGAACCAGGAATATGCCCAATATGCAACATTTGGCCAGCAGATCAGCATCATATTTTCAGAAGAACAAATTAGAGCCAATACCGAGATGGGTCGTGAGTTTTCTGCTTATGTTGCCTCTGTTTTGACGCCTCAACAAAGGCAAGCAGAGCAAAACGCGATGAGAGCCTCAGCAGCGCAGATGGGGATGTGTCCGGCTCTTTTTAACCCCGCCTCTATGCGCTATGTAACCCTAGAAGTTGGACAGCGCCCAGACCTGGATCAGAGACTGCGCGAAGATACGACGGGGACTACGTTTTTTGAGTAGATGCGGATTGGAAGAGGATGTGTGCGATCGCTTAAAGCTCCGCCTTCCAACCGCAATACCTAGTGAAAAAATCAAAAAAGACCATCCGATTGTGCGATCGCTTCGTATACCCAATAAGCGCCGGACACCACAGTGCATTTCAATGATCTCAGCCCAACAACATTTTGGAGTTTTCCACCGCTATGAAACTTTCTTCCTTGTCCAAGACCGCCCGCACCATCGGCCTAGTGGCTGTCCTCTCAGTCACCGTTGGCTCAAGCATTTCACAAACAGTCCAGGCCCAGACCGAACCCGTCACCATTGAAGAGAAGAAAAGCCAATGGGTAGCTGCGGATATAGAGGAATGGAAAATGTGCAATCGCGTCTCCCAAGCAGAAGCCAATGAGAGTTCTGAATGGGGGGATTCCTTTTTCAATGAGCTTAAAGGAATAAACTTTAGCAACGAGCAGCAAAGCGCCTATGATGATTTATTCGCGCAGGCAGAGGCAAAAAGAACAGAAGTGTACGAGAACACTCTGAGTATTGAAGATCCAACGGCACCGCTCTCCTTTGGCTATGGAGGTGACATTCCTCAAGAAGTCTTAGCAGAGATCCAAGCAGCGCTTGAGAAAAATTCTAATGCTGATCAAAAAGAAGCCCTTGAGCGAGAGTTTGGTCAGTATGTCGAATTCTCAGGTAGCTACATCAACTATATCTCACCCGAACAAGCGGCTCAAATAGATCAGATTACTGAAGACTTTTACGCGCAGGCTCAAGGTCTCATGACGCCTGAGCAGTTACCGCAATATCGCGAGAATATGGCAGCTAGACTCAGAATAAATGAAGTCTGCAATGGCTGGGTGCCTGTTTCTGCTGATCGAGATCTGGGCCAAATCACCTATGCTAATTTTTCACCCGCGGGCCGACTGGTCGATTCGATACCTGAACTATTGCAATAACGGCCACTGGCTAGCGCTTAGACTAGCCCGATTGAACAACTATCTTTTTGAAGTTTTCCACCCTTATGAAACTAACTTTCTTTTCCAAAGTCATTCGTACCATTGGGCTGATGGGTGCGATCGCAACCCTAGCCGCCACAGGCATACAGCCAATCGCCCAGGCCCAAGAGATCAACGTCCCCGCCGACATTGACGATGACGCCTGTATCGCCGCCGGGTTTAACACTTTTTATCGACTCCAAAACATCGATCTTTCCTACGAGCAAATCGAACAAATCTTTGAACTCCAAAGACAACAAGCCGTCGCTTCTGAGGCACTCATTAACAGCTATCCAACCGAAGATGATTTGGGCGGCAGCTACGCTTTTATCAGCAGGCCAGGCGCAACCATTACCCCAGAGGTGAGCGCAGCAATGGATGCAGCTGCTTTGAAGTTGACATCGGGAGAGGCACTAATAGGAGAAATCGCAGCGCTTAACGAGCAGTTCGGCCAGTACGGAGAATTTGGATTAGGGAAAAATGTTCTGCTCACACCAGAGCGACGAGCAGAAATGAGACAGCTTAACACGGACTTTGATGCCCGCTATATCTCTGTACTGACGCCTCAGCAACAGCAGCAGTATCAAGAAAACTTAGCCACCGAAAGCAAAATAGACGAAGCCTGTGGAATCGTCACGTACGACAACAGCAATTACAATTTCTCCCGTTCATTTGAGCCCAGCTTTTTTTAGAGAACGTATCAGAGAACAGGACACCGCTGAAGTATGTATTTAGCATTTCAATGCAGCATCTACGCTGGCTGAGCGTAGTCGAAGCCACAACAAAACTCACTCAACCCCTCTTACACAAACATGAAACCCATCTCTTCTGCCAACAAACTTCGCACTCTTGGCCTGACAACCCTAATAGCTGTAATAGTCGGTACTAATGTGCAACAAGCCGCGCAGGCACAATTTTTCTCCACGGGGAATAAATACATGACCTGCTCCGAGGCTTACTTTTCAGACCCTGACCAGATGTACTTTTTTACAGGAGAGTCCTTAGAAGCCCTCAGGCAACGCGGAGTACTAGCGGACTATGAGCAGGCCATACAGCCACTTTTGGATGAACAAAAGGCTATTCTCGACTCCATCACTGTCTTTGCGGTAGATCTTGATGCCCCCATCGGCTATGTCGCCAAGGAAGTAAATGGTGTGGCTGTAGAAATACCTGCGGACATAAAACAAGCCATCGAAGTAGACATGGCCTATCCCTATTCGCGAGAGAAAGCCAAAATGCTCAACGAAAAGTATGGTCAATATGCCACGCTTGGGCAACAGATAACGCTAGTCTATTCGTCGGCGCAGACGCTACGAATGCACGAAATTGCGAGAGAACTCAACGCGATCGCAGCCACCTATGTCACCCCTGAAGAAGAACAAGCCAACCGAGAGCTAGCCGCTTCGATGGGATATTGCTACGTCAACGAAGGCCTAATCGGGATGGGCATTCTCACGCAAGTCGTAGAGGTTGGTAATCGCCCCGACCTCGATGCTCGACTGCGTGCAGATACCACAGGCGCTACCTTCTTTCAGTAAGCAGCTTGGTCATCAGCTTATGGACTTTTGGAGAGGCGATCGCGGCTAGCCCATTAGCCCAAAAGAAAGATCCATCCGATCGCTCACACACTTCGTATACCTATTGAAAGCTGCTCTGATGAGTATCTGCTTCATAGAAAAGACTCAGCTTTCGTTTTCTCTTTAACCCCCAAAAACAATGAAACTCTCTAGAAATTTCAAATTCTCGAACAAGTTCGCAGGCGTTGCGGCTGCACTGTTGCTTCTGCCAATGGCCGTAGCTTGTGAAAGCCAGACCGCAACAAACACGCCTGCTCCTACTGCTCAGATGCCGAGCCCATCCACTACCGGAAGCCCCACCCAAAGCCAGACGATTGTCGCAACTGCGATCGCCAACGGTTCCTTTGACACGCTAGTCGCAGCTGTGAAGGCGGCTGGTCTAGTCGATACGCTCAACGCCACCGGCCCTTACACAGTATTCGCGCCGACTGATCAGGCGTTTGCCGCACTTCCTGCGGGCGTCTTGGACAAGCTCTTGCTACCTAAAAACAAAGCAGCGCTGACAGAAATTCTCACCTATCACGTGGTTGCTGGCAATGTGCCTGCGAGCGCAGTCCGCACCGGGCCAGTTGCCAGCGTTGAGGGCGCGAATTTAAACCTGATGGCCAATGCAGGGAAAGTCACTGTCAACGGTGCCAACGTTGTGCAAGCTGATGTGGCGACTAGTAACGGCATCATTCATGTGATTGATAAGGTGCTGCTACCGCCCGATTTGGATCTGTCTACGCTTTAGTGAATAGCTTGGTTCAGGGGTTCAAACATACCTTTGAACCAAGCGCTCTATCTACTAAGAGCGAAAGGTGAGCGTGAAAGGTGAGAAAATCTACACTTGAGAGAGTGTAGACCGCAGAGGGCGCTGTTATTAGAGAGTTTTTTGAAGAGATTTAATGAGAACAGTTTTACATCTCTATGTGGCGTTGTTGCACCAATATATAATAAGCACTGTTATTCTGTCCGGCCCTCGGGTTAAGGGCCGAACTTCGATTAGCAGACATAGCTATCCGGCTTCGCCACCTGAATCATGCGATTGAGCACTAAGCACTGCACCTTCAACTCGTTCACTTGTCGGTTCATCTTGCGCGAAGTGACCTTGCCACCAAAGGCCGTTTTGAGTCGAAACATCGTTGTTTCGGCGAGTGAACGACGGTGATACCCAATCTGTCGCTTCCACTTCGCTCGTCCGACTAGACGAATCTTTCTGAGGTTCTCATCTCTCGGATGGCGCGGTCCCTTACGGTTGCCGTGGAACCAAGTCTTTGCGTTCCGCTGCGGTGGAATCCCAGCTACCGCATCTCTTTCTACGATGTAGTCATAGCAATAAGCCGTGTCATAGGCACCATCGGCATCGACCTGAGAAATCGGTTCCTCTATCTCATCCAACAGCTCACCGAGCACTTCGCTATCGTGACAGCTGTTATCGGTGACTACAGCCGAGAGAATCTCCCCTGTCGCCTCATCCACAGCTAGATGTAGCTTGCGCCAGGTTCGGCGCTTGCTCACCCCGTGCTGACGAGTCTTCCACTCCCCTTCTCCATAGACTTTCACACCCGTACTGTCGATGACTACATGGCGTTTCCCACTCGTCGGCATCACTGGTAACGGCACCGTTAGCCGCTTCAGTCGCCTCGATATCGTTGTATGGTCGGGCACGCTTAAGTCCACTTGCATCAGCTTGAAGATGGCCTTCACAAACCCACACAGCGCCCGACCCGGCAAGCCAAGGACACTCTTAAGACTTACCATCGTCACCATTGTCTGTTCTGTGTACGTTGGCGTTGCTCCTGGCTTGCCTGTCTTTTCCCTGACTTCCCAGTTGGCTAGTACCTCAGGCGATATCCAAAACGTTAGGCTTCCTCTTTGCTCTAAGCCCTTGTTATACTCAGGCCAGTTGCGGACGCGGCAAGCGGCTCATCGGCTTTGCTTTTTTGTTTGGTTACTTAAAACTTACCGTGCCTTGCCCCGCCCGTAACCCCCTATTCGTGCAAC
>CAWCWM010000003.1:0-82289 GCA_963799265.1 uncultured cyanobacterium
ATACGACTGGGCCTACATTCTAGAAGCCGATGAGCGGATGACGCCCGAGCTATTCGCCGAATGCACTGCCGCCGTAGAATCGGCTGCTCATGCTGGCTACTACGTCGCCGAAAGAGTGATGTTCATGGATCGCTGGATCAAGCGCAGCACCCAGTATCCGCGCTATCAGCTGCGGCTGCTGGACAAGGCGAACGTCTGGTTCGATGACTATGGCCATACGAACGAGAAGTCGTGAGCGGAACGACTGGCTTTCTCAAAGAGACCTATCCTCACTACACCTGTGGCAAAGGCTTTAGCCGCTGGCTGGAAGAGTACAATCGCTATTCTACAGACGAGGCGAAAGAAACTATTCGGCAGCTATCGCGAGGACAGATCAACTGGAAGGCGCTATTTGGCGGCAAGTCCGAGGTCGAGCGTCGCCATGCGCTAAAGGATTATCTTTGCGCGTTCCGGGCAGGCCGCTGGTTCGGTTTGTTTACATGTATTTTTTCCTGGGTGGCTGCTGGGATGGTCGAGCCGGGTTTACCTGGTGTGTGCTTCAAGCTTTCTATGAATATTTGATTTTGCTAAAGGTGTGGGAAATAAGGCATCAGCAGAGGGGCGATCGCGCTGCTTCAAAACCGCCTAGTACAAGCAATATCACCGCCTAGAAACCCCACTCTATAACGAGAGCTAGAACGACAAGTGACATTCACTATTTCCCTTTGATCTGCACGACGCTATGCCAGAGTTCGCTATTCTCCTAGCAGAAGGTGATAGCGAACCGGTTGTAAATCTAAACAGCTGCTAACCAGTGTCTGCACACAGACTGCCATAGAGTCCACAATTGACTACGCTCTACAGCCCCAGCCAGCTTTGACAGCCACAGATTTTGAGTGGGTGCAACTGTTGCTGAAAAATACTGACACAGCAAAGTAACCAAATCTATAGCTACCCGAATTGGTTAGATACCGAAACTGTCTCTGTGTGTGACTCATCTGGATAGATGGGGAGTGACAATAGTTCTTTAGCTTCCTATGCCCTCAATTTTTATGAGTTCCCTATCTCCGCTTACTCTTGCCTGGTTCCGAACCACCAAATGGCTGACTCAAGCCGGGTTGGGCACTTGTCTTCTGATTCTCGGTGCTTGTGTCGCGCCGCCGAACGCAACCGGGCCAGAGGCGTCACCCGAGATTTCTTCCGCCTCGCCTACTGCGCAATCTGAGACATTGCCCGAAGACCAGCTGCCAAGCGAGTTAGTCGGCACGTTTGATTTGAGCCAAGAGGCATGTGAGTCCTTCTCAATGACTCGATTGACCGTCATGCAAGATAAGCTCGACTTCTACTATGGGTTCGCCAATATCGATTCGGTCACGGTTCGAGACGGCGGCTATGACATCGACGCGACGCTCTTTCATCAGGAGGGGCAGGTGGAGGTACGCCCCGAGGCGGTGACTTACAGAATTCAGCCGGGCAACCAGGCAGAAAGTATTCAGTTCGAGAATCCTTGGGCTGGTGGGGAGACATCATCGATGGTGCGCTGCGCCGAGACCAGTAACCAACCCGTAACGGAGAGCAACGTTAATGCAGCAGCCAATCAGGGAGCGGTCAGTCCGTACGCGCTACAGTAAGAATCGAGTAGGTTTACCTTTACGCATGACTGGCGTGCCAGCCTCCTTCCGAGCAAAAATAGAACTAGAACCGATCGGATAGTGCGGCTACGCAGCGATCGCAGATCGTCGGATCTGCTGCCGACTCGCCCACATGGGTCGAATAGTTCCAGCAGCGATCGCACTTTTCACCCTCCGCATCTACCACTGCGATCGCAATCTCCTCAAACTCAGTGCTGTACTCAGCGCCCTGAAGCGCCTCCGCACTATCCACTAGCTCTACTTGAGACACCAAGAACAGATAGCGCAGCTCGTCTACCTGATTGGAATCCGCCGCCATACTCTGCGCCGGGTTCATTGCCGCTAGCTGCGATCGCAGCGTCTCATCTGCCATAGACAGCCTCAGCTTTGCCTGCAAAGAAGAGCCGATTGCCTTATCCGAACGCGCCTTTTCTAACACCGTATTAGCTTCATCGCGAATCGTCCGCAGCTTTTCCCAGCGTTCGGCAAGCTCAGGTTTTTGCCAGCTTTCTTCCATCTCTACCCAGCCAGATTCAAAGACAGATTCTGCGTCCGTTTCATACGGAAGAGACTGCCAGATATCTTCGGCCATGTGAGAGAGAACAGGTGCGATCGCCTTCGCCAGACTCTCAATGGCCACCGCTAGCACCGTCTGACAGCTACGCCTGCGAACCGAATTTGCCGAGCTAATGTATAGCCGGTCCTTGGCAATATCCAGATAAAAGTTCGACAGATCTACCACACAGAAATTCTGCACTGTCTGGAAAAACTGAAAGAACTGATAAGACTCAAACGCTGCCTTCACATCGGCAAACACTTCCGTCATCCGGTGTAGCATATACCGATCTAGCTCAGGCAGCTGATCGTAAGGCACCGAATCTTTTGCCGGTTCAAAATCATGCAAATTCCCCAGCAAAAAGCGAGCCGTATTGCGAATCTTGCGATACACATCCGACATCTGCTTGACATTACGCATACCCAAGCGCATATCGCCCGAGTAATCCACCGACGACACCCACAGCCGCAGCACATCCGCGCCATATGGCGGCTCCTGCTTTTTGTTGTTGCCACCTTCGATAATCACCTTGGGATCGACGCCATTCCCCAGCGACTTACTCATCTTGCGCCCATTTTCATCTAGCACATAGCCATGAGTGAGCACCTGACGATACGGCGCATGACCATTCGCCGCCACACTGGTCAACAGACTCGATTGAAACCAGCCGCGATGCTGGTCAGATCCTTCCAAATACATCTCGGCTGGATACTCCAGACCTTCTCGCTGCTTCACCACAGACGCCCAAGAAGACCCAGAATCAAACCACACGTCCATCGTGTCGGTGCCTTTCACATAGGTCTTACCATCATTGCGATAAGCCTCCGGCAGCAGCTCCTCCACGCTCAGCTCCCACCAGGCATCGCTACCCTTTTCCGCCACAATCGCCTGCACATGAGCAATCGTCTCCTGCGTCATCAGCGGCTCACCCGTGGCCTCGTCATAAAACACCGGAATCGGCACGCCCCAGCTTCTCTGCCGAGAGATACACCAGTCAGAGCGCTCAGACACCATCGAGGTAATCCGGTTCTTGCCCTGCGCTGGAATCCATTTCACTTCGTCAATCGCGCTAAGTGCCTCACCCACAAACCCCTTAACAGAAGCAAACCACTGCTCTGTCGCTCGATAGATTACCGGCTTTTTGGTGCGCCAGTCATAGGGATACTTGTGGTTATACGGCTCATGCTTCAACAGCACCTTCTCTTCAGTCAGCACCTCGATTAGCACTTCATTCGCCGTTTTGAGCACGTTCAAGCCTTCAAAGCTGCCAGCTTCGGCGGTAAAGTTGCCGCGTTCATCCACCGGGCAAAGAATTGGTAGTCCTTCCCTCTGGCCAACGATAAAGTCCTCTTGACCGTGTCCGGGCGCGGTATGAACCAGACCCGTACCCGATTCGGTAGTGATGTAGTCGCCACCAATCACGATTGGGCTGACTCGATCAAAGGCTTCATCCTTATTGGCCAGCGGATGGCGATAGGTCGTACCCGCCAAGGCATCTCCTTTGATTTCTGCCACAACCTGTAGCCCATGGCCAAAGGTTTCACTCAGCTTCTGTGCTAAATCTTTGGCCACGATCAAGTACTTGAACGGCTCACCAGATTCGCTTTCTACTACCGCGTAGATCAACTCAGAATTTACAGCGACTGCAACGTTCGCCGGAATTGTCCAAGGTGTGGTTGTCCAAATCGCTACGCCCAGACTGTCTAGATAAGGAAACAAAGCTTCCTGAGCTGACGCTGAAGCGCTCACTACTGGAAAGGCAAGGTAGATACTCGGAGAAATATGATCCTCTGGATACTCTAGTTCCGCCTCGGCCAGCGCTGTCTGCGACGATGGGCTCCAATGCACAGAGCGCAGTCCTCGGTAGATGTGGCCGTTCTCTACCATTTTGCTAAACACGCCTAGCTGCGCCGCTTCGTACTCAGGCAGCAGGGTCATATACGGATGATCCCAATCACCCCACACACCGTATCGTTGAAAGCCTGCACTCTGTTTTCCAATTGTTTCTAAGGCGAATGCCCTGGCTCGCTGCCGCAGTTTTATCGGCGTTAGCTCACGCCGTTCAGCAGACTTTAGCTTTTGCAGCACCTTCAGCTCAATTGGCAGGCCGTGGCAGTCCCAGCCCGGCACGTAGCGAACCTTGCGACCCTGCAATATCTGATACTTGTTGATGATGTCTTTTAGAATCTTGTTCAGCGCATGGCCCATATGCAGATCGCCGTTGGCATACGGTGGCCCATCGTGCAGGATGAACGGCTTGCCCGGATTGCTCTGCGCCAGGGTTTCGTAAATCTTTTTCTCTTGCCAATAAGCTTGCAGCTCTGGTTCGCGGGTGACAGCGTTGGCCCGCATACTGAAGTCAGTTTGGGGCAATAGAACAGTTTCTTTGTAGCTTTTAGATTCACTCACAGGGGATCACGGTTATGCGTTGGGACGGGTGCGTTGCGGCTAGTTAGATTAAGACATTTTGCCTTGAAGTTCGATCTGCTTCAAGTCAATCGATCCAATTGCTGTCTTCACGGTCGTCTTCGGAGGGTGGATTATCTTCGGACGGCGGGTTGTCTTCGTTAGGCATGTCTTTTCTAGAGAGCCTATCTTCGACGGGTGGCGGCGCTTCTCGACGAGGAATATCAATAACTGGCTTGGATGGCTTTGGTTTTATCAGCGATTGCGCAACGTCTTTGATCCAGCCTAGAAAAATGATGGGCATTGCCAGCATCGAAGGTTTTTGCAGCGGGTTCTGGGCTGCTTTTGCAGCTGGGACTTGAGCGGTCGCTGTTTTAGGAATGAACGGATCTAGTTCGTCGCCCCAGTCCTCATCGACCGCAATAGAATTGAGAATTGATGCAGGCACTGGTTCGGAAACTACTTCGGCAGTTGGTTTGGAAGCTGGCTCAGAAACCATTGAAGCATCTCTAATGCTCTCACTGACTTCAGCGATTTCGGCTTTAGAGTCTGAAATCTCAGGCTCTGAAATTATAGACTCGGCAGTCTTTGTCTCAGTCGCTTCTACATTGGTCGCTTCTACATTGGTCGCTTCCATCTCATCTGCTTTGGAATCGCTCGCTTCAGCCTGAGGGCTTTCGAGCTGGCTGCTTTCATCAGTTTGGATAGCGATGACTTTTGCGATCGCAAACGGCGGATCAATCGGCTCCGACGCTGACACAGCTACTTCTAAGTCTTCTAAAGAAATTTCTAGGACTTCTCGAGTAGCACTCTTTAAAACACCATCTTCAACAAATTCGTAATCATACAGCGGTCGCCTACGCGGGTCCAAGCGCTGATTTAGCCCCTGACGCAATCGGTCAGTAGAGGCCCCCATTAAAGGCCGATCTTTTAGCGTCGCTGGTCGTATCGTTTCAGTGGGCGCAATTCGCAGCTGGTTCAGCTTGCTCTTCGCCCAGTCGCCAACCACCTCAGGTGTCAGTACAATCGGCGTCTGCTGATAGACCGGCGTCTTCTCACGACGCACTGTCAGTGTCTGCCAGCCCAGCCCAGCGAGCAATGTCACCGCGATTCCTTGCCCTAGCAGCACGACTGGCGTCATTTGCTCGGCGCCAAACCACAGATCTGCCGCATACAACAGACCCAACCCGCTCCATACAAAATCAGAACGACGATGCACCTCTGGATACAAAAACGCCGCCATATAAAAGATCAGACTGCCTAGCCCTAGCAGCACAGCCAAAACATTTGAGAGCATCGCCACCGCCTACGAACCCTCACTATTGTGTCGGATTGAGGTTAATTTGACACTACAGCAATCTGCACTTAGCTTACAGCATACTTAAATGCTACAACCCTTGTCCTATAGAGCTAAGTGCTTAGCAAACAGCAGAATGCATTCCGCTGTTTGCCATAACAAAATGGTTGAAGGAGCCCACAACTAAAGAATCCAGTGACTAAGCACAGCCAGAGTCCCGGTGACTGAGTGCAGTCGCAGGCGTTAGCCTTCTTATTGGGTAGTCACATCAGGTATAGCAACCTGCACAATGCATTGCGCAGGTTGCTGAGCACTTTGCTTTGTTTGAAAAGGGTTGTAGCTATTGATCATGCTGGAAGCAAAGTGCCGAAAGCTATAGTCACACCGCACCAGAATCTTTGCTAAAGAGCACCGTCACCGTCTTGATGATTAACTGAATGTCATACGCCAGGCTCCACTTGCGCTGATACTGCAAGTCCAGTCGAATCACATCCTCAAACTTAGTCACTGTGGAACGGCCATTCACCTGCCATTCCCCGGTCATGCCAGGCTTTACGTTCAGCCGCTGCCACTGAGAGACTTCATAATGCTCAATCTCATCGGGGGTTGGCGGGCGCGTTCCTACCAGGCTCATATCGCCTTTGAGCACATTCCAAAACTGAGGAAATTCGTCCAGGCTCGTACGGCGTAGGAATTTACCGATTTTAGTCACGCGCGGATCGTTGTCATTTTTGAACAGCGGACCTTCAACCTTGTTGGCCACTTCTTGCTTGCGCGCTTCAGCGTCTGTCACCATCGAGCGAAACTTCCAGATCTTGAAGCGTTTACCCATCCAGGAGCAGCGAATCTGGCTGAAAAAAATCGGACCGCCGTCGTCTAGCTTGATGATAATGCCAACGACTACATACAAAATTGCAGTCATTGCTAGACCGACCAGTGCGCCGACAATATCCATCGCTCGCTTTGCCTTTGAGCGCACTGAGGGATGCGTCTCAGGTTGATTTTCTAATACGTTTTTCATCCGAGACGGACGAAGAGACTGTGACTGAGGCGATGTGGCAGGGTCGCTCGGGATCGCTTCCTCAATGGAAAAGACCTTATCTAGTTCTGTCAAAGATAGTGCCATCATCACTTGAGGCGGCACATTCACCAGGCGAAGCTGGGCTGATTTTGACTGACAGAGCTTGTGACAGATCACCAGTGCGCCAATGCCACTGCTGTCGATAAACTGTGTATCTGTGAAATCGAGTACGATCTCTTTTAGATCTCGCTGCTGTTTGAAAGCTTGTTGGCAACTGCGCTTGAAAGCAACCGCTTCGACCACAGTGAAAGCTTTGGTCAGATGAATCGTTCCCATTGACTCAAAGACGGCGGCATCAAAGCTGGCCGGACTAGGAGATGTCGTGGTGCTGTCCTGGCGGATCATAGTAAAACAAAAGAGTGATTACGGCGACCAGTGCATGAAGTCTCGATCTCTAGAGGGTATAGCCCTCGTAGTCAACCAAGACTGAAGACGAGAAAACTGTAGACAAAGAGCCCAATACCGCTAAAACGCTACAGAAAGTAACGACGAGCGCTTTTTACTAGCTTCTTAAGCGAGAGTAATCTCTGTCAATGAACGTTTCTCGCAATTGATGAACCCACCTTAGACGCCTTGAGCATATCTCGGAACGCTTTTGTACATGGACTCTACACATCAGCTTTTTACAATCTGCACAAATCAGGCAGATATCTACCTTTATTAAGTAGATCTATTGACAAAATATGAAATTGCGCTAGCTGCACGCTACCGTTTTGCTGCTGGCTTTTTATAGAACAGCTAACGGGTCCGTACAAACCCACACATTCACTAGCGGCGGCATGTTAGAGAAAGCGCTACCGCAGTGGCCACCAGGAAACTTTGTCTCTAGTCGCACCATAGACTGCCTTCATGCCTTCTGGATCACACACCTGAATTAGATCAGTGGCGGTCTCCGATTTGGCATTGGCTTTTAGCAAGCCTGCTTTAGTCATGCCTTTTATCACTTGCTCTACGGTGCGATGGTTGAGCTGACAGGCTCTAGCAATGATGTCGACTGGGAGATCGAAGCTAAAAACGCCGTCTTTACTGGGCTGGCTGCCTAGCGATCGCTCCTGATAAATCAAGCCTCGTAACAGCGCGGCTACCGCTTGAGGTGGATAGGCGCTGCAGTTGAGCAGGTGATATCGAAACTTTTCATGTAGCTCAAACAGCAGTGCGTAGCGTGACTGAAAGTCAGAGCTGCTTTGATAAAGCGACTGGATCACAGACTGAGGAATTTTGACGACATCAGTGGTTTTGTATGCTTCTACCAGGCTCGGGAATCCATGATAGATCTGACCATAGCTAACGTTGAGATTCAACATCCCAAAGCAGCCACCCGCATAGATTAGGGTAATCACACGGTCAAGCGGTGCGCTGCGAACAATCACCGGACCACCGTCCAAAATCACGTAGAGGTCGTCTAGCGGCGCGTCGGGCAGATGAGCTGTATAGATCGGACGGCTAGCATACAGCTTTTCTAATACGCACAGGTCTGGGTTCAACTGCTGAGAGAGCTCGTTGCCATCTAGTCCTCTGAATAGAAAGCAGTGCTGGGTGAGGGTGCTTATCCAGCTAGCGGTAGAGACAGGCTGTGTATTTTTCTGGGTCACTTTAAGATGGCCTATCGAAGCTCTTCTTTAGATTATCTTGACATGCCGTTCAGCGCGACTTTGTGATTTCTAAGTGAAATTCAGCAGAGCCGAGTATTTTTTGAGAATGTATTTGAAATCATTTGTGATTCAATTGCATTTTTATGGAGTAAGATGCTGAACAGCTAAACATTCATCTGCTTTTTAGGAGTTTAGATATGAGTACACGGCAGCTGTTGAATCCGCGATCGCAGATCTTGAAAAGATTAAATTTGGTGTTATGGCTTGGGACTGGAGTCGTGCTCAGTGTGGTAGCTGCCTTCTTACTCGACCAAAGTCTAGCGGGGATGTCCTGGCAGGCTTGGCTGGCGATCGCAACGGTCTGTGCCGCCTTTTTAGGAAACGCGCTAACCAGTTTGCCCGCTGACATCGTATTTTTAGGTGCAGCGGCGGTTCTATTTTTGAGCGGTGTGTTGGATGAGAAAGCCGCGCTTGCTGGCTTTAGCAACTCCGGGATGATTACGGTCGGCGTGCTCTACATTGTGGTAGCCGGGCTACAGCAAACGGGCGCTTTGCAGTGGGTGTCGCAGCAGGTGTTGGGAATGCCTAAGACGCCCAGTAAGGCCTTGGTTCGGCTGATGCTGCCGGTGATTGGAGCAAGCGCGTTTCTCAACAACACTCCTGTCGTAGCTATGTTTATCCCAGTGGTGAATGACTGGTGCCGCAAGCTGCGTTTTAGTCCCTCTAAGCTGATGATTCCGCTGAGCTACGCAGCTATTTTTGGCGGCCTGTGTTCTTTGATTGGTACTAGCACCAACTTGGTGGTTAACGGCCTTTTGATCGATGCAGTCGGCGGCAGTGGCCTAAAAATGTTTGATATTGCCTGGGTTGGATTACCTTGTGCGGTGTTCGGATTCTTGTTTATGTTTGTGACGCAGCAGTGGCTTCTGCCGGATCGCCAGCCGGTACTCAGCGATGCAGATGATTTGCGCGAGTACACAGTAGAGATGCGAGTAGAGCCTGGCAGTCCACTAGTCGGTAAGACGGTAGAAAAGGCCGGGCTGCGCCATTTGCCCGATCTGTACCTAGCAGAAATCTATCGGGGTGATCAGGTGCTGCCAGCGGTCGGTCCTCAAGAGATACTGCACAGCGATGATTATCTGTTGTTCGTCGGTGGGGTCGATTCTATTTTAGATTTGCAGCGGATTCGAGGCTTACTGCCTGCGACCGAGCAGGTGTTTAAGCTCGACAGTCCACGGGCAGAACGCTCTTTGATCGAAGCGGTAGTGTCTAATACCTGCCCACTAGCGGGGCAAACGATTCGCGAAGGCCAGTTTCGTACTCGCTATAACGCGGTGGTGCTAGCGGCGGCGCGCAATGGCGAGCGCCTGACCGGTAGAATCGGTGACATTCGTCTTCAAAGTGGCGATACGCTTTTGCTAGAGGCTCCTTCGACTTTTATTAATGAGCGTAGAATCTCTAGTGATTTCTATTTAATTAGCGGAATTCCTGATTCTGAGCCGATGCGACATGGGCGATCGCGCATTGCCTTTGTCCTGACTATTGCCATGGTCTTGCTAGCGGCGGTCGGCTGGCTCAGTATGCTACAGGCGGCTGTGCTCGCGGCGGTTGGCATGATTGTATTTGGCTGCTGCTCGCCGGTTCAGGCTATGCGCAGTATTGACTGGTCGGTGCTGCTGGTGATTGCGGCGGCGCTGGCACTAGGCCAGGGGCTAGATGCAACTGGGGCGGCTGAGGCGATCGCGACTAGCGTGATCGGTGTAGCAGGTAACAATCCTTGGCTGGCGCTAGTGGCTGTCTATGCGGTGACTACTGTACTTACTGAGATTATTACCAACAACGCAGCGGCGGCCCTGATTTTTCCGATTGCTCTGTCTCTAGCAAGTCAGCTAGGCGTTAGCTACATGCCTTTTGTGATTGGCATTATGGTCGCTGCTTCTGCGAGCTTTGCAACGCCTATCGGCTATCAGACCAACCTGATGGTAGCTGGCCCCGGCGGCTACAAGTTCTCTGACTTCTTGCGCATAGGGATTCCTCTGAATGTGCTGTACGGAATTGTGACAGTGGTGATCGCACCGTTTGTCTATCCGTTCTAAAAACGCATTTGGCTAGATTTTCTAACGTTCCATAGCCTGAAGTAAGTCCCTTTCTTTATCCCCGTTTAGCGTCACACACCGAGACCCACCCCGTCACTGCGTGCCACCCCTCCACAGGAGGGGATTTACTTCAGGTGGGGATACTAAAGGCAATCGATCTCGATCTCTAAACGTTACGTAGCCGGGACAAATCCCCTCCACGGGAGGGGTGCCCGTAGGGTGGGGTGGGCCGGGCACTTACGCGAGTAACCTGGCTTCGCTAAACAGATCCCTTTGTTGACTGTTGAATGACTGTTGAATGACTGTTGAACGTGTGCCGTGCTACTTGTTCCACTGCTGCTTCATTCTTTCGATGCGATCGCGCAAACTCTCATTCGTCAATCTAGAACTCAGCCTTTCTACCAGCAGTGGAAACCCAAGCGGCGAAGGCCGTTTCACCGTCATCCAAACCAGCTCCAAATCACGCATCCGCTTCAGCGCCGCCGTCAGTCGTGGCGCTTCCATTTGTTCTTCTATCACCTCTCGCTCTGCCTGGACTAGCAACAGATTATTCGGTTCGTACTTGGTAAACACTTCGTAGATCAAAGACGAGCTGATCTGCACCTGATTGGCTGTTTTCTTCGATCCTGGATAGCCCTTAAACACCAGTCCGGCTACCTGCGAGATTCCTCTAAACCTTCGCTGCGTTAGCTCAGAAATATTCAAACTCTCTTTGATCTCTTCGTACAGATTTCTCGTTGAGAAAAAGTCTTCGGAAAACAGCACCTGGAAAGGATAATCTTTAGGCGCTAAAATCTCGAAGCCATAGTCATTTACAGACACGGTAAAAGTTGCCTTCTGCATTTGAGAGAATCGATAGGCCCAGAGAAAACCTAAGCCCTCATGCACATTTCGCCCCTCAAACGGATAGACATACAGATGCTGACCTTCTCTAGTACGACAGCACTCAATCAAAAACTGATCGGCCTCCGGCAGATGAGAGATTCGATCCTGCGTAGCCAAGATAGGCATAATGCACGCAACTTCAGCGCTGACATTTCCGGCCTTAGCCTGTGTAATCTCTTCACGGATATATTGGCTCAGCCGATCGGAAATTGCTAGATAGCCGCCGCTCCATACCGGCACCACGCTAGACTTCTTCTTGGCATTTTTAACATACAGCGTCATATCCTTCATCTGAAAGTATTCAAGCTGTCGCCCCGCAAAAAAGAACACATCACCTTTTTTTAACCTAGAGACAAAACTCTCTTCTACGCTGCCAATCGGCCCGCCCTTCACATAGGCAATCCTCACCTGCTGATTGCCCGTAATCGTGCCAATGCTCATCTTATGCATACGAGAGAGTCGACCGTCCGTAATCTTGTATATCCCGTCGTCTAAGACAATCTTTTTATAGTGAGGATAGGCGTTTAGGCACTTGCCGCCGTTCTCCAGAAAGTTCACTATCCAATCAAACTCTTGCGAAGTTAGATGCTGATAAGAGACTGTTTTCTGTATGCTCTCTAGCGTCTCTGTTGAAGAGAAGCCATCGCCGCAGGCCAGCGTGACTAGGTGCTGTAGCAATACATCGTATGGTTTGTCGAGCGGATGGCGAGACTCTATCTGTCCGTCGGCTAGCCCTCGGCGAAAGGCAGATATTTCCAGCAGCTCTAGCGCGTTAGTGGGTAAGAAGAACACTTCTGAGGTGCCGCCTGGCAGATGGGCAGAGCGCCCCGCTCGCTGTAGCAATCTAGCCAAATTCTTGGCGCTGCCAATTTGAACCACGCGCTCTACGGGCTGAAAGTCTACGCCTAGATCCAAAGAAGAGGTGCAGACGACCCATTTAATCGCGCCAGATTTAATGCCAGCTTCTATTGCTAGTCGCGAGTCAAAGTCGATAGAACCGTGATGCAGCGCAATCTGATGTTCGTTGTCGGGTAGCG
Organism: uncultured cyanobacterium; assembly: GCA_963799265.1. Lineage (GTDB taxonomy): Bacteria > Cyanobacteriota > Cyanobacteriia > Phormidesmidales > Phormidesmidaceae > Phormidesmis. The sequence continues at coordinate 12,561 of CAWCWM010000003.1, forward strand.
CGTAGCTCAGCGCCTGGTACCACCTTTCGGCTTGCGACCTGGTATTCACAAAAATCAGCGTCGATCGCTTAATATCGAGCGCTGCTACTAGCTCCTCAAACATTCGCAGACCCAGGTGCCCAGCCCAAGGAAAGCTATCTACAGACGCGGGCAGTACGCTTTTGATCACTGTTTCTCTTTTGATCTGCGATCGCACCACTACAGGACTACCCCCCAGCCCAGTCGCCGCCTCAGCCGCTTCTTGTAAATTTCCTAGCGTCGCTGAAATTGCCCAGGTTTGAACAGTTGGATTTAGTTGGCGCAGTCGAGACAAGCACAACTCCGTTTGCGTCCCTCGCTTTGAACTCATCAGCTCGTGCCACTCGTCTAAAATCACGCAGCGTAAAGTTCCAAATCGCTTAGCCGAGTTCTGATAAGACAGCAGCACTGCTAGAGATTCGGGCGTCGTAATCAAAATATTCGGCATCTTCTTAATCTGCCGACTTTTAACCGAAGACTTCGTATCTCCCGTCCGCGACTCTACTGTAATCGGCCACTCCATCTCCTCAATCGGGCGACGAATCGACGCTTCAATATCTCTCGAAAGCGCTCGCAAGGGAGTAATGTACAGCAGTTGAAGCCCAGAAAGAGATTCCTCGCTAAGCATCTGAGCGATTGGCCCCATGATTGCGCCGTACGTCTTACCCGAGCCTGTAGGCACCTGGATAATGCCACTTTTTCCGGAGAGATAGGCATCCCAGGTTTCTGCTTGAAAGGCAATTGGTTTCCAGTTTTGTTTGGCGAACCAATCGCAAATAGGTGTGAGACTAATCATTTTTTAGAAGGACGGCTCTTGGCTATCTGTCTTGTCTATCAGCCAAGTATCTAAGTCATCCAGGCGAGAGAAGTCGAGCAGAGCTTCGCTTAATTCTTCTAACGCTTCTATCGTCAACATAGTAATCTCGTTTCGAGTAATCTCTGGTAAAGCCCCAAAACGCTTTTCTAACAACCGAATGACCAGTCTCGTAGTCGCGTCTTCTCGACCCTCTTCCCAGCCTTCCTGTCGCGATGTATCGACTACATTGTTCAGATCTCGGTAGTACTTCAAGCTGTCGCCGTAAGCATCCAGCTCGCTATACGAGAAGTTAGCAATCTCGGCGACTTCAAAAAGCTGCATAAATGTATCTTCTTGCAGCGCCGTTGGTGGCTCATCGAGGTCTGGCAAATGCTTTAGCAGAAAGAGCCATTTGTCAAAGTGGGTCTCTAGCTGCTCAATCGTTTTCTTGAACTTAGGCAGCTCTAGATAGATAAACTTCAGCTTGTCGTAGAAGACTTCGCACCTTTGATTCTTTAGCTCGACGGTGTGCAAGATGGTGTCGCTGTCCTTGTGATCGTCAAAGACAAAGTCCAAAATGCCGACTGTGTAGACAGAGGATAGCTGAAAGTCCCAGGGGCCTTTTTGGGCCTGTTCCTGGATAGGGAAGGTGGAATAGTAAACGCTGCGGTCTTTGAAGAAGTTTTGCTTAGCTTTTTGGATTTCGACGATGAACCATTCACCGCTTTCGCTTTTGCAGTAGATATCGAAGATGGCTTTTCGGTCGAGTGCTGTATTGCCTACGTTCTCGCTATTGCGATAGCTGAGGTCGCTGATGGTATGACGCTCTGGCAAAATCACGTTCAAGAAGTCAATCAGCAGCGCTTTATTCGGCTCCGTGCCAAAAAGTCGCTTGAAGCCGAAATCGGTCAGTGGATTGATATATCTTTCCTGACTCAGTCGACGGCCAAACATTTTACAGGTGTCCTTAGCGCACTCGCTTAGCTATTCATGAATGCGGCCATTTGGCATGATGGTGCCAGTGAGTCTTGCGCCCAATAGCTTCACCATTATCTTATCGCCGTAGCCGACTTTTGCACCGCTGAGGTCTGCGCCGCTAAGGTCTGCGCCGCTAAGGTCTGCGCCGATTAAGTCTGCGCCGCTAAGATCGGCGTGGCTGAGATCGGCCTGGAGGAGATTGGCGCGAAAGAGGCGGGCTTTGCGGAGGTTGGCACGGTTGAGGTTGACTTTGTGCATGAAGGTGTCGCTAAGATCTGCGCCGCTGAGGTTGGCACCGCTGAGGTTGCGGCCTGAGAAGTCTTTTTCTTTGAGGTTGGCACCGCTCATGTCTACGCCGCTAAGATCGGGGTCTCGCTGGGATCTAGCGCCTGAGCTAGAGACGGCAGTGCTATTGGCGTTTTGCTTGGCGATCGCATCGGCACTGGCCTTTTCTTTGGCTTCTTTGGCCGTTTTCTCAAAAGCCGCTTTTTCTCTGGCTTTGCGTTCAGCAATCACTTTTTCTCTAGCATCTCGCTCGCGCACTCTTCTTTCGGTTGCAGCCTGCTCTCTAGCGGCTTTTTCTCTGGCTTTACGCTCTTCGACGATCTTTTCTCTGGCGGCTCTTTCGCTAGCGGTTCTGTCGTTGGTAGCGCCGTTACTAGCAGCGTTCGAGTCGCCATTACTGCTGTTGGCGTCGCTGTTTCTAGGCCAGGTGCTGCTAGGATACCGGGCGCGATAGGTAGCCCCATACTGACCGGCAAAGTCGGCGCTACTCGCGGCAGCTCGGCGGTAGGCTTCGTAGGGGGGTCGATATCCCGCTGCTCGGCTGGTGTCTTGGGTGGTGGTTTGATCGGTGGCGGTGCTGGCGGTGCGGCTTTGGGGTCGATAGGTGGAGTCGTCGCCGGGGCGGTAGGTGCTGTAGGAGCGGGCTTCTCTGCGTTTGGCGGCGGTTTGGGTTTGGGTGGATGAGGTGCGGGCGTATGGCTGTTTTGAGTTGGATTCGATGGCGGCGGGGACTCTGCCGTTTTTGGCTTGCGATCGCATCACTGCCCTGGCTTCATTCAGCTGCTTTAGCTTGGCTTCGGCCTTTTCGCGCAGGCGTTCGCGATCGCTCGGAATGCGATCAGGATGCCAAATAAACACTAAATCCTTGTACGCCTGGTTTACCTCTCGAATCGAAGTCGGCTTCTCTGGCTCCAGCTCCAAAGCTCTATAGGCTTGTTCAATCTGATCCATACACGCCAGTCAGCATAGTTCTTCTCTAGAGTGATTATGCCGGATATCCGCAGCTCTCTGCTTCAATCACAGCAAACTTTAAGAAGCAGGCTTAACGTTACGTAAGGTTTTGCGACATTATCGGCCTAATTCTGGGCGATCTTCAGCTCATAGATATTCCACAGCGTGCCGCCCAAGGCGGTGTACTTGATGTTTTCAACCCGGTCGCGTACGGCGCTCATGGAGTACTGGCCGACGAGGTGAATGAAGGGTAGATTTTCCTGCACCAGCTCTTGAGTTTCGACGTAGAGGGCTTTGCGTTTGGTTTCGTCTAATTCTTGAGCGGCTTTGATATAGAGGTCGCTGATCTGTTGCTCCCAGGGATACACTTCGCGCCCTGGCAAAGGCGGCGCGCCCAGAGGCTGCTGATTAAAGAAATGCAGGCCGCCATTGGCTAGCCAAAGGTTGGCACTGCTGTTGGGCTCCTCGCCTGCGCCAAAGCCCAGCACAATCGCTTCCCACTTCAAAGAGTCGCCAACTAGCGTAATTAGCTTATTAAAGTCAATCGGTTGAAAATCGGCCTTGATGCCAATCAGAGCCAGATTTTGCTTGATCTGTGCGCCTGCGGCCTCGCGAATATCGTTGCCCACGTTGGTTTGCAGCGTAAAGCGTACCGGATTGCCGTCAGCATCAATAAGCTGATCGCCCTGATAGCTAAAGCCCGCCGAGGTCAGCAGCTCTTTTGCTTTAGCCACGTCAAAGTCATATACCGGCAGGTTTGGCTCTGCGGAATAGGGGCTTTGAGGGGCAATCTGGGAGTTTTGCATCTCGCCTAGGCCCCTGAAGATATTGTTGAGCATGGTCTGACGGTCGATGGCATAAGCTACCGCCTGCCGAAACTCTAGGGTGTTGAACCATTTGGATTTGATCGGATCGACGACGGGCTTACCATCGATCGAACCTTTATTCAGGTTGAAGGTAAGAAACAGGCGAGTGGGGGTGGGTCCGCCGTTGTAGACCTTGTAGCCGCCTTGCTCTTCGTCCTGCTTGATCAAGGAGAAGTTGTCGGGTGTGACGGCCATGATGTCGGCTTCGCCGGAGCGAAAGCGGACGAACTGGGCGTCTTGCGAGCTGACGACGGGCCAGACCATTTCTTCGATTTCGGGCTGCGGCTCGCCGTTTGGTCCTTTGCGCCAGAAGTAGGGGTTGCGTTTGAAGACGATGCGCTCACCTGGCAAAAAGGCTTTGATCACATAGGGGCCGTTGCCGATGATTTCGGCGGGGTCGGTATTGGTGCCCCATTTGGATAGGTAAAGTGGCTGACCGTTGCTGTCTTTAGTATTAACGGATTCTTCGAGGGCGTGCTTTGGCAGGATGGCGATGCCGGTGACGCGCAGGAAGGGGGCAAAGGGCTCAGGAATTTTGAACTGCACTCGGCGTTCGTCTAGCTTGGTGATTTCTGGGAGTTTGCCTTCTGCGCCGATTCGCAGAATGTCGATGGTATCGGTGGGAATGTCGGGGTTGAGGATGATGTCGTTGTAGGTAAAGACGACATCATCGACGGTCAGGGGCTCGCCGTCTGACCACTTCAGGTTTTGCTTTAGCGTGTAGACGATGGTGAGGCCGTCTTCGGAGATGGTCCAGGATTCTGCTAGGGCGGGGACGACTTCGCTGGTGGTCTGATCGATGGTGATCAGCCCTTCGTACATAAAGCCGAGCACGTCGCTGCTAGAACTTTCGTCTGAGAGAAAGTAGTTAAAGGTTTTTGGCTCGCCGACTACGGGGCTCACTAGCTGGGGAACGTCGGCGGCTTCGACTCGGAAGTTTTCTAGCCTGAGGCGATCGAGGGTGCTACAGCTAGAGAGGAATATGCTCAGACCTAGAATGGCTAAGCCGAGCAGCAGCAGTCGCCACAGCCGCGTTCCTTTTAACTGACGATCTAGCCTTTGCCAATCCATATGCGCCCGTCGCTGTTTTGACTAATGTTTGATTGCACTCACTATAGATAAAAACCTGCTGCTTGCGTAGAGGTGGCGGCTGGCGTGGGGGAGAAGCGGAAGGGCGATCGCGAGCAGCGTAACGAAGCGCGCAAGAAGTGGAGCGGTGTGAGGGAGAAGCGTGACGGCGTGAGGGAAAAGCGTGACAAGGATCGCGAGAAGTAGCTCAAGGATCGTGAGAAGCGTGACGGCGTGAGGGAGAAGCGTGACGAGGATTGCCAGAAGCGTGGCAAGGATCGCGAGAAGTGCAGCGACTGCCGGGAAGTGCGTGAGGGCGATCGCGAGATGCGTGAGGGCGATCGCAAGCAGTCGATCGGCGTCGGAGAGAAATGGATCGGCAATGCGCTTCTATCGTAACGACTTCGATCTGTGTGCAGCCGCTAGGCTCAATTAACAATCGCCTCAAGTTCAGTCAACTCGGTCAAACGCATCTGGTTCTACGTCCGGCACTTTTGCCAAAACATTCTGAAATCTCTGCCAGCTTCCTCTTTCAGCTTTTCCTGTTAGATATGGCTGAGGTAGCAGGGTGGCAATATGGCCAGACAGCGCCATTGATATGATCATATCGATGGAGATGCCTTCTTTTTTGGCGATTCTCCGAAGGAGAGGCTGCGCCATCGCGTCAACCTGTTTATACAGATAGTCTGGAATCTGTGCCTGAATAGTCGTCATAGTCCCCCTCCCTTTGTCAATCGATGAGCAAGCCTTATTCAGCCTAAGCCCTGCGCTATGCTAACCGCAGCAATAAAGGCAAAAAGCGGTGACTAAGGACGAATTGCTGAGGCTGATTGATGAGGCGGCGGCGGATAGGACGGCCTACGCTGGATTTGGCGGGGATGGAGATTGATGAGCTGCCGCCGGAGATTGGCAAGCTGACGAAGTTGAAGACTTTGGTTTTGGGTCTGTGGGATAAGAAGCGCGGAAGTCGCGGGCAATAACTTAACGACTTTGCCGGATGAGATTGGGCAGTTGACGGAGTTGCGATCGCTCTTTCTTGGCTACAACCGGTTTGAAGAACTTGCCGGAAGTTGTTGGAAAGTTGAGGAAGTTGCGATCGCTCGACCTGAGTTCCAACCAGCTGAGCACGTTGCCGAAATCGTCGGCCAGCTCCAAAGCTTGACATCGCTCGACCTGAGTTCCAACCAGCTGAGCACGTTGCCAGAAATCGTCGGCCAGCTCCAAAGCTTGACATCGCTCGACCTGAGTTCCAACCAGCTGAGCACGTTGCCAGAAATCGTCGGCCAGCTCCAAAGCTTGACATCGCTCGACCTGCGTTCCAACCAGCTGAGCACGTTGCCAGAAAGCGTCGGCCAGCTCCAAAGCTTGACATCGCTCAACCTGCGTTCCAACCAGCTGAGCACGTTGCCAGAAAGCGTCGGCCAGCTCCAAAGCTTGACATCGCTCAACCTGAGTTCCAACCAGCTGAGCACGTTGCCAGAAAGCGTCGGCCAGCTCCAAAGCTTGACATCGCTCGACCTGAGTTCCAACCAGCTGAGCACGTTGCCAGAAATCGTCGGCCAGCTCCAAAGCTTGACATCGCTCAACCTGAGTTCCAACCAGCTGAGCACGTTGCCAGAAAGCGTCGGCCAGCTCCAAAGCTTGACATCGCTCAACCTGAGTTCCAACCAGCTGAGCACGTTGCCAGAAAGCGTCGGCCAGCTCCAAAGCTTGACATCGCTCGACCTGAGTTCCAACCAGCTGAGCACGTTGCCAGAAAGCGTCGGCCAGCTCCAAAGCTTGACAGCTCGCTCAACCTGAGAGACTATCTGCTAGGCAGCGCTAGCTCCAAAGGACATCGCTATTATCAGCTAATGCTCTAGAAAGCGTCGGCCAGCTCCAAAGCTTGACATCAGCTTACGCATATTCCTGACCGCCTTGCCAGACGTCGGCCAGCTCAAAAGCTTAGACATTGAGTTCCAACCAGCTGAGCACTTCCAGCAACTCAGAGCTCAAAATCTAAAAAGTTAAAGAGCTCGATCTTACGCGGTAATCCACTACCTATTCCGCCCGAAGTTTTGGGCGCAAAAGAGTTTTGGCAAGATCCTAGCCCTGCGGCAGAATACAATCGGCTTTTACTTTTCACTTCAGACAGAATCAGGCTCTGTTCCGCTTTACGAAGCCAAGCTCATCCTTGTCGGCGAAGGCGGCGCAGGCAAAACCTCCCTCGCCAAAAAGATCGACAGCGAAGATTACGAACTGGCCAAAGACGAAAAATCCACCGAAGGCATCGACGTTATCCGCTGGGACTTCCCCATGCCAGACGGCAACACCTTCCGCGTCAACATCTGGGACTTCGGCGGCCAAGAAATCTACCACACCACCCATCAGTTCTTCCTCACCAAACGCTCCCTCTATTCCATCGTCGCCGACACCCGCGCCGACAACACCGACTTCTACTACTGGCTCAAAATCATCGAACTCCTCAGCGACAGCAGCCCCGTCCTGATCATCAAAAACGAAAAGCAAGACCGCCAGTGCGAAATTGACGAAGGACTCTTCAAAGGCCAGTTCAACAATCTCAAAGACAGCTTCCCCACCAACCTAAAAGACAATCGCGGCCTAGACCCAATCAAAGACGCCATCCGCTACCACATCACCCAGCTCCCCCACGTCGGCAACCCTCTGCCAAAAATCTGGGTCCGCGTCCGCGCCGCCCTAGAAAACTACGCCCAAAACTGCAACACCATCACCATCGATCAATACTGCGACCTCTGCCGCCAAAACGGCTTCACCGACAAGCAGCAAATGCTCTTCCTCAGCAGCTACCTCCACGACCTCGGCGTCTGCCTCCACTTCCAAGACGACAAACTCCTCAAACGCACCGTCATCCTCCGACCCGAATGGGCCACCACCGCCGTCTACAAAGTCGCCGACAGCGACACCGTCCGCAACCACAAAGGCCGCTTCACCGAAACCGACACCGCCGAACTCTGGGCCGACAGCGAATACTCAGACCTGCACGACGAACTTCTCCAGCTAATGATGCGCTTCAAACTCGCCTACGAAATACCCAATCAAGGGCCAAACGCACCCAGCCACTACATCGCCCCCCAGCTCCTCCCCATCAGCAAACCGGAATACGACTGGAACTCCGCCGACAACCTCATCCTCCGCTACACCTACGACTTCATGCCCAAAGGCATCCTCACCCGCTTCATCGTTGAGACTCATCCGCTAATAGAAAATCAAGACCACGTCTGGAAGAACGGCGTCATTCTCGCCGACAATTGGGCCAGAGCTGAAGTGATCGAAAACTATCCGCAGAAAGAAATCCAGGTTCGCGTTAGCGGCAGCAACAAAAAGCCCCTACTTGAAATCATCCGCCACGAACTTCGGCAGATCCACCAATCCTACGAACAACTGCAATACAAAGAACTCATTCCCTGCAACTGCACCGAATGCCATAGCAACCCCAAAGACTCAGAATTCTATTCCTACGATCTGCTACAAAAATACATTGCCAAGCGCCGCTACACCATCGAATGCCGCACCAGCATCGAGCAAGTAGACGTTCGCCGCCTCATCAGCGACATCACTGACCAGTCAGTCCGCGATAGAATTACCGCTTCCGACATCTACAACGCTAATCAAGTCTTCACCAATAAGTCAATCAGTATGCAGACGGCGACAATGTCGCAGGCAACAAAACTGAAGGCAACAGCATCGACACTCAAATCAACAAAAGCTAGGAGCCAAGACAGACGAGGCTTGACTGAAAAGCAAGTTGGGTGTCATTTGGCAGAACCGACCAACCGCCTCGAAGTAATCGTTATGAAACTGCCCAACGCGGAATCGGCTTTTGTAGATATCAATAAGCTGCGAAGCTATAGTCTCAATCCCGACCATCATCGCGGCAAACACAAAGCCCGACTTTTTTCTTCCATTCTCGGCCTTGACTCTACCAACGCAGAAGAGCTAAAAACCCATACTTCTAGCCGCCGCACTGCAATACGACGCGATACCAATGCAACCTAGTGAGTACGGTGAAAGATACGTTATTGACTTCCAAATTACTCGAAATCAAAATTCCGCTACTATTCGTAGTAGCTGGATCGTTCGACTCACAGAAAACTTTCCACGACTGACCAGTTGCTACATCATTCGGAGGTAACTCAAACAATGACAACCACCCTCACGCAGCTTCGCCTTCTAGATGTTGTAGCGCTCACCGAAGCTCTACCCGACTACAACCTTCTGCCCGGACAAGTCGGCACCATCGTCGAAACCCTCGCACCTAGCGTCTACGAAATTGAATTCAGCGACGACGACGGTCAGACCTACGCCATGCTTCCACTCAAAGCTGAGCAGCTCATTCGCCTTCACTACAGCCCCGACGCCCACACAAAAGAAAACCTTCCCTTACCAACCATGAATACCCAAATCAATCAGTTTGGCCAAGGTGACAACATCGCAGGCGACAAAGTCATGCGCGACAAAATCCAAACCCAAATCAACAACAACCCCGATCTCGCCCAAGCCGCCCGCGATATCAAGGCCCTGCTCGACGAACTCTCCGAAGAATACAACCCCAACAGCACCAAAGGCCAAGCTAAAATTGAGCAAGCCGCCCTAGCCGAAATCAAACAAAACCCAACCCTAAAACAACGCACAATAAAAGCGCTTCGATCCGCAGGCGATGAAGCGCTAGAGCAAGCTATCTCGCATCCGGTGGCGAAGGTCGTCGTAGAAGGGGTGAAAGGATTCCTCGAAGGCTAAACTCGTTACTTACGTTAAGCAGATATTAGCTCATGCTGCCGAACTTGCTCAAGCGCATGGGCATTCTGCAAGTTCAACCACAGCTCTGGACTAGTCTCTAACATGGCCCCTAATTTGATCGCCATCGCTGCTGTGATCGCCAGCTCTCCAGTTATTAACTGTTCTACCACCTGCGTCGAGACATCCAGCTTTGCCGCTAGATCTGTGGGCGTCATATCATAAGTATCCAGATAGCTATGTTTCAGATGCCAGCCAGCGCTTTGACGCTGTCGCTTATGATTCACTTCTATGTCCTTTGCCATAGCATTCATCGAATTGCCCTCTGGTGGTAGTCGAGGTAGTCTAAATCGTCTGCAATACTCCCAACTGGTCTGAAGATCAATCTCATCGGTCCAGTTATTGTAAAGGCAAGAAATCCTTTATAGAGCCCATTTGAGATCTCAGGAGTTGGCAGCGAGTCGCTTAACCATCAGCCTGACGAAGCAAAAGTCCATCTGTGCCTTAGCGTTGACCAGTGTTCTCTCAAAGTTTTTCGTCCAACTCTTGCAGCGTTCCATCCAGGCGTTAGAACGCTCAATCACCCACCTCACAGCAACCGGTACAAAGCCTGTCTTGCCTGCGGCGGCTTTCTCTGCTTTCGATGGCTTCGGCGACAGCTCAAACCTGAGCTTTCGCAGGATGCCAGGATAAACGGCCTCTAGTGCTGTAGTCAGCTTATCGATGTGATAGCCGTTATCCAACAAGAGGGTCACTTTCGGCGTGTTGACTGGCTTGGCTTGGAAGTAGTCGAGGTTGAGTATCAACAGCATCAGCAACCCCACATCGTCAGAGACGTTCGCTAGCATGCAGAGCGTGAAGAAAGGAAAGCCCAGCGTATCGACTGCCAGATGCCGCTTAATTCCGTTCGTCGCTTTGTAGAAGCAAAAGCCTTTGGACTCGACGCTCGCGTTACAGGTATTCTTCACCGCTTGTGAGTCTGCCATAATCAGCGTGGTCCATTGGGGCTTTTTTTTACCTGTTCACGCACCTGTCCGTGCACTCGTTGTAGTGCCAAAAGACGGTCGAATATGGCGGCAGGTCTTTAGGTAAGTCCTCCCAATTGCAGCCATTCTTTAGTCGATACAGCATGCCATCAATCAACGCCCGATAGCTTAAGATCTCAAATGGGTTCTATAGAAAATATTAGTCCTAAAGCAGCGACCCCGACGGTTGCCAAAAGTATAATGTCTGCGGCAGCTTTCGCCTCTCAGATAGTGCCGAGAAGATAAGACTTTAGAAATGAAAATAGTTGCAGGCTAAGAGGCTCTTCGGTAGCATCGTTTCAGAGCATAGAAGCTAGCCGTAAAAAATCTTTCCGGATGCCTCTGAACATCCTTATCTGAACCTCTGTAGTACCTGACGTATTTTGCCTATCACTCTGGTTTTTCGACTCTGCGAGCTTTTTTCCCCCAACCAGTAATCTACGTTATCTATATTCCTAAGACTTTTCGAGATCAGTGGATGATCTTTTAGACGGCCTACTTCTTGATAGTCCTTTACTACTTTTTGAAACTCCTTTAAGTTGTGTAGTGAGTAATCTTGAAGCTTGCTTTCGTCCCAAACCCGATCATTTCCTATGTGAAAAGTCAGATGGAAATCTTTAAACTCTTCAAACTTGTTTGCATTGCAAATTAGATTTGTAAGCAAAATCTTTCCTACTAAACTTGCTCCGATACAGCTTGAGCCTAAAGAGTAGTGATTGTAAGCATCTCGTCTAAAAACAAAGCAATCATGTCCTTTGTGCTTTTGTCCTACTTCTGAACACATCAGGGGAATATCTTCTGTGTTTGAAAACTGACTTGAGATGGTTCTCCTATTGATAACAAATGCATCGTAGCCTTTATTGATAAGTCCAGCTACTGACAGGTAAAAGTTTGGAAGAACAGAAATATCTACGTTTGTATATATGAGATAGTCGGCGCTAGTCATTTCATTCAAGCGGTCAAGTATGTCTCTAAGAACAGGAAGCTTCCGAGCAACCTCAAAGTCTCCATAATCTAGTACTGACTTTTCAAGATTAGGAGTCTTCTCGAAGCCTTCAGGAGAAACTGAAAGATCTTCCGGATAGCAGGTAGAAAAAAGCTGCACATCTAACCCTTGGGCCTTAGCGAAAGACTGGGACTGTCTCATCGTACTGAAAGTGACAGGTTGTGCGACGAAAAGATCGGATGATTCCTTTACCGCAACAGGATTGATAATATGCGCAATTTTGATCATAGGATGCTAGGGCGTTGTTGCGTGAATAGGGGGTACGGACGGGGCAAGGCACGGTAAGTTTTAGGTAACCACACAGAAAAGCTAAACCGATGAGCCGCTTGCCGCGTCCGCAACTAGCCTGAGTATAACAAGAGCTTAGAGCAAAGAGGAAGCCTCACCTTTTGTCTTGGTGAGCATTCCCTATCACCGCAAAGCGACGCGGGGTCTCGCCGCTGAATATCGCCCGAAGTTCTAGCCAACTGGGAAATCAAGGAGAAGATAGGCAGGCCAGGGGTGCCGCCAACGTACACGGAACAAGCGATAGTGACAATGATGAGCCTCAAGAGTATCCTCGGCTTGCAGGGTCGTGCGCTGTGCGGGTTCGTGAAGTCCATCTCTGAACTGATGTAGGTGGACTTGAGCGTGCCTGACCACACGACAATCTCGGGGTAACTGAAGCGGCTAACGGTGCTGTTACCAGTGATACCGACGAGTAGGAAACGTCATGTGGTCATCGACAGTACGGATGTGAAAGTCTACGGAGAAGGGGAGTGGAAAACCCGTCAGCGCGGCGTGAGCAAACGCCGCATTTGGCGCAAGCTCCATCTAGCTGTGGATGAGGCGACGGGGGAGATTCTCTCGGCTGTGGCCACCGATAACAGCTGTCACGACAGCGGTACGACCCCGCGTCGCTTTGCGGCGCTAGGGAATGCGTATCAGGACAGTGAGGTGCTCGGTTGAGCTGTTGGATGAGATAGAGGAACCGATTTCTCAGGTCGATGCCGATGGTGCCTATGGCACCGCTTGTTGCTACGACTATATTGAGGAAAGAGATTGAGGAAAGAGGCGCAGTAGCCGGGATTCAACCGCAGCGGAACGCGAAGATTTGATTTCACGGCAACCGTAAGGGACCGCGCCATCCAAGAGATGAGAACTTGAGGACAGTGCTTGTTTAACATTGGTGCAACAACGCCGGGTGCTAGTATGAACGATGGTGATTTTGACCAAGCAAGTCGCTTATACTGGGTAGCCCAATTCTCGTATGGTTGACTGCCATTTTTCCGAAATTCGAGCAGAATACTCTGGTGGAAGCTCATCTCGCCAGCCCCCAGACTTACCGGATCTAATAAATCTCTTATCAGTCCTCATGTCGCCCTTATTCGGCTGCCAGTTCTCTTGAATCTCAATTTTTCTCATTCGGTCTACAGAACTAAGATCAATAGCTGCTTGCAGCTTTGTCTCAGGCAAGTCTAAGTGTAGAAATGAGCTGACCTTCTTTACGGTATCTAGGCTATTGCCTAAAAGCTGCTCGTAGCTTATCAGCAAGAAGTCTGGGCTTTCTTTTCTAGCACCTGTCCAACTACCAACATGTTCTCTCCAAGTTCCAAACTTCGAGTTGAATTTGCCGACAAGAAAATCTTGAACCCATTTCTCAAGAGAGTAGTCTTCATCGATTCTCCGAGCTTTAATCAGATGATGATAGTACGATACTGCTACGTCTCTTGGATCTCGGACTATATAGATTACTTTTTGATATCTATGATTAAACGGCTCATGGCTTTTCAGTATTCTTGGCCTGGAGATTAGGCTGAGCTTTTCGTTTGAATTTCGATAAATATCGGGAACGATATCTTCTAGCCCTGACAAGGTAACCCTTTCAGAATCTTCTACAAGAAGATTTGCAATAATAAAGCGAAGCCACGTATTACCTGACTTTGGATAAGAAACTAAGAAAGTATCATCTTTCAGAATCTTTACATTTCGCGTGGCGGGTGTATCACGTCTTTCGGCTTTAATCGGATTAAGAATTTTTCTCAAAAACATCTTTAGTCAGTTTGGAGGGTAATCAGAGAGACGAATATAGAACTAGTCCTAAAAAACTTTGGCCTGGAGTATCAGAGATTGTGTAGCTTCTGCATTCCCTACTGGCTCCTATCTTACTAGACACTGTCCAAAAAAACGAAATTAGTCAAAAAAGCGAAATTAAAAGAAAGAGTTTCTATGTAGTAAAACTAGTCCAAACTAATCCGATAGAAATTGTACTCCATGTGAGTGTTGATGACTCGTTAATATACAAAAATAAAACTCCAGTGTATCGGCTATAATCTGCATCCGCCGTGACCACAACGCTAGCTAGTAGCGGAGGAGGAGCCACTTATAAAAACGGCAACAATGCATGTCAGATGTCGATTCAATCGGAGCCCGTAGTCACGAAAAATCATGGGTGCAAAGCTAGACTTTCCTCAGCCTCTACCTTCTCTTATTTTGATGGCCTTGTTGACAGTCCAACGCGAATCTTCACTGTTTGTGGGTATATCTTTACTAGAGCTTCTTGAAACTCTTTCGAGCGGGACCTACGGTCTAGCAAGATAGTAATCTTCTAAACATTGGCAGGCTTCGAGCAAAAGCAATCGATGTCTCGACTGTAGCGTTGGTTAATGAGATGGCGGCGATTCTGCAACTGCTCGACGTGCTCGATGTCGAGAACTGTATCGTCACCATTGACGCGATGGTTGCCCAGAAAGAGATTGCGGTGCTCATTATAGAGAAAGGCAAGGATGTTCCCTATGAGGCCAGTCAGACGCTATTTCCTCATCAGCCCTAGACGCTGGGGTTGAGCGCTTCGCCCAGGCAGCCCGAGGTCATTTGGGGGATTGAAAATAAACTGCATTGAAGTTGCGTTTGCCCTACCGTCTGCTTGTAAGTATTTACCAAAGATTTCGCGAGCTGCTGCTTCATCTTTTCTTAATCTTTTCTGACGTTTTGTCTTAACCTAGCGGCTGCAAAATTGGAGGATGATCAAGAATAGCTAAAACGTGTTTGCTGCTCCCCAATTCTATTTTTGCTTTGGTCACCATACTTATTTGCTAAGTGCTGTTAAACGAGAGATTTCATGAGACTCTTCTACGATCAACAGAATGACCAGGCTTTTGGTTGCGAGCCCAGTTTCGGAGATAGCCTAAACCAATGGATGTGGCCCAGACTAGCTCCCGATCTTTTCAAACAAGACGATTCCATACTCTTTGTTGGCACCGGCACTCTACTAAACAACAAACTACCCGAACGGATTGCTCCCACGCAAAAGCTTGCTATTTTTAGTACGGGTGCAGGCTACGAGCAGCCGCTGAGGCCAATTCCTACCGCCTGGGATGTTTACTGCGTGCGCGGGCCGCTTTCTGCTAGACAGCTTGGTCTGATTGAGAGTAAGGCGATCGCAGATGGCGGCCTCCTAATCGCTCAGCTTTTTACCGCCGCTGGTAGAAAAGAAGGCTGTAGCTTCATGCCTCATGTCTACCACGCCGATGAAGCTGACGATAGCTGGCAGCGGATCTGTCAGCAAGCCAACATTCGCTATATCGATCCCCGTTGGCCTGTCGAAAAAGTTTTAGAAGCTATTGGCTCTAGCGAACGACTGATCGCTGAGGCGATTCATGGTGCGATCGCTGCCGATGCGCTGCGCGTTCCCTGGATTCCAATTGCCACCAGCTCTCGGATCTACAGCTTCAAGTGGCATGACTGGTGCGATTCGATGAATTTGTTCTATCATCCCTATCGGCTTCCTTCTCTAAAGAGCTATAAGCCCTGGAACGGCGATTTGCGTAAAGGCGGACTGGCAATCAAGCACTGGATGAGCGCCACGCTAGAAGGGCCGGTTTCGACTCACCAGTATGGACTCTTTGCCGATGAACAGGCGATCGCCGATCGTCTATCCAACATCGCCAAGCAAGCCCCCACTCTCAGCAACCAGATCGTCTTCGAGCGCAAACTCGACCAGCTACAAACTTGTTTTCATCAGCTTTGCCATATGAACCTCAAAGTGAAAGTGGCATAGGGACGCTTTATACTCATCAGAGCCTAATCATGGAAGGCATTGAGTATTAGTAGGTAAGGGGGCTATGACCAATTTGAGAAACAAAATAGCGGCTTTGATCGGCCCTGCGATCGCCCTCTTCCTGCTGATCGTCTCGACCATCGTTATCCGCAGCGAGCTACAAAGCTACAGTGCAGAGGATATTACCCAGAGCTTTGAGGCAATATCGGTTTTTCAGTTTCAGTGTGCGATCGCCTTCACCGGTCTCGGCTACCTAGCCATGACCGGCTATGACGCGCTGGCCTTTCACCATCTCAAGCAGCCGCTAGCCTACTCACGCATTGCTACTACCAGCTTCATTAGCAACGCCTTTAGCAACACAATCGGCTTTGCACTGCTGACTGGTGGGGCGATTCGCTATCGCCGCTATGCAAGATGGGGAGTTTCTGGTGGTGCGATCGCTCAAATTATCGCCTTTGCCAATTTTAGCTTCTGGCTAGGGCTGCTGACTATCGGTAGCGTCGCCTTTTTATCGATGCCGCTGCCTATCCCTGCCGAGCTACCGCTGCCTTTTAGCACGGCTCGCCCTTTAGGTGTATTGTTTCTCACACTGGCACTAGCCTATCTGATTGGCAGCAGCCTGATCCGTCGACCGTTAGTCCTGGGCAGACACACCTTTTATCATCCGACGCTGTCGACCGCGCTGAGGCAGATGGTCATCTCCAGCCTTGATTGGGGCATGGCGGCGGCGGTGCTGTATACGCTGTTACCAACAGAAGATATTAGCTATTTTGCTTTTTTGAATACCTACCTACTGGCAATGGCAGCGGGTGTTGTCAGCAGCGTACCGGGCGGTGTTGGCGTGTTTGAAACGGTGACTATTCTACTTCTAAAAGATCGAGTTCCTGGCGATGCAGTAATCGCGTCTCTACTGGCTTACAGAATGATTTACTACTTTCTCCCTTTTGGACTAGCGGCTGTTCTCTTCGCTTTTCAAGAGGTCTCGACAAAGAGCAGGCGATCGCATTAGTACCAACCAATTCGGGCGATCGCCTTCTAGGCTATTTCCAGTCGGGCAAGTAGAGTTTGCTAGCTCGCGCAGAAAATGTCTGTAGGCGGCGCTGATTTCCGAATTATGCCTCTATAATGATCGGTTAAACATCCTCCTTACCTGGTAGAGGCCGATATGGGTTCTGTTGATCTAGCTATTCAAGAGCAGATGTTTGGGTCCGTAGTGACCGACCAAGACTTTTATCCAGAGCTAGACGAGTTTCTAGACATCCTCAAGTTCTTGATTAGGGAACCTTCCGTTGTCGGTAACGAAGACTCTTTTTTTCGAGTACTGCGCAGAGAGCTAGAAGAGATCGGATTGCAGGTGCAGCAATACCACGGCGTGCTGGTCGCACAAGGAAACAACCCGCACGATTTGTTCCTCTCAGCGCATATCGATCGCCACGGCCTGCTGTGTACTGGGCCAAACGAGTTTCAGTATGCGGCTTTTATCGCGGGAAATCGCGGTGAGGAGATGGGTGATTCAGCCTCAGACTATATGCTCAACAAGATTGAGGATCGCTTTGCAGGCCAGCGGGTGCAGGCGCATTTCCCTTATACAGGGACTTACTTGGGCCAGGGAGAGATTACACGTTCTTATATCTGTCCGGAGCGCGGCAACCTGATTTTTGAAGTAGAGGGACTAGAATTTTTGCAGCCCGGTATTCCAGTATCTTTCCTTGATCGACTGCAAATTTATGACGGTCTGATTTCTGCGCAGCTAGATAACGTCGTCAGTGCGGCTATGATTATCTATCTTTTTCGCCGTGGGTTTCAGGGGACTGGGCTATTCACCGCGCAAGAAGAATCCGGTAGAAGCTGGCGCTATACGCTTTCCTGGTTTCAAAGAGAAAGACTGACGACTCAGCGTTTGGTTGTGCTCGATACCAGCCCTTATGCCACTCGCGAAGAGGCCGATATCCAGCAAATTACGCTGCGGCATCGAGATGCTAGCGGACCTTTCTCAGAAGCGATGACGCAAGAGCTGGCCGATCGCTGCAAATTACTAGGGCTGACCTATGGATTTAAAGATGAATACATTACCCTAAAAAATAAGAGCCGCAGCCGCCCTTTTCCACTTGGCCGTACCGAGCTAGGACGAGTAGCCACCGCGACAGAAGGGACAATCAACGGCACCACTTTGCAGATTCCCACCACGGAATATCATACGTCTTCCGAGACAGCGGCTTTGTCTGCGATCGCAGGCATGCTCCAGCTACTGATGAGCTATCTATAGCGATACCAAAAGCTGACGATGCGCTCAATTGCGACGATAGGATTGACCTGTGTGGCCATCCTCAGCTTTGGGCTGCGGTTTTGGCACTTAGATCAGTTCAACAGCTTGGTTTTTGATGAGATTTACTACGTCAAGTTCGCGCAGGCGTACCTAGTAGGCACCGCTGAGTTCGATGCTCATCCTCCATTAGGAAAGTATTTGATCGCAGTAGGAATCTGGCTAGGAGAGCAAAGGCTAGGAGAGTATATCCCCTTTAATTTTTCTGTTGTAAAAACAGCAGAAGTTGGACTTTCTCCTTTTAGCTACCGATGGATAAACGCATTAATAGGATCGCTCATTCCGCTGACAGTGATAGGAATTTGCCAAAGCCTCGATCAAACCCTAGATCAAGAACAATACAGGCAGAGAACGCCGCTCAAAAGATGGATTTTCAGTTTGTTGGCAGGGTTATTTGTTGCTATTGATGGACTGTTCGTTACCGAATCTCGCTACGCTCTGTTAAACGTTCATATGGTATTTTTCGGGCTGCTGGGCCACTACTTTTGGCTACAAGCAGATCACCAACAAGGTAAAAAGAGTCTTTTCAGGCTGCTAGCAGGTGTTTCGTTAGGGGCATCGGTGGCGGTGAAGTGGAATGGGCTAGGCTACTGCTTGAGTCTGTCGGTTTGGGAAAGCTGGCGACGATGGCAGCAGTCCCTGCGAAAGCGTCAGCGGAAAAAACAGTCAAACAAACGATGGATCGTTCTACTTGCTAGGTTGACTGGTGTCGGGCTAGCTGCACTGATGACATACTGTCTAATTTGGTGGCCGCATCTCTACTTTGTCCGAGAGTCTATATTGACTGTCCATCAAACGCTACTGACATTTCACCGAGAACTGAGCGCGACTCATCCCGCCTGCGCGAAATGGTACACCTGGCCGCTGCTAATTAAGCCGATTTCTTACTGGTATGTAGAGCATGATCGAATGAATGGCGTAGCAGACCAGGAAAAGATTGTTCAAACTGTGAACAATCTAGGAAATCCGGCGCTGTGGGGCCTGTCGGCAGCAACAATTTTGCTGCTGCTCGTAGAATGGCGTCGAGTCTTGCGATCTGACAACGATGCGTTCAGCGGCATGAGTGCATATCTGCTAGTTGGATATCTAACCAACTGGCTACCCTGGATGCTGGTAGGGCGATGTACATATAACTATCTATTTATGCCAGCAGCAGCGTTTGGCTTTATGGCGCTGGCGCTGGCGATGAGTGAGTGGCTAGCTGGGCGGACCCGGCTTTGTCGCGTGGCCGCTGGGGTGATGCTAGGGACGATCGCGATCGCATTTTTTTACTGGCTACCCCTTAGCCTAGGTCTACCGCTCACGTCACAAGCTTTACAGAATCGCTGGTGGCTTCGGTCATGGATATAGAAATGCCTGGTTGGTCGTCGCGAGTCGACTTTTTTGAGTTCAAATGAACTATAGTTTATATGTACTGCTAAAATAGTGGCGTTAATAGCTGTCTGCAGAATCAAAGGCATTACTCATGACTATTCAATTCATTGATCATGCTTTAAACATCGTCCTCACTGGCCTGCTTTATGGGTCTGAAGCCTGGATTGTTTCCGCCTTTGGCCTCTATGTAATAACGCATGAAGTAGTAACGCATGAAGTAGTAACGCATAAAACGGTGAAGTAACAGCACATGAACGTCCGACTCCTTCAACTTATTCTAAACGCAGTGAGGTTGAAGAGGCCGTCGCAGAAGCCGTTGAAGAAGCCGTTGAGAAAGCTACAGTCAAAAAGAAAGACACCGATACAAGAACAACCAAATCGCTGCCAATAGTTAAGCCGTCAACGCCTATCCTCACCTATCCAGCAGAACCTGTTCAAATCATCTGCGAACCCGTCAACTGGAAAAAATGGAAAGTCAGCGATTTGCGTAGGGCTAGTCTTGCCAAAATCTGTGGCGTTCGGACTAGGCCCATTGGATCTCGTCGCAACCTGACCAAAACCGACCTGATCGCCCAGTACGAACAGCAGCTAAAGCGCTTTACAAAGGTTCCAAAGACGCAAGAGGCTGTAAAAAGAAAGAGAACTATTGCCTAGTTTGACTGTGTCTCTCTTGCCAATAGTTGTATCTACGCAGATGAACCTATGCAGCCGAGCCGTTAAAAGAGCTGATTGTCGCCTCTGCTTGAATTATAATCGCATCTTCTTCGACCGTAAGCTGGTTAAACTGTAGGCTCATGCCCTCCAGCTCGAAATATCTCAAATCTAAGAGAGATTCTGTTGTATCGATTAGCGCCTGAGTCAATTCAGGCATGTCATTACTGGCATCATCGTAGCTCACATCTTCTAAGGTGACGCCCTGTCCATCTGCTATCAGCGTTGGCTTTGCAGACAAGGAGATATGATGAGTCTCCACCTTTTCAAAAATCATCACGTCTGCGGCAACCGCGATTCGGCCTGCTTCAGGAATGGTGAAGCTGACATTGCTAGCATCGGTGGTGATTTTTTCTCCAGACGGCAGTTCTACCTTCTGGCCGCGCAGCTTTTTCTGAACATAGTCTGCGTTGAAGGCGTTTTGAATGTCTTCTGCTTTTAACACCACTCGCATGGTGGCATCGGTTGAATGCTCTAGTTCAATACTGCCAAACGCGGCTTTCATCATGTCAATATCGACTGCGTTTGTATGTAGGGTCATCTCTTCGGTGCGCA
This sequence comes from uncultured cyanobacterium, assembly GCA_963799265.1. Taxonomy (GTDB): domain Bacteria; phylum Cyanobacteriota; class Cyanobacteriia; order Phormidesmidales; family Phormidesmidaceae; genus Phormidesmis. The sequence goes on from CAWCWM010000003.1 coordinate 33,311, forward strand.
GGTCGTTTTGGATCACCATGCCGTGACCCTCAATGGTGACATCGTCAACCTCGCCCCGTGCAATCTTGCCAGGATTGGTATGAATGTCAACGTCTAGCGATTCGACCTGATCCAATTGAGACTTGATGCCTTCCTCTGCTAGCTTGCTAATTGCCTGCTCGCCAACGTTCGACTTTTGTGAACTCATATATCTCGTTTTTACTGTTGCGTCTTAGCAGTGTAGGTAGTTTGTAGCAATCCATACTTCTGTCAGAAGAGTGAGAGTTTACTGTTAGACCTATCTAGTGTCAGACTCTAGCTTTACTGCCAGACTCTAGCTTTACTGCCAGACTTTGACGTCTTGATCTTTGCCGCCGCTAATTAGCGTTTGCTCGACGGGATCAAAGGCTACGGTCAGCACCCAGTTTGAGTTAGTGTCTAACGTTTTGACGAGCTGCTGAGTAGAAAGATCCCAGGTTTTGAGGGTGCGATCAACGCTGCCGCTAGCAAGGGTCTTGCCATCGGGGCTGATGGCTAGCGCAACGACGCGATCGCGATGCTCTGTTAACGTATTTTCTGGCTCCCCACTATCTAGATTCCATAGTTTGATGCTGCTATCCCAGCTGCCGCTGGCGAGGGTTTTGCCATCGGGTGTAATGGCGACTGCTCGGACAGTACTACGGTGGCCAGTGAATTCTTTGACAATACTCCCTGTGTCTAGGTTCCACTGGATGATGGTGCCGTCATCATTTCCGCTGACGAAAGAGTTGCCATCAGGTGCGATCGCAATCGACCAGACTGGCACACCCACATACCGCCGATAGAGCGCTTCCCCGCTCTCCATATCCCAGACCGTAATCGTGCCGCCGTAGTCACCGCTAATAAAAGTACGTTCATCAGGGCTAATTGCCACTGTCCAAACAGGTGATCCGGCTTCAGCAGGCAAACTATACAGTAGCTCTCCGGCCTGTGGCTCCCACACTTTGATACCGTCGCCGCTACCGCTGACGAGTCTTTCTCCCGAGGCAGCGACGGCCACCGTCCTCACAACATCGGTATGGCCAATCAGCACACTCACTAGCTTGCCAATCGGTCCGTCCCAAATCTTGATATCCCCTTCGGCATTTCCTCCCACCACCATCATGTGACCGTCTTCTCGCACATAGGTAGCGACTGACCACACCTGACTCAGCTCGTTGAGAGACCTGACTAGTCTTAACGGCGTCTCAGATGACGTTTCCGCAGAGAACTCGGCGGCGGGCGCTGTCTGCGCCGTACCAGCAAGACTGTCTTCTGTGAGACTTTCTTCTGTGCGACTAGTATCAGATGACGAGGAGGCAGGAGGGCGAACAATTGCCTGTCTGACGACACTGCCAATTGCCACCAGTGTGAAGAGTAGGCCGAGAGAGGCGATCGCCAGCGTCCAGCGCGTAGATTTTTGGGATCGCTGCGAATCAATATCAGGTTGACTCACCTGCTGGTCAGCTACTGGATGAGTCTTTAGGCTGGTATTTTCGGTTGGGGTATTCGAGTCCATTAGGCTCTAGTCAGTAGTTACTGCTAGCGTCGGGGTATCTACATACTATCTAGAGTTACGTAGTTGAGCGTAGCTGATTTTATACAGCAACCTACAGCTAAACCTACCGGTTTACACTCACCGCTTTGATACTACAGACGCTGATAGTGCGCTTTTTGTTCTCCTACCCAGCAATTGAACGCCGCCAGTTGAAGAACTTCCGCAAGCTGTTTTGCAAGAAGGTGTTCTTAGCGTACTTTTGCTTTGTGAGCTGCAAAGCTGTTTTAGGACTAATTTCGCTCAGCGTAGGATAGACGTGAATGCACTGCAAAGCGCTGACTTTTAAATTGTTTGCCATGGCCAGTACGGCTTCATGAATCAGCTCGCCCGCATGAGGCCCAACGATGTGTGCGCCTAGGATTTCACCGTTGCCTTTGGTAATGAACTTCGCAAAGCCATAGCCTGCTGATTCCGCCAAGGCACGGTCTACGCCATCAAAGCCTTGCTTGAGAACATAGATATCATCGCCGTAGCGATCGCGCGCCTGATTCTCAGTCAGTCCTACCCGTGCCAGCTCAGGCTCAGTAAACGTCGCCCACGGAATCACCCTATAGTCCGCCTTCTTAGTTGGAAAGACCAGCGCGTTCTGCATCGCCACGCCCGCCTCATAGCCAGCCACATGCGTAAACTGATAGCCGCCGATAACATCGCCCGCCGCGTAAACCCGCTTATTGCTCGTCCGCAGCTTGTCATCGACTTTGATGCCTTGCTTGTCATATTCCACCCCAGCCGCTTCTAGGTTTAGAGCTTCCACATTCGGACTGCGACCTGCCGCCACCAAAATCTCATCGACAACAATGGTCTCTTTTTCAGTAAAGACATGCTTCTTGCCATCGACTACTCTGACGCTTTGCGCTCGAGTATTAGTCAAGATCTGCACCCCTTCCGCTTCCATCTGCGATTGCACCACCGCCGCTGCCTCTGGGTCTTCCTTCGGCATGATCACATCGCGGCTCGCTATCAACGTCACCTTTGATCCTAATCTAGAGAAAGACTGCCCTAGCTCACAGCCAATCGGTCCCGCGCCAATCACCGCTAGCGTATCGGGACGGTCTTTGATGCTAAAAACCTGTTCATTCGTTAGATAGCCAGCCTCTTTTAGTCCCTCGACTGGCAAATCGGAAGGTCGCGATCCAGTCGCAACCAAAAAGGCCCGCGCTCTTAGCTGACGGCCATTTACTTCAAACGTTTTTTCATCGACAAACTGGCCTTTGCCGTAGATTACATCGACGCCCAGTTTCTCGAATCGCTCAGTCGAGTCATGCTGTTGAATAGTGTCGATAACGGCATGGACATGGCCTAGCGCTTCTTGCAAATTGATTTTGGGCTCGCTGGTATAGATGCCAAAGCGAGAAGCCGTTTTTACGTTGTAGGCGATCTGCGCAGCGTGGATCATTGACTTGCTAGGAACACAGCCATAGTGCAGACAGTCACCGCCGAGCAACGCCTTTTCAACGAGGGCCACTTTAGCGTTTATCTGTGCGCCCGCACTAGCCGCGACCAGTCCTGCCGATCCACCTCCAATCACGACCAAATCGTATTCTACTGACATCGCTTTTCCTGTCCTTTCAGCGTCAACTTTCCATCAACTTTCCCCTAAGAATATGGCTCTCGCCTGAATGCTTGCTGAGAGTTAGCCTAAGAAAAGTATAGATTTTTGGAGCTAGCTAGCGTGATTTTATCAGTATATCTACGTGCAGCTTAGCTATCGACTTGGCTATACCGTTACTAGCTGCCGCTCTTTTACCCGCTCTCCCGTCAGGCTAAAGGCTCTCGTTTCAGTGATGACTACTGGCACAATCTGACCTTTGAGCAGAGCAATGTCTCCGGGGAAAAATGTCAGCCGGTTGCCACGAGTGCGACCCATCACTTGATTGGGATCTCTAGGATTAACGGCTTCGACTAGGACGGTTTCGACACGATCTTGGTAGCGCTGCGATCGCACCTCCGCCTGCTGCGACACCAAATGATTAATCCGCTGTAGTCTATCCTGCTTCACAACCTCATCTAGCTGATTGGTCCACTCCGCTGCGGGCGTCCCCGGTCTCGGCGAATACGCCGCCGTATTCACCATGTCAAACACAATTTCCTCCATCAGCGAAAGCGTGTCTTGAAACTGCGCCTCCGTTTCACCTGGGAAGGCCACAATCACATCAGCACTAATCGAAGCATCGGGCACATACCGCCGCACTGTCTCGATAATGCGCTGATACTTTTCGCGCGTGTAGCCCCGGCCCATCGCCTTTAGCACCTCGTTATTGCCCGACTGAAACGGAATGTGAAAATGCTCACACACCTTCGGTAGCTCAGCGCAGGCTTTCACCAGCCGCTCAGTGAAGTATCGTGGATGACTGGTCGCAAATCGAATCCGCTCAATCCCTGGCACGTCGTGGACGTAATAGAGCAAATCAGTCAGCGTATTTTCCCGGCGACCCTGGGGCGTAATCCCCGGCAGATCGCGGCCATAGGCGTCAATGTTTTGACCTAGCAGCGTCACTTCGGTATAGCCCTGCTGTCCTAGCGCCACCATTTCATCTCGAATCGCTTCCTTCGTCCGCGACTGCTCCACACCGCGCACGCCCGGCACCACACAGTACGTACAGCGCTCATTACAGCCATAGATCACATTCACCCAGGCCGTAATTTCACTATCGCGGCGCGGCTTGGTGATGTCCTCCATGATATGAACCGGATCGGTCGCCACCACCTGATTGCCTTGGGCGACTTGGGCCAGCAGACTTTCTAGCTGGTTCGCATACTGCGGTCCCATCACCAGATCTAGCTCCGGTACTCGGCGCAGTAGCTGCTCGCCTTCTTGCTGAGCCACACATCCCGCTACCACCAGCGTCAGATTGGGGTCTTTGCGCTTACGTTTGGCCTGCTTTCCCAAATAGGAATACACCTTTTGCTCGGCGCTATCGCGAATCGTGCAGGTGTTATAGAGCACCACATCCGCCTGCAAGGGATCTTCTTCCCAGCGCAGGCCCATATTTTCTAGGATGCCTGCCATGCGCTCGGAGTCTGCCTTGTTCATTTGGCAGCCAAAGGTGGTGACGTGATAGCGGCGAGATTCGCTCATGACAAGAGAAGGTTGTACGGCACTTTATTGTGCCACTAAACGGAAAGCTCGGTTTCTATACCAGTAGCTCCTAATAGTAAGCATAGTCATTTGCGATCGCACTGCATTTCTTTTGGCTGGGTTTCTTTCAGACGTAAGCTAATCGCTAGCTCGGATTTCGTCTAGTTTGGTGCGTACGGACTGAATATCTTGCCACATCAGCCATTTGGGTTTGCCAGGATCGCGCGAAGGATTTCGCAGTAGGTAAGCAGGGTGCAAGATCGGCATACACTGGCGGCCCTCCCATTCGATCCAGGTGCCGCGAATTTTGGTGATGCCACGCTTTTCGCTGGGGATAATTCCCTTCACGGCTGTCGCCCCCGTGAGCAAAATTATTTTGGGATCGACCAGCCGAATCTGCTCCAGAATATAAGGGCGACAGGCATTAATTTCGCCAGCGAGCGGATTGCGATTGCCCGGTGGACGGCATTTGACAATATTGCAGATATAAACGTCTTTCTCCGTATCTAGCCGTACGGAACCCAATATCTTTTCTAAAAGCTGACCTGAGCGCCCGACGAAAGGCAGTCCCTGCTCGTCCTCTTGCTGCCCTGGCCCTTCGCCAATTATCATGATTGGCGCTTTGGGATTGCCTCGGCTGACGACCACGTTAGTACGGGTTTCGGCTAGCTCGCAGCGCTGACAGCTTTTGCAGTGGACGGCTAGCGGTGCAAGTGAATCATAGGTGCCGGGGGGAATAGGTACGCTGGCGCTGGTGGGAATTTTGTCAGGATCGAAGTCTGCGGGTGGGGGCGTGGCTTCGATACCGCTGGCGCTAAAGAGATCGATCTGTTCGGGCATGGACTGGAAGCGTAAGGGGGCTTCCTTATTTTAGAGGAAAGGCGGAGGGAGGGTGGAAGGGTGAAAGGATGAACGATGAAGGCAGCGGTGTAGGAGTATCCTAGTTCTGGTGACTGATGCCTGATCAATCGCATCGAAAAATCTAAGTCTTTCTGGAGAGCGCAGCCGTTATGGTTACGAAAGGTTTCATCAAGTATCACTGCGAATGGACTAAGGGCGATGCGATCGCGCCTGAATCGGTCATCGATATTACCCGCTATCGCAATGCGCTCTACAAGCTAAATCTGATACGAGAAGACTCGGACGGTACTGGCGTCGGCAATATCTCTATGAAAATAGAGGAAACTTCTACCAGCGCAGCGTCTCCTCAGTTCATCATCTCTGGCTCGCAAACAGGTAAGCTTCCTACCGTTACGGCATTTGACTATTCTCTCGTCACTTCTTTTAATCCTGCCCAGAACAGTCTCGCTTGCAGCGGCATGAGCAAAGCCTCTTCAGAATCGCTTACTCACGGTGTGATCTATACAAGCGCTCCAAAAATAGGCGCAGTTATTCATGTTCACAACTCACAAATCTGGCAGGGACTACTTGATAGAGGCCCCACTACGAAAGCTGAGGTTGCCTATGGAACGCCCGAGATGGCAGCAGAAACGCAGAGGCTGTTCTATGACAGTCAGCTGACTGAAGTGAAAATATTTGCGATGGCGGGCCATGAGGATGGCATCGTATCTTTTGGTGAAAGCTTGGAGGTTGCGTATCGCACCTTGATCGACTGGGGCTTTCGGACCGGACTGTTTGACCAGATGGAGTTGGAAACTGCCTTGAACCTTCCGGCTCAAGAATCATCTAGAGCTAGTGTGGAGTCCTTGTCAGCGGTGGGTTAGCTGCCAAAGTCTGCACGTCACCTTGTTACGGTGTGTTCGATCAGGTTCTGATATTTGAGGCTGAGGGTTTGGGCGATCGCATCCCAACCATAGTTTTCCTCTGCGCACCGCTGAGCCTGCTGCCCTCTCTTTTCTCTCTTCTTTTGCATTTGACAGTGCTTCTGTTAGCGCTTGGATCAAGGGCTCAACCTCTGTTGGCACTATCCAGCCAGCGTTGTATTCGGCTACCTTTGGCCAGATATCGACCCGGTTAGAAATGACAACGGGTAAACCTGCGGCCATCGCTTCGGCAACTGCGATACCAAAATTTTCATAGTAAGAAGGTAGAACAAAGAGATCGGCGGCGCTGAGAAGAGTGGACTTCAGATCGCCAGAGACGAATCCATTAAACGTGACGCAGCTAGACCAGCTAGAATCCTGAATCTGTTGTTTGATACCGACTTCATAGTCTCTATCCTGTGGATTCGATCCGCAGAGCAGCAGGTGGAAGGGCTGATTGTTTTGATACAGTTTCTCTAGAGCAGGAAGGAGTAAATCGAAGCCTTTTTTGGGATCGATTCGGGACATGAATAATAGGATGGGGCGCTCTTCTGGGATGCTGAATAAGGCTCTAATTGTAGCTTTCGCCTCGACTCTGTTGGGCAGTTCAGGAAGGGTGACGCCCAGCGGTAGAACCATGTCGAGCGTAGAAGTACTAAACCGTTCGGATACTTTAGCTTCTTGCTCGCTGGTGAAGTGCAAAGTGGCTGCCCCGGCCAAGTTAGGTTTTTCTAAAAGGTGGGCGTAGAGTTGTTTAATCTTTTTCTTCTTTTGCAAATCGGCAGGATCTAGAGTGCCGAGCGGTCGCATGATGTAGGGCAAATTTCGCCAGCGGCAAAGTGTAGCGGCGGCGGTGCTGACTGGAGAAAATAACGCATGGATGTGAGCAATGTTGTAGTGGTGAGCGTTGGTCCAGAGCCAGCGAAGTAGTTCTGTTGAAAATTTGTAGCGGCGGAAAGGAGAGCAGCGGAAGTAGATGACTTCGTAGCCGTCTTGTTCAACGGGCTGAGCGAGCGGCACGTCTAGAGGGGCTTCGTCGATGTCGCCGTTGGCGTCTGTGGTGAGGATGGTGACCTGTGCGATCGCCTGCTGCTTGGCCAGCGCTTCTGACAGACCGAGTACCATCTGACTAGGTCCACCATAGACCAGGGAAAGAGACGGTACTATCTGTAGGACTCTCAAGGACATAGCGTCTCTTCAAAAAAGTAAAAGATTAGAGTAGCGTCTCGTAGAATTCAAGCTGTTTCTTCGCCAGTGCTTTGTTGGTGTACTCGCTCATCGCTCGAATCCGACCGCGTTCAGCGAGCGTTTGTCGCTTTTGCGGATCGTTCATAAGTATCTGAATCTGTTCTGCTAGATCGATCGACTCAGTTTCTGGAAACACTAGCCCATCTGCTTTGATCACATTTGGAATTTCTCCGCAGTCAGAGCCGATCACCGGGACCTGACAGGCCATCGCTTCGATCAGAACGTGACCAAACTGCTCTTTCCAGCCGACAGCCGTCATGGTTTCAAAGTCATAGCTGGTCATAGAAGGCAGCACCAGCGTATCCATCAGATTGATGTACTCGGGCACCTGCTTGTGAGAAACGCTGTCTATCCACATCACGTTTTCTTCTACTTCTAGCCCGACGGCCATCTTTTGCAAAATCGGCTTAAAGGGGCCACGTCCCACCATCAATAATTTGAATGGTTTTTCTTCCTCCAGGGTTGTTTTTAAGTGAGACATTGCCTCGAAGAGAACCATCAGCCCTTTTTCTGGTACGAACCGACCGACAAACCCCACCACAAACTCGCCTTCCTTGATGCCGTGATGAGCGGCTAGCTTAGGCTGAGGAGCAGGCTTGAACAGTCTCTCGTCAACGCCGAGCTGCGGGATGACACAGCTTGGACCGGTGTAGCCGTGGTCTTTGAGGATGTCTACGCCATCTTGATTTCCAGCAATTAGACCGTGAGTATTTTTTAGGTTGAAGCGCTCTAGCAGAGAGACTGGAAACTTGTTGTCGTAGGGTAAGTTCCACCAAGTGAAGAAGACGTTTTTGGCTTTGAGCCCAAGCATTGAATTGAGCGAAATCAGTTCGGCATAAGCCAGAGACTTTGCCCCCTGTTCAACTTGAATGATGTCAGGTTGAAAGTCTTTGACGAGGGTAGCTAGCCCCATACCAAAGCTGAGTAGGCCCTGGTTGTGATCGTGGAAATTGTAGATAGGGAGGACGCGAAATCGACCCTCGTGCTTGGCCTGTGATTCTATAGTTTTATTTTGGACGCCGCCGGGAATCCAGTATTTTGGAACGACGACGGTGACTTCTACGCTCGGGTCTAGGTGGACGAGCGATCGCAACTTCTCACAGTTAAGATCGACAATATACGTATGGCTAACAACCAGTATCTTCACGAGTGAACCTCTGATGTATACAAGCGCCCGTCCCGATTTGCTGGATTTAGCAGCGTGAAACAAGCCTGAGCAAAACCAAACAGATAAAAACCAAGTCGGCTAGCAACCTTGATTGGCGATCCGCTTTTGTTACAAGGAGGATTCCCTAACACGTGACAGTCAAACAAACGCCCCGACAGTCTCAGCAGTTGACCGGGCGTCAGATTCTTCAACGCCATCAAAAAGTGGTTGTGATAAAAAGTGGTCTGATACTGGAGCGATCGCGTACTAATGTCATGACACCCCCCAGTCTCTTCGCCCAGATGCACCAGATGCGCTTCTGGCTCGTACCAGATTATTAGCCCCGTCTTGCGTACGCGCAAACAAAAATCGGATTCCTCACGCACAGCGCTACCCTGAAAGCGTTCGTCAAATCTCAGCCCATACTGATAAAATACCGAGCGCCGAAAAGACATGTTGCAGCCCCGAGCGGTCAGAACCTGCTGCGGCTTTGTCGTGTGAACTAGATCAATGTGGTACCAAGCGATACCAGGGTCCATTGCTTCGGGCGGTAGCGTTTCGATTTCGGGCTTTTCAGATTCTGAGAGCTTCATTCGATCGAATACCCGGCCTGCGATCGCACCCACCTCCGGCCTACCTTCAAAGCCCTTTGCATGTGCCATCAGACAGCCATCGGGCAGTTCTACGTCGTCGTCTAGAAAGAGGAAAATGCTGCCAGCGGCACGTGCGATCGCATAGTTACGCGCTGCTGGCAAACTCGCCCAAGGCACGGTATACAGACGAATCTTTCCCTGACTATCCAGCTCGTCTAAAAGAGACTGTGTCGCCGCCTCATGCCGCTGAGTTTGGTCCACCACAATCACTTCAAACGCCGGATAGGTCTGCGCCAGTACACTACCTAGCGTGTCACATAGAACAGACTCTCTGCCATAGGTTGGAATAATCACTGAAATCAGAGGCCAGTCTGTTGTTGTAGGTGCCATAGAACAGAAATAGGATCAAAGGTTCTGTAGATAAAAGTTAGGTAGAAGACGGGCTGGTGGGCGTAGGTTGCGGGCCCACCCCGGCCCTATAGGCCGCCCCTCCCGAGAGGGGATTCACTTCAGGCGATGATGATAGATGCAATCTGCCTCAACCCTCAAACGTCACATAGCCGGGACAAATCCCCTCCTGGGAGGGGTGCCCGTAGGGCGGGGTGGGCCTCGGTGTCCCAAGTAACAAATCAGAAGCTCACATAAAAGTAGCCTCCTCCTTCCTCTTTTTCCGCCGCTTCTTCGACACTCCCTCTTCTTCCGGCGGCCTCAACAGCGCTGCTTTCCGCTCTTTCTCCTGCTTCTCCAAAGCCGGAATCTTCATCACAATACCCGCCGCCAGCCAGTAATAAACCGCCACCGGATCTACATCTAGAGGATAGTAATACGGAGAATAGCTAATAAAGAAGATAAACACCCACATTGACGCAGCATAGCTTCGTAGATTCTTATCCTTGGTCTGGCGATAGACTCGAAACGTCACTACCGTCATCGTCGTATACACGGCCAGCGCCGCCAGCAGCCCCAGCGGTCCCAGCTCGTAGATCAGCTTGGGGTGATAGGTCTCAATCAGCGTTGTCTTCCCAAAAGCCCGAGCCGAATTGGTCGCCCGTCCCACACCAGCACCAAAAATTCCCTCCTGCTCCTTTGAAACCTGAGAAAACTGCTCAGCAATAAACTGCTGAGGCGGCGACGCCCGCCACCGAGACATCAGGCTATCTACCCGCTCAGCGACAACCTCAGGGTTATTCGCAATTAGATAAAACACAATCAAGCCCAGCGGAATCATCATCGGCACAAACAGCTTGAAGTTCGCTAGCTGCCCCGTCATCACGACCAGTAAAGCGATTGAAAATGGCACCAGCACCAGCGCAATCCGCTGCCCTGATAAAAACGCCATCATAATTACTACGACCAGTGAAACCAAGCCAACCATTCGCCAGACGAAAGACTTATCGCTAAACGATGTTCCAAAGCTAAAAAATGTCCCAGAAATCAAGAACCAGCCCCACTGCCAAGGTGCAACAAACGTTCCTGGCAGGCGGATTTGTCCCATAGACGGCGAATACAGCAAAGATCCTCCGACAAAACACCGCGCTTCTAGCGAAGCTCTAAATAAGTCTTCTCCTTCACCAATGGTGCCCGGACAAATGCCTGTCTTGAGCAGGCCATATTGGACCAGTCCCAAAGAGCAAGCTACCAGCACCAACACCGCCTGTAGCCGCAGCAGTTTCTCCAAATCTTCGCGGGTACGAATTAGATAGTAAATGCAGGCGACCAGAGGGACATAGCCAAATAAGACCTTTGCGCCCCAGATTGCCATCACTAGCGGTAGCTTGCCCTCGACCTGACCAATCTGATCGGGAAGATTAGCGACTAGCGCGGTGACACAGGTCATCGCAATCAGTGCCATCAGCGGCGGTTTTAGCGCTTTGGGCAGAATAATCGGCAGGCGATTTCTCTTGCAAAACTGATAGACCCCGATTAAAGCAGGAATGTAGAAAACATCTTTGGCAATTTGCAACAGACTGTTGCCACCGAGGGCATAGGTTACCGTTCCGGCAAAGGGCATGTAGATAATGAATGCATACAGCGCCAATCGCTGAAACTTGAATGATAGAATTAGGCACATCAGTGCGCCGCACGCTGCTACACCTAGCTTGGGATCGATCAGCAGTGCAACCAGCAGTCCTACAAACGCACAGCCAAAAAAGACAGAAGAAACAAACGAAATAATTTCTTTTCGTCTGGCCGCTGCCGCTCGCTCTATAACTAATAGCTGTCGAGGCGTTAGCGTCGGCTCTTCTACAGCTTCCTCGTCATCCTGGTCTTTCTGTCGGTTACGATGTTTAGCCTGCTTTCTCCCCGCCTTTTTTCTGACCCTGCGTGCTTTCTCTGACGGATGCTTAGCTAACCGGGCAGACTGTTTTCGAGAGCGTTTCCCGGAGGAGCGTGAAACCATAGCTAGGGTAAGAGTTGGGGAAAGAGCCACCAAGCGGTGCGAAGAAACGGCTTCTAGTTCCCGCCTAATCAAATCTGCCCAATATTTCACTCCGACCTCTCATCCAGCTCACAAATGGCACACGACACTGCTGCTGAACTCCACGATAGCGGTTGAAACCCAGCAAATTCTTCCTCAGCCCCTTGGTTGAGTTAACAATCTTACGTTTGTTCAGCGTCTAGGACTTAGTTCGCCAACTGTGTCGTTTCTAAAGCTGAGTACCAAGCCCACATAGCTGCTGGTAACCCTCTGCCATTAGACGCGTCTGTTGTCATTCATGACGGTAACTGGCAGCTAGTTGAAAAGTTCACAATGCTACCCGTCAAAGTCATAGAAGTTGTTGAAGGTGAGACAAACGAACAGACAATTAGTGTCGTTCAATACAATGACTGGGGCGCAATTCCGATGAAGAATGATACCGAGTATCTAGTCAGAGTGCTATTGCTGGCGATCTTCTCTTCCTTCTCGCTAGTCCTACCTATCAAGATTCTGTGGTCATTGGTGAAGTCGTCTCTATTGGTAAAGACGAGCTAGTTTTTGCACCTGAACGGGTCTTGCTGGTGTGCGATCGCGTTCTGAGTAGCCTCACCATTACAGACTATGAGACAAACCAAGTAGAGCTTTTGAACGATGGTGATGCAGCTGTGGCGCTGAGAAAGACTTTGCCTTCGACTATAGCAGTGAAGTTGATGTTGCTTTTGTCAGAAGAGAAGGGGAGCTGATAGCGGTCGCACAGCGCTCTGGACATAGCCAGGACAGCTCTTATGACCGATTCACCTGCCTGCAAAGTCGAACCGACGAGCTGGTGGCGAACACTTCTAGAGAGATTAAATCTGATCGGCCTGTTGTGAAATACTCAAGTGTCTCGTAACATCTCAGGCTCTTCGAGATAGTCGGGGCCGTACCCCAAAACGCGAACCTCCCGGTTTGCAAAGCTCAATCCCACCTCACAAACACTCTTTCGACTTCGCCAACAGTATCTGCTACTACTCGAAGGCCTCTTACCTACCCCTAAATTCAATATTTTCCTACCTACCCCTAAATTCAATATTTTCCTATTAGAGAGGCAAGCTGTTGAGAAAATGCTAATACTCTGTCTAATCTTTACCTGGCCGAATTAATAGCAGCGTCACTATACCTGAAACAATTATCAAAACAGCGTTGAGTCCTAGAAGACTCAGCCCGCCCCAGCCACGAATAGGATCTCTAGAGAGAAAAGCGATCGCGGCTGCGGCCCCAGCTGGAACTAACGCCAACGCTGCTACAACCCCGACTAGCGTGTCCTTCTTACGCTCCATTAGGCCGATGGTGCCAGAAATACCTGCTGCAACTGCTGCTATTACGCTATACCAACCCACGCTTACCCTTTCCTCCAGTAGGGTTTTCTCCAATAGGTTCGTTTCTGCCGGAATCACGTGAGTGACATTCAGCATCCAGGTCGTTACCAAAGAAGCAATCAGCGCAGCCCCTAAGCCAATAAAGGCGGAGATAAAACCTTTCAGCGCTAGTTTAGGCTGACGATCGACTACTGCAAAAGCGACTAGTGCTAAGGGAGGTAACGCTGGAGCAATCACCATAGAGCCAATTAGAACAGGAATAGAATCAGTCAGCAAAGCGACAGCAGCCAAAATCCCAGACATTATCATCAGGATAATGTACGACTGGTTAAGTCTGCTGAGCTTCGCGACGTATCGGATAGCACGAGCGCTAACAACCGGTAGTCGAGACATATGATGGCAGCAGCGATACTCCTTTTCCACCATACCTTCAAGGGGTCTATCTTACATGAGTTGAAGCCAGATCTGTTCCATTTACGCCTATGCGTAGGACACTGTTGGCTAACTAAAATATAGTACGTATGATCGTTCCGAAAGCCTCGGTTAAAGACACATACCGAAAATCATGTCAGCCTCAATGGTTAGTCTCACTCAACCGCCGTCCTACTGACATATCAATAAAGTCAAGCGTCTCTTCCCACACTCCGTTGAACTGTATATCTGATGGTCTTTGTTTGGACTGGCATAGAGCAGCTTCGAGTTAGCAACAATCTTTGTAGCAGGTCGGTTTCGTCATATAGCGGTTCCCGGATGCATACTCGAAGAGAAGGCTACACCTACGGGGACCGCGCGTCACTTTGCCCGCTAGTACAGAAGGCTTTCGGCCAGTACACCGTACCTCAGCAAAGTGACAAGCGCTATAGTGTCGTACACTAGCGCCCTAGCCGATTAGGAATATCCTCGCAGCCGCCGGGAATGGTCTCTCGGGTTTTACTGCCGCCCCACTCACAGCAGTAGCAGCGCTGCGCTTCAGAGAGTCGTTGCGTATTGGTAAAGTCAGCCCCTTCGACGACGGCACCTGTAAATGTGCCTGTCTTGTAGTTAGGTTTGTCTTTACGGGTACGCGGAGTTGCTGTTTCCAAGCTGCCGTAGAACAAACGAACGCCCATAATATCGGTATTGGAAAGATTGGCGTCGCAGAGGATGGCGCGAGAAAAGTTGGTGCGTACGAGGTCGCAGTCAGTCAGATTAGCGCGAATCAGATTGGCGTCGCTCAGATCTAACCAGCGTAAATCGGTGGTCGACAGATCGGTGGCTGCTAGCATCACGCCCAAATCTATCACCCGAGTACCGTTGAGCCTATCTTCCGCGTAGCCACCCATGCCATCTAATATAGGACGACCCAATCGCTGGTCGCGAGCCAGTGGCGTCAATAGCTTTGAGCGCGAGAGAAAGCGCAGCACTTTGGCTCTGCCACCGGAATCGACGCTGCTGAGAATGGCGGCAGTGCGGGCTTCGGCGATAATACGCTCTTGGGGCCAGTCTTCTAGCAGCCCTTCGTCGTCTAGGACTAGCTCTGAAATGCCCTGAAAATAAGAGTCGATGGTTTGCTGCTGGGTGATCAGGTTCTGCTGGACGGTCAAATCACGCGAGATGATGTACTGTCGCCAGGCAACATAGACAGCCAGTACTGCGATGAAAATTTGACCGATTGCGCCTAAAAAGTCACCCAGGGCGCTGATAATGTCCCAGCGTAATCCGCTGCCCCAGCGGGCGATCGGGCGACTGATGCCGCTGGTGTAGACCAGGCCAATCAAACCAATAAATAGCCCCGGAATCGCAACTAACAGCGCTTTTTGCTGCTGGGAGAGATCGCTTAACGCTTCTTGCAATGTTGGGTTTAGCAGTCGTAAGGAGACGACGAAGGCCACTAGGGAGCCTGCCAAGGTGAGCCAGAAGCTGTTGAGGGTGAGGCCGATGAGGACGACAATGACGCCTGCGATCGCAACCACACTAATCGGCGCTTGGGCCACCTTTATCGGGTCAATCGCAGGCTGACGGCGATATCGCTCCGGCGTCTGAGAGCCACTGTTTGAAGATTTCTGGCCTGCAAGCTTTTGCTGGCGGCTGAGCGGCACCATATCGACTAGATCTTCATTGTCTGCCTGCAAATCGGGGTCAGGATTGTAATCCACTGTGAACGGCTGATGATAGCCATTGCCAAGGGTTGGATCGCTCGTTCGCTGAGGATCAAAATCAGCGGCAGAGTCAGAATCGGCTGAAGTGGTAGGGTCAAGGAGGAGATTGGGTCATTGAGTGCGTGCATTTCTAGCAGTCAGTGTACTTGAAAGCTTTTGAGGTGCTGCCACCATCCTCCACTAAAATAAAATTAAGAATTGATAACCACTCTCTTAACATTTGCCCCTTTACTTTTTGTGTGATTTGACCTGGTAGCGGTGCTAGTCGGTCACTATTCACATCCTTATTTTATGATTACAGTCTTACTTTTGGCCGTCGCCGTCGGCATCCTGGTTTGGGGATTCTCAAAAGCCAAACCCCTTGGTCGTCTAGGCATTCTAGCCTGGTTACAGACTGTGGTGTTGATGGTTCCCTGGCTGCTGTTTTTTGGCTTTTCGGCTGTAGGTATCTACCTGAATCTAGCTGGCGTTCTGCTGCTGGTTGTCTCCTCGGCTGGGCTGTACATCTATTTCGGTCGTCAGCTCCGGGCTGCTGGTCAAGAAGAGCTAGCCGCGCAAGCCAAAAGAGAAGCCGTAGCGCTAGCAGAGAAAGCCGCTGATCACAGCGCCGAAGAGACTGCAAAGGTCATGGAGAAGATAGACGATGCGACTGGTGGAGAGCCCTCTGCTGCGATCGCTAGTTCATCTCAAGCATTTGAGGCGGATCAGTCGAGCGAAAATGCCGCAGGCGACGACAGTATCAAGGCAGAAGAAGACAAGCCGCTACCGCCAATTCCACCGGAAGATCTTGCTGTTATGGAAGGATTTTTTGGCATTGATACTTTCTTCAGAACAAAAACGGTTCCTTTTCAAGAAGGCGCTGTCTTTAAAGGAAATCTAAGGGGAAAACCCGATCATACAGCTCAAGGGATTAGCCAAAAGCTGGCGGAAAAGTTTGGCGATAGCTATCAGTCATTTTTACTGCTAGACCCTGAAGACAAGCCGGTGGTGGTGGTCTTTCCTAGCAAGAACGGGCCAAAAGCAACGACGCTGCCGCAGCGGATTTTGGCAGTGGCACTTGCGATCGCAACCCTAGCCACCTGCATAGAAACTGCCGCCGTCCTTCAAAACTTTGACGTTTTCCAATCCCCCGAACGCTGGAGCGAGGCCCTACCAATTGGTCTGGGCATTTTCTTTACTCTTGGCATTCACGAAATCGGCCACCGCTTCTATGCCCGCAAGAACGACATTCAGCTCAGTCCGCCCTTCTTTCTGCCTGCCTGGCAGCTAGGCGCATTCGGCTCTATCACCCGCTTCGAGTCTGTCGTTCCTAATCGCACCGTCCTCTTCGACGTTTCCTTCGCTGGTCCGGCTGCGGGTGGCCTCCTCTCATTCATGTGCCTATTCTGGGGTCTGGTCCTCTCCCAATCCGGCAGCCTCTTTCAGCTCCCGTCCGAGTTTTTTCGAGGATCTATCTTTGTCGGTAGCCTGGCGCGTTTGGTCTTGGGTGACGCCCTTCAGTCCGACTTAGTCGATGTTCATCCTCTATTCATCGTGGGTTGGATTGGCCTGATTATCACCGCCATTAACCTGATGCCTGCTGGGCAATTAGACGGCGGCAGAGTCATTCAGTCAATCTATGGCCGCAAAACCGTAGTCAGAAGTACCGCAGTCACCCTGGTCTTACTTGCGATTGTCGGTCTCTTTAACCCGATCGCGCTGTACTGGGCTGTGCTCGTCGTCTTTTTACAGCGCCAGCCAGAGCGCCCCTGCACCGACGATCTCAGCGAGCCAAACGATACTCGCGCAGCCTTGGCTTTGGTCTCTTTGCTGATGGTTTTGCTAGTACTTTTGCCATTGACACCTACATTAGCTGGCAGATTAGGCATCGGATGAATACAGTGAACAAACGTAATCGCGAGTAAATTTTAGGAGATCGTAAAAATGTGCGCTCGTTTTACGCTTGACGTAGAGATGCAGCAGTTAAGGGATATCTTTGCGCTGACCAACAGCGTAGACATCGTCCCGACATGGAACCGGGCACCGAGCGCGATATCACCTATCGTGATCAAAGACCGAATTGGGCTTGCCAAATGGGGTCTGAAGCCAGCCTGGGCAAAACCAGGCATGAACGCGCCGCACAATGCTCGCATCGAAACAGCCCAGACCAAGCCTTACTTCAGAAGCGCCTGGGCAAAGCGACACTGTCTAGTACCAGCTACTGGCTTCTATGAATGGCAAAATACGGAGACTGGCAAACAGCCTGTCTATTTCAACTATCCCGGACAGGTCTTCGCCTTTGCAGGACTGTGGGACAAGAACGACGACGAAGTGAACTTTACTATCCTCACCCAGTCGGCAGTCGGCCCGGTGGCAGAAATTCATCACCGTATGCCGGTCATTTTACCACCAGAGGATTATGAAGGATGGCTAGCTGGAGAGCCGACGAGCACCAGTCAATCACCGTCCTACATGCAATCAATAGCAGCGCGACCGGTCAGCCGTGCAGTCAACAACGCCCGTAACGACGGTGCAGAATTGATTGCTGAAAATTCTAAGTAGTCATAGCAGCGCGATGATCCCACCCAAAAGGCACAGTAGTGAACCGAACTTTCTAGGGGTTGGAGGCGAATTAATCAGACGTTAAGATATTTGTGGTTTACCGATATAGCAAACTGCGCAATGCATATGTGTTTAGCGCAGTCGGTAACTCGCGTGAGTTACCGACCCACCCCGTCACTGCGTGCCACCCCTCCCGAGAGGGGATCTACTTCAGGCTATGAGATCAAAGCGATCTAACTCGACTCTCAAATGCCACATAGCCGGGACAAATCCCCTCCTCGGAGGGGTGCCCGACAGGGTGGGGTGGGTCTCGGTGTGTACGCTAAACAGAGACCGCAATGCATTGTGCAGCTTGCTTTGTTTAAAAGGGTTGTAGCTATTGATTATGCTGGAAGCAAAGTGCCAGAAACTATAGTTCAATAGGCTATTGATAAACCACTTTGTTCGCTAGCTGCCGCTGCTCTGACGTTACCTCAAAGGAAATCCCATTGTGCTCAAGGCTATTGCCCGTGACTTTCGCATCATCTTCGAACGCGACCCGGCTGCTCGTAACTGGCTAGAAGTCATTTTTCTATATCCGGGATTTCAGGCACTGGTACTACACCGCTTTGCCCATTGGCTGTGGAACGTCGGCATTCCCTTCTTCCCTCGTTTGCTCTCTCACCTGGCTCGCGCCTTTACCGGCGTAGAGATTCATCCCGGTGCGCAGATTGGCTCTGGCGTGTTTATTGACCACGGGATGGGTGTGGTGATCGGTGAGACCGCAATCGTAGGTGACCTGTCGCTCATTTATCAAGGCGTGACCTTGGGCGGTACGGGTAAAGAGTCAGGCAAGCGCCATCCAACTTTAGGGACAGGCGTGATTGTCGGGGCGGGTGCAAAGGTGCTGGGCAACATTCAAATTGGTGATGACGTGCGCATTGGGGCTGGGTCCGTGGTGCTCAGAGAGGTACCTTCGGACTGCACAGTTGTAGGCATACCGGGAAGAGTAGTGTATCGTTCGGGCGAGCGAGTCGGACCATTGGACCATGCGCAGCTACCTGATTCTGAAGCCAGGGCAATGCGAGCGCTGATGGACCGAATGATTGCACTAGAAAACGAAGTGGCTGAACTGCGTGAGGCCAAAACGCTCGAAACTGAGGAGGAGCTGGCTGATAAGATAGCCGATCTTGAGAACCTGATGTCCGTGGGTGCGGTCGGAGAAAACTGCGATGGCAGTAAGTGCTGCAATCTTGACGATCGAGCCCTGCAAGAGTTTTTTGACGGGTCTGGAATCTAGAAGGCTGCACTTGCTGCCTGATGCGCGGAGATCTCAAACAAAAAGGACGCACAGAAACTAGACTGTACGTCCTTTTTGCTTATGTTGGAGTTTACTTGGCGCAATGTCTGCCCCGACGTTTGGACCAATATTTGGCTAGCGTTTAGTCAGTATTACGAGAGGGCCGTTGCATCTACGCCGCACTCATCGACTAGGTAGCACATGGCTTTGAACCGTAGCATGACTAGAGGATCGTAGAGTGGGTTGAGCTTGCACATGGGGGGAATATGAGCGATGGTGCGTCGGAAGAGTTTGACGTCTCGCTCGAAGGGGCAGTCTGCCGGGATCAGCGAAACAATACGGTGAGCGGTTTTTTCGTTCTCGACGGGAATGTCTTCAATCCAGTTACGTAGGGGTTCTAGGATGTTCAGAGTTTTTTTCATCTTTGGCAAAGATTGAACCATGACAACAAGAAGAGTAGCTTAATGACTCAGTAGTTTTGGTGAGGGCTGACTGCGTTGACCACAACGAAGGTGCCCAGGGGATTAGTAGATTTATCAGAGACTATCCAGGACTTTATGCGGGGAGCTTTATACAGAGGTCTTATCTCCCTCCGCTTTTTTATGTGTACGTCTTTATTTTCCTTTCGTTAACTATCCTAGTCATCCGAAACAGAATAACAAGTTCCTAAACAACATTTTGGCGATAAATTATGCAAAATTCACATCTTTCTAATGCGAGTCGTAGAAACAATCGGAGATTTGCATACGATCCCCTGGCTCTAGTTGTCCTGTAATCGCTGAATTGTCGGCTGTCTACAGCTTTCGCTGACTGTCAATTATTAAAAAGCGCCCTCAAAAACACTTTATGAGGACGCTATGAACCAGGTAGAATTCTCTCGTAAGTAAAAATACTTATCGCATAGTGACAAACTCTTCTGCCGAGCTAGGATGGATGCCAACCGTAGCGTCGAAGTCGGCTTTGGTCGCACCCATCTTCAGGGCGATCGCAATCCCCTGAATAATCTCCGCCGCATGATCGCCGACCATATGCGCTCCTAGCACCTTGTCGCTTTCGGTATGCACCACTAGCTTCATCAGCGTCTTTTGATCCTTGTTTGGCAAGGTGTAGTACATCGAGCGGAATCGCGAGCGAAACACATGGATGTTCTCTTCTCCATACTTTTCGATGGCCTCGGTTTCGGTGATGCCCACGGTAGCCGCTTCAGGGGTCGTAAAGATGGCAGAGGGAACGTAGTCGTAGCTCATGATTCGATCTTGCTTGCCGTAGAGGACATCAGCAAAGACGCGCCCCTCATTGATTGCTACTGGCGTGAGATTGATGCGATCGGTACAGTCGCCGATCGCATAGATGCTTGGATCGGCGGTCTGGCAGTGCTTATCGATGGCGATCGCCCCCTTATGAATCTCTACCGCCGTATTCTCTAGTCCCAAGCCGTCCAGGCTAGGCTTTCTGCCCGTTGCTGATAAACAGACCGCATCCGCGACAATTGTGTACGCCTCGCCCTTTTTATCCCCTTTAGCGTCGCCGTCGACAATCTTAACCGTGACGCCATCCTCGCACTCTTCAATGCCGACAATCTCAGAGCTGTTGAAGATTTTGATCCCTTCCTTTTGCAGCGCTTCGTGCAGCTCATCGCGCAGGTCTTCATCGAAGCCGTTCAAAATTTGCTCTTTGCGAATGATCATCGTGACTTCTGTGCCTAGTCCATTCATCACACCAGCAAATTCGCAGCCGATGTAGCCACCGCCTAAGATCACCATCCGCTTGGGCTGCTCGGTCAGCTCGAACATGCCATCAGAGCTAATCGTATGCTCAATGCCAGGAATATCCGGCTTCACCGGATGCCCGCCCACTGCCACTAAAATTCTTTCGGCAGTGACCTTCTCATCACCGACTTCTACCGTGTGCGCGTCTAATATCTTGGCCTGCTGCCTGTACAGTTTGACCTCAGCGCTATCTATCATGCGCTGATAGATGTCGTTTAACCGCTTAACTTCGCCGTGGACAGCCGTAATCATCTTTTTCCAAGTAAAGTCGCCAGGCTCCATTTTCCAGCCGTAGCCCGCTGACTCTTCTACAGATTTGGGAAAGCGAGAAGCGTACACCATCAGCTTTTTGGGAACGCAGCCGCGATTTACACAGGTGCCGCCCAGCCTGTCAGGTTCAGCTACCGCTACTTTGGCTCCGTGAGAGGCTGCCCGCCGAGAGGCAGCAATGCCACCTGAGCCGCCGCCAATTACAAACAGGTCAAAGTCGTAAGTCATAGTCTAAACAGAATAAAGAGGTATTTTGATCGTAAAGGAGTTGTGGGTAAATATCTTTGTTCGGAAGAAGGATGTTAAGAATCAGAACAGGCAGGACTTGTAACGATCCGCTATCCAAGGGTCACATCTAAGAACATCATCACCACAAAGCCCACCATTACGCCTACTGTGCCCA
This sequence comes from uncultured cyanobacterium, assembly GCA_963799265.1. Taxonomy (GTDB): domain Bacteria; phylum Cyanobacteriota; class Cyanobacteriia; order Phormidesmidales; family Phormidesmidaceae; genus Phormidesmis. Next base: position 54,873 of record CAWCWM010000003.1, read on the forward strand.
CTTGCCCAATCGCTTTTTGATCAATCTCTGGAATGATCTCATCGACAATGACAAACAGCATGGCACCAGCGGCAAAGGCCATTCCCCAGGGCAAGAGCGCCTCTGAGAAGCTGACTAGACTAGCGCCAAGCAGTCCGCCAACGGGTTCGACTAGGCCGGTCAATGTGGAGATCCCTAGAGAATAGAGCGGACTATAGCCTAGATTTCGCAGCGCGATCGCAACCACCAGACCTTCGGGAATATTCTGCAACCCAATGCCACCGGCTAACGCCAGACCGCCACTGGCCCCAGAGCCAACGCCAACGCCGACCGTCAGCCCTTCGGGAAAATTATGGAGTGCGATCGCAATCACAAATAGCCAGATCTGCTCAAAATACTCGCTTTCTTTTCCTTCTTTCCCTTTAAAGAAATGCTCGTGTGGGAAAAAGGCATGGGCTAGCCATAGCGCCGCCCCGCCTAGTAAAACGCCTGTGACCATCACAGCAGCGGCGATGGTTTCGGAATAGCCTAGTGCGATCGCCGCCTCCGTCCCCGGAATCAGTAGCGAAAACGACGTAGCCGCCAGCATCACGCCACCGCCCACGCCCAGCAATATCCCCTGCGCCCTTTCCGACAGACCAAACGGCAGCATCACCGGCAGTGCGCCCAGTCCCGTCGCCAGCCCCGCCCCCAGACTCGCCAAAAACCCCATCAGCACACTATTCATAGTCGACCTTCAGCTACCTACGCGGGCAAAAACTCATCGGACCAAAGCCCCTTCGACTCTAGCCACTCCCGGTTGAATATCTTGGACTGATAGCGAGCACCGCCATCACACAGAATAGTCACAATCGTATGCCCCGGTCCCATTTCCTTTGCCAGTGCCACCGCCGCACCCACATTGATACCCACAGATCCGCCCATGAACAGCCCTTCCTTATATAGGAGCTGATAGATCACCTTCAGCGCCTCATGATCATCGATTTGAATCGCGTCGTCGATCGGCGCTCCTTCCATATTCCCGGTGATCCGGCTATTGCCGATGCCTTCTGTAACCGAGTTGCCTTCGGGTTTAATCTCTCCCGTTTTCACGTAGCTGTATAAGCCGCTTCCCATAGGATCGGCGACTACACAGCGCGCATCGGGATTTTTCTCTTTTAGAAACATTGCTACCCCGGCATAGGTACCGCCTGTCCCGGTTGCTGCCGTCCAGCCGTCAATCTTGCCGCCAGTTTGCGCCCACATTTCTGGCCCCGTGGTGGCATAGTGCGCCTGACGATTCGCCAAATTCTCAAACTGATTGGCCCAGATGGCATTCTCGGTTTCTGCGGCTAGACGACCGGACACCTTGACGTAGTTATTCTCGTCTTTGTATGGCACGGCAGGCACCGTACGCACATCTGCCCCGAGCGTTCGCAGCAGGCTAATCTTCTCTTCCGACTGCGTTTCAGGAATGATGATGACGCACTTATAGCCTTTGGCATTACAGATATGAGTTAGGCCAATGCCGGTATTGCCTGCTGTACCTTCTACAACCGTACCGCCTGGCTTTAGCGTTCCTTCTTTTTCAGCCTGTTCGATGATGTACAGCGCCGCTCTATCTTTGACCGATCCGCCTGGATTGAGAAATTCTGCCTTACCCAAAATCTCGCAGCCGGTCTCTTCACTAAAGCTATTGAGCCGAATCAGGGGCGTATTGCCAACAGTGCCTACAAAACCCGATTTAATGTCCATGCGCTTTTGCTTTGCCATTCAACCCCTTTATCCTAATGGGGAACGGTTCAGCCGAGGTACTGCTCTGCTGTGAGAATACAGAAGTCAGCAACTATACCGAAGGAATATTTGATGTGAGTTGGGAAAGATCTGATGGTCTCAGTCTCAATTACATTCGACCAGTTGGCACGTATTCTCATACAAACGGATTGACAAACAAACTTAGCAGATCTTTTGCAGGAGATATATGCTGAACCACCTATGGACGATATCTCCGATGCAGATATAGCCGCCGAAATAAAAGCTATACAGCAGGGTTCTCGCTAAGGATGAAGCCGCGAGTTGTTACTGACAATCTTTTATTTATGATGCGCTGGTGCCTTGTAAGAGAATTCTGTCGCGCTGCCGAATCGGACTTTTAATCCCCCAATACTTGGCAGCGGCTTCGGCTGTCATAGTCAATAATCGCTCGTCACTAGCAGGCAATATGATGTCTAGAGCTGTGGGTGTGTGGTCTAGGCTTTTGAGAATTTCGGTGGCGATCGCACGTGCCAAAGGCGGCGGCACCGAATTACCCACCTGCCTAGCGCCGTGCCACTTAGTACTGTGAAAGCGAAACCAGTCGGGAAAGCCGTGTAGCCGTGCCATTTCGCGGACGGTAATGCAGCGAGGATATTGGTAATGGATGGGGCGAGGGCTGGTGAATGAACCTCTCGCAGAATCTGTTCCAGCTCGTAAGGTGTTGCAAGTGCCGTCTGGCGGCAGGCGGAAGAAGTGAGAGATCGGCTCGCGGCTGCCGGGTGGGGTGTGGGCAAAGCGATCGCGCGACTTTTGAGAGTGATTGGTGCGAATGCTGTTGGTGAGCAGCGATGGATTCCACTGACGACGATAGCCGTAGTGCCAGCCTTTTTTCGAGCAACAGCGCAGTAGATTGGCGTAAGAATTGCTGGCGCTAGGGAAGGAAACAACAGTTTCTCCTTTTGTAATCAGCTGCCGAAACTGCTCGGCATCTGGAAGGTCACAGAGGGCATCCGCGCAGGTAGGAGAGATTTCTAAGGGAGATGGATAGATCGGAAGAGGTTTGTCCTTTTTTGCACCGATCAAAAACAGCCTTTCCCTATTTTGAGGGACGCCATAGTCAGAGGCGTTGAGGATTTGCCACGGGGTAATTAGCCGGTAGCTGATGGCGGCGACCTGGTCGATGATGGTTTCTAGGATGGGTCGATTGCGATCGCACGTCAGTCCCCTAACATTTTCAAACACAAAATAGTTGGGCTGAAGTTCATCAACCAATCGCAAAAAATCTTTCACCAAAGCATTACGTGGATCGCTCGAAGACCGTGGACCCATTGCCGAAAATCCTTGACAGGGCGCACCGCCAATAACTACCGCAATCTGCTTTCGAGCCGCAATCTGGACCGCAGCTCGAATCTCCTTTCCCGTGACTTCTGTAACCGATCGAGGAATCACTCTGCACAGCGGAAAATTAAACTGGTGGACGGCTGCATGTATTGGGTCAATCTCCACCGCCGCTGGTACATCAAATCCAGCCTGCTCGAAACCTAAGCAGAGACCCCCGGCTCCTGCAAATAGGTCGATTGCAACTGGTCTGTTGTTTTCAGCATTGTCCATGCGACATACTGTACTGCACAACCTTCACATACCAATAGATTTACTATCGCCCAGTGACAAAAAGGAACGATTGAGCTTTAGATCAAGGAGACACTTGTACAGATTGGCTGTGTGGGGCCAGCCGACGAATCCAGCAAAGAGACAGTCACCTGCGTAGTTGGAGAGAAAGACGTGGTGAATACCCATGCGGTTTTGCCAGGTTCGTAGGACGAGGCCATGAGGTAGTAAGGACCAAAGTTGGGACTGATCGAAGCCTTTATAGCGGGCGTCGGTGATACCGGGAATGAGCTGAAGCTGACGGATGACGCGATCGCAATAACTCTCCACTGGCTGCGGCAAACACAAATGATCGCTGCTCTGCCAAAACTGCTGAATAATCTCGGCAACGGCGGGGTGTTTCTTCATCCGATCGTGGTCAATGTCGGGTACGGTAACATAGCTGGCCCGGTTGAACCTAGTGCATTCGATAGGCACTACGCCATCGCTGCCATCCATGTAGTTGCCTGCGATGATCAAAGTAGGCACTTCTGCGGCAATGCGTTCGGCGATCGCCCGTCGATTGCGACCTAGATCTCTAGCGATGCCGATGCCTAGCTCCAGCGGATCGACCAGCCTGCCTAGATCTGCGCCGCCTACGGGCGAGGCGACAAGGACCAAAGATTCGACCAGTGGCCACCATTCGGGATTCCGTGCTAACACTTCAAGCCAGATCAATCCGCCCATAGAATGACCGACGATTCGGAGTGGGACACCGGGATGTTCTGCCTGGGTTTGCTGGGCGATCGCCTCGACTCGGCTAATCAATGGCTCCATCCGAATCCAGGTATTGACAAAGCCCAAATTTGGCACAATCACTCTGGCCGTGGGGCTAGCGACGGATTGAGCTAGCTGGCCGATGCCCTGATTGATGTCTGCCCAGCCGTGTTGGGCGTAGAGGATGTAGTCGGGAGGCATAGGGGACGGAGGATGGGGGATTTAGGAAGTGGGTCGGAGGAGAACTGGCGGTGGCGCGGTAATGGTGATGGATTGGCCGGTGCGGGGGTGGGCAAAGCGGAGATGGTGGGCGTGTAGGTGGTAGCCACAGTCGCCGGGGCGGGCGGTGCCGTTGGGATCGGGAACGCCGCCGATGGGATAAAGGAGGTCACCTAGTAGGGGATGACCCGCAGCGGCGAGATGGATGCGGATTTGGTGGGGCCTGCCGGTTTGGATGGTGATGTCGACTAGGGTGGAGTGGACATTGCGTTGAAGTATGGTTACTTCGCTACGAGAAACCATACTACTGATTGGATGGGTGGTTTGTTTGGCTGTGTGAACGTTGGTCAGGTGACCATAAACGTAGCCCAGTTGGTTGTGGGGTAGTTTGCCGATGGGGTAGGTGCAAATGAAGCGATCGCACAGCTGCTCAGGTGTGGTGGGTCCGATTAGGGCGCGGTAGGTCTTGCTGAGGGCGCAATTGCTGTCGGCAGTGCTACTAAGATCGGCGGTGCGTCGGCGAAACTGTCGGGAGAGCTGTTCTCTAGCTGAGTAGGATTTGGCGATCAGCATGGCTCCAGAGGTGCCGCGACCAAGGCGATGAATGGGGACGGGCTGTTCGTTGGGGTAGCGCGATCGCAGCTGATGAAGCAAGGTATTTTCCAGGAAGCCGCCGCCGGGTAAAACGGGAAGGCCGGAGGGTTTGTCGACTACCCACAGGTCTTCATCTTCGTAGAGCACTTTGAAGTCTAGAGGAACGGTGGGTTCTTGCCAGGGCGATCGCGCATAGCTGAGCGTCTGTCCTGGCTTTAGCTGGGTGTTGCCTTGAGTGCGATCGCCATCTAGCAGAATCTGTCCCGACTCAATTCGCTCTTGCCAGACGGCTCGCTCGGAATGCCGATAGCGCTGAGTGTAGTAGTCCAACACGGTCTGACCCACCACCGCTGAGCGCACTTTGTCTAGATAGGTCCATCCTTGATTCAGCAAGTTCTACTCTCTTTGATCCTCAATACTTTCCAGACAGTTTTGTTTTCTCATGGCCTGTCTTGTCGCAGTCAAACTTTGACTGCCTCCTTACGAATCGTTTATTCGTCCCTGCTAATTCCTCAAATAATCTATCGTGTGGATGGCCGTGAGATTCTAATTTCTCTTTACATTTGATGGCTGTGTGTTTGATGGTGCTCACTTTTTTGACTGGCTTTCTCCGTTGCTTGTACAAGCGTGGTCTCTGTGGACTGCTAATACTATTACTGCTTAGTGGCTGTGCTATTCCTCAAGTCAGCGCCGAAGATCGGTTATTTCTCGATATCTCTGTCGAGCTTGTAGGCACCGCCACGCTAGAAAAGCAGACGTTTGATGGCGAACCCGTAGGCGGTATCTCTGCGATCGCCTACGACATACCTAACGATCGCCTGTATGCACTCTCTGATAATCGCGATCGCCCTCGCTTCTACACCCTCAACATCGACAATCTCACCAGCTCAACGCCCCCATCCCCTGCTGCCCCATCTTCTATTTTTGAAACTCTCTCGATCGAAGCTGTCACCTACCTTACTGACACTGCTGGCCAGCCCTTCCCTCCCGGCACCCTCGATCCTGAAGGCATGGCCCTTACGCCTACTGGCACCCTTCTAATCTCTACCGAAGGATCGCCTAGTCGTCAAATTCTTCCTACCATCGGCGAATACGATATCGCTACCGGACAGCTTCAGACCCCTATCATTGTCCCTAGGCGCTACCTTCCTGACACAATCCCCAATTCCCAATCCCCAATCTCTCAATCCCCCAATCCCCAATCTCCTCAAACCCTCGGCGTTCAAGAGAACCTCAGCTTTGAAGCGCTTGCTATTAATGTTTCATCCGGCACTGGCGGTGTTTACGAGCCCTACCGTCTGTTCGTCGCTACCGAAGGTCCGCTGCTACAGGATCTAGATTTCGAGCCAGAAATCCCCTACAAAAATCGGCTGATGCACTATACCGTCAGCCCCTATCAAACCACGCTGATTTCAGAACACCTGTACGAGATGGACTTGGCACCGACAGGCGCGATTCTTCATGGCCTATCAGAAATTGCGGTACTCGATCAGAGCGGGCACTTTCTCAGCCTGGAGCGCTCTTTTGGATTTCAGGGCTTCACACTAAAACTGTTTCAGATGGCCTCGGGTGGAGCCACAGATATCAGCGCTATCGAGTCCTTAAAAGGCGATATCAGCGGGATTAGTCCTATTCGCAAAGAGCTGTTGCTAGATCTAGATACGCTGGGTTTGCCGCTGCAAAATTATGAAGCGATGACATTTGGGCCGACTTTGCGCGATCGCACTACCTCTGGCCAAGGCTACAGTCGCAGTCTCTTGATGATGAGCGACGATAATTTCTCGAACGATCAAGAGACCAACCTGCTGATATTTCGATTGCAACAGTCCTAATCAGTCGCAAAAACTTCTATCTAAAAACTTCTATCCAAAAACTTCTATCTATAGACAGAAGCTTTTCCCGACCAAATTATCCGGATTTATCCTATCTTTAAGCTCGTCTTAAACAAGCCCTGTCAACCCTCACAGACTTTTACGCCGAGATAGAAAAACTCTCAAAACTCGACCTTTAATGTATCGAGAATGTATCGAAATGGCTGAGAATCCGACAGCGATTATGTCCTGGCTGCTAGCTGTACTCAGCGGTACAGCCATTTTGTATCCTTGTGTCTTGTCTACGAACAGCCGGTTTGCAAGAAATTACCCATCCAGCGCACTAAACCTGATAAATTGAGCATCAGCAAAGAACACTAATGAAAGGTTTCATAAAGAAGCAACATGCGAGTCTTAGTAATCGGCGGCGATGGATACTGCGGCTGGGCAACAGCGCTCTATCTCTCCAATAAAGGTCATGATGTAGCGATTCTAGATAACCTTGTGCGCAGGCTCTGGGACATGGAGCTTCAGTCCGAAACTCTGACCCCAATCGCGCCTATCCAGACCAGGCTGCAGCGGTGGAAGGATCTCACGGGTAAAGACATCGAACTCTTCATTGGCGATGTCAATAACTATCCCTTCCTAGAGCGCTCTATGCTTGAGTTCAAGCCGGAGGCCGTGGTTCACTTTGGCGAACAGCGCTCTGCGCCCTTCTCGATGATTGACCGCGAGCACGCGGTGATGACTCAGTCTAATAACGTTCTGGGCAACCTCAATTTGCTCTACGTGCTGCGCGATCACTTCCCTGAGTGCCATCTGATCAAGCTTGGCACCATGGGCGAGTACGGCACACCCAACATCGATATCGAAGAAGGCTATATCACCATCAAGCACAACGGACGAGAAGACACCCTTCCCTTCCCCAAAAGCCCTGGCTCCTTCTATCACCTCAGCAAGGTTCACGACACCCACAATATCCACTTTGCCTGCAAAATCTGGGGCCTGCGGGCCACCGATCTAAACCAGGGCATTGTCTACGGCGTGCTGACCGAAGAAACCGGGATGGACGAGCTGCTGATCAACCGTCTCGACTACGACGGCGTCTTTGGGACCGCGCTCAACCGCTTCTGCATTCAAGCTGCTGTCGGTCATCCCTTGACCGTCTACGGAACAGGCAGCCAGACTAGAGCCTTGCTAGATATTCGCGATACGGTTCGCTGTGTAGAAATTGCCTGCGAGAATCCGGCCAACGCGGGCGAATTTAGAGTCTTCAACCAGTTTACAGAGATGTTTAGCATCAACGATCTGGCAATGATGGTGAAGAAAGCAGGGAATACTCTGGGCCTAGACGTAGAGGTGACCAATCTAGACAATCCTCGCGTCGAAGCAGAAGAGCACTATTTCAATGCCAAAAACACTAAGCTAATTGACCTCGGCTTGGAGCCTCACCTGCTCTCTGACTCGCTGCTAGATTCTGTTTTGAACACAGCTATCAAGTACAAACATCGAGTCGACAAAAAACAAATCCTACCCACCGTCAGCTGGCGTCGATAGGTCTGCGGTCAAATGAGTACATAAACTCTCACGAAAGGTCGGTTTGTAGTTGTTACAGACTGGCCTTTCGCATGGCCCCTCTCTTCAGCTTTTCTTCTTAGCGCTTTTGAGAGCAGTCAGATTTATTTTTTGCTCTTGTTTGTCTTCTCAACCTTTATCTTTTCAACTACAAGCTATGCGTATCGCCATCTTCACCGAAACCTTTCTTCCCAAAGTCGATGGAATCGTTACTCGGCTAAAGCACACGGTTGAATACCTTCAGCGCTTTGGCAATGAGGTCTGTGTGTTTTGCCCGGAGGGTGGCCTGACGGAGTATAAGGGGGCAAAGGTGCAGGGCGTCTCGGGCTTTCCACTGCCGCTGTATCCTGAGCTAAAGCTGGCGTTTCCTCGGCCTTCAATGCGTGAAATCATTGAAGACTTCAATCCCGATTTGATCCACGTGGTGAATCCGGCAGTGCTGGGATTGGGTGGGATCTATTACAGCAAGTCTCTAAATATTCCGCTGGTGGCGTCGTACCATACGCATTTGCCAAAGTATCTGGAGCATTACAATCTGGGTTTGCTAGAAGGGGTGCTGTGGGAGCTGCTAAAGGCGATGCACAATCAGGCGGCGATCAACCTGTGTACGTCTACGGCGATGCAGCAGGAGCTGACTGAGCATGAGATTGAGCGGGTGGAAGTGTGGCAAAAAGGTGTAGATACGGAACTGTTTCGGCCCGATCTGAGGAGTGAGGCAATGCGATCGCACCTCACTCAAGGCCATCCAGACGCCCCCATTTTGATCTACATCGGTCGTCTCTCAGCGGAAAAAGAAATTGACCGGATCAAGCCAGTGCTCGAATCGATTCCAGGCGCAAGGCTGGCGCTAGTTGGCGATGGTCCCTATCGCGAAGAGCTAGAGCAGCACTTTGCCGGGACGCCGACACATTTTGTTGGCTATCTAGCCGGTGAAGAGCTAGGCGCTGCCTATGCCTCGGCGGATGCGTTTATCTTTCCCTCTCGGACGGAGACCCTGGGTCTAGTTTTGCTAGAGGCGATGGCGGCGGGCTGTCCGGTGATCGCGGCGAATGCAGGCGGCATTCCGGATATTGTGACCGATGGGGTGAATGGCTTTATGTTTGACCCGGCAGACGAGCGGGGGGCGATTGTCGCGACCCAAAAGCTGCTAGGGATGAAGGCAGAAAGAGAGCTGCTGCGGCAGAATGCCAGGGTGGAGGCAGAGCGCTGGGGATGGGAAGGCTCAACTCGGCAGCTGGAGCGATTTTATATCAGCGTGCTGAAGGCGGGGATGGGTGCGATCGCAGCCTAAAACTACTCACAGCCTGAGATAAATCCCCTCTCGGGAGGGGTGGCACGCAGTGACGGGGTGGGTCGGCAACTCGCGATACACGCCGGACCCACCCCGCCCTGCGGGCACCCCTCCACTGGAGGGGATCTACTTCAGGTGGTGTGATTCAATTCGTATAGCTGAAAGCTAGGGGCTAGGTCGAAATTGTCGAAACGGACCCGCCGTCTACGCGCCAGTTTGAGCCCACTACGTAGCTAGCCTGATTCGAGCACAAGAAGGTAATCACAGCCGCGACTTCTTCGACTTTGCCGCGTCTGCCGACTTCAATGCCGGGGCGGTTTTCGGCTAGGAAGCTTTTGACCGCTTCGTCCATGCTAACGCCGCGCTCTTCGGAACGCGATCGCATCATGGCATTTGTCATCGCTGTCTCGACAAAGGCAGGCGAGACCATGTTTGTCAGCACGCCGTCTTTGGCATAGGCCTTTGATAGATTTTTTGTCAGGTTCAGCGTCCCAGCTTTGCAAGCGCAGTAGGGCATATCTTCGATATAGGGCTGCACTGCATCTTCAGAGCCCAGCAGGACCACCCGGCCCCAGCCCGCTTTACGCATATCCGGGATAAACGTTCGGCAGATTCGCACTGTCCCCATCAGGTTCACGTTGATAGTGTGCATCCAGCCCTCATCATCAATGTCTTCTAGGAAATCGCCCACTGCACCCGTGATGCCTGCCGAATGGACAACAATCTCAGCAGGCTTGCCGAAGTGTTCTATCACCTGGTCGCGGGCGGCTTCTACCTGCTCTAGACTAGTGATATCCGCTTTGACCGGGAACGGGTCGCCAAAGGGTTTGAGATCGTCAATTTCATCAAAAGAACGATTTAGAATCGCGACCTTTGCGCCTTCTTTTAGCAAGATTTCGGCGGTTGCTTTGCCAATACCCGAATCTCCACCTGTCACGACAGCGACTCTATCTTTTAACCCTAAATCCATGGAATGTGTTTTCCTATAAACGTCTAACTGTTTAACTATACCGAGTGGAATGAGCAACGGGACGACTAACAAAACGACCAGTAGAGCGGTGCCTATTCAAGCGCGGCCCAGGGCGATTGTGCTGCTTTCTGGCGGTCTGGATTCGGCTACCTGTGCGGCTCAGGCGATCGCAGATGGCTACGAGGTGATTGCGCTTTCTTTTGACTATGGCCAGCGCCATAATAAAGAGCTAATTGCAGCGAGAGAAATTGCTAGCGCGTTCGGCATTGCAGAGCATCGAGTCATAGAGACCAATCTGGCCCAGTGGGGCGGCTCTTCTTTGACCGATCGGGCGATGGCGCTGCCTACGGATGGCAAGGACTTAGAAAGTAAAGTGATACCGTCGACCTATGTGCCTGGGCGCAATACTGTTTTTATTGCGATCGCGCTCTCCCTAGCAGAAGCTAGAGGTGCGATCGCCATCTATCTAGGCATCAACGCCGTCGACTACTCTGGCTATCCAGACTGTCGGCCCGATTATCTAGCTGCCTTTCAACAGCTAGCCACCCTCTCTTCCAAAGCTGGACTCGAAGGCCGCGCCCCAAAGCTGGTAGCCCCTCTCGTATTAGACACCAAAGTCGACATCGTTCGCAAAGCCCTGCAGCTAGGCGTCCCAATCGAAAAAACCTGGTCTTGCTACAGCGGCGAAGACCTTCCCTGTGGTCGCTGCGACTCCTGTCGAATCCGAGATAGCGCCCTGATCAAAGCCGGTAGATCCGATCTGGCGACTACCGCTGGGCAGTAAATCAATCGGACCGACACTCGCCGCTATAGGACCTGCTCTAAAACCTGTCACAATATAGAGAGAACCAGACAGACAAGAGATTGAATCGCTATGGCTAGCAGGGATAAAAAATCTAATAAAAAGGTCTCTCCTAAAAGTAACCAGAAGACCTCTAAAAAAGCCAGTCAGAAAAGCAGGGATACTGCTAGGAAAACGCCGCCAAAAGGCATGAGCCAGGAGCGCTATGACCAACTAGTCGCAGAGTCTCAGGCACCATACAAGGGTCTGAGAAAGTTCATCTATGCCTCTTTTGGCGCTTCTGGCGCAGTCGGCGGATTTATCTTTTTTACCAAGATACTAGCCGGAAGAGAGGTTGCAGAAACTCTGCCAAATCTTGCATTGCAGATTGGCGTTGTCGCCCTGATGGTGTTCTTATTTCGCTGGGAAGATCGAAATCAGGAAAAAAGCTAGTGTCTTCAAACCTAGTGTCTTCAAACCTAGTGTCTTCAAACCTAGTGTCTCCGAACACTGTTGAAACAGACTCTCCGGATGTCTTGCCGAGCATTTCGTCGCCTCTCCCAGTCGTACTCGTTCATGGCATCTGGAACAGAGCCGAAATTTTTACAAGGCTTAAGTCGTACCTAGAGGCGAGTGGTCGCCAGGTCTACGCCCTAAGTATGACGCCTTGCAATGGCGATGCCCTATTAGAAAGCCTAGCCCAGCAGGTGTCCGCCTTTGTTGATAGCGAGCTTTCACCTCAGCAGCGGTTTGATCTGCTGGGATTTAGTATGGGGGGGTTGGTCAGTCGCTACTACGTGCAGCATCTAGGCGGACTTGGCCGCGTTCGAGCGTTTGTAACCGTCTCTGCGCCACATCAAGGCACCTGGCTAGCACTGGGCAGCGATCGCCCAGGCATCCGTCAAATGTGCCCAGGCAGCGACTTCCTCAAAGCCCTCAACCAGAACAAAAGCTGCCTGCAAACGCTTCAGTTCTTCTCTTTTTGGACGCCCTTCGACCTGTTGATTTTGCCACCCTGGAGCTCTCTCATCGGAATTGGCAGAGAACAACGACTCATTATCCCCAGCCACAACCGAATGATTCAAGATTCGCCAGCACTCGCCGCGATCGCCCAAGCCCTCTCGTAGCACTCATTTTCATCCTTCATCCTTCATCCTTCACCTATCTCCCACCCGCGAATACTGGTGCTCTCCAAACACCGCGCTGGGATAGACATAATACTTAAACTCCAGCAAATTGTGAAAGGGGTCTTCCAAGAAAAAGGTGCGATGCTCAATCCGCTCGCCCTCAAATCGGTGCTTAGGCTGCTGGTGAAAGCTCAAATCTTTCTCTTTTGCCCTAGCTAAAGTCGTTTCCCATTCTTTTTCTGTCTCGAAGGTCAGGCCAAAATGTCTCGGATAAATTCCCTTCTGTGCGGCCATCGGCTCGGTGATGACGTGAGCGACAAGCTGATGGCCGCCTAGATTCAAAATCACCGACCCCCTGCTTTCTCTACCCACCTCACAGCCAAGCCCGTCGACATAGAAACGCTTGGTCTCTGAGATACTTTCAATCGGAAAAGACAGGTGAAAAATAGTGCTCATAAAGCCTCAATAGTCTGGTTGCTTCCATAATCTCTTTGAAAGGATTGCCGTTTTGTAATGGGGACTACAGCCAAAATAGGCTTTAGACAAGTAAACCTGGAGTATGCTAACACCGTATTCGCATGGTGCAGCTAGGTTTGCCAGAGAGATTGTCTTTAGCAAGTATGTCTGGGCCGGATGTCTGGGCTAGATGTCTGGGCTAGATAGCTGGAACAGATAGCTGCAATAGACCTCTGATGAAGCCTTGTAATCCATACTCTAGAAGCAGTCTAGAGACGCTTTATGTCAATTTATGTTGGAAACCTATCGTTTGATGCCACCCGAGATGACATCAACGAAGTCTTTGTAGAATACGGTTCAGTCAAGTCTGTAAAGGTCCCCACTGACCGCGAAACTGGCCGAGTTAGAGGCTTTGCATTTGTAGAAATGTCTAGCGATGCTGAAGAAGAAGCTGCGATCGCTGCCTTAGACGGCGCGGAGTGGATGGGCCGTACGCTAAAGGTGAACAAAGCCAGACCTAGAACTTAGCCAGACCCAGAATTTGGCCAGACCTACAGCTAAATCGCCTATTGAAAACTACCCTATAAGCGAGCACTACATCTGCCCCCGGCAGATACCTACAGAAAAACAGGCACAAAAACCAGGCGTCACCCTGCATATTCTCCAAAGCAGTGCCTTTGGTCTTTCGATTTTGGGAAGGCTAAAGGCACTGCTTTTTGCTAGTTTTGGCCTTATCAAATCGGGTACTGCCACTGCCTGGCTTAGCGACTGGCGCAAATATGGTTAGAAATGCCACAGGCCAAGCGACCAACGCTATATAGGGCAAAGGCTTTGAAATCGATTGAGAAACTGACCGCAGGCTGTGCTGCAAAATCCAAGGCAAAAAACAAAACGCCGGTCGGACGCCTACGTTTATTGCTGATGCTAGCCCTTGTCTGTCTAGCTGGCTTTCCCTGGTTAATCTTGTTTTGGGCGGGTGTTCAGGAGCGGTATCAACAGCCCGAAGCCGATAGTCGGGCAAATGCTTTTTTCTCTCAGTTTTCGACTGTTCTGCCCAACGCTGCCGCCGAACAGATAGATCGTATTGGTGGGAAGCTAGGATTTAGTCCAAATGCACGCTATTTAGAGCCTATTGCAATCAGCCAGACAGCTCAGGCAGACTTCAGAGAGATCGATGCCGATCTCACGCTATTTTTGCAGCGGCAAACTGGTTTAATCTCGGGACCATTAGACCCGCTTCCGGCCAATCTCACTGCTTATCTAGACACTTACAGCGGCCTAATTAACGAGGCGAAGCAGCAGGTTTTGCAAGGCGACTTGCCACAGTGGGAAATGACGCTAGAGACTATGTTCGATCCGAACTATCCCTCACCCGGATTTTTTAATATTCGCTATTTGCAAAAGCTCATTTTGCTCTCTGCGATCGCAAATCTAGAGCAGGGACAGACAGCGCCGATGTGGTCAGCGATGGAGGCTTCCTGGCGGTTGAATCAGGCGATCGCGCAGCGCCCAGACCTCGTTTCACAACTCCTGTCATCAATCATCCTGTCACAGCAAGCTAGCCTGTTACGCCACTTCGAAGATGTTCCGGTTCATTGGCAGACTCGCTTGGCGTCGCAATCTCCCCTGCAGGCAATTTTGACCGGGCTACAGTTTGAAAACTGGCTAAACTACAAGATCTCACAAAGCGCCTGGTCCCCTCACAGCAACGCTCGCTGGTTCTCTGCACAGTCAAGCTTCAAGCTAAAGATAATTAAAGCAGCCGAAACCACCCAGATAGCTCTTGATGAGCTATCTGCGGCAGATGTTTGCTCTACGCCTCAGATCGCGGTAGAGAGAAGGCTGAGGCAGCTACAGACGGACCAGGGAAACTTCTCATCTACAGTAATGGCCAGACGATGGAGAAGCGCAGGCGATCGCGCCCTCGCCCTAGAACTTTCTCGGCATGTCCTAGCCGCCAAACAGCTAAGAGAAAAACAGGGTGAATGGCCCACCTGGCTACTCAATCTAGACTCTCAGACCTGTCCAGGAGAACGCTGGGTTTATAAACTCACCGAAGACAGAATCACGCTTTCACTGAGCAAGCAGCTAGTCACAGGCACCGCAATCCCTCTGCGCTACAGTGCAGAAAGACAAGTGGCAGTCTCAGCAAGTGAAGTGCCATAGGCAAAACGCTCCGTAAAACGCACTGCGCATTTTGCCATACAACGTCACAAACAAAATGCCCGTCACTTCAGCAAGCAACAGGCATTTCCATCGATTTTGTTTAGGCTTTCCCTAACGCCCTTAGCTCGCTTTGATCGCCTTCTCTGACATGCTGTATGTGCCGCCCCGTCCACGATACCAAACACCGTCACGGGCACCCGCTGACAAAATGTTAGAAATTCGATTGCGCGCTTTCAGGAAGTGGCTTTTAGGCATATCTTCTTTGAAAACTACGTTCATAACATCTGCAATCTTGAAAATGTTGTCTGGCTGGGCTTGCAACACGCCGACAATCACGTCAGGAAGCGGTGACTTTTTGTGTGTTCCTTGAAGATAGCGCTGCCAATCAGCCGTTCTGCCACTTCGCTTAGAAGCTGCTATCTTCTGCTCTGCTTCGGATACGGTCTTAGTCTTGGTTTCGGCGACTGCTGTAGCTGCCTTTTTGACTTTGGAAGGACGACCACGAGTGGCTTTTGGCTTTGTGGATTTAGTTACAGTGGATTTAGCTGATTTGGCTACAGTGGATTTAGCTACAGTGGATTTGGTTGCGGTAGATTTGGCTGCGGTGGATTCAGCTGCGGTGGATTTGGCTGCGGTGGATTTAGCTGCTTTGCGTTTGCCAGTTGCCTTTGCACCGACGGCTGTTTTCTTTGTCGCTGTCTTTGTCGTCGTTGGGGTAGCTGCGACAGCTGAAACATCAGCGGCGGCAGGCGCTTCACCCGATTCAAACATAGAAATGACAGTCTGAATGCCTTTGCGTTTTTCCTGTAGCTCGATCAGCTGGGCTTCTAAGGCTGTTGCCTGGGCAGATAGCTCAGAATCCACCTCTAAAAGCTGTGGTAAAACAGATGTAGACATACGAATCTTCTCCTTGAAATTGGTATAGGTTGGGGAAACAGGGACTTAGAGCAATCGCGCTTGACAAATAGCTCTAGTGGTAACGGCCATCAGCAAAGACCGCCAGAATAGACTTTCAGAAGCTCTACTAGAAAACCTCCCAGTAAAACTTTTGGCAAAGACTCTCGGCAAAGACTTGCGGCAAAGACTCAAAGTCGAAGATTAGAAGTCGAAGATTAAAAGCTAGAAGCCTTTAGCAGCCTACCGTTAAGACCTCTTCAAGCAGCCAGTCCTCAAGCAGCCAGCCTTCAAACGAGTAATCTTTGGAACGACCAGTCTTCAGGCAGTTACCCTGAGAACAATAGTCTTCTCGAGAATCCATGGTTATCAAACCTGAAATAGATGCCCAATAACGATTCTTTAAAGGCAGACATCCCAACAGTGTCAAGAAAGCACTGCTCCTACAAGCACACCGGCAGAGGCACGCACGGAACAATTGCAAAAGACAACTGCGAAGACTAAAAACCTACCTGAAACGCTTTAGACAAAAATAACTCTCTTGAGAATAACACCATTTAATCACTTTCTTCTTTTTAAGCAAGACTTTTCCAGACTTTTTTAAATTTTCGGGGTATATTACGGCCAAATGACCGTTTTTGCGGCTTGTTGCCTATTGTTCGTGCTTGGTGATTGTGACTGAGAGCACACCTGATATCACACCCAAAATCACGTATTTAATCAAAAGGAATACGGTAACTAACATCAACATTCCCCCGCTCAGCCACCTGCGCACTTGAGCAACGCTGCCCAACCTCAGCTCCGGAGCCAGCTCTGGAACAAACCACAAGCTAAGCAAAAGCAGGCCGATCATATTCGCTAGAAGAACAGGCATTCGCCGAGAGATACCAAAAGAGACGACAGCGGGCGTTTGCCCAGGCTGTAGCTGTAGCTCCGCCAACAGATTAAACCAAAGCTGGCTACCAACAATCACAAGAGCACCCACTGACAGAGAAATCAGCGCTGAATAAAAGCCTAGCAGCTCTAGAACAATAGTACTAACAACAACAAAAAGAAATCTGCTGAGGCGAGCGTCTTCCACCTGTTGCATAGTCGCTGCAACGTTGTCTAAGTCCACTTTTGCCATGCGAGCTAGCTCCGGGCAAAATAGCGCCAGTGCTAGAGCCAGTAGCTGCTGTGCTGGCGTTTCAGGGTAGACAGCCTGCAAAACCAGTCCTATACCAGCAGGCGCAAACAACAGTGGAACGAACCGCTTAATCGATAGCCAGTTTGAAGGCATGGCTGTGAATGACTCGTGAGATCTACCTAATAGAATTTATAGTAGTCTGTGCTCAAGCAAGCAGTTTGTTCCAGACTAACTTCGGGTCTAGATTTCTTAGGTAGCAGCTATGTCTTCTTCTCGGCGCTATATTCTTACCCTCTCTTGCCCAGATCGTGTGGGCATTGTTGCTGCGGTGAGCACTTTGATTGCTAACAACAACGGCTGGATCAATGAGGCCCATCACCATTCAGACCAGGTAGCTCACCGTTTCTTTACTCGTCAGGAGATTTTGGCTAACTCGCTCGACTTTCCAGTTGAGGAATTGCGTCGTCGCTTTGAACCGATTGCTTCACAGTTCAAGATGGACTGGAAGATTCGAGACTCAATGAGAAAGACGCGAGTCGTTATCTTTGTTTCGAAGGGTGGACACTGTCTGTATGACTTGCTGTCGCGGTGGCAGTCGCAGGAGCTAGAAATTGAAATCGCTGGTGTAATTTCTAATCATGAAGTGTTTCGAGGGCTGGTCGAGTGGCACGGAATTCCTTACTTCTATGTGCCGGTTACCTCGAAGACAAAGGCGGCGGCTTGCGCACAGATGATGGCTCGCTTTGAGGAGGTCAGAGGGGATGTGATGGTGCTAGCTCGGTATATGCAGATATTGCCATCGGAGATGTGCGATCGCTATTCCGGCAAGATTATCAATATTCACCATTCATTTCTTCCTTCTTTTATCGGTGCAAAGCCCTATCACCAAGCGCACGCTCGCGGGGTCAAGCTAATTGGGGCGACCTGTCACTATGTGACTGAAGATTTAGACTGTGGGCCAATCATCGATCAAGATGTGTTGCGAATCGATCACTCTGACTTGCCTAGGGACCTAGCTCGTCATGGCAAAGACATCGAAAAGACAGTCCTGGCAAGAGGACTGCGCTATCACATCCAAGACAGAGTAATGCTGCACGAGAATAAGACGATCGTCTTTCGGTAAAGACACCATCAAGATTAGGTGCTGATTTCGTTACAAGATTCTTCAATCAGGTGAGCGGCGGTTACAGAAGACGCTACACTCACTTTGTACAAATCCTCTTTTTGAGAGAGCATAGCTATCTGATTTGTTCCAACTAAGCAAAACGAGGACTTTATAAACACACGAGGACTTCTACACCATGGCCGATCCCGTCCTTTCGCAGCTTGTGACTGTTGAATCGGATCTCACCGAACAGATTGAGCATTTGGAAGCTCAGCTAAGTCAGCTACAGATCAAACGTCAGGAGCTGTTATCCGTCATTGATATGTTTAACGATGACGCCATTGGCAGTAGTGTCAGTGGCCAGCCTGTCTCTACAGAGGCAGAAGCCCCAGAAGAAGCAGAAGCCCCAGAAGAAGCAGAAGCCTCAAAGGAAGCAGAAGCTTCAGAAGAAGCAGAAGCCTCAGAGGAAGCGGTAGCCCCCGAGGAAACAAAAGCACCTGCCACCACAGCGGCAAAGTCTGCACCCAAGGCTAAATCAAGCCGACAGATAAAGCCGACTAGTCGCTCAACGAAAAAGAAGAAAAAAGACGGCAGAGCTGCCGTCTGGCAAAAGCATGTTCAATCCCAATATAGAAATTTGGCGCTTCCTGAGGCCGTTAGTAGCGTTCTAAGATCGGAGCCCGCCAAAATTTTCAAGATTGCCGATGTCATGTCTTCTATTTTTAAAGAAAGTATGCCGAAAACGTCTTATCTTAAGGCGCGCAATCGAATTTCTAACATCTTGTCTGCTGGTGCAAGAGATGGCACTTGGTACAGGGGGCGAAACGGCCGCTATTCTCAGTCGGAGAGTGTTACCAAAGATTAGTCGTCGAAGATTAGCCGTCAAAGATTAGTCGTCGAAGATTAGTCATCAAAGATTGGTCAATAAAGATTAGTCAGTGAGTTAGTCTTTTACATAGTTCCTTTGAGCTAGTCTATGCAGCTAGATAATCCGTGGTCGGTAGCGATTCTCCTCAACACTTTCTTGATTGCGATCGCCTTTCTCTTACCAAAAAAACTGCTGACGCCAGCGGGCTATGGCAATGCCTGGCTGCTGGGTGTCATTGTTTGGACAGCGTTTGGGTGGCGGGGCTATGCAACTGTTTTGTTTTACTTCTTTGTCGGTTCAGCCGTTACTAAAGTCGGCCTGGCTGAAAAAGAAGCGCTGGGAATCGCCGAAGCTAGAGGAGGAGTGCGAGGCCCCGGAAACGTTTGGGGATCGGCCCTGACAGGCGCTATCTGTGGGCTGCTGGCGATCGCACTACAGCTATTCGGAACGCAGCTATTCGGAACGCAGCTATTCGGAACACAGCTATTCGGAACACAGCTTTCTGGACTGCCGCCAGCTGAAGCCGCCTCAGCCGCATTCTACTCCGGTTGGCAGTCTCTACTCGCGTTGGGATTTGTCGCCTCGCTAAGTACAAAGCTCTCAGATACAACGGCTACCGAAATAGGTAAAGCCTATGGTAAGAGAACGTTTCTGATTACGACACTTTCGCCGGTGCCTAAAGGAACAGAAGGGGCAGTTAGTCTAGAGGGTACCCTGGCAGGCATCTGCGGTTCGCTGGCGCTAGCTACGGTGGCTTATGGCACTGGGCTGATTGGATCGGTTGGGATTTTGCTCTGTGCGATCGCCGCTTTTGTCGCGACCACTGTCGAAAGCCTAATTGGAGCTACCATCGAAGAAAAGCTGAGCTGGCTTACTCATGACCTGGTGAACATCATAAACACGACAATCGGCGCAACCGTAGCGATCGCGATAGGCTGGTTAATTGCCTAGCTCTTATCCGCGTAAATATACTTTTTTCTGATAGAAGGGGTCACTCAATCGTAGAAAACAAGATACTATAGAAGCACTGATCCCCGCCCGTATAGATAGCTAAGGCCGCCTGGTGGTATAGCTTTCAGAGAGCAGCTTTCAGAGAGCAGCTTTCAGAGAGCAGCTTTCAGAGAGCCTCCTCTGTCTACGCGCTTCAGTAAAACGCCCATAAAAACCAAAGTTAAAAGAGCCCTCCTATGATGACCATGGTCACTGATGAGAATTTCAGTCATGAAGTTTTAGCCTCTTCAGTTCCAGTACTTGTCCATTTCAGCGCCCCCTGGTGCGGCATCTGTCGGCTAGTTCCCCCCATTTTGAACAGCTTTCGAGCAGAATGGCCGGGTCCTATCGAGGTAATTGATATCAACGCCGATCAAAACCTGAGACTGGCTAACCGCTATCAGCTCACCGCCTTGCCGACCGTACTCTATATAGAAAATGGCAGAGTCATACAGCGCATAGAAGGCTTCAGCAGTCGAGAAGTGCTTTGTTCTCAGCTAGAAGGGATCAAGCAACGTGGCCACTTCGAAAATGCGTTCTCTCGCTCAGCCTGATTCAGCGGCCAGATTGACGGCCAGATCGACCTGCTGTGGCATCTGTTTGACACAAACACGTACATGCTAGGCCCCTACAGCGTTCTAGGCATAATCTAACGCTAGCCCATACGCTAAACGTGTGTCCGTAGCGAGGGGAGATAGCCTTCTAGCAAAAAGTCCTGTCCAACAGGCGTGACAGAAACTGACTCTAGGCTCAAAGCTTCAGTCATTTTCTCAAAACCCAACTCCCCAACTGGCGAGGGCGCACCGCTACCGCCGATCAGTTTGGGGGCGATAAATGCCCAGATTTTCTGAACTGTGCCTGCTGCGATCGCCGCCGCCGACAACCTGCCGCCACATTCCCATAGAACGCTCATCAGACCTCGCTGATACAGCCGCTCCATCACGGCCTCCGGCGTCAAGCTTTTCAGGGCTTCTACCTCTACCCCCTGACGGACTAGAGCTGCTTTGACTTCAAGATTGGCATCCGTTTGCGTAAAGACCAGTGTCGGCGCTGTTTCTACCTTCCAGAGGTTGGCTGCTGTCGGTAAATCTAGCTGGCGACTCATAACGATTCGAAGTGGGTTGCGATCGCCTTCGCCGTGACTAGTCAAGTTGGGGTTGTCTTTGCGGACGGTATTGCCGCCGACGATCACCGCGTCGCACTGACTGCGCAGCTGATGCACCTGCTGACGAGAGGAAGGACCGCTGATCCAGGCGCTGTGGCCTGTCGAGGTTGCGATTTTGCCATCTAGCGTCATGGCATATTTCAAAATGCCAAACGGCTGACGATAGGTGACCCGATGGATGAAAGCCTCATTGAGCTGCCGACACCGCGCTTCTTCGACCCCGACTATGACTTCAATACCGGCCTCGCGGAGCTTTTCTACGCCCCCTTTTGCCTGCGGATTAGGATCGCGCATGCCGATTACCACTCGCCGAATCCCAGCGCCGATCACCGCGTCGCTACAGGGAGGCGTCCGGCCCGTATGGTTACAGGGCTCTAGGTTGACGTAGAGGGTGCCACCTTGGGCGCGATCGCCTGCCGCTCGCAGCGCGAAAATCTCAGCATGAGGTTCACCCGCTTTGGGATGAAAACCTTCCCCGACAATGGCACCAGCTTGAGCAACCACTGAGCCCACCAGTGGATTAGGCGCAGTGTGGCCCGCCGCTTTAGCCGCTAGATGGCAGCAGCGAAGCATCAGCTCAGCATCGCTATTGTGTTCAGTAGAAGCTTGAAGCTGACTCATGTTCACTCTGAGGGGGGTGTAGTAGTTTAGTAGAGCTGTTAATGCGTCAATCTCAGGCGCTGAGCGACTGTCATTTTATGAGCTATTTTTCTGCAAGGACGCGATTCAAGTCGCCGACCTTCTGGGTGCTAGGGCTAGTCACCAGTCTCGTCATCCTGTCCACCGGGCTAATCGATGGGCTGATAGAACCAGCCTCCGCCCAGACGACAGTGCAGTCTACGCCAGCAGAAACAGCGCAGCCCACGCCTGCTGCCACGCCTGCTGTTGAACAAGCGCCTGCAATCAATCGACTGCTGCCAGCGTTTCCTATACAGTGGCCGCAGCCGATTTTGGGTGAGGCTGCCACTGAGGCGATCGCGCCTGTCTATCTAGATGGCAGGACCATATTTTATCTCAGCGCTACCACCACTGCCGGTCAAGAAGCCGCAGAGCTACGTGCCTTAGAAATTCAAAAACGACTCAATGCGCTAGCTATCGAGACATTAAATCGAGCAGAGACTCCAGATACAGAGGCCCTTGATCAAGGACAGTTAGACAGCAGTTCATCGGTGACTGTCACCACCGATCCGCCTAGTGGCCTGCCCGTCATTGAAGTGGGCAATGAGCCTTTTTTAACCGTGACTACGCTAGATGCTCAGATTATCGGTCTAGCCAGCCCTGAGGACTATGCCCGCACGCTAGCACAAAAACTGGAGGTCGCCTTTACCCGCTATCGCCAGGAGCGTCAGCCCAAATTTCTACAGCGACAGATCGCGCTTTCTGCTGGAGCTGGTACCGCCGCCTTGGTCATACAGCTTGTCATTCGGCAGCTGATCAAACGCATCAAGCAAAGGCTAAAGTATCTCTCTACGACCGAAACCCAGCTCGGAAAAGCAACCAGCATGGGCGGTCCGCCTTTGGTTAGCGCTCCCACCGCTGACGTATTCGAGTCTGTCTTTGAGCTGTTAAAAGCGCGTCTAGACAATCGCCAAAAGCGAAAAATTAATGAGACCGTGCGGGGACTGCTGGTAGCTTCGCAGTATGTATTGTGGGTGCTGGTCAGCCTGTGGATGCTGGCTAGATTCCCCTACACTCGTTGGCTGACGACGCTGTTGTTGTACTGGCTAGAATTACCGGGTCGAATTTTTCTAGCTGCGGGTATTGCCTACTTTCTACTCAGAATGAGCAGCTTTTTGATAGATAAAGTGGGGTTTGCTCTGCAAGAAGGGGCGCAGTGGGCACCGGAGTCGTCACAGCGGCTGAAGCTGCGGTTTCTAACATTCTCTCAGGTGACCAAAGGACTGGTGGGGGCGGTGATCTTTGGGACGCTGCTGCTGATAGTGCTGGCGACAGCAGGTATCCAGGTCGGCCCTATCCTAGCTGGTGCAGGGATTGTGGGCGTCGGCATTTCCCTCGCGGCTCAAAGCCTGATCAAAGACATTATCAACGGCTTTTTGATTCTGTTTGAAGACCAGTTTGGGATTGGCGATATCGTCAGTATCCAGGGACTGACCGGTACCGTTGAACGCCTCAATCTGCGCATCACTCAGCTCAGAGATATTGAAGGGCGGCTGATTACGATTCCTAACAGTCAGATCAGCATTGTTGAAAATCTGTCTAAAGACTGGTCGCAGGTGGATTTGGTGGTGCAGGTTGCGCCTACGGTAGATTTGGCCAAAGTTTTGCCACTGTTGAAAGAGACTGCGGGTGCGATCGCCAATGACCCTCAGTGGCAGCAGTTCATCCTAGAGCCCCCCGATTTGCTCGGCGTCGAATCTGTTGATCACACCGGCATATCTATCCGCCTCTTGCTAAAGACTCAGCCGTCTAAACAGTTTCTAGTTGCTAGGGAGCTGCGAGCAAGGGTAAAACACGCCTTTGATCAAGCGGGCATTCCGCTTGGCGGACCGCAACAGAAGCTAGAAGTGTTTTTAGAGAAGCGTGAAGGTGAAGGTGCGGAGAGTGAAGAATGGGCCTTCGGTTCCGCTCAGACTACGGGCGACGACTGAACGAACTAGGAATTGGTGATTGAGAATCAAAATTACGGATTTTGAATGCCGTCTTCTGGAAAGACCCATTTTGGCCCTTCGCTAACTCGCTCTTGTTGCTTGCGGCGAACGGCTTCGGCGGCCATTTCCAGCATGTCGTCTAAAGAAGTGCTTTCAATAAATTCAGAAGCTTGCTGCTGAGACTCTTTGTGGGGGCAGTCGTCGCCGAGGACGCAGCCATCTTTACAGTCTACAGCGCAGTTAATGTCAGCCATGATTCGAAAATGAGGTAAAAACCAACGAGATTACGCACCGATCTTAATGGATTTTACGATCTGGGATACCACTCTCTAGCAGGATCTCTTTAAAGCAATCTTTCTACTAGGCTTTTTTCATAGCTTCTGTTGTGTTGTTGATTGCATTACTCAACGCGTGGATAAACTGGTCAATATGAGCTGAATTGTGGGTAGCCATCAGACTAGCGCGCAGACGACTGATGGGTACGGTAGGCGGGCGAACAGCTGAGACAAAAATGCCCTGTTTGCGAAGATAGCTGCCAAGAGAAAGCACAGTAGCAGCGTCTTTGACTTGTAGGCAAACGATAGCGGAATCGGAAGGAAGCCTTTTGAGCTGAAGGATATCGGACTGAAAAGAGCTGGACTGAGTGAACAGTCGATCTAGCTGCGTGGTGAGATATTGAGCGTTTTGCTGAAGCTGCTCTAGGCGGTGCGGTTCATGGCGCAGCAGAGAAATTGCGCCTAGCGCCGCTGCCGTATCAGCAGGTGAAAGCCCGGTTGTATAAATCCAGGTGGATGCACGATTACGCAAGAAATCGATCAGCTCTGTGCTGCCAGCGACATAGCCGCCTAAGCTGGCAAAGGCTTTGCTGAGCGTCCCCATCTGCACGATCGGGCGATCGCGGCAGTCAAAATACTCAGCGCAGCCTGCTCCCGTTTTGCCCAGTACGCCTGCGCTATGAGCCTCGTCGATCATCACCATTGCTTCAAAGCGATCGCCTAGATCTAAGATCTCTTGCAGGTGGCAGACATCTCCATCCATCCCAAATACGCCATCGGTCAAAATCAAACAGCGCCGGTAGAGGGTTCGTGATTCAGCTAATTTTGTCTCTAGGTCGGCGAGATTGCTGTGAGCGTAGGCGATTACTTTCGCGCCGCTTAGCTTTGCTCCATTCTGAAGGCTGGCGTGGTTGTACTCATCGCTCAAAATTACATCGCGGCTGTTGACTAAAGCTGTGATCGTTCCGAGATTGGCTAGATAGCCACTGCTGAAAACGATCGCATCTTCTGTGCCTTTGAGCTGTGCGATCGCCTGCTCTAATTCTCGATGCAAAGGCCGATGCCCGCTCAGCAGCCGCGACCCTGTTGCCCCGGTTCCGTAGGTTTCGACGGCTGCCTTTACCTGAGCTATCAACCTTGGATCTGCCGCCAGTCCTAAATAGTCATTGCTCGCCAGATTGACTGAGGGACGACCGTCAACCGTCACCATGGGACCGCTGCCGCCTTCAATGGACTGAACGCAGCGATACCGGTGAGCCCGGTGCAGCGTCTGCAAAGACTTGTCGATCCAGCGATAGGCGTCAGTCATGCTTGTTATCTCTAGGCGGCAAGGAGTATTAGATGCAGGCGATCGCCCACGTCAATCGCGGATTTAATCTACCCTGGCCCCATGCCAATCGTCCCCGCATAAACGGCCTGATCGCCCAGCTCATCCTCGATTCGCAGCAGCTGATTATATTTCGCCACTCGCTCACTCCGGCACAGCGAACCCGTCTTGATCTGACCCGCCCGCGTCGCCACGGCCAGATCTGCAATCGTCGTGTCTTCGGTCTCACCAGAGCGGTGGCTGATCACACAGTTGAACTGATTGCGCTTGGCTAGGTCAATCGCCTCTAGCGTCTCTGTCAAAGTGCCAATCTGATTAAGCTTTACTAGCAAAGCATTAGCAGAAGCTTGCTCGATACCTTTTTGCAGGCGAGTCGGGTTGGTGACAAATAGGTCATCGCCGACTAGCTGCACTTTGCTGCCGATGCGCTCGGTTAAAGTCTTCCAGCTTTCCCAATCGTCTTCATGTAGGCCATCTTCGATCGAGACAATCGGGTAGTTGCTGGCAAGCCCTTCGAGGTAGCTAATCATTTCAGAAGGGGAATGAGCAGCACCGTCGTAAGTGTACTGACCATCTTTGTACATTTCGCTGGCGGCAACGTCTAGTGCCAAAGCGACCTGATCTCCGGGAGTATAGCCCGCTTCCGAAATCGCCGACATCAGCAGATCGAGCGCTTCTTGGTTCGAGCTGAGGTTGGGCGCAAAGCCGCCCTCATCACCCACGCCAGTCAGCAAACCCTTGGCGTCGAGTACTTTGCTGAGCTGCGCAAAGATTTCCGCACCCCAGCGCAGGGCTTCGCGAAAGGTGCTAGCGCCGACGGGCATGATCATGAATTCTTGAATATCGACGTTGTTGCTGGCGTGCTCGCCGCCGTTGATGACGTTCATCATTGGGATCGGCAGGACGTTTGCCAGGGGACCGCCGAGGTAGCGGTAGAGTGGCATGGCCTGAGCGGCAGCGGCGGCGTGAGCGGTGGCTAGGGAGACGGCAAGGATGGCGTTGGCACCGAGGTTCTTTTTATTCGGGGTGCCGTCGAGTTCGATCATCATGCGGTCGATTTCGATCTGGTTAAGGGCGTTGGCTCCCATTAATTCGCGGGCGATCGCATCGTTCACATTCTCCACCGCCTGGATCACACCCTTCCCGCCATACCGGCTCTGGTCACCATCGCGCAGCTCATGCGCTTCAAAGCTACCCGTCGAGGCACCGCTAGGTACCTGGGCAATACCAAAGGCACCGCCGCCGAGGTAAATTTCAGCCTCAATCGTGGGCCTGCCTCTAGAGTCCAAAATCTCTCTCGCCTGAATCGCTTCAATAGCCGTATCGAGGGAATCTATCATTCTGATGCGCCTACTATATATAAGATGTTCGCTTTTCCGTCAAAATAGACTCTATCAACTTTTGGGCACCACAAGAGGTCAACTACAATGCGTATGCTACACACCATGCTCCGAGTCGGAGACCTAGAGAAATCGATCGCCTTTTACTGTGAAGTACTAGGCATGAAGCTGCTCCGCCAGAAAGACTATCCAGGCGGCAAGTTTACCAACGCTTTCGTTGGCTACGGTGACGAGTCCGAACATACGGTCCTAGAGCTGACGCATAACTGGGACACCGACAGCTACGATCTAGGTAGCGGCTACGGCCACATTGCGTTAGGAGTCGATGATATTTACGGCACCTGCGAAGCGATCAAGCAGCAGGGCGGCAAACGTCAGCCGCGAGCCAGGTCCAATGAAACATGGCAAAACAGTGATTGCCTTCGTCGACGATCCCGACGGCTACAAAATTGAGCTAATCGAAGGGCGGGGCTAGGCTTTTAGCAAGTTGAACAAATCTTCGATGGTGTAGGATAGCTCGCCCATAAAATCTGGCATGGGTAGAACGGTACTAGGTTCTTCAATCAGGATGACCTGAACTTCTTTGTGAGGTCGGTGAATCAAGACCGCTCTATCATTGGGATCGATTAGCCAGCCCATGCCAGTACCGGG
>CAWCWM010000004.1:0-280345 GCA_963799265.1 uncultured cyanobacterium
AGCGCTATGGCATTTACAAAGAGATTATTAGCGATCCGCATACCGACTGTGTTTTGCAGCGTTCCCGTCTCTCAGGCGATCTAGACTTTCTCGCTCAGCTTCAGCTTTATGTACTCTGTGCGCCACATCTCAACGACGGTGGCTGGTGTAACAATGCAAATGTCATTGAAGTTGCAGGGCGCAAGCTGCTAGCCGCAAACAAAGATAACCGCTGGCTAGTAGTAGGTGCAACCATTCCTTTCCGGAAACTCTCCTGCGGCTACGCAGGCGTCAGCGATGGCTGGCAGGATCTTTCTAATAACTATCAGCTCAATTGGGAATTTGACCATGCCACCGATGGGAACTTGGGGCTAACGGCTGAGCTAGATTTGAGTAAGCTTGAGAATTTGACCGACGAGTTTACGGTAGGACTCGCGTTTGGCGATAGTTTGGAGCGGGCGATCGCAGTCCTCATCCAATCGCTCAGCATCCCCTTTGAAACTCAAAAAGAAGACTTTCACAAACAATGGGGACGCATTCACGAATGCGAACCGCTTGAGAAAGTCGCTGGCGATGGCGGCAGCCTGTTCAAAACCAGCGTGCGGCTACTGCTGGCTCACGAAGACAAAATTTATTCTGGAGCAATGGTGGCATCGCTGAGCATTCCCTGGGGCGAGGCCCAAAGCAATAATAACAGCGGCGGCTACCACCTTGTATGGACGCGCGATATGGTCGGTAGCGCCATGGGTTTGGTGGCAGCAGGCGAAACCGACACAGCAGTCAGAGCGCTGATTTATCTCATGACCGTTCAGCACGAAGACGGTGGCTTTGCCCAAAACTTTTGGCTGACGGGCGAACCTTACTGGCAGGGCGTTCAGCTCGACGAGGTCGCCTTTCCAATTTTGATAGCCTGGAAGCTCAAAGAACTCGGCAAGCTGCCCGAAGCGCTAGACGTTTATCCTATGGTGATTCGCGGCGCAGGCTATCTAATCCGTCAGGGGCCTGCGACCGGGCAAGAGCGCTGGGAAGAAAACAGCGGCTACTCGCCCTCAACAATTGCCTGCAACATTACAGGCCTCATTTGTGCGGCGGGGTTCGCTAGAGAACGCGGCGACGTTGCAACAGCCGAATGCATTGAAGACTATGCCGACTTCTTGAAAGAACATATCGAAGCCTGGATGGTGACGACCGAAGGCACGCTAGTACCAGAAATCAAAAGACACTTTGTGCGAATCACGCCTGCCGATTCAGAAGGACCGTATCCCAACGAAGATCCTAACAATGGAACCATAAATATCTCCTCGCGAATGCCGGGAACGCAGTCCGAGTTTCCGGCCAAAGAAATCGTTGATCCAGGCTTTCTACAGCTTGTGCGCTACGGCATAATGCGAGCTGACGATCCGCTGATTGTTGATTCGCTAAAGGTGATCGATGCGGTGGTGAAAGTAGACACACCAAACGGCCCTTGCTGGGGAAGATACAACAACGATGGCTATGGCCAACAGCCAGATGGACGCGCTTATAGCGGTGTAGGCCAAGGTAGAGCCTGGCCCTTGTTGACGGGCGAAAGAGGCCATTACGAGCTGGCAGCAGGCCACGATGTGACGCCCTACATTCAGGCGATGGAAAACTTTGCTACTGAAACGCGGCTAATGGCAGAACAGGTGTGGGACAGCCCTGATATGCCAGAGGCGCATATGTATCTGGGCGAACCGACCGGCTCGGCGATGCCGCTGATGTGGGCACATGCTGAGTACATCAAGCTGCTGCGCTCGGTGCAGGATGGAAAAGTTTACGATCTGGTGCCGCTAGTCGCAGAGCGTTATTTAGAGAGGGACTGCCCAAACAGTCAAGCGAGGTATGGAAATTGTAATCGGCAAGTTCGTACCATTAAGCCGCAGCAGGTTTTGCGGGTTCAGGCGGGGGCTGCTTTTCGGCTGCGCTGGTCGGTCGATGCTGGCAAACGGTAGACGATACAGACGCTCAGTTTTTACCTTGTTGGAATTGGGCGAAGCAGATATTCCGGTTGGCCTACAGCAGGCTAAAACAATATCATTCACCTTCTTTTGGCCAAACGGCGATGGCGAAGCCTATGGGGAAAAGGGTCGCTGGGAACAGCACAATTACACTGTCGAGGTCGCACCAGGAAAAATGTCGATAGGCAAACCATTGAAACTCGAATTGAATCGTATGATTCGCGTATGAGGGCGATTGTCGATTCGGCCTCTGCAATTGCGAGAATAGACAGCAGTGGTGGTCATAGTGAGGGTCCAGTGTATGTTCCAAGCGATGAGAGTGTGGTATGGAGCGATGTGAGCGGCAGCCGCGTCTTGCGCTGGCAAGCAGGTGAGGTGAGCGTTTTGCGAGAACACTCCTGCTATCAGAACGGCAACGCGCTCGATTTGGAAGGGAGAATTGTGGCCTGTTCGCACGGGAACCGGGCGATTGTTCGTCAAGAACATAGCGGCGAGTGGCAGATTTTGGTCGATCGCTATCAGGGCAGGCGGCTCAACAGCCCGAATGACATTGTGGTAAAAAGTGACGGTACGCTCTGGTTTACCGATCCGCCTTTTGGCCTCACTCAGAAGCTAGAAGGCTGTGGCGGCGAGCAAGAGCAGCTAGGCAGCTTTGTTTATCGCTTCGATCCGGCCACGGGCGAAATTGACGCTGTCGTTACTGACATGACTCGGCCAAATGGCCTTGCGTTTAGCCCCAATGAAGCGCTTCTGTATGTCTCGGATACGTCTGCCTACGAAGACCCTGAGCTATACCATGATATTCGAGTATATGAGATTGTTGAAGAGCGCAGAGCTATAATGGGCCGCGTATTTACAGTCGTTAATCCCGGTCAGCCCGACGGCATCTGCGTCGACTATCAGGGTAATGTTTTTTCAAGCTCTGCCGATAGCGTTCAGGTATTTACGGCTAATGGCTGTTACCTGGGAAAGATTCTCTTTCCAGAAGTGTGTGCGAACGTGACGTTTGGTGGCGCTAAGCACAATCGCCTCTTTGTCACAGCCGGGGCTTCTCTCTACGCGATTGACCTTAAAACGCACGGCGTTCCGACTAGCGTTTTCAAACAGCTACAGCAGTGGAAGGCCCACCATCACTTTCCCCAACCACCACCGGCTATAGAAGGTTTTAGTAGTCAAAGCCCATCTTGTCTATTGGACGAACGCGATCTATGGGAATTAATCTCGGACTTTATGCAAGCTATGCAGCGGGTGCTTTTCTGCTGGCTAGCGGCCTGTTGCTCAAGCTACCAAGACCCATATTGAGCGTTATAGATTTTTTCTATATAGGTTTTCCACCGGGCATTCTTGGCATCCTCTTTCTAGTAGTGCGCGTCAGCATTGGCATTTTGTTCGTGCTGCATGGCTGGCCCAAAATCACGCACTTGCAGACCTGGGCAAAGGATATGAACATGCCCATTTTCTTGTGCTTTTTGTCGGCGCTATCGATGTTTGCAGGTGGCTTCTTTTTAATCGCTGGTCTGTTGACGCCGCTGGTGGCGCTGGCAATCTTAGGATCTATGCTGTTTGCGATGATTTTAGAGATGTCTAAAGGCTCACCATTTGTTGCCAAAGATCCGTTTCAAATTCCCTCAGGGCAGTACGAAGGCCCAAACGGGAAGGGCGATCCGCCAAGCTGGGAAAAGGCATTTTTGTACGTGGTGATTTTGAGTGCGATGGCGAAGCCTCTCCTGCGGAGAATCGCAATTATCGGCCCCGGCGCATATTCACTCGATGCGCTTTTGCTGACCTAATCACCCACCACATTCTCTCTACTTTAGGATAAACACTATGCAGACAACAGCTGCTTCTGCTATCGGAGCACCGACAAACGCATATTTCCTCAGCTTCCAAACGGGCTATCTAGACGCGCCGCTGCTGGTGTACCTACCAGGACTAGACGAAACGGGTAAAGATCTCATTTCGTTGCAGACAGCTAGCTTTGAGGAAGACTTTAACGTTCGCGCTTTGGTGATTCCATCGGACGACTTAGACGATTGGGATTTGCTAGCAGCGGAACGATCGCCCTGGTCAAAGAGAGCTGACTCGCACGCCCAAACACGTGCCTGTTTATCTGTGCGGAGAGTCTTTTGGCGGCTGTCTGGCGCTCAAAGTATTAGAAAAAGCGCCTGAACTCTTTGAGCGGGTTATTCTCTCGAATCCAGCCTCTTCTTTTCATCGGGTATGGTGGCTCAACCTAGGCGCTACTTTGTTTCCGCTGCTGCCTGCCTTTCTCTACGAGCTATCTGCTAGCGTCCCCGTAGTGAGCTTTTTGGCCCCGCCGGATAGAATCTCTGAAGCGGCTCGTCAGGGACTATTAGAATCTACTCGCTCGCTACCAGAAATGTAAGGTGGTGTTCACCTTGGCTAGCTCAACATTGAGTTGTTATACCTGCCATCCTATTCATCAGAACAGACGGCGCCCAAAGAGACTTTGCAGCGGCGGCTGGCGCTGATGAGAGACTTTAGAATCGATGAGCCTAAGCTGCGACAGTTGAACTTGCCCGTGCTGTTGATTGGTAGCGGGGAGGATCGGATTTTGCCCTCGGTAAACGAGGTGTGTCGGCTAGAGGAGATTTTTGCGCGATCGCAAGTCGTCATCCTGCCCCACAGCGGTCACGCCTGCCTGGTCGAAGAACGACGTGAACCTAGACGAGATCATGCGAGCCCATCATTTTGTGTCGTCCTTATCACCTGTTTAGCCCCAAATTTCTCAACTTTCAAAGGAGAACATGCTAGCCTTCCGCATCTTCTAAGGTAGTTTCCGTTAAAGAAGGTACCGTCAGGAGTAAGATAACCCCTAAACGTATTTGTTGTGAGGGCATAGGTTATTGTCATCAGTCAAAGAATCGCCAGACTTGAGTGAGTCACAAATAAATGATTTGCGACTAGCGGCAACGCATCTGAAGAGGCTTTAGTGGCAATAAGCGCTGGGAAGAGCGACAGCTATCGGCAGCAGCAGCGCTCAATCAACTGGCAGAGACCCATGCCCAGCAGGAACCCAGCTTCACCAGTTCCATCGCATTCACCCGATCGACAGCAGCCGAAGCGCTGCGCCAATTAAAAGCATAAGGCTACTCTGATGAGCAATTGCCAGCGGCCAGCACCATAGCAGTGGTGCTAAACCGATTAGGCTACCGATTGCGCAAAGTCGTCAAAGTTAAGCCTAAAAAAAGTCCCTGAGACCGACGCCATTTTTGAGAACATTGAGCTCAAAGATCAGCAGGCACAAGACCACTCTGCTAAGCGAATAAGCTTGGACTGCAAGGCGACGGTCAAGCTCGGCAACTTATCGCGAGGAGGTTTGACCCGAGGGCACCGGCAAGCTGACGACCACGATATGGGTGAACAAAGAAACCTAGATCCCTTGTAGAGCTAATTCCACCAGGGCTTTAGTATCTCAGACGATATATCAAACATTCTGAAGTCCATAGGGTACCCCAAAGAAGTCGTCAGCGTTCATGACTTCTCTAATTTGCTTGCACTCCTCTTCTGAGGCGTATTCAATAAGGATCATAGACTTATCGGAACAAGCCGATACAGGTAGTCTATTGACCGTTATGTGCTCGGGATTAACATCTAGTATTTTCTGAACTAGATCATTGTGCTCACGTAAGACGCTGCTTACCTTTGCTGAGTCTGGAAGGCTGTTGCATGTCACCCTTTCGCTGTTCAATAGTCGGCAGCTCTTAGAGACAATAGGGACTGTACTCAGTCGATTTATCAGTACTGTCGAGACCATGCAAGCTGGTGGGAAAAGCTGACGCCACAGGTTCAAGGTCAAACCCATGCTTCAGATCAAAGTGGATAACGGGCCAAGAACTACGGTGTGTAGAGACCCAATTTCGGCAAACGCGAGTCCTCTTGGGTAGACCACATCGGGAAGCGCGTGCAACTGCTCTACTATCGGCCTTACCACAGTAAGTACAACCCTAGAGCGCTGTTGGGGCTCGCTCGAACAACATTGGAATGGGACAAGGCTGATTGACCTACCCACTATGCTCTATGGGCCATGAGTATGCAGTGGAAAGGGGCGCACCCAACAGTCGAATTGAATCCATCGATTTTCAAAAAGGAATTACGCTGAAAATAGGGCATATTCAAATGGTACAACGCTATGGTTTTCCGTTTAAAGACTACCCATACCCCAAATTCACCGTCGACAGCTTGACTCAAAATCCTATAGACCTTTTGAGAAAGCATTTGTGAGACATAAAACGAGGCACGTTTTTAAATACGTCTCAAAAGATCTAGGTTTTGAGTAATCCAATCGAACTACATAGGTAGCTACTTGAAAGGCTCGCAGCGATTCTATTGATGCTTACGCAGGGCCAAGCGTGTTCTTTGAGGGGGACGCAGAATAGCGTTTGGTCTTACCTATTCAAAGAAGCTCTACAATATCACGGTGATAGAGCTAGGCATAGATATTCGAGTAGCTCATTACCCACCCTATACCTCCAAGTACAATCCCATTGAGCATCGATTGTTTCCTCATCTCACGCGGGCGACTCAGGGGGTAATCTTTGTTCTGGTTCTACTCGCACCCGGCGGTTTAAATTTGGGCGCTGCCAGCCTGGGGCGTTTTCTCGGAGGTGATTCCAGCCTTTTCTCGCCATCCGCTGTTTGGCTATCGGTCAGTTGCGATCGCCACTTTCACCTTCGTCCCCATTACGGGCGTGGTCTGGGTTCACCACATGTTCGCCAGCGGCACCCCTGGATGGATGCGCACCCTGTTTATGTTCACCACCGAGATTGCAGCCGTACCTACTGGCATCAAAGTCTTTGCCTGGACAGCACCATTTGGAAAACTAAGCTTCATCTCGATACGGCCATGTTCTTCGCCATCGGCGGCGTGGTGATGTTTGTGCTCGCAGGGATTACTGGCGTCATGCTAGGCGTCTTGCCGTTCGATCTGCATGTGAACAACACCTACTTTATCGTCGGGCATTTCCACTACATTGTGTTCAACACTATTGTAATGGCCTACTTTGCCGCTATTTACTACTGGTTTCCCAAGCTCACCGGACGGATGTGCGATGAAGGCTGGGGAAAGCTTCACTTTGGTCTGGTGTTCGTGGGGGCAAATCTCAACTTCTTTCCCATGTTTCCGCTTGGACTTCAAGGGATGTTGCGTCGAGTGTCTTCCTACGACCCACAGTACGCCGACTGGAATCTCGTTTCTAGCCTAGGCGCATTCTTGGTCGGGGTTTCAACGCTGCCCTTTTTAGCCAACATTATTGTCTCCTGGATGCAGGGACGAGTCGCTAATAAAGACCCCTGGCACGCAACCGGGCTCGAATGGATGACCACTTCACCACCGCCAAAAGAGAACTTTGAGGAAATTCCTACGGTCACCCTACCGCCCTATAGCTACGGCGACGATCGCTATTCTGTTCAAGATCCGAACAACCCTTACTAGCAAACTGACCTATTACAAGATCTCCGAACCCTCATAAAGACGATGTCCCAACCCCCCGTTTCCACACCCGACTATACCGTTCGCCACAACGACGAGAGCCCTTTAGACCTGCAATCGCTGCGGCATAACCTACCGGCTTGGCTGCGGCGGTATGTCCCTAGCGGCGGCGGTCAGCACGAGGATCACCACGGCAAAGGCATGTTTGGGGTTACCATTTTTCTGCTCTCAGAAAGCATGGTGTTTGTCAGCTTTTTTGCCACCTACATCATGCTGCGACTGACCACAACAAACTGGCTACCACTGGGCATAAAAGGGCCAGAAGCTTCGCCGTCCGTGATTTTTCACACGATTGTTCTCGTTTCCAGTAGCTTTGCGATTTACTTTGCCGAACGCGCCCTAAAAAGTCACAAGCTCACACAGTTCCGTCTGCTGTGGCTGACCACGTCAGCAATGGGCATTTACTTTCTCGTTGGAGAGTTTCAGGAGTGGCAGGGACTGGATTTTGGCCTAGCTACGGGACTAGTGGGCGGTACTTTCTACATCCTCACCGGGTTCCACGGGCTGCATGTCACTGCCGGCATTGTTCTTCAGCTAATTATGCTGGCTCGCTCTTTTCTCCCACACAATTACGAGGATGGTCACTTTGGCGTGAGCGCGGCTTCGCTGTTCTGGCACTTTGTCGATGTGCTCTGGCTGATTTTGTTCTCTCTTATCTACCTTTGGTAACGCGCTATGACTCTATCACGGCCAACCGCAATGACTTCAGCTCAAAAGTTATCGTCCAAATTACCTACGGTGATTGTTGGCGGCGGTTTTGTGGGTCTGTTCACGGCCCTTCATCTACGGCACCAGCATTATGATCACCCTATTATCTTGATCGACCCCCAGTCGCATTTTGTATTTAAGCCGCTGCTGTACGAATACCTCAGCGGCGAGATGCGCTCTGAAGAAGTAGTGCCTACTTATGAAGAATTGCTCAGCGGTAGCGAAGTCACGTTTGTTCAAGACAAAGCTACGCAGGTAGATTTCTCCAATCGCCGGGTGCTCTTAGCCTCTGGGCTACATTATGACTATCAGTATTTGGTGCTGGCGGTCGGCAGCACGCAGGGATACTTTGGCACAAAAGGCGCATAGGAGTATGCTTTTCCGTTTCGCACCCAGGTCGATGCCCTGCGGCTGAAAGAACACTTACGGGATTGTTTACAGCGAGCGAGCCAAACCGATGACATGGCGCAACGTCGGGCGCTGTTGACGGTTGCCGTGGTAGGCGCTGGGCCTTCTGGCATAGAGATGGTGGCGACTCTGGCTGATTTGCTGCCGGAATGGTACGAGAAACTAGGCGGCAATAGTCGAGAGCTGCGGATTGTTCTGGTAAATCATGGTGACGAGATTCTGGCAGGCGATGCGAATGCGCATCTTCAAGGAACGGCGCTTCAGGCATTGAAAAATCGCGCGGTGCCAGTTGAACTGTTGTTGGGCGTGGGGGTTGAAGCTGTTAGAGCAGAAGGGCTAACCTACAGCGCGAAAGGTAATGATGCTGAAAATTTACCGGCGGCTACTGCGATTTGGACAGCAGGGACAGCGACCAATCCGTTGATTGAGTCGTTACCGTTGGGAGAGGGCGATCGCGACAAACACAAGTCTCCTCTAGTTACCGAAACTCTACAGCTTCCTCGCTTTCTAGAAGTATTTGCAGCGGGCGACTGTGCCATCGTCGAATCAGCACCACAGCCACCAGTCGCGCAGATTGCCTATCAGCAAGGGGCGGGGATTGCGCGGAACTTGGTTGCGATCGCCCAAAACAAACCACCTCAACCCGTCCATGCCCACATGCGCGGCACCCTCATGAAGCTAGGTCTTCGCAACGGCGTCGCCAACCTGTTCGACAAAGTGCAGGTCAAAGGCGTAGCTGGTGATCTCATTCGCAACGGCACCTATCTAGAAATGCTGCCCACGCCCCTTCACAACTTCAAAGCCACCACCGAATGGCTCACAGACGACATCTTCGAGCGGCATCATTCTTTCCAGGCAGATCAGCTCAATCAGCCAGATTCTGAGCATAAATCAAACCACCTGGGTCTTTGGATAGGCGCAGGTGCCCTGGCATTAGCACTGGCCGTTGGACTATTCTTTGGACTTCGCTCTCAGCAATCCGCTCCACCCTCTCTGCCCGAGCAGCAGCAGCCAAACTCATAGAACCAGACCGATGAAATTAACTAGATACGGCAGCTTAAGTGTCTCAACAGCACTCATCGAAATCGCCCAAACCTCGCCCCCCAACGATCCAACCGATCCTTTAATCAGTCGAGGCGGCGATCTAGCCATCTATAGTGGCCTTGCGCTGCTAGTCCTAGCTATTGCCTTCGCAATCAAGAGCTTGAGCACCAAGATTGAACGCATCCTAATATTTGCTTTTGGCCTGACGATTATTCTAATTGTTGTCTTGTGGTACTTGTAGCGATGATGATACTTTGACTCGTCACAGCCCATGGGCAAGTTGACAGAACCCTACGCCACACACCAAAGGCTATGTACAACTCAGCGCAGTCGCTCTATCTCGATAGGCAAGAGTCCTGTGATCTGCGAAATTTCTTCGGTCGATAGTCTACCTAGCAGAGAGCGGGCGATTTCTACCTTAGCCGCTTTTTCGCCTTCTTCTCGACCCTGCTGAACGCCCTGCTGAATGCCCTGCTGAACGCCCTGCTGAATGCCCTGCTGAATGCCCTGCTGAATGCCCTGCCGAATGCCCTGCTGAATGCCCTGCTGAACGCCCTGTTGAATGCCGAGCAACACAGCATTGCGGCTGTCGTGAATGACCATCGACTGCCTTTCTAGCACTTCCATCTCGTCTCGGGTGAGGCGACTTTGGCGGGCTACTTCAAAGGCGCTGTGGATGGCAGGCTCTGCGTCCAAACTCGCCGGGACAGATTCTAAACGATTGGCCTGTTTTAGAAAAAACAACCATTTATCGCTGAGCGTGCTGAGCTGCTCAAGAGACTTGTTGAATTTGGGCAGCTCAGCAAAGACTAGCTCAATATCATCGCTGTAATCGGTCAGATCGTCTTTTTCTTTGAGGCGATACCGAGAGACGACTTTATCGCTGTGCTCAAACATCTCAAAGTCTGTGATGGTGAGGGCAATCACAGGGTTGAGCATAGTGTAGTCATCACCGACTTCGAGCTGAATAGAAAAAGCCTTTGCCGCGTTATAGAGCACGCGCTTCTTAAAGCCTAAAACGTTGAGCACCTGCATTTCAATAATTACCACCTGACCATCCGCCAAGATGGCCTTCACGTCTAGATAGGACTCCTTGATTCCCTCAATTCGGGGCGCTTGGTAAGGATCGATAATGGACAGAGTCTGAATCGTAGGCTTGCCCTCATAGAGCATCGCATTCAAAAAGCTGATCAAGATATCTGTGCTTTGGGGCGAGCCAAAGATTTTCTTGAAGGCGAAATCTGTTTTGGGATTGATGAACGGAAACATCGAATGGTTTACGCTAGACAGGACGTAGTCTATGCCACTCATACTAGCGCGTGAACAAAAGGAAAAGCGCATGGTTTCGCTATCAAAGTTCTTTGCGATTCCCCGCAGGAGAGGCTGCGCGATCGCGCCTTCGCGTCAAATAGCCATCTAGCCAAAAGCCCAGCGCGAAGAGTAAATTGCCGCTTGTATCAGTGAGCCAATACAACAGAACTGCGAACTTTGTCCCTGCTCTCCATTCGTAAACGCCAATCGAGAGAATCACGAAGGCTAAAATTCCCCAAAACATGAAGGGATAGCGCGTAAACCAAACTTCGCTCACCAGTGAATACCAGGTGCCCTGCCACAAATCGTGTAGGGCAAAGCCCCAGCGTTTGCGCAGTATAGGGGAAAGCGCACCTGCATAGGTTCCTGTCAAAAAGCCGACGGTGACGATACCCAGCAGCATGATCAAGGTGAAGGGAACTCGGCGTAGCGTGCTGAACAGTCTATCCACTTGCGCTATTTATCCTCATATCTCTCCATATCTGCCAATAGATCCGGCTTCTGTTTTCTGCTCTATCTGTTTTCCGTCTTAACTACGCTTCAACATAAAATTTTGCACTAGATAAATAGGCAGGTCGGACCGACTAATTGCTTTTGCGTAGGACTGACTCAGATAGGGCTGATAGGTCGTGTCTTCTGCTAGATGAGTCTTGAAGAAAGCGAGGCTAATTGCTTCATTCCCGCAGGGCCAAACACAGCGCTGTCTAGTGAATTAATGGCGATCGCAGCTCGAATCCGTCGATCGCCCAGTGGCGGCAGCGGCTGAGGCAGCGTCAGTATCGGGCACTGCACCAGCAGCGATAGATTGAGCTGAGCAGACAGCTCTGACGGACAAGCTTGCTCCAAAGCGGACCGCTGAACGGTGGCACCTGCTAACGCCAGCGCGGTGTATGCGCCTAGCGACTGGCCCAAAACGCCCACTTTCTGAAAGTTCACGTTGCTCGCGATCGCCGAAGTCCGAGCAGCGGTTTCTAAGTCGTCTAAGAGCGTGTGAATGGAAGTCGGTCGGCGAATCATATCGTCCGGTTCAATGCCCTGACTGGTCTCACCTACGAACAGCGCTTCGACTTGAGCTGAGCTGCTGCCGGGATGCTCGACCACGGCCACCGCAAAGCCGTAAGAGGCCAGATGTTTGGCCACGTAGGCAAAGCTGGTGCGATCGCCCCCTAGTCCATGAGAAATCACCACCAAAGGAGACTTTTCACCCCCTCGTGAGACTTCTGGCAAATACACGAGCATAGGTGGCAAGGTCAGCAACGGCAATAGAGCGCTCCACAGGGCCAAAGCTAACAATTACCCGCTCGGTGCTAAAAGCGGGCAGGGCTAGCAAAAGCACTTGCAACAGAATAGCGCCTAAAAGAACAGCGCCATATTTCCATCTACGATTTCTCCAAAATCTAACGGCCATGACGCCATCTATCCTTTTATAAAAATGCTTTTATAAAAATCTCTTATCCGCCCACATACACGCCCGGTCTCTGTTTTGGATCGGGCTCTGCCTTGCGCAGCACTTCTCGGGTGATCACCGGTACATCGCCTTCTCCAAAGAGAATAAAGCGCAGCATAAACTCCAGTGGATTACCCTCCATCCAGCCAAAGTAAATATGGGGAATGCGGTGGGTTTGGTCTCGCAGGTGGAGGAGGATAGCCGCGATCGCATTCGGCACCGCCGCACTGTCTGCCCGCAGCACCCAGTGACTGCCCACCTGTACGCCCTTGACGCTCAGCGTATCTGAAAATATGGAGGCATCAGAGACCGCTATTTCTAAAAACAGCAGCGGTGTGGCCGACGACAGATGGTTGTCTTGATATATTTCTTTTGCCTTGTTTTGATACTCCTGAAAGTCTCCTCTAATTTTGTGATGGGCCACGATTTGAAGCGTATTTTTCCCAGTCTCTCCCATCGCATCTGCAACAAACTGCTGAGCCATCGCATCGAGTTCAACCGTTTGCACACGCAGCTCGGTAGAACGCCAAATGCGAGAAATCAGCGAGGTAAAAATGATAATGGCAATAAAGCAGGCCGCAATCCGAATCCCATCCGGGCGCTCAATGATATTGGCAATCGTCGTATAGACAAAGACCAGCGTAATGGCACCAAAGCCCAGCGCCCCCGCTTTCTCTCTTCGCCGATAGGCTGCTAGCATCACCGCAAAGGCTGCTGAAGTCATCAGCACCAGTACGCCTGTGGCATACGCGCCGCCTTGGGCTTCTACATTTGCCCGGAAAATTAGAGTGACGAGGAATGCGATCGCAATAAACACCAGCACCAGCGGACGAGTCGCCCTTGCCCAGTCCGGTGCCATGCCATAGCGCGGCAAATAGCGCGGCACAATATTCAACAGTCCGGCCATCGCCGAAGCCCCCGCAAACCACAAAATTGCAATCGTGCTCAGGTCATACACGGTGCCAAAAGCATTGCCCAAATAAGTATGTGCCATGTAGGCAAGCGCCCTGCCGTTAGCTGCGCCGCCCGCTTCAAAAGCCTTCGATGGAATCAACAAAATCGTCTCAAAGCTAGTCGCCAGTAAAAAGAAACTCATAATCACCGCCGAAGCGCTCAGCAGCTTGCGAGTATTGGCAATGCGCACCAGCGGCCTGCCCCCCTCATCTTGTCGGCTTCCCTTCACCAAGGGCATCACCGCTACCCCAGTTTCAAAGCCTGATAGCCCCAGCGCCAGCTTGGGAAACAACAGCATTGATACCGCGATCGCTCCCAGTGGAGAGCCATGACTAGTGAACAAAGCACTCTGCCACTGGCCAATCAGACTAGGCTGCTGCCAAATTTGGTAAGCACCCACACCCACTACCACCAGATTAAGCGAGAGATACGTCACCACCAGCACCACCGCGATACCTACCGCTTCGGTGAAACCTTTGAGAAAGATAGCGCCCAATAAGGCAACTAGTATCAAAGTGATCGGGATTTGCTGGCCCTGCAAGAATGCAGGCATCAGCGGGTTTTGAATCAGGTGCGTGGTCGCATCCGCAGCCGATAGCGTAATCGTGATGATGAAATCGGTAGAGACAAATCCCAGTAGAACAAGAATTAATAGCTTGCTCTGCCAGCCCGGTAACAGGCGCTCTAGCATAGCCAGCGAACCCTCTCCATTCGGGCTGAGTTTGGCTACCTGTTTGTAAATAGGCAGCGCCCCAAACAGCGTGACTAAAATCAAAATGAGCGTGGCCACAGGTGAAAGTACGCCTGCTGCCAAGGCGGCGATCCCTGGCTGATAGCCCAAAGTCGAAAAATAGTCCACACCGGTTAGACAAACCACCTGCCACCAGGGATGCTGAGGATGCTTTCCACCTACCTCAGATTCCGAGCATTCATTGAGTAACCATCGCGTCAGCTGACGATGCTTTCGCGGTGGAATAATCGGCCCGGCCATTCAGACAACTCCTGATATAGGGGATAGCTGTAGTTTAAAGCAATGCGAAAGGAAAATACGGTCAAACTACATCTCATTTCTGGCCACGGATAGAGCAACAAATTCGATAACACTAACGAGGTCTTCGTCGAACCCGAAAAAAGGCTTAGCACCTTGACGAGTTCTTGACAGTTGCCCACTACTCTCTAGAGAGAAACACAGGCATCACATTCATTTCCAGTGATATCTAGAACACAATCAGGAGAACCCCCCTCATGAGTGATTTAATTGTTGTCGGTTTTGACAGTGAAACGAAAGCGGATGAAGTGCTGACCAAGCTGGGAAAGCTTCAGAAGTCTCACCTGATTGACCTCGAAGATGCCGCCGTTGTCATCAAAGAGCACAAGACACGGCGGTTGCTGCCTAGTAATGATTATCTGATCGCCGCTAGCTTCGGCACTTTCTCCGATGTTCTTGTCATTCTAGCAATAGCTTAAATGGCTGAAGCTAGAGAGTCTGCGGATAGCAACACTTTCTTATAGCGATCTTTTCCTAGGCAAAGCAGGTTCTTAGAATAAGGACCTGCTAATAACAGTCCTGGTTAGAGACTGTTCCATCTGGCATGGTTGCTCCGCAAAAAGTAGATCCTTTGAGATCGCTCGCACTCCAGTCTGTCCCTGTCAAGTTAGCACCACTCATATCAGTAGTGGTCAGCCGAGTATCCTGAAATATTGCGTCACTTAGGTCTGCATTGACTAGGTAAGCTTGGTCAAAATTAGCATCTGTAAGGTTGGCCTTGCTAATGTTAGCACCTTCTAATGTTGCCAGCCGGAAGCTACTGCCAGTTAGGTTGGCTCCCTCCAAGTTACTGTTTTCTAGGTTGGAAGAGAATTGGAATTCTGCATAGGTAATGCCATATTGAGATAAAAAGATAACGAATGAATTGAGTTTGGCCCCTGATAGATCAGCGTTGGATAAATTGGCACTTTTCAGGCTGACGCCTCCGAGTGCTACCCCACTCAGGTTGGCACCGCTAAGATCGCTGTGGTCTAGCACAGTAACAAGACGGGGTGGAAAAGAGTTGAAACTAAAGTCTTGGGGAGGAAACTTAGCTTGGCTCAAATCAGTGCCACGAAAATCTGAGAAAGCGATCGCTGCCCCAGAGAAAGAAGTACCCTGTAAAATACTACCTTCTGAGAACACGCTCAGCA
The DNA here is from genome assembly GCA_963799265.1 of uncultured cyanobacterium. Classification (GTDB taxonomy): domain Bacteria; phylum Cyanobacteriota; class Cyanobacteriia; order Phormidesmidales; family Phormidesmidaceae; genus Phormidesmis. Next base: position 15,521 of record CAWCWM010000004.1, read on the forward strand.
CTAGCATTGCATCGGTCAGGTTGGCATCCTTCAAATCGGCATCTGCTAAGTTTGCACCAGTTAGATAAGCACCCTGTAAATTAACCTAGGTTAGCCACACCCCTATCCTGCCAACCGCTAGCTTCAGGAGGCTGTAGGCAAAATCTCAAGTCCTGAAATCGTCACAGGTCGCCCAGCAACCGTCGCAAAGTCAAGATTTAATCTGCCATCGGTGACTGAGATATTCTCAATTGCTGAGGTCACTGCGGTTCTAGGCGATGCGATCGCCCCCAAAGAGACAAACATGTCAAAGTCATCTATTCGCAGCTCACCTTCGGCAAACACATCAAAGACACGACTGCCTACCTGCGCATCAGTCCTGGGCTCCATCGTGTGCAGTATGACATCATAGGTCCCGTTATCAACTGAAATGTCGTATGAGAGATTGTTGCCATAGCGCTTTCCGTAGTAGAGAATCTCATCGACTTCTGCGTTGGCGATAGGCTGCGCTTTATAGCTTGTCTGCCCTCCTTCGAAGCCGAAGTCAGATAGCCAAACATTGCTATCCTCGTCTGTAAAACCATTGCCCCCTACGTCTATTCGGATAGGAGATAGAGGGAGAGGATCGGTTTGATCGAGTAGAAACTGCGGGACGTAAACATCGGGATAATTAGCTGAATTAAAATTGCCGAGGTTAACTGCATCAGTCAAATTCCAACGGGAATCGAGCTCAGCGACAAACTTGACAATATGTTTTTCAGCGGTATAGCGATCTGAAAAGAGTTCCTCTAACAGAACCCCATTGGCACCATTGGGCATCCGAAAATATCCCATTGTTTCCAATCGATGCTGAACAGCATCTTCATGCCACACCAAGACATTGTTGTGATAGTCGATAGGAATCGTCCCTATACTGTCAGTTTTCACCCCTTTGAGAAGTAGCACGTGCCCCTCTTGTAGAGTAGGCCGGATGGGATCTTCTGGTTTGGTCCCATAGCGGATGTTTTTGTTATCAAGATCTATCCGCAGCGAGCTGTCATCAAAAGCAATGTTAAACCGTCCAGGCCGAAGGTCAGAACTGGTCAGAATTTGATCGTATGTCTTGTTAAAGGTGTCTCCTATATACCGGTCTTGGGAGGCTTGCTGGGACGTGAAACCTGGATTGATGACAACGTGAGCAAACCCATTCGGCAGTGGATTGGGTTTGCCATTCGCGATCGCAGCCGCAATCACATCGTATGGATGATCAAAGCCTTGCTGTTCTATCGTGCCTACGGACCATGTCTTCCGGAAGTCATACTGCCGATCAAATCCGACAATTTCTAGATTAGCTAGTACCGTATCCATCTGAACCTGACGCAACAGCACACCACCGGCAGCATTAGCGTCAGGACTTGTCGAAGCAACGAACGCCGAGTTCTTGATTGTATAGCCCGGATAGTACTGCGCTCCGGTACCCACATCGCCTACTTCCCAAGCCGTAAAATCTTCGATAACAGAGCGTTCATCATTGGTTCTGCCACCGCCGATTCCTATCATCTCCAGGCCACGGGTATCAGCAATCGATTCATTTCCCACGAAGACATTTAGGCCCGGTGCAAAGGGATGAATACCATCAGGACTATGCACCGATAGCGGTTCTACTAGAACATCAGGATCTACATTAATTTGCTCCGGTGCGCGAAACATGAAGAAATATCCGTCCAAGCCAGAATTAACAGAGACGTTACCAAGCACATCGATCAGCTTGCCTTGGAACCAAAAGCCATTACCAAAATGACCTAGATCCTGATTCTTCCACGCTCCGTTCTTTTCCAGGATTACCGTCGAGTCGGTATCGTTGTTGACGAAGGCTCTCTGGCGTTTTGGATCAAAGGTCTTGTCGTTATAGTCAGCGCCGTAAGTATTGATAGCAATATTACGTGCCCAAGTCCCAGTCTCATTACCCGTTTCGGCGACAAAGCCAGCACCTAGTACGCCATAGGTAATGTTGTCGTAGAAATCGACTCGGCTATCGTGACTGACAAATCCCCAGCCAGGACCGCCGGTCACCACAGACCCTTTTACCTGAGCAGTGCTATCTGTTGCTGTTGCGCCGGTTTGATGAAAATGCGCGGCATAGCGACCCCGTATATTAGTAATTTCATTAACAGGCGTCTTGATCCATTCTCCATTTCTTCTTTTACGTTCGGCGATCAGCCCATCAAAGCCCTGACGCCGAAAGTCGTCTAGAACATCGTTTTTATTGCTGCGCCCTAAGTCGTCAAAAGCTGCGTAATTCACCTGCACGTCTTCGTTGTGCATGAACATGACATGACCTAGGCTACTGGCAATGTCGCCGACATCGTCAGCTTCTAACTTGCCTTCAATAGATAGGTCAGTAGCGCTATGAAACTCTATGTTTCGAGTCAGGTTCGCTACATAGGCATTAAACTCGGCTCTAGGCGTGTCATGGTCAAATACAAGTGGCCGGTCAAAGGTGACCCTTCTGTTACGAACTTGAGTGATTGTCCGAATTTCATCCTGGCTGCCTAGTGATTCGCCAGTTCCTGCTTCTCGGCCCACATAGTGCGTTCCGGTAATCACAATTTGATCGCCGACTCGCCAGCCGGAGGGAACTGATTTTAATTGAAGGGTGCGATCGCCCGCCATTGCACTGCCACTGATAGCAGACTTCGACCGCTTCTGCTGACCGTTGATTCGAACCTTGCCGTGGGTGATCGTGCCAATAGAGAGTTGATTAGGATCCCAGTTATATCTTCCTAAAACACCTGCGCCATCATCCACCCGCTGACCTATGCGAGTACTAGCTCCAGTATCCATCACCACAGCGCCGTCGCTGTAGTAACGGGTAGCAGCCGCATTCCAGCCAGGGGCTCCGGCTGATTTGTGCCCTTCTATATCAAACGGGCGGATTTCGATATCGACACTTCCATCGCTCCGAGCATCTGCGTCGATCTCGAACTCACTATTCGAGGTAGTGAAAAGCGTATCAACCACCAGGGTGGTGTCTATTCCGTTCCTCGCGGTAAGACTCAAGGTGCCATCTACGCGGACAATAAACAGAGCGGCAGAAGCAGCACCTTCATAGGTCACCCTAACATTTTCAGGAATATGAACAATTGAACCTTTTGAAGGGACTGTACCGCTATCCCAAGTGTTGCGATTGAACCAGCTACCATTATTGATGGCTGTATGAGTTGCGCTCTCAGGAGAGCTTAAGGACAGCAGGGCCTCATGTTCTGCCGCTTTAGCAGGGTTATCGGGATGTGCCATACTGCCTGAGGCAAGAGCAGCTGTTTTCAATGATTGAGCTTTAGGCGTAGATTGCCCTTCTAGAGTAGTGATAAGTTTCATGATTGCGATCTCCAGGAAAGATATTAAAAGAAAACATACGAAAGAAGTTTCTCTCTTTTTTAGTGAAAGATTTCAGCACAATTTTCCAGGCTTTTTCTAGCCGTGACTCCGGTAGGCCAACAAAATGGCATTCGCGGACTACTCCTGGAATAGAGAGCTAATCAGCTGAAATTCAGCTAAAGTCACGCATGCAAAAGAGATGCTCAATAGAACATCTGAGCTGAGAGGTTGTTTAAAGGACCTTCCGAACCGTATTCTGACACCCGTGCCATTCAGCAATAGCATCGACAAATACAAATGGCTTTGTTACATGAACAACCGTTGCCATATGGAGCAAACTGCGAAGAGGCGGAATCTGAGAATTTTTCGCAGCCTGAACCGCTAAGACCTTTAGTATGACCGGCCTGATTCGTGCAACAAAGCCGATGCAGATCAAAGAATTAAACGGAATGCTTCAGTTTAGAAAGAACAGTTTGCGCCCTATTAGTGCCTATTGAGGAAATAGCGGCTGATTGAAAAAGCTGTCTTTCTATGAAAGCAGACTGATAATCTTGCGTGATCTATATCTGTATCAGGAACCCAAAAATAAATCATGTTGCCTCTTCTGCCAAAAGTAGCAGGTGAGTAGTGGATAGCCTTTGAAGCTATGTTTTTATATTGCAGTAAAACTCTGAAGATCTTATGAGGAAAAATTTGACTCTGCTGCAATTAATGAGCAGAGACGGAATATACTCTAGAAATTTGATATACGAACTTTCTTGAAGGACTGAAAATTCAAAGTAAACAAAGACGCCAGCGCTGCTTTGTGTGTCGTGTTAGCCTGCTCGGCACGGCAGTCAATCTTAGTAAAGGACAGAGAAAACGGTCATATAGGAGCCTTTTATCTGCAAGTCCCTTATTGTGTTGAGCCAGCCTTTTGTTCTCAATGTGGCACTCGAAAAGGCGGAATGTAGTTACAGGCTAAAAAGGAGGGGTAGATGTTTACCTACCCCTCCTTACTCATTCATTCGTTATGAAAAAGTGCTTATTCGACGCCTTCAATTCGGTTCTCTACTTCCTCGTAGAGTTCCTGCAATCGCTCGATATTCTCATCACTGGTTTCCCAGTAGCCGCGACCGTTTACCTCTAGCAGTGTGGTCACCATCCGACGGAAGGAGTTAGGGTTCAAGTCCATCAGCCTTTTGCACATTTCAGGATCGTTGATGAAGGTGTCGTTGGTGTCTTCGTAGACCCAGTTGTCTACCGCGTCGGCAGTCGCCGACCAGCCCATGGTGTTGACCAGACGGTTCGAGAGTTCGCGCACGCCTTCGTAGCCGTTGGCGAGCATCCCTTCGTACCATTTTGGGTTCAGTAGCTTGGTGCGGGCGTCTAGGCGGACGGTTTCGGAGAGCGATCGCACCTGAGCATTCGCCGTCGTCGTATCGGCAATAAACGCCGTCGGCTTCTTACCATCCTCTCTTAGACTTGCCACTACCTTGGTCGGATCAGAATCAAAGTAGTGAGAAACATCCGTCAAGGAAATCTCAGAAGAATCCAGGTTCTGAAAAGTCACATCGGCGGTCTTCAAAGAAGATTCTAGTAAATCGCGAGACTGTTCCATCATGCCTGGATTGTCGCAGTTGAAGGCAAAGGACTTGCGCGCTAGATACATATCGCGCAACTCTTGTTCTTCTTCCCAGCTGCTGTTTTCTACCGCGAGATTGACATTAGCTGCATAGGAGCCAGAAGCATTAGAGAAAATGCGAGTGGCCGCATTCCGCAAAGAAATGCCGAATTCTTCGGCCTGCGCCGTAGCGTGCTTTCTCACAAAGTTCATCTCTAGCGGCTCATCGGCTTCAGCCGCCATCTTCACCGCCCGATCGAGCAGCGCCATCTGGTTGACAAACAGATCGCGGAACACACCTGAGCAGTTAATGACTATGTCAATCCGTGGACGACCCAGCTCTTCAAGAGAGATTAGCTCTAGCTTATTCATCCGGCCTAGCGAATCGGGTACCGGCTTGACGCCGACAAACCACATCATCTGCGCTAGCGACTCACCATAGGTCTTGATGTTGTCTGTTCCCCACAGGACTGTGGCAATTGTCTCGGGATAGGCCCCATTGTTCTCTTTCTTTTGCCGCTCTAGCAAGCGATCGACCACAATCTTGGCAGACTGTACTGCCGCCGAGGTCGGAATCGACTGCGGATCGAGGGCGTGCATGTTCTTGCCAGTGGGCAAGACATCTGGGTTGCGAATCGGATCGCCGCCTGGCCCAGGAATAATATATTCACCGTCTAAAGCGCTGAGTAGCGAAGAGAGCTCGTTGTCTTTGACAACTTGCTCCAGGCAGTACTGCAAGAACACAAACAAAGGCTTCAGCGCGTCATTTTGAACGTTCTTGTAGCCCAGGTCATGAATGGCTTTGGTCCAAGGATCTTTGGCACCGCCAAGGTTGAGAACAGATAGCATCGACTTCATCGACACCCGGCCATCGTCGGCGGTCTGTGATTCGACCATCGCGGTCACCGCTGCTCGAATGGCGCTGTTGATGTCGTATAGCAGCTGCACGTCGTCTAGGTCGCCGCGATCGCTACTCTTATAAATCTGGTCAATGTCTCGATCAATGCTCTCGGCGATAATTCGCTGCAGGCTCTTCTGTTCTTCTTCCGGGCGATCCAGCGCCGAAATATTGACTAGGGTGGCGATCGCCTCTTCAGCCGTCGGCGGCTCACCCACCACGTGCAGTCCACAGGGCAGCAGCCGAGACTCAATCTCCATCAGCTTGATATAAGCCTGACCGACTAGCGTGTCGCGCTCTTCCTTACTCAAACCGCTAGCGTCTTCCTCCGGCAGATCGATATCCTTGTCCAGATTCACCTGACGCGCTTTCTCAATAATCGCGTTCACAATCGGCAAACCTCGACCGCCCTCTTTCAAGGTTTGGTAAGAACCAATTAGATCACTTAGTTCCTTGAGTCCCTTGTACAAACCTGCATTCTCAGCCGGAGGCGTCAGGTAGCTGATGGTGGTCGCATAGCCGCGACGCTTGGCAATGGTTGCCTCAGAAGGGTTGTTCGCTGCGTAGTAGTAGAGGTTTGGCGTGTTGCCAATCAGGTTGTCGGGATAGCATTTGCCAGACATGCCCATTTGCTTACCCGGCATGAATTCCAAAGAGCCGTGCGTGCCAAAGTGAAGCACCGCGTCCGCTTTCCAGATTTTCTCTAAATAAGTGTAATAGGCGGCAAAGCCGTGGTGAGGGCTAGCAGAGCGAGAGAACAACAGTCTCATCGGATCGCCTTCGTAGCCAAAAGTCGGCTGCACGCCAATGAACAGATTGCCAAAACTCTTGCCGTAGATCAACAGATTTTGACCATCGGTGTTGAGCTGTCCTGGCGGTGGACCCCAGTTCTCTTCTAGCCGCTCAGAATAAGGCGTCAGCTCCTCATATTCCGCCACAGACATGCGGTGAGCAATGTTCAAGTTCGGACTGTTGAACTGCGCCTGCGCGTCGTTGATCACTAGCTGCATCAGCGCTTCAGACGTTTCGGGCATATCCTCAATGGTGTAGCCCTGCGCTTTCATCTCTTCCATCACGCGAAAGATAGAGCCAAATACGTTGAGATACGCGGCTGTGCCAACGTTGCCTTTATCAGGTGGGAAGCTGAAAACAGTAATTGCCAGCTTCTTGTCCACGCGCGGCAGCTTGCGCAGTCTGGCCCATTTCAGCGATCGCGTCGAAATTGCTTCAACTCGATCTTGCAAAGTGATGGCGCGGCCCGTCATGCCATCGCGACCGGACATGATAATCGGCTCGATCGCGCCGTCTAGTTCAGGAATCGCCATTTGCAAAGCGACCTGTATCGGGTGAAGGCCCAGATCGCTCGCTTCCCATTCTTCAGTGGTTTGGAAGACAAGCGGCAAAGACACCATGTAAGGACGGTTCAATCGCTTGAGAGAATCGATCGCCTTGGGATGATCCTGTCTGGCCGGACCGCCAACGAGGGCAAAGCCGGTCAGAGAAACAACAGAATCGACAATGGCTTCATCGGGATTAAGCGGATCGTAGAAATAGAGATCGACCGGTTTGGAAAAGTCTAGCCCGCCCGCAAAGACAGGAATGACTTTTGCGCCTTTGTACTCCAGCTCTTGAACGATGGAAACGTAGTGGGCTTCGTCGCCGGTCACCAGGTGAGTGCGCTGCAATACGATGCCGACGCAGGGCGCAAGCGGGTTACGAGAAATCTCGGGAATATCCGTGCGAGAGTCGTACCAGTTGAGATATTCGCGAAGGTCTTCAAACATCTCGGGCGCAAGCGGATGCCAGATGCCCATGTCTGGGTAGGTGATGGGCTGCTCGTAGGTGAGACCATCGTCCTTGGGTGCGCCTTCGATCTTTTTGTCGGGTAGGACATAGCGATCGCACAGCATCAGCAAAAAGTTCTCCAGATTCTCTGCCGATCCCCCTAGCCAGTACTGAAAGCTCAGCATAAAGTTGCGAGCATCCTGCGCTTTTTCTACCGGCAAGTACTTCAGCACTTTGGGTAAAGTCCGCAGCAGCTTCAGCATGGCGTCTTCAAAGCCGCTGCCCTGCTTTTTGCGGCGCTTTTTCATAAATTCGCCGATGACGCTCTTCGACTGACCGAGCTGAGCCATCGAAAAGCTGCCCATCTTGTTCAGGCGCATGACCTGGGGCATAGAGGGGAAAACCACCGCTGCGTCAAGGCGATCGCGATGAGGCTTCACCGCCGCTTCGACCTTGTCTGCTAGATCCTCAACAAAGATCAGCGAGCCGATGAAGATGTTGGCTGCCGCGATGTCTTTCTTAAAGGCTTCGTAGTTCTCTTCGCTGCGCAGCTCTTCAATCAGATAGCCGCTGATTTCGATGGCAATCTGAGAATTTTCTGCATTGATTGAGCGCACTGCGGCGGATAAAGAGCTCTGATACTGGGGTTCTAGAACGACATAAACCACTTTCACTAGATAGCGGCTGCCCAATTCATCTGGGACAACGTGTCTAACAGTGGGTCGAACTTGAGTGAACATGCGGTGAACTCCTAAGGTGAGATGTCAATTTGTAAAGCTGGATGTTTCTTAATAGAAAGAATTGTTTACAAAATGATGAGATTGAGGTATGGAAGACTCTTCAACAAACCGAAATTGTTTTTTATACCTAATAACTAATAACAGAAAAGCTATGTGTAATGAGGGTTGGCGGCTCGTTGTGACATAAATTGACACATTGTTTGGTGACGCTGCTCAGCGTTACATTTCGTAGTATCTTGTGGCAGAAAAGAGAAAACTATTCCCTATCATTCACATAAGAGAAACCTATGATATTGACAATGGTTCTCTTGCCCACTAAGGCGATTTGTGTGGTACGAAAGGTTTTGAGTGTATGAGGATACAACGCTATGCGGGTTTTGATAATTGGCGGAACGAGATTTATTGGTATCTATCTAACTCGGCAGCTAGTGGAGCAAGGTCATGCGGTCACTTTGCTCAATCGGGGAAACCATCCTGCGCCAGTGGAGGGAGTAGAGACTATTGTGTGCGATCGCACCGATCCCGAAGCCCTAAAGTCATCCCTATCCAATCGATCCTTCGACGCCATCTTCGATAACAATGGCCGCGAACTCGCACACACTCAGCCTCTCGCTGACCTGTTCAAAGGCCAGATCAAACACTTTATCTATATCAGCTCCGCAGGCGTCTACGCCAAAAGCGACCAGATGCCTCATGTCGAAGGCGATCCCGTCGATCCAAACAGTCGCCACAAAGGAAAGTTTCACACTGAAGATTACCTGGCCGACCAAGGAGTGCCCTTCACGGCTATTCGTCCCGTCTATATCTATGGCCCGCAAAACTACAACCCTTTAGAAGAGTGGTTTTTCGATCGGCTAGTGCAGGGTCGCCCCATCCCCATTCCCGGCAGCGGCATGGCCCTGACCCAGCTTGGTCACTGCGAAGATCTCGCTAGCGCAATGGTCAGCATTCTAGGCAACAAGACCGCCATCGGCCAAATCTATAATATTTCTGGAGATAAAGCCGTTACCTTCGACGGACTGGCCAGAGCCTGTGCGATCGCCATCGGCAAAGATCCCAGCACCGTCAAAATCGTCCACTATGATCCCGCCCAATTCGACTTCGGTAAGCGTAAAGCCTTCCCCATGCGCGTACAGCACTTCTTTACCGATATCACCAAAGCCAAAACCGACCTGAATTGGCAGCCCAAATTCGATCTCATCAGCGGCCTCCAAGACTCGTACGAAAAAGACTATCTCGCCAGTGGAAAGCACAAAGCAGAGGTTGACTTTTCACTCGATCAGCAGATTTTGGAAGAGGCTGCTAGACCAGCACCTTAAACATGACCAGCGCATCGACAAAGCCCTGCTGTGGATGCCTAAAAGCGCCCGGCAGCGTGCCCACAGTCTCAAAACCCAGCTTTTCCCAAAGATGAACGGCGGCTCGATTCGTAGCGACGACTAGATTAAACTGCATTGCCTGGAAGCCTAGCCGCTTGGCCTCCCGCTGAGAATGCTCGCACATCAAAGTAGCGATCCCTCTGCCTCTAGCGGATGGGGCGACCGCATAGCCGCAGTTGCAAACGTGTGCGCCTAACGCTGGCTGGTTTGGCTTGATGTAGTAGGTTCCAAGAACAGGGGACTGATTTTCAGGCGTGTTTGCGATCGCAACATAAGTCTCCTCTGGATTCTCTATCCAAACCTGATAAGCCTCTGCCTCAGAGATATCAGGAGAAAAGGCATAGGTTTCGCCCGCTCGAAAAATTGGCTCAAGGATAGACCAAACGGCGGGCCAGTCAGATTGTTCAATCGCTCGAATACCAATCATCTTCTCAGGATGGAACAATATCCCTTTTTTGCTGCCAGGTTGCTTTAAGCGTATCTAAAAAGGCGAAGACAGGCGGCGTTTGTAACGCGTCAGCCAGGGTGATGACGCCAATCACTCTCTGCAAGGGGGCAGGCAATTCGCAGACTGCAACATCGTCGGGAATGGGTTCAGCGGCGAGCTTAGCAATAATGGTTGCGCCCAAGCCTCGGCGGACCATGCTGACCACGGTTGAGTCTTCTTTGACTTCGTAGGCGGGGGTGATGGTCTGGCCGTGGCGCAGCAGATACTGGTCCACATTGTAGCGGCAGCCGTCTTCTGGCATGGGCAAAATTAATGGCAGCGCGCTTAGCGTTTCCCAAGTCAAAGGTTTGTCGTTTTCTGGCGCTTTTGCCTTGGGTAGAAGGGCGACGTAGTCATCGCGAAATAGCTCCCAGGCATCAAAATTGTCGCTGACGGGTAGATAGGTAAAGCCAATGTCCGCCTCACCTCGCCTCAATATTTCTTCTGCGCCACGTACGTCGTTGCCTTCGCCAATGGAGACGCTGATGCCAGGATAGAGCCGTCTGAATTCTTCGATTACAACAGGCAGTACGTGGGTGGCGACGCTGCGAAAGCCAACGACTCGAACCAGCCCCGCCTGTAATCCTTTGGCATCTTGGGCTTTGCGACCGATGACTTTGAGGTGGGCGATCATCGTCGTCGCTTCGTGGGTGATTTGCTGGCCGACCGGGGTAAGGACCGCACCCTGACGCCCGCGACTGAGCAAGCTGACACCGAGCTCTTCTTCTAGGGTGGCGATCGCATGACTCACCGCCGACTGCGACAAATCTAGTTGAGAGGCCGCGTCACTAAAAGTGCCTGTATGGGCGATCGCCACCAGCGCCCGCAGCTGCGAGAGCTTAATCCGATTGACATTAATCTCCGCCATAGATTTTCTAAAGCCCGAGCGATTACCTTACCTTAAGATAGAAAAGACTTTCCGGCTATCCTTTGGATATTGCAAATGAATATTACAAACCTGTGACAAGCTACGGGTGTCACGACAGCTGATGAGCTTGCTTCCTCACATTATTGCTTCAGATTATTGCTTCAGAGGAATTGAGATTGTAAACTGTGTGCCTTGTCCTGGCTGCGAACTGACGCAAAGCGTTCCTTTATGTTTGTCTGTCACAATCTGATAGCTAATTGACAATCCCATACCCGTACCTTTGCCCACGGCTTTGGTGGTAAAGAAGGGATCAAAAATTCGAGCCTGCACTGCTTCACAGATACCAGGCCCGTTATCAGAGATAGCAATCACCGCTTGGTTCTCAAACAGTTGGGTTGAGATAGCGATCTGGGGTTCGCTGACTAAATCGAGCGCATCAATCGCGTTCGCTAGAATGTTCATGACTACCTGGTTGATCTGGCTAGAGTAGCACTCCACCAGGCTAGGAAGCTGATAGTCTTTTGCGATTTCGATGCCTTTGCGTTTACCGTCCCCTTTAATCTTGTGAGCTAGGATAATGAGCGTGCTATCAATGCCTTCATGTAGATCGACTGCTTTGAAATCAGCTTCGTCCAAGCGCGAAAAGTTGCGCAGTGAAAGGACGATCTCTCGGATTCGCTGAGTGCCCACTTTCATAGAAGAGAGCAGTTCTATAAAATCTGTTTTGATAAAGTCAAAGTCTAGCTCTGCTAGCATCTCTGAAAGTGCGGTAGAAGGCTGAGGATACTCTTGCTGATAGAGCGCAATCAGTTCTAGCAGTTCACTGGCGTAGGTACAGGCGGGCTGGATATTCGCATGGATGAAGTTCACCGGGTTGTTGATCTCATGCGCCACGCCTGCGACCATTTGGCCCAAGCTAGACATCTTCTCACTTTGCACAATTTGATTTTGTGTGCGCTTGAGTTCCAAGAGGGTGGCGGTGAGCTGTTTTGTCTGCTGGGCTTGACTTTCGCTATACGCTTTGAGCTTGATTGCGTTTAGTTTGAGTTCTGTAATGCTAGTAGTTGTTCCGACTACGCGATAGATTCGACCTTCTTCATCTGAGATAGGATTTAGCGTCGTCGCCCACCATGTAGATTCTCCTTTGAAGTAAAGTTCTTCTTCGTAGTGGATAGAGCGCTCTCGATTGACGCACCGTAAAACGTCTTTTTCAGCGGTTTTACCTGCCTCTATGCCCAAGATTTCAATAGGTGTTTGCCCTATGGCGTTTTCAGCGCTGATTCCGCTTGCGTTCTCGCAGGCAGGATTCCAGCCTGAGCACCTGATCTCGTTCGAGCCGTCTTGGGCAATATCCCAAGAGAAAATCACAAGATCTGTACCGCTGTAGATGCTGTCAAGAAACTGCTCGCGATCGCGCAGCTTATCTTCTACGGCCTTCAGATCGCTAATATCTCTTGCAATTGTAGATAGAAACTTCAAAGTTCCATCTGCGTTTTTATGTGCAATGACGACCTGAGAAACTGGCAGCTCTTTGCCGGACATAGTTACTAATGTTAGCTCGCCTGACCAGCTACCTTTTTCAATAGCATGGGGCACGATAGTATTATTAAACATTTCTATTTGGCAATCGAGCATAGTGTCGCCAACACAAAAATTGACTGGCCCTTCCTCTGGAAGTTCTATAATTCTTCGTCCGGCCCGATTGACGTAAAGGGCGTTGCCTTCAGCATCTGCAATGCCGACGAAATCGGGCGTACCGTCTAAAATCTCCAGCAGACGACTCTGTTCTTCTTCTGCCTGCTTACGTGCGGTAACATTGAGAATGTAAGCTAGTATCCGATCTTTTCCGCCTAGAGTCACTTTTTTGAGAGTAACTTCTGAATCCAGTCGGCTATTGTCGCACAGACGCTTTACAGGCCACTCAAACTCTACCTGTTCGCCTTGCGAGGCCCGCTCCCAAAATTCTGTTAGCAGATGAACTGGCGCTCCTGGCAGCGCATACTCTTTCGTAATACTAGAGCTCAGCGCTTCTTCGCGAGTAACCTGATGCAGCTCTAGAAAAGCCTTGTTGACATCTATGATCTGCCCGTCAGGCTCGTGAATTGTGACGAATTCTTGGATATTGTCAATAATTGTGCGAGAGTCTTGAATCGTAGCTTCTAACTTTGCCTGTGTTTGTTTGACTTCACTGATATCAGTAGCGCTTAGCACTAGCTGATAGACCTGGCCAGTGTTGTCTTTTATCGGAGAAAGGCGTATCTGCCACCACTGCTCTAGCGCTGCTTCTGAGTCTGTATTTGCCGCCGAACTGATCTCAAATATTACAGACTTTCCAGTGTAGACACAGCTATGGCAGTGCTGCTGATAATGCTGTGCTTGCTGATCTAAGAAGATGTCAGATAGCGTCTTGCCTGAAACATCAGCAGTAGGAAATAAACCAGAGCGTGCGATCGCAAGATTAAAGCTCAGAAAACGAAAGAACTCTCCCTGCTCTACCACCTCCAGAACTGCCCTACCTACATAGCTGTCTTCCCAAAGCGCCTGATAGACCGCTTGCGGATCAACAGTGGCTGACGAAGCTGTTGACCTTTCATGGCGCGAGGCAATAGGAGATGGCATAATCGCTTGGGAAAGTTAGTTAGAATGGAGTATGAAGTCCACTTTATAATTCCCGACACTGACCCTATCAAATCAACCAGACTCAGGTACTGCGCCAACCATCGACTATTCGTCATTTGGGTTTCGTCTGTCTGACTTTCCCCTCTCCATCTTTGCTATATGCCTCTGATCACTGTCCGCCCCGAAGGTCTCTACTGCGAAGCTGGAAACTTCTACATCGATCCGTGGAAGCCGGTGGAGACTGCGGTAGTCACACATGCACACGCGGATCACGCCTACTCTGGGCATCAAAATTACTATGCTACGGCTATCTCTGAAGGCATTCTACGCAGAAGGCTTGGTAAAGACATCAGGTTAAACAGTGTCCGCTACGGCGATAAAATCAAGCTCGGCGAGACTTGGGTCTCTCTCCATTCAGCAGGCCACGTCTTAGGTTCAGCGCAAGTTCGAGTCGAGCATAAAGGCGAAGTCTGGGTGGCTTCTGGTGACTATAAACGCGATCGCGATCCTTCGTGCGATCCGTTTGAAGTGGTTGAATGCGACACGTTTATTACAGAAGCGACCTTTGGCCTGCCGATCTATCACTGGGATGAGGGTGAAGTCACCGCAGAACAAATTTACCGCTGGTGGCAAAGCGATTTGGAGCGCCCCTCTCTTCTGTTCTGCTATGCCTTTGGCAAGTCGCAAAGAGTGCTAGCCGAGCTGACCAAATTTACAGACAAGACCGTTTATCTACACGGGGCAGTTCATAATCTCACTGAAATCTATCGAGAGGTTGGTATCAATATGGTACCAACCGTTCCCGTTTCTCAAATGGAGAAGGGCTACAAGTTTGTCGGAGATTTAGTGATTGCGCCGCCCTCGGGTCATCGCTCTACCTGGATGAAAAGATTCAAGCGGCCTCAAACGGCCTTTGCCTCTGGCTGGATGGCCGTACGAGGCAATCGCAGACGACGCGGCTACGAACGCGGGTTTGTGCTTTCTGACCATGCCGACTGGCCTGGACTGATTAAAACGATAGAACAGACCAAAGCTAAGACGGTATACGTGACTCATGGTCAAAATGATGTGCTTGCTAGGTACCTAAACGAAAAAATGGAGGTTGAAGCTAGTCCGCTGGAAACGCTTTTTGAAGGGGAGAAAGACGAATAGCCGCAGTTTGGAATTTAGTCAGTGATTAGATAGTGTCTTGTTGGTATCGTGAGATAGGCAGATGCCACTCTTGGTAGATGACGAGCCTATTGTGTACGTTCTACGCTGTGAGACGGTGTACCCCTCCCAAGCGAAAATTTACTTCGGGCGATGAGATCGGGTACAAACTATGACGGTAAAACATGACGCTAGTTTTTTCACTTATAGGCGGACTGCTGATAGCGGTGGTTTTGCAACTCGTGTTTGCCAACTTGGGTATAGCGCTAGGGTTGACGCTGCTCGATTTTTCTCCCCGCCACTCTGTATCGCCAGCATCTGATGAAGCAAGCTCTGATGAAACCGAGTCTGATGAGAGTGAGTCTGATGAGAGTGAGGAGGACGAATCAGACTTTT
Source organism: uncultured cyanobacterium (assembly GCA_963799265.1). Lineage (GTDB taxonomy): Bacteria > Cyanobacteriota > Cyanobacteriia > Phormidesmidales > Phormidesmidaceae > Phormidesmis. The sequence continues at coordinate 30,781 of CAWCWM010000004.1, forward strand.
CGCTGCCAATCACTCATCTGTTGGGGTTTGGCGTAGCGGTCGGTCTGTCGATGGTGATCTTTACCGGTACGCTGCTGTCTGTAGAATTCAGCGGCCTGCTGGAACCGCGTAGAGGGATTATTTTTGGCCTGGTTTTCTGGTCTACCTATTGGCTGCTGTTTATCTGGCTGTGCTCTACGACGGTGACGGGGATAGCAGACTCTTTGATCGGGGGTGCGATCGCCAGCGGCAAACGGCTAATTACTACAGTCAAACAGTCTGCTACAGGTTCAAACAGCGGATCTGATAGCTCGGTAGAGAAACAAACGCTAGAACAGCAAATTATTATCAAAGAGCTAGCAGCAGAAGTCTCTAGACTTGCCAGTGCCCAAAATGAGGTGCCTCGGCTACTGGCTAATCAAAGTGATGCCTTATTAGCTCAAATCAATGCCGCTATCGAAGAAAAGCTGGATGAGGAGAAATCCGATCCGCTGACACCATCTGGACACAGCAAAACAGAAATCACCGTAACGGAAACCGATCAGACATCAGCTCCAGATGTCAGCATTTCAAAATCGTCTTCTAGTATGCTGTCGCAGCTCGACCTACCAAGCTGGCAGCAAATTGCCAAAAGTGCGATCAACCAAGTCGACCTATCAGACTGGGACGTGGCAACCCTGCTAGAGCAGTTCTCCAGAAACGAGCAAGAGGATAGCTCAAAAGATAAAACAAAACCAAAAGCTATTGCTAGTCAAATAGTGGGATCTGCGATCGCCCTGCTACCAGACACCAGCAGCAGTTCTGAATCATCAGAGTCACCATCTGATAATCAATCAGATACGTCCGAAGATTTCTCTGTACATAACAGCGCAGCAAGTCATGTTTCGACAGAGTATGGTGCGACTATTCAAACCATTCAGACCAAACTAGAAGACTACTGCCGATATACGAACGTCAGCTCGCTAACCCCAGATAAACTATCCGAAAAAGTGGGCTCATTGTTACAAGAGTACGACCTGTCGATAGAAGCTATCGGCAACAGTCAGCTGTCGGTTGATATCGCCAGCTTAGAATCGGTGCTGTCTAGGCGTCAGAATCTCTCTTCACAGAGTAAGCAACAGCTGATAGAAACCCTTGAGGAAGTTTGGCCGTCTGTTTCTTTGGCACCAGCGCCGACAGCAGAGTCCATAGCAGCAGACATACCCGACTTAAAGGAAAGTGCAAATAAGGACGGTGCAGATAAGGACGGTGCAGATAAGGACGGTGCAGATAAGGAAAGTGCAGACCAAGAAGGCTCAGACGATTTATCGGTTCAGTCAATTGCAGAAAAAGCCTATCAGACAGTAGAGAGCCACTTGCAGGCAATCGATTGGGATGCCGTTTCTCTAGAGGATATCAAGCCTGAAGTTAATACTTTACTCAGTCAGTTAGAAAGGGAAGGTTCGCTCGGTTCTATTGACTGGCAGGCTCTGGTTTCGCGAGTTCAAGTCCATCACGATGTAAAAGAAGACTTTACTGACTGGCTAAAAACTGCTCTGACTAATCAGCTTCGCTCAGCTCGCCCCGCCGTCATCCATACGGCCAAGGATCTTTCTCAACAGTTTTCTGAGCGGATTACCGATTACTTAAGAAATAGGGAAAAGCCTGATTTACATCCAGAAAAAGCTGCTAAAGAACTTAGCCACATGGTTGGTGGCGCGATCGCATCTCTCCCCCATCCTGCCAATCTGAACGATCTTACGGTCTCCGATATTTCCTTCAGTCAGGTTCTATGGGACAAGACTAAATGGCAGCAGGCGCTAGAAAGCCGAAAAGACATGAGCGCAGAAGAGATCCACCAAATCATAGAGTGGGGAGAACAAGTTTGGCAGCCGAAAGCCGAACAGATCGGCGGTTGGCTGCGAGCCGTACAAGCTGAAGCCAGCAAGCATCTAAGTTTGTCGGATCTGAGCCTGCCCGATATGAATCTACCGAGTATAAGTCTGCCAGATCTGAACCTGCCGGACAAAGATTCTGTAGTCACAGCAGGTCAGCAAATTAACGAACAGATTACAACGGTTCAAGCGGCAGTCTCAGGGCAGATTACTTCTGTAAAGGAGGATATTCGAGCGCAGGTAACTGCTGTGAAAGAAGACATCCAAGAACAGGTGGACGGTGGACGGCGGCAGATTGCGATCGCCGCCTGGTGGCTCTTCATCGCTTTTGTATTGTCAGGCAGCGCTGCGGCAGGTGCAGGCTGGCTAGCAGCCAACTACTAGTCAGCTCGTGAAAATAGCCTGCCTGCGCTGAAAGATTCTCCGGCAACCTCCTTACCTGTCCGCGAAAGAGATACCCAAACTTTGGGGAGTCACAATCAGCTGACGCCGATGCACGCTGAGCCAGCCTTCGTCTTTGAAGTCGCGCAGTAGCCGGGTGACGGTCACCCGAGTCGTGCCGATAATGGTCGCTAGCTGGTGATGAGTCAGCCGAATCGTGATGCGCACGCCGTTTGGACCCACCTGACCAAAGTCTTGAGCCAGCTGAATGATCAGGCTACGCAGGCGATCGGTCACCAGGCGCTTACCTGAAAAGGCTAGCCACGCTTCTGTCTGCTGAAGGCGGCGTACCAGCTGAGGAAACAGCGCTGCTGACAGGGCTGGGGAGGCTTCTAATTCGCTAATAGATAAGGGCAAAAGGTGGGTCTCACACAGCGCTGTCGCCCAGTATGGGTGAATGTGGGTGAGCGATGCGCCAAAGGCCATGGTCGGACCGCACAGCCCGACGATAGTTTCATTGCCGTCTGCGTGGATGGTGTGTAGCTGGACCGTTCCTCGGCAGATAATGTATATGTGCTGAGTCTGTAGTGGAATCGTCAGACCTGCCGTGTAGGTAGCTAGCGATCGCTCTTTATACAGTCTTTCCAAATGCTCGACGAATGGAGTCGATGTCTCGCGAATAGGTATAGACGTGGTCAAAGACAAAACAATAGCCCCATATAGATCTAATCCTCTAAGGCTATTGTTCAAGGCGAAAATTAAACGTTAAAAAAGGTCAGGTTAAGAGATGTATTCCAAAACACGATTCTCTCTAAACCTTCTCTTAACCTACGGGTTCTAGCTGCCGGACATCGGTGACTTGACCGGTGACCGCCGCTGAGACCACCATCGCCGGACTCATGAGCAAAGTCCGCCCCGAAGACGACCCCTGACGCCCTTTGAAATTGCGATTAGAAGAAGACGCGCTGATCTCGCTGCCTTCTAGCTTATCTGGGTTCATCGCCAGGCACATAGAGCATCCCGGCTCGCGCCATTCAAAGCCTGCGGCCTCGAATATTTTGTCTAACCCTGCGGCTTCTGCTTCTACTTTCACCCGCTCTGATCCAGGTACGACAAAGGCTTTGACGCCGGGTGCGACATGGCGACCTTGAGCAACCTTAGCCGCTTCTTGCAAATCGCTTAGTCGTCCGTTGGTACAGCTACCGATAAAGCAAACGTCAATTTTGGTCCCTTCAATCTGCTGCCCCGGCGAAAGCTGCATATAGCGATAGGCTTCTTCTGCGATCGGGCGCTCGTCTTCTGGCATCATCTCCGGCAGGGGAATTGCCTCATTGACACCGATACCTTGTCCGGGGGTAATACCCCAGGTAATTGTGGGGGCAATTTCGCTGGCGTCAAATTTAACGATGTCGTCATAGTCAGCGTCGGTGTCGCTACGCAGACTTTCCCACCAAGTCACAGCTTGGTTCCATTGCTCGGCCTTGGGTGCAAAGTCGCGTCCTTTTATATAGTCGTAGGTGATTTGGTCTGGGTTCACATAGCCGCAGCGCGCGCCGCCTTCGATAGACATGTTGCACACAGTCATTCGCCCTTCCATGGAAAGGCTCTCAATGGCGCTACCAGCAAATTCGTAGGCAAAGCCAACGCCGCCTTTGACGCCGAGCTTGCGGATAATGTGCAGGATAATGTCTTTGGCAAATACGCCTGCTGGCAGCTCGCCATTGACTTCGATGCGGCGAACTTTGAGCTTGGCAAGTGCAAGGGTCTGGGAAGCGAGCACGTCTCGGACCTGGCTGGTGCCGATACCGAATGCGATCGCGCCAAAAGCCCCGTGCGTTGACGTATGACTATCCCCACAAGCGATCGTCATCCCCGGCTGCGTCAGCCCCTGCTCTGGCGCAATCACATGCACAATGCCTTGAGAACCCGAGCCCACATTAAAGAAACGAATACCGTGCTCCTTTGTATTCTCCTCTAGCGCCGCCATCATCTTCTCCGCCATCGGATCGGCAAAGGGCCGAGACTGATCTTCAGTCGGCACAATATGATCGACCGTCGCCACCGTGCGCTGAGGGTAGATCACCTTCAGCCCGCGCTCATTGAGCATGGCAAAAGCTTGGGGGCTGGTGACCTCGTGGATCAGATGCAGGCCAATAAATAGCTGAGTTTGGCCAGAAGGCAGCGTGCCAACGGTATGTGCGTCCCAAACTTTGTCGAATAGTGTGCCTTTGCTCATAACGGTATCAGGTTCAAAGAAGCGATGGAATGACTCAAACGAATCGATTCACTATAGTAGACTATGCGGCTACTAGACGGCGTTAGACATACATCGATAGAATCGTCCCAAGTACGCAACTTTGTCGTGGTCATACAGTGAAAATCAATTGTTAGGTTAATCCGATGGATAAGTTTGATAGGATTACGTTCGACCCCAACATCATGGCGGGGCAAGCTTGCATTCGTGGCATTCGGATGACAGTATCGCTAATCCTAAACTTGCTAGCTAATGGCCAGTCAGCGACAGAAATTACTGAAGAATATTCTGAGCTAGAAGTCGAAGATATCCACCAGTCTCTCAGTTATGCTGCTTGGCTAGCGACAGAAAGCGTTTACGCCTATCCACTCAAAAAAGCTGCATGAAGTTTTTAGAACATTCAGATACATGCTTTGCTCTTAGTCTGTCAGCCCTACCCAGAGTTGCACAGGTGGCGTATCAGCTATACCGTGAGAACTGCACAGTACGTAGACTAGAGTTTTCCTATGCAGCGTGCGCAAGATGTATGGTTCGATCAGCTTCAGGCGGCGACTCGTTACAATCAGTGGATTTTCTCTCAGCTACAGCCACACATTAAGGGGCGCACACTAGAAGTGGGCTGCGGTAGTGGAAATTTTACGGCGCTGATTGCTCAAAACTGTTCGGAGCTGCTGGCAGTCGATCTTGATGAGGAGTACACGCAGCAAACGCGATCGCGCCTCAAAGAAAGCCCACAGGACTACAGCCACGTCAAAGTGATGACGGCGGATGCAACCACGATGGAATGTATGCAGTCATTCGACACGATCATCATGCTCGATGTGTTAGAGCATATCAAAGACGACGTAGCCGTTCTACATAAGCTAAAACAGCTGCTAGCTCCTGGCGGTACGCTGCTGATAAAGGTACCCGCGCTCGAATCGCTTTACAACTCGCTAGATGAAGCGGTCGGTCATCATCGCCGCTACACAACTGACACTTTGCGAGCGGCCCTGACAAGGGCTGCGTACGCTGAGCCAGTGCTGAGCTATTTTAATCTGGTTGGGATTTTGGGCTGGTGGCTAAACGGCCTGAAGGGCCAGGCGAACCCGCCGGGTGAGCAAGTGGGCTGGTTTGATCGCTGTGTGCCTCTTTTTCAGACTGTGGAAAATAGATTGGGCTGTCCGGTGGGGCTGTCTTTGTTTGCGATCGCAACGCGGTGAGCTGACCGATTTTGCCAGCTGTCTTTGAACTAGCGCTTTGAGCAGGCTATAATCCGTCTGAATTCTCAGTACTTTCACTGACGCAACCTATCTGGCTTGTTTGTTTTGGATTCGGCTTCTATGGTTTCTCTTGTTAGCACCCCCTCTCAACTAGATCACTGCTCGTCTCTGGTCGAAATTCTGCGCCATAGAGCCCAGCATCAGCCGAATCAGATTGCCTATATCGGCCTAGAAAATGGAGAGACTGAGTGCGGGCGATTGACCTATGGTCAGTTGGATCTGCGGGCAAGGGCGATCGCAGCTCACCTCCAATCTCTCGGCGCATCGGGCTCTAGAGTCCTGCTTACTTTCCCTCTCTCAGACGGATTAGCCTTTACCGCTGCCTTTTTCGGCTGCTTGTACGCGGGCGCGGTGGCCGTCACCGCCTGGCCGCCGCTCAATGAATCTCTCCTTTTAGAGCTTCAGTACAAAGCTGCCGATGCTGAGGTTATGTTCGCGCTAACAACGCAGACTTTGCTAGCTCGGCTATCAGAGCCCTTTGCCGCTACGCCGCCGCTCGACCAAATCCACTGGATAGAGACCGACCAGCTCAATGAGGACAACGCTAGCTACTGGCAAATGCCCAAGATAGAAGACAAAACGCTGGCCTACTTACAGTACACTTCCGGTTCTACAGGTCTGCCAAAAGGCGCGATGATTAGCCACGGCAATGTGTTGAACAATCTGGCAATGATCTACGAGGCTTGTCAATACACCTCAAAAGACATTGGTATCTGCTGGTTGCCGCTGTATCACGATTTGGGACTGGTGTGCGCAGTGATCCAGCCTGTTTACGCAGGTGGACCGGCGGTGATGATGTCGCCTGTGGACTTTATCCTGAAGCCGCTGCGGTGGCTACAGGCCATTTCTCGCTATCGAGGTACTATCAGCGGTGGTCCAAATTTTGCCTTTGATCTGTGCTTGCGCAAGATTACGCCAGAGCAGCGACAGGGACTGGACTTGAGTAGCTGGGCGATCGCAGGTAACGGCGCAGAACCCGTCCTAGCTGATACCCTTGATCGCTTTGCCGCAGCCTTTGCACCAGCGGGATTTCGCAAAGCGGCATTTTGTCCAGCCTACGGCATGGCAGAAACAACCGTCATGGTTTCAACAACGCCAAGAGATGCTCCCCCGGTAGTGAAATCCATTCAGCGAACTGCTTTAGAAAAGAACAAAGTAGAGCCTGCTGCGACAGAAGAAATTTTAGAAGCGAGAAAAGTTGTTGGCTGTGGAAAAATTGGAGAGAATCACAAGATAGTAATTGTTGATCCAGATACTTTGAAACAGTGCGCTGAAGACGAGATTGGCGAAGTTTGGGTGTCTGGGCCAAGTGTGGCACGAGGCTATTTCAACAGACCAGAACAAACTAAGGAGACGTTTCAAGCGCAAACTGCGGCAGGAGAAGGACCGTTTTTGCGAACCGGAGATATGGGATTTTTGCAGGGTGATGAGCTGTTTGTCACGGGAAGATTGAAAGATGTAATTATCCTGTGGGGAAACAACCATTATCCTCACTTTATTGAAATGACGGTAGAGAAAAGCCACCCGACTTTGCGCCCGGCTGGGGTAGCAGTCTTTGGTGTGGAAGTAGATGAAGAAGAAAGACTAGTCGTTGTGCAGGAGATAGAGTCGCGGTTCTTGAAGTCCTTGGATGTGGAGGAAGTAATTGGCGCAATTCGTCAGAATTTGGCGATGCATCATATGCTGGAGGCTCATGCGATCGCCCTCGTTCGCCCCGGCAGCACGCCCAAAACGCCCACTGGAAAAACTCAGCGCAGATCTTGCAAAGCGAAGTATCTAGCAGGTGAGCTAAATATTATCCACGAGTGGAAAAACAGCGGCTCTGCTGAAGGCATCTTGCTCGATCCCAATCTAGTATCTTCAGAGGTTTGATGTTACCACCAGAAATAGCGGCGCTAGAGTCCAGTATCACTAACTTTGTCGATCTGCTGAAATTTAGGGCGACAGAACATCCCGAAAGAACAGCCTACATCTTTCTAGAAAATGGCGAGACCGAAGAAGCTAGATTAACCTACGCGCAGCTAGATAGCAAAGCTAAAGAGATTGCCAGCCATCTGTTGGAATCAGGCGCTGAGCTAGGCGATCGCGCCCTCCTGCTCTACCCCTCTGGCCTAGACTTTATCACCGCCTTCTTCGGCTGCCTTTATGCGGGCATCATTGCCGTTCCCGCCTATCCCCCCCGCCGCAACCAAAGCCTAGACAGATTGCAGGCGATCGCCCAAGACTGCACCCCCACCCTCGCCCTCACCACCCAAAAAGTCCTCACCGACACCCAAAAAACCTGGGACCAAGACCCCCTCTCCTCCCACCTGACCTGGATACCTACGGACCTCCTCCCTGACTACACTCAGTACCAGCATCCCCCGCTGGCTGAGCGTAGCCGAAGCCACAACCCACAGACCTCCCTCGCCTTCCTCCAATACACCTCCGGCTCCACCGGCACCCCCAAAGGCGTCATGGTCTCCCACGAGAACATGATCCACAACAGCAAGATCATTTATGTCTCCTTTGAAAGCGAACCCCACCATACAGGTGTTTCCTGGCTTCCCTTTCATCACGACATGGGCCTAATTGGTGGAGTTCTTCAAACCGTTTACGGCGGCGGAACTGTTGTATTGATGTCACCTGTTGCTTTCTTGCAAAAGCCGATCCGCTGGCTACAGGCAATCTCAAAATACAAAGTCTTCACCAGCGGTGGACCCAACTTCGCCTACGAGCTCTGCGCTCAAACCGCCAAACCAGAACAGATTGCCGCTCTCGATCTCAGCCGCTGGAGCCTCGCCTTTACCGGCGCAGAACCCATCCGCCCGGAAACTTTAGAGCGATTTTCAACAACATTTGCGCCTAGCGGATTCAAAAGTAGCGCCTTTTATCCCTGCTACGGCATGGCAGAAACAACGCTGATAGTTACTGGTGGCAGCCGATCCACTGAGCCTGTTGTCTACAACGTCAATCGCGATGCGCTAGAGCGTAACCAGGCGATCGCAAGCTCCATACCAGCAGAAAGTAAGCCAGTCGTGGGCTGCGGTCGTAGCTGGCTAGAACAAGAAGTGAAAGTTGTTGATCCTGAGACATCGACGCCCTGTGAGAACGGCAGCATCGGCGAGATTTGGGTAGCTGGTAAGAGTATTGCCCAGGGATATTGGCAGAGACCAGAACAAACAGAACAGACGTTTCGGGCCAGAATAGCAGGCGGCGAAGCTGATTTTCTCCGAACGGGCGATCTTGGATTCTTTCATAATGAAGAACTGTTTATTACCGGACGGCTGAAGGATGTGGTGATTATCCGAGGCCGCAATCACTATCCGCAAGATGTTGAGCTGACGGTGGAGGGCGCTCACGAGGCGATACAGATCAGCGGCTGTGCGGCTTTCTCGGTAGAAGAAAATTCTGCTGAGCAGTTAGTCGTCGTCGCAGAGGTAACGCGGACCTATCTGCGCCGATTGAGTGAGGATGAGCAGGTAGAAAATGAGATTGTGCTGGCGATTCGACGGGCAGTTTCTGAAGCGCATGAGCTACAGCTATACGCAATCCAGCTACTGAAACCAGGAAGCTTACCCAAGACCTCTAGCGGAAAAGTGCAGCGAAAGCAGTGCAGTCGCCAGTTTTTAGACGACAGCCTGACGGTGGTTGGACAGTGGAAAAGAACGCTGCAAACGGTGGCTGCTCCGTCGGAAGAATTTTCTGTTGTACTTTCTGAGCTAGCAAGCAATCAGGAGAGAATTCAGGCTGTAGAAACCTGGCTGACGAATAGAATTGCTCAGCGGGTACAAATAGCGCCTGCTGAAATCGATCGGCATGAGCCGCTGGCTAGCTATGGACTGAACTCTCTACAGGTGATTGAAATGTCGGCTGAGCTAGAGGCTTGGCTGGGTCATCCGGTAATGCCGACAATTGTGTATGACTTTCCGACGATTGCAGCGCTGGCTCAGCAACTCGTAGTAGGGGAATCGCAGGCAGTAGGGTCAGATGCGCTGGGTGAAGTTCGACAGCAGAAAGGGAATTTGGGGAGGCGATCGCACTCATCGGCATGGGCTGTCGCTTCCCCGGCGCACCAAACATTCACGCTTTCTGGCAGCTGTTGCACAATGGCCAAGATGCGATTACAGAAGTTCCCCTTTCGCGCTGGGACATAGAACAGGTCGACGCAGATTTTCCTGCTCAGAAGATTGCTAAATTCGGCGGATTCTTAAAGCAGATTGACCAGTTTGATGCAAAGTTCTTTGGCATTTCTCCTAGAGAAGCCACTCATATGGACCCGCAGCAAAGATTGCTGTTAGAAATATGCTGGGAGACGCTAGAAAATGCGGGACTTTCGGCAGACGAGCTAGCCGGTAGTCAGTCTGGCATATTTTTAGGTGTTAGCAATGGTGACTATTCGCGTGTGCAAGGAACCGAGATCAATACAGACGTTTACTACGGTACCGGCAACGCTTTTAGCATCACTGCGAATAGACTCTCTTATCTATTCGATTGGCATGGACCTAGTTTTGCGATTGACACGGCCTGTTCTTCTTCTTTGGTGGCAGTGCATCAGGCTTGTCAAAGTCTGCGGACGGGCGAGTGCGATTTGGCCCTTGCAGGCGGCGTGAATTTGATTCTAACTCCTCAGCTAACGGTTACTTTTTCGCAAGCGCAGATGATGGCAGCAGATGGCCGATGCAAGACTTTTGATGCTAGTGCCGATGGCTATGTGCGCAGTGAAGGCTGCGGTGTGGTGGCGCTAAAGCGACTGTCTGACGCAGAAAAAGACGGCGATACCATTTTAGGAATTGTTCAAGGCTCGGCGATTAATCAGGATGGCCGCAGTAATGGGCTGACCGCGCCAAGCAGTTTAGCACAGCAAAGCGTAATTAAACAGGCGCTAGCGAATGCCGGAATCAGCGCTGAACAGGTCGACTATATCGAAGCGCACGGAACCGGAACTTCGCTAGGCGACCCGATTGAGGTGAATGCGCTGAAGGGTGTCTTTGGTGAAAAGAGAGAAAGCGAGCTTCCCTGCTGGCTGGGCTCTGTCAAAACCAATGTTGGCCATCTAGAACCCGCTGCGGGCATGGCCGGACTGATCAAAGTGCTGCTATCGCTACAGCACGAGGAAATTCCTCAGCATTTGCATTTAGAGACAGTCAATCCATATATTCAGATAGAAGAGACGCCGCTACAAATTCCAACAGAAAACGAGGCTTGGCCATCTGGAGACAGGCAGCGAATTGCGGGCATTAGCTCTTTTGGCTTTGGCGGAACGAATGCTCATGTTCTGATCTCCGAAGCACCGAAAACTGGTGCTACTAAGCAAGCAGCATCAACTAGCGAGCCCAAAACATCAGCAGACCAGACATCAGCAGAGCGTCCGCTTCATCTGCTGACACTTTCTGCCAAGAGTGACGAAGCGCTAGAAACGTTAGTGTTGAAGTATCAGGACTGGCTGCAGACAAATGATGATGTCTCTATTTCAGATATTTGCTACACCGCGAATGTCGGGCGATCGCACTTCACCCACCGCCTGGCCATCATCACTCCCTCTATCGCTCAACTACAACAACAACTCCAAACACTGTCCGCAAAAGCAAAACCTATTCCTCAAAAATCACCCCAAATCGCCTTCCTCTTCACCGGCCAAGGCTCACAATACATAGGCATGGGTCGCCAGCTCTACGAAACCCAACCCATCTTCCGCAAAGCTATCGACCAGTGCGAAGAGATTCTTTCTAAGAAGGGAGTTTCTCTAATAGACATTCTCTATCCTCTTTCACACCAGCCGGACTTCGACTACGCTCAGCCCTCGGGTGACTCTTCCCCTATCCGCCATCCCCCATCCACCCCTGACTTTGCTCAATCAACACCTCTCGACCAAACCGCCCACACCCAACCCGCTCTCTTCGCCATCGAATACGCCCTTGCCCAGCTTTGGCAGTCCTGGGGAATTAATCCGGATGTAGTCCTCGGCCATAGCGTGGGTGAATATGTTGCGGCCTGTATCGCTGGAGTTTTTGGTCTGGAAGACGGTTTGAGTCTGATTGCGGAGCGAGGGCGACTGATGCAAGCGCTGCCTGCTGGCGGTGAAATGATGTCGATTTTGGCGACGGTGGAACAGGTGGAAGAATGGATTGCGCCTTATCAAGAGCCGTCAATACGAGTAAGTATTGCGACGATTAACGGGCCCAGTAGCGTGGTGATCTCGGGTGAGGGGGAAGTGGTGGATGCGATCGCACACACCCTCACCACCCAAAATATCAAACACAAAAAACTGACCGTCTCCCGCGCCTTCCATTCTCCATTGATGGCACCAATGATAGAAGACTTTTCGAGTGCCGCTAAAAAGATTGAATATTCCCGCCCCAAAGTCGCTTTTGTTTCCTGTTTAACTGGGGAACTTGTTGACAAAGAGATTGCTACTGCCGACTACTGGATTCGCCATATAGAACAACCCGTCAGATTTGCAGACGGGATGGCTAGCCTACATGAGAAAAGCTGTGACGTTTATCTAGAAATCGGACCAAAGCCGCTGTTGCTAGGGATGGGAAAACAGTGCCTGCCGTCTAATAATTCCAGCAGCTGGCTACCTAGCCTGCGCCCCGAACAAGATGACTGGCAGCAGATATTGAACACCCTGAGTCAGCTGTACATCAAGGGCGCGAAGATAAACTGGCGAGAATTTGAGCGTTTCGGTTCACATCAAAAAGTTCTTCTACCTACCTACCCGTTTCAAAGACAGCGCTATTGGCTAGAGCCCGCCCCCCCTTCCAAGGTTAATTCTCTTCTCAATCACCTAGTAACGTCTAGCGACCTGCATCCACTAGTCGGTCAACGCTTCCCCTCTCCCGTTCCCCCTGTTCAATTCCAAACGCAAATTAGTCCTCAACAGCCTGCCTATCTTACTCACCATCGTGTGTTTGACCAAGCCATTCTGCCAGCCACAGCCTATCTTGAAATCGCTCTGGCCGCCGCCGCTCAGACGGCTGACATCCCCTCTTCTGCTCAAACTTTGACGAACGTCGCCATTCAGCGCGGACTGATTCTATCCGATGACGAGCCAATCACGGTTCAAACTGTTCTCACCCCGCAGGAAGACGGTACCCAACAGTTCCAAATCTTCAGCCTAGAGAAAGCAGACAACAAATCAACCGCGCCTCACTGGCTTTGTCATGCTGAAGGCACCATACAGCCTGTAGGTAGCCCGCCGCCTTCTCCCATAAATTTGGACGAGTACAAAGCCAACTTTCTTCAGCAGATTCCAGTCGCTGACTATTATGAAAAGCTGCACGAACGCGGTCTAGAATACGGCCCGGACTTTCAGGCTATTCAACAGCTTTGGGCTGCACCAAATCAGGCTTTAGGAGAGATTTTCCTGTCTGAATCTTTGGCTAAAAGTACAGACCTCTATCGACTACATCCAGTGCTTTTGGACGCTAGCTTTCAGATTCTAGCCGCTGCAATTGGCGAGACCAATGAAAAAGAAATTTATTTGCCCGCTGGCGTAGAGCAGCTACAGGTATACGGTCCGCTCGGTACGTCGCTGTGGGCAATTGGCTCTATTGCTGATAATGATATCTCTAATGGCAAACGTGCGAGACAGCTAATCGGTAATGTGCAGCTAGTAAGTTCATCTGGTGTGGTTGTAGCAGAAGTCAAAGGACTCATGCTCAATCGTACGAATAGAGATATTCTAATGCGCTATCTTCAGCCGGAGGTGCCGCCTGCTCTATATAAGTTGGTTTGGGAGCCTGCTGAACTTGTAGCTGTCCCAGCGCCTATCTTGCCGCCAGAGCCGAAGACCTGGCTGCTGTTTGTTTCAGATTCGGATAATGAGATTGGAGCGCGGCTGATAGAACAGATTGAGCAGAGGGGCGATCGCACTCTAAAAGCCTCTCCTCACAACAGCTACCAACAGCTAGGTCCACAGAACTATCAGCTCGATTCAACCAGCTTAGAAGACTTTAATCAGCTAATCGAATCGCTTGTAGAACAACCTATAGAGGGTGTTGTCTATCTGTGCGGTCCGGAGTCTCAAGACCTCTGCGCAAGCGTACTTCATCTTGTGCAGGCACTGACTAAAGCACGCACTTCGACCTCTCTATGGATAGTAACCAAAGGCGCTCAGTACTGTTCGGCGTTAGAAGAGAGAGAAGGTGACTCATATGAGCTGACTCAATCACAGGTAGCTCAATCATCATTATGGGGACTGGGGCGGGTAATTGCTCTAGAGCATCCTGAACTGAACTGTCGTCGAATCGATTTTTCCTTGGATATAGATGCGATCGCATCCAACACCAACCAGCTTCTCCAAGAACTCTACTCTCCTACCACCGAAGATCAAATCGCTTATCGTCAGGGCGATCGCTACGTTGCTCGCCTCGCGCCTTATCAATCTGAGACAACCCTTCTCTCAATTCCATCGGGTCAGTCTTTCCAGCTCAAATTGAAAGAATACGGACTGATCGACAATCTTTCACTTTTGCCCATACAGCGACGATCGCCCGATCCCAACGATGTAGAAATTCAAGTCGCCGCCGCCGGGCTCAACTTCCGCGATGTGCTTAACGTTCTAGGATTGTTGAAAGAATACTACGCGGAATACTTAGGAATTACCCAGGCTAACCAGCTTACGTTTGGCTTTGAATGTGCTGGTACAGTAGTGGCAAAAGGCGATCGCGTTCTTGATTTGAACATTGGGGATGAAGTGATCGCAACGATGCTGACTGATGGCGTCAGTCGATTTGTTACCACCCGTTCAGAGTTCGTGATTCCAAAGCCGTCTCAAATCAGCTTCGCAGAAGCGGCTACGCTGCCCCTTGCCTTTCTGACGGCCTACTATGGATTGCAGTCGTTGGCAAAATTGAAAGCGGGCGATCGCGTCCTCATCCACGCAGCAGCGGGCGGCGTCGGTCAGGCGGCTGTCCAAGTCGCTCAGCGGGCCGGGGCAGAAATCTTTGCAACCGCTAGCCCTAGCAAATGGGATTTCCTCAGAGAACAAGGCATCATCCATATCATGAACTCTCGTAATCTCGATTTTGCCGACCAGATTCTGGAAATTACCGACGATCAAGGCGTTGATGTTGTTCTCAACAGTTTGAATGGAGACTTTATTGATAAAAGCTTTGAAGTACTCGCTGAGAACGGGCGATTTGTTGAGCTAGGCAAGATTGGTATATGGGATGAGCAGCAAGTCACGCAGACCTATCCTACCGCCCAATATTTTCCTTTTGATTTGGGAGAAGTCACCAAAGAGAATCCAGCCTTTATTCGAGACTTATGGAAAGAACTCGGTGACTTATTCGAGCAAGCGGAGTTTGGACCTTTGCCGAACAAAACTTTCTCTATCCAAGAGAGTCAGCAGGCTTTTCGATATATGCAGCAGGCTAAACACATTGGAAAAGTGGTGCTGACTTTACCTGCGATCGCCAGTAAAGAGAATCAATCTGCTGTATCCATTAATGGCGATAGCTGTTATCTAATCACAGGCGGACTAGGGGCTTTGGGTCTAAAGGTGGCGCAGTGGATAGCAGAACAAGGTGGGAAGCAGATAGCGCTGATGGGGAGAAAAGCGCCGTCAGCAGATGCGCAGCAGGCGATCGCACAGTTGGAAGATTCAGGAGTGAGCGTGTCGATTGTGTTGGGAGATGTGGCGCGATCGCCCGATGTCGAAACCATCATCAGCCAGCTAACTACAGAAAACTTGCCGCCACTCAAAGGCATCATTCACGCGGCTGGCGTATTAGATGACGGCCTACTCTCTCAACTCTCCTGGCAGCAGTTCACCAAAGTGATGGCCCCAAAGGTCGAAGGTGCCTGGAATCTGCATCAGGCAACGCAGTCTCTATCGCTAGACTTCTTCGTCTGTTTCTCTTCTATCGCCTCTCTGATCGGCTCTCCTGGTCAAGGCAACTATGCCGCCGCCAACGCCTTCATGGATGCCTTGATGCAGCATCGAAGCGCGTTGGGCCAGCCTGGACTAAGCGTGAACTGGGGACCGTGGGCAGAAGCTGGTATGGCCGCACAGCTAGATATGGACGTTCAAGATCGAATGAGCGCCAGGGGGGTTACTCTTCTAAATCCGGCGAAAAGCTTGCAAATGCTCGGCAAGCTGCTCAATCAATCAGCCGCTCAGGTAGGCGTATTGTCTATTGACTGGCCAAAATTCTCTTCTCAGCTGCCACCGGGCGTATCTCTGCCTGTTTTGGAACGCTTTCAGTCTGCGGTGGATGAACGGGAGGGCGATCGCCTCCAAGGACTAGAACAGCTAAAGCAGATACCCGCCGCAGAGCGACGCAATCACCTAATGGCGCATATTCAAGCCGAGATTGCTGACGTTCTCGGCTACAGCTCACCAGAAGAAATTGAATTAGATCAGCCGCTAGCAGACTTGGGCGTGGATTCTTTGATGGCAGTCGAGCTAGCCAATCAGCTGGAATACAATCTCGGGCCAACCATTCCTGCTAGTTTCTTGTTTGAGCATCCAACGCTAGAAGGATTAGTCGAGTATTTGATTGAACAGATGCCGTCTGTTGAGTTTGCAGAATGAGGTGCGATCGCACAGAGAGTAGATCCAATAAGCAGCTGCTATAGTTCTCGCATAATGGCATCTTCAACCTGACCCAGAAGCGTGTCTATACGCTGTTGTTTTTTGCTGAGTTTCTGTACATCAGGCTTTATTTCGGTTGCCATCTGCGCAAGTTCAATACTCGCACGCACTAAGCTGAAAATGGGACTATAAGTTATAGGCTGCCCACCGCCACCTCTTAGCTTTTTGGCTTTGTCAGCTAGTTCTGCTAGAAGCGGAGCCCAGTCTTGACTGGCAGAAACAGAGGTTTTATCAGGCTTCTTACCAGATTTTTTAGCAGACTTTGACTGAGTGTCGGTGTATGGATCTAAGGTTTGTACGATGGCATTGTTGTCCTTTGCGATCAAATAGACCTGCTTGAGACTGGAGCTGATACCGCGACCAAAATAAATGTTGTAGAAACGAAGAAATCCGTCATAGACGATCTTGCCCTGGAACGGTAGCAGAATTGCCTGTACTCTAATCGGCAGATTTCTTTTGTCGATAAAGTCAGCAGGTCCGTTTGTCAGTCCCAGAACACCATATACAGTATCATCGTCAGCAATAAAGATGTTGTACTTCTTGAGGAAGCGTTCGATATAAAATTCTCTCCGAACAAAGTTTTTCCAGCCTGAGATAGATTCCAAGCCTTCTTTGTCTATATCTTCTGGATTATCTTGAATAAACCGATCGATCAGTTCAATATGAGAGAAGAGGTAGTCTCGAACCTCGAT
This sequence comes from uncultured cyanobacterium, assembly GCA_963799265.1. Lineage (GTDB taxonomy): Bacteria > Cyanobacteriota > Cyanobacteriia > Phormidesmidales > Phormidesmidaceae > Phormidesmis. The sequence continues at coordinate 47,805 of CAWCWM010000004.1, forward strand.
TTTATCTTCCGCCTCAGTCTCACAAAAGGCTTTGAAGTTCTTGATTTCCGGTAGAATCTTCGCCTGCTGCTTGACATACCATTGCAACGGCAGCATCAGGCTCATAAATTGACGGGCATCTGTTGGGCTCAGTTTCATAGGTAATCAATATTCCTCTTCCTCGTTTGGGCTACAAGTCTATTGCCCTGATCTATTCAATATTGCCAGTCTTGGATGGCTTGCGATCTCGTAGTATCACCTTCTGATAGCTGAATTTCTATCAAGGGAACGGCAAACACGTCTGTTTGGCTACCATCGCGATACTCAATTTCTATAAGCATATCAGTCGTGCAATCCTCTGTATCAGCCATGCCAACAACCTGAATGGTCTCAAGCTTAGAGGACTTCGCTAAAGACGTAGTGGTCGACCACTGTGCTTCAAAGGGAAAGTCTAGTTAGTCTCTAAGATAGGTGTACCAGCCCATCGTGACTTCGTAATCATCATAGCAATCTACAATGATTTCGTAAGTGATACGATGCTCGCGGTCTTCGTGAAAGGTCACTATGTTAGTCCATGGTAACTGGCTAGAAGCATCTGAGGCTACGCAAAAGATATTGCCGGACTGGTCTTGCTGGACTGGTCTTGCTGGACTGGTCTTGCTGGACTATGCTGAATTGACAAAGCTGAGATTTAAGAATAAGTATAGCAAAATTGCACTCGGTCTTCATCAGCCTCTAATTGCAAACCAAACAATTAGCCAAAGCGCTCTGACGCCGTCTTTCCAGCTAATTTTTTTGCCTTCTTCATAGGTGCGTCCGTAGTAGGCGATGCCGACTTCGTAGAGCCGCCAGCGTCTGCGCGATCGCGCCATCTTCACAGTAAACTCCACCTCAAAGCCAAAGCCATCGCAGGTGAGAACCATATCTTTCCACACTTCTCTACGAAACATCTTGTAGCAAACTTCCACATCAGAAAGTGTAGTATTGCAAACGAGATTCAACAAAGCTGAAATTGTCTTGTTTCCCAACAGATGATAGAAGTAAAGCACCCGATGCGGCCTGCCATAAAAGCGAGAGCCGTACACCACATCTGCCCTGCCCTGATCAATCAGTCGCCACATTTCTCCCCAGTCCTGCGGGTCATATTCCAAGTCCGCATCCTGAATCACCATCACATCACCAGAAGCCTGCCGAAAACCCTGCCGCAAGGCCGCGCCTTTTCCCTGATTGCGCGGCTGCAAAAATAAACAAACCGTCGTGAGAGAAGTCTCTTTTAGCAGCGTAGTCCAGCCATCAGCTTGTTCAGCGGCTAGCCATTCCCTAGTCCCGTCTGTGGAACCATCGTCAACTAGAACAATCTCTTTTTCGACCTGTGGTAACGCTTTGACAACGGCTTGTAGTGCAGCACCTACTGTGTGAATCTCGTTGTAAACAGGAATGATAATCGAAAGCTTCATTGATTTGTCAGCACAGCAGGTTAAGGGCAGTGAGTTAGGAGCGATCAGTCAGAACACAATTCAGACGATTGATTATCTTAATACCGTACGCCTTCAACGCAAAGCCTAAAAACAAAAGCCCAAACGTAAAGCCCAAACGTAAAGTTAGAGCCAGAGGTGGCATACTAAAAAAGCTCGATGCTGCCCAGGTTTTCTCAAGGGGTTTTCTCAAGGTTTTTTCTCAGGGGTTTTCTAGTATGCCGCTCAACCGTCGTCGCTTTGTAATCCTCAGTGGGCTTGCCCTCAGCGGAGCCGCTGCCGCTACCTCGTGCCGCCCTTCAAGCCCAAGCGCTAATGCCTCTACCGCCGATGCCTCTGCCGCCGATGCCTCTGCCGCCGAATCAGCCCAAACTTCCGGCCCCGTTTCCCAATCCCCAATCCCCAATCCCCCATCTCTTACCGGTACTCCCCTCGCCCCCACCGGCCTCTACGCTCCCCCACGCGGCGATATTCGCCTAGCCGTTATTAGCGATCTCAACAGCGCCTACGGCTCTACCGACTATCGCCGGGAAGTCATCGAAGGGGTCAATATGCTCCCTGACTGGCAGCCTGATATGGTGGTCTGCGGCGGCGATATGGTGGCGGGTCAAAGTATCAGCCTCTCAGCTTCAGAGATTGAGGCGATGTGGACGGCCTTTGATGAAAAGATTCTTTCTCCTATCCGGTCGGCGGGACTGCCGTTTGCGCTGACAATCGGCAATCACGATGCGTCTAGCTATCAGGACAGTGGCGAATTTATCTATATCCTAGATCGCCAGGAGACGGAAAAATACTGGTCAGGGCATCAGTCTGATACGGATCTCAGCTTTGTAGAAGCGAGCGGCTTTCCGTTTTACTACAGCTTCAAGCAAAACGATATTTTCTATCTCACTTGGGATGCCTCTTCAGCCAATGTGCCTGCCGAACAAATTGCTTGGGCCGATCGCGCGTTATCTAGCTCTGAGGCGCAAAGTGCGAAGCTGCGGATCGTGATGGGGCATTTACCGCTGTATGCGGTTTCGCAAAGGCGCGATCGCCCCGGAGAATTTCTAAATCAGGCCGACGAGCTGCGATCGCTCCTAGAACGCCACAACGTACACACCTACATCACCGGCCATCATCACGCCTACTTTCCCGGCAAAGCAGGTCAGCTCAATATGCTTCACTGCGGCGCACTCGGCAGCGGTCCAAAGTCTCTTTTGACTACTAACACCGCCGCCTTCCAGACTCTCACCATCATGGACATCTTTCTAGAATCAACCGATGTGGTGTACACCACTTACAATATGAACACCAAAGAAGTTGTTGATTTGCAACAGCTACCGCGTTTGATTGTTGGACCCAATGGCCGCGAGCTACGACAGGATGTGTCTGTAGCAGACCTCACGCCTGCTGAACAGTCTCAGCCTTATGTTCCTAGTGAAGCCTAGCTATCTGTTCCTCATTCCGTCAGAAAGCCAAAGCGCTGAAAGATTGCGATCGCAGCCGGATCGCTCAAAAAGTCAATATACTGCCGCGCTGCTTGCGGGTGGTCGCTTTGCTGCAAGGCGGCGATGGGATACTCGATCGGCTGGTGAGAGGTGGGTGGGGCGATCGCAATCACCTTGACCCGTTTTGATAGCCGCGCATCAGTAGCATAGACAAAGCCTGCTTCGACATGACCGCTTTCCACTGCGGACAGAACGCCTCTGACGTTGTTAAAGAAAACTAGGCGATCCTTCAGTTTGGGCAGTAGCTGAAGATGTTCGAGCGTGGCCTGTGCGTATTGACCGGCAGGGACGCTGCGAAATTCACCAACGGCAATTTTTTGCGATCCGCTGAGCTGAGCAAGATCTTCTAGTTTTGTCAGGGAGCTGTCAAGGGGGGCAATTAGGACGAGCTGATTGGTGAGTAGGGTTTGCTGCGATCGCACATCCACTCGCTTTTGCTGGGCCAGCGCCGCCATCTGCATTGGGCTAGCTGAAAAGAAAAGGTCAGCCGGTGCCCCCTGCTCAATTTGCCGCTGCAAAGTGCCAGATCCACCCCAGTTATAAAAAATATCCACGTCTGGATAGCGAGCTTCAAATAGTGGCTCTATTTCGAGTAGCGCATTCTGTAAGCTTGCCGCCGCCGATATGGTCAGGCTGACGGTAGGGTTTGCGGACTGACCGGGTGCTTTATTAGTTTGGTCGGACGGTGGACGACTGGAGCGATCGGTAGCCGGATGATTTTGACCTAGCGCTACACAGCTGGCCATCAACAGGGCTGGCAGTAGAGCAGGTATAAGTGAGGACTTATTGGCAGTTGACCAGAGCAATCGACGCATTCGGGTTCTCGGAAGCGGTAAACTTTAAGAAAAAATGAACTGACTAATCGCTTTTTCTCTCCTTAGTGTCTTTTTTTGCTCGACGCCTTTTTGAATGCTTTCTCTGAAATCTCTGCTGGTTGATAAATTCTTATCGGTCTGGTGGGCCGTTGTCATCCTGATGCTAGCGCTTCCGTTCGCGGTGTGGCTGCTAACTTTTCTCAATGCACCTGCCGATTCAGATATCTGCCGACTGTTTAACGGTCATCAGGTCTGTGTGAACAGCATCCGCCGCAGTGCCAAAAGCTATTGGGAGTATCGCACTGTGGTCAGTATCGATGGTGTCAAGCAGCCGTTAGAGCTGTATAACTGCCGCGATCGCAATCGAATGCTGGCTAGTGACGGCAGCATTGTCCCTTTCCTAACCGGTAAATCGGGCGACTGGATCTGTCAGCTCACGGTGCCGAAGCGGTCCCAGCAAATCAGAGAACGCGGCGAAATCAAGATGCGCTAGTGTCTTTTACTGGTGTCTTCTAGCAGTGCGATCGCATTCTCCAGCGTATCCGCCTCTTTCATCGGTTTATCCGTCCGCCAGCGCAAAATCCTGGGAAATCGCACCGCAATCCCCGACTTGTGCCGCTTCGAGGCCGCAATCCCTTCAAAGCCAATTTCAAACACATGAAAGGGCTCGACCGAGCGCACCGGCCCAAACTTCTCAGTCGTATGGCGACGAATCCATCGATCGAGCTTTTCGATTTCGGCATTGTCCAGGCCAGAATACGCCTTGGTAAAGGGCACCAGCGTATCGCCCTTCCACAGCGCAAACGTATAGTCAGTAAAGAGATTCGAGCGCTTACCGCTGCCTGCCTGCGCGTAGATCATCACCGCGTCTAGGGTCATCGGATCGACCTTGTGTTTCCACCAATAGCCGCGCTTGCGACCGACTAAATAGGGACTGTCCAGCGCTTTGATCATCAGTCCTTCTGCGCCGACTGTTCTGGAGTGCGATCGCCAGTCTTCTAACTCCTCAAAAGTCTCGAACGCCAGCGGCTCCGCATAGCTAATAAACTCACTCGGATGCCGATCGATCAGCGCCGTCATCGCTTGCCGCCGCTTTTGCAAAGGCTGGGTGCGAATATCCTCGCCCGCTAGCTCTAGCAGGTCATAGGCAATAAAATGCACCGGATTTTCTGCCATCAGCTTCTTTGTCACCCGCTTGCGACCCAGCCGCTTCTGCAAAAAATTAAAGTCCAACGGCTGCTGACCATTCCAGCAGACAATTTCGCCATCTAGCACCGTCCCATCCGGCATCACACCGATCAGCGCCTCAAACTCAGGAAACTGATGCGTAATCAAATCTTCTCCGCGCGACCAGGTAAAAAGCTCCCCCCCCCGATAAATTAGCTGGGCCCTAATCCCATCCCACTTCCACTCCGCCTGCCACTGGTCCATTGGCTCACTGGCAAACTTTTCCACATCGATCGGCGCGGCCAAAAAGAAAGGATAGGGCCGACTCGGATTTGCATCCGCCTCATCCGGATCGATCAGCGCCTGATAAAACTCTCCCGTAGTCTCGATATCGCCCATCAGCCGATGGCTCAAAACAGCCTCTGTCAGCTCATACTCTGCCGCTAGCGCCTTTACCACCAGCTTTGTACTCGCCCCCATCCGAAAAGCGCCAGTCAGCACCTTGTTTAATACAAAGATTTCATCGTCTTCGAGATTGGCCCACCAGTCGGTGACCAGATTTTGCAGGCGGTCGGGCTCTCCCTCTTCGATCTCCTCAGCTTTGATCTTCTTTACCTGCGGAATCACCGAAGTCATCCACTCATGCAAAGGCGTATCGCCCCCTGCCGTCGAAGTGCCCGTAGGTTCAATCGGCGTATCGCGCAGCAGCAGCGCAATCGTTTCTGCCGTATCACCTACGTGCGACGCGCTTTCTTCAAACAGCCACTCTGGCACCTCTGAAATCCGCAGAAAAATTTCCCGCAGCACCCGCGAGGTAATCAGCCGCTTGCGCCTTTTGCCCATCAGCAAGTAGAGCGCCCACACCGCATTCTCTGGGCTCTCATCATGAAAGTATTGCTGTATGGCGCGGACTTTCGCATTGGTTGATGTCGTTGCGTCCACGTCTAGAAATAGCTGTGTAAATCGCCTCATGCTGACTAATCTGAGTGCCTTGTCAAGAGCTGTAAGCATTCATTAAATCATTTGCTGACATTTGAGAAAGCGAAGTACCCACCCTTTAGAATGTTAAAGTTCGCAACATTTGGATATACTCCCAAAACTTCCATTGAAAACATCTGATAACGACTTGGTCAACCCAGAGGTGACGCCTCAGTATGATATGAAAAAAGCCACTGAGAACGCGAATCACTACGCTAGCCGGACCCAGAAGCTCCAGGACGCGAAGTCCGAGCGCACTGATTCTATCGCAGAAAATCAAGTCGAATCAGCGCTCCAGTTTGACGAGCCCACCTCAGCGTCGCCCACGGCTTTACCCACGGCTTTGAAGAAACTCGCCCTTCAACCTTCTAGTCAATTTTCTGGTGGACCCTCGATCCTGTCTGGCACCGCAGCGCCCAAAACCAGTACCCACTCCAAGATTGCCATCAACTCTCGACCAAAGTGGACATCAGTACTGGTACGCTCTGAGGAAGAGCCTACCAGCGCTTCTTCGCCCAAAATGCACAAGACGCCGGGCAAGAAAAAGGAACGTGACGCTATCCCTAGCCCACTCAAGTCAGACAGAAAGCCCTCCAAACCTCAACCTAGCCTCCCAAAGAATTCTTCCTCTGTGACCCAAAGTAGCGACCTGATTACCATTTTCATTGATGGCTCCAATCTTTTCTATGCGGCCTCTCATCTGAACATAGAGGTAGACTATCGTCGTCTCCTGTCTTCGTTAGTGAGAGGTCGCCGCCTGCTGCGGGCCTATTTCTACACAGGCGTAGATCCTCAAAACGAAAAGCAGCGCGGCTTTTTGCTGTGGCTAAATCGCCATGGTCACCGCGTCGTCAGCAAGGATCTGACCACTTTACCTGATGGCTCTCGCCGGGCAAATATGCACGTAGAAATGGCGGTTGATATGATGCGCATTTCAGAATATTGTCCGAATATTACGCTGCTAGGCGGCGATGGTAACTTGGCCTATGCCTTGCAGGTGCTCAGTCAGCGCGGTACGTTTATTGAGGTCGTCAGCCTGCAATCGATGACTAGCGATAGTCTGATTGATTTGGCGGACTCGTATACGGATCTAGCGGATTTGCGCGACGAAATTAAGCGCTGACTGCTCTCTATCGTCGACTCTTTACCATTGATTCGCTGACATTGATTCGCTGGCATTGATTCGCTGGAACATTACGCCACCTTTGCCCCACCATAAAGCGCTTTGTGTCGATTCAGCCAATCTCGAATATCTGCATTCATCCGCGTCGGAATCTCCCATGGAAATAGATGCGCAGTGTTGTCGTAGCAGTGGGCTTCGCAGTTGGGCAGGGTGCGAGCGGTTTCTAGGCTGCTAGCGGCGGTGATGTGGCGATCGCACTCTCCACACAGCATCAGGGCCGGAGTCTGCAATGTCTTAATATCGGGCAGTCGGTTGTAGCCCGATTGAATTGCCTGGTTCAGGGCCGTTGTGGCATAGCCGCTGGTGCGCAGCGTTGCGGGTGCGCCTTCTTTGGCGAGGTAGTAGTAAGCTTCGGGCGTATGATTGCGGATGAGGTAGCGAAAAAGGGACTGTTTGCCGAGGGCGATCGCGCCTTCCCATCCCGGTACTACCCAGTTCACCAGCCCCGCAATCCCGGTCAGTACGTTGTCCTGCAGCGAAATGGGCGGATGAGACCCCCTTGGCTTCGCCGCAGTGCCAATCAGCACCAGACCCCTGACCCTCTCAGGCCGACGCAGCGCCAGCTCCATCGCCAAAATTCCACCCAAAGACCAGCCCAGCACCAGGCACGCTTCGATCCCGTACTGAGCCAGCAGCGCTTCCAAATCGTCCAGGTGCCGAGTCATCTCAAACGGATATGCCGTCTTACTCTGGCCATACCCTCGCAAGTCCGGCGCATAGGTCCGAAATCCGAGCGCCGCCAACTCGTCGGTAAAGACGCTCATTGCCGCACCGCTGCCCGGATGCCCATGCAGACAAAGAACCGGATAGCCCTGCTCCGGTCCTTGAATTTCGGTATGTAGTCGCATGGATTAGCCCGCTGCTTCAGCCGGACTTGCTCCTTTGATCTGCCCATCGCCATCCACATCCGCAGGCTCGAAAGAAAGCGCAGCACCGTTCATGCAGTAGCGCTTGCCCGTCGGCTTTGGTCCATCGTTAAAGACGTGGCCTAGATGCGCATCGCACACGGCGCACACAGTCTCTGTCCGAATCATGAAATGGCTGAAGTCTTTTTTGTCCAATACATTCTCGGGCTCGCTAGGCGCATAGAAGCTAGGCCAGCCGGTCCCTGAGTCAAACTTGGTCTCAGAGTTAAATAGCTCTGAACCACAGCACACGCAGCTATAGACGCCTTCGGTTTTATTGTTATTGAGTGGACTAGTGAACGCTCGCTCCGTGCCTGCCTTGCGTGCCACCTGATAGGCCTCAGAGCTGAGCTGCTCTTTCCATTCTTCGTCTGTCCTGACTACCTTGTTCGGCATGCGGATTCTACTCCTAAATACTATATGTGTAGATCCTATCGCATTCGTACTCGGCATAGGATCTAGCAAAAGTTATAAGCATTTCTGTTTGGCTGCGATGCGGCCCTAGCTCACGAGGCCGCGCCACCGATCGCAGCTAATCCCAAAACAACGGCAGCGATAGCCAAGTTTCTTCTGGCGGAACGAGCCCGCAGAGAATCTCTGACCTCTAGCTCTTTCAAGTCTTTGCCACTATCTATCTTAAGGTCGTCCTTAAGATCATCGGTGGTGAGTAGATTGAATTTGCCCAAGGTGTTAGAAGACGAGCCGATCATCCTTTCTCTTAAAGTATTGATACATGGTAAGAGGCTCTATATGGAAGATTAGGAATACAAAAATATTGATTAAAGAGTAAACGCTATCACTGCTTTATTCTGATAGGTCTGGAGATAGTCTTTTCTTTATCTGTGGAGCGATTGACAGTGCCAATGTGCTGACTGCTACTGTATCCAAGCTGATGAAGAGCCTTCAGGCAGCCGTCGACTTTTTCTGCGGGAATGCTGGCGAGCAGTCCTCCGGAAGTTTGAGGATCAAAAAGGATTTGAAAGCTAGGGCTGTGCGTGAGCGTGTGGCTATCTTGAATGGCAGGTTGCGCATTGTCTAGGTTGCGCTGATAAAGGGAGCTAACGATATTGTTTGCCAAGGAATGCTCAGCGCCTGGTAGAAGTGCGATCGCCCCCAAGTCCAAGGAGACTTCTACATGCGAAGCTTGAACCATCTCTAGCAAATGTCCGGCCAGCCCAAAGCCAGTGACATCGGTACAGGCTGTTGCACCGTGTTGTTTTATACACTCGGCTGCCAGTCGATTGGACTGCAGCATACTTTGAACAGCTGCCTCTATCCAACGGCCTTTCGCTTTTAGCTGAGCGTCAGCCGCGAACAGCGTCCCAGTACCAAGTGCCTTGGTCACAATCAAAGCATCACCTGGCTGTAATCCACTTTTCTTCCAGATTTGCTCGGGATCTATCCAGCCGTTGCAGGCAAAGCCGAGTGAGAGTTCTGCTCCTTCTGTTGTATGGCCACCAACCAGAAAGGTTTTGGCATCTGTAAGAGCAAGCATTGCGCCGGAGAGGAGCTGGTACAGGATTTCTTCTTGTTTGTTGCTGTTGCCGTAGGGGATGCTGGCGATCGCCAGCACGTTATGACTAGTCGCCCCCATCGCAAATAAATCGCTGAGGCAGTGATTCACGCATATCTGCCCAAAGATAAACGGATCGTCGACTAGAGCACTAAACTGGTCAACTGTGTGAACCGCGAGTTTGCCTGCTGGAACTTGAACAATCGCCGCGTCATCCGGTTTGTCTAGTCCGGTATAAATGTTGTTGCGATTTGGCCAGTCAGCGCTGTCAGCAGCTTCGGTGCGTACTCTACTCAAAGCCCGAGAAAGCGTCTGATTACCAACTTTAGAGCCGCAGCCTGCACAGTGCATCGTATTTTCTTGGGTATGCGCGTCTTTGCTCTGTCTTACTCTAGACCGACCGACCTCCTCAGACATTTCTGGAAAATCAGAGAACAGGCTCATAAACTTTTGGTCGATGCTGTTTTTCCAGGCACGGCACCACTTTGCACGAATTGCAAAAGGCCCCCACGAGGCGATAGAGGTGTCGGTGTCGGTATCGATGATATTGAGATAGCGACTTTGCGGCTTGAAAGGCTGTAGCGGTCGATCAGTTACCTGACGCTTTAGATTCTCGTATAGCGGTGGACCCTGACGAACGGCGAAGACGCCCGCTTTTGGACGTTTGTGATTGACCATGGTGGCCACGTCGCCAGCGGCGAAGATGTTCGGATGACTGAGGGTTTGCAGGGTGTCGTCAACTGCGATAAAGCCGTCTGAAGTGAGGGCAAGGGAGCTGTCTTTTAGCCAGGGCGGAGCGGAGGCGTTTGTTACCCAGAAGGTGCGATCGCACTCCACCACCAGACCCGACTCACAGCGCACAGATCTCTCCATCACTTCACAAACCGTCTCCCCCGTATGTACCTGAATCCCTCTCTCCCGACACATTCTCTCCACCATCCACTGAGTCAGCCGGTTACGCCCCTTAGCCAAATACTCGCCCCGCTGAAAGATGTGAACGCAGACCTGTTGTTTTGAAGCTTGTTGTTTCGAGTTTGAGCTGTAGGAATCTATCAACTGCCGCAGCCTTACCTGCATTGCAAAAGCCATCTCTACTCCGCCAACACCGCCGCCTACGATCGCGATAGTTGCAGACGTTTCAGGACGCTCTTTCAATACCTTTTCAAAATTTTTGAGGTAGCTGTCCCAGGCTTCCAATAAAGCAGGAACAGGCTTGGCCGGAATCGCGTACTTATCTGCACCAGCCACCTGAGACTTCGCTGGGGTACTGCCCACATCAATTGAGAGAGAGTCATAGGCGATCGGAGGATGATTCGCGCAGATCACTTTTTGCTGCGTCGGGTCGAGACCGATCATCCGATCCATAATTAGCCGACAGTTGGCAAAACGAGTAAGTGGCCGCAGATCGATATGCGCCGTATCAAAATCATACAGGCCCGCAATATGGCACGGGAGCATGCCTGAGTAGGGCGTATCCGCTAAGTTTGTAATCAAGGTAAGCCGTACCTCTGCTGGCCAGGGATTCATTCCCATTTTTCGCAGCACGAGTGCATGACTGTGGCCACCGCCTACAAGGACTAGATCTTTGCTAATTGAAACAGAAGGCTGCATACGAATAGACCAGAGGAACACTTTATATTCTGCAAAGAACGGCGCGTACTACAGTGTAGAAGCAGCCGAGACGGAAGTTTGGGTATGTCCAAGCTCTCTTAAAACACGTCTGAGCATACTAACTCAAACTTTTTAATCTCAGGAAGTTCTCAGCCGCAGCTAAGAAAAATACCATGCCTGAAGACTTACTATCAGTTAGCGGAATTAGATACCAGAGGAAATTCCTTGCTAGGGACATTGCGTAGTATCGTCTCTAGATGAAACTCGGCACATTATCAAGGTTCACGTTTATTTCAGTGTCTGCTTATCAACCCTATCAATAGCAAAGAAGCATCATGAAGAATTTGAAAGTCGGTACATTGCTTGGTCTGTTCGTCTTAACTGCAGGTCTGACGGCTTGCTCTGGTGAGCCTGATAGCAGCACATCAGGAGATGCCATGAAGGATGACTCTGGCGCTGCTATGAAAGAGTCAGGAGATGCCATGAAGGATGACTCTGGCGCTGCTATGGAAGAGGAGTCTGGCGCTGCTATGGAAGAACCAGCGACTAAACCAGAATAGTTAGGATCGAGGATTAAATAACCTGCTGATCTCTACCCGGCCACCCTTCGACTACGCTCAGGGTTCGGTAACGGCAACTTACGATGGCTGAGCGCAGTCGAAGCCAAAACCCACCGGTCCGCGAAAGCGGCTTTTATTAAATCTTCATTCCTTACGACCCTCGGCATGGTGTCATAGCTGACAGTTGAAAAATACTGTCAGCTATGAGGGAATAAGTGCTCACTAGTAGATATCTATCACCTATTGAGGAATGCTCCTCCCCAACTAAAGCGCTAGCAAAACCCCTCATACAGCCCTAATAACAGCTTGGCCATGAACAAACAACCTTTGCTTCAAAGACGGCATCTGCTCCGATACCTGGGATTAGGAGCCGCAGGTGTAGGCGTCGCAGCATTTTTCCATCATGATACGAATGTTCAACTGCCCCAGCTTTCAGCGGGGAGTAGATCTGTGCCTACCTCTAATACAGCAGAAGCTGCCACTAGTGCCTCGGTGCCGTCTTCTAGATCAATTAGTCTGCCAGCGTTTCAGGGCATCGACCAGTGGCTAAATAGCAGTCCACTAACCGTCAGCGCTCTCAAGGGCAGTGTGGTGCTAGTTCAGTTCTGGACATTTTCTTGTATTAACTGTCAACGCACGCTGCCATACATCGTCAAATGGAATAGTCAGTATGCCGCGCAGGGGCTGAAGGTCGTGGGTGTTCATACCCCTGAATTTCCGTTTGAAAAAGATGTCAACAATGTTAAGGCCGCGTTAGCCGAACATCAGATCACCTATCCGGTGCCAATAGATAACGATTTTGCTACCTGGAAAGCCTACGATAACCACTACTGGCCCCATTTGTTTTTGGCGGATCGTGAGGGGATTGTACGATACGACCACATTGGTGAGGGCGCTTACGATACAACAGAACAGACCATTCGTCAGATGCTGGGCTAGCGCAAGGCGGTTTTCTCTATGATGACCTCTTCTCTTTCTTTGACGCTGGCACTGTTAGCAGGATTTTTAACCGTTTGCTCGCCTTGCGTGCTTCCCGTTTTGCCGATTATTGTGGGGCGATCGCTTCAATCTCACAGGTATGGCCCAGTGGCACTTGTGTTCGGCCTAGTAGGTGGGTTTGCCCTAGCCGGAAGCCTGCTGGGAGTGAGCGCTAGCTGGTTTAGCCACATCTCGGGGCTGCTGCGGACGGCTGCGATTGTTGTACTTTTGGCAGTAGGATTGTTGACCCTTTTTCCGCAGTGGCGCTATCAGCTTTTTAGCCATTTGCCAGTGAAGCGCTGGGGCAAAGCGCACGAACGCACTGGTCTAGCTGGAGAGTTTTGGCTCGGGACTCAGCTCGGGCTGCTTTGGACGCCCTGCGCAGGTCCGGTGCTAGGCAGCATTCTGGTGCTAGCAGCAGTGAATCATCAGGTAGAGGGTGCTTTCAAATTATTGTTGCTGTATGGCATTGGAGCCGCCTTTCCTCTGCTAATGTTTGCCTATGGCGGACGATTTTTGAGCAGTCGGTTGCTTTCACTGCGTGCGTATGGCAATCGGCTAGAGCGCATCGGTGGCGCTGTGGTTGTAATCAGCGCGATCGCAATTCTCCTAGGCTGGGATGTTCAAATTCAGCTTTGGCTGGCACCCTTTTTTCCCGCTTTACCCTTGTGAAATCTATGACAAATTCTACAGCGTCCGCTCAAGACCCCCCAAAGCCTCCAAAAAAAGCACCTAAAAAGGCACCGCCTGCGCCTCAGCAAGCTCTATTTAGTAAAATCTTTCACTGGATCAATCTGATCAGTTTGCTGCTGATGCTAACCAGCGGCCTGCAAATTTATAACGCCAATCCCGTCTTTGGCGGACGAGCAGGCTGGCACTTTCCGGCCCTTTTCACGTTAGGGGGCTGGCTGGCCGGGGGCCGTCACTGGCACTTTGCAGCGATGTGGATCTTTTCGATGAATCTGTTGATCTATGGCATTTACATTTTCATCACCCGCCGCTGGAAACGGCGGTATGCTTCTGAGAGCGATATCAAAGTTCTGCAAACCGGCACCAATCCCAAGCGCAAAAATTACGCCTGGCATCGAGTGGTTTATACCGCGATCATGCCGGTGCTGGTGCTGGCGATCGCCTCCGGCCTAGCCATGTACAAACCCGCTCAGTTCTACTGGCTGTCGGGGCTGTTTATCAACTGGCAAATTTTGCGAACGGTTCACTTTATCACGGTGCCCATCGTTGTTATTTTTATGCTGGTGCATTCTCTCTTGGCACTCAAAGTCGGCCAGTTTCGCTTAGTTAAATCGATGTTTATCTAGCGTTTTCCCTCATACTGTTTTTCTTGTATTGTTCTTAGTGCCTTGGTTAAAACCAGTCTAACTCCTATGCAACCGCCTCAACCGTCTCAAGCGCCCCGCCGCATACTGACGCGCCGCCGCCTGCTACAGCTATCCACCCTCTCTGGAGCCGGACTGCTGCTAGATGCCTGCGGCGCACCGCTCTATTCTCGTCAGATCAACAAAGTCTCTGAACCGCTCAATCAGCGAGTAGAGAAAGTGCTGCTGCGGCAGACGCCCGTGCCTGAATATCCTATTAGTGCCATCACTCCGGATGCGCTACTAGTCAATTCATTTGACGGTACGCCGCAAATTGACATGGGAACTTTTCAGCTCACATTAGATGGCGCGGTAAATAGGCCCATGCAGCTCAGCATGGCAGATATCAAGGCTATGCCTTTGACCTCGACGGTCATTCGTCACATCTGTGTTGAAGGCTGGTCGGCGATTGTGCAGTGGGGCGGCGTGCGCATGCAAGATTTAGCGGCGCTGGTAGAGCCAAGGCCCGAAGTTCGCTATGTCTATTTTCAATCAGCCGACAATTACTACGAAAGCTGGGACTTGCCGTCAGCGCTCCATTCTCAAACGCTGATGGCCTATCAAAGAGACGGTATGCCGCTACCGGCTGAAAACGGTGCGCCGCTGCGCTTAGCAGCCCCCATCAAGCTAGGCTACAAGCTCAGCAAATGGGTTACGCGCATTTCTTTTATGGCCGATCTGCCAGAGGCGCAGGGCTATTGGGAAGATAAAGGCTACGAATGGTTTGGTGGCATATAAAGCTGGCTACTCGATCAGATTGATCTCTTGCAAAGTCAGTTCCCTTAAGACTGGGCTCTTTTTCTTTGGAGCAGTGTGTCAGGTATATGCGCATCGGTTTGCAAAGGCTGGGGTGATACAGCAATTGGTTTGTCAGTCAGTGAGACTATCTGGCCTTGGTATGGCGGTGATGCTAACGTTTCGCTCTAGCGCTTTTTCCAAGATTTTGCGATCGCCCATCGCCGCCCAAATGCTAACATCCAAACTCCCCTGGCCTGACACCAAAATCTTAATCTCCTCATCTGAGAGATCGCAAGAAAGTTTTTCAATCTGTTGATCTTTGGTTCTATCTAAGTTCACGGCAATTCTCAGCAGTCCAGCGAGTACCCACACCGTTCGCTGCTGTGATTCTGAAAGTCTTTTAAACTGTCCGTGCTTCTTTTTCGGACGAGCTTTGCGGTGATAGCGAATTACCTGGCCAATGAGGACCATTTCTTCATCGGTAAAGCCGCGCGGGTCGGCCCTTTTGAGGATGTAGCGGGAGCTTTTGTGATAGCTCTTGAAAGAGAGATACTGGCCGATGTCGTAGAGCAGAGCGGCGAATTCTAAAACGTCTCTTTCTAAGGCATTGAGCTGGTGGAGCGATCGCGTCTCTTCAAACAGCTGTAGCGCTAGATTGGCAATATGACGGTTGCTCTCCCAATCTGACTCGTATTTTTGAACGAGCTGAGCGGCTTTGCGATGGCGCAGATCGCCCTGTATGCGCAGATCAACAACTTCCTTGGCATGGCGATCGATATAGTCGAGGATCATGCCTTCGCGCAAAGAGGCGTCGCACAGCGTCAGTTCTGTCGCGTCGGCCATTTTAAGCAGCTGCGTGAGCAGAATACCGCCGAGGTGGATGGCGTCACTGCGCTTGCTGCTAATGCCGTCGATTTTTTCGCGTTTGCTGGCGTCGAGGCTGGCAAGCTGTTCGGTCAGCGCTTCGAGATCTTCGAGCTGTACGACTTCGGCATTGACGGATTGGAGGGTGGTGCTGTGGCGCTGGATATAGGCGGCTTCTCCGAGGGTGCGATTGGTGCCGGAAGTGCCGATGACGCGGGTGAATCCGGCTTGTTTGGCCTGGTCAATGGCATCTTTTGCCAGAAAGCGAATGTGAGACTCTAATACGCTGCGGGCTTCTTCGCCAATATCTCCCTTGTCCTCAAACATATCGAGCAGTCTAAGCACGCCTAGCTTCATACTGGTGCCAAAGAGAATGTCTTTGCGGTTGCCGACGACGGCTTCGGTGCTGCCGCCGCCGATGTCGAGCACGAGGGCGTTTTCGTCTTTTTCTAGCGCGATCGCATTCCTCACTGCCAAGAAAATCAGCCGCGCTTCCTCCTTCCCAGAAATAATTCGGGCTCAATTTTGGTCCGGCGAACCACTTCTTTGAGAAAGCTTTCACCATTTTGGGCTTCGCGGGTAGCGCTAGTCGCAGCGGTAATAATCTCATCGACGCCAAGCTGATCGGCTAGCTGAACGTAGCGCTCGATGGTGTCGAGACCGACTTTGTAAGCTCTGTCGCTCAGCCGATTGGTGGCGAACACCCCCGCCCCGAGCTTGGCCATTTCTTTGACCCGTTCAATCACCTCAAAATGCTGTCTTTGCCGCACGTTGACCACAATCATGTGGATAGAGTTGGTGCCAATGTCAATTGCAGCAAGTTTCATTGTGATTGTGGTCCTCTTGGCGTTGCTTACTTTCCTTGCAATAGTTTGTCATATTCCGCGTGAGGGCCAATCCGAAACCAAAAAATATTATTGTTTTCTTGGATCTTATGTGTTCAGCGCTGTGTCTCCCAAAATTTCTAAGGATCGAGGATTAAATAACCTGCTGATCTCTACCCGGCCACCCTTCGACTACGCTCAGGGTTCGGTAACGGCAACTTACGATGGCTGAGCGCAGTCGAAGCCAAAACCCACCGGTCCGCGAAAGCGGCTTTTATTAAATCTTCATTCCTAACTGTCTTTCGACTGCGCTTTGTATTAGATAGCTAGACAAATACTCGTTGTAGGAGACATCTTTAATGAAGTCTTGAATCTTATCAATGGCTTGGAGCATGTCCCATAGGTAGGCTGCATCACGTTTGTTCATGACATCTCTGCTCTACCTACTCAGCTTTGTAGATATTTTGACAAGTTCTAAGAATTTCGCGTCTACGATATGGATTGACGAGGCCACTTCTATCGACAATGTCGACTTTTCGTTTGAATATTGCTTTAAGTTCTTCTTCCATGTCCATTAAGTCAAACAGACTCCAGCTAGCATTCTGAGCAAAGGTTACTAGCAGGTCTATATCGCTATCCGGACGAAAGTCGTCTCGTAGCATTGAGCCGAATAGGGAAAGCTCGGCAATTCTTCTCTGCACTCAGGCTACGTATGGTTGGCCCGTACAGCGGCATCTTTCAGTTCACTTATCCACTTTTTGGTGCCAAAGATGCCTGTGAGTAGTCCTTTCACCGTGAAGTCTACATCTAGCGCTTCCCAGTGCAGCTCGTCACCTGATGGGGTGATTTGTATAGCTGCGATCGCACCATCAGGCGCATTTGACAGACCCTACAAACAGCGTCGCTTTTTAGCTCTATGGTCACATAGCCTGTTTGAGCGTCATAGCTTGCTAGCAGTGCTCTAGATTCAGTGGCGTTAGCTGCTTTTGCCGCTTTGCTTTGCAGACATGCGAAGACAAAGCCGCCTTTATCTTCCTCCCAGACGCGATCGCGCTGCTGCCAGACTTGAACGCCCTTCTGCCAGACTTGATCGCGCTGCTGCCGCACTCGATCGCCCTTCTCCCGCACTTGATCGCCCTTCTCCTGAACGCCGTCACGCTTCTCTCGCACTCGATCGCGCTCTTCCCGCACTTGATCACGCTTCTCCCAATCGCCGTCACACTTCTCCCGATCGCCGTCACACTTCTCCCGATCGCCGCCACACTTCTCCCGCACTTGATCGCGCTCTTCCCGATCGCCGTTACGCTTTTCGCAAACTTGACTGCGCTTCTTCAATACCTGTGCAGGCAAAAGGCTGTGGAGGGCTCGGTAGCTGTAGTTTTCGTCTGGGCTTACGCTATGCTAACCGCAGCAATGACGGTGGCGAAAACGGTGACTCAAGACGAATTGCTTAGGTTGATCGATCAGGCGGCGGCGGAAAGATGGACGACGCTGGATTTGTCGGGAAAGGGGTTGAGCGAGCTGCCGCCGGAGATTGGGAAGCTGACGCAGCTAGAGACGCTGATGTTAGGAAAGGTGAAAGAATGGAACTGGGTTGATGATCGACTAGTTCCCACCTTGATCGGAAATGAGCTAACCGATCTACCTATAGAACTCACTCAGTTAAAGAAATTAAATAAGCTAGATCTCAGCGGCAATCCTCTCAAGGAGATTCCAAAGTGCATCTTCAAGATTGACTACTTTAAGCTGACAACCTAGACCCAATGGTAAATGTCCAGTTACAAGAGATTCCCGAGGCGATCGCACAGCTCTCCAACCTGACCAAGCTTTCCCTCTCTAGCAATCAAATCAGCGCAGATTCCCGACGCGATCGCACAGCTCTCCAACCTGACCACGCTTTACCTCTCTAGCAATCAAATCACGCAGATTCCCGAGGCGATCGCACAGCTCTCCAACCTGACCACGCTTTACCTCGATAGCAATCAACTCACGCAGATTCCCGAGGCGATCGCTCAGCTCTCCAACCTGACGACGCTTTACCTCCTAGCAATCAACTCACGCAGATTCCCGAGGCGATCGCTCAGCTCTCCAACCTGACCACGCTTTACCTCTCTAGCAATCAACTCACGCAGATTCCCGAGGCGATCGCTCAGCTCTCCAACCTGACGACGCTTTACCTCTATAGCAATCAACTCACGCAGATTCCCGAGGCGATCACTCAGCTCTCCAACCTGACTACGCTTTACCTCTCTAGCAATCAAATAACGCAGATTCCAGAGGCGATTGCGCAGCTCTCCAACCTGACAGCGCTTTACCTCGGTAGCAATCAAATCGCGCAGATTCCTGAGGCGATCTCGCAGCTCACTAACCTGACGATGCTCGCCCTCCATAGCAATCAAATCGCGGAGATTCCAGAGACGATTTCGCAGCTTACCAACCTGACGAGGCTCGTCGCCCATAGCAATCAACTCACGCAGATTCCCGAGGCGATCGCTCAGCTCTCCAACCTGACGAGGCTTAACCTCGATAGCAATCAACTCACGCAGATTCCAGACGCGATTGCGCAGCTCTCCAACCTGACGACGCTTTCCTCTCTAGCAATCAACTCACGCAGATTCCTGAGGCGATCGCACAGCTCTCCAACCTGACCACGCTTTCCCTCTATAGCAATCAACTCACGCAGATTCCCGAGGCGATCGCTCAGCTCTCCAACCTGACCACGCTTTACCTCCATAGCAATCAACTCACGCAGATTCCCGACGCGATCGCTCAGCTCTCCAACCTGACCACGCTTTACCTCCATAGCAATCAACTCACGCAGATTCCCGAGGCGATCGCTCAGCTCTCCAACCTGACCACGCTTTACCTCGATAGCAATCAACTCACGCAGATTCCCGAGGCGATCGCTCAGCTCTCCAACCTGACCACGCTTGATCTAGAAAACAACAAAATTTCTGAAATACCTATCAGTTTGCTCAGCCTCTCCAACCTGACCAAGCTTGATCTCAGACGAAACCCTCTGCCCATCTCTCCTGAGATTCTAGGCCCATCAGACATTAGCCAAGACCCAGGTTCTGCCGAAAGCCTCTTCCGCTATTGCCAGCAGATGCACAGCGGCGAAAGACGCCAGCTCAACGAGGCCAAACTCCTCCTGATCGGCCAGGGCAGCGTCGGCAAAACCTCCCTGATCAACCGCCTGATCAACGATCAATACAACCCCAACGAATCTCAAACCGACGGCCTCACCGTCAGCGACTGGTCCATCACCGTCAACACCAAACCCGTCCGCCTGCACGTCTGGGACTTCGGCGGTCAAGAAATCTACCACGCCACCCACCAATTCTTCCTCACCAAACGTAGCCTCTACATCCTCACCTGCAACTGCCGCACCTCCGAAGACGAAAACCGCATCGAATACTGGCTAAAGCTAATCGATAGCTTCGGCGGCGAATCCCCCGTCATCATCGTCGGCAACAAATACGACGAACAGCCCCTAGACATCAACCGCAAAGCCCTCCGGGACAAATATCCCAACATCAAAGCCATCCTCGAAACCTCTTGCAGCACCGGCCACGGCATCGCCGATCTGCGCGCCGCCATCATCCGCGAAGTCGCCCAGCTTCACGATGTCTACAACTTGCTACCCCTCACCTGGTTCCAGGTAAAAGAACAGCTCGAACACATGGACGAAGACTTCATCACCTATCCTCGCTACACTAATCTCTGCTACGACCAAAACGTCACCAACGAAGACAGCCAAGAACAGCTAATCGACCTGCTCCACAACCTCGGCCTCGTTCTCAACTTCCGCGAACACCCCATCCTGCGAGACACCAACGTTCTCAAACCCGACTGGGTCACCACCGGTATCTACACCCTGCTCAGCGACGAAACCCTCAAAACCAAAAACAAAGGGATCTTCACCACTGCCGACCTCAGCCGTATCCTCGACCCAGAGCGCTACCCAGCCAATCGATACAGCTATCTAATCGGACTGATCAAAGAATTTCAGCTTGGCTTCTTACTCGACGGCTGCCAGCCCGAAAAATTCCTCCTCCCCGGCCTTCTTCCAAAAGACGAACCCGAAGAAACCGACCTAGAAGGCGACACCCTAGACTTTCAATACCACTACCGCGTCCTGCCAGAAAGCATCCTCTCCCGCTTCATCGTCCTCGCCCACGAAGACATTCATCAAGACACCTACTGGCGCAGCGGCGTCATGCTCCATTACACCGAAGGCGAAGAAATCTACAACATCGCTCGCATCAAAGCCGACCCCGAAGAAAAACAAATCTTCATCGCCATCAGCGGCAAAGCATCCACCCGCCGTTCCTTCCTAGCCACCATCCGCAAACTATTCACCAAAATCCACCGCAGCTTCGTCGATCCAGAAATCACCGAACGGGTTCCCGTCCCCAAGCACCCTGACCATCCCCCCCTCGACTATCAAGAACTCCTCGGCCTAGAGAAAATGGGCATCCAAGACTACCCCATCGGCAAGCTCGGCATCCGCGTCAACATCCGCCAGCTCCTAGACGGCTACGAACCCCTTATAGATCGCCAGCAAAGACGCCACCAAAAAGTCTCCCTTCAGCAACAAACTAGATATCACCGTCAACTTCCCAGAACAAAGATACGAAGAATCGTCTATCAACGTCGGCGGCAACGTCACAGACTCAAACGTCATCAACGGAAACGACAACACAATCGGCTCATCCTCTGATAGCACCAATAATCACTACGGCGATACTACTAATCAATACGGCCAAGGCGACAACATCGGCGGCGACCAAGTCCAGGGCGACAAAATCGGCACCCAAATCAACCACAGCGCCGACCTCGCCGCCGCCGCCCGCGACATCAAAGCCCTCTTCGCCGAACTCGACCAAAGCTACGATCGCACCACCCCCACCGGCCAAATGATGATCGCCGCCAAAACCATCGAAGCGATCGAAAACCAGCCCACCGTCAAACAGCGCTTGCTCAACGCCGTCAAAGAAGGTGGCACCACCGCCCTAGAAGAAATGATTGAGCATCCAGCTATCAAACCCGTCGTCGCCGCCATCAAAGGCTACATTGACACTTAACGAAAAATGTCCGTCGTCTCCTACCAGCCACCCTTCGACTACGCTCAGGGTTCGGTGTCGGCACCCCCCGCTAGCTCCTCCCGTGTACACATAACTATGAGATAAATGTCGAAAAGGCTTGCTATGCCTTACACTCGCCCTCATCCTAAATCCTTCTCCCGAGAGGAGAAGGACTTTGATCTAGCTCCCCTTCTCCCTTCGGGAGCAAGGGGTTGGGGGATGAGGGCGGCAGGACGTAGCGCATCTCTCGGACTTGTGTGTACACCGGAGCCGCTAACTCAGTATCAGCACCCCCCGCTAGCTCAGTATCAGCACCCCCCGCTATCTCAGTGCCAGCACCCCCCGCTGGCTGAGCGTAGCCGAAGCCACAACCCACCCATCCAACTCGCAACACCCATTCCGACAGCCTGATGTGCTAGATGTAACTATGACAGCGCCCTCATCCATACGCCTATGAAACGGGTCTTTAGGCTCATTCCCCCTCGCCGCCAAACCGCCAAGGAAAAGCAAATCGCCGAATGCTACACGCGATCGCCCGAAGGTGACATCATCGTTCGCCTGCGCCTCAACTCCCCTACCGCCATCCTCATGCCGTTCGAAGGCATCCCTGCCAACTTCGGCAACGAAGCTAATACCGACACCGACGCCGATACCCCCTCCCCCGTTCTCAACCTCAACAAAGACTTCGTCGACTACCTCTTCGCCCGCCTTGGCGAAGTCGGCAACGAATCTCTCCTACTCCGCGTCGCCTTCACTGACACGCCTGCTCTCCCAGCCTTCTCGCCCAAAGTGCTGCACACCGTCATCCAGCGCTACTTCGCCTACCTAGAAGACGTTCGCCGCCAAAACCTGCAAAAGCTCGCCTGGGACGCTGCCCTCCTCGGGCTCTGTGGTGCGGGTGCCCTTGTCCTCTCCGTTGTCCTCGATAGCCGCACTTCCACTATCGAATCCGGTATCGGGATGCTGCTACTCACCCAGGGCGTCACCGTCTTCGGCTGGCTCACCTTTTGGGAAGCGCTTGCCAACGTCCTTTGGCACTGGCGACCGCTCTACGAACAATTGCGCATGTGCCAGCGCCTCCAGATTGCCAAGCTAGAAATCGTCCCGCCCAATGGCTAATAAATGGCTAATAATAAGGACGACTGCTTCAAGCAACGCCAACTCTTTACCACTCCTCGCTGAAACTTGTATGCCTGCTGCTAACGATCTCGCACTGCCTATCCCCGCCTCCCAGACGCCTATTCCTACAGTCACAATCGACTGGACGAACAAAGCGGCGATCGCCGTTCGCGCCTCTATCCTGGGAGAGCGCCTCATACTTAAAAATATCGAAGATATCGAGCCGCTAGCGACTAATCCGCTGACGATTCGAGCCGGAGAAACTGGCTGCGCTGTGCTGCTGCGCTACGGCGTGATTGTCACCTTTGATCTCAGTGAGAAAGAAGAAAGTAAGCTGCTAGGAACGTTGGATGAGTATGTGCGCGATCGCCTACAAACCACCGTCTCAGAAACCCTCTCCATCGCCTTCCGCCCCGAGGCCAAAGAGCGCCTAGAAAACGACATCCTCTACCTCCAGCAGTGCAGCGCCGAGCGCCTGCAAATCGTCGCCGAAGCCCTCGCCAAAAGCGTCGTACTCGACTACTACGAAGGCGAAGTCTCCCGCTTATTTGAACGAATCAAGCCCTTCACCACAGCGATACAAGGCACCAACCTCCGCCCCCCAAAAGAGAAAGAACTGCTCAGCTACGTCGGCGGCATCCTGCTGATCCAGCAAAAAATGCTAGGTATTGTTGAAGTCGGTGAAAAGCCAGACCCCATCTGGGACTATCCCGAGCTAGACCGGCTGTATTTGCGTCTAGAAGACGAGTACGAGCTCAAAGAAAGACTCGTCGCCCTAGAGCAAAAGCTAGCGCTAATCTCTCGAACCGTAGAGACCGCGCTAGGCATTTTGCAGCGCGACAGCAGCCACCGCGTAGAATGGTACATCACCATATTAATTGTGGTAGAAATCGGCATTGCCATCTACGATATTCTGACTCGGTAGCCCACAGATGCTAGGAATGAGCGCCCCAAGAGACCCAATGCTGTGATGTTGTATCTTCGTGGGCCACTTCTCTATTCAGATTGTCTAGCGTCTCTAAACTATCTAGAATCGAAGTATCACCATCTGCTGTCTCTAACTCGCCGGGATCTATGCGAGCGCCCGAAAGATCGGTATCGCAGAGAATTGCCCCGCTCAGTCTTGCTCCGCGCAGATCCGCTCCGCGCAGATTCGCTCCACTGAGATCTGCCCCGCGCAAATCACTACCCATAAGATTCGCACCAACTAGGGAGGCCGTCTGTAGGTTCGCTCCGATTAAGTTAGTAGCCTGAAGGTTTGCGCCACAGAAGTTGGTATCAACTAGCTCAGCATCAGTCAGGTTTGCCCTGACCATGTTGGCGCGGCTCAGATCACTACGGCTAAAGTCGGCACTGCTGAGGTCACAGCAGCTTAAATCGATGCCTACTAGATACCTTCCAATCAGAGAGCCACCACGTAGAGAGGCCGCAGAGAAAGCGCGATCGCCCTGATCATATTCACGGAGCAGCTGTTGAACGGTGATTGTCTGAAGTTTCATGAGAACTACCTCTCTGATGTCTGTTTAGTGGACTTCTAGTTGTGTCTAGGATCGTATGGCGAGAGTATGAGGAAACTATGTGAATGAGCAGCACACCTAGAAAAACAAGTCTCTAGAAACAAGCCACGAGAAAGTCAGTAGTATGCAACAACCGCCACAGAATTGCGCAGTTGCTACCTAGTAGATTAGATTGTGTATCCTATCGGCCCATTCAAAATCAAGAGGACACAGCCATGAGCGGACTCGGCGGACTCAACAAATCTCCCAACGGCGTTGTGCTCGGCATGGTGCAGGCTCAGCTTCCCACCGTTGTCACCCCAGCTGATCTCACCGCGCAGACTCAGGTCATCTGCGACATGGTCGCCAAAGCCCGCCGCAACATGCCCACTATGGACCTGGTTGTCTTCCCCGAATACTCGCTTCACGGCCTCTCGATGGACACCAATCCAGAGATTATGTGTCGGCTAGACGGCCCAGAAGTCGCCGCCTTCCGCCAAGCCTGCGTAGACAACCAGATCTGGGGCTGCTTTTCGATCATGGAATTCAACCCCGACGGCAATCCCTACAACAGCGGCCTAATTATCGACGACAAAGGCGAACTCCAGCTCTACTACCGCAAGCTGCACCCCTGGGTACCGGTCGAGCCTTGGGAACCTGGCAATATCGGCATCCCCGTCTGCGATGGTCCCAACGGCAGCAAGCTAGCTCTGATAATTTGTCACGACGGCATGTTTCCTGAAATGGCCCGCGAATGCGCCTACAAAGGAGCCGACATCATGCTCCGCACCGCTGGCTACACCGCCCCTATTCGCCACAGCTGGCAAATCACCAACCAGTCCAATGCCTTTTGCAATCTGATTGTTACTGCGTCGGTATGCATGTGCGGCACCGACGGCACCTTCGACTCGATGGGCGAAGGCATGATCGTCAACTTCGACGGCCAGCCCCTAGTCACCGGCAGCCACCGCCCCAACGAAATCATCACCGCCGAGGTTCGCCCTGATCTCGTCCGCGAAGCCCGCCAGCACTGGAGCGTAGAAAACAACATTTACCAGTTTGGGCACCGAGGCTACACCGCTGTCAAAGGTGGCGCTCAAGACTGCCCGTACACCTACATGAAAGATATGGTAGACGGCAACTATCGCCTGCCGTGGGAGGATGAAGTTGTCTACACCGACGGTACTTCCTGTGGCTTTGAAGAGCCGACTAGAGAATATAAAGGTGAAGAAATTTCCTCAGCCGCAATGGAAAAGGCAGTAAGCTGACGGTGATTCTCGCATTTGCCTAACGTCATGACTGCTTCTTCACGCCTGTCTGTGCCTCCCGGTGATTTCGGTCTTCCTATCATTGGGAAAACGCTTAATTTTTTCACAGACCCTGACTTTGCTAGCAAGCAGCATGACAAGTATGGTCCGCTGTTCAAAACGCGCCTGCTAAACCAGCCGACCGTTTTTATGAAGGGTCCGGATGCGATTCGATTTTTGTTTAGCCAAGAGGGCGATCGCATCACCGTCACCTGGCCCGCCAGCGTAAAAGCGCTGCTAGGACCGCTATCTCTTGCCCTGCAAACGGGCGACGTACATGCGGGGCGTCGGCGTCTGATGGCGCAAGCGTTTCAGCCTAGAGCGCTAGAAGGCTATATCGATACGATGGTGGCTATCAGCGATCGCTACTTTCAGCAGTGGATGCAAACATCAGCTCAGAATGGCTCCTTAGTTTGGTATCCGCAGCTACGCCGCTACACGTTCGACATTGCCTGTAAGCTTCTAGTCGGGCTAGACGATGCCTCCAAGACGGATCTAGGAGAATTATTTGAAACCTGGGATGCTGGATTGTTTTCTCTGCCGGTCAACCTGCCTTGGACAGCCTTTGGCAAAGCAAAACGGAGTCGAGATCGATTGCTAGTAGCGTTGGAAGAGTTGATACGCGATCGCAAACAATCCCCTCATTCCCCCACCACCCCAGACGCCCTCGAACTGTTGCTCACTGCTAAAGACGACGACGGCAACAGCCTCACCATCGAAGAACTCAAAGACCAGGTACTATTGTTGCTTTTTGCTGGTCACGAAACCCTCACTTCCGCGCTCACCTCTTTTTGCTTGCTGATAGCACAAAATCCTGACATCAGAGCCAAAGCCGAAGCAGAACAAAACAGCTTGCCAGACAAAACGCTAACGCTAGAAACGCTCAAGCAAATGACCTATCTAGAACAGATATTGAAAGAAGTCTTGCGGCTAGTGCCACCAGTCGGCGGCGGATTTCGGCAAGTGCTACAGACCTGCGAATTTGACGGCTATCAGATTCCAGCAGGCTGGATGATCCTCTATCAGATCAACCGCACTCATCAGGAACCGGATGTTTACGACCGGTCCGAGCAATTTGATCCAGAGCGCTTTAGCCCAGACCAATCCGAGCAACGACGCAAACCTTTCAGCTACATCCCGTTTGGCGGCGGACTGCGTGAATGTATAGGAAAAGAGTTCGCTCGTTTAGAGATGAAGATCTTTGCGGCAAAGCTGCTACGTGATTATGACTGGGAGCTGCTGCCGGACCAAAATTTGGATTTCACCATCGCTCCAACGCCCGTTCCAAAAGATGGCCTGAAGGTCAGATTTTGCGGTTCTGCTGACCGATGAATCCGTAAGGGCATGCAACGCCCCTACCGGGGAAACGCGATTCCGACGAATACGAAAAGGATGCTGAATGACCAGGTCTCACGCTTGCGCTGACCCGGCGAATGCCGTTTACTGATTAGCAAGGTGTTGGCTTGTAAGGCGGTGTGGTGTGATGGGCAGTGGGAAGAAATGACTATGAAGGCTGGCATGAATGCTGCGGAGGTATTGCGTCGCTATACGGAGGGGGAACGGAATTTTCGTAAGGCGAACTTGCGAGGGGCAAACTTCAGGGGCAAAGACCTGAGCGGCGCGGACTTTAGCGAGGCGGATATTCGCAGCGCGAATTTTACGGATGCCGCACTGCGCGGAGTGAACTTCACAAAAGCAACAGCAGGGTTACAGCGGCGGTGGATGTCTGTACAGCTACTGCTGGTGGTGATAATAGCTGGCATAGCTGGCGTTTTTCAGGGCTTTTTGGGTGCTATTGCCACTGTCTTTTTAGACGGTACTGCTGAAGGTGGGATTGCGTTTAGCGTTTATTTGTTCTTGACAATAGTTGTCTACGCTGCAATCGCATTTCAGGGTTTTAGAGTTCGAGCCTTCGGCTCAATTTTGATTGCAGTCGCAGTCGCAGTCGCAGTCGCAGTCGCAGTCGCAGTCGCAGTCGCAGTCGCAGTCGCAGGCGCAGTCGCAGTCGCAGTCGCAGTCGCAGTCGCAGTCGCAGTCGCAGTCGCAGGCGCAGTCGCAGTCGCAGTCGCAGTCGCAGTCGCAGTCGCAGTCGCAGTCGCAGTCGCAGTCGCAGTCGCAGTCGCAGTCGCAGGCGCAGTCGCAGTCGCAGGCGCATTCGCAGGCGCAGTCGCAGTCGCAGTCGCAGGTTTATTGTTTAGTCTGTATGTTGGGTGGCGAGTGCTCAAGGAAGACGAGAAGTTTGATATTCTTCGAGTGTTTGGCTTAGCCTTCGCAGCAGTGGGCGGCACCTCCTTTGCTGGCGCAGATCTAACAGGCGCGACGTTTAGCCAAGCTAGGCTAAAAAGTACAAATTTTGCCAACTCTCGTAAAAGCAAAACAAACCTGAGCTCACGTCTGTTGGACACAGGCCAGTCAGCTTAACCGCTCGCGATTGGGAGACTCCATATTACAAGATCGTCGTGTTCGCACACTGCTGACCACGCCCGAAAAAGGCTACAAGCAGGACTTCACAGATGCCAACCTCCGGGAAGCCAATCTCAGCGGTGTAACCCTAGAAAAAGCTATTCTCAGACGGGCGATCCTCAGCGGTGCGCTGCTGACAGGGGCTGTTCTCAAGGACGCGATTCTAACCGAAGCTCAGGCAGTGGCTACCGACTTCACAGGCGCTTGCTTGACAGGTGCAACCCTCGAAGCGTGGAATATTGACAGTACAACTACGCTGCGAAATATCGACTGTCAATACGTCTTCTTGCGAGAAACGCCAGACGCACTAGGAACCAGAGAACGCCGCCCGCACGATCCAGATAAGGTCTTTCAACCGGGCGATTTTGAGAAGCTTTTCAAAGAAATGCTAGACGATGTACAAATTCTGATTCGTCAGGGCATCGATCCGGTAGCTTTTCGATCTGCCTTTCAAAACCTCATGAAACAGAATCCTGAAATCACTCAAGATTCGATCAAAAAGATTGAGAAACAAGGTGAAGATGTGCTGCTCACTCTGCAAACGCCTGAAGGAATAGACAAGGCAAAAGTCGAACGAAGCTGGGATGAAGGCTATCAGGCAGGACTACAGGCAGGCAGAACGGTTGAGCAATTGGAGAGCGGAAGAAAGTTTGAAGAGATTGCGTTTCTATCAGTCGGCAAAGATATTACGATTCAAAACAGGAATGAAGTTATGACAGGCAACGACCAGAGTCAAAGAATCACAATTCAAGGAAACGTGAATCAGTCAGCGCTCAGTATTGGAGATAGCAATCACGTCTCGAACCAGATCAGTCAGCTAGGCGAAACAGACGTTCAGCTTCAGCTAAAGAATCTTTTGACTCAGCTACAGGCGGCGATTGAATCAGAACCTAACCTGAACGAGGAAGAAAAGAGGGAGGCACTAGCCGAAGTAGGAGAGATTGCAGCGGCGGGGCAGTCTCCTACGGACGGGCCGATGAAGAAGGCAGCGAAGCGGGCGATCAATGCGCTGAAGGGAATAACTTTGGGGCTGAGTGAGACGACGACGCTAGCCACGACGGCGAAGGGGATGCTAGATGCGATCGCCCTTCTCTTCGCTCTCTAGTTACAGCTTCTCCGCCAAGAAGTCTCTCATCGCCTGCCATCCTCGCTCCGCCGCCCTCGGCACAAAGAGCATACCATTCGCCTTATCCGCCGCCGAGATCTTTTCAGCGCCTGCCATCGGCGGCGGATCATATATGCCGTGAAAGCTCACCACCCCTTTCACATCCGCGCCGCTGCGGGCAGATAGCGCTGCTAACGCTTCCGCCTTCTGAGTCTCAAAGGCCGACTGCCCCATAAAGGTCAAAGTCGCCATCACGCCACCCACACAAATTCCTCGATAAAGCCCAATAGCTCAATAACCCCGGTCTTCTTGAATAGGTAGCTGCCTTCAGAAGAATGTCTTTATACCTATACGGAGCTAGCTGCGAGCACCTTTGACCAGCCCGCCACAATCGCCACTGCCAAAATCCAGCGACCAAAGCGATTATATGCTCGCTGATGGTGCTCTCGCAGCGCCACGTCATTCACCACAAAATGCAGCCCTAACGCAAAGAACAACAAAGCACAATCAGTAATACCGTGAATGGCTGACTCTCTAAATAAATAGCCTAGAATTGCGTTGTACATTGCAAAGAATATGATGTGAAACCAAAACACATTGGGCTCTGTTTCATTCTTGCCGTGCATCTTGCGATTGTGGTCACGCGATCGCACCGCCAGCTTTTCTAAGCCATAAAACAGCGACAGCCCAATCAAAGACAGCAGATAAACGTGATTCTCAAAATAGACAACCAGCCAGTTTTCCCAGTCTTCAATATCTGCCTGCGCCTGACTCAGCTCGGGAAACACATTCAAAAATACATAGGCAATTGAGATCCCACCCGCAAAAGAAGCCCAGCGCTCTTGAGGAAGTCGACTCAAGCCGTGCGATCGCCCCGCTAGAATATGCACCATCCCCAGCCCAACCGCTAATCCAAACCCCAACACGTTAGTCACACCGTCACCCAAAGAAGTCAAGAAAAAAGAAGTCAAGAAAAAAGAAGTCAACAAAAAACACGCCCCAACCTCCCATAATTTCGCGGGATTTAGAGCGTGAGTCAAGCGACTGTTGATACCAAGAAGCTAATAAGAGGAATTAGTTCAAACAGCTTTCAAGCTGGACAGTCTTTCTATTACTTCGGCTAAACTTTTTTGGCTAAACTTTTTTGATTAAATCCTTGCTTTGGCTGGTGGCATGACGACTTTAGTTGCCAGGCCAACTGACTTCAGACCCTTGATCAACCACCAAGTCATATCAATCTCCCAAGGCTTGAGACCAGCTTTTGCCATCTTAGGAAACGCGTGATGGTTATTATGCCAGCCTTCGCCATAGGTCAGAATGGCGACCCACCAGAGATTTCGAGAATTGTCATCGTTAGCAAAGTTGCGATAGCCCCACAGGTGGTTAGCAGAGTTAATCAACCAGGTGCAGTGCCACAGCAGCACGGCCCGGACAAACACGCCGTAGATCACAAATGACCAGCCACCTAGGGCATACAGTACCACTGCAAAAGGCACTTGCAATGCTAGAAAATACTTGTCAAGAAAAGCGTAGTAAGGATCGCGAGCGATATCGGGTGCGTACTGCGCATATACCTGACGGTCAAACACTTCAGGCTTTAGATAAAACATCCATTCCATATGACTCCACCAAAATCCTCTAGCAGAAGAGTAGGGGTCTTTTTCAACATGCTCGGTAAAGGCGTGATGCTGGCGGTGTCCGGCTACCCAGAAGGTAGGTCCACCTTGCAAGGCAAGTGCGCCAATCGTAGCGATGATGTACTCCAGCCACTGCGGCACCCGGAAGCTGCGGTGGGTGAGCAGTCGGTGATAGCCCAGGCAAATGCCGACGCTGCCAAACAGCCAGTGACAGGCGATCGCTACCCCCAGCGCTGGCCAGGAGAAAAACCAAGGTGCCAGCAAAGCCAAGCCGTGCATAGCCGCAAAAAAGCCGATAGATGCCCAGCTAATCTGGTGCGCAGTCGGTTCAGCTGCTGACCGCGACTGGTCTTTAAGCTGTGTGGATAGGTTCCCAGTCGTCATAATCGTTCTAGATACGCTAGTGTGTTTGCAAGTAGTACTTACATTTATCAGAGTAATGTCTTTCCAGAAAATATGCAAGTATTACTTGCAAACTATTTTTTGTAGAGCACAATCAGCCCTGCGGCAGAGGTATAAAATGTCGAACGCTGTAAAGAAAAGAGGATGAGATGGCTAACAGAAAACTATCTAGCCGAGAAAAGATTGTAAAGTCCGCCCTGACGCTGTTTGCACAGCAGGGAACAACAGCGACTACGACCAAAGAAATCGCTGAGAATGCGGGGGTAAACGAGGTCACTCTGTTTCGGCAGTTCGGCAGCAAGCAGGGCTTGCTTTTGGCGGTGCTGCAAGAAGCGCCAATCTTAGATGAAATGCAAGCGGCACTCTCAGAGATTGTCGGAGCGAACAATCCGCTGGTAGCTTACGGATCGGCAAGTCTAGAAATGTTGGGTCAGGTGCCAGAGCTAGTGCGATCGCTCATCGGCGAGTCTGGCCAGTTTCCGATCGAAACTCGTCAAGCCCTAGGCAAGGCGCTAAAGCAGGCCAATCTGCAAACGGTGGGCTATTTACGTGGCGCTCAAATCGAATGGCCAGGGCTCTCGGTAGAGACGATCGCTACCCTGCTCAATACGCTGCTCGTAGGCCATACTGTGCTGATCGCCAGTAGTGGCGGCCTCTGGCACGACCAGACAGACTTTTTGACGATGCTAAATGAATTGTTTTTAGCGAAGAAAGCCGACCCCAACTTTGATAGCGCTGGCAGTAAGGCTGATGATCTTGAGAATGGTGCAGATAGTGCGCTTGCCGTTCGAGCGCAGCCGACTGATGCCGTCTTCGATTTGCCTGCCGAAATTGTGCGATCGCTTTTCCAAGCAGCTAAAAGACAAGGACAGCAGGAATATGCGCTGGTTTACGTTCTATTTGGCGCGGGATTAACAATAGAAGAAGCCGCCGCTCTGATTTCTCCTGGCGTCTTTGCCAGCAAGAATCAACATCTGCTGAGTGTAACCGGCTCGGCTCGGCGGCAGGTGCCAGTGAATCGCTGGATTATGGGACATCGCTACGGCACCTATCTCAAAAACCCATTGACTCAATGGATCAAGACGCAGCCGGATGCACAGGTGAATGTGTTTGCCGCAGCCGACGGAAAGGCACTAGGAATCGAAGGACTGCTGACGCTATGGAATGCGATCGCAGCCGGAATCATGACAGTGACAGGCGAGCTAGCAGCCCCTTTTCAGGCGCGTCAAACCTGGTGCATTGAACTCTTGATAAAAGGCATAAGTCTAGAGAACCTGAGCATTCTATCCGGAATGAGCCTGGCAGATCTGGCCCCCTACGCCCATCGCGCCAGAGAAAAAACAGCTTTAGAACAGGCGTTAGCGATCGACCAGAAAAAGAGTTAGGCACTGGCTGCGCCGATAGCGACAGCGTCTAGCTCGACTGTAAAATGGCACCAGCCCGTGCGACGAGCTAATTATGGCCACGTGAAATAAAAGGTAGTCCCTTCGCCCACTTGCGAAGTAAAGCCAAGCTCTCCGCCTCGACGTTCAACAATCTTTTTGACAATAGATAGCCCGATGCCGCTGCTAGTCGCGCTGTCGCCGTCAATAGTTTGAAAAATTTGAAAGATGCGATCGCGATACTCCGGCGCAATGCCTGCGCCATCATCACTCACCATAAACTGAGGCGGCTGGCTATCAGTTTCGACAGCAATAGTGATGTTGCCGCTTTGGCTCGTATGGTGCTTATAGGCATTCGTGATCAAATTGCTAAATACCTGCTGTAGCGGTATTCGTTCAGTTTGAATCGTCGGCAAATCAGCCGCAACGACCACCCTAAACTGAGGCGGTATATCCAACGCCTGCACCAGCTCTTGAACGAGACTGCCAACATCCACAGATTCTGCATTAGCGCCAGTTGGATCAGCCATGCGGTCGGCTTTAGAATAGGCCAACAATCCATCAATCAACCGCTGCATCGTAACCACGCGCTGCTGTAGCAAGTCAGCATACTTACCGGTTTCACTATCGGCAGGCAGGTCTAGATCCGTCACCAGCCAGTCCGCCAAATTAGAAATTGCTCTAAGCGGCGCTTTTAGATCATGAGAAACCGTATGCGTAAAATCATCAAGCTCTTGATTGCGGCTCGCCAAAGCCACATTGAACTTGCTCAAAGACTCATTGGCAATCACCAAATCCTGATTGCGAGCAGTAATCTCCCTATCGGCCTGACCATACAGATAAAACGCGATCGCGTAGCTAACCAGACTAGCAAATAGACTGACCATCAAAACCCAGTCAACCAGATGCTTAGTCTCGCTCAACGTTTGTCTGCGAACGGTAAGCAGCGATCGCTCTTCAGCTCTAACAGCTTCGATCTCGGCCCTAAGTCCTTCTATCTCAGCTTTTCCTTGATCGAGCTTTATCTGTATCTGAGACGCTTGCCAAAGCGGGCTATTGCTATCTTGCCGGTCGATCAGCTGCCGCATTTCGCGCAAAAAAAGCAAATAGTCTACTGCCTCACTGCGAACTGTTTGTAAACGGACTTGCTGACTAGAATTATCGCTAGTAAGAAACATGAGTCTTTCTACATAATCCGAAACCGCCGCCTGCGTTTGCTCATATGGCTGCAAAAAGTCAGACTTACGGGTCAGCCCATAGCCTCGCACCCCTGTCTCTGCATCAATCAGCAAAGTCAGCAGCTGATTGCTCTCTTTCAAAACCTCTTCGGTATGCATCACCCAATCTGCCGCCCGCTGCTCCTGCTGTCGCGACCAGCTCCAGGCAGCCAAAGATAACAGCGTCACCGCTGTAGGCACCACCAGCACCAGGGCACCTCGCTTCGTGACTGACAGGCCCCGCCAGAGTCGACGCATACTCATCAGATCCAAAATCTTCAATACATGATCGCATCTAGACTACTACGTTTGGCCTGATGGCTAACGGAGTCTCGGCCATAGCTAAAGTGCAGTTGCTCTCTTCGAGCAGGTCGAACGCGGTAGATTGGAAGGATATATCGCCACAACCACCATCACCAACCTTTTCTACTTACCAGTCTTCGAAGGGCGATCGCTGCTGCAACAGCCCACAATCTAGCAGATCAGTTGCCATCAGACAGTCCACGCTTTGAGGCCAGTATCCAGTTAGGGCGCTCTACACTTTTTTTAGAAGCTGCTAACTCCAGCCAATTCCTCCCACTTGTTGAGCGCAGTCGAAGCCAGCCGAAGCCTCCGGTTCGGTAACCCCCCCTTCAGCAAACCCCCTCCGATTAAGCACTATAGAGATAACCTTTTGAACACACCCTTACAACTATCCAGATCGGAGCATACACATGGGAAAAGTCGTCGGAATCGACCTTGGAACCACTAACTCGGTAGTCGCAGTCATGGAAGGCGGTAAGCCTACTGTCATTGCCAATGCCGAAGGTTTTCGTACTACACCTTCAGTCGTCGCCTACGCAAAAAATGGCGATCGCCTCGTGGGTCAGATCGCCAAGCGTCAGGCGGTAATGAACCCAGAAAACACCCTTTATTCAGTCAAGCGCTTCATTGGCCGTCAGTACGACGAAGTCAATAATGAATCTAGCGAAGTCCCCTACAAAATTGCCAAAGTAGGCGGCAACGTCAAAATCGAAACTTCTGACGGCAAGCAGTACGCCCCTGAGGAAATATCTGCTCAGGTCCTGCGCAAGCTGGTCGACGACGCCAGCAAGTACCTCGGCGAAAAAGTGACTCAGGCCGTTATTACCGTCCCTGCTTACTTTAACGACTCTCAGCGTCAGGCAACCAAAGACGCGGGTAAGGTCGCGGGCGTCGAAGTTTTGCGGATTATCAACGAGCCTACAGCCGCAGCACTGGCATACGGTCTCGACAAGAAGAGCAATGAGACCATCCTCGTGTTTGACCTGGGTGGCGGTACTTTCGACGTTTCTATCTTAGAAGTTGGCGACGGCGTTTTTGAAGTACTCGCAACCTCGGGTGATACTCATCTAGGTGGTGACGACTTCGACAAAAAGCTAGTCGACTACCTTGCTCAAGACTTCCAAAACAAAGAAGGCATTGATCTTCGCAAAGACAAGCAGGCACTGCAGCGTCTGACTGAAGCCGCTGAGAAAGCCAAAATTGAACTCTCCAGCGTCAGTCAAGCAGAAGTTAACCTACCGTTTATCACCGCAACTCAAGACGGCCCTAAGCATCTAGAGACCACCTTGACTCGGGCCAAATTTGAAGAGCTGTGCTCTGACTTAATTGACCGCTGTGGCGTCCCTGTTCAGAATGCGCTCAAAGACGCCAAGCTGAGCAAGGCTGAGATCGATGAAGTCGTCCTAGTAGGTGGCTCTACTCGTATTCCTGCTGTTCAGAAGCTAGTTGAAAAGATTCTGGGCAAAGCGCCCAACCAAACCGTCAACCCTGATGAAGTCGTTGCTATTGGCGCGGCTATTCAAGGTGGCGTGCTAGCTGGTGAAGTCAAAGATATCTTACTGCTAGACGTGACCCCGCTCTCTCTAGGTGTGGAAACGCTAGGTGGTGTGATGACTAAGCTGATCACTCGCAACACCACCATCCCTACCAAAAAGTCCGAGGTCTTCTCGACGGCGGTAGATGGCCAAACCAATGTAGAAATTCACGTTCTACAGGGTGAGCGCGAAATGTCTAGCGACAACAAGAGCTTAGGAACTTTCCGTCTCGACGGCATTCCCCCTGCTCAGCGTGGCGTTCCTCAAATCGAAGTGACTTTTGATATCGATGCCAACGGTATCTTGAACGTGACTGCGAAGGACAAGGGATCAGGCAAAGAGCAGTCTATCAGCATTACTGGCGCGTCTACCCTCTCTGATACTGAAGTGGATCAGATGGTAAGAGATGCCGAGTCGAATGCAGATGAAGACAAGGCACGTCGCGAGCGGATTGATACCAAGAATCAGGCCGATTCTCTAGCTTATCAAGCTGAAAAGCAAATCGAGGAGCTAGGCGATAAAGTTCCTGCTGAAGATAAAGAGAAGATTGAAGCTCAAATCAAAGAGCTGAAAGAAGCACTTGCCGCTGAAGACGACGATAAGATCAAGTCGGATATGGAGGCGCTACAGCAAGCGCTTTACGCACTTAGCAGCAATCTTTATCAACAGGGCGCACCTGCTGAGGGCGCTGCTGCCCCTGAAGACCCAACTAGTGGGGACGATGCTTCTACAGGTAGCGAAGACGACGTTATCGATGCCGAGTTCTCCGAGACTGACAAATAAGTTCGCTTGAGAACTCACTTCCCGGATCGTTTAGATTCGGTTAAACGCTGAATAGCTTAGCGATTAGGCACGAATGGAGAGCCTCCATTCGTGCCTTTTTGTGCTGATTTTGGCTAGATGAGAACAGGACCAGCTCTACTTTAGACCAAATTACTTTAGACCAATGATAGTCAGCAAGCCCTTGCCGGTCAGCAGTTCTATTAGCACCAAAGCTACAAACCCGACCATTGCAGCTCTTCCGTTTAGCTGTTCTGCGTATTTATTGAACCCTTTTTTGGGACGCTCCATGTTGGGGACTTTGGTCGGCTGAAGGTTAGCCATAGTTATCCGTAAGATTTATTGCTCAATCATTGTCACCAGCGATCGCGTCCCCAGTCAATGGCTAATAGCCAAGTGGCGTTGTAGCGCGCAGCGCATGTTGCTGATGCATGCGCTGGCTTCTTATTGACTTGGGCAGTCGAATTGATTACTGTTGTAATCTGCTGGGCACCATCTGCTTGAGAGGGACGTTTACAGCCCTTTGTCAGGAGAGTTTTTGTTGGTGATTGCGAATTTATATAGGCGGTTGCAAGATCGGCCCTATTGGCCAGCTAGTGTGGCTGTTACGCTGCTGTTGATAGGATTGCGACAGCTAGGCGGACTGCAGCCTCTAGAGCTACCAGCTTACGACTATATGATGCGACTGCGACCCGATAAAGGTCCAGACCCTCGCCTGCTGATTGTCGAAGTTACCGAGCAGGATGTGAGCGCTCAGAGCGAATGGCCCATGTCTGACCAGACGCTAGCTGACCTTTTAGATGCGATCCAGTCTCACTCACCTCGGGTAATCGGGCTTGATATCTATCGCAATATTCCTCACGGCGATGGCCAAGCTGCTTTAATCTCGGCCCTTAGCCAGCCAAACGTGATTGGCATTACCAGCTTAGGGATGAGCGTTGATGACGAGATACCTCCCCCCCCGGAATGCCGGATGCCCAAGTCGGGTTCAATGATTTTCCAATTGATTCCGATGATGTCTTGCGTCGTAGCTTGCTATATGCTGAGGTTGATCGAAAGCCGCTCTACTCTTTTGCGCTGCAGTTAGGATTGCAGTATCTAGAGCCGGAAGGCTACGGATTTTCGGTAGATGGTAAGGCGCTGAAGATTGGGGATACGATCTTTCCGCCTTTAACGGCTAATTCGGGCGGCTATGATGTCGCTGACTCAGGCGGCTACCAGATGCTATTGAACTATCGATCTTCTGATTGGATTGCTCGCAAGGTGAGTTTGACAGAGGTCCTAGAGGGAGAAGTTGCGCCTGGCTGGATAGAAGACAAGGTTGTTTTAATTGGGGTGACGGCCCCTAGTCAAAAAGACTTTTTTAGCACGCCGTATAGTCCCGGGCAAGATGACGAACATATGATGTCTGGGGTGCTGGTGCATGCTCAGATTCTTAGTCAGCTATTGAGTAGTGTTCTAGAGGAAAATACTCTCTTTTGGTACTGGCCCAACCGGATAGAGATCGGCTGGATTTGGGTGTGGTCGCTAGCGGGTGGCCTGCTGGTGTGGCGAATGAAGCGTTCAATCCTATTAGGTGTGGCGCTAGCTGGCGGTCTATTCGTTTTGGGTGGCGTTTGTTTTGTTGCTTTTAGTTTGACGGGGTGGATACCCTTTGCGGCTCCCGCGCTCGGTTTTCTGCTGACGGGCGGAGGGTTGATTACCTATCAGGTCTTCTACCAGTCCTTTTACGATCCTTTGACGGGTTTGCCGAATCGGGCTTTGTTTGTGCGACATCTGAAGCGGGCGATCGCCCGCAGAAAAGATGCCGATGTCCATTCTTCTTTGGCCGTATTGGTTCTGGACTTAGATCATTTCAAAGCAATCAATGAAAGTTTTGGTCATCGCTATGGCGACCAGCTATTGATTCACGTGGCAGCGCGAATCAAGGGAGCCTTACCGCTGCGAACTAGCATAGCCAGACTCAGTGACGATGAGTTTGCAATTTTGCTTCTAGATTTGGCCGAGGCGAGTCAGGCAACAAAGGTTGCCGATCTGCTCTATAACAAGTTTGAAGAGCCGTCTATGATTGATGGGCATACGTTGACGAATAGCTTTAGCATCGGCATTGCTCTCAATCAGGAAGATCTGATAGGGCAAGCAGAAACGCTATTGCAGGATGCTCACCGAGCCATGACTCGCTCGCGAGCTTTGGGTAAAGACCACTACGAGATTTTTGATCCAGGCATGCGAGCAGAGGCGGTAAAGCGATTCAAGCTAGAAAGTGAGTTACGCCAAGCGATCGAGAAGCAAGAATTCGTTCTGTACTATCAGCCGATTGTCGACTTGCAGACGGGATGTTTGGCTGGCTTTGAAGCTTTGGTCCGCTGGCAGCATCCGGAGAGGGGATTTGTGTCGCCAGGAGCCTTTATTCCCACGGCTGAAGAAACTGGCCTGATTGTGCCAATGGGTCGCTGGATTTTGCAAGAAGCCTGCCAGCAGATGTACCAGTGGCACTGTCAATTTGCTGCGGCCAGGAAATTAATGGTGAGTGTGAATTTATCGACCAAGCAATTTGGCCAGCCGAATCTAGCGGAAGAAGTAGCAGCAGTATTAGCCGAAACGAAGCTAGATAGTAACAGCCTGAAGCTAGAACTTACGGAAAGTGCAGCAATGGAAGATGTGGGCGGCACAATTAAGCAGCTAGCCAAGCTGAAGGCTTTGAACTTGAAGCTGAGTCTAGACGACTTTGGCACAGGATATTCTTCTTTAAGCTATTTGCACCAGCTACAGACCGATACGCTGAAGGTGGACCAGTCTTTTGTCGGACGGATGGAGGAGAGGGCGAACGAAGAGGGTGAAATCGTGAAGACGATTATTGGCTTGGGCCATCAGCTAGGCATGGATGTGATTGCAGAAGGAATTGAGACAGCGGCGCAGCTAGCTGGCTTGAGAGCTTTAAACTGTAATTATGGACAGGGCTACTATTTTGCGAAGCCCTTGCCCAAAGAGGCGGCGACCAGACTGATCGAATTAGGTGAAAACTGGCTACCTGAGGATCTAGCTGCTTAAAAGCTCTTACACTGTATTTTGGCACTATATGAGCTAGTGGCATGAGCTAGTGGCTGGAGCGGTTGAACGATATGGCAAATTCGGTAGAGTGGACGACGGCAGCAGAAGCACTGCTAAAAGAGATTCCTTTTTTCGTAAGACCAGCGGCGCGTAAGAAGATCGAGAAGTTTGCAAAAGATCGAGAGATTTCTCAGATAACTGAATCGGTATATCGAGAAGCCAAGCAGCAGTTTGGTCGAAAACAATAAGAAAACCCGCCAGGGAAGTAATGAAAGACTTCACTGACGGGTAGAAGGTATAGCAAAAGAAACAAGCGTATTATTCCTTTTGCTAAGCGCTTTGCCTTTTATAGAAAGGGCTGTAGCTTTTGACTATGCTGAAAGCAAAGTATCGAAAGCTAGACAAGGGACATTGGCAAAGTTAGTCGATAGTTTGGCTATCTACTTCGATAGCGGCAGGTGCTGCTGACGTGGCGTCTCCTGTCTTCTGAACTGCGCTATCAGCTGCTGGCTCAGTCGCAACGGTCCGAGCGGCGTTGACCCAGGTGCGAACCTGTTCAAATCGACCCTTAAAGGTGTCGTACTGCTTGCCATACCGATTGCCTAGCAGCTCATCGAGTCTACTGGCTTGCTTTTTGGTTTGTACTTTGAGTTGAGGATAAAGGCGCTCTCTAGCTGTGCTAGTCATCGTCTTCAGGACTTTGATTAGGCGCTCAGTAAAGTCTGGGGTGCTTTCTTCTTCTTGCCACGCCTGGTTGACGGCCTCGGCGGCCTGCTGACTCTTGGTTTTGAAGGTAGAGACGGCTTCAGCAGTGACTTCTTTGGCGATGGGGCTGATCACAGTGCGTCCGGCTTGAAACTCTTCGCGAGTTTCCGAAAAGGCCTGTTTGAGAATTTTAGAGATACGTTGAGCGCGTTGAGTGCTCTCTTGGGCGAGAGCTTTGAGCTTTTCAACAGTTGTGGGATCTGCGTTTGCAGAGCCGTCTGAAGAAAGATTCGAGAGGTTTGTGTCTGGCATATAAGTCATGATTTGTTCCTAGATGAAGATGGTTCGGTGAAGATGGTTCGGTGAAGATTGTTGAATGCTTTGAGAAAGAGTAAGAAGGTAAATTCTTTAGCTGATGTCTTTAGCTGATGTCTTTAGCTGACGGTGACAGCCTCTACCGTGATGGTCTTGACGTTATCGGTATCGATGACGGTTTCGATATCTGTCTTGATAGTGTTGTTGAAGAGTTGCTTTTTCTTCAGCTCTTCGGCAACAAGCTGGCTGACTTCAGAAATTAAGAGGCTAGCAATAATACCGTCGTCAATCCAGCCGATAATGGGAAATGCGTCTGGTGAAATGTCGAGTGGGCTGACCAAATACAACAGTGTGCCAAGGATAACGAGCCAGCGGTATTTGGTGTGCTTGAGGGCTTTGCGATACCAATTGTGGAGGATGCCGGAGAATGGTTGCTTCATCTGCTGCTTTGGTTGGAGGTAAGGTCTGTTGCGCTTTAACAGTTCTATCTTCGCAGATGGGTTTGTTGTAGTCAGGTGTGGAATATACACCGAACTCCGGACGGGGCGGTTGATAGAGCGCGGACGGTTTACCGAACAACAATAGAAGTTACTGTAACAGGCTAGTTAGATGCTGAAGTTCGGGTAGGATGAGTTTTTCTAAGGCTAGTTTGACGGCTTTGGTAGAGCCAGGAAGAGAAAAGATAAGGGTTTGTTGGAGGATGCCTGCGATCGCGCGCGAGGCAATGGCACGCGATCCAATCTCTGCGTAGCTCAGGTGGCGAAAAATTTCACCAAAGCCGGGAAGTTCTTTTTCTAGCAGGGGGGCGATCGCATCAAAAGTTGTGTCTCTTGTTGCAATGCCGGTGCCCCCATTTAATAAAACAGCCTGAACATCGCGCTGGCTAGCCAACTGGATGACTAGCGTGGCGATTTGTTCAGGCTCGTCTTTGACGATTTGATAGTGGCTAATGATGTGACCAGCCTTGGCCAGCTGCGATCGCATCAGTTGACCGCTTTTATCGGTGGTCTCATCACGGGTGTCGCTGACGGTGACGATTGCGCACTGAACGCTCAGCGGCACCGGATTGTCAGCATGGGGTGTCGGCATGATGTCTGCTGTCTTAGGACGAGATTATTTCTGGGTCAACCCTAGGCCGTTAGCCTCTGCGTAGCGATCCATGAAGCGCATGAAGCGTTCCCACTCTTCTTGCCCACGCATGACAAAAACGGCTTCGATGCCGGAGGGCTCACCGTTGACGAATTTACCGTTGACATCGCGGGTGCTGAGTTCGCCTTCTTCGTCCACCATATACAGGCCAGTGACTTCGCCACCTTCTTCGACGAGAGCCTTGGGCTTGTCAAAATAAAAGGTGGCGGTGCCGTCTGAGAGATCTTTGGCACGGGTTAAACGAATATCGGGGACGACATCTTCTTTGACACCGCGAGAAAATTGAATTTCAGCCATGATAAATGTTGCTTTGAATACTTAAAAGTTAGTTTCCCATCATATTGATCCATTCGTCGAGTCTTATGGCGCTGAGTTTTGTCACTGAGTTTTGTCTTTTAGAGCATGACCTGGTATCGAGAGGCGATGGCAGGCATGCGATCGCCTAGAACCAGTGCCTGATAGACCATCGCTGAGGCTTCGGCGCGAGTAGCGGTGCGGTTGGGACGTAGTTCGGTGACGATGGGATGGTTGAAGACAAGAGCGAGCTGGGTGGCAGAAGCGATCGCCTCTCTGGCATAGCGGGGAATATCATTTTGATCGTCGTATACCTCTAGCGATGCTAGATCAGGGGGCGATGTGGTTTGCAGATTCAAGCCGCTGACAAGAGCTAGCAGTGCCTGCAATTTTGTCAGCGGAAAGTTGGGATCGAAGGTGAGGTCGGGAAAGCCGGAGATAAATTCGGCGCGGTATGCTTGCTGAATAACATCGGCTCCCCAAAAGCTGCTGGGAACATCGCGAAAGCTGACGGCGGGGCGCTTGGGGGGCGGGTCGAAGGCACCGACGAGCAGGACGGCAAACTGGGCGCGGGTCATTGGCTCGTCGGGACGAAAGGTGCCATCACGAAAGCCGCTGAGCCAGCCTTTTTGAATGAGTGCGTTGATGTAGTCTGAGGCCCAGTGACGTTCGGAAAGATCGGCGAAGTTGGGCTTGGCAGTGTCGGTTTTGGGGATAAAGGGAGAGGCGATTCCGGGGGCTTTTCCTAAAGCAGCGAGGGCTTGGTAGACAAGGGCGGTGGTCTCAGCGCGGGTGATGGGGACGAGAGGACGGAGGCTGTAGGTATCGGGGTAGTTGACGATGATTTCGCGGTTGGTAGCCGCCGCGACGCTTTCGATGGCATAAGAGGGGACTTGGGCGCGATCGCTATAGATCAGCAGTGCTTCTGAGCGCCCCTTGCCCAACATTAGGCCGTTGATCAGGGCGACGATGGCTTGGACCCTAGTCATGGGAGCATCCGGGCGAAACGATCCGTCAGGGAAGCCGGAGATGAATCCCTGGGTCTGGACCTGACGAATAGCGGCAGCGGCCCAGAAGTCCCCGGCAACATCAGGAAAGCGCTGGCCGGGGCGGATGGCTTCGATCTCTGGAAAGGTGGCGGCAATCAGGGCTGCGAACTGGGCGCGGGTGACCTGGCTATCTGGGCGGAAGGTGCCATCGATGAAACCCTTGATTAGATCCCGGTCGGCGAGGGCTTCGACGAAGGGGGCGGACCAGTGACCGACAAGATCGTTGAAGCGGCTGTCGAGGGTGGGGGATTCGGCTGCGCTCACCCCAGGGGAAGGACTTGGAGAAGCCACAGGGGTCGGGGTGGGAGTGACGTTGCCAAGGAGAACGGCGGGAACGGCGGCGGGGTCGGGAATTTGGCTGGGGAGATAGGCGATGCGGCCTTTGGTTCTAGTGGGATCGAACTGGTTTCCGGCGGTGGCGATGGGGGCGATCGCATCGTTGCGGATGTCGTAAAGCTTGCCTTCAAACCGGTTGTCACCCAAATCTTGAGGATGGCCGATGTCGGGTTCAGCGCGATCGCGGGTCCACAGCCCGACTTGCTGGTTATCAACGGCCTGGTTTTGCCGGAGGACGGGACGAGCGAAGTCGATTACTAGCAGGGCGATGCGGTTGTTAGCGAACTGGTTATTGATGATCAAAGGAGCGGACTGGGCGCGGGTGGTAATGGCTTCGCCAGTAGCGGTGAAGCGGTTCTGGCGGATTTCGGCTCTGGCGCGATCGACTAGGGCAATGCCGGTTTCACCATTTTGATCAAACTCGTTTTCGGAAAAGAAGGGGCGGGCTGTGGCAGTGATCAAAGCGCCGTGCTGCTGGCAGTTGACGATGCGGTTTTTGATGATCAAAGGAGTGCCTTCTGCAATCACTAGGCCAGTCCCTTGAGGATTGGTCAGCGTGAGGCTGCGGAGCTGAGCGCGATCGCGCAAAACAATTGAGACGTTTCGCTGCTGACTGGTTGTCTGGCTGTTTGCTGGCTGATAGCTGCCGCCGCCGCGAATGGTGACCGTTTGGGGAGAGTCTCCGACGAGAGTGACGCTAGCCGGGATAGTCAGCGGAAAGCGTTCGGCTTGATAGGTGCCGGGAGCGAGCTGAATGATGCTGCCCGATGTGGCTTTTTGAAGGGCAGCGGTGATGGTTTGCAAAGGAAATTGAGCGGTGCCATCAGCGTCATCTTGACCAGTGGGACTCACGTATATAACTGACATTGCGGCAATCTCCTTCACCCCGTTCGCTATAACAGTAAAATACATACAGCGTACAAAAGAAAATCCCATGGCAGAGTGGCTAGAGCATACCGTGCACGTAGATGTGGATCGACCAATTGAGACGGTGTGGGGTCTATGGTCGGATCTTGCTCAGATGCCGAACTGGATGAAGTGGATCAGTTCTGTAGAAATATTAGAGGAAGATCCGACGCTGTCTAGATGGAAGCTAGAGACAACAGGACTTTCTTTTTCGTGGCTGTCGCGGCTGGTAAAGGTGGTACCGCAGCAGATCATTCGGTGGGAGTCGGTAGATGGCTTGCCTAATAAAGGGGCAATTCGGTTCTATGGCCGCAAGAATGGGACCAGCACGGTGAAGATGAGTATTTCCTATGCGCTGCCGTCGATTTTGGCTCGGATGATGATGAGCAGCTCTTTTGTAGACCGGGTGGTGACTTCTACGCTACAGGCTGATTTGGATCGGTTCAGGGAATATGCGATCGCTCACACCGATCCAATTCCTGCCGGTCAGAGTCGTACTGATGACGAGAACGGCTGACGAAACGATTGACGAAACGGCCAGAGTGGAGGGTTAAAGCTAGCCGTGGTGGACCTACAGGCAGCTAGAGAGGAGCTGCGATCGCACCACCTCAGCGATTTGTTCACTCACTCCTTGGCCTGGTCTGGTGCTCGCACGTTGACCGAACCCATCTATCCGCTGAGACAGCACTGCGTACCGATTGCAGAGCGCGATCGCCGCACCGTCTGGCAAGT
Organism: uncultured cyanobacterium; assembly: GCA_963799265.1. Taxonomy (GTDB): domain Bacteria; phylum Cyanobacteriota; class Cyanobacteriia; order Phormidesmidales; family Phormidesmidaceae; genus Phormidesmis. The sequence continues at coordinate 92,628 of CAWCWM010000004.1, forward strand.
AATTCTCACCGAGAAAACCCGATTCACATCAGCACTACGACATCAGCTTTACTCGGCTATCTGCCTTCATGAACAAGCGCTAGAGGAACAAACGCTAAATGAACAAACGCTAGATCCAGCGTCAGCACAAGCCCCTAGCACCCCACCTTTGGTCATCATCGTAGATGCGTCAAAAACTCGCAGCCTGTGGTGTTCGTCCCCGGTTGAAAGTGTCCTGTATGCGTCAAGTCAGCCGCTGACGCTTTGGGACTACCGGCTACAGCAGCTAGCAGACAATGGTGAATTATTTCCGACTTTCAAGCCTGAAGCTGAAAGCTGTGAGCGATTTGAACAGCTGTTCTCCCAGGTCTGCGAGGGCGTGAACGGCATCGAAGACCTGGCCCACAGGCAAACCTACGCGGCGCTGACGCTGCGGCGACTAATGCTAATCCAGCAAATCCAGCAGAAGGGTTGGCTAGCAAATGATACGTGGTATTTACAGTCGCGGTTCAGCGCGCTCTCGCAGGCAGGTGAGACGAGCTTCTTCAGGGCGTGCCTGCAACCGCTTTATCAGAGTCTCTCTCTGCCGGAGATAGAGCGGCCTATTGCCTTGCAAATGCAGGTAGGCAAGGTTCCTTTTCTAGGTGGTCTGTTTCACAGGCATCGCCTAGAGTCCGCGTACTCGAATATTTCGATTGTTGATACTGTGCTAGAGGAATTGCTGGGCTGGCTGAGTGAGCAGGCGATCGATGATGGGCTAGATCCTTGGCGGAGCGGAGCGCCGGGCTATTGGCTGGCGCGGTCGGTGGGGGAAAGCGTAGATTTGGCGCTGGGTCGGAGGGTGTGCGATCGCACCCTAGACACGCTAATTCAACAGCGGTTAGAAGAAACTTGCTCCAGGAAACTAGAGCCCAGCCCGGCAGTACAAACGCTCAACGATCAGCTATTCAACGCTGACGCTGGCCAGTGTCGACGCCTAATTCAAGAAATTCTGCCAGCGCTTAGAATCCTCGATCCAGCCTGTGGTAGCGGTCACTTTCTAGCAGCCTTTCACTATCGCCTAACCGAAATATTCAGTATCCTAAGCGGCTATATCCAACAGAACCAGGACGCCCAGCTCAAGATATGGCGCTCCGGTCTGCTAGAAACAATAGAACACAATCAAGACTCTCATCTGGTTCAAAATATTCAGAAGCGCATCTTAAGTAATACGCTCTACGGCGTCGATATCTCGACAGATGCAGGCGAAACCGCTCGCCTGCATCTAACTATGCACTGGGTGGCAATGGCGACTGAACCCGCAGAGATAGAGCCTTTGATCGACCTAGACTTCAATCTACTTTCTGGCAATGCGCTAGTTGGATTTATCACGGTAGATGAGGAGCGCTTCGATCGAACCAACCGGGCCGGAAGCGAAAGCGTTTTGCAGGGGAATCTGCTGCAGCCGCTAGCTGCCGACAGCTATCAGATGATTTTGAGTGAAAAGAATATTGCCCTAGAACACTATCAGTCTCGAACGGTGCTGCTGGCTGCGGCCAACAGCGTGCCTAGCTATGCCAGAGTGGCACTGCTAAAAGAAGAGATTTCGGCCCTGGACCAAAAGGCGCAGCAAAAGCTAGACAAGCTGCTGTTTGAACATATGAGTCAGCAGCTAGGGATTCGCTACCGCATCACTCAGCTAGAAGAAAAACCCCGCCATCGTCCGCTGAGTCAGCAGGATATTGAAAGGCTACAGCCTTTTCATTTTGGCTATCACTTCAGTTCTAGTATCGAGCGCGGTGGCTTTGATATTGTTGTCTGTCAGCCGCCAGAGGGATGGTTTAATCCCACCGTTGCTGAATTTATCCAGCAGTTTCCGACACTTGCCCAGCAGCATAGTCTCAGCAAGAAGACTTTGAAGACTTCAAAGCCTGCCTTAATAAAGGCGGATGCTGACGTTGCCGCTGCCTGGGTAGACTATCGAGATCAATATGCGTATGCTACCGATTATCTACAGCGAAGTGAGCTGTATGCGTGTCAGAGTTCTGCTGCGAGTAAATCTGTGCGGACAAAGCTGGCGAGAGAGCTATTGTTCATAGAGCGATGTTCTCGTTTACTAGCACCTAGCGGGTTTGGAGCGGTAGCGATCTCAAGAGCGCGATGGCATGATCTTGGCACAGATGCGCCGCTGTTATTGCGAAAGCTAGACGCGGATAGTGAGCTTGCGATTGATGAAAGCGATCAGACGACTGTTGTTATCTGGCGACAGCGGGAGCTTGTACTTACATCGTCATCAGGCTGTGACTGATAAAGCTATCTATCTGCGCAAACATGTTTGCCGGAGTAGCGGTGTTATCAACGGCGTAGTCTGCCTTGTCGCGTTTCTGTTCTAAATCCATTTGTGAATTGATTCGAGCGGCGGCAGCGGCTTCAGAAAGATGGTTGCGCGCCATCAAACGCTGCTTTTGCTGATCTGGTTTGCAATAGACCACCCAGATTTCAGTCACTAAGTGAGTCAAGTTAGCCTCAAACAGCAAAGGAATAGAATAAACTAACGTTTGACTCGAGGAGAAAGCTGCTGTTGCTTCTTTGAACTGTGCCCTGACGAAAGGATGAATCTGTTGTTCTAGCCAGCCTTTTTCACTATTGTCTTGAAAGATGATGCCGCCTAGCTTCTGACGGTTGAGATTGCCGTCAGGTAGGAGAATCTCTGATCCGTAACGGTGGGCGATCGCATCCAAAATCTCACTGCCTTTCTCCACCGCCTGCCGCGCATAGATATCTGCATCCAAGACTGGTAACCCGTGCCGACTGGCCAAATAGTCAGACGCGGTACTTTTGCCCGTTGCAATTCCGCCCGTTAGACCAATGATTCGACGATCCGGCTGACTCATCACTGGCTGACTCATTCCTTATTTTGCGACTGACTCGCCCAATCTTCCAAACCCGCGCTCAGTCCGGCCAAGGTATACTCTTCCGCTTCAAACGTGACTTTGCCCAACACTTCTCGACAGTCTTTTGACGTTTGGGGGCCGATGGATGCGATCGCCACACCCTCCAGCGCTTTCCACCAGTCTTGCCCAAACGTTTTCGCCATCAGCTTTGCAAAGTGTCGCACTGTTTTAGAACTCGCAAACGTAATTGCATCAACCGCACTGTTTTCCAAGACCAGCTTTGCAGCAGGTGGAAGACTGTCAGGACAGGCTGATTCATACGCGGCGACCTCGGTGACGACAGCACCTCTATCAGTCATCGCCCGTACCAAAACATCCCTACCGCCGCTTTGGACTCGGGGAAATAGTAGCTTTTTGTTAGTTGGATCTTCAGGAAATTGTTCGATTAGCGAATCAGCCACAAAGGCAGTTGGAACAAAGTCAGCAATTAGCCCTCGTTCTTTCAAGAAGCCATTAGTTTTTTGGCCGACGACTGCGATCTTAAGAGCAGCAAGGACACGCAGATCGTGGCTGTTGTGTAGCAGGCGATCGCAAAAGTAGTTGACGGCGTTGGGTGATGTGAGAATCAGCCAGTCGAAAGTGTGCAGAGCGGCGATCGCGCTGTCCATCTCTTCCCAGCTTCCAGGCTCACGGATTTCTAGCGCAGGCAAATTAATCACCTGTGCCCCTCGTTCTGTCAGCATCTGATTAAACTGGCCCGACTGACTCGCAGCTCTGGTTACCAAAATAGTTTTACCCAATAGCGGCTTCGGTTTGGCAGGCGGCGGGCTCAGATACTGCCGCAGGGCGACGACCTCGCCGATGACGATGATGCAAGGAGAGAGTTTGGCGCTGCCGACAATTTGGGCAATGTTCAGCAGCGTGCCCTGCCAGATCTGCTGCTGGGGCTGGCCTGCCCAGCGGATGATGGCTACCGGCGTTTCGGGGCGTTTTTGGTGAGTGAGCAGGCGATCGCAAATAGCGCGTAGCTGCCGTCCGCCCATGAGAAATACGAGGGTTTGGAGAGGTGCGATCGCCCCCCAGTTCAAAGCATCCAAATCATGCGCTGTAAACACGCCAAACCCGGAACTCAGCACCGGATCGGTTAGCGGAATACTCGCCAGCAGCGGCGCTACCAAAGCCGAAGATAAACCCGGCACCACCTCAAAATTGCAGCCCGCCGCCTTCAGCGCCTGAATCTCCGCCGCCGCCCGCCCAAACACAAACGGATCGCCCGCCTTCAGCCGGACCACCCGCTTTCCTTCCTGACAAAGCCGAACCAGCAGCTGATTAATCTCAGCTTGCGGCGTACTTGCCTGCCCCCCCCGCTTGCCAACATGCCAAAGCTTACAATCTACCGACAACTGCTGCAAAAGTGAACTGCTTACCAGCGCGTCATACACCAGCGCATCAGCCTGCGACAGCAACAGCTGCCCTCGATACGTCAGGTAGTCAATACTGCCAGGACCCGCACCCAGCAGATAAACCTTACCAAGGCTGTTTGATGTGTCCACGTTTCAGTAGTGCTAAATGTAGGGCGTTGTTAGAAATATCTGCATCCAAATGTAACTTAAGCTGAGACATTAGCTTGAGCTTGTGTACAGGTCATGTGCAGAAAGACTTCTATAAAAGTCTACATAGACTATGTATCAATACCTATAGACTCATGAAGAATTTCCTACTCTTCTAATGCGACTAGGACTGTCTCGGTAGTATTAAGGAAGTCCATGAAAAAGTTGTAGAAAAGCCAGTTAAACGTCACGTAACCGTTGATGCTTGCAGTCTGTAAGCAAAAAGGCTATTTCTCTCGACACATCTCGACATAACTTAGGAGATCAAGGTCATGACATTTTTTCAATCGCTTAGCAACGCATTTACCTTCTTGGCTGAGGCCGTTTATAGAATCTTTAGCCCTCGCGACGACGCCTATCCTGCAACAGGCATGCAGCCTTTTTTGGGTCGTCCCTACTCAAAGCGAGCACGCGCTAGATCTTAAAAGCGCTGGTGAGTTTTTTTAGAAAACTTCAAAGCCCTTAGGTTCCAGAAAACTGAACCTAAGGGCTTTACTTTTGAAATTTGTCTAAATTGCTATTCGATGGGATAGAGACTCAAGCAGAAGCGTCTAAGGGCTTGATGACGTTCTCTAAGCTTCCGCTACCTCAGCGGCAGCCTGCTTCTCACTCATAGTCATTTCCTCTATGACTAGTGCAGAAAGTGCTGGAATAGAATCATCGCCAGTAATAAGTCTAGCTCCGCGCTGACTAGTGAAATAGTGCCATCCCCACTGCATGAGAACGAGCAGCTTATTGTCAAATTCTACTAGGTAGTAAATGTGAACGAAGATCCACAGGAACCAGGCAGGAAAGCCAGCAAACTTGGCAAAGCCAAGGTCAGCAACAGCCTCGTTTCGACCGATGACAGCCATGCTGCCTTTATTCTGGTATTCAAAGGCGCTGACTGGCTTTTTCGCTAGGCGACGCTGAATGGATTCTGCTAGGTAGCTACCCTGCTGCATCGCAGTCGAAGCAGTTCCGGGGAGGGGATTTTCGCTGTTGTGAGCGTAGTGAGCCAGATCGCCCGCGATGAAGATGTTGGGATAGCCAGGGACGCTTAGATCTGGCTCTACAATGAGGCGGCCAATGCGGTCAAGTTCTGCGCCGGTTTGGTCTGCGATCGCCTTACCCATCGGCGACGCTTTGATACCCGCTGCCCACAGCACGGTAAACGCCTGCACCTTCTCAATCGAGTCACCACTTTTCAGCGTAACCGTATCACCCTCAATGTTGGTTACCAGGGTGTTAGTGCGAACTTCTACGCCTAGCTTTTCCAAGGATTTTTTGGCAGCAACTGACAGATCACCAGGATAAGGGGGTAGCACTCTATCCATGCCCTCCAGCAAGACCACCTTGGTCTCACCGAGATTGATGCTCCGAAAATCTTCTCTAAGCGTTTCGTAAGCCAGCTCAGCTAGGGCACCCGCTAGCTCAACGCCAGTCGGACCGCCACCCACAATGAAGAATGTCAGCAGGGCTTCGCGGCGAGCCGGATCAGTCTCCTGTTCGGCGGCTTCAAAGGCTAGAAATATGCGACGACGGACTTCTAGCGCATCTTCGATGGTCTTCATGCCAGGAGCAATATTAGACCATTCATCTTTACCAAAATAGTGATGACTAGAACCAGTTGCCATGATCAGACTGTCGTAGCGGATGGTTTCGCCGTTCTTGAGCATAACTGCCTGATCGTCTGCCTCTATGCCAACTACTTCGCCCATCAATACCTGTACGTTCTTTTGCTTGCTAAGCACAGAGCGTAAGGGCGAGGAAATATCCCCAGCTGAAAGACCACCGGTTGCCACCTGATACAGCAAAGGCTGGAAGAGGTGAAAGTTGCGCTTGTCAATTAAGGTGACTTTTACGTTCGCCTTACCTAGCGCTTTGGCCGCGTATAGACCGCCAAAGCCGCCACCCACAATGACAACATGATGCTGTGATTTCTTCGCAGTTGCGGCTGATGTAGAGACGGGCCTTTGCTGTAGCACTGCTGTCATGGTTGGCTGCCAGGGTTTGGTCATTTAATATTTAACTTAATTAAAGTTTATATCTTCGATGGCGAATTTTTGCCAGTAGGATTTCATGACTTTATGAAAATTTGTTGGATCTAGCGGCCATACGGCCTGTAGATATGCGTAGTCCAGCAAAGCTAGGACATCATGTAACGGTAGGATTGTGTCGGCGTTGGCGTTGGCCTAAATTTGGGTAGCCAGACGGTATGGCTAGGCGGTATGGCTAGGCGGTATGGCCAGATAATATGGCAAGAGGTGAAGGGTAATGGGACTGATCGTTCAAAAGTATGGTGGCACTTCGGTGGGAGATGTTGGGCGCATCCAGGCGGTGGCTCAGCGAATTCATGAGACGGCGCTGGCTGGGCATTCGGTGATTGTGGTGGTGTCGGCGATGGGAAAAAGCACTGACGTGCTGGTGCAGCTAGCGGATCAAATTTCGAGTGATCCCAGTCGGCGAGAGATGGATATGCTGCTCTCAACTGGTGAGCAGGTGACGATCGCACTGTTGAGTATGGCGCTGCACGAGCGGGGACAGGCGGCGATTTCTTTAACCGGGGCTCAAGTCGGGATTGTTACTGAGGCGGAGCACACGCGGGCTCGCATCTTGGATATCAAGACAGCGCGGCTAGAGCGGCACCTGAGTGAAGGCAAAGTGATTGTGGTGGCTGGTTTTCAAGGAACCAGCGGTGGTAATAGCGGCGATGATCTAGAAATTACGACGCTGGGTCGAGGTGGGTCGGATACGTCGGCGGTGGCGCTAGCAGCGGCGATGCAGGCGGAGCGATGCGAAATCTATACCGATGTGCCAGGAATTTTGACAGCAGACCCGCGAATCGTTCCAGACGCACGACTACTAGGCGAGATTACCTGCGATGAAATGCTAGAGCTGGCTAGCTTGGGAGCCAGTGTGCTGCATCCGCGAGCCGTGGAGATTGCTCGCAACTACGGCATTCCGTTGGTGGTGCGATCTAGCTGGACCGACCAGCCAGGGACCTGGGTGACAGGTCCGATGCCTCAGCCTAGGCCGTTAGAAGGGTTGGAGATTGCTCATCCAGTGGATGCGGTGGAGTTTGATGCGGATCAGGCCAAGGTAGCGCTGCTGAGAGTGCCGGATCGACCGGGAGTGGCGGCGCGGCTGTTTGGTGAATTGGCGGATCAGTCGCTGAATGTGGATCTGGTGATTCAGTCAATTCATGAGGGCAATTCTAATGACATTGCTTTTACGGTGCGATCGCACGTCCTCAACCAGGCTGAAAGCGTCGCCGAACATGTTGCGCCAATGCTCCGCAGCCAGCCAAATGCTACCGACGAGGCCGAAGTGCAGTCGGCCAGGAATATTGCCAAGATCAGCATTGCGGGTGCAGGCATGATTGGTCGGCCTGGTGTAGCCGCTGGGATGTTTTCGGCGCTAGCTGCCGCCAATGTCAATATTCAGATGATTGCCACTTCTGAGGTAAAGGTCAGCTGTACGGTGGCCAAAACAGATTGTGATCGGGCGATCGCCACCTTATGCAAACATTTTGAGGTCAGCAGCTCTCCGGCTCGAATCGAACAAACCCAGATGCACTCAAGCGGTTTGCCTTCTGACAATCTGCCTTCAGTGAGAGGCGCTGCGTTGGACCTCAATCAGTCGCAGCTGGCCATCCGCTACGTACCTGACAAGCCAGGACTAGCCGCTAGGATTTTTCAGATCTTGGCCGATCGAGGTATCAGCGTAGACATGATTATTCAATCTCAGCGTAGCCGTCCGCTGAATGGACAGATGACGCGAGACATTGCCTGTACGGTGGCACAAGCAGATGCAGATTTAGCCAGAGATGTACTACAGGCGGCGGCGGCGGATCTGAGCTACGGGGAGGTTATTGTGGAACATGCGATCGCCAAAGTCAGCATTGTTGGCATTGGCATGATTCACCGTCCTGGTATAGCTGCGGCCATGTTCAAAGCGCTTTCAGCCGCAGATATCAACATTCGAATGATCGCAACTTCAGAAATCAAGATCAGCTGCGTCGTCGCTCAAGAAAAAGGTATTCAGGCGCTAAAAGTTGTTCATGCTGCCTTTGATTTGGCAGACGATTTGATCGACAATCTGGCGGATAGCGAAACCGTGGAAGTGTCTGCATGAGTCAAGACGTGTTTCTCTTCCTGAGCAGCGTACTGTTGTTAATTGGATATCTAGTTTTTTCTGCAAAAACAGAAATGGGTACTCAGATAAAGTTCAAATGGCCTTGGCAAAAGTGAGCTGTTCTTTTTCTGATGTTTTGCTACTGAAAGGCGTTACGTAGTTCTATGGAGGGATATCCTCACTGGAGCTTAGCCGTTAGACTTGCGATATTAAATATGCGAGATGACCGTGAGCTACTAATGCAGTGAGCACGTCGCTTGCGCTTACTTCGTCCACCCGGTAACTCTCATGAACAACAATCTAATTGAGTCTTTTTACAGCTGGTATCGCGGCGCATTGCGCCATCCAAAATGGCGCTGGGCCATTATTTTAGGAACCGCTTTTTATCTCGTTAGTCCAATTGATATTTCGCCCGATATCATTCCTATCATAGGTTGGATAGACGACGGTCTTTTGGCCACTTTGCTGGTGACCGAGCTTTCTTCTTTGGCGATGGATTATCTGAAGAAGGGTAAGGACGAGACAACTACGGTCGCTGATGCGGAAGATACTATCGATGTAGACGTGGAAGTCGTCTAGATACCGGATACGCACTGAAGCAAAACGAGACAGTACAAGCAGGCAGACGGAATCATACACGTTTGCCTGCTTTTGTCGTTTGTAAAAGATTCATCAGTTGAATATCCGGCTTAGAGTGCTTCGTTTGCGGGTACATCAGATGCTGGCTCTTTTGGTTCAGTCGGCATCCAGGTCCCAATGTCCCAGGTGCTAGTGTCCCAAGGGGTAGGGTCTACGCCAGCGATGCGATTGCTCACTCCATTAATTACAGCTCGCCGTACCAGTGGAATCACAATCGCATCCTGAATCAAAATCGTATTCATCTTTTGAAATAGCTGCGATCGCTTCTCAGGATCTAGCTCTTTACTGGCCTGCTGCCAAACCTTGTCGTATTCAGGATTGCAGTAGCGAGCATTGTTGGGCTCTTGCCATCTATTCTCCAAAGAAGCAATCTCATCGCACAGCCACCAGCTCATGTAGATGGATGGATCTGGCGTATCGCTCCCAGCGTTGTACTCCTGCATGTCTGCATAGAAGTGGTTGAGACTGCGAGTCTGAGCTGGATTAGCAGAAAAGAAATCATCAATGATCACTCGGCGATTATCGACCTCTATGCCGATCGCTTCGAGACTGCCCTTAACAAAGTCCTGAGTTTGCTGACGAACCGGATTAATCGGCGTTTGAAAAACCATGCGCATTTCAACGCCGTCTCGATCGCGAATACCATTGCCGTTAGTATCTTTCCAGCCAGCTTCGTCAAGGAGTGCTTTAGCTTTTTCGACATCGTACCGGTAGGGTAGATTTGGATTGACATAGGTACGCGGGAAAGGCAATAGCTGGTTGGTTCGCTGGCCAGCGTTGCCGTAGATTCTGTCTGCGATCGCTACGCCATCGATCGCATAGTCAACCGCCTGACGCACCCGCACATCACTCAAAAACGGATGCGGATTCTCTACACTCGATTTCTCTCCCGATTCGGTTGCTTTATTTGGGTCAGTCGGATTTAGCATAATCCTTTCTACATAAGCGCCAAACGTCGCCGTCACTTGACCCTCACTGCCCGTAGCTAGCTCTAAGCGATCGTCTACTTCCAACTGTAGATTGTGGGCAAAATCTGCCGTACCCTCGCGCAGTACCTGCCGCGCCGCCACATAGGGCGTCACCCCACCTTTTAGCTCTACCAGCGTAAAAGCAGGAAGTCCCTCTCGAAACTGCTCATTAGCGGCATAGGTCCAGCTACCATCCGTTGCCGCAATGAACCGGTATGGCCCTGTACCCACTGGCTGTAAATTTTCTGGAGCCTGCCGCACATTTGGGCCGCGCACCTTCTCGAAGACGTGCTTCGGTAAAATCATGCCGTTTTGCCCCGTAAAAGGCAGTGCCCAAGAAGGATTTGGCTGCTTGAACGTAACCTTGACCGTCAGCGGATCGATAGCCTCGACTTTCTCAATCGCCTGATAGTATTTCTCAGTGACCGCCGCTACCTTCGGATCGCTGACAAACTGGTAGGTAAACACTACATCGTCAGCTGTAAAAGGCCGACCATCTGACCAGCGGACATCTGGCTTTAGTCGCCAGGTGACCGAGCGACCATCTGCTGGCAGCCCTCCATTTTCTAGCGTTGGAATCACTGATGCTAGGACCGGAATCATCCTGCCGTCAGCAGCGTAAGTCGCCAGCGGTTCATAGACAATCCGCGCCGCTTCAAAGTCCTGAAAGCCGTTGGCTAGGTGAGGGTTGAGGGTCGTTGGAATCCGGCTGTATAGCAACTTGAGAACAGAGCTACTGCGCGGTTCTTCCGGCTCGCTATCCACTGTAGCTGTCGTCGTGCGAGAGCAACCGAGGGTCATCAGGCTGGTCAGCACGAAGCCTACAGATAGAGTCACCAACGCAGATTTTCTCTGCAACTTACAGACAGACAACAAGGATTTAATTACCAACATAAAGACGAACAATGGGCAGGGAAACTAGAGAGGAGATAGATTTGAGCGGGGCACAGCGGCTGATCACAGTATCAACACCAGCCATCAACCTGTGTCTGTATATAGAGCCGATTATTTTCCTGGTACAGCGTGACAAGGCTGCTCTAATCGTGGGTAAAAGTTGTGGGTAAAAGGCAAGAAAGCCTCCTGACCCATAGACAGCCGTAGGTAGTAGTAGGCGGTGGATGTACCTTTGTGATGTACCCTCGGCTGCTGTGTCCTCCACAAGGAGCCGAGGATTTTTCTACCAATTCGCGTTTTATCCTGACTGTACTCTGCGCAGTAGAAGAATTGAGTGGTAGATGCACCCGACCGTTCCCTGGTTCTCTTCTGAGGGCTAGGGAATTTTTTTGCCGACTTTTGACAGCGAAAAGGCCGCATAAGAGCGACCTCTCCAAAGTGATTTTTTAAGGCTGTACTACTAGGACTCAGTGCCAGATGTCTCGCTGGGTGCAGTTTCTTCAGCGGTTTCTGTGTCAGCAGCTACAGTAGCTTCAGTGGGTGCTGTTTCGGTGGCAACCTCTTCAGTGCTAGTCGCTTGAGCAACGGCTTCTTCAGTAGTAGCCTCTTCGGTAACGGTTTCTTCAGCCGCCGCTTCAACCACCTCTTCTACTTTCTTAGTAGGCTTCGGACCACGCATCAGAGCCGGGTTCATGGGTGTCCTAGGGGCCTCGTCTTTATCGCGACCACGCCCTTTCCCCTTGCCTTTGCCACCGCGATCGCGATCGTCGCGATTGTCGCGATCATAGCGTTTATCGCTGCTGTCACTAGTCGCTGCGCCACCGTCAGTGCGATCGCTTTTCTTAACGGGCTTAGGCGTATTGCGTGCTGCTTTCGGCTGGTCGTCGCTAGGAGTTGGCTGGTCGCCGCTAGGATTAGTTTGCTGAGCTGCTTCGCGATCGCTCTTCTTAATAGGACGATCTACCATGGAATTATCCGCCTGTATATAAATTGCCAACCAATCGTATCATGACGATATGGCCTTAGTTATTACCCTACTAGGGAGCAGCCTAGCCCAGCTACTTGACTGGCTATCTGACTGGCTACTTGACTGGCTTCTTGACTGGCTTCTTAACTGGCTTCTTAACTGGCGGCCCAGATGGCGACTTAATCAGGTACCTAACTGGGTGGCCAAGCGTCCACGTCCTTGTCTATCGTAGGTTCACTTCCTAACAAAGGCGTATCGCCTTCGGACGAAGCGTCGATTGTCTTACCCACTTCGCCATTGTCTAGCACGGCCTCTGGATCAAAGTTCAGACCCAAAACGTCAATCAGCGCGTCCTCATCAGAATTGAGCTGATAGAACGGCACCATCAGGTTGGATAGCTTTGGCTCTAGCGCGTTGACGACACCCAAAATCAAAAAAGAAGACGGCCTGCGACCTCCTTCTGGCGTACGTACAGAGGTCGTGGCCATCTGCACTTCTAGCCAGGTGCGGTTGGCGCGGAAATAGTCCAACCACTTGTCTCGAATAACAGAAGTAAAGTTCTCAAAAAAGGCCATTGTTCAACCTGTAAGGAATCGTCAGAAAGTCAGCAAATCCTATCTGGCCGAAGGCTCAGACAGGCTGCTGATAGGGTATAAGCTATTCAGGGCAGTTGCGATCACCCCAATATCGCAGCAATCTAGCACCCTTCAGGCGAGTTGACTAGGGCATATCAAATTATTTTTATCAATGTATTTACGGTTGCACAGCTGTTTAACAGCTATTTAATAGAAAATACCTAGCGGAAAAATAGGCTGCTAATCTTTAGATCTCCAGTCTGAATGCCTGTGGTGACATCAGTATTTGTCTTAAGCTGCGCTTTAAACGCCTCCACGGACCTATGTACCTCGGCTGCAATCTGCGTATGACTCTTGGTCACTACCGGATCGGCTTCTAGTAGCTGAAACTTGTAGTACAGCATCTTAGAAAAGTCACCCAAGTCGCCTGACATAAACTCGGAGGCAGAGACGTTCATTGACCCTTCCTCCATAATTTGCTCAATCAGCTGTGGGCTCAAAATGGACTGAAATTGCTGTACGTATGCCCAGGCAATAGACTGTAGCTCTGATTGAAGGTCTCCTTTTTCGGCGTAGCTAGCGACTTGCTGGGCCAAGGCGATCCATTCTGGTGCAACCCACTGACTTAGCGCTCTTTCTAGATCAAAGGTGGCCACCACCCGTTTGATCAGCTCTTTGCCGCCCGAGCGACTCAGCGACCCGTCGTTCAAAGTGGCGACGATGGTCTGGGCAAGTCCAATGATGTCACTGGTTTGCCAGTCTGCATTTTCAGGGGCAAACTGCTGCAAATAGGCGTTCATGATGTTGTTGATGATTGTCTCTTGCTCGCGTAGCCAGACAGAGGCTTTTTCGGCTAGCAGTTGTGCGCCTACATCGACCAGTGAAGCGTCTGTACCCAGGCTGCTGTAGGCAGCAATCACCTCGTCGATAAAGGGCTCTAGTTTGCTGTTTTCGACCGAGACAGTGGGGATATTTGCTGCGATCGCACCCACTACTGCCCGCAGCTCTAGCTCATTCTCCGGCTGAGCGAACGTGACGCTGTATGCCCGCAGAACGTTGACGACTTGCTTAAGATTTTCAATTCGAGAGTCTGACACAGAATGATTCGTCTGGTTAGCTCGATTAGTCATAGCTACATCCAATGAAGAGTCAACAGAACTAGAGTCAGCAGCCGATAGGCTAGAGAAGGCCGAACCAGAGGTCTCTGTCGGCGCAGCTTTTTGACGAAAAATATTGAAAAATCCGCGAAATGGTTCAGACACCTTACTTACCTACTGAATTTCCTGAGACTACACCGCCTTGAGACTACACCGCCTTGAGACTACACCGCCTTGAGACTATAGCCTTGCGAAGCAGCACGAATCGTGACAGCGATTGATTCGGACAAAGCGGCGTAATCGTACCCGCCCTCTAATCCAAATAAAAGGGCAGGCGTCAGCGACTGGCACGCTTGGGTAAACCAAGCGTAGTCACTAGGCTGTAAGCAGACACCAGCTAAGGGATCGGCCTGATTGGCATCGTAGCCCGCACTCACAATCAGAAGGTCTGCGTCGAAATCTGACAGAAAAGGATAGGCGTGCTCGTACCACAGCTTTTGGTAGTCATCAAGCTGAGCGCCCGGCTGAACCGGCAAGTTCAGCACATTATTGAATTTGCCAGTTTCGCTAGCCTGACCGGTGCCTGGATAGGCCGGAGACTGATGAAAAGAGCAGTAGGCAAGCTGTGGATTCGATTCGATCAGATGCTGAGTGCCGTTACCGTGGTGAACGTCCCAGTCTAGAATGGCGACTTTGCGGATGCCTGGCTTGGAGCCATCTAGATGAGAACTAATCGCGTAGTGAGCTGCGATCGCTGCATTATTTAACAAACAAAATCCCATCCCTCTATCTCGCTCTGCATGGTGCCCCGGCGGACGCACCAACGCAAAGGCCGAAGCCCGCTGCTGCCATACCCAGTCAATCCCATCTAACCAGGCAGCTACCGCTAATAGCACCGCTTCATAGCTGTGCGCACTGACCACTGTATCGCTGTCAATTCGCCCGCCGCCTTCATCAGCAAACGCCTTCAAAGCTTGAACATAGCGTTCATCATGTACCCGATAGATATGTTCCAAGACTGGCCGAGCAGAGGGCTCAATCCAGGCGAGTCGGCTAGCCCAGGCGAAATCGTCAGACTCAGACTGCTGACATTTTTTTAGATAGTCCACTGCCGCCTGTAGCCGTCCGGCATTTTCGGGATGCCCAACACCCGTATCGTGGGAGGCAAAGAGGCTGCTATAAAAAATCGGAAACGACAGTGCCATAAAGCCTTGAAAGAAAGCATCGAAGGGTAAGAAAAAGCGCCGAACGGCAACCGTTCTAGGCCGCGTTTCAGGCTCTACAATATACCTAAAATGTGATAAAATAAATCCTTAATGTCAGCACTCCGTGCAGTTTGTTAGCCGTACCTTGATTCCCGTACTAATTCAGCATCGGATTAGCAGTGCGTTAGCATTGGAAGTCTAAGGATTTCACCTAGTTCTTTCCAGATTGTTCTATCCCTGTCCACCCAGCTCATTACTGACCCATTTAACATCCTTCTTTCCCGCATCAAAAGAAACAAGAACCGGCCTCAAATTAACGCATCATTTTAATTTTTGGAATTTGACTTAGTCTCGCTACTTAGCTCTAACTTGTCTGCTTCTGCAACATTGCAAAGCAACATCGCAGAGCACTATGTCATTGCCATAGAGTCAGTCGTTACAGAGTCAAGAACCTTGAAATAAAATTTCATGTTTGCTGAATCCAATTTTGTTTTGAGTTTTCCATAGAGAATTCCTGGAGTTTTCCATATGAGTAGTCCCCAAGAGCGGATCGTTCCGACTGATCTGCGCAACGAGATGTCTCGGTCTTACCTCGAATACGCCATGAGCGTGATTGTAGGACGAGCGCTCCCAGATGCCAGGGACGGCCTCAAGCCCGTACATCGGCGTATCTTGTACGCTATGCATGAGCTCGGACTAACTGCCGATCGCCCTTTTAGAAAATGCGCCCGTGTAGTCGGTGAAGTGCTTGGTAAGTACCATCCCCACGGTGACACAGCGGTCTATGACGCGCTAGTGCGAATGGCTCAGGATTTCTCGATGCGACACCCGCTAATCAACGGTCACGGAAACTTTGGCTCAATTGACAATGACCCACCGGCAGCGATGCGCTATACCGAGTCGCGATTGCAGGCGCTGACGGGTGCGGCGCTGCTACAGGACATCGAGTCGGAAACGGTTGATTTTGCCGACAACTTTGATGGCTCACAGCAAGAGCCGGTGGTGCTGCCTGCTCGAATTCCTCAGCTGCTGATCAATGGATCGTCAGGAATTGCAGTGGGCATGGCAACCAATATTCCACCTCACAACCTAGGTGAGGTAATTGACGGTGTCGTAGCCTTGATTGACAATCCTGAGCTTACCAGCATGGAGCTGATGGAGTATATCCCAGGACCAGATTTTCCGACCGGTGCGCAGATTATTGGCAGTCGAGGCATTCGCGAGGCGTATGCCACCGGTCGGGGCTCGGTGACCATGCGCGGCGTGGCAACCATCGAAACACAAGAGACTCGGGGTCGCCCAGATCGAGAAACAATCATCATTACGGAGCTGCCTTACCAGACGAATAAGGCCGCTATGATCGAGAAGATTGCCGATATGGTAAACGAGCGACGGCTGGAAGGAATTTCTGATCTGCGCGACGAGAGCGACAGAGATGGGATGCGAATTGTCATTGAGCTCAAGCGCGATGCCTATCCTAAAGTTGTCCTGAATAATCTATACAAGCAGACGCCTTTACAAAGCAACTTTGGCGTCAACATGCTGGGACTGGTCAATAGCGAACCACAGCTATTGACTTTGCTCGACTTTTTGCAGGTCTTTCTAGACTTTCGAGTTGAAACGATCACCCGCCGCACTCAGTACGAGCTGCGCAAGGCGCAAGAGCGAGACCATCTATTGCAGGGCTATCTAATCGCCCTGGATAATCTAGATGCGGTAATTGCGCTGATTCGTGGGTCTGCGGATGCGGCGAGCGCCAAAGAAGAGCTGATTGAGTCCTATGGTTTTTCGGGGACTCAGGCCGATGCAATTTTGCAGATGCAGCTGCGTCGATTGACCGCGTTAGAGGCTGAGAAGATTCAGCAGGAGCACGAGGCGCTGACGGAGAAGATTGTAGATTTGGAAGATATTCTGGCGAATCGCGATCGCATCCTCGCCATCATCAAAGAAGAAGTCATTCAGATTCGAGAGGCTCATGCCGACGAGCGGCGCACGCTAATCAAAGGTGATGAGAACGATTTATCAGATATTTCCCTGATCGCCAACGAGCAAGTCGCGATTCTAGTCACCGAGCAAGGCTATATCAAGCGGATGCTAGTCGATACCTTTGAAGCCCAAAACCGGGCTACCAGGGGCAAGTCAGGCACCCGCATGAAAGACGACGACGGCATCGAGCACTTCATCACCTGCTGTAGCCACGACCACGTTTTGTTCTTTACCGATCGCGGAGTCGCCTATTCGCTACGGGCCTACCAGATTCCCGAGAGCTCTCGCACAGCGAAAGGGTATCCCCTAGTGCAGATGCTGCCCATTCCCAAAGAAGAAAAAGTTACCTCTGTTGTCGGCGTCAGCGAATTTAGCGAAGACGACTATTTAGTGATGCTGACCCAAGGTGGCTTTATCAAGAAAACCGCCCTATCCGCCTTTAGCCGCATTCGGACCAACGGTTTGATTGCCATTTCTTTAGAAGAAGGCGATGAGCTGCGATGGGTACGCTTAGCAACTGCTGAGGACAGCGTGCTGATTGGCTCACAGCGCGGAATGACAATTCATTTCAAAGCCAGTCACGCTCAGCTGCGTCCATTAGGTAGACCGACCAAGGGCGTCAGGGCGATGTCTCTAAGAGAAGGCGACCGGCTAATTAGCATGGATATCTTGCCCTCTCAGATAGTAGAAGAGGTAGAAGATGCGGTAGATGACTTGGATGAAGATACCGATGAGGTCACTAATGCCGATCAGGGGCCTTGGGTACTGGTGGTGTCGTCCGGTGGACTGGGCAAGCGCGTACCGGTCTCAAGGTTCCGCTTGCAGAACCGGGCCGGTATGGGCCTAGTGGCGATGAAGTTCCGCAAGGACGGTGATGAGCTAGTGGCGCTGCGGATCTCCGGACCAGATGATGAGCTGATGATCGTTACTCAGCGCGGGATCATCATGCGTCAGTCAGTAGATGCGATCTCTGTGCAGTCGCGGATGGCGACGGGCGTGCAATTGCAGCGGCTCGATAGTGATGATGCGATCGCGGCAGTCGCCCTAGTGCCTCATATAGATGAATCAGAAAACGAAATGCCATCCGAAGATATTGCTGACGCTGTGGCAGAAACTGCTGCTGAAGCCGACGTGGTCTCCGTATTAGAGGCAGAAGATATAGACATTGTGGCTGTAGAAACAGCAGCGTCGGTTCCGGTAGCAGACCCTATGGCAACCCCCTTAGATGATCCTTTAGTGGAGTCTTCACCAGCTCTGACACAGCCTGATGAAGACCTTGATGAAGACTTCAGCGAAGAGGTTGGTGAAGAAGCTGAAGATGAGGTTTGATCAGCTCTAGTGACACAAGTCACTGTCCGTAAGGGGCAACTATCGAACGGTAGAGATACAGGAATAGTTTTGTAAAAAAAAAAGACTATCTGCGCAGATTTTTTCTGTAAATAACCATGAAGCGGTACTCTTATCTCAATTATCAGTAAACCTTGTTGGTAACTGATGCTAGCTACGATTTAGACCCTTCACCAAGTTACAGAAACTATGATTCATCTAATACCTCCTGTCAGAACAGGTATTAGCTTACTCCGGCCCGGCGGCATGCCTCCGACCCTTGCTCAAGCTAGTACCGACGGCAGATTTAATCCAAGCAGAATTACAGACAGCCTTGGCAACAGCTTCAGCAATGTCTTGCCCAACGTGCTTGGAGCCATTCTTATTGGCCTGATTGGGCTGTGTGTCGCTTTTGTCGTCGCCTGGATAATCCGCAGCATACTCAAAAGCACTAGTATTGATGACAGACTAGCCTCAAAGGTAACCGGTCGCCCTCCTGAAGATTTGCCTGTAGCGAAGTGGGTCAGCGATGCCTTCTTTTGGGTGATCATTCTTTTTACTGTAATCGCTGTTCTAGAGGCCCTAAATCTTAGGGTCGTCTCTGAACCGCTCAATAACCTACTCAATACGGTTTTCGAGTATCTACCTCGCATCTTTAGTGCAGGTGTTCTGTTAGCTATTGCCTGGGCCCTCGCAACCGTTGTCAAGACATTGGTTACCAAAGGTCTAGAGACTTTCAATTTAGACGACCGGCTAGCCGAAAACACAGGCGTTGACCCTCGCCAAAACTCCATTAAAATCAATGAGACGTTAGGAAACGCGCTCTATTGGTTCATCTTTCTCCTGTTCTTACCTCCAGTCTTAAATGCGCTGGAGCTGAACGGGCTGCTGCTACCTGTACAGAATCTGATCGACCAGTTCCTGGTTGCTATTCCCAAGATCATCCTGGCAGGCATTATCTTTGCTGTAGGCTGGCTGCTCGCTAAGGTGGTTCGCGGCATCGTTACAAACCTGCTATCTGCAGCGGGTGTAGATAACGTAGGCCGTCGGATCGGATTGACTAGCGGCGTAAATCAAACTTCTCTATCCGGTCTAGCTGGCACCGTCGTCTATGTTCTGATTTTGATTCCGGCTGCGATCGCAGCGCTCAACGCCCTAGATATAGATGCCATCTCCGGGCCTGCTATCGGTATGCTCGAACAGATCTTGAACTTCATTCCACTGCTACTAGCAGCGGGTATTGTTCTGACTGTCTTCTACTTCATTGGCCGCTTTGTTGGCGAGCTAGTAACCAACCTACTCTCTACCGCTGGCTTTGACAGCGTGCTAGAAGTTCTCGGCTTGCCCGATATCTCCTCTCCTGAACCCGCTACGCCTACGGCCTATCCCGATCCAGCAACTGGCGTGGTTGATCCTGGAACAACGACACTGCAAATTCCCCCTACTAGCAGCGGCAAGACGCCTTCTGAAGTGGCTGGTCTAGTTGTGCTGGTAGCAATTGTGCTCTTCGGGGCGGTGACAGCAACCGAAATTCTTCAGCTCGATCAGCTGACGCTGATTGTGCGCGCAGTGATGGAAATTGCTGGACAGGTTCTAATCGGTGTCTTAATCTTTGGCATCGGCATCTACATTGCCAATCTGGCTTACCGCCTGATCAAGAGCAGCAGCGGTTCTTCTTCCAATACGCTAGCTCAAGCGGCTCGAATTGCGATTTTGGCCTTTGTCGGTGCGATGGCGCTAGGACAGATGGGCGTTGCCCCTAATATCGTGAACCTGGCGTTTGGTCTGCTACTAGGTGCGGTTGCTATTGCGATCGCGATTGCCTTTGGCCTTGGGGGACGTGAGGTTGCTGGCGCTCAGCTTAAAGACTGGCTCAACGAACTAAAACGTTAATTAGCGAGTCATGGTCGACTGACTATATGGCTGGCTACCCAGATTCTGATCAACTGATTTGACAAAGCCCGTAGCAGAAGGAGTCCTTCTTTCTAGCTGCGGGCTTTTGCTTGTTCCTATCGACCAAGTTCCTAAAAACCTACTTGAAGACTCTTAGATAGACCCTTCTTACAAAATGGCTGCGCCCGGAGAGTCACGCATTTTCCCGGAGGCTCTTATATAATCATCACGAAACAAAGCTAGCTCAGCAAACAAGACAAATATATGAACAGTGGTGATCTCGCCAGATACATAGAAGCCACCGACGGCATCAGCAAGCCCTGGCTATTGATCCAGCTACGGCTTGCTAAACTCAAAGAACGTCGTCACACAATGAGTACAGAGGCTTTCAACGCTCAGCTAGCCGAGCTCCACGAAGAGCTGATGAAACTAGGCGAATGGTGGTTCGGACAGGAGAAAGACGTCTTCTAAGCGACTTTCTATCGATTCGCGACTGCCTAACGCGGTAGGCACAAAGCATCTTTTTATAAGCACTCAAGAAAATCACATAAGAAATCAAAAAAAACTAAACCATAAGGCCCTGAATCAGAGAGTCATGAGTAAATCTGCCAGACCCAAATCCGCCAACCAGTCTGAGAAGAAGCCTGCCGCTGAAAACGCTAGGTCTAAGTCCGCTGACTTCAAATCTACTGACTCCAAATCTGCTGACTCCAAATCTGCTGACTCCAAATCTGTTCAGAAGCCATCCGATTCAAAAATCTCTCTTCTCCAACCAGACAAGCCGCAGTGGTACATCAGCAGAGAATTGAGCTGGCTAGAATTTAACCGTCGCGTCCTGCACGAAGCTACAGATCACCGGACGCCGTTGCTAGAGCGGCTGAAGTTCCTAGCAATCTTTAGCTCCAACCTAGATGAGTACTTCATGGTGCGAGTGGCTGCTACAAAACAGCAAATCGAAGCCAATGTCGACAAACGCACGCCTGATGGTCGTACTCCATCCGAGCAGCTTGCAGCAATCGGCGACCGGCTGCGTCCGATGATCGATCAAGTCCACAGCTACTTTCAGAATGTACTCAGAGGTGAGCTCATTGCCAACGGCATTCACTTACTTAATTACGAAGAGCTTTCTACTGAGCAGACCGACTACTTAGATCAGTATTTCAAAGATCAAATCTTTCCTGTCTTGACGCCTCTCGCGGTTGACCCCGGGCATCCCTTTCCCTACATCTCCAACCTCAGTATTAATTTAGCAGTTGAGATTCACGATGAAACCTCCGCTGAATCACACTTTGCTAGAGTGAAAGTTCCTAAGGTTCTGCCTAGGTTTGTTCAGCTACCCGAATTACTAGGGGACCTTCAGTCTTGCCACTGGACAGGCGTACCGATGGAGCAAGTGATTGCACACAATATCGCGGCTCTGTTTCCGGGCATGAGCGTCAAAGACTGCTACACCTTTCGGATTACGCGCAACGCAGATCTATCGGTAGAGGAAGATGAGGCCGACGACCTAATGCTGGCCATCGAACAAGAACTTCGAAAGCGCAGGCTCGGTGGCTCGGTGGTGCGCATGGAAATTGCAAAGGGGATGAATGGCACCATGAGAGCAACACTGCTAGATCAGCTCTCTCTGTCTGAAAATGACGTTTACGATGTCGAAGGACTCCTGGGTCTAACCGATCTGATGAGCTTCATGGCATTGCCCATAAATGAGCTTAAGGACAACCGCTGGAAGCCGATTACTCCAGCAACGTGGAGACTAGCGGCGCAGGGAGAAGGAGAGGATGTCTTCTCGCTAATTCGTCGGCGCGATCGCCTAGTTCATCATCCCTATCAGGCCTTTTCAGGTACGGTGCAAGCTTTCATCACTCAGGCCGCTACCGACCCAGATGTTTTAGCGATCAAGATGACCCTGTATCGAACCTCAGGCGATTCTCCTATTGTCAATGCGTTGATCAAAGCAGCTGAAAACGACAAGCAGGTCGTGGCATTAGTAGAGCTAAAAGCCAGATTCGACGAAGAGAATAACATCAACTGGGCTAGGGCACTAGAGCGCTCGGGAGTACACGTCGTATACGGATTGATGGGACTAAAAACGCATACCAAAGTCGCTCTGGTCGTACGAAGAGAAACAGATACCATCCGCCGATATGTGCATATCGGGACCGGTAACTACAATCCAAAAACAGCTAAGCTCTACACAGACTTAGGACTGATGAGCTGCCGGGAAGATCTTGGTATAGATCTGACTGATTTATTTAACTATCTAACAGGGTATTCGCGGCAGCAGTCGTATAAGAAGCTGCTGATTGCACCGGTTGATTTGCGATCGCGCATGGTTCAGTTCATTCAGCAAGAGGCCAAAAATGCTAAAAAAGGTAAACAGAGCCGCATTATCGCCAAAATGAACGCCTTGGTCGATGCAGACATTATTACCGAGCTATACAAGGCATCTCAGGCAGGAGTGCAAATTGATCTAATCATTAGAGGCATTTGCTGTCTGCGCCCCGGAATTGAGGGACTCAGTGAAAACATTAACGTCGTCAGCATCATCGGACGATTTCTAGAGCACTCTCGCATTTTCTATTTTCACAACGACGGCAGCGAGCTATTCTATATCGGCTCTGCCGACTGGATGCCCCGTAATCTAGACCGCCGAGTAGAAGCAGTGGTACCCATCGAAGATCCGCCGCTACGCTCAGAACTCGCAGCACTACTAGAACTCTGCTTAAAAGACAATCGTCAGGCTTGGGCAATGCAGTCAGATGGCACCTACGTACAGATTCAGCCAAAAGAAGGCGAAGACGAGATCAGCACTCACAACATTTTGATGGAGAAAGCGCTCAGCCAGATTTAGCCTTTGCTAGTTATGTACACAGCGTTACTAGCCACCATATCTCACAGTTATTCCAAGCGTAGTCATTTGCCCTTGACATGCTCGCAGAGTAAGGCGAGGGCGGACTATTCAAACTTTTCTAGCTGCTCTAACTTCAGCCACACATTAGGCGTGGGTACGCGGCCAAACTTAACTAGGCCGTAGTCGTCACGTACGTCCAAAATTTCGCCTCTAGTATCAAACAAATAGCTAGAAAGACGGGTATCGCTCGCCTTTGCTTCTATGCTGTTTTCAAACTTCTCTCGAACCAAACGAACGAAGTCTCCCTTCTTTACTGGCATAGCTCTCTTTTAGTCAGGTATTAGTTGGTCAGTTTATGTGTGGTTGGCGCTCGGCGGTTATTCATCCACAGTCTCTGTAGCTATTGTATCCTCATCAAGACTATCGCTGACACTTCGAACAATAGTGAGCCGAGCGACCAGCTAGCTTGATCCGGACAATCTCTGCCCCGCAGTTCCGACACGGCTCGCCCTCTCGGTCATAGACCCAGGCCACACCACCATAGTTGCCATTGGTGCCATGCACATCTCTAAAATCGCTGAAGGTGGTGCCGCCAGACTCAATGCTGGTTGTTAAAACGTCTCGGATGGCTTGACGTAGCCTGATGATTTTTTTATGAGTTAGGCGATCGCATACCACCGTAGGCCGAATCCCGCTCAAGAACAGCGCCTCATCTGCGTAGATATTACCAATTCCGGCTACCAGTCGCTGGTCTAGCAATGCATTCTTGATAGGACGCTGTCTTCCCTTCAGTGCAGCTACTAGATATTTCACTGAAAACTCATCAGAAAACGGTTCTGGACCAAGGCGCTGTAGTCCAGTCATCACCGACTCTATCGCTTGATCTGGCGGCACCCACCACAGTCGCCCAAAGGTTCGCTGGTCAACGTATCTTAGCTCTTTGTCATCATCAAAAAACAGTCTGACTCGGCAATGCGTCTGCACCGGCTCTTCTCTAGACACCCACAGCAGCTGTCCTGTCATGCGTAGATGCACACCCAACCAGCCTGCTGATGCTACCTCGGACGAACCGCCCTGCTGTAGCGAGGCCATTAGGTACTTGCCGCGCCGATGCCAGCCACTGATCTGAACACTAGTAAGCGCCTTTAAAAAAGTATCAGCCAGCTCAGGATAGGCAATCGTACGCGCTAAGCGGACTTCTCCTCCTCGAACTGGCTGATTCAATGAGACCTGGTTGAGACCACGACGGACAGTTTCTACTTCAGGAAGCTCAGGCACTGCGCTCCTCTATTTCCGTAAATCCATATCAGTTGCGTATTCTCGCACGTTCGTATGATTTATCTACTGGATTCTACTTCTTAGCAGCTTTCTTTGCTGGTGCTTCGACTTCTACTAGCTCTGACTCAGCAAAATTGTTTGTGTTCACACCAGCATAGTTCACCTTTGTGAAGCGCACTACAACAGGATACTTAATGCCGCTTTGATCGACTGAGGCAACAGAGCCAACTTCCCGAAACCAGTAAGACTCTGGGCGGAGAATTCTAACTTTAGAACCACGCTGAACCATGAATACTAACCCTCTCAAAAATGCTAGAAGTACCGTAGGTCTTTTACAGACGCTACTTGTCTTTTCAAGATTACTACTCTGCTGGTTCTAAGCCTCGCTTTTTAAGTTTTGTTGCTACGAAGCGATAACTTTTGCAAAGATAGTTGACCTGTGTCTGTCTACCGGAAGCTGCCCCGCGCTAGGTATAACCAGCCGTCAGCTTTCCAGGTAGTCTAGTCTGAGAGTCTCCCTCCGGCGGTCGCAAAAGTAGACTATTTGGCACATAACCACGAGCTGGCTGTAGCAAACTAGACGTCGGTGCCGGTGGAAGTGGTAAGCCTGGTAGCAGAGTCGCAGCTCGCCCGGCTATCCCTGTTGGCGCGGGTGTAGCGGGCGTTGGTAAGGCCGCTACGGGGCGACTGGCCGCTGGCAGTGCCGCTACGGGTTCGGCAGCAGGATTTTCGACAGGAGTGGCTTCACTCTCTGGGCCATCGCCGCTGATGGGCCTCGATACCTCAATGCCGTTTTCCTCAAAAATGACTCGGGGTTCGTAGGCTAGGGTCTCGATACGCTTGACTCGAACGCTGCCGTTGGCGATGCGATCGCCTACCTTGACATACCGCTCAGGCTCACTACCCGACCGGACAATCGCATAAGGGGTGCCACCTAGCTGAATAACGCCAGAAACAGCCACAGTCGGCGCGATTACCGGCTGGGGAATAGGAGGTAGCTTCGCAATCGGAGACGGGCCGACCAGCGGCTTTTCTCGTACTCGAATGGCTGGTGGTGTTGGACCAGCAGGCGTAGCAGATCCAGATGAAGTAGCAGATCCAGATGAAGTAGCAGATCCAGATGAAGTAGCAGATCCAGATGAGGTGGCAGACGTTCTTCCCCTGCCATTGCTGGCACCTGTCGTCGGCCCTTCGGGTAGGTCAACCAGTTTAGGCGCTAGCGGAATCGGTAGAGTTGCAAATGGATCGCTGCGGGATCTGGCCACCGCCTGAGCTCTAGCCGACGGATCGGTTGACTGGATTAGATCTGCTGTGACAATTGGCGGTGCTTCTACTGTGGGCTCTTCAAAGGCTTCATTTTCGGCCCCACCGTCAAGTGCGCTAGCAATATCCTGGCCTGCCCCAGACACACGCTCTTGCGCTTCGATAGTCGTGGCTATCGGATCAATGATTTCAATATCTTCCCCAGCACTTAGATATTGACAGCCGCTTAATGGCGCTGTCGCTACTAAAACCAGTAGCAGTTGCCGCATATTTTGATTTCGCATAAGACAGATGGGCCAAAAGTTTGAATCCAGCGCGGTCACGTCGGGCGTTTTTTTGCCTGGGAGTTGCTCCTGCGCCCCCTTAGAGTAGACAGAAAGGAATAAAACTAACGGACTTTATAGCTTCCGGCACTTTGCTTCCGACATGATTAATAGCTACAGCCCTCTTTAAACAAAGCAAAGTGCTTAGCAAACTGCGCGATGCATTGTGCAGTTTGCTATATCTATTCTCCTTTCGCTGGTCGCATGATCAGCTGCAAGTGCTTCAGCCCTTTCCTAACGCGGCGTGAAACGGTCACAGAACTAATTCCTAATTTCTCAGCCGTTTCCTTTTGGGTCAGATCATATAAGAAGACAAACTCCACAACTTCGCGGGTTCGTTTTTCGAGCTGAGCTAGGGCCTGCTGAAGTCGCAGCCTATCTTCTTGAGCTAGCTGAAAGCTGCGGTAGTCAGTATCAGGCAACAAATCCCCCAATGACGATGCGCCGTCATCACTTTCTTTGATAGGAGCATCTAGACTAAGCAAATAGCGGTTGCTGCTAGCAAGTCTGACCTGCTGCCATTCTTCTACAGTAATTTCGAGTTTGGCAGCGACTTCACGGTCGCTAGGCTTACGATTGAGCTCGCTTTGCAGATGACGGATAGCCTGCGCTGACTGATGCTGCAAGACCTGCCATTTCCTAGGAATGCGGACGATAGTGCCTTTGTCCCGCAAATAGTGCTGAATTTCGCCGCGCACATAGGGAATGGCAAAAGAGCTAAATGCATATCCTTTTTCTAGATCGAACCGTTCGATCGCACTGATCAAGCCTAGGCTACCAACCTGCATCAAATCATCAAAGGTCTCGTTGGAGTGACGCAACCAGCGGTGGGCTTCCTGACGGACTAGGCCGATATTGATCTGGACTAAGCGATTGCGTAACTGGGGCGAGCGGTCTTTTTGGTAGAGGCTTAAAAGCTCAAGAGATTTATTTTTCAGAACCCGGTGAGGCGAATTGTCCATACAAGAAAAACCCATCGAATACCTAGCGAAATCCTTGGGTCGTTAAAAAGAACTATCGGCGTCTCAGCCAAAGCACTAGATCAAAGATCAGATATAGGCTCGTCACGGCGCTAACAAATTCAGCCTAGTTGAGCTGTTTTTTTACCGCAATTGGGTTTCCACGGAATCAAAAGACTAATAAGATTGCAGAAAAAAAGGACGCTACAGAAATAGCGTCCTCTTCGAAGAAATGTCTAATATTGCCAGAAAGGCAGCTGTATCAAACTGATATCGAAACTAACCCTGTAATGGATACAGCGCTAGGAATTGAACCTAAGCATCAAAGTCGGTCTCAATCCGACCGTAGAAAACACCTTGCAATCGAACATCATCGGCGGCAGCGGTTCCCATATCGGTATCAGAAGGCTGCTCGGAGATAAACGTACCGCCGATTTCACCTGTGTTGCTATCGACCTTAGAAACTTGCAAAGAGATATTCCCACTACCCACGTCGAAAGCTTTGACATTTTCTCTAGCGAGGTCGTTGGAGTCAGCGCGAGCGGGCAACGCCACCGCATTGTCGTAGCCAGTGGTCAGACCACGCGCTTTGGGATCGAGGAAGTTAGAAGTGCGGTAGGACGGCACCCGGAAAGATCCCTCAAAGTCGGTTGATGTTGTGATCGCATTGAGATTGGGTTGGGAGCGAGCTTCGAGACCTTTGATAGTAAATAGGAAGGGAATTTGATCGCCACCGGGCAAAAGTACGGTGATGGGCTGGAAATCCATGCCCAGTTTTTCGTCAAAGATTAGACTGCCGTCCTTCTGGAGGTTGATGTCGCCGCTGACCTGCTCAATAGAAGTGGTGTAGCGAGTGAGTGACTTGCCAGCAATGAACTCAGCTTCTTTTCGCTTGTTGGGGGATTCTTGCTTGACGAAGAAGCTAGTGGGCTCCAAACACAAATCGACTAGCTTGTAGGTAGTCCCATCTTCAATTGGAATTTGACCGCGACGGGTTTCGTCTACTTGGGGACAGCTATTGGCCAGTCCAGTGTTGCGAATTTGATCGTAGGTGAGCGGAATTTCGCTGGTAGCGGAAGGGGCTTCACTACAGGCTGTCAAAACGCCTAAGCAAAGGGCAAAAAACGCAGCGAGCAGAGCGCGATACCTCATAGGTAACCTCAAGATTATTAGATGTTGAAGAGTATTTAGTACATAAGTTTACACTGCCTCCGTCCCGTTTTGAGGCTGGTTTTGATGCGTGAACTGCTTGCACCAAGCCTAGCGATCGCATAGGCTCAGTCAGGTTGGTGACTGCATGAATACTAGAGCGCAAGGCAAACAAGGTCTGCGCCTACGGTGAAAAAATGCGCCAGCAAACACTAGTCGACTAGCCAACTTGTCCAAACAACCGGGTTACAAAAGTTAAAACAGTGAGAAATTCTGCTTCTTCCTCTCAAGACTCTCAAGACTTTTCTGATGACCTAAACGAGTTGGTCCAAACGGTACAGACTGCTGCGCAGCGTAGGGAAGGCGACTGTCTGGCTCTGCTAGAGCTATTGAGAAAGCTAGAGCGTTTGCATTACGACATTCGAGACACGTTGTTTAGCGAGGCACTACCCAACAACCGACAGCGCCTATACCGTCTATTGAGAGATATTGAACAAGAAGGTGGATGGCCCTATATACAAAGGATGCAGCTACTATCCTTTGTAGAAAATTTGGAAAAAGCCGAACAGGCGTCTGGGTATGCTGAAGACGAGCCTAGTGATTGACTTCTTTTGTTCCTTTCACGGTCTCTTCATCATTGATGGGTTTTTTATCGGTTTTTCACTCTTAGCTCGCCTTCACGTTCTAGATTATCAAGGGTATTCGTCTTACAGCGGCTTTTCCAACAGCTGGAAATGGCTAGAGTAGACAGATCATGAGCGAACTGTCTACTTCACAGAGGTGTCACAGCTGACTGACTATGACAAGGCTAGAAAAAAGTAGGATAGCCAGGATTGATGAAAATTTGGTTGAGGAAGCAACCATATTAAGCAGGCAGCTATGGTCTTGAGAATAAATCAAACAGTCAAAGAGAGCTGTGAAAGGTGGCTAAACAGGCTGCTGCAATACAGATGGCTGCGAATAGCCGTGCTCAGCTGCTTTTTGCTGATATCGGTGCAGTCTATGGCGGCGCCGCCTGCTAGAGCCAGCGTGAACCGATTCTGCCAGCTCTCTGAAGAAGAGGCGCAGAGTAAAGAATCGCTGCGCTTAGCTGGGCTAGAGGGAGATGAGACGTTGCAGAGACAGTACGAGGCACTGTCACGTCAGCAGTCAGAGGCAATGCATAACTGCCGTCGGACCCAGTGGCCAGAGAATCAGGCCATCTGGCTGCGGCTCTATCCTTGTGACTTGCGACCGGGCAGATTAGACGCGCTGATGGACCGGATTGTAAACCTCGGCTACAACCAGGTTTATATTGAGGCGTTCTCTAATGGTCAGGTGCTGCTGCCTAAGAACGACAATCCTACCGTATGGCCCAGTGTGGTCCAGTTCGATGAATTTGCCGATCGCGATCTATTAGCAGAAGCGATCGCAGCCGCACACGATCGCCAACTGGATGCCTATGCCTGGATGTTCACGCTAAATTTTGGCTACTCGTATGGTCAGCGGAGTGACCGTCGCCAGGTACTAGCTCGCAACGGCAGCGGAGCAGATACGGTGGACTATGCTAATAACGGCAAGAGCGGCACTTCAGAAGAGGCGTTCATTGATCCCTATAACCAGGTCGCTCAAGAGGACTATCAGCAAATGCTACGGGCGGTGCTAGCACGAAAGCCTGATGGCGCACTGTATGACTATGTTCGCTATCCCCGTCTAGTAGGGGCTGGTTCGGTGGTAAGCCAGGTGAAAGATTTGTGGATTTACGGTCCAGCAGCGAGTCAGGCCTTGGTCCAACGAGGGACTAACGGCAAAGGCCGAGCGCTGATCCAGCGTTTCTTGCAGCGAGGCTATCTGACGGATACGGACGTTGCTCAAACGGACAGTCTCTACCCGAATGAAGGCGAGCCGCTTTGGCAGAGTAGAACGCCTGTGCCAGTAGCGCCAGATCAGCTGGCACCAGCATCAGAAAGACGCCCTGGTTTGCAAGGCGAGCTATGGCGGCTGAGCGTAGCCCATGCAATTCAGGGAGTGGTTGATTTTTTGCAGGCGGGAGCGATGACGGCAAGACAGGCGGGAATTCCATCTGGGGCAGTCTTTTTCCCAAATGCAAACCGGGCAGTGGGCGGCGGCTATGACGCTAGGCTACAGCACTGGAATCGCTTTCCTGAGTGGTTGGACTTTCATCCGATGGCCTATGCCATCTGTGGCGATACGAACTGTATTGTCGATGAGGTGAGGCGAGTGATGGACGTACGGCGTAATCAGGCAACTGTGAAGCCTGCATTAGCAGGGATTTGGGGGATCACGCAGGAGAATCGTCCATCTTTAGAAGCGCAGATGGATGCGTTGCAGCGTTCATTTCCTCAGATCAAGACGGTTAGCCACTTTGCTTTTGCCTGGCAGGATGCCGAGTTTGACCGAGAGCGAAAGTTCTGTCCGACGACGGCGCAGCGGGTGAATCGTGAGACTCTGTTGGGTGCGGAAGGGATGGGGAATTAGGCTTCGGCTGCGCTCAGCCACCGGGGCTTCGGCTGCGCTCAGCCGCCGGGGGTGTCAGGTAGCCTCTGGGGGTGATGAACCAGCCTTGGTAGGCTCTGCTGCTGGAGTTGCCGATGATGACGGTGGTGAGCATATCGATAGGGTGCTCGAACATCTCGCCGAGGGTGGTGAGGGTGATATGTTCGTCTGAGCGGTAGAGCGATCGCGCTAAAGCCACTGGTGTCTCAGGGGCTTGGTGCTGCAAGAAGCACTCGCGGGCAAAGACTATCTGCTGCGTTCGGGTTTTCGATTTGGGATTGTAGAGAGCAACGATGAAGTCGGCTTCGGCAGCAGCGCGTAGCCTTTTTTGAATGACGGGCCAGGGAGTGAGCAGATCGCTGAGGCTGATGGCGCAAAAATCGTGCATCAGCGGTGCGCCGACTCGTGAGGCGGCAGATTGCAGAGCGCTGACGCCGGGAAAGATTTGGACTTTTGGGGTTTTACCGTTCCAGTCGGTAGCCTGTAGCTGTTCTAGGACGAGTCCGGCCATGCCGTAGATGCCGCAGTCACCGGAGGAGATGACCGCGACGGTGAGTCCCCAGTTGGCTAAGTCAATGGCTCTTTCGGCTCGCTGTTTCTCTTGGGTGATGGGGAGCGCTTCGACTATTTGACTAGAGCGTAGAAGCGGACGAACCAGATCGACATAGAGGGCGTAGCCGATGACAACGTCGGCACTGGTAATGGCGGCTTTGGCGGCAGGGGTAATTTGGCTGAGGCTGCCAGGGCCGGTGCCCACTAGATGAAGTTTGCCGGTGCGTCCGGTGTATTCGGTTTGGGCTTGAGCGATCGCAATCGTCACTGCGCCTTTCAAGCCCGCTTTTTTAACAATTTGCTTTTGGACTCGTAGCCGATCGGCTTGGGTGATTGCGATCGCTGCTGCCTCAGCCACGCTAGGCGTACCCACGACCTGCTCAACCACTTCAGAGGGATTGGGAACAGGTAGTGCCTTGAGCGTTTCAGGCTCGAAGCACTTTAGGGGCCAATTTTTTTCTTGTACAAATTCAAGCAGACCAGCTTCGTCTGCTTTGAGTGATAGGGTGGCTACGCCTGCGATCGCGTCCATTGCCAAATGATTTTCTGCGCAAACTTTCTCAACCGCGTAGGCAATTAGCGCTTTATCTGTATCTCGTTCACAGCCCATACCTAGCCACAAGACGCGAGGATGCCACTGCACTTTGGGTAGTTCTGCATCTAGATTGAAGGTTCGCAGTGTAGGACTAATCCAAACTCGCGCCTTGGGGGTTGGTTGAGCGTTTCGATCTTCAAACTCAGGGAAGCCAAATTGGAAAGTGTGGGTAGCGGGTAAGTGCTGTTGCCAGATGTCGGTGCCTGCTTCTTGGATGATTTGAACGGGGGACTGGTGTGCGATCGCGCTGCCAACTCCCAGCCAGTCGCCAGTCCCTTTTCCCCAACCAAAGGGATTGCCCAAGGTGTCGATAGCCGGTAGATCTAAGGCGTTGGATGCGCCCGTGAGGACGGGTTCGGCTTCGAGGAGTTGGCTAATCTGCTGCGTGATGCGATCGGCTCCGCCCTGGTGTCCGCCGCACAGACTAATCGCAAACTTACTATCGGGGTCGACAACAACGATTGCTGGATCGCTCGACTTATCAGTGAGCAATGGCCCAATCAGTCTAACAACCGCGCCACTTGCCAGACAAAAAACGAGACTGTCGTAGTCGTTCCAAACGTCTTTTAATAGGTTGGAAAGTGATGTCTCGTAGGTCTTATACGTTAGACCGAGCGCTTTGGCAGCGGTTTCGAGTTTGGGTGCAATCCACAATTGAGCCCCCTCCTCGCATACCGGAGCTAAACATCGTAAGCCTGCCGGGGTGGTAGTGATTGCAGCTAGGCTTAAAAACATATGTGTACTTTACTGTGCGTCTATCAAAAGTGACTAAACGACATGGTAGGCCGTAATCGCTACTTCTTGATCAGCGCTGTAAATTGCCTCAACTCGTTTATATGTTTCATGTCGTCACCAGATCTTCCATCTGTTTCCTTTTGCAGGAGCTTCTCCTATTTTCGTATAAGGGATTCGCTCAGAAATAGAATACCTAACATGCAAAGCTGAAACCGAGGCCTGAGCGTAGTCGAAGGCCGGATGGAATGGGACTTTATTTAAGGGCACTTCCCTAACCTGCTCCAAATAGTAAGGATTCAAAACTGTCGACAGGTAACGTCTTCTCTTCAATCTGTGGAAGACCCTCTAGTCTGTGTTTATCGAGGGTCATAGTTATCTTGATAAGTACTGTAGATACGATATCCAGGCAGTACTATTGCCATCCCTACAGCGCGGTGAATCGTGCCAGGATAGCTTTCCTCCGGTAAGCTACCCCCTAGTCTTACTTTTACAGGCCCACACCACAAGTAAAACCTAGGAACAAGCGCATCTAAGCTGTAGGCGATTGCCCGTAGCTTAAATGCACTAGCGTCAGACTTTGGTTCCGATACTTTTCTTTCAGAATCGCTTTTTGGAATCTGCACGGTAACTACAGGTTTTGTTGATTAGCTTGTGTGATGGTGCCTTTGAATTAGATGTTTGCCACTGCTACTATTTTTGCTACACCATTTCAGATTGCTTGACGGCTGGCTGGGGCTGGGGCTGAAACTGGAAGAGGGTATAGACTACGTTGCGACGGATGCCGGTCATCATCTCCAGGAAGACTTCGTAGCCCTCGCTCTTGTATTCGATTAGCGGGTCTTTTTGTCCATAGCCGCGTAGGCCGACGGTTTCGCGCAGGGCGTCCATTTGCTGCAAGTGTTCGCGCCAGAGGGTGTCGATTTGCTGGAGGATAAAGAAGCGCTCGGCTTCACGCATCAGACCTGGCTTGATCAGATCGACTTGGGCTTCTTTGAGGTCGTAGGCAATGCGGACCTGTTCGGCGAGAAAAGTTTTCATCTCGCCCATTGAGAGATGCTCTATTTGATCTGGCGTCAGGTCGGCGAGCAGGTAGACAAACTCTTGCACCTTGCCGACGACGCTGGCTAGATCCCACTCTTCTGAAGGTAGCTCTGGGTTGACGTAGGCTTCAACGATGTCGTTCATAGTCTGTACGGCGTAGCCTAAGACAAGTTCTTTGAGTTCCTGTCCCTCTAGTACTCGGCGGCGTTCGGCGTAGATGGCGCGGCGCTGATTGTTCATGACTTCGTCGTATTCGAAGACCTGCTTACGGATGTCGTAGTAGTAGGTTTCGACTTTTTTCTGAGCGCCTTCTAGGGAGCGGGTGAGCATACCGGATTCGATCGGCATGTCTTCTTCTACGCGGAAGGCATTCATCAGACCAGCGACGCGATCGCCACCAAAAATCCGCAGCAGATTGTCTTCTAGGCTCAAGAAGAACTTGGTCGAACCAGGGTCACCCTGACGACCAGCTCGGCCTCTGAGCTGATTGTCTACCCGGCGAGATTCGTGGCGCTCTGTACCGATAACGTGCAGTCCGCCTAGTTCAATTACTGAGTCGTGTGCGGCTGAGGTGATTACCTCATAGGCTTCTAAGACCTGGTTGTAAACGTCACGAAGCTTTTGGACAACGGGTTCGTCGGTGGGTGCTTTTTCGGCTGCGATCGCAATCTTATCTTCTGCCGCTAGCTCTGATAGACTCTGCGATCCGTATGTTTTAACCGCAAAATCAACCGCTTCTTTCAGGCTATCTTTGATCTCTTGGGGCAGCTCTGTGGGGAAAATTTGCGGCGCGACTTTCCAGGTTTTCACCTTCTTTTTGTCAGCAAATCCTGCTGCTTGACGACTGTTCTTAGCCGCAGATACCTGCGCTACGCCAAACTTATCGTCATCTTCAGGCTTGACCAGCCTGGGCATGAAGTATTCGCGCACCTTCAGCCGGGCCATGTAGTCGGCGTTACCACCGAGGATGATGTCTGTACCGCGCCCAGCCATGTTGGTCGCGATTGTCACTGAGCCGCTACGACCGGCCTGGGCGACAATTTCTGACTCACGCTCTACGTTTTCTGGCTTGGCGTTGAGCAGGTTGTGAGGAACTTTGAGATCGCTAAGTAGGGCAGAGAGGACTTCTGATTTTTCGACGCTGGTGGTGCCAACTAAGACCGGACGACCGGTTTTGTTCATCTCGGCGCATTCTTGTGCGATCGCATTCCACTTCGCATTCTCAGTCTTGTAAACCACGTCGGGCAAATCGCGACGCTGTGAAGGGCGATTGGTCGGAATAATCGTTACTTCTAGCTTGTAGATCTTCTCGAACTCGGCTTCCTCTGTCTTAGCAGTTCCGGTCATACCTGAGAGCTTCGGATACAGCAGAAAGAAATTCTGATAAGTAATAGAGGCCAGGGTCTGAGTTTCAGGCTGAATTTCGACATGCTCTTTGGCCTCAATGGCCTGGTGGAGTCCATCGCTCCAGCGACGGCCTGCCATCACTCGGCCTGTGAATTCGTCAACAATCACAATTTCGCTGTTCCGGACGATGTAGTTCACATCCTTGGTAAACAGCTCTTTCGCTTTGATGGCATTAAAGATGTAGTGCGCCCAGGGATCTTTGGGATCGAACAAGTCAGTGACGTTGAGCAAATTTTCGGCTTTTTCGAAGCCTTCATCCGTGAGCAGGACATTGCGAGCCTTTTCGTCGACTTCATAGTCGATCTCGTCCCCTTCTAACTGCGCGGCAACTTCAGCCGCTCTCGTATATTTCTCACCGGGACGTTCTACTTGCCCTGAAATGATCAAGGGCGTACGCGCTTCATCAACCAAAATCGAATCGACTTCGTCAATCACACAGAAGTTGAAAGGACGCTGCACTACGTCGGGCATCTGCGTCGACATATTGTCACGCAAATAGTCAAAGCCAAATTCGCTGTTAGTGCCGTAGGTAATATCGCAGGCGTAGTTTTTCTTGCGCTCTTTTGGACTCATACCCTGCTGAATCAGGCCGACGCTGAGCCCTAGGAATCGGTGAACCTGCCCCATCCATTCAGCATCACGACGAGCGAGGTAGTCGTTCACGGTGACAATGTGGACGCCTTTGCCCGAGATTGCATTGAGATAGGCAGGCAGGGTCGAAACCAACGTTTTACCTTCGCCAGTTTTCATCTCGGCAATCTGGCCGTCGTGTAGCACCATGCCGCCCAATAGCTGCACGTCGTAATGACGCATACCCAAAACTCGTTTGGCGGCTTCTCTGACGACAGCAAATGCTTCTGTAAGGATGTCGTCTGTGTCCTCGCCATTTTCTAAGCGCTGCCTAAACTCAGCTGTTTTGCCAGCTAGCTCACTATCGGAGAGCGCCTGCGTTTCCTCTTCAAGCAGGTTTGTCTCTTTGATATCAGGCTGATATCTTTTGAGCTTGCGAGTGTTGGGGTCGCCTAAAAGTCTTTTTAACATGTCGGGCCGGAGAAACGACGGGCGAGGCGAGTACGAGTATAGTAAGCCCCGGAATATTAATTCTATCTAATCTTATGAGGATAGCTGACAGATGGGGAAGAGCTGGGTCGGGCGGGTTTCCCTACAGTGGCGGTGTTACCCCACTGGGAATGGTATCACCTGAGGTTGTGCCTGGTGCAAGGTCTCTATAGTTTTGGGTGGTGGCTAAGAGGTGACAGCTGGCGCAGGTGCGTAGATTTAACGGCTGGGGGAGGGTGACGTTTGGATGGAGAGCGTGGAAGTAGTCGGAGTCTGCGAGTTTGAAGGGGAGAGGGTCGCGGCTGGGTTGCGATCGCGAATAGGCTTGGAGGTAGTTGACGATGAGCTGCTTTTCGAAGGCGGTGATGTCGGTGAGGGTGAGACCGTAGTGAGCAGGGTCAGTGACGAGGGTTTGCCAAGTTTGGGTGGGGAGGACAGCAGGCGGCAGGGCAACGTGGCAGGTAGCGCACTCGTTGAGATAGATGCGGTAGCTGGCTTCAAACCGAGAATCAATGGGATCAACCATGCCATAAGAATCAGGCGTAGTCGCTGGAGCGGACGTAGCAGCTGTAGAGTGAGAGCTGGCATGGAGAGTAGAACGGGCATCGGCAGCAGCGGCAATACCAATGCCGAGCAAAATGCTGATGCTAAAAGCTAGGAAGCCTACGAATAGCTGTGAAGGGCGAATGGGCCGGTTGAATAGCATGGCAACGGGGAAGCGTCTTTACCTTGAGTGTTTACCTTAGGTCATGAAAGCGTCACTTTAGTTCGAGACAGATAAATGAGTGCGCAACTATATTGATGATGAATCGTGTAAGCAATGGTTTCTTTGGTGAAAATCTATGGACGGTCGGAATATTCAGTTTCGTTATATGCAGACGTTTTCATCCTGTCAGCTTGAGCAGGTATGTGAGTTGTTTAGGCGAGCTGCGTTTTGGGCTAAGGATAGAAAGCCAGAAGCGATGGAAACTGCGATCGCGCACAGCCACCCAGTAGTCACAGCCTGGGACGGTGAGCAGATGATTGGCTTCTCTAGGGCCACATCGGACGGCGCGTTTCGAGCCACTATATGGGATGTCGTTATCCACCCTGACTATCAAGGAGTGGGGCTAGGCCGCAGACTAGTAGAGACCCTGATTGCGCATCCGCACATGAATAAAGTAGAGCGCACTTATCTGATGACGACTCATCAACAGCGCTTTTATGAGCGGATTGGGTTTGAGCAGAATACGACAACGACGATGGTTCTTCACAATCAACCAATCTCGGAGTGCCTATTGCAGGTGGGCGAGTCCCAGATTACTCAAGTGGCCGAGGCTGTAGATGCGTAAGTTAGCTGCCTAGGCTCGCCTTCTCTACGACACACTTCTAAGCTTCTTCCGCCTCAATCTTCGCTCTAGACTCACCCCAATAAGCACTGTATGTCCATTCTTCTTTGGCACCTTTATCTACCGTCTTCCAGCGGTAGATCACGCCTTGGTTTGGGTTAACGCCGACTTCTAGGAGTTTGGCACCCATGTAGTATTCAGTCTGCTTAAGGGTGCGGTTACGAAAAAACTCGCTCTCTCGCTTAGAAATCATTTTGGTGATGTGGGCTTGAGTCGGCTTGGCCATAGTCCGTGTCGTGTGTTTCTGTCAGCAATTTTATTGCTCTCTATATTAGGCCGTTATGTCCTGGCCTCGTTATCTGAAGCCGATACTTTCACCAAACGATGCGTTAAGTAAACATTGATGGCTGAATGTAAATAAAGCCTGCTGACAAACAAGACTGGATCAATCAGGTCTCTATACTGAAAACCTCAGCCCATTTTGCTGCTTTGGATTTTTTTGACTTGATTAAAGAAAAATCGTCAAAGGGGAGATCTAAAGCAACTGACTGGTACCTGTCCATATAACTGTTGATACAAAGAGCGAAGAACTAAGTATGGCGCTAGAGGCTTGCACTGATAATCCTATTGAGACGGCTAGCACCGATCTGCCGGTTCTAAAGGAACGTGGGCAGCGAGAAGTATTCTGTGGTCTGACCGGTATCGTTTGGCTGCACAGAAAGATGCAGGACGCTTTTTTCCTGGTAGTGGGTTCTCGAACTTGCGCCCATTTGATCCAGTCGGCGGCGGGTGTGATGATTTTCGCTGAGCCTCGATTTGGCACTGCCATATTGGGTGAGCGGGATCTGGCCGGTTTGGCCGATGCCAACGACGAGCTAGAGCGCGTTGTGTCGGAGCTGTTGCTGCGTCGCCCTGATATTGGAACTTTGTTTTTGGTGGGCTCTTGCCCTTCTGAGGTGATTAAGCTGGATTTGGCGAAGGCTGCGGAGAAGCTGAATCATCGCTATTTTCCTAAGACCAGAGTGCTTAACTATTCTGGAAGCGGTATCGAAACGACCTTTACTCAGGGAGAGGATGCTTGCCTAGGCTCGATGGTGCCTGTGCTGCCGAGTAAAGAGACGGATGAGCCTGCTTTGATGGTGGTTGGTAGCCTAGCTGATGTGGTAGAAGACCAGTTTCAGCGATTGTTCAATCAGATGGGCGTTGGCCCGGTGTCTTTTTTCCCACCGCGACGGGCATCGGATCTACCGAGTATCGGCAAGGGTACGAAGCTGCTGATTGCTCAGCCGTTCTTGAGTGAAACGGTCCGTCTGCTGATGGCTAGAGGCGCTGAGCTGTTGCCTTCACCCTATCCGTTTGGGATAGAGGGGACGACGGCTTGGCTACAGACGGCGGCTGAGGCTTGGGGTGTAGATGGTGAGAAGTTTGAAGGGGCGATCGCACCCGCAGTCGCTAGAGCCAAAACCGGTCTAGAGCACTACCGCAAAGAACTTAGCGGACGTAAAGCCTTTCTCTTCCCCGATTCGCAGCTAGAGATTCCGCTGGCTCGCTTTTTGTCTCGTGAGTGCGGCATGGAGCTAGTAGAAGTGGGCACGCCCTATATCGATCGTCTGCTGATGGACCAGGAGATCGCGCTACTGCCACCAGGTACGGCACTTTCTGAAGGTCAGGATGTAGAGAAGCAGCTAGACCGATGTCGGGCAGCTCGCCCAGATATTACAGTCTGCGGTCTAGGTCTAGCGAATCCGCTAGAAGCTGAAGGCATGGCGACGAAGTGGTCGATTGAGCTGGTGTTCTCGCCGCTGCATGGCTATGACCAGGCGGCTGATTTGGCGGAATTGTTTACGCGATCGCTAGAGCGACGGAAGCGACTGACGGTTTGATGCCGGGCTTCGACTACGCTCAGCCCTCGGTGTCCGATCTCTACTCTCGGTGTCCGATCTCTACCGTAGGCTGAGCGCAGCCGAAGCCCATCCTAGCTAATATTTATCTCTTTGAACTTATGGAATTGACTCTGTGGACTTATGAAGGCCCTCCCCACGTCGGGGCCATGCGCGTGGCGACTTCGATGGAAGGGGT
Source organism: uncultured cyanobacterium (assembly GCA_963799265.1). Lineage (GTDB taxonomy): Bacteria > Cyanobacteriota > Cyanobacteriia > Phormidesmidales > Phormidesmidaceae > Phormidesmis. The sequence continues at coordinate 131,874 of CAWCWM010000004.1, forward strand.
GCATTATGTGCTCCATGCGCCCCAAGGTGATACTTACGCCGATCTGTTGTTTACGATGATTGAGCGGCGCGATCAGCGTCCGCCAGTGACCTACACCACCTTTCAAGCGAGAGATTTGGGCGGAGATACCGCCGAGATGGTGAAAACTTCTGTACGCGATGCGTATGAGCGGTTTAAGCCCAAAGTGATGCTAGTGGGCGAAAGCTGCACGGCGGAATTGATTCAAGACCAGCCTGGGTCGCTGGCCAAGAGTATGGGGCTGCCGATCCCAGTGGTGAGTCTAGATCTGCCTGCCTATTCTAAGAAAGAGAACTGGGGCGGGAGTGAAACGCTGTATCAACTGGTAAGAACGCTGTTGCTTTCTTCTGCGCTGCCGCCGGGAACTAAGCGACCTGAAAGAGATCCAGCCATTCGGCCAAAGGCAAATATTATTGGTCCGACGGCGCTGGGTTTCCGCTGCCGCGACGATATTCAAGAAGTGTTGAAGCTCTTGGGTGAGATCGGTGTGGATGCGAATGTGATTGCGCCTTTGGGAGCAACGCCTGAAGATTTGATGCGAATCCCAGATGCGGACTTCAATATCTGTCTCTATCCAGAGATTGCGCTGGCGACCTGTGACTGGCTAAAGCGCAGTTTTGCTCAGCCGATTGTGAAGACGGTACCAATTGGCGTAGGGGCAACTCGCGATTTTATTGCTGAAATTGGTGAAGTGGCTGGGATCGATGTCAGCCGAGTATTGGCTCGCTCCAAGGCTGACACGCTGGGTAACTGGAATGTTTCTCGGATAGCTTCTTCGGCGATCCCCGGCGCGTCTCGGATGCCCTGGTATTCTCGCTCGGTGGACTCGACCTATCTAACGGGTAAGCGGGTGTTTATCTTTGGGGATGCGACCCATGCGATCGCAGCCGCCAGAATCGCCACCGAAGAACTCGGTTTTACCCTCGTTGGCATCGGTACCTACAGCCGTAAATTTGCCAGACAGATACGCGAAGTCGCTGAGCAGCATGGCGTGGAAGCGGTGATTAGTGATGACTATCTAGCGGTTGAAACCGCTGTCGCTGAAGCCGCTCCCGAGCTAGTGCTAGGGACTCAGATGGAGCGTCACATTGCAAAGCGATTAGGCATTCCCTGCGCCGTTATTTCTACCCCGATTCACGTCCAGGATGTGCCTGCCCGCTATTCTCCACAGATGGGTTGGGAAGGAGCCAACGTCATTTTTGACGACTGGGTTCACCCGCTAATGATGGGGCTAGAAGAGCACCTGATCGGCATGTTCCGTGAGGACTTTGAATTTGCAGAAGGACATATGAGCCATCTGCATACAGCGCCGCATCAGGAAAGCAAGGACGACAAGACGGCGACCCTAGCTATCGATCCGACTATCGGTGATGCTGACTCGAAACCGATGGGCGCAGCACCAGACGATCTACCGGCAGGAACAAACTGGAGCCCGGATGGTTTGGCTGAGCTGAAGAAGATTCCGTTCTTTGTGCGGGGCAAGGTGAAGCGGAATACGGAGAAGTTTGCTTGCGATCGCGGCATCACCTCCATCACCGTAGACACCCTCTACGAAGCCAAAGCCGCGATCGGGAAGTAAGAACCTGACTATCAAATTCTCGAACGCTCGACCACAGATATCAAACGTCAAACAATAACTAGGAGATCCTACCGTGGTAGTTTCAAACGACCTTCGACCCAATGCTAGTAAAACTGTTGTCAACAAAGGTGCAGACGGCGAAGGCAGCGTCCAGGTCCATCTAGATGATTCGATGAAAATTGAGTCTGGTGCGCTAGTGATCGCGGTGTACGGCAAAGGCGGCATCGGTAAATCAACCACCTCTTCAAACCTGTCAGCGGCTTTTTCTAAGCTTGGTAAGAGAGTGTTGCAAATTGGCTGCGACCCAAAGCACGACAGCACCTTTACGCTGACCAAGAAGATGGTGCCAACAGTCATTGACGTGTTGGAATCAGTTGATTTTCACACTGAAGAATTGCAGACCGAAGACTTTATGTTTGAAGGCTACAACGGCGTGATGTGCATAGAGTCGGGTGGTCCACCGGCTGGTACTGGCTGCGGCGGCTACGTGACTGGCCAAACCGTTAAGCTCCTAAAAGAGCACCATCTGTTTGAAGATACCGACGTGGTTATCTTTGATGTATTAGGAGACGTTGTCTGTGGTGGCTTTGCGGCACCTTTGCAGCATGCTCACTATTGCCTGATTGTCACAGCTAACGACTTTGACTCTATCTTTGCGATGAACCGCATCGTCGCTGCGATTCAGGCCAAGGCGAAAAACTACAAGGTCAGACTAGGCGGCATTATCGCCAACCGGAGCGAAGGCACCGATCAGATCGATAAGTTTAACGAGCGCGTAGGTCTCAAGACTTTGGCGCATTTCAAGACAGTGGATGCGATTCGCCGCAGCCGTTTGAAGAAGTGTACCGTGTTTGAAATGGATGACGAGCCTGAAGTGCTAGAGGTTCAGAAGGAGTATCTGAAGCTAGCTAAAGGAATGATTGAAGATGCGAAGCCGCTAGAGGTGAGCCCGCTGAAAGATAGAGATATCTTTGATCTGTTAGGGTTTGAATAAGGCAGGATTTGAGTTAGCTTGCTAAGAACGAGCACAGAATAAAAGAAAGGGTTTGTTGGCATGGCTAACAGACCCTTCATTGCATATAAGTCATATGAACTTCGACGATTTGTTTTCTCTCTTCTCTGCTTTGCAGGCAGTCAGTGGAGCCGCCGCTGCTCGGTCTCCAAAACCTCTAGACGGCTGGTCTTTAAAAGACCGCGATCCAGCAGTCCTGCGACAGATGATGCCGTTGATGCGGTGGTTTTACGACCACTATTTTCGGGTAGTAACAGATGGGTGGGAACAGGTTCCGACTGATGAAACAGTTATGTTTGTGGGTTCTCATAACGGCGGATTCTCTGCGCCCGATTTGCAAATGATGCTGTATGACTGGTGTCGTCGATTTGGGACAGAGCGATCGCTATACGGATTGATGAGCCCCAAAGTATGGGAGGCATTTCCCTCGGTAGCTAGAACAGCGGCGCAGATGGGCGCAGTGCGAGCGCATCCGAAAATGGCGATCGCCGCTCTCAACCAGGGCGCGAACATTGTTGTCTATCCAGGGGGAATACAGGATGTGTTTCGGCCCTACTCACAGCGTCACAAAGTGTACTTTCACAATCGAAAAGGTTTTGTCAAACTAGCTATCAAGAAAGGCGTGCCAATTATGCCGATGGTCTCCTGCGGCGCACATTCTACCTTTGTTGTTTTGGCCGATATCTACCCCCAGGTAAGAGCGCTGCATGAACAGGGAATGCCGTGGTTTTTAGGAATCGATCCAGAGGCTTTCCCAATTTATCTGGGATTGCCTTGGGGCATCGCGTTCGGCCCGCTGCCGCACATTCCGCTGCCGGTACAGATTCATACACGTATCTGTCCACCAATTCGGTTCGATCGCTATGGCAGCAAAGCTATGCACGATAGCCATTATGTCGACGAATGTTACGAAAAAGTTCGCGCTCAGATGCAAGGGGCACTTGATAAGCTAGTGCGCGACTCATCTAACTAGTTGGGGCTATTTACCTACTCGTCGAAGCCCTCATCCCCAACCCTTCTCCCGATGGAGAAGGGAGCTAGATCCTGGCTCACTCTCCCACTGGGAGAGGACTGGGTGAGGGTTCAAGAACTGTGCGTGTTATTGAATCCTCATTCCTTAGCGTCTTCCATTGACAGGAAGAGGATCGAGTGCTGGACTTGCTGGCGCTCCGAGTGACGAATCTGGAGCTGTGTCCCATATTGGGAACTTTTCTAGCTTGCTCAGCGTGTTGATCGATAGCAGACCAAACCCAACCTTGGCAGTGATATCTAGAATCGAGTAGCACATGGACTCTACGCCATCGCTGATCAGGTTTACGCCGGTATCAGCTAGTATCCAAACGATTGGATACAGGCTCCAAAGCGTGATATGCACAGCCAGCAGCTTTTGAAATGCCTGCTGACCGACTTTACCTGGATGCTTACGCTCGGCTTCATCACGGTAAGGAACAAGTAGTAAGTAGACGACGCCTAGAAAGGCTCCACAGCTAACGATGTACCAGGTGATGTTATGGGGTTGAGGATAGATATCGGCCAGAAAGCCAGTTGCTAGCATCAGCGCGTTGGCACCTAAAAGTCCGCCTATTGTAGAGCGACGAGTTTGTCCTAAATGCGTTAATACCAACAACAACAGCGGCGTAGACAGCAGCCAAGTGACATAGCGTACCCAGTAAGAGTTGTGGTCGTTATAGACGCCTTCCCCTTGGCCAGTCAGCATCACTAAGTACAAAACTGCTGCAATTGTGGTGATGAAAAAGTTGAGAGTTAATAGAACACGCCATCTTTCGCTGCGGGCGCTAGCGGCCTTTGCTCCGAAGAAGATAGCTCCAACGGTCATTGAAAGAAATCCTATCCAGATCCAAAACTGAGCCATAATAGCCTTGCCTTAATAGAGACTACACACGGGGTTGTGAGTAGCTTTGTGCTTCTGTAGTTAGAAGCGGAGAATTCTTCTAAGCTAAATCCGATGTGTAGTCTGTTGCCGCTGTCTAAAGATAGACAGTGAAAGAATCTTTTTATGGATGTCGTTTAGCTTCTACATCCGTACGCTGGCTATACAAGGTCTTGATCGGTCAGCTTATCGGTCAATTAGGAGAAACAATTTTGAGCAAGCTATTGGACTCGCTGCGGTCTGGATTCTGGTTTGTGCCAATGGTGATGATTGCGGCGGCGCTGTTTTTGGCTAGCGTGTTGGTTGCGGTCGATCGCACTGTGCAAGTTGAGGGAATTACTATACTAGGTGAGCTTTTTCCAAAGGGAACACAGAGCGCTAGTACCTTGCTTTCTGCGATCGCAACCTCGCTGCTAACGGTGACAGGATCGGTCTTTTCAATTGCGATCGTAGCCATTCAGCTAGCGTCGGGGCAGTTTGGACCTAGAATGCTGCGTGACTTCATGCAGGATCGAAGCAATCAGATCACTTTTGGCGTCTGCAGCGCTACGTTTGTCTATACTATTGCTGTGCTATGGGCAGTAGAAGATTCGAAGAATATTAGCTTTACGCCTCAGATTTCTGTTTTTGTTAGTCTATTACTGACGATTGTGAGCGTTTGCGTGCTGGTTTTCTTTGTTCATAATATCGCTAACGCTGTTCACGCGGACAACCTAATCGCAAGAATTGGTCGCGATTTGGAAGGGTGTATTGACCGGCTTTTTCCCGAACGCGAAGAGGAAATTAATAGGCTAGTGTGGGAAGTCTCTAGTGATTTTGAGAGCAAAGCAACCGCTATGCTGGCAACCCACAGCGGATACATTCAGCAGATTGATACTGAACGGCTGAAGGCGATCGCATCTCAGCACAATCTTGTTCTAAAAGTGCTCTATCGACCGGGGCAGTTTGTCGTACAGAACAGCGTTCTCTTCTATGCCCAATCCAAAACAGATCTAAAACTGCTCAATCGCAACGTTCTCGGCAAACAGCTCGACCAGTCTATTTCTCGTGGCAATCAGCGCAAGCCCAAACACGACGTTGAGTTTCCGATCAAGCAGCTAGTAGAGATTGCTATTCGCGCTATCTCTCCAGCGGTTAACGATCCTTTCACAGCCGTTCGCTGCATCGACCGCCTCAGTGTCTCACTCTGCTACGTTCTACAAAAAGCACCTCAAAAGACCTACCTTTTTGACAGTGCCGATGCGCTGCGAGTGATAGTAGAACCTACCACCTTTGAGATCTTGACAAACGCGGCCTTTGATCAAATTCGTCAATATGGACAGACAGATGTTGCTGTAACCATACGTTTGCTAGAAGCGATGAGTGTGATTGCTAGACAGACGCATACCGAGACCCAAAGGAGGGTTCTACGTCGTCAGGTTGAGATGGTCAACAGAAGCGGCCAAAACTCAGACAACATACCGGAAGAAAACGACCGCCAAGACATCCTTTACCACTATCAGGCCGCAATTCGAGAGCTTAGATAGCTAGCGTCGGACATCCGACGCTAGCTATTATCTGCTAGATGCTTCAGTAACTACGCAGCAACCGTCTGTGCCTGTTCTAGAGCCGCTTTCAAACTGTCTTCGTCTGACTTGGAAAGCGAAGTTTTGAGAATTTTGCCATCAAAAGGCTCCAATTCTTCTATCACCTTGTCTGGAGTAGCATCGCGCACCAGGATAAATAGCGCTGATGTTCCCGGTTCCAAAGATTTTCCGAGATCCTTGATAAAGTCGTCGTTGATGCCGATATCGCTGAGAGCACCGCTGAGAGCACCGCTGGCGGCACCAGCCGCTAGCCCTAGAAGCGGATGCAAAAAGAGTAGCCCCAGCAGTGCGCCCCAAAATCCGCCAGACGAAGCGCCTGCGGCGACCAGGTTGTAGGCTTGCTTGATACGAATTTTCCCTTTCTCATCCTTGATCAGCACAGCAGCGTCTTCAAGCGCGATCAGATGCGATTTCTCTAGCTTTGCTAGCGTTTGTAGAACTTCATCGGCCTTCATTTCATTTTCAAACCCAACAGCAATTAAGTCACTCATGAATGATCCTCTTAAAATTTAATATGCAAATCTTCCAAGCTGTACGGTAGGCAGAAAACGTTAAAAACTCGTCAAGATTTCGATAGATTTCGGCAGCTTCTAAAGGAAGATTTTGAGCAGGGCTACGCTCGCTCGACTCGTCTGGGTGGCTATCTCCATACTTTGCGATGACGCCTGGTTTGACACATGCGTGAGCGATAGAATGTTTAGGCAAGAATGGTTGAACAATAGAGTTGGGAATGGGTTTGTATGGCCGAAGTAGGGAAACCAAATGGACCGTCCGACTGGTTTGAGCCGCTGTATGCGCAGGCAGATGGGGATACAGATCAGGTGCCCTGGGCTTTACCGGGGGCAGTGCCGTACTTGACAGACTGGCTGCGGCAGCATCCGCTGAAAGACTGGCCAGAGAATAGGCCAGAGAGCAGGCCAGAGAATAGGCCAGAGAGCAGGTCAGAGAATAGGCCAGAGAGTAAGAGTCGGTCGGCTGTGGTGGTCGGCTGTGGGCTAGGAGATGATGCTGAGGCGCTGGCGAAGGCTGGGTTTGAGGTGACAGGGTTTGATATTTCTGAAAGCGCGATCGCCTGGGCCAAAAAGCGGTTTCCTCAGTCTGCTGTCAACTATGTCACTGCCGATCTGTTCAATCTCCCTGATGACTGGCTGGGGAAATTTGATCTTGTCTTCGACTTTAGAACTATTCAGGCGCTGCCGCTGAGCGTTCGCAGGGAAGTGATCGAAAAGATTGCGTCTCTGGGCGCACCTGGTGGAATTGTGCTAATCGCGACGTATGTGCGAGCGAGCGGTCAAGATCCAGGAGAGAGTGCGCCCTGGCCACTGTCTGCCGACGAGCTAGCGCATTTTGAAAGGAGTGGGCTAGAGGTAGTCCAGCAGGAGCACTTTACAAAGCGGGACAATCGATTTTGCGATCGCACCCTCGTCCAGTATCGTGTTCCCTAGCCGTTCTCACCTGGCAATTCTCTGACAGTAGCTTACAGGTATTTTCTATGCGATCGCAGCTGGCAAAGTACAACTCTGGCGACTACAGCCCTGGCGTCTCTCTGCTAAAACAGCTGCTTTGGTACTATATCGGCTCGCCGCTATTCATGAGCGCTTTGGTGCCGGTTTCTGAACCGAAGGCGAAGCTGCTGCGGCTGTTTGGGGCTTCTGTCGGCACGGGGATACGGATCAAACAAAAGGTGAGAATCAAGTTTCCCTGGCGATTGACCATTGGCAATGACTGCTGGCTGGGGGAAGGCGTATGGATAGATAATCTTGCGCCAGTGACGATCGCAGACAACGTTTGTCTTTCTCAGGAGGTATATCTGTGTACGGGCAATCACGACTGGAGTAAGCCTTCTTTTGATCTGATTTTGGGCGCGATTAGGATTGAACAAAGCGCCTGGATTGGAGCACGTGGTGTCGTTGGGCCTGGGGTAACGGTAGGCGAAGGGGCCGTGCTGACATTGAATAGCGTGGCTAATAAATCTTTGGAGTCCTGGACCGTTTGTGCAGGGAATCCGGCAGTTCTTATTAAAAAGAGAACAATAAAAGAAGAAAAAGAAAACTAGAAGAAAAAGAAAACTACTAAAAACATCTATGGATCAGCAGATTCTCACGCTAGGCGACAACATCAACACGGATGACATCATCCCTGCCAAGCGGGGAACCAACGACGATTTAGAGCATCTTGCTTATTACGCGCTAGAACACCTGATTGGTCCTGGTAGTCTGCTGAAATACGACATTATTGAAGCTGGAGAGAATTTTGGCTGTGGTTCTAGTCGAGAGTTTGCGCCGATTGCGATTAAGGCGGCAGGTATTCAGAAAGTGCGGGCAAAGTCTTTTGCGGAGATCTTCTATCGCAACAGTATCAATATTGGCCTGTCGCTGGAGATTGTGGGGCAGTTCTCACGTAACCCTGCTGTAGAAGCGATTACCGCCGCCGGGGGACTGATCGCTTTTAACCAGCAGCGGCGTCAAGGGAAAGTCAGCATTTCCAGAAGCGAGACGTTGACACGACCAATGACGGTAGCTGAGAAGTTGCTGGCGCGGGCGTCGGGAAATGACTATGTGCAGCCTGGAGAGGTGGTGTTTGCCAAGGTAGATCTGGCGATGTCGCATGATGCGATCGCAGGCCCGGTCGGTGCTCTTTTCCAGCAGCATTTTGGACCTGACGCCACTGTCTGGAACCCAGACAAAGTTGTCCTGGTGGCCGATCACTTCATTCAAATCAACGACATTCGGCCAGACTCAGGCGCGATCGCTATGCATCAGCAGATGGTGGACTTTGCTCATCAGCAAGGTTGCCACCTATTTGACGTGGTGTCGCCAGGAGAAGCCGCTGGGATTTGTCATGTGCTGCTGCCTGAGCAAGGATTCGTTCGCCCCGGCATGATGATCGCTGGTACCGACTCGCACAGCTGCACCTACGGCGCGTTTGGCTGCTTTTCTACGGGCGTGGGCACGACCGACATGGCCAATATTTTTGCAACGGGCGATCTTTGGCTGCGGGTACCGGGGACGCTGCGCATAGAGCTTGCTGGCAAGCTACCCGAGCACCTAAGCGCCAAAGATATTATGCTGTTCATTTTGGGTCAACTCGGCTGTAGCGGGGCGACGGGAAAGGTGTTGGAATTCGTGGGTAGCGTGGTTGAACAGCTACCAATGGACGAGCGGATGACCCTGGCGAATATGGCGGTAGAATGCGGGGCAATGTGCGGCCTGATGCCTGTAGATGAAGCGACGCGGCAATACGTAATCCAGCGCACCAGCCAACCTTTTGAAACCGTTACAGCCGATCTAGAGGCGCAGTATGTGCAGGTATATCGGTTTGATCTCAGTCGGCTAGAGCCGCAGGTGGCCGCGCCGCCAGCACCCGATCGGGTAGTTTCTGTGCGCGATGTCGGTCGAGTGGCAATTACTCGGGCCTTTATCGGGTCTTGTACGGGGGGGAAGCTGCACGATCTAGCAGAAGCGGCGGCGGCACTAAAGGGGCAGCGGGTCAATTCGGCTGTGAGCTTGTTTGTGGTGCCAGCTTCGCAGACGGTAAGGGCGCAAGCTAAAGAGCTGGGGTATTTGGAGATTTTTGAACGGGCCGGGGCGACTGTGTTGAAGTCGGGCTGCGGAGCCTGTATCAACGCGGGGAAAGGCGTCCTGGGAGTAGAAGAGACGGGAATATACGCTACCAATCGCAACTTCAAGGGGCGCAGCGGCGATCCCTCCGGGCGGAACTATCTAGCTTCGCCTAGAACGGTGGCGATTTCGGCGGTACGTGGCGAGATTAGCGGCGCTCTGCCCTGAATTGGGATGACTGAATCCGCGCTTGATACCAGATCTCTTTCTTTGATCAGTAGCAGCATGTCTTCTACTGAAAAAGACCGCTTCTCTTCGATGGCGATCGCTTTGATCGCGGCTCTAAGTCGCTCATATTCGCGCTGCGGTAGGGGATGGTGCAAATACTGCTCGAACAGATATTGAAAATTGCTGGCTCCGCTGCCTTTGCCGAACCAGATTTCTGGCTGACGGTGGGGAAAAATGCTGTAGCTTTTGCGATCGCGCAGCAGAGCGCTCACATGAATTCCCGATTCGTGGCGATTGGCCTGATCTGAATAGGGCGTGTGAGGCCAGTGTCCATGCGCATGCAAATAGGCAACCACCCGATCTAGCGCGTCGTAGTCGATACCAGCAACTTCCCAACCAAAGCGCGATCGCAGACCTTTGAGCACCTGTTCGATCGGTGCGTTGCCTGCTCGCTCTCCAATTCCCCCAAACGTGCCCGAAACGCCCGTCGCTCCCGATCGCAGCGCCTGAATCGTATTTTCTAGGGCCAGTCCCATATCGTTGTGAAAATGGACAGACAGCGGCACGCCGTAGGTGCGTTTCAACAGATTTTGAATCCAGATAGCCGTCTTCTTTGGGGTCAAAATACCTACCGTGTCACACAGCAAAAACTGTTCGATGTAGGGCGATAGCGTGTTGATACAGTCTATTAAAAAGTCACCGTCGGCTCGGCTCGCATCTTCTGCGGCAAAGCATACTTTCAAGCCTCGTTCAGTCGCGTAGCGCACATGTTCTAGGGCATGGGCCAACATATGCTGGCGGCAACGCCTAATCAATGAGAGAGGAATATCGTCATCAATCGTTTTCTTTTTGAGCCCTGGATCTTGGGCGACTTTTGGATCTCTTAAAAACAAAAGTCGATCAGAGACCCCGTGGAACAGGATTACCTGCTGTACGCCGCAGGCCCTGGCGTGCTCGATGGCTGAGCGCCGCATCATAGTAGAGGCAACTACTTGATGCTTGAGACCACAATCGACCAGGTCGCTAGTTAGGTCCGCTTCGCTAGCGTGAATAGCGGGCATTAGCGCAATCTGTCGAACACCTGTTTGAGCGATCAGCTTGGCTAATGACTTTTTATCGTCAAAGAACAGGCCAACCTGCTGTTCTCCGTCCCGCAGCGTTTCGTCCGAAATGAGTAAGTTAAGCGTCTCCATCTATTCAAATAGAAGGGTCAAGGTAAGTATAAATCGTGAGGCAAGCCCAAGAATCTATACAGAGGCAGTCATTATCATGCCATATGTCGTAGCAGATGGCGCTTTACAGACTGGCTCAAAACCCGCTATGGTACTGCATCAAAGCGTCTATTTTCGCGTATGGCTACTTGTTCACTAAGTACGTACAGGCATGAGCGTGGCATCTTCAGAGTCTACATCGCAGGCGCGATCGCATCCCGCCAACCAACAGCCGGATCAACAGCCAGACCAACAGCCAGCGATTGTCCACGGTAGCCCTTTCCCTGAATCAGCCAATCTGCCCGCTAGCCTGAGTGCAGCTCTACTACATGCGGCTAAAACAAAGGCCGGTATCCGCTATTTAGAAGCGGATGGTACCGAATCGAGGCAGTCCTATGCCGATTTGCTCACAGCCGCTAGTCAAGTTGCAACAGCGCTAAGCGGTTACGGGCTCGGTCCGCGTGCCACTGAAGCCGATGAAAAAGCTCGACAGACTGGAAAAGACGACTTTGTTATCCTTCAGTTCTCAAGAAGTGTTGATCTAATTACTGCTCTATGGGGATGTTTTCTCAGCGGCTGTATTCCTGTGCCTATTTCTGCCCAGGCTAATAACGTTAGCGGACAGACGCCGTTAGAGAGCGCGATCGCCTTATTAGAAAATCCAACGCTGCTTACAGACTCACCCTGCCTTATAGAACCGCAGCCAATTACTGTCCTCACACTTGCGGCCATACAGACGGTCATACAGAGCAATCTTCAGACAGCCGATGACTCTAATGAATCATTCGTAGGCAAGCCATCTTTCTTTGAACCATCTTTCTTTGAACCACCTCTCTTTGAACCACAGCTAGACAATCTGGCTCTCCTACTTCTGACCTCTGGCAGCACGGGCCTACCCAAAGGCGTTCAGCTAACCCATCAAAATATCAGAGCAAGCGCCTATGGAATGGCGAGCGTAAATCAGCTTTGTGCCGACGACATCACGCTGAACTGGATGCCGCTAGAGCATGTGGCTAGTCTGGTGATGTTTCATCTGACAGAAGTGTATCTAGGCTGCGAACAGATTCACGTGGCTCGCGAACGCGTTCTGAAAGATCCACTGACCTGGTTGGACTTGCTAGTGCACTACCGGGTGAGTGCAACTTGGGCTCCTAATTTTGCCTACGGGCTAGTGAATGATCAGCTAGAGGCGATCGCAGCATCAGAACCAGCTACAGAGAAAAACGCTACGGAGAGAGATGCTACGGAGAGAAATGCTTGGCGCAAATGGGATCTTTCTTCTGTTCGCTGGATGGGTAACGGGGCAGAAGCCGTGGTCGGTCAAACAGCGCGACAGTTCCTCCAGCTACTGACGCCGTACGGCCTTTCCCAAACAGCGATTAGTCCTGGCTATGGGATGACAGAGACCTGTTCTGGAATTGTTCATTCTCGTCAGTTTTCTCTAGATGCAACAACCGCAGAAGATAGTTTTGTGACCTTGGGAAAACCGATTCCAGGTGTCTCTATTCGAATTGTAGATGATGCTGATGCGGTGATGGCAGCAGGAGAGATTGGCCGCTTGCAGGTGAAAGGCTTGACTGTCATGGCTGGCTATTACCAACAGCCAAATCAGTTGGAGAGTTCAGCGGATCTGGATGCGGCAGCCTTTACGAAAGATGGCTGGTTTATTACAGGTGATTTGGCCTTTGTCAAAAAGGGCGTGCTGACGATCACGGGTAGGCAAAAAGATGTGATCATTCTCAACGGCGTCAATTATTACAGTCATGAGATTGAGTCTGCTGTAGAGGTGATAGAAGGGGTTGATGTTTCTTTTACAGCGGCGTGCGGTGTGCGTGGCCCAGAGGACACAACAGAACAGCTAGCCGTTTTTTTTCATCCTGCTGATGGGACCGAGAATGTAAACGCTGTGGGTTCTTTGATCAAACAGATCCGAACTCGGGTGGTTGAACAGATCGGTATGTCTCCTACCTACGTGATTCCTGTCGAGAAGTCGGACATCCCGAAAACATCGATTGGCAAAATTCAGCGCAGTCAGCTCAGCCGCCAGTTTTCTTCGGGTGAGTTTGATGCTCAGATGCGGCGATTTGTCGAAGGGCTGCGAGACAGTGCGAAGACTGCTAGCCTCAATCGATCTGAGATAGAACAGCGTATTTCTCAGATTTGGCGGTCTGTTTTATCTGTGGAATTAATTAACAAAAACGACAATTTCTTTGAGCTAGGAGGCACTTCCCTGCGACTAATGCAGGTGCTAGGGCTCTTGCAAAATCAGCTCGCGCCTACACTGAAGGCTGCTTCACTTTTTCAGTATCCGACAATTTCTGCGCTAGCTGCCTATCTGAGGCCGTCAGATTCTGATGCCCCGTCCTCTAGCTTTCAAAATTCTTTAAAGATCAGGCAGCGCCAAGGCTCTAGTACCCGGCAGGCATCAGATATTGCGGTTATCGGTATGGCTGGCCGATTTCCTGGCGCTCCAAACCTAGAGATCTTTTGGCAGAATCTCAAAGACGGTGTGGAGTCGATTACTTTCTTCACGGATGAAGAAATGCTGGCGGCGGGAGTCGATCCTACGCTGATACAGCACCCGAACTATGTGAATGCCAGCCCAACGCTGGAAGATATTGACTGCTTTGATGCGGATTTTTTTGGCTACAGCCCAAAGGAAGCTGCGCTGATGGACCCGCAGCAGCGGCTGCTGTTGGAATGCGCCTGGGAAAGTTTGGAGATAGCTGGATATGATCCGTTGACTTATGAGGGTGATATCGGCCTGTTTGCGGGGGCGACGATGAATACTTATCTGCTCAATCATGTTTATCCAAACCGGCATACGCTCGATCCAAATGATTCGCTAGACACGTTTACGCTCAGCTCTTTTGGTGGCTTTCAAGCAACAGTTGCTAATGACAAAGACTATTTGACAACTAGGGTTTCTTATAAACTAAATCTGCGTGGCCCTAGCCTGAACGTGCAGACGGCCTGTTCGACTTCTTTAGTCTCTATTCATCTGGCGGCGCAAAGTCTGTTGCAGGGCGAATGCGATATGGCGCTGGCGGGTGGGGTTTCTGTGGAAACGCCGCAGCGGGCGGGCTATCTGTATCAGGAGGGAATGATTCTGGCGGAGGACGGTCACTGTCGGGCCTTTGACGCGGAATCGAAAGGGACGCTGTTTGGCAGCGGGGTCGGTCTAGTGGTGCTGAAGCGGCTGGATGAGGCGATCGCACACAAGGACTTCATCTACGCAGTGATCAAGGGATCTGCGGTCGGCAATGACGGTGGGCAAAAGGTGGGCTATCTAGCGCCGTTGAGCGAAGGCCAGACGCGGGTAGCGGCGGAAGCACTGGCGATCGCAAATATTCCAGCCGAAACCATTGGCTATGTCGAAGCGCACGGAACCGGCACACAGCTAGGCGACCCAATCGAAATTGCGGCGTTGACCCAGGCTTTTCGCCATTGCCCAGATCTAAACACCAATCAGAAACAGTTCTGCCCGATTGGTTCTGTAAAAACAAATGTTGGACACCTCAATATTGCTTCTGGTGTGGTCGGCTTTATCAAAACTGCACTGACCGTGATGCACGGTCAAATTCCACCGAGCCTACACTTTCAGCAACCAAACCCACAGATTGATTTTGTCAACAGTCCCTTTTACGTCAATACGGCGCTAGCTGACTGGCCGATAGAGGCGTTGCCGAGGCGGGCCAGCGTTAATTCTCTGGGCATTGGTGGAACCAATGTGCATATGGTTTTGGAAGCAGCAGTCGCTAGAGAACGTCATCCAGATAAAACAAATAGAGAGGATAGAGAGGAAATATTTGTTCTTTCTGCAAAGAGTGATGAGGCTTTGAGAGCGTTAGCTGAAAAGTACGTGGACTTTCTCGCAAATAGATCTGATATCTCTATTGCGGATATTTGCTTTACGCTAGGGGTTGGGCGATCGCACTTCTCCCATCGCCTAGCGCTAGTCATTAGCTCTGTAGAAGATCTGCGAGCTCAGCTTCAGGACTGGCTGCTGGAATTTCCTACCTCTGTTCCTTCTGGAAAAGTTGCGTTTCTATTCACTGGACAGGGTGCCCAATCTATAGGTATGGGCAAGACTTTGTATGAGACGCAGCCATTTTTTCGCCATCAGCTAGAGCGCTGTGCTGAAATTTTACAGCAGTATAATTTTGATCTGTTGGGCGTGTTGTATGAGAAAGAGAATCAGCTAATCAGTCAAACGGAATATACTCAGCCGGTTCTGTTTGCGTTTGAATATGCGATCGCCCAGCTATGGATGAGCTGGGGCGTGCAGCCTGCTGTTATGCTCGGTCACAGTTTGGGTGAGTATGTGGCAGCTTGTGTAGCAGGCGTTTTAGATTTAGAAGATGCGCTGAGGCTGGTGTTGGAAAGAGGCAGGCTGATTCAGGCGCTACCCGAAGGCGGATCGATGCTGTCAGTGATGGCACCTGCAACGGTATGTGAACAGTTTTTGGAAAGTGGGGTTGCGATCGCAGCGATCAATTCCCCTGGAAACACAGTGCTATCTGGTCCGACGGCAGCTATCTATGGTGTTGCTGAAAGACTAGAAGCACAGAGCATCAGTTGCAAGCGTCTACAGGTCTCTCATGCTTTTCATTCTTCGCTAATGACGCCGATGCTATCGGACTTTCAAACGATTGCAGAATCAATCTCCTATCGGAAACCCACTGTAGATATTATCTCCAATCTGACTGGAGAAACTGTCGATCGCTTTGACGCTGACTACTGGGTTAGACATATTCAACAGCCCGTCCGGTTTGCCCAAAGCATTGAAGCTCTAGAGAGAAAGGGCATTACTACGTTTCTAGAATGTGGGCCTCGTCCGGTGCTGCTGACTTTGGCACAAGGGACTATTTCTTCTGATTCCTGCAGCTGGCTAGCCAGTCTCAAGCCCGGTCAATCTGATCATTGGCAAATGCTCTCTAGTCTCGCAGTGCTTTATAAAAGCGGACACAATATTAGCTGGAAAGAGTTCTACAGCCATCGTGAAGCTCACCGTATCCCTCTGCCTACCTACGCTTTTCAACGGCAGCGGCACTGGATGGAGCGAGTGAAACCAGATCAAAAATCTGTCACATCTGATCAAAAAGCTCATCCACTAGCTGGCCAAAAAATCTCTACTCCCCTTCGCCAGATTCTTTTTCAAAAAAGCCTTTGTTCAACTCAACCTATCTTTCTTCAGCATCATCGTGTACAGGATCAGATCTTATTTCCTGGATCCGCTTTCTTTGAAATAGGCATCGCAGCGGGCGTTGAAGTCCTAAAAACCGATCTGATTCAGCTAGGCGATGTCTCTATCCTACAGCCGCTGAGACTGTCAGAACAGCCTGTAACGATTCAGACGATTCTGACACCAGATACTGATAGCTATCGTTTTGAAATTTACTCTCAAGAAGATTCAGACTGGATTTTGCATTGTGAAGGAACAGTCTGCGCAGTTGAAGAGATAGCTGCTGATTCTGTTGAAATTGAGCAGATAAAAGATAGATTAGGCGAAGTGCGATCGCCCCAGGCTCACTATGAAAACTGCGATCGCACAGGACTGTCCTACAGCGGCCCTTTTCGCAGTCTTGGCAACATCTGGCACGCAGCAGGTGAAGCCTTGGGCCAGGTCCGGATCTTAAGAGAAATTATCTGCGATCTTCCCCACTATCAAATCCATCCCGCCGTTCTTGATGCCTGTTTTCAGTGTGTTTTGGCAGCGCTACCTGATGCAGCGAACAGCTATGCGTATGTGCCGATCGGCGTCGAAAGCATTCGCTGCCATCGCCCCTTTCCAACCAGTAGCCGATCAATTTGGAGTCACGTTTTGCTTCGACCGGTTAAAGGTGACGCGGTAGCAGTGACAGCAGACGTGCAGATATTCGATGAGAGTGGAAGGGCGATCGCCTCTATTGTCGGTTTAGCCGCAAAACGACTATTGCCGCAAAACCGATGGAAAGACTGGCTGTATGAAGTTGAATGGCGGCCTGCGGCGGCGGCTGACGGTTCACAATTCGTCGCTGGTGAAAACTGGCTGATGATTGCAGATGAAGCTGAGAAACTAGAGGCGATCGCAGTTCAGCTAGCGGCTCAAAATCAGAACTGCACAAAGGTGATTTTGAGTAATCGTCACAAGCAAACCGCGCAGCACTGTGAAGTAGATCGAGAAAATCCAAAAGGGTTTTACGCTCTCCTAAAGAGAGTCGATCGGTGGCGAGGTGTCTTGTATGTTGCTAGTAACAATACAGAAGATAACTGTAGAACTGCGCTCTATCTAGCACAGGCATTAGTAAGCTGCGGACTCTCTTCTAAGCTTTGGTTCATCACTGAGCAAGCCGTAGCTATTTCAGGCAGTGAATTATTAAACGTTTCGCAGTCGCCGCTTCTGGGACTGGGTAAAACAATCGCTCTCGAACATCCCGAACTGAACTGTGTTTGTCTTGATCTTGATTCAAGTGAAGATAAGCGGCAGAGACTATCTCAACTAATCTCCGAGATCGGTCAAAAAAGCGCTCAAACAGAGAGTCAGATTGCGTATCGAAATGGAAATCGCTACGTGGCTAGACTCACTCGGTGGGCTAAAAGGGACGTTTCCGAGACCGACAGCCTACAGCTAAAAGCGATCAGAAAAGGGACATTGGAGCATCTCGAATGGCAGTCAACTACTCGACGACCGCCAGCGGCTGGCGAGATAGAGCTGCTTGTGCAGGCGAGCGGACTGAACTTTCGAGATGTGTTGAATGCTCTGGACTTGTACCCAGGGGAGGCTGGACCTTTGGGCCTCGAATGCGTCGGAGAAGTGGTTGCGGTTGGCGAGGGCATAGACAGACTGATGGTCGGGAATGTGGTGATGGCGATCGCGCCCGCAAGCTTCAGCCAATTCGTCACTGTCTCAGCGGACCTAGCGGTACCCAAGCCTAGCAACCTCAGCTCTACAGAGGCGGCGACAATCCCGACGGCCTTTTTGACGGCTTACTATGCGCTAGTTGAGCTGGGGAAGCTAAAGGCAGGCGATCGCGTCCTAGTTCAGGCGGCGGCGGGCGGCGTAGGACAGGCGGCTGTACAAATTGCTCAGCATGTCGGTGCCGAAGTCTTTGCCACCGCGTCCTTATCCAAGTGGGATTCTCTAAGACAGCAGGGAATACGGCATATCTTCAACTCTCGCACTTTGGAATTTGCTGAGCAAATTAGGCAGCAGACCGAGGGAAAAGGCGTCGATGTTGTTCTAAATTCACTTTCTGGAGAGGCGATCGCCAAAAGTCTCTCTACGCTCTCTACCGGCGGTCGATTTCTAGAAATTGGCAAATCAGGCATCTGGTCAATAGAACAAATGAGTCAGCAGCGGCCAGATATCAGCTATCAGATCATCGATCTAGTAGAAGTTACAACCGATCGGCCTCAGCTCATTCAATCAATGCTGAGAAAGATTGCTGCCCAGCTACAAAGCAACAGCCTATCGCCCTTACCCTACGCCACCTATCCGGCGACACAGTCCATTGACGCCTTCCGCACTATGCAGCAGGCCAAGCATTTCGGGAAAGTCGTAATCACGCCGCCAGACGTATCACCCACTCATCAGCCAAGAGCGAGTATTCGAGCTGGCGCTACCTATTTGATTACCGGAGGAACAGGCGCACTTGGACTACAGCTAGCCCAATGGCTCGTGGCTCAGGGTGCGACTGATCTTGTTCTACTAGGCCGCAGCGCACCATCGGACCAGGCCCAGCAGGTTATAGATCGCCTAACTCGGTCTGGAACAACTGTTAAAGCGCTCCAAACTGATCTTTCGGACAAGCAGCGTCTGCAAGCGGACCTCATACCTACGCTTCGATCTGATCAGCGTCCGCTCAAAGGCGTATTTCACTTGGCAGGTGAAATCGACGATAGCCTACTGCAACAGCAGAGCTGGCAAAAGTTCGACCGCGTTCTATCGGCTAAGGTCACTGGGACGTGGAATCTGCATCAAATTACGCAGGACGCCAATCTCGACTACTTTGTGATGTTCTCTTCGGTGGCGTCTCTTTTGGGTGCTGCTGGACAGGCAAACTATGCGGCTGCGAATAGCTTTTTGGATGCGATCGCACGTCTCCGTCATCAGCAAAAGCTGCCTGCACTCAGTATCAACTGGGCGGCCTGGTCAGGCACAGGGCTCGCTGATAGCCTCGAAGTAAAACAGCGCCTGAGTCGCAAAGGTATTCCCTTACTTGATCCAGACACTGGTTGGAATATATTCGGTCAACTGATCGAGTCAACAGGAAACGTTCAAATTGGTGTTCTACCCGGAGCGCTAGAAAACTGGCAAAAAGTAGGCGTCAAAGACTTATTCTTGACGGCTTTGACGTTAGAGAAAACGCCAAAACAAATAGTAGAAAAATCACCGCAAGAACGCTCTGATCCGGGCTCATTGTTACAGGGGAAACTCAAATCAACTATTCAAGCAGAACTAAACAATGTTGAAAACGGTAGCAATACAACAGCGCTATCTCGTCACCTTTGTCAGCAGCTTGCGGTCGTTCTAGGAAAAGACGCTGCCTCGATTGATGATGATGATAGCGTCAGCTTTACAGACCTGGGGCTAGACTCTCTGACTGCTGTTGAATTTCGGAATCGACTACAGACTAGTCTAGAATGCGTATTGCCCGTGACCCTGGTATACGACTATCCGACGCTGTCAAAACTGAGAGACTATGTCGTAAACTTACTCACATTGCCAGAGGCTAGCTCTGCTGGCAGCTACGACCCTGATCAGGGCTCTGATCAACAGACCATGGAAGACAATTTAAAAAATAATTTAGAAGATATCGAAGATGTTTCCGACGACGAAGCAGAGGCACTGCTGTTGCAGGAATTGAGCAAGCTAGACCAGATATAATCTATGGACCCTTCCCAATCTGCGCTGTCGCCGACGAAACGAGCGCTCTTAGCTCTCAAGACGCTTCAGGCAAAACTCGACGCCCTTGAACAGGTTCAGCACGAGCCGATCGCCATCATCGGAATGAGCTGTCGGTTCCCTGGTGGCGCAAACTCGCCTGCCGCGTTTTGGAAACTGTTGCAAAAGAAAACTGACGCGATATCCGAAGTCCCTGCCGACCGCTGGCATAACGATAAGTATTACGATAGCGATCCTAGTATGCCTGGCAAAACGGTCTCTCGCAGTGGCGGATTTATCCCCAATCTGTATGACTTTGACGCCTCGTTTTTTCGCATTTCTCCTCGAGAAGCCATCACCCTTGATCCCCAACAGCGGCTGGCGCTGGAGCTGGGGTGGGAAGCGCTAGAGCACGCCGGTATTTCACCGGAAGCTTTCGCTGAAGCGGCGAGCCAATCTGTTGGCGTTTTTCTGGGTATTAGCAGCATTGATCACTGGCAGCAGATGCTTGCTCAGTCGCCAGACGAGATTGATGCTTATTTGGCAACGGGCAATTCTCACAGTGTGGCGGCAGGCAGGCTGTCTTTTCTATTGGGGGTCAATGGGCCTAGTCTGGCGGTCGATACGGCTTGCTCTTCGTCTTTGGTGGCGGTGCATTTGGCCTGTCAGAGTCTGCGGCAGCGGGAGTGTGAGCTGGCGCTAGTCGGCGGGGTGAATCGGATTTTGACCCCGGCGGCGAGTATTAATTTCTCGAAGGCGCGGATGCTGTCGGCGGATGGGCGATGTCGGACGTTTGACCAGGCAGCGAGCGGATTTGGCCGGGCAGAAGGCGGCGGAATGGTGGTGCTAAAGCGGCTGAGTGATGCGCAGGCAGCGGGCGATCGCATTCAAGCTGTTATCCTCGGCTCAGCGACCAACCACAATGGCCGCACCAACGGTCTCACTGCCCCTAGCAAGCTGGCCCAAGCTGCCGTCATTCGGCAGGCTCTGACCGCTAGCCGTCTAACGCCCGCTGATGTGAACTATATCGAAACGCACGGCACGGGGACGGCGCTGGGCGATCCGATTGAAGTCGGTGCTTTGGGACAGGTGTTCGCCAACGCCAAACGGACAGATCCGGTAGTGCTAGGTGCGCTGAAGACGAACATTGGTCACACGGAAGCGGCGGCGGGGATAGCTGGATTGATCAAAGCTGTTTTGGCCATAGAGCAAGGGAAAATTCCGGCGAACCTGCATCTCGATCGGCCTAATTCTTTGATCGAATGGGATACGCTGCCTTTTCACTTGCCCAATGAGATGACGCCCTGGCCGACGGGTGCTAGCTCACGAACAGCGGGCGTCAGTGCTTTTGGATTTAGTGGCACAAATGCACATCTAATTGTGCAGTCGCCTCCCTGTCAACCGTTCAAGACTCAGCGATCCACACATGAAGATCGCAATCTCGAACAACCTGATGGAGCCTGCGATCTTCGGGTCTGTCTGTTGCCTTTATCAGCGCGATCGCCTGCCGCACTCAATCAGCTAGTTGCCCGCTATGTTCAGTATCTGGCCGCTCATCCAGAGGTAAAACTGACCGACCTCTGCTTTACCGCCAGCGTCGGGCGATCGCACTTCCCCTATCGCCTAGCAGCAGTTGCTAATTCTGTCTTGGCGCTGCGCCAGATTTTGATCGACACTCTCTCTGGTCGTTCTCATTCTGATTGTTATTGCAGCGACACCCTTAAAAGTGGCAGTTATCAAAGTGGCCACCTGGCGCAGCCCTCAAGCTCAGAATCACCTTCAATTTCTCCTTCAGTCGTTTCTCTCGCTGCTGCTACAGCAGATTCTCTTGCAGACGTAGCAAAGAGATATACAAAAGGGGAAACTGTTGACTGGAGTGCCCTTTATCAGGGACGAAATCACACCAAGCTGGCCTCGCCGACCTATCCATTTCAGCGCGAGTACTATGGCCCTCACATGGCTTAATCTCTGATTTGATTTGGGGCGTAACGCTGATGCGATTTATGGTGTAACTTATACTGAATAAACTGTGAGGTTAGTCGCAATTATGTCTTCTCGTTATGCCCCTAGACGGGCGCGATCGCTCGGTAAGTTAGCTGCGATCGCGCTTACCTTCATCGCCCCAATTGCCACCACTGCCTCTGCCCAGACCCAGCTTCCCCAAAGCGATCAACAGAGCAAGCAGCCTGCTCAAAATGTCTTCGATTCTCTATCTACCCAAGAACGTGCCGCTTTAACGGACGGTCAGGTGATGGTCAGCGCCTCTAGAGATGGCGACAACGGCCAGTTTACGGCGCGAGTGCTGATCGATGCACCGATTGCAAAAGCTTGGGAGGTGCTGACAGATTACGACAACTTTGAGAAGTTTTTGCCGAATATCGAAAATAGTGAGCTTTTAGAATCAGAAGACAATCGCTATGTGTTTGAACAGATGAACGTGATTTCTGTGATTCCTTCTGTGATTGATATTCGCAGTCGGGTAGTGATTGAATCGATGGAGGTTTATCCAAAGGAAGTAGATTTTCATCTAGTTGAAGGAGATCTAGATGCTTTGCAGGGGGTTTGGCAGCTAGACCCGGTAGTGATAGATGACCAGGGAACAGAGCAAGTTTTAATTACGCACCAGGTGAATATTGACCCTGGCAACAGTTCGCCTAGAGGACTGTTCTTTAGTACCTACCGGCTAGTTTTAGAAGATTCGCTGATTGCAGCTAAGGCAGAAACTGAGAAAAGAGCGAAGCAGTAAATCCAGGTGGGCGATTGCATGAATAGCAGCACTCAGCACGCGATTATCACGGGCGGATCGAGTGGGATTGGTAAGGCGATCGCGCTTCGATTAGCGGCCCAAGGTGCCAATATCTCGATCGTTAGCCGCAGTCAGGAGCGGTTGGACTCAGCTAGAGTCGAGATAGAAGCGGCCAGGAAAGCAGCCGATCAAAAGGTGGTCACTGTCGCTGGAGATGTGGGCGATCGCACCCAAGCTGAACAGGCTATCCAATCCGCCATAGCACAGCTCGGCCCGCCGCATCTGCTGATTACTAGCGCCGGTATCGCCCGCCCCGGTCATTTTCAAGCGCTGTCTGCTGACGTGTTTGAACAGGCCATGGCTACCAACTACTTTGGTACGCTCTACTGTATCCGCGCTGTTTTGCCAGCGATGGTGCAACAGGGCGCAGGTCAGCTTTGCCTGATTTCCTCCGGTGCTGCTCTAGTCGGACTCTACGGCTACAGCGCCTACGGCCCCAGCAAATTTGCCGTTCGAGGACTTGCTGAATCGCTACGCGCCGAGCTAAAGCCGGTCGGTATCCGTGTTTCTATCGCCTATCCGCCGGATACAGAGACTCCTCTGCTCATCGAAGAAAATAAAACAAAGCCTGCCGCCACCAAGCAAATTACGGGTACGGCCAAAGCCTGGAAGGCCGACGCTGTTGCCGATGTCATTCTAAAAGGGATACAACAAAACAAGTTCGAGATATCTCCTGGCGTGGAGATCAAGGTTCTGACTCGGCTACACAGCCTGATAGCACCTGTATTGAACAGATATTTCGATGGGATAGTGGCGAAATACTCCCGCCCGTAGAAAGGTTCACGTCGAGCGTTTTGCTGTGTGATCGCATCTGTAGCACTGGTCACTTTGCCGAGGTACAGCCCGCTGGATGAAAGCCGTGTGTAGCAACGCTCAGGTGCCTGGCTCTAAGAGCTGCCCTACTACCTTGAGCTGGTTCATATTGTCTGGCTGGGCATCTAGCTGTAGAACCACGGCACTGCCAGAACGGGGGAAAATATTGGTGAGCGCAGTAATATTCACCTGGTGTGTCACCATCAGAATTACACCGGGCTGGTCTTGATTGTTGGCAATATATTCTCGTATCTGGTTGGTTTGAGCGTCTGCTGTGGTGCGATCGCGAAAGAAAGAGTTGAGCGCTGGAAAAGGCTCTACTGGGCCGACATCCATCAGCTCAGCGGTCTCTAGACAGCGGCACCACTGGCTAGAGAGCACCTTGGCAATAGGGATATCGCGACGCCGAAAAGCCTCACCAATATCTCTAGCCTGCTGTCGTCCAGGTTCCGACAGATTACGTTGGGTGGTGCAATCGTCTAACTTGAAGTTGGCAGGATCGCCGGTTCCAGGCGCGATCGCATGACGTAAAAGCACCACGTAAGTCTCTTGTTCTGCCTGTGCTATCTTTGCCCAAATCATCTCGTCGCCTGTCATCGCAAGCTGAGACGGTTCCGCTTCAGATGGTTTCGCTTCAGATGGTTTGATGGAGTTCTGAGCGGTTTCAGAGGGTGCAGTAGATGACTCGGAAACGGTAAGTTGCGAAGAGTTTGGAGCATCAGCGCAACCTGCTACTAACAGCAGCAAGCAGACGCTGTACCACCCCTTAGACCATTGCTGTAGGCAAGCAGGTGAGCTGTAAATGCTAGAAACCATAAACCTCACCTTCAGCGGCTGCCCTCTAGATCCCACTCACTAAAATCGTCGTTGGTGTAGGCCTTGAGCTGACGGATATCGTCAGCAAGATAATCGATTATTCGTTTGCGCAACTCAAGAGACATTGTTGGACGCTCAATCTTTTCTGAGAATGGCCGATAGACTATCTTTTCTGCATGGACTCTGACTTCGAGCGGAAGCGATCCAATCAAGGTAGAGAGCAGCTTGAACATCGGATTATCTTTGGAGACTTTCAGCCGTCGCTTGCGAGCAGATGAGTGTAGCTTCGTATCGAACTGAAAGCGTGGATTGGCAACCGTCGGCCCAAATTTCAAAAGTTCGGATGCGTTGCCAAGCGTGAGTTTAAACTGGAAGTCAGCATCTACCTCCAAAAACTCAAACACTCGTCTCATAGTCTCTACAGGAGAGTCCTGTAGTTTTTCGGCGGTCAGCAGCAAGATCGACTCGCGAGAGAAAAACTCAAGATATTGCTGAAGCTGTAGAAAGTACTGGCTTCGAGCTATGTAGTAGTTATCTTCAAAATCGGCTAGAGCTGCTTCGAGGGTTCTGTGTTCGAGCCCGCACGACAGCTTATGAACGTACTGAGAGATTATGCGTTCAATCGGATCTCTCAGCATGTAGATGAGTTTTGCTTCAGGTACCACTGAATGCATTCTCTGCGGTACGCCTAGCCACCGTGGATAATTTGTATAGTTTGGAGACGACTCTCCGTTCACGCTCACGCTAGGACTGAATTGGGACTGGTACCACGCCACCCCCCGATGCCAGTTTTCATGTTCTAAAAAGAACATCAGTTCCTTTTGCCTAGACATATAGATTTCTGGATGAGTATTGAGGTAGTGATGCAGGCTGGTTGTGCCAGCTTTCATCGCACCAATGATAATTAGATTTGGCAAGCAGCCTACGGTGTGTACAGCGTGGTTAGAATCATCCATAGGTAAGTGTAAGCTAAATGTTCTAGAAGGTTGAAGTACGCGCACCCTCGACTAGATCTCTGCTAATTTTAGATTTCTACTAACTTTATTTGCATCCTTGCTCTATTAACTTTTTATCGCCTAGCCTATGCGTTTGACTATGCAGAAGATAACACAAGATTGCCAGCCTCATAACCAGGTTGACTGAGCGATCGCAGAACAACGTACAGCACGATCAACTAGGCGATCAGCAGTAGATTTTTACTGTTCAAGAACGCGATAGATGAAGAGAACTGCCGTCTAATTATGAGCGCTTTATTCACAGCTTGGATCTAGACGAGACTTTGATTAAGTCTCATCCCAACTATCAAAACCTTTGTGCCTAGGGTTTATTCCTTCGGAGATACACCGTGAGAGTGGATATTTTGTTTATTACAACTTTGTCACCAAAATGCAGACAAATAACTATACTTTTGTTCCTACAATAAGGGGACTTAGAGAAAATTCTTTGCTGAAGGTCGCTGTAGTTCTGACTTTTCAGACACTAGGCTGTAGAAAACCTCAAAAAGCTGAAATCTCTATTTTGTCCCTTAATTTCGATACTGAATACATGCGTTTTTCAATTTCTAACAAGCCCTTCAACAAGCTTGCTGGCATCGCTGCTGCCCTGATGATTCTACCCGTAGCGGTCGCTTGTGACACTCCAGTAGCAGAGACTACTGAACCTGCTGATACGACTGAAATGCCCGCTGATACAGCTGCAACGCCTACTGGAGGCGATACTATTGTAGATGTAGCTGCCAGCAACGGCTCCTTCAATACTTTGGTTTCTGCTATCCAGAGCGCGGGTCTAGCAGAAACCCTCAGCGGTGAAGGTCCTTTCACTGTTTTTGCACCTACCGATGAAGCCTTTGATGCTCTGCCCGAAGGTGTGCTCGACAAGCTGCTGTTACCCGAAAACCAAGAGGTACTAACGCAGATCTTGACCTACCATGTTCTACCTGCCGAGGTTCCCTCCAGCGAAATTGCACCTGGAATGGTTGCAACTGTTGAGGGTGAAGACGTAGACATAGCCGTAGATGGTAGTACTGTAACTGTGAATGGTGCGACGGTTGCAATGCCCGATGTCATGGCTAGCAACGGTGTGATTCATGTGATCGATAGTGTCCTAGTGCCGCCTACTGTTGATGTATCCGCACTCTAAACGGTGAGCGTGCAAGTTGGAAACTGTGACTAGACGATGAATGCAACTAGCTCCTGCCTGTTCAAACTGAAGGGTGGGGGCTAGCTGCATTTTATCGTCCAGCTTACATAGAAGCCACGAACTAGAAGCCACGAACGTGTTTTGCGCTTCACCCTTGTTTCGTGACTCTTAGCGCTATTCACTGACTGGCGTCGAGATTCGAGAGTGACACTCTACAATTAACAGCCATACATTGTGTCGAAAATTGTGTCGAAAATTGCTATGTGGCCTAAGAAATAACCTGTGAAAAAGCTAGCAGCAGAAAAGTCTGCCGGAGAGTCAAACCCTAGCACGCTTCTCCTAGAATTGCTGCTATTAACGCTGCTGACGCTATGTTGTCGGCTACCGTTTTTCTTTGAATCAGTGATCGATTGGGATGAGAGTACATTCATCCTGATCGGCCAGTCGATTTTGGACGGGCATCTGCCCTATACGCAGCTCTGGGATATCAAGCCACCGTTTGCGTATGGCTTCTTCTCTCTGGCTATCTTGCTGTTCGGCAAGACGATCGCCTCAGTTCGCTTCGCTGGGGCGCTGGTGGTGGCGCTGACGGCTTTTGTCGTGAATCGAATTACGCAGCGGCTGTGGACGATTCGATCGGGATGGCTAGCAGGGGTCTTAATGATTCTGATAACGTCGGTTTTGAAGGATGGTCAGGCCGTTATGAGCGAACATCTCGCCGTGTTGCCTTTGGTGCTGGCACTCTATGTACTGGTGGCGCGAGGCATCACGACGGCAACCCTATTTTTCACTGCTCTATTAATTTCGACGGCGGCGATGGTGCGGCTGAATCTGGCCTATGTAGTTGTCGGCGTTGGGCTCTATCTGCTGGCGCTAGGTCTCAAGCAGCCACTGGCCAAACAAATTCGCAGCGGCCTAGCTTATAGCTTGGGTGGCGTGATTCCTGTCTTTGTTAGCATCGTGCCTTATTGGATGGCAGGAATACCGCAGGTGTGGTGGAATTCGGTAGTGGTCGCCGCCTTGAGCCGGGCTGATTCTAACTTGGAGAGCTATGAAGTGGCCTGGGATCTCTTAGGAGACGTGTTGGTTTCCTTTTGGAGTGTGTCTGGGTTTGGGTTGCAGGTTTTGTTTTGGGGAGGTGCGATCGCAGGCACTAGACTAATGTTCAACCAAAGTGCCAAAATGCAGCCGTCGCAGAAGCTGAGCTGGGCTCTGATAATTGTTTTCCTCCTGACAACACTGTTCTCCATTCTCAGCAGCGGATCGGGCCACTCACATTATTTGTTCCAGATTGTTCCTTTCTTAGTCATCCTTTCGGGCGTCTTTGCAGATACTGTTATCAGCCGAGGTCGACGGGCGATCGCGCTGCTCAGTCTTATTCTGTGCCTGGGCTTGTATCCAGTCTTCAAACAATATGCCGTTGTTCTACCTAGAGCGCTGACTGGCTCGCCGCTAGACCAGTCTCCGGCCCGGCAAATTGCAGATTATTTTACTGACAATGGACTTGCAGATCGCTCGATTTACTTTATGAGACAGCATATTGTCCACTGGTATCTAGGCACCTATCCACTCATTCCTTCTATTGCTCATCCTTCTACCATTGGCAAAGACTACTTGCTCCAGGCTCTATACGGCCCCGACTGGTCTAGCCCTCTCGAAATGCAGCGACTGCTAGCCCTTCACCCTGAATTCATCGTCAAAGAAGACCAGCTTTTCTATCTCCAAGGTCAGCCCGAGACGACTGAAATTCTAGCGGCAGCGCTCGATCAACACTACACCCTTGTCCGCCGCATTGAGGAAATCAGCATATATCGCAGAGACGCTTGACTTCCCTCTCTCTTTGACTAGACTAGCCCGGCGGCATATCAGAGTATAGCTATAACAACACATCTGGCGAAATCCAAGGGAAGGCAGGCGATCGCTTCTCCTCCCTCGGAAATCTACCTCCTGCCCCTCGAAATTCCTCCGCATTTCTGCTTATATATCCATATACGTAAACTTTCATAACAAAAACTCTAGGGAGATCCTATGTACATAGTGCAGATTGCCTCCGAATGCGCGCCAGTAATCAAAGCAGGCGGTCTGGGTGACGTTGTCTACGGCCTTAGCAGTGAGCTAGAGCGACAGGACCATTGCGTGGAGATAATCCTGCCCAAGTACGACTGCATGCGCTATGACCACGTCTGGGACATGCACGAAGCCTACAGCGATCTCTACGTGCCCTGGTATGACGGTGAGATCCACTGCTCCGTTCAGTGCGGCTGGGTTCACGGACGCCTGTGCTTTTTTATCGAACCGCACTCTGACGACAACTTTTTCAATCGAGGTAAGGTCTACGGTGAGTGGGACGATCAGGTCCGTTTTGCCTTCTTCAGCAAAGCTGCCTTAGAATTCCTGCTCAAAAGCAATAAGCGCCCCGACGTGCTGCACTGCCACGACTGGCAGACCGGCCTTTTGCCCGTGATGCTCTTCGAGATGTACCAGTATCACGGTATGGAAAATCAGCGCGTCTGCTACTCCATTCACAACTTCAAGCATCAGGGCACCTGGGGCGTAGAGATTCTCAAAGCCACCGGCCTCAACCGCGCCGAATACTACTTTAACTCCGCTCGTCTGCTAGATACTGGCAGCCCCTTTGCCATCAACTTTATGAAAGGCGGCATCGTCTACTCTAACTATGTCAATACGGTGTCGCCGCATCATGCTTGGGAGGCTCGCTTTACAGATATTGGCTGCGGTTTGCAGTCGACGCTAGCCGCACACCAGGACAAGTTTGGTGGCATCTTGAATGGAATCGAATACACAATTTGGGACCCGGAAATCGACAGCAAAATTCCGGTCAATTATTCCGCTGAGGATTTTGAAAACAAAGCGCTAGTCAAGAAGGCTTTGAGAGAAAAACTGTTGTTAGCGGCCTATGACAAACCAGTTGTTGCGTTTATTGGTCGACTAGATCAGCAAAAGGGTATGCATCAGGTGCATCATGCACTCTACTACTGCCTAGAGCACGATGCTCAGTTTGTGCTGTTGGGCTCGGCGACAGAGCAGGCGATCAATGACTGGTTCTGGCATGAAAAGAATTTCCTTAATGACAACGTTGATTGCCACTTAGAGATTGGCTTTTATGAAGAGCTGGCTCATCTGATCTATGCGGCGGCAGATATCATGATTGTGCCAAGTAACTATGAGCCTTGCGGCTTGACACAGATTATTAGCTTGAAATATGGCACGGTGCCGGTAGTACGGGGTGTAGGTGGCCTAGTCAACACTGTTTTTGACTGGGATTACGATCGGCGGCCTAGAGAAGAGCGCAATGGCTTTGTGTTCTACGAGAATGATAACATCGCGCTAGAGTCGGCTTTGGGTCGAGCTTTTGATCTGTATCGCAATGAGCCAGCACTGTTTGCGAAGCTGGCAAAGCAGGGAATGCGCTGCGACTATTCTTGGAAAAAGCCGGGTGAGCATTATGTGAGGGTGTACGAGCACATTCGGCATAAGTAGGCACGTATCAGTAGACGCTCGGGTTATGACGGTAAAGTCTCGTAATTATCGAATTGTTGCTTTGCCTGGTGAAGGCATTGGCCCTGAAGTTGTTGATGCCTGTCTGACGATTTTGCTGGCGATCGCACCCCAGTCAGGATTCACCGTCACCATCGATCGCGGCCTGATCGGAGAACCTGCCCGCCGACAGTTCGGCAATCCCCTGCCACCTGAAACGCTACAGCTTTGCGAAGGATCAGACGGCATCGTATTTGGCGCAGTGACGAAGGGCGGTTTGTTAGAGCTGCGGCGTCATTTTGATCTGTTTACCAACCTTCGCCCGGTGCGCCCATCGCCTAGTCTAATCGATGCATCGCCGATAAAGGCAGAGCGGTTGGCAGGCGTGGACTTGTTGTTTGTGCGCGAGCTGGTGAGCGGCATCTACTTCGGCCAGTCGGGACGTGGCGATGATTCAGCATCTGGACCATACGGCTTTCATACGATGCGCTATGCCGACGCGGAGATTCGGCGAGTGGCTAGGGTGGCGCTAGGCTATGCACAACAGCGGCGACAGCACCTGGTCGTGGCGCACAAAGAGAATGCCCTGCCCCATTTACCCTGGTCCCGGTTGGTACAAGAAGAGGCGATCGCGTTCCCCTCAGTCGCGGTAGAACCCATGCTAGTCGACAATCTAGCGATGCAGCTAGTGATGCGTCCGCAGTCGTTTGACGTGGTGCTAGCCGGAAATTTGTTTGGAGATATCTTGAGTGATTTAGGGGGTGCGATCGCCGGTTCAATCGGCCTGCTCGGTTCCGCCAGCCTCAACGCCAGCGGTTTTGGTATGTACGAAGCCGTCCACGGCACCGCCCCCGACATCGCCGGAAAAGGCATCGCCAATCCGCTTGGTACCCTCGCAGGCATCGTCCTCATGCTAGAGCAGTGGGGCGAACAGAAAGCAGCCAACCGGCTCGCCGCCATCCAGGAAGACCTACTGCGCCAGGGAGTCAGAACCTTCGATCTGGCACAGCAGTCCCCCTCAGCCCCAGAAAAAGTTGTAAACACTGCCGAAATCGTCAGCTTACTTTTAGCAACTATTCAGAGGTCAGACAGGTAGAATACATCAGTCAATCGTCTGAGCTTCGTCCGAACTAGTTCAATACGTCCATACCATCCTATGAAGAGCCTAAATAAGCTGATACTAAGCGCCGTTTGTCTCACTGCCCTCAGCACACCCGAAGCCTCCGCCGAATCCCTTACAAAACAAAAACTTTCTCACTTTTCGGCAGATCAGCTATTTCCCGAAATAGAACAACTTCCCGAAATTGAACTACAAGAAATTGAACACAAGAAATAGAACTACAAGAGCCGGAACAGCAAACACTCGAACAGCAAGTCATTGACTTATCGGCTGTCTCCTATCTCGATCCTTTCCTTGACTCAGAAGTAAGCTCTAAAGAAGAAGGCGCATCTTATCTTTCTTTGATCAATGAAGACAGCGTCCAAACAGTCAATTCTGTTCTTTTGGCCCAGCTAATAGAAGAACAGTCCATAGAGGCTCAGTCTACGGAAGCTCAGTCTACGGAAGCTCAGTCCACGGAAGAACAGTCTGTAGAAGCCTCATTAGTAGCCCAGTTTACAGAAGCAAAAGCTCCCGCAAAGTTTGGGCAAGCGGGCAAGCAGCGCTGGTACGTTCAGGGCGGCGTTGGCGCAGATTTTGACGATGATTTGTTTGGCTTAGTTGGCGCTGGCGTCTCTCACTTTTTCTTCAATGGCCACAGCATCAACTTAGAGCTAAACGGCCTAGCCTTTGACCAGACAGGAAACAACGCAGTTGGCTTGAACCTAGCTCTGTTATTGCGATCGCACTGGATTCGCGGCGAAAACTGGTCCATCTACATCGACGGCGGCGCAGGCATCATCACCACCACCAACGACGTTCCCGCCGCCGGTTCCAGCTTCAACTTCACCCCCCAAATCGGCGGCGGTGCCACCTTTGCCGTCAACGACACCCAGCGAATTATGACCGGCCTACGCTGGTATCATATTTCCAACGCCAACACCTTCGAAGCCAACCCCGGCTTAGACGCCCTCTACGGCTACGTCGGCTACAACTTCCCCTTCTAACCCCTTTCTCCCCCCGGCGGCTGAGCGCAGCCGAAGCCCCATGCCCACCGAACTCCTCTGCCTCCTCCTCCTCTCCCTCTGGTCCATCCCCCTCAATCACATCCCCGCCCTTGGCCGCGTTTCCGAAGCCGGGGTCGAATGGGCCGCAGGCAACCGTGACAAAACTGTCGAAGGGCCTGTTTGGGTGGGTCGAGCCGATCGAGCTCAGCGCAACCATCACGACAACTTAGCAATGATTGCAGCCGTGATTTTGATTGCGCAGGTGAGTGGGCACACCGATGGCTGGACGGCGAATGCTGCGATCGCAATTCTCGCTTTCCGAGTTTTGCACGGTGTGGCGTATATTGCGGGGATTGGGCCGGTGCGATCGCTTGCCTACGTCGGTTCGATTGTGGGCTTAGGCGTGATTGTCTGGCGTATTTTTGCTGGTTAGAACGTTTGTGGTAATCAAAGTCATGCAGATACTGGAAAATAATGTGCGATCGCCGCTGTAAAGGAACATAGGATGGCCCTTTTAGGTGGAATAGAAGCAGGAGGCACCAAGTTTGTGTGCGCGGTAGGTACGGGTCCAGACGATATTCGAGCCCTCACCCGCATTCCAACTACAACCCCCGAAGAAACGCTGGCTCAGGTCACCGCCTTTTTTCATCGTCAGGAAGAACAAGAAGGTGCCTTGAAAGCCATTGGCATTGGCGCATTTGGTCCGGTGGATGTACGAGAAAACTCTCCTACCTTTGGTTGGTTTCTAGACACGCCTAAGCCAGGCTGGCAGCAGGTGGGCTTTGTAGACGCGATCAGCCGCGAGCTGACTATTCCTGTCGGCTTTGATACCGATGTGAATGCGGCAGCGCTGGGCGAGTATCGGTGGGGAAATGCTCAAGGGTTAGAGACTTTTATCTATCTGACGGTGGGCACTGGCATTGGCGGCGGTGGACTGGTCAGCGGCAAGCCTATTCACGGGCTACTTCACCCAGAAATGGGACATATCTTGGTACCGCACGATTTATCGATCGATCCGTTCCCAGGCTGCTGCCCGTTTCACCAGGACTGTTTAGAAGGATTAGCCTCTGGCGTTGCCATGGAAAAACGATGGCAGCAAAAAGGCAGCACTCTGCCTGTAGACCATCCTGCTTGGGCTTTGGAAGCGGACTATTTAGCAGCAGGCTTAGTTAACTTTACTCTGGTACTGGCTCCTGAGCGCATTATTCTCGGTGGCGGTGTGATGGAACAAAAGCAGCTGTTTCCACTAGTGCGCGAGTTGGTGCGCAAGAAGCTAAATGGCTATGTAGAGGTATCCCAAATCACAGATAGTATCGAAGCGTACATCGCACCACCGAGACTAGGTAGTAGAGCGGGCATTTTAGGTGCGTTTGTCCTGGCACAAAGGGCCTTGGCTGCGCAGAAATGTAGTCTAGAGAAAATTGATATTATCAGTGATAGCGATCGCGACAACGCCTAGCAGTCTTCTTGGCGCACTTAGCGCGTGAGCTAGCCTGTTGCGGGCTCTAACTCCGGACAGTCCGAGAAGACCATAGTAGGGCACTTCTACTCCACTTCTGATTCACGCAACAAAGCCGATACAAGGACTCTCTCTTGGACCTCGCAGGCTCTCGTAATCTGGGTACTCTAAGCTTGGTTTTCAGCACCTGCTATGGCTTTATCTACCTCTTCTGTTCCCACTTCTCGCCTATCTGGTCAACAGATCTATCAACGGCTTTCTGGTAATATCGAGCAGGTTGTAAAAGGTCAATCTGGCGCTATTCGCAAGCTGTTGGCAGCTTTTGCCAGCGGCGGCCACGTCCTGCTAGAAGATCATCCAGGCACCGGTAAAACCACACTGGCTAAAGCGCTGGCCTTTTCCGTCGATGTCACCTTTAAGCGCATCCAGTTCACGCCAGACTTACTGCCCTCTGACATCCTCGGCGTCTCTATTCTCGATCCCGAAAAGCGCACCTTTCACTTTCATGCGGGGCCGATTTTTGCCAATATCGTGCTCGCTGATGAGATCAACAGGGCCTCGCCGCGCACCCAGTCTGCCCTGTTAGAAGCAATGGCCGAATCCCAGGTCAGCATTGACGGCACCCTCAATCCTCTGCGCGATCCGTTCTTTGTCATCGCCACCCAGAATCCGATAGAAGCTCGTGGTACGTATCCTCTACCCGAAGCTCAGATGGATCGCTTTGCCCTACAGTTTCGGCTGGGCTACATTTCTCCAGAAAATGAGGTAGAGATTTTGTCCAATCAGATGGAAGCGCACCCCATTGAAAAAGTTCGTCCCTGCGTTGCGATAGAAGATATCTTTGTTCTAAAGCAGCAGGTAAAACAGATTCGCGTCAGCCCTGAACTAAAGCGCTATGTGGTCGATATCGTGAGTGCGACTCGTCAGGCCGATGGTGTGCAGCTAGGAGCCAGTCCAAGGGGATCGATTGCGCTGATGAAAATTGCCCAGGCTCTGGCGCTATTTGATGGGTATGGTTTCGTGACGCCAGATCAAATTCAAGAGATCGCGGTGCCGGTGCTGGCTCATCGATTAGTGATGGAAGCTCAAGCTCGCTTCTCTGGTAAAACGGCTGAAAGCGTTGTTCTAGATATTCTAAAAACCCTGCCAGTCCCGGCCTAACGCTGGCTCAATAACTTAGCTCAGCATTCTGGCTCAACGTATTATTCTGGCTCAACGCATTATTCTGGCTCAACGCATTATTCTGGCTCAACGCATTAGCTCTATACTATGAATCGTGCTGTCTATCACCTCTTTCGGTTTAATCATTGGCTGAGGCGATGGTTGACTCAATACCTGACGCCAAGCGGTCTAAGCCTACTGGGAGCCCTGTTTGTTTTTGGGCTGATCGGGTTAGACATCAGGCGAAGTGTGTCTTATCAGATTTTCGCTTTTTTGCTGGCGCTGCTGATAGTGGCGATCGCACTCAGCCGATTCACTCGCTACCGCATCAGCGCCGTCCGCCACCTACCTCGATTTGGCACCGTAGAAGTGCCGCTAAAGTATCGAATTGTTCTACATAATCACACTAAGAAAAAACTAACAGATCTTAGATTAAGCGAATCGTTTGCCAACACCTTTCCTACCTTTCCAAGCTTTCATAAAATCACCTGGCATCAGAGTAAAGCCAAATGGCAAAACGAATGGTTCGCTCTATTAGCTCGTCAGCAGCGTGCCTTTTCAGCGGCAGTAAATCTGCCACCGATTGCGGCTAACGCTCAGAAAGAAGTCACCGCCGAGCTGATGCCGCTGCGCCGAGGACTGCTGAGTTTCAACAAACTGACCGTGGCTTGCCCTGAGCCTCTCGGATTGGTGAATCGATGTTTGACATTTGCGCTGCCTGAAACTGTTCTAATTTTACCTAAACGCTATCAGCTACCTACACTAGAGCTGCCAGGTGCGAGATGCTATCAATCTGATGGCCTAGCCCTAGCGTCTTCTGTGGGGGATTCAGAAGAGTTTCGAGCGCTACGGGACTATCGACCGGGGGACTCTCCTCGCAAGATTCACTGGAAGAGCTGGGCGAAAATTGGCAAGCCGATTATCAAAGAAGAACAGTCTGAGTATTCGGTGCGGCATGCTTTGGTGCTAGACACTTTCCAGACAGAAGAATACAGCGAAGTCATGGAAGAAGCGATCGCAATCGCCGCCTCCTTTGCCTGCACCGTCCAAACCCAAGAATCGCTGCTAGACATGGTCTTTGTGAATGACCAGGCGCACTGTTTTACCGCCGGACGCGGGCTGGGTCAGACTGAGCGGCTGTTGGAACTGTTGGCTTCGGTAGTGCCCTGTCAAGACAAAGGATTTGCGTCTTTGCTGCCAGTGGTGCGATCGCGTCTTTCCTTACTCAGCGGCTGCATCTGCATTTTTCTGACTTGGGATCGCGATCGCCAAGCCCTGATCGAACAGCTGCAAGCCGCCAACATTCCTACGCTGGCTCTGGTCATGGCCCCCGCAGTCGGTTTATCAGAACCCATAGACAAAAGCTGTTTGCGAAATACCCAGAGCAGTATTCACGTTTTGCGCCTAGGCAGAATTCAGCAGGAGCTGTGGAGATTATGAAATCGAACAATTTGAAATCAAACAGCCTGAAACCGAACAATTTGAGATCAAACGTCACCGGAATAGATAGCGCTAGCCTGTGCAGTCTCGCTGTAGCCCTATGGGGCTGGCAAACTGGCCTTCTATTTGTCGCCATTCCTATCATCTGCATTTTAGAAGCACGCCGCGTTATCAAACAGCGCTGGGAATTTACCCTGGGTGATCTAAAGGAAGCAGCCAAGCTCAGTAGCGCAATTCTGATCATGCTGTTTGTTGTATTGGTCACCACTAAAAAGTCTCTTTTTATCTACAGCTTATTTCAGTGGCTTCCCGTAGCAGCGCTTCCTCTCATTCTTGCTCAAACCTATGGACTAGGCGTATCCGCACTGCTGAGCGACTGGTTCTCTAATCCTCATTTGCTGCGTAGAGGCATTCGGCCAAAGCAAAACTTCATTAACCTGTATCACCTCTATTTCGGGCTTTGCATTGCAGCCGCTAGCGCTACAAAGAGCGACCACTTTTTCTTCTACGGTGCGGCGACGGGATTGATCGCAATTTTTCTCTGGTCACACAGGCCAAAACGCTCAGGGCCTATTTTATGGGTGTTGTTATTTTGTCTATCTGTAGGACTCGGCCTTGCCGGACATATTCAACTCTCTCACTTTCAAAGGCGTATAGAAGCGCAGATGATTGCCATGATTGGCAACATTGCCAGCGGCGCGGTCAATCCCAACGGAAACGCCACTCGAATGGGATCGGTCGGCAGACTGAAGCTATCCAACACGATCGCGTTCCGAGTCGCGTCTGCACCAGATTTATCTACATCAAGTCTGTCTACAGAAGATATCTCCAAATCTTCAGTCTTTCCGCTGCTGTTACAAGAAGCTTCTTACAATCAATACCAGCTGTCTGCCTGGAGCGCGAACAATTCTCTCTTCGAGGATGTGCCGCCAGGTGATGATGAAGGAGACTGGGTGCTAGGGCCATCAACAGAACCAGACCATACGATCATTATTTCAACCGATCTAGAACGGGGAGATGGTGTACTGACCCTACCGCGTGGAACCTCTGCTATTCAACAGCTGCCGGTTGAGGAAATGCAGCGAAATCAGTACGGGGCAGTGCAGGTGGATGCTACTGGCAACGCTGCTTACAGAGTACAGTTTGGACCGGTCCAGGGCCTGAATCTGTCAGAAACCACGCCCACAAAGGCAGATTTGCAAATCCCAAATGTTGACAGGTCAGCGATTGAAACTACCCTGGAGCGTCTGTCTTTAGCAAACAAATCAGAGCGTGAAATTGTCAGCCAAATTGCTGCCCATTTCCAAGACTTTCAATATTCTCTAGACTTGCTTCGACCCAGGGAAAACACCGCACCTGTCTCGGATTTCTTGCTAAATACACGAGCAGGCCACTGCGAATATTTCGCCTCTGCAACGACGCTGCTGCTGCGGGGTGCTGGCATTCCTGCCCGCTACGCTGTGGGCTATTCGGTTCACGAGTTTAGCCCGCTAGAAGGCCAATACGTTGTTCGCAGTCGCGATGCCCATGCCTGGACGCTAGTTTATCTAGATGGTTCCTGGCAAATTCTAGACACGACCCCACCCGACTGGACCGCCCGAGAAAAAGCTATGACCTCTGGGTTTCAGGTGGTACCAGATTTCTTTTCTTTTTTAGGGTTTCAAGTCTCGTATCGGATTCGACAGTTAGGGGAACTGGGTCTAAGAGAGGTGCTATTGATTGTAATACCACTTTTCTGCTATTTGCTGTGGCGCTCGACGCAGGCGTTTAAAGGGCGGCGTCAGAATACTCTAGAAACCGATGGCTCACGAGAATTGCGGCCCATCCCAAAAGGGTTGGATTCGGAGTTTTATCAGATTGAAAAGGTATTGGTCGAAAAGGCAGTCGGCGATCGCAATTCGCGTCTGCCGACAGAATCGCTTTTGCAGTGGCGCGATCGCATCCAATCATCACTACCTGAATCGCAGCGAGCAGCACTCGCAGAAATCCTGACACTACACTACCGCTATCGGTTCGATCCTGCCGCCTTGAGCCAGGCAGAGCGCCAACAGCTTCAAATTCAGAGTCAGCAATGGATAGCCCTGTACCTAGCCGCTGAATCCGAACCACTCCCAAAACACTAATCCCACAATCAGATGACCCGGACAGAAATCGCAGTATGATACGAATATCGTGACAAATAAAGAGCAATATATTATGCCTTCCAAAAAAATGAGCCTTAACGAACAAGCCTTTTTAAAGAAAGTCATGCAGCGATCTAGCATTCCTGACATCTATGACGCTAGAGACATTACCATCGTCGTCTTGCGTTCACTACGCGATCTCATGAGCACCGATCTTGCCGACCGCACAGAGTCAGACTTTGACGACGAAAAAATTGCTAAGCTCTGGAAAGACGACAATCCCATCGTCGCTGCCCTTGCCAAAATCAGACCGCCCTTAAACATCGATACAGAGACCTTTTTACGCCGCATCCGCCAAGAAGGTGGCGTTCCCAAAAACGTTTCCCCAGAATCCGCAGTCATCGCTGTCTTCTCCGCTGTCAGAGAAGAACTCTCCCCCGAACGAACCAAGGAGATTGCCAGCTTTCTACCCGACGGACTCAAAGTCATGTGGGAACAAATCTAACACCGAACACAATAGGCATACGCCGAGCACACATTTGATACCCGCGCCGCAGCTAACACAGTCCATACGAGTGAACAAATAGCCCCAAATCTTAGCTTTGTTGCTTCGGGGTCTGGCAGGTCACTGTCCAATCTTCTAGTAGTTCACTGTATGTTCTAAATTTGTCTACTTCTATGCCAACTATGCCGTAGCAAAAGGGTGGAGCCGTGCGTAAGCGGTTAATAGAGAAAATGCCAAGCTCCGTCATCGAATACGGTAGTAAAGCTTTATCATCAAATCGTGCGCAGTGCGTCACTAAATGCTTATGAGTTTACGCTCAGTGTTGATACAATCTCAACTATTAAACCATGCCGATCATTTGCACTGGCGAGGTAATCAATATTTGCAGACCAGTTCAAAATGTTTGTCATCTCTCTTTTCTTTGCTGGCGTCAAATTGGTAATGGAAACCAGTCTTCTCAACGCGAGCAAAGCAGCATACTGACCAAAAGGTGTTTCTAAAATACCCACGGCCCTCGACAACAGTAAATCAGCGTACTCTTCTAATGGATACCACTCAAGATACTTATAAGCAGATAGGCGCTCACCTGACTTATGACTATTTAATCTTGCTCGCAAAGGAAAATTTCTTGTTTTAGGAGCTAGTGCCCACATAGTTGAAGAGATATCCGTCATGAGCCTTGTACGTCTAGAGCCCGAAGACATTTCTTCCCTCACTCTGTCGTAGTAGCTAGCTAACTGGTCTATTTTCTCAAGCGCTTCTACTGGTTCAATGCTACCTGCGGCATCGATCAAGGCGATCGCGTTTTGATACCGTGCCTCAATTTGCTGATGGGTCTCGAAAGAGGTTTGTCCGGTGTTTTTTGCGCTAGCTGACAAAATCTTTTCTTCGTAATTTTTTGAGGCGGCCTGTATGCCGGAACTCAACTTGATTCGAAGTAGATTTGTTTCGAGTTCCTCAATGCCTTGCTCTCGCAGCCAACTCAACGAACTTTGCATCTGAGGTA
Organism: uncultured cyanobacterium; assembly: GCA_963799265.1. Taxonomy (GTDB): domain Bacteria; phylum Cyanobacteriota; class Cyanobacteriia; order Phormidesmidales; family Phormidesmidaceae; genus Phormidesmis. The sequence continues at coordinate 171,697 of CAWCWM010000004.1, forward strand.
ACTGTGCCAGCAACCACGGAAGTAAAACAGGCAGCCAAAAAAAAGCGACCAAGAGCAGAGTGACAGGTGTCACTTTAAAGTCAACAGCTAAGGATCGAGGATTAAATAACCTGCTGATCTCTACCCGGCCACCCTTCGACTACGCTCAGGGTTCGGTAACGGCAACTTACGATGGCTGAGCGCAGTCGAAGCCAAAACCCACCGGTCCGCGAAAGCGGCTTTTATTAAATCTTCATTCCTAAGCTCCACGATCTACTGCTAATTTCATTTGACCTAACCGAAATGTTTAATACGCTCAAGATTATGAGGATACCAATGGAAGCTAGATACCTCTTTTTGAAAGCAAAGGATCTCGAACCTTTACCTAATCTCTTGTTTGGGTTGATCATTTGAGACGGCTGTCTACTCATTCAAGTTTAGATCGAGAAACTCGTTGCCCTAATGGATGACTCTCATAAGTAAGAACCTCTTCTAAGCGGTTCATCTTCAAAAGGTCTTGTGATTTGCTGCTGTAGCCAGTCTGTTGGTTGAGCAGTCAAAACTTGCTTCTGTGATTGTGCGATCGCCGCTTCTACTACTGCCAGCCTTTCTTCTGAAATTGTGTTGGCCATCATTTTGATATCCTCTTCCGCCATCTGCAATTGAGACTCGATTTTCTCTGTGAACTACTTGTCAACTGTTTCTATGAGTTATTACTATCTTCCGACTCTGCTAGCTGTCGCAAAAAACTATCTATATCTTGAGCGATTGAATCATAGAGCTTTTGAGCAGTAGCCAAATTTCCCTGTAGCTGGTCTCGATCAATATCCGCGCCGTAGGCATGTCTGAACATATGGCGAAAAGTTCTTAGCCTGTCCATCAAATCGAAGGATTCTTCTGATAAAAATGCAGGTCGAATACCTTCCATCGGTTGACTCATTCTCAATAGCAGCGTTCTATGCCAGCCGCCATCAGAACCAATATTATTCTCAAAGGCACTGGCGATTAGCTTTAGCAAGTCTTCTACAGAGCTATATAGATTGTGAATCTGGTAAGCGATGCTATCTAGCTGCCCAGGTGTATTCCAGCCGTCTTCTAGCCTAGAATCAAGCTTGTTGCTGACCCGTTCCATTAGTCTGAATTGCGCTTTTATCTCAGCTCTTATTCGGATAGCTCTTTCGCGGTCCATGCTATTCCCTCGCGGCGAATTTTCTCAGCAAAGTGGCACTGATCAAGAGGAACCACGTCAACATCTCGAACTACGGGCATTCCAGACATCAAGGCAAAGATATCGCCTTCCCTATAGGTTTCTATAGCAAGATCTACATCCGATCGCTGAGTAAAACGGTTTGGGACAGTCACCGAACCAAAAAGATAGCCGCTGCTGATACCGTAATTCTGAGCGTTGGCTGTCAACCAATCCAGCGTTTGCTGCAAAAGCTGCTGACGAATTTGCTCGTTTTGCTGCTTTTCTCTGGCCAGTCTGGCATCGAGTAAATGAGTAGAGAAAGCCATACGAGAACATGATGAACTGACTCTATTCTAGAAGACTCGCAGATTCCTATTGAAGCTGTGAGCAGATCTTTTCAGCATCTAACTCGTGCCCGATTATAATCAGCTTAGTCTGACGGGGCTCGTTTGCTCTCCACGGACGATCGTAAAAGTAGTCGAACCGATTGCCAACGCCGTTTAGCACCAGCCGCATCGACTTTCCTGGCACAGAGACGAAGCCTTTTATCCGATAGATCTCCTGCTCGTTCACCAGTTGAGTGAGCTGTTTCACCAGTGCCTTTGGCTCAAAAGACTTGTCTAGCGTCAGGGGAATAGAAGTGATGTCTTCGTCGTGGTCGTGTTCTTCTTCGTGATCGTGATGGCTGTGGCGGCTGTCGAGATCATCTTCTACGGCGGCGTTGAAGCCAAGCAGTACGTCGGGGCTGATTTGACCGCTGTGACAGGGGACGACTTTAACGCCGTCCTGGAGTTCGCTCGCCAGCCAGATCTTGACCTTATCCAGATCGCCTGGTTCTACGCGATCGACTTTAGTGAGCAGCACCATATCTGCGCAGCCCAGCTGATCTTCAAATAGTTCTTCGATCGGTGTTTCGTGGTCCAGCTCTTCATCCGCCTGACGCTGTGCTTCTAGCGCGTCTAAGTCACCGACCAAGTCGCCTTTGGCTAAGGCTTCGCAATCCACGACGGTGATGACGCCGTCGACGGTGGCGCTAGTGCGAATTTCGGGCCAGCGGAAGGCTTGAACTAAGGGCTTTGGCAGTGCAAGTCCTGATGTTTCGATAACAACGCAATCTAGCTGATCGCGGCGTTCAATCAGTGCTTGCATGGTAGGTAGGAACTCTTCTTGAACGGTGCAGCACAGACAGCCGTTTGCTAGCTCTAGAATGTTGTTCTCAAGATTGTTGTTTTCTACAGGTGTGCCTTCTTCGTCGCACACTTGGCAGTCGCGCAGCAGTTCGCCGTCGATGCCAACTTCACCAAATTCGTTGACGATGACAGCAATGCGTCTGCCCTGATTGTTTTGCAAGAGATGACGGATGAGGGTAGTTTTGCCAGCGCCTAGGAAGCCAGTGACAACGGTAACCGGTAGCTTGCTCATGCCAGCAGTCCTCCGATGAAGGCTAAGCCTACGCCCAGCACCATGAAGCCAGCGTGACGAATAGAAGTCAGGCCGGTGCTTTGATTCTGGTCAATGGCTCGTTTGGAAAGTAGATAAGCGGTGTAGGCGATCGCACCCTCAACCCCAGCAAACCCAATCAAATAAGCCACCAAAGGTGTCGCCTCCGCGCCCACTACCGCCTCACCATAGGCATAGCCATGAAAGACACCTGCCAACATAGCCAGCAGCGTTACCACCGACGGGTTTAGGCGATCGCGCATCACCACCAATGCCCCAAACAGCAGCACCGAAACAGAAATCACCATCTCCGCCACCGGCAGATCAAGCCCAGCCACATGCAGCCCTGTACCCGCTAGCGTTGCCAACACAAAAGCAGCCGGAATCCGCCAACCTTTGCTAACCACAGCAGCCAGCAGACCCGCTGCAATCACAAACGCCAAATGATCGAGACCAATAACGGGATGGCCGACGCCTGAGAGTATCCCTTCAAAAATGTTTTTGGGTGCGCTGCCGCCAAACGGGTGGTGAGCCAGTGCCGGTTTGGCCAGCGTTAGACTAGCTAAGCTGACGAAAAGAACGCCAGATAGAATCCGACGGTTCGATAGAGGATTATTCATAAGTTGCTTCCTTGTCTGTGCCTCGCAGACAGCGGTTAAGTGCAGTGGAAAAGCGCACGGGCATTCTGGCTCAGGCAAAGGGAAGAGACTTCCTCAAGCATTCGAACAAAGCGTCAAAATGTCTTTACCATCACAGCTGCGGGACAGCGCCGGTTTTTCACCGAACTTTCCCCGTGCAGGCTAACTAGACTACCACGGCACATAGGGACACAATAGTGAAGGTCTGTTACTGGACCATTCGCAAAAACCTATAGGTCCATCCGACTCACTACCTATGCTCAAAGCCGTTATTTTCGACTTAGATGGCACCTTAACTGACAGCGACAAAGTACACTTTCAGGTTTTCCAAGAGCTGTTTGCCCAGCGGGACGTGGAGATAGACAAAGCATTCTATAAAGAGAAAATCAGCGGACGGCAGAATGCAGCGATTGTAGAAGAATTTTTTCCTGAGCTATCGAAGGAAGAAGGCGAGACTTTTAGCGCCAATAAAGAAGCGCTGTTTCGAACTCGGGCGAAGGGGTTGCTAGAACCCGTCCTGGGGCTGACCGAGTTTTTATCAGATATTCAGGCGCGTGGACTGGCGGCAGCAGTGGTCACTAATGCGCCGCCAGACAATGCCAAGTTCATGCTGGAGACGCTAGATCTCAGCGAACGATTCGAGCCGGTGGTCATTGCGGACTATCTGCCTAGAGGCAAGCCCGATCCGCTCCCTTATCAGACGGCGCTAGATTTATTAAATATCAAGGCTGAAGAAGCCGTTGTCTTTGAGGATTCGACGGCAGGCATCCGAGCAGCAGTAGGCGCAAAGATCGTTACGATTGGGATGATGACCACCCATACTGAGGCTGATCTAGTGGGTGTGGGGGCACAAAGAGCGATCGCAGATTTCACCGATCCCTATATCAAAACCCTGCTTCAATCCTCATCCTCTTTCTCGACCTGATTGCGTCTGCGCCGACAGCGATCCGAGCAGTACTTCACGTCGTCCCAGCAGTTCTCCCACTTTTTTCGCCAGGTGAAGGGGCGATCGCAGACTGGACAGGTTTTGGAGGGGAGGTCGGATTTTTTGCGTTGGCGGGGCATGGGGGAGGAACGAAGAACGATGAATGATGAACGATGAACGATGAGTTGGTAAATTGGGTTGACACCGTTGATCGTAGCAAAAAGCAGGGTACTGTCTTTCTAATTCATGTCCAAAACAGCAAACATATCTCAAACTTTGGCGTCTGTCAGAATTGTTTTGGTGGCTCCGGCGGGGCCACTGAATGTGGGATCGGTGGCGCGGGTGATGAAGAATTTTGGGCTGTCACAGCTTTGTCTGGTTGATCCGCAGTGCGACTATCTAGGGGCGGAGGCTTTGCAGATGGCGGTACATGCGGATGACTTGCTACAGGCGGCACACAGGGTGCAGACGATTCCTGAGGCGCTAGTGGGGTGTGAGTATGCGATCGCAACCACTGCCCGCACCCGAGGCTTCAGCGCCCAGCTTGATCTCCCAGAAATCGCCTTACCCAACCTGCTAATCTCAGAAAGTCAAAACGATACCGCCTTGATCTTTGGACCAGAAGATCGCGGCCTCAGCAACGAAGAACTCACCTACGCCCAGCAATTCCTAAAAATTCCTACCACCGATACCTACAGCGCCCTCAACCTAGCCCAAGCCGTCACCGTCTGCTGCTACGAACTCTCTCGAGCCAGCCAGACTCCGCGAGAAAACGCCACCTTCTCTTTACAAAACACCCCTTCATCTGCTAAACAATCGGAATCTGTCTCATCAAGGCCAATTGAAAGGTCGCTCGAAAGACAAACTCAACCACAGCTCAAAGCCAAGCTAGAGGAACTAGAAGGGTACTACACACATCTAGAATCTCTTCTGTTACAGGTGGGTTATCTCTACCCACACACAACAGAGAGCCGAATGCGCCAGCTCAGGCAGCTGTTATACAGAGCTTCTCCGACTGCCCTCGAAGTCGCCCTACTGCGCGGCATGCTTCGGCAAACGGAGTGGGCACTCTCCCAACCAAACCAGCATACAAATAACGGCAAAAGCAAAGGTTAAACCCTGTTATGACGGATACCCACAACTCGCGTAACGCTCGTACCGGGGGTCAAAACACTGACACTCAGCCACAGTCCATCCCTGCTAAACAGATAAATCCTTCTACTAAGCCGCCTCTTCGTAACCGTCGCCGCAGCGCTCCCCCTCGTCCTAGCGCTGCTCCTGTAGAGCGCCGTCGTCTGTTCAGCACTGGTCAGGACCGCATCAAAAGCAAATCTGCTAGCCGCACTCGTGCGCTCAAAGCCAAACCAGTCCCACCCGGTAATCAGAAACAAAATCCTGTGCAGATTCGTTCTTTCAGACGGTCGAAAGGGACCGGGGCGAATGGTTTTGCAGCAAATGGTACTAGGTCAAACGGTGCTGTCGTCAACGGTGACGGCTCTAGAAACGTCAGTTCACTCAAATCTAGAACGCGGCCAACGCTACCGAATACCTCGGCTCCAGGCAGAGTTCCGCCCTCTCGTGGGCTAGTCCGTCGCCGCCGCCGTTCGCTCAAGACGCCTGCTCCTATCCGGTATGTTATTCAGCTAGTGATTGTGGGTCTGGGCGTAGCTGCGATTGGGGGGACTCTACTAAAAGTTCTGCCAAAAGCGCCAGCGCAAGAGATCGCTGAGGTAGCACCTGTAACGGCTGCAAGTGAACCTACTAAAACTTTTCCTATCAAGCTAGCAAAAGAGATCGCGCCTCTAAAGGCAGAGCTGGAATCGCTTCCTAATCTATATCCCAGTTTGGTTCCCAGAATCTTCTATGCAGATGTGGATACAGGCGAATATGTCAGTGTGGGGGGTGGTGAGCCGATCGCAGCTGCTAGCACCATCAAACTGCCGATTCTACTGGCCTTCTTTGAAGAGGTAGACGCGGGCCGAATTGATATCAATCAAGCCATGTCGATCCAGCCTCAGCAGCTCGCCTCAGGCTCCGGGGACATGCAAATCGCTGCGCCCAATACCCAATACACCGCCTTAGAAGTGGCTACCCAAATGATTGTCAACAGTGACAATACCGCTACGAATATGATGATCGATCTGCTAGGCGGTAGAGAGGTCATGAACAGTCGATTTGCTAGCTATGGGCTAGAGGCAACCAAGCTAAATGCGCCGCTACCAGATCTAGAAGGCAATAATCTAACCAGCGCCCGAGATTTGTCGCATACGATGCTGCTCATTAGCCAGGGTCAGTCCTTGAGCACGCGATCGCGCGATCGCGTGCTCAGCATCCTCAAACGCACCTACAGCAAAGGTCTGATACCTGCCAACCTCGAAGAAAGAGGCGCATTGACCTACAACAAAACCGGTGACATCGGCTCAATACTAGGTGACGTGGCCCTAGTGGATTTACCGAACGGCAAACGCTATGTGCTTTCTGTCATCGTTCAGCGCCCAGATAATGATGGGCGGGCTAGAGAGCTAATTCGCCGGGTGTCTAGCCGCACGTATCAGATCGCAGACCAGGCCGTACAGTCAGTCGTTGTTCCGCCCGACGAACCAGCAGGGGACTCCGCAGCAACCATAGAAGATCCTGCCGCAGATCCCGAGCAAAGCTTTACATCTGAACCGTAAAATAGCCCGGTAAGAATGCTGGCGTTACTAGCAACACATCAACTAAATTGGGTAAGCTCTACGTAAGTAAGCTGTGTCTCAAAAAGATCGCTTTGATGAGTCAACTTTGATGAGCTCACTATGCAGCGCTAGTCGCTTTGTTGAGATATTGAGATCACTCGCATCGACTCAAAGCCTTACTCGGCAATCGGCAGAGTGACGACAGCAAAATAACAACGGAAGACTTTTGCACGAGCCTATCTATGGTAAGCACATCACACAACTTGTCTGAAAGCTCGCCTCAGAATCTATCTGGTTCTGCCACAGTTTCGTTGGACTCCCCCACTGCGCCGCGTCCCCTCTCATTTACGCTGAAGGTCTCTCATCTAGTCACACCGGACGATGTTTTTAGCTCAAGCTTTTCCAAAGCGGGCTTTTCTGGTCTAGATATTCGGCAGCTTGCATCAGAAGGCTACTTTCAAGCAATCGCCTATCTGCTAAATCAGAACCTGGTTCCTCAAAACATCTACGCTCAGGTCTCCCGTGGCAAGGTCGCCGGGCGATTAAAGATTCTCGTGGAGTATGAACGAGCGCCACAGCCACAGCGGCTGATTCGATTTATCTGCGATCGCATCTATATACTCGACTCCGATTTGATCGAAGGCGTTCACCTAGTTGCGCGTATCATCGGCTCCGCCAAAACTGACTGGGAAGAGCGCATTCGCATTCCAACTATCAGCCAGCGCCACCCGTCCTCAAAACTCTCCATTGATAGTTCTGACGCTAACAGCACAGACGCTGGAGATCTAGATACTGACAGCTCAGATATTGACAGCTCAAGCACTAATAATCCAGAGACTGGCAGCCTAGAAAACCTCAAACTGTTACACGAATCTGCTCGTAGTAAAATTGCTCGTCAGGTTATTCGCAGCCAGTTCAAATTCTTCCGAGCCGCCCTTCTGTCTGGAACAGCCACTGCTGCTTTTATCTTTGGCGGTCTGACGGATCTGATTTTGTCTGAGCGGCTCTCCACCGCTGCCGTTCAGCCGGAGAGTGCGATCGCGCCCTGGTACGAAGCGTCATCAGAAGCGTCAGAAGTTACCTTTGCACCAGAACCTTCACGCTTCATAGGCAGAACGGTTGAAGCAGCGCTAGAGACGGTTTCCGTAATTCCTCACCGAGCGGGTGACTCCCCTCAAGACCCTACAGTTACTCTACTCTTTGGCGGCGAACTAGGTCTAAACGACTTTGTGTTTGAAGACGCAGACAGTCTCGATCAGCTATTTTCTGAGTTGGGAATTTACCGACGAGCAGATATCGCTATGCTCGGCCTGTCAGAACCGCTAGCGACACCGAGCACGTCACTACAGGAAAATTTCTATCACCGCACCCGGCCCGAAGCAGTGCAGGCGCTCAAAGCAGGCGGCATTGACATCGTCAGCTTGGCCAGCGAAGGAACGTTAACCTATGGTGTTCAAGGACTAGAAGAAACGCTGAAAACGCTTGACCAGGAAGGGATCTATCGAGTGGGGGCAGGGCGAAACCAGCAAGAAGCTCACCGACCCGAGATTCTAGAAGTCAAAAATCAGCGAATTGCTTACCTCGGCTACAACCCTGAGGCGCTAAAGGCCGCTAGGGGAGACACCGCAGGCGTAGCCTCGGCTATCAGTGAAGAGCGGCAGCATATCTTAGAAGACATCCAAGCGATTCGACCTCAAGTGGATTGGATTGTAGTGAATTATCGCTGGGGGGACTTGCTAAAAACTTCAGAAGACACCCCGGAAGACACCCCGAAAGACACCCCGAAAGACACTTTGAAAGGCACCTCCGCAAACAGCGTGCCAGCAGAGTGGCAGCGATCGCTAGCCCACGATGCGATTGATGCGGGCGCAGATCTGGTAGTGGGCTACCATCCCAGTCAAATTCAGGGAGCAGAAATTTATCGCGATCGCGCGATCGCCTATTCTCTAGGCGACTTCGTCTTTGGCAAAGCACCACTAGAAGACCACGACACTGTCGCCCTGCGAGTCTCGCTGCGAAACCGGCAGATGAAAGTAGAATTTCTGCCCGTTAGTATTCGCAACTCTCGTCTGCAAATGGCGACCGGAGACCACGGCAGCGCCATTCTTCAGAACATCCGCCGTGCCTCGCAGAGTTTCGATCAACCTATGCAGTTTCCCGCCGTACTCAAAGCGCGATCTGCTGATTTGCCTCCATTGCCAGCCGTCTTGGCACCTGCCCAGAGCTATCCGGTTCCTCTTGACCTGCGCTCTGTTCAGCCCTTACCGGTCACTCCCCCCGCCCCTTTCACCGAACCGGTTTCCCCTCCCTTCGTTGAGACATCTGTTGAACCAGCGCTCACTCTCGACGCTTCCGGACGGGAAGCCCAAAACCCCCTGCTGCGCGAATCAGACGCACTCTTTCAGCCAGAGGCTGAAAATGAAGAAACCACAACCAACTAACCATCAATCAACCAGCTATCAAATAGCCAAAAGCTCAGTGAAAATATGGATTCATTGATACTTAGGTGACTTTTGAAAACCTGTTAGGGAAGGATTGAATGTGTGCCAATATTCTCAACCCTGAATGGTGACAGGCTCCTATCGCTTGTCACCATCACTTGTGTATGCATATAACATCACTACTTTCAGTTAACAGACCGAAAAAATTCCTGTGAAATCTCTTTTAGTACAAGGAGTGTAGAAATCTTAATGTCAGCATCCGAACTCGCCTCATGGTCATCTATCACCCAGTACATACACACCAAGTACAAACAGCGTATGGGTCAGTTCCATAACTGGCTGATACTGAGACCTGAGAACTATTTTTGTCCTCGAGGATGTTTTTGAAACTTTGATATCAATTTTTCAGGATTTAAGTATTGCAGTCCGTATATATGAAAAGCGGAGTTGTCATTAGACGCATCGCTTAAGACTACTTCTGAAACGTCACTTGTGAGATATGAAAAAAATGGGTAGGGCAGGCAAAGCACTAAAATGCGTTCTTCAACAGTATGGCATCAGTCAAAATCGGCTAGCTGTCACCATGGGGGTGGCCAGGTCCACCGTCAATCAGTGGGTAAATGAGGTCAGCGATCCGCTAGCCGATTCTATTCCAGACATCGTCACTGCCTTAGAGACATTGGAACCCTCTGCGGCGCAAATCTTTTTGCAGCTCTATATTCAACGCAGAGGCACCCCCACCAGCTAACGTCAGACAATTGGTAGAAATCAGCTAGGGTAGCCAGATTGGATGGCGACCTGCAATTTCAAGCGGCGTGGGGGGCAAAGAAACGGGCTCCCCATTTCGTCGCTCTTCTAAAGTACTAAAAAGCGGTAGTAGCCATAGCCGATGGGTAGGCCCTGTATAGCTGTCGGCACTGGTGTCGATTTGATCGTCGTCTGCTAGGGCTTCATCAAACAAGATAGCCAGACCGTCTGGAGCCAGGTCTATAGTGGTCTCGGGCTGGGGTGGTAGCTCTATGAGCTTTTGAGCTTCACCAGTCTCTGCATTCACGGCAGCGAGATAGGAACTGGCCTGGTAGGTGTTTTCGTAGACGTTTTCAAGCGGATCGAGTTCGCCTAGATCGAGTTCACCGGATTCATCACTATGGTCGAGATCATCCTCTCGAACAAGCTGGGTAATCAGGCTGTACAAAAGCTTGCCGTCTTTATCGAACTGAGCGCTGACAATTGAGCCGTCAGTATCGAGCAGAGGTTTCTCTTCTCCCCGGTTAGAGACCAGAAATAGCGTTTGTGTAAACTGCTTATCTGGATCGTCTTGATTGAAGTTGACAAGCGCTGCGGAGCTGCCATCACTGGCAATATCTAACGTCAGACCATAGTCAGGTAGAAAGTCGATCAGCGTATCTAAACCATCCGAGTTGGGCTTATCTTTAGCGTCTGCGGTTTTGGTAGCAGCTGCCTCAGTCGCTGCGTCGGGGGCTAAAGACAAGATGGCTGTCCCCTGCCCCTGTTGCAAAAGCAAAGAGCTGCTGTCTGGAGCAATCCTGAAGTCTCCACCGGGTTCTGTGTCGAGTTTTCGAGGGGGCTGATTAGCTTGTAGTATCCACTGTCCAAAGTCGGCAGGGTCGTTTTGTTTGACGCGCTGGATGACGATAGTATTGCCATCGGGGGACAGGTCAAACTTTAGGTTTTGGTAGTCGCGGTTATCTAGTATGAGCTCGGTGACACCGGCTTCGGGGGTGGACTGGTGCTGCCAGAACTGCCACTTGGGGACGGCTGGTGGCTGAGCGAGTCCTGTCGTGACGGTGTAGAGCTCGGCGGTAGCGGCGCGGTCGGTGTCATCTGCTGCACTGACGGCTGAAAATAAAATGCGATCGCGCTCTGGATACGGCTGAAAATCCAACACTAGCTGACCTTCAGGCGTCAGCAGCGTCTTTTCTTTTTTGGTCAGGTTAAACAGAATCAAGCGTCCGGTTTCATCGCCTTCTGCACCGATGTAGGCAAAGACGCGATCGCGCGATCTAAACTCACTCGAAAACGGCTGAAACCCAGCTTGCCCACCCAGCGCCTGAGCATCGGGCAAATTAATCTGGTAAGTTTCCCCATAGGGCGCAGGCAGATCTAGCGTATAGGCCATCCGCCGCCCGGCCCAGCTAATTTTGCCAGAGAGTTCTGGCTCTATTCGCAAATTTTCTTCGACGCTTTGAGGCTCCATTGGCTGGCTGAAGGTCAATAGAAAAGCGACATCGTCGGTTGTGACTGGCTGATTTTGCCAGGAAAAGTTTCGCACCCGGGGCAGCGTCTGCGAGCCAAACAGCAGCATAGCTGTAATGATTACTGCCAGCAAAAAGATAGCGGTAGAGGCGGCGCGATCTAAAGGCTGAGCAAAGGGCTGGCCGGAGCGGGGCTGAGTCATCAGTATTCGTAAGGGTTTTTGGGTTCTTCGATTGTGCGAATCGTGGTGGGTGCGATCGCAATCTGTCGCCGTCCATCAATGGTCTCTGTTTGCATGTTGCCAGTCACCGATAGCCAGCTATCCACCGGATAGATAGGCTGAGACGCACTACCTGATAACGACGTTGCTGAGAGCTTCACTGGCAGACCCACTGGATAGGCATCCGCTGCGCAGCAGGTCAGCACAAACCGCGACACCATTAGATAGCCCTCGGGCCAGCCATCTGGATAAATTACAAACCCTTCTACTTCTACGCTTTCACCTTCGTAAGCATCAGGCTCTGGATACACATTCATCAGCCGAATCCAGTCAATAATTGAGCGTTCCTCTGGCGTACTCGCTCGCTCGAATCGCTGCGGCTGCGCTCTCGTCAAAGAGAGCGTGTCGGCAATACCGCGCTGCGCTGCTGTTTGGCTGGCAAAGGCGCGCGGCGTATAGATTAGGCCAAAGACAGCAACTGCCAAGAGAATGGCACTGCTGAGGTTGCCGGGGAGGAAAGTGATATGGCTTTGATCTGTTTCTGTTCGTCTTTGTGCAGATGAACGACGAAACGTTTGCCAGGCGCGGTAGAGCGCTAGGAACGCCAAAATAATGGCCGCTGAATTAGAGAGCCAGGCGTAGTCAGGGTGAAGCAACAGCAGCAGTTTGCCACTGAACCAGTAGCGGAACAGCATCATACTCCATACGCCCAGCGCCAGCACGTCTAATAGATCTCGCCAGGGCAACCTAGAGAAAGTATGAGACTGTCGAGTTGGAATGGAAGAGCGCGATCGCATGGCAGATTATCCAGACTGTTAAAAATATTATCCGATGTACAAATTGACAAACAGCGCCAGTGCGAAGCTCATCATTGCGGCCAGTGCAAACAGATAAAACACGGCCCGGCTCTTGAATACCGTCAGCAGCAGTCCGATATTTTTGAGGTCGATCATCGGCCCAAAAACCAAAAACGCCAGCAGCGAGCCGCTCGTAAAAGTAGAGGCAAACGACAGCGCAAAGAACGAATCCACTGTCGAGCAGATAGAGACCACCGCTGCTAACAGCATCATCGCTAGAATCGATGACACCATCCCCTGTCCTAAACCTAGAATGGTTTCTCTTGGAACAGCTACTTGCACTGTGGCCGCGATCGCACTGCCAAATACCAGCACTGCGCCTAGCTCTCGCAGTTCCCGTACCATGTTCTCTAGCGCCGACTCAAACTTGCTGCCAACAGGCTGTTCGAGCGTCGGGTTGGCGACTAACCGCTGAGCCGCAGGCGTATCAAGTTGAAAAGAGCCGCCCGCTGTACTGGCCAAAAAGGTCCCGCCCTGCAATAAAGCTGACGGACCTAGTGCGGAAGACTGACTTGCTACCGTTGATTTAGCCGAACCTTTCGCTGAACTTTGGCCTCGAAACCGACTGCGTTCTACCGTCTGCTGTAGAAAAGGACCAATATCCGCCTGACGGCTAAACACCCAACCCACCACCGTCGCAATCAGCAGCGTAAAGCCAACTCGCATAAAGACAATTTCTGGCTGGCCTCTAAAGGCAACCCAAGTCGCCCAAAACACTACTGGATTAATCGTCGGCGCGGCCAGCAAAAAGCCAATCGACACTGCCGTCGGCGCACCCTGTACTAGCAGCCGCCGAGCCACCGGCACATTTCCACACTCACAGACAGGAAACAACAGGCCGATCAGACTGCCGACTAGCGCTCCCAAAAGAGGATTTTTTGGCAAGAGGCCGACTAGCTGACGATCGTCTACAAAAAATAGCAGAAGACTCGAAAAAGCAACCCCAATTAGCAAAAAAGGAATCGCTTCTACCAGCAGGCTAAGAAACAGGGTGAATCCTGTGTTGAGTTGAACCATTTATCAAAGGACTTGCTGGATCTAACTAGAGAGAACACATCCTACTACAAACGCCGCTAAACCTAACATTTTTTCTGCGATCGCTGTGTTCGTACAAGTTCTTTACCATATGCAAGCTACCACATCCGAATTTTTACGGCACTAATTTGACCGCCAAAGCACACCTCAACATCTCCACCTCGATCGCGCAAACGCTTTTCGTAAGCGCCTACATAGCGAAATCCGACTTCGTCAATCGCAAACTCAGTGGGCAGAGGCTGGGTGCACTGGTTGCAGAATATAACGTCTGGCTCATCGTCACTGCCGTTTGGAGGAGGAGCCGGTAGATTCACATTCCAGAATTCGCCGGGCTGCGTGTCTTTTTCCACGAGCTGCCGAATCACTTTGTGGGCTAGACGAGTCGCGCGCGGCCAGTCAAACGGCTGAGACCGATAGTGATATTGAGAGATGGCGATGCCTGGTTTACGCAGCAAAGTAGCTTCTCTGATCGCAGCGACTGTACCAGAAACATACGTATCCGAGCCCAGGTTACCGCCTGCGTTTATCCCCGAAAGTACCCAGTCTGCCTCTGGATACAGGTGACTAATAGCCACCCGGCTACAGTCGGCAGGGGTGCCACCGATGGCGTATTCAGTATCGCTGCGCCGATCGATGGCGATCGCACCCCCGCGATTCAGCTGATGGCTGCAGCCCGATAGATGCGTATCTGGTGCAACCACCACAGACTGGCCTAATCCATCCACCGCTGCTTGAAGCGCCAAAATCCCAGGCGCACCAATGCCGTCGTCATTGGTTAAAACAAATAAAGGCATCATCAGCGACCTGCCGCCTCTACCTCTATATCCCCAACAAATACCAAAGCCGCCGGTCCAGTCATGTAGATGCGATTGCTGCTGGCCCACTCAATTTCTAGATTGCCGCCGGGTAGCTCGACTGTGGTTTTGCGATCGCACTTCCCATTCAGCACCGCCGCCACTACCAGCGCACAAGCACCGGTACCGCAGGCCAGCGTTGATCCTGCCCCGCGTTCCCAAACCTTCATCTTCAAAAAATCAGGCCGCACAACTTCTACAAACTCCGTATTGATCCGCGCCGGAAAAGACTCGTGATTTTCAAACAGCGGACCAATCTTGGCTAGCGGCACCGCCTCCACATCTTCAACGAACGTAATGCAGTGCGGATTACCCATGCTGACGCACGTCACCTGCCAATTCTTGCCGTCTACCGCCAGCGTCTCATCAACCACCTTGCCCTCGGGGGTGCCCAATGCCGTCGGAATATCTTTGGCGGTTAGAATCGGCTCCCCCATGTCCACCGTGACCTGACCGTCTGGCTTTAGTTCAGGGCGAATCATCCCAGCAAGGGTATGAATAGTGTACGTGTGCGGCAGCTTGGGCTGGTTACCATCTTTCGCTTCTAGATCGGCAATAAACTTTGCTAGACAGCGGATGCCGTTGCCGCACATCTCAGGCTCCGATCCATCTGAGTTGTAGATGCGCATGGTGTAGTCTGCATTTTCCTTTCCGGGTAGAACGAAGATGACGCCGTCGCCGCCGATGCCGAAATTGCGATCGCAGACATCCACCGCCTGCTCTGGCGTAATCAGCGGCTGCTCACTCGCCCGGTTATCGACCAAAACAAAATCGTTGCCGAGACCGTGATACTTGCTAAACGGAAGAGGTGCCATAGCAATAGGGAAAGTGAAAAGTATAAACTCTTCAGCATTTTATACCGCTTTCTCTTCTCCAAACTCATAGACAGCTTCTATAGGTGCTATCGGTCACCAGCAAACGATCGCCAATAGAACCAGACGGGCAATCTGAAAATGCAATCCTATCTCAACTTCCTATGGCTTCTCAAGCATTCGATACCGGTCTACCCAGCATTCGTCAGGTTCAAAACCTTATCCGCGACAAGCAAACCGTCGAAGTCAAGCTGACGACGGGCGATATGCTATCCGGCGCTGTGAGCTGGCAGGATGCTAATGCCATCTGTGTGACCGGTAGCGATGGTAATGACACGATCTTGATGCGCGGTGCGATCGCCTACGTCAAAAGTCAGGTTTAACCCACTCACGTACTGACTCATTAGATACATTTTATCTGCGCAGTAGGCCGCTACGATAGGTTCGACTATACGGATGCACTACGTGCTTAGTTTATGTATTTGATCGTGGTGGGCGCTAGCGCAGAGGGCCGAAGATTTATCGAGATAGCCATGGAGCAAAATCACGAGATTGCGCTAATCGAGAAAGACGAAGCTAGAGCTAGAGAGGTGCTAAAAGAGCGCGATATCCGCGCTTTCGTTAGCGACATCAGCGATGATAATGTCCTGAGCGAGGCGGAAGTCGACCGGGCCGATGCAGTAGTTGCAGCCACGCACGACGATGCTGAAAACCTAATGGCTATGGTGCTGGCCAAAGAGCACGAGGTCAAAACCTGCATCAGCTTGATCAACCAGCAGTCTCATGCCAGCATGTTCGAGAAGCTAGGCATACAGGTAATTAGCGACCCGGCTGGGATCGTGGCTCGTCAACTTTATAAATACATTGATTCAGAAAAAACATGAAGATCAAGCTGACGGCGATCAGTCGCGATGTCAGCAGATTTTTGCTGATTCCAATTGGAATGCTGCTACTGTCTCTGCCTGTGTGTCTGATTGCTAGAGAATGGTTCGCAGTTTTGCCTTTTCTATACAGCCTTGCGATCGCCTCACTCCTAGCGCTGCTGCTCTATATACTAGGCAAAAAGAATGACGAAGTTTCAACCAAGCAGACGCTGCTCAGCGTAGCAATTAGCTGGGGGCTGATCGCCATAATTGGTGGTTTGCCTTTGTGGTTTACTGCGCTGGCCCTAGGGGATGCGGCGACGCCGACAGTCGGCTATTTTGGCGATCCGCTGAACTCAATGTTTGAAGGTTTTTCAGGGTTTACCAGTGCGGGCCTGACGATGACGATCAGAGAAAGTGAGCTGCCTGCTAGCTTGCAGTGGTGGCGCTCTTTCATTGAGTGGACTGGCGGACTAGGACTGATTGTATTTGCCGTGGCGCTGCTAGAACCGTTTCAGGACCAGTACGCCCTCTATCAAGCGGAAGGCAGACAAACTCGCATTCGGCTGACGGCTACGCGCACTGTGCGCCGCATCTGTATAATCTATGGCCTCTATACCGCCGCAAGTGTGATTTTGCTGCGGGTTACTGGTATGAACTGGTGGGCCGCTTTGAACCATAGTATGACTGCGATCGCCACCGGCGGATTTAGCGTGACTGATAGCAGCATGGCGGCTTACAGCGCACCTATCAAGCTAGCGGTGGTGCTGGTGATGATTATGGGTGCGATCGCCTTCGAGCGCCACGATCGGTTTCTAAGTGGCAAGCTATCTGCGCTTTGGCAAGACCGTCAGCATCGGCTGCTGCTGATTCTGATTGCCTCTGGCTGCATTTTTACCGCAGTTGAACAGTTCAGCGACTCGGGTCAGTTCGGCTGGGTAGACAACATCTTTCAGTGGACTTCAGCGCTGACGACCTGTGGCTTTAGCGCTCAGTCAGTCCAGTTTATGAGCACTAATAACAAGCTGCTGCTGAGCTTGGCAATGGTGATCGGTGGCGCAGTCGGTTCGACGGCTGGCGGCATCAAGCTAGCGCGAGTATTGGCGCTAGCAGAAGGCATCCTCTGGCACTTTCGTAAACCAGGACTGACCCAGCATCAAACCTACGTTCGACGCATTAATGACAAGGTACTTGACCCAGACCAAGCCAGTCGCCAAGTAGAATCAGCGGCAGTGCTGCTGGCATTGTGGCTGCTGTGTTTGATTGTGTGCGTCTTGGTACTCGTGAAGATAGTGCCTAATGAATATACGCTTAGCGACGTGATTTTTGAGAGTACGTCGGCGTTAGGAGCAGCGGGGCTGTCTAGCGGTATCACAGGCCCTTCTCTGCACTGGCTAGGAAAGTGCGCTCTCATGCTGATGATGTGGATGGGCCGACTAGAGATTATTCCGGTGGTGATGCTGCTGACTGTGCCCTTTAGCTACGTTCAAAGTCTTTTTGATAGTCGCCATTCTTAGCTCTTATTACCTTGGTTGCTAGGCCGCAGTTTGATGTTGATGCTGCCGTTGGGTTCTAGTGTTGCGGTCTCTATCTGTTCTTCTATCTGCTGCCAAGAGCTAGCGGTCTGCTGGCCTGTAGTGGAATCTAAAGTGGAAAAAGTGCCTTGCGATCGCATGACAACTTCCAAATCCTGCGAAGTTAGATGCGTTTCTCTTAACACTCTTTTGTTTACCTTACCGTTCTGAATTAGCAGCTTGGGTCCGCCTTTAATCCAAGCCTCTAGCCAAGCAAATCGAAAGGCGACAGACGAGAGCAGCCGATGCATCAGTACCAAGGCAAAAGCAGACAGTAAAGTAGGAAAAAACGGCGACGATCCGCTAATTGCTCGGCTCAAAGTCGCGCCTAGCATGATGCCTACAATCACATCAAAAGTGGCATACTTACCGGCAAAGCGGCGATCGCCTAGCACTCTTACCAGCAGCAGCGCGCTGACGTAGACAAACACCGCTCTGGCGCACATCTGCCACACATTAATGTCAGATGTGCTTGGTCCCAGAAGACGATCAAAAAATTGACTAAAATAGTCCATTAACTTACCTCACTACGCCCACAGCCGATATACACACAGAGATTCTCATGACTTCTTTCTTTGCCTCTCTATATGATGCATACCGAGCGCTCAGCGCGACTGTCTTTAGGCTAAGTGACTATCTGCGCGTCCAAAGGCGGTGGCTGCTGTTTGCCGTGGCGGGTACGGTCGTTTTGTGGAGTGCGATCGCCCATCCAGCCGCAGCCTATCAGGTCCAAGTCTTGCCGACAAATCCTGGACAAGGTGACACCCTGTCGGTCATCATTCAAGGCGATGGCAGTTCAGAGCCAACCGTCACCGTAGATAGCACTACCTATACCGCCTTTCCACTATCAAGCAACCGATACAGAGCGCTAGTGCCCACTAGTCCGAATACCCAACCCGGTCGGATGACGCTGCGAGTAGAAGGCGCTGAAGGGACTAACAATATTGCGGTGAGTATTGGCGATCGCAGCTTCAACACTCAATACATCAATCTCTCCCCTGGCCGCGCCGGATTAGAGGGCACCGACTACGAGTTCGACAGCCTGGACGCCCTTCGCGCGCTGCGCACACCAACCCGCTACTGGAGCGGCCCCATGGCCAAACCTAGCAACGGCTACGTCAGCTCTGCCTACGGCAACCAGCGCTACTACAACGGCGTCTTTGCCGAAGGCTACTACCACCGTGGCGTAGACTACGCCGCTGGCAACGGGGCACCGATCTACGCCCCCGCCGCCGGTCAAATTGCCCTAATTGGCCGAGAGTCAGACGGCTTTGTGCTCAATGGCAACACCCTCGGCATAGACCATGGACAGGGAGTCGTTAGCGTGATGATCCACCTCTCCGGGTTTGCCGTCAACGAAGGCGACTTTGTCCAGCAGGGCCAGCTGATTGGCTATATGGGAGCTACCGGGTTTGCAACTGGGCCAAACCTGCACTGGGGATTGTTTGTTAACGAGGTTGCCGTCGATCCAGTGCCCTGGCGGTATGACGGCGTGGAGTGATTGCTACTGTTTGTAGCAGACTACAGATTACTCAACAAACCTGTTTTGTGGCTGTACGGACGGGGAACACTCGTGCATACAACCTAAAGATTTCATCAGAATCGTCGAACGGAGTTTTGTACCAGCATGAGTAGCATTGAGAAAATAGTTGAGCAGGCATTGCAGGACGGATATCTCACTCCTGCTATGGAAGCGGAGGTCGGACGCATTTGTGATACGGCTTCTGAGCTATCTGTTGAAGAGTACATGTCTCTTGATCGTCTGATGAGCTCTTTGTTGACCGGCGAAGTCGTCGCTGTTCCTAGAAAGCAGTTTATCAATGTGATGGAAGAGCTGGTCCTCACAGAAGCCATCTCTCAAGTCGCAGAAGTAGAAGCCAAAAGCGAAAAGACCCTCGATCTGGGTGATGTTGCCGCCTATGCGCTCAACCGCCTGCCGCCTCTATACGCCACCACCGAAGAAGGCGCTAGCTACCAGAGAGAAAACGCTCGCGTAGAGCTCTCCGAGCTGATTGCTCAGCAGGTGTCAGAATCGGTTGGTCGCAGTCTCAATCAGCCTGAATTCTTCCCAGAGCGCAAGGAAATTCAGCGCAGTGAAGAAACTGGTCTGCTCGGCCAGGTGAACAAGCTGCTAAAAGACTACGCCCACAACTTCGAGCAGCAGCCCAAAGCTGCCTAGCTTAGAGCACTCAACTCAGAAGCGGATGAATGCTACTCGCCTTTCTACAAACTGCTTCAATCAATTGTCTCTAACTTGATTGAATGAAACGATATACGACTGCTGAAGACATTCTCAGCAGTCGTTTTTTATTGGAACACTTCTACGCTAGTTCCTATGCTTACTCTCTCATACAGGTCGCGAATATCCTGATTACGCATCCGTACGCAGCCGTGGGAAACCGCCTGACCAATTAGCTCTTCTTGGTTAGTGCCATGAAACCCAATCTGCGCCTCACCATCGGTCCAAAATCCAATCCAGCGATCGCCCAGCGGATTATCTGGCCCAGGCAGAATGTCTTCTTTAGTGATTGGGTGCTGCCAGGCTGGCTGCTCGATCATGCTGGTGACTGCAAAGCTGCCCACAGGCGTTTGCCAATCGGCCTGACCTACTGCCACATCGTATCGAACCACAGGTTTGCCCGGCGTCTCGACTTCTAAATGTCGTCCTGTCAAGGAGAGCCTCAGCGTTACCGGCGATTGAGCCACGCTAGCAGGGGCTTTGACACGATCAGAACGAGAGAAGAGTCCCCATGCCTGCTGCCCAACTGCGGGGCGATCGGCGCTGATGTCAGATAGACTATCGGGTGTAATTACCGGGTCTGGAAAGGGATTGCGCCATTCAAAGGCCGCTAGAGCCACCGCCGAACCAAAGCACAGTCCGACAAAGCAGCGGGTGATAGGGGATTGTCTTTGCATCGTGTAATTACTCTCCCCCTGGCTGAAACCTTGTTAAAATCATTTTTGCACCTCAAAAGTACTTCTTAGAAGCACTTCTCAAAAGCAACTATGGAAGAGGCGTCTCTAGCGTGGTAGTAAAGCCAGACTGGTTACGGGTAAAAGCCCCTCAGTGGGAACGAGTAGGCAACGTCAAAGGCATCTTGCAGGACTTGGGCCTAAACACCGTCTGCGAAGAAGCATCTTGTCCCAATATTGGTGAGTGCTTCAGTGCAGGAACAGCTACCTTCTTGATTATGGGTCCGGCCTGTACTCGCGCCTGTCCCTACTGTGACATTGATTTCGACAAGTCGCCACGGGAACTAGACCCAATGGAGCCGGTGCATCTAGCAGAAGCTGTGCGAAGGATGCGGCTAAATCATGTGGTAATCACCTCGGTCAATCGTGACGAGCTGCCAGACGGCGGAGCAAGTCAGTTTATTCGCTGCATTGAAGAGACGCGGAAGGTATCGCCACAGACGACTATAGAGGTATTGATTCCTGATTTGTGCGGCAACTGGGAAGCATTAAAGACTTTGCTGCTAGAAGGACAGCCAGAAGTGCTCAATCACAATACGGAGACGGTGCCTCGGCTATACAAGCGAACGCGGCCTCAGGGGGACTATCAGCGGAGTTTGGATCTATTGCGGCAGGCGCGGGCGATCGCACCCTGGACATACACCAAATCCGGCATCATGGTCGGCCTGGGTGAAACCGACGCCGAAGTCCGTCAGGTACTCGGCGATCTGCGAGCTGTAGACTGCGACATCATTACCATTGGCCAATATTTACAGCCTAGCCAAAAGCATCTAGGCGTAGACACCTTTGTGACGCCTGACCAGTTTGACGCCTGGCGTATTGCTGGCGAAGAAATGGGCTTTTTACAAGTCGTCTCTTCCCCGCTGACGCGCAGCTCATACCACGCAGAGCAAGTGCAGCAGCTAATGAAAGCCAATCCTCGCCTCAGGAAGTAGAGCGGTAGAAATGCAGACAGCGATCCAACCTAGCGTATTGTCGTTATTTCAAGCCTTCTCCGACGGCTATCGCGTCCAGGTGATAGAGCTTTTGCGCGATCAGGAACTTTGCGCCTGCGATATTGCCAAGCACCTTGGCATCACTCAATCCAAGCTGTCTTTTCACCTGAAAACGCTGAAGGAAGTAGGCTTGATTGAAGGTAGACAAGAAGGCCGATGGATCTACTACCGGCTAAAGCTACAGCAGTTCATTGTTCTAGAGCAGTATCTCTCAGAGTTTCGCCGCTTCAGCCCCATCATGCCCGCTAGAGTTTGTCCTGATTGAGCCAACCCGCCCCCTGTGTACACGGTAGCTCGGGGCGCAGGTTGGGATGAGAGATATTATTCTTTGCAACCTCCTCAGGGGTTAAATTCTAATAAACTGGGTTTGCTCTCCTCCAAAGGCTGCTATGACGACTCAACTTTCACCTGCTGAGCTGCAAGCTGCGCAAAGCCTGTTGCAGGATTACGCGCCAGCACAGAATGCCTTGGTGGCACTGCGTGAGCAGGAATTGATTGTATATGTGGTGAATTTGGTGACGCTGCCGATTAATCCGGCGATCGCGACTATCGTAGTGCTGTGGGTGCTGAAGCTGGGGCTGCGGACGTTTTGCGAGTACACAGAGCCCGCACCGGAAGCATAGCTTTGCTGCTAATGATCACATCTTTAAAAGCCGATATAGCCGATTAGCAATGGTTGATTGAGTATCTGTGCTGAGGCTTCCCAATTCGCGACGAATCATAGACTGCCGGAGGGTGATGAGATGATCGAGTCGAACAATTGAAGGTTTGAGCAGACCGCTACTAGCAAAATCAGGATGGTTGCCGTCTAACCGTAGATCTGTTTCTAGAGAGGACTTTTCAACTTGGCTTGTGATTAGTGCAAAAATAACATGGAAATAGCTGCCGATCGGCTTGGTGAGACAGTAGGCTGGTCGCACTTTGCTAGAAGATAAATCGTCAAATGGAAACTGAATCAAAACGACTTTACCCTTCATATTTGACAGGTTTTCCATCGTTGAGGGTGTAGATATCTTCTTCAGCGTCTGCGAGGAACGCAAAAACAGGGTTCGTGGCAGCGGCTTTGAGCCAGTCTTGCTCGCTGATAGTGTCATCCTCTGCTAACAGCACAATGACCCGGACTCGCTGATCTTTAGCATTGCTGAGCGGCTGGTCGAGCTGTAGATAACCTTGACTATCGATCATTCCAGTGGCTTCGATTGCTTGCGTCATGACAGCTTCTAGGATAGTCGGTGTCTTCTTATTTTAGGCGATCGCGTAAGCCCAGCGCCGCAAAGCGATGCGAGTTCCTACCGCTTCCTCTCTAACCATACAAGGGGTGCCCGTAGGGTAGGGTGGGTCCGCAACGTAGGCTTACAGCCGGTGTCTCACAGCCTTGTGTACAAGGTGTACCGCTGTTGGAGAGAGAAGCGCAACGCCGATCGGGAGAAGTGCGACGCTGTGCGGGAAAAGTGCAACGCCGATCGGAAGAAGCGTAGCTCCGTGCGGGAGAAGCGCAACGCCGATCGGGAGAAGCGTAACGCTGTGCGCGAGAAGCCTAACGCCGCGCGCGAGAAGCCCAATGCTGCGCGGGAGAAGCGTAGCTCTGGGCGCGAGAAGCGCGACGCTGCGTGGGAGAAGCGTAGCTCTGGGCGCGAGAAGCGCAACGTCGTTAGGGTACAGCCAGCAGTCGGGGTGCTCTTGCCTGAGCCTTTGCGTGAATTGTCAGATACGATCGCGCAGCTAGGCTGATGGGTCGAACTGCTCGAATAGCTGAGCGACCTCTTCGACGGTGGAGTTTAGGCACTGGGCGACTTCGGGGAGAAGGGTGTTGTCTTGGGTGACTTGATGCAGGCGATAGAGGCCACGTAAGACAATGCCTCCACTGTGTTTATCTTCAAATTTTACGAAAGTTTCTAAGGCTGTTAGGAAGTGCGCCCTGGCCTGCTCGTACTCTCGAAGTTCCTCCGCCACCCTGCCTAACTGATGGTAGGTGCTCGCTTGGCTGTAACGGTCGTTGAACTCGATGCAGATATCGAGGGCTTGTTGGTAGTGCGCCCTGGCCTGCTCGTACTCTCTGAGTTCCCGCGCCACGCTGCCTAAGTTATGATAGGTGCTTGCTTGGCTGTAGCGGTCGTTGTACTCAATGTCGATATCAAGTGATTCTTGGTAGTGCGACTTTGCCTTCTCGTATTCTCTGAGTTCCTGCGCCACCCCGCCCAACTGATGGTAGGTTTTCGCTTGGCTGTAGCGGTCGTTGTACTCAATGTAGATATCAAGTGATTTTTGGTAGTGTAATCGCGCCTGTTCGTACTCTCTAAGTGCCTCCGCCACCATGCCTAAGCCGTGGTACTCAATAGATTGAGATACACGATTACCATGGTCAATACGAATATCCAAGGCTTTCTGAAAACTTTCCCTAGCATCTTCGAACTCTCGTAAAGTGTGGTAAAAGTTTCCCAACTGATGGTAGATTGTCGCTTGGCTATAGCGGTCGTTGTACTCGACGCAGATGTCAAGGGCTTGTTGGTAGTGCGACTTTGCCTTCTCGTGTTCTCTGAGTTCCTGCGCCACCCCGCCCAACTGATGGTAGGTTTTCGCTTGGCTGTAGCGGTCGTTGTACTCAATGTAGATATCAAGTGATTTTTGGTAGTGCAATTTCGCCTGCTCGTACTCTCTGAGTTCCTGCGCTACCATGCCCAAATGATGGTAGGTGCTCGCTTGGCTGTAGTGGTCGTTGTACTCAATTCTGATATTAAGAGCTTGTTGAAAGTGTAATCGCGCCTGCTCATACTCTTTGAGTTCCTGCGCTACCATGCCTAACTGATGGTAGATACCAGCAAGTAGAGACTGCTTTCCCTGAGGATCAACTTTACTGTTTTCTATAAAATGAATAAGTGCCTGACAAGATTCTCTAGCTTCTAAATATCTTTGAAGCTCCAGATACAGACTTGCTTTTTGCCCAGAAATGCAGATAATTTGAATTTGTATCTCTGGCTCTGTATCTAAGACATACTCTTTTAACGACTGATCAACAAACTCAAGAAGCGATAGTTCAGCCCTTTTGTCTTGGTTCAACATTAAGTACGTTTGCAAGCACCAGAAGATAGTTGGGTTTTCTCTACGCTGTAGAGAGGTCTGCAACGCGCTGAACAAGTTCTCATACTCCAACCCACAAAAGGACACTCCCAGCTTCCGCTGCTCCGGCTCCTTCGAGTCCATCATCTGCTCATACTGCGCCGCTAACCCCCGGTAATGCTCCTTAAACCCAGTCGCCAGCCCTTCGTGCACCGCCGCATCCACATCCGCCAGCTTCGCCTTCAAAAAATACGGAAACACCGGCTGAATCCGCAACAGCCGCCCATCGTCCCCATCAAAATACGGCGACAGCAGCCCCCACCGCATCGCCTCATCCACCGCCGCCTCAAACCGATCAAACTCCCAATCCGCAAACGGCTCAAGCTTCTTCAACTCTTCTACATAGTTCGGCAACACCTCCCGATAAATAAACCCCTTAAACGGAGCCAAACACAGCAGCAGCTTCTGCGCCGCCGCCGACAGGTTGCTGTGCGAATACTCCACGCATTTCAAAATGCTCTTAGTCTTATCCGCCTCCCCACTGTCCAAATCCACATCCGCCGCATCCAACCCCGCCAGCACCTCCGCCGCGCTCTGCCGCCCCAAATTCGTCAGCACCACCTCCATCGCCAGCGGATACCCCGCCAGCACCGTCATCAGCCGCTCAAAGTTTTTCTCTTTCCGAATGTTCTCAATCTCCCGATGGCTGAGCGTAGTCGAAGCCAGTATCTTCTCCGCCAGCACCGTCCGCGCCTCCGCATCCAGCCCTCGCAACTGATACCGATTCACCTTCCCCGCAAACGTAAACACATCCTTCAGCCACGCCTCATCGCTGCGCGAGCCTAGCACCACCTTCGTTTGCCCGCCCACCAGCGCCTGCAAAAATGCCTTAATCTCTGTCTGCTCACTCTCCGGCAGCGTATTCGGAATCGCCAGCGGCTCCCCCGTTACAGACTCCAAATTATCCAGCACAATCGCATAGGGCTTTGCCCTCAGCACCTCCGCCAGCTTCCGCCGCTGCGCCCCCAGCCCCATCGCCCCAAAGCTCGCAAACTCAAACTTGCTCAACACCCGCTTGCCAATCGCCTGCAAAATCTGTTGCAGCGTATGCGCCTTTTCGTCGTAGCCAAAATAAAACACATCTGCCGCAAAATTCGTCCGCTGCCACCAGTCGCGCAAATAGTTCAGCAGCGTCGTCTTCCCCGTGCCGCCCATGCCCTGCAATAGCAGCACATTATGCCGCAGCAGCGCCTTCTCTATCTTCAATATCTCCAGGTCGCGCCCCACAAAGCTGTAAGTCGGCTGCGCAAACCGATACCGCTCATCTTCCCCGGCAAAATACGCCTCCTCCTGCTCCGGCGTAAATGGCTGCAATCGCAAATCCACCGCCTTATTCGCATACACCACCGGCAGCAGCCAGTCTTCTAGCTCCACCACCTGGTTAAAATACACCTTCCGATTCTTATCGTTATACAGCGCCTTGCGCCCCAGCCGGATCGCCTCCGGAATCCCCCGCTCCGCAAACAACTCTCCATACAGCTTTTCCATCATCAGCGCCGCTGCGCGTCACCGTCACGCTGTAGCCCATCGCCACCACCATCTGCACCCCCGAAGTCATCAGCCGACTACCCAAACTCGTCTCCCGCGCCTCCATCTTCCCAACGACGCCCTCTTCTCCATCCCTCTCGATACCTGCCCGAAGGCTGAGCGTAGCCGAAGCCTGCTTCCCCGACTGACAGGCATTCAAAATACAAATCGGAATCCCCTGACTCATCAGCAAATCCGCCAGCTCCTGCGCCTCCACCGGGTCGGCCTTGCCCTGACGCTCCCCTTCCAAAAACAAAAACGCCTTCTCTCCGTCGTAGGGCGCAATATCCCCGCGCCCATACCGCGCCTGAAACAGGTAGCGCTCGTTCTTGGCCCCCGCCTCAAACTGCGCGTAGCTCATCAGGCCACCGTGAGCATCAAAATGCACCATGTGGTAAAAGCCCGCCTTCCCTTCCAAATGCGCACTCAGCGCCTCAAAGGTTCCGGGCCGCAGCAGTTCCACATTCACCCGCAGCCGCCCCTTTTCAATTGCATCAATCAAAGGCCGCGAAATCGTCCGATAGCCCACGTCTTTTTCTTCATCGGGCCGCGCCGTCACCACCAGCAAATTAATTACCGGCGAAGGCTGCAAATCTATCGGCATCACCCCCCGCTGATAGCGCTTGCGGGTGAACACCGCCTCCACCGCCAGCGGCCTTGGCTGCTTTGGATCTTTTAGCGCTTCCCAGTGCAGCGCCTGAAAATCAGGCGACTCCCCCTCAATTTCCAGGCACAAATTCGTCAGCCCGTCACGGCAAGCCAGCCTGTAGTCGCTATAAGCATCCGCATCCGCAAACACCTGACCAAACAGCGCCTCACCATAGTCCTTCACACTCGCCGCCGCCCGCTGCGCCTTCACCCGCTGATCGAACGGAAAGCGAATCCATTCCTCAAAATAAAACTCCAAGTCCTGCTCCTGCCGCGCACTAAACGGATCGCTCACCGTGATCGGATAGTCCGACTGCCCGTCAATCCTCACCGTCGCTGCAAAGCCCTCAGCCGTCTGCTGCCCTTCTCGGATAGTAATGATTTTCATAGGAAAGCAAGAATATATAGAAGCCGCTACTCGAACAGCTAACCAAAATAAGTTCTATTTATATTAAACCTTCAGCCCCGTTTGAGTCCGTTCCGCTCAATTACAGACGGTCAGGGATGAGAGTCAAACAACCTGGTTACTTACTTCTCATCGCCTTCATTCGCAGCCCTTATTCCTGATACGCATTTAGCGTAGGCCGGTTGTCAGCGTAGGTCGCTTACGCTGAACTGAGGCTCAGCATGTATTGCTGAGGCTTGACATTTCAAGTCAACTTGAAATAATAGAAGCTATGATCTTATGCAGGCAACGTGGTGCGAGTAGCAATTAACGGATTTGGTCGAATCGGGCGGCTGGTTTTAAGAGCGGCTTGGTCTCAGATAGCGTCAGGGTCAGAGCTGGAATTCGTTCATATCAATGAGGTGAAAGGAGGGGCGGCAGCGGCGGCGCACCTGCTGAAGTTTGATTCGGTGCATGGCCGA
Source organism: uncultured cyanobacterium (assembly GCA_963799265.1). Lineage (GTDB taxonomy): Bacteria > Cyanobacteriota > Cyanobacteriia > Phormidesmidales > Phormidesmidaceae > Phormidesmis. The sequence goes on from CAWCWM010000004.1 coordinate 199,543, forward strand.
TGGCAGCCGGAGGTAGAAGCGGCTGGCGATGAGCGAATTTTGATCGATGGTTCACCGCTGAGCTTTAGCGAGTATGCAACGCCGCAGGAGGTGCCCTGGGAATCGTTTGGCATTGATATCGTGCTGGAGTGTTCGGGCAAATTTCGCACCCCTGCCCTGCTAGATCCCTACTTCAAGCGGGGCGTGAGAAAGGTGATTGTGGCTGCGCCGGTAAAGGAAGAAGCGCTCAATATCGTCATGGGCATCAACGATGATTTGTACGACTCCGATCAGCACCATCTACTTACGGCAGCATCTTGTACAACAAACTGTCTTGCGCCTGTTGTCAAAGTAATCAACGAAGGATTAGGCATTCGACACGGTGTAATCACCACTATTCATGACATCACCAACACGCAGACAATTGTCGATGCGCCCCACAAAGATTTACGCAGAGCGCGGGCGAATAGTCTTTCGCTGATACCGACCACAACCGGATCGGCGACAGCCATTAGCGCTATCTTTCCTGAGCTAAATGGCAAGTTGAACGGCTTGGCGGTCAGAGTGCCTTTGCTGAATGCGTCTTTGACCGACTGCGTATTTGAAGTGGCCAGGCCGACAACGGTTGACGAAGTGAACGGCTTATTTCGAGCAGGCGGTGTCGGGACCGCTGGGCCACATCCTGGCATATGAAGAGCGGCCTTTGGTTTCGATTGATTACAAGGACGATCCGCATTCGGCGACGATCGATGCGCTTTCGACGATGGTGGTGGATGGTACGCAGGTAAAGGTGTTGGCCTGGTATGACAACGAGTGGGGCTATGCCAATCGGATGGCTGAGCTAGCGCAGAAAGTAGCCGGAGCTTTGGCGTAGGGGAGGCGTTGTTATGAAATCTTCTTCAGCTTTTGACACGATTGGAGTACGCAACTATGCCCTGGTGACGCTGGCCTATTGGGGCTTTACGGTGACTGATGGGGCGCTGCGGATGCTGGTGCTGCTGTACTTTCATACGCTGGGCTACACGCCGCTAGAAGTAGCGATGCTGTTTTTGTTCTATGAGTTTTTTGGCATCGTTACCAATTTGTTTGGCGGATGGATTGCATCGCAATGGGGAGTAAAGCTGACGCTATACGGCGGAATTGCGATGCAGATTGTAGCTTTGCTGCTGTTGATGCCGGTGAATGAGACCTGGACCATCGCATTAGCTGTCCCCTACGTCATGTGCGCTCAAGCCGTCTCAGGCATCGCCAAAGACCTGACAAAAATGAGTTCCAAAAGCGCGATTCGGCTGGTGATTCCCCAAGATGCGCAGTCATCACTGTTCAAGTGGGTAGCGATTTTGACGGGCTCTAAGAATGCATTAAAGGGAGTTGGCTTTTTCTTGGGCGGAGTGCTGCTGACGGCGTTCGGCTATGCAAATGCGCTGCTGATCATGGCGGCGGGGTTGTTTGCTGTGTTGTTCTCAAGTCAGTGGCTGCCTGCGGATATGGGAAAGGTGAAGGCGAAGGTGAAATTTCGGCAGCTGTTTTCCAAGAGCCCGGAGATCAATGTGCTTTCGGCTGCACGGTTCTTCTTGTTCGGGGCGCGGGACGTTTGGTTCGTGGTCGGTTTGCCGGTGTTTCTCTATAGCGTGCTGGGCTGGTCGTTTGAGCAGGTGGGGGGATTTTTGGCGCTTTGGGTGATTGGCTATGGGCTGGTGCAGGCGATCGCACCCACGCTGCTGCGCCGGTTTGGAGCTGGCGGACCACCGCAGGCGAGTACGATTCGATTTTGGACCGGGATTTTGATTTTGGTGCCGAGTGCGATCGCACTCACCCTTCAGCTCGGCTACGCCCCCGCCCCCACCATCATCATCGGCCTCTTCCTCTTCGGCATCATCTTCGCCTTCAACTCCGCCGTCCATTCCTACCTCGTCCTCGCCTATACAGAAGCCGACAAAGTCGCCCTCAACGTCGGCTTTTACTATATGGCTAACTCAGGCGGCAGACTCGCAGGCACCGTGCTTTCAGGTTTAGTCTTTCAGCTGTACGGTTTGGTAGGCTGTCTGTGGGTATCAGCACTCTTCGTTCTACTAGCGGAGATAGCGACTTTGAAGCTGCCAAAAAATAGGCTATAAGCTACGGCATAGCATGAGTACTTTGATGATTAGAACAGACGAACAAGTAGGGTGATGCTGACACCCTTATCTATTTAGCTCAACAACTGCTTTAGATTTTTTTTGTAGGGAGGATACACAACACCTTTCTCTGTGATCAGTGCGGTGATGTATTTGGCGGGAGTGATGTCGAAGGCGGGATTGAGAACGGGGGTGTCGTCAGGCGTGATTTGCTGACCTTTGACGTGGGTGATTTCTGTAGGGGCGCGTTCTTCGATGTTGATTTCTGTGCCGCTAGCTAGGGTCATGTCGAGGGTACTGGTGGGGCAGGCGACGTAGAAGGGGACGCCGTGGGCGTGGGCGACGAGCGCGAGGTTGTAGGTGCCGATTTTGTTGGCAACGTCTCCGTTGGCGGCGACGCGATCGCACCCCACAATACAGGCATCAATCTTTTGTGTACTCATCACGTAGCCCGACGCCCCATCGACAATCACCGTATGCGGAATGCCAAACGCCTTCATCTCGTAAGCAGACAGGCTGGCACCTTGCAAACGAGGCCGGGTCTCGTCTAGAAAGACATGAATTTGTTTACCTTGCTCGTGGGCAACGCGAATAACGCCAATTGCCGTGCCGTAGTCTACAGCGGCCAAGGCTCCGGTATTGCAGTGATGGATGACGTTTGCAGGATTGGGAATGACTGCTTGGGCGTAGGTGCCGAGCTGTTTGCAGGCTTCGATGTCAGCTTGGTAGAGCGATTGGGCTTCGCTTAGGAGAGCAGAAGCGATTTCTGTAGGTGAGGTGCCTTTTTCTGCGAGGTCTGTGGCGATCGCCAACAGATGATTGACAGCCCAAGATAGATTGACCGCTGTGGGCCTAGATTGGATTAGGTATTCTGCGGCGGCGTGAAGATCTGCTAGGAAGGCTTCGAGTGGATTAGATTGGAACTGTTTGGCTGCGATCGCCATCCCAAAAGCCGCCGTTACCCCGATCGCTGGAGCACCTCGAACCACCATCGTCTGAATCGCTTCGGCAACCGATTTATAGTCGGAATAATCTTCGTAAACCGTCTGAGACGGTAGCTTTCTTTGATCGAGCAGTCGCAGCTGGTCGTTTTTCCATTCAATACTGCGAAAGGCACTCATAGCTTTTGCCTGAAACATGCAAATGATCTTCTGTATTCTACGGGGATAGCTTTAACAAAAGGAATCGTCGCCGTTCCTCTCAATGTGGAGTTTAATGTGGAGTGGCGAACGTACAAGTAAGACTAGTTTTCCTGTAAAGGCGTAGTTATGTCAGGTCCAGAAACGTTGATGCCAGGAGCAAGAACGCGCTCCTCTCACACTATTCGAGATAAGTTCATCGTCTGTGGACTGGGCAGCTTGGGTCAGCAAAGTGTGATCAAGCTGAAAAAGTTTGACTACGATCCATTTGAAGTTGCTATCACTGCAATTGACCGTCAGGTCATTGATACCTGGGAAATAAACGACTTTCCCGACCAGCTAGCGATGCCGCCAATTATAGGTGACTGCCGCCGAGAAGATGTTCTGAGAAAAGCGGGCATCGAGGAAAGTCGAGCAATTTTGATTGTGACCAGCAATGAGAGTACGAATGTGGAATGTGCGATCGCCGCTCGTCGCCTCAATCCAAATATTCAGATCATTCTGCGCTCGTCTCGTCACAGCCTTAATGCTCTGCTAGAGCGCCAGCTCGGTAGATTTGTTGCGCTAGATGCTACCGAACTACCGGCCATGACGTTTGCCTTGGCAGGCTTAGGCGATGACACCGTCAGCGTGTTTTCAATTGGCCGCCATCGCTTTCGGATTGTGGAACGATTTGTGCGAGCGGGTGAACCGCGCTTTGACCAAAAGCGAATCCAGGCATTACATCAGGGCCGGTTTCGACTTCTAGATTTTGAGCCAGTAGAGAGTCCGCCGCAGCCGCTGGGCTGGGCCACTACTGCGTCATCTGTGTTTCATCGATGGCAGCCCTATGTGCGAGTTTCGGCAGGCGATCGCATTGCCTACATAGAAGTAGTCGCAGATACCAGCGAACCTGAGAAAAGAGCAAAGCTACTGCCGACAATCAACCAGCTAATAGAAGACTGGAAAACCGGTGACTGGCGAAGACGCTTGCGCAACTGGCGTCAATCTTCTGAACAATCCACGGGGCGAGTGCTTGCAACTGTGCTTGTCACCGCCTTAGTCCTGTGGACAACAGGCACGCTTTTGCTCAAGGCCACCGGGCCTAGTATCTCCTGGGTCAAAGCCGTATCTTTAGGTGCAATTTTGCTGCTAGGTGGCTACGGTGACGTTTTTGGAGGATTTAGCACGTCCGGAATACCCGGATGGGTGCAGCTTGCCTGCCTGATGATTACGGTCACTAGCATTCTCGTCGTCTTAGGAGTATTGGGTCTTCTAGCCGACCAGCTACTCAGCTCTCGGTTTGATTTTCTACAAAAGCGGCCTCGCATTCCCCGCCGTCATCATGTAGTTGTAATCGGTCTCGGTCGTATTGGTAGAAAGGTTACCAGCTTACTTTTAGAGCTCAATCAGCCACTGGTCGCAGTCGATAAGCAGCTCAGTCATCCAGAACTACTTACCCAGGTGCCGCTGCTCATCGGCAATATTGTAGAAGAGCTATCCGCTGCGAACCTAGCGACCGCCAAAAGCATCATCGCTGTCACCGACGATCAGATGCTGAATTTAGAAGTAGCCCTGCTTGCCTCTGAAAAGAACTTAGAGGGCACCCGCATTTTTTCGCCGGTAGTCCGCACGCGTAGCCAGTCATTTAGCGACAATCTAGGAGCGCTGATGCCACAGGCAAAGGCTTTTTGTCCCTATGCGCTGTCCGCTGAGGCGTTTGCAGGCGCAGCTTTTGGTGAAAATATCTTGGGACTTTTTCGGCTGAGTGAACAGACCAATCTGATTGCCGAATACTTTATTGAACCCGGTGATACCTTAGCAAATAAACAGCTATCTACCGTTTCATATGGCTATGGGGTTGTGCCTATCCTGCGCGAAACGGTCGATAGGGCAGGAAACTCATGTACGGTGCTGATGCCGACAGACGATCAGTCTTTACTGCCAGGCGATCGCTTGTTTGTACTGTCCTCTATCAATGGTCTGCGTCGAATAGAAAGGGGTGAGATGACGCCCCCGCGTAGATGGCACCTAGCCGTTGAGCAAAAGCCAAGCCCAGAAAATAGAGCTGATGTCGTTCAGCTATTGTCCAGGCTGGACAGCTTTTCACCCGAATCGGCTCAGCGGTTTATCGATCAGCTGCCCGCAGCTACTGACATAGAGCTCTACGACTATCAGGCTGCCAGATTAATCCAGAGCATGAAGGAACGATTATCTATCAGGCTCTCACCGCTCTAGATTCACAAAACGAAACAGTCACTCGCTTTGAGTTACGGCAGCGCCTTACACTTGAGATTCGGTGAATATACTCATAGCCTCTCTACTGCCTCCATGACACTGCCTGAAACTGGGATCAAAACCAGGGACGCTATCGACATAGCCTCACCCGACACGGCCTTACCCAATCCAGCCTCACCTGAGACGGCCTTGCCAATTGTCACCGCTGATAGACCCAGCCGGTTACGACGGATGGGGAGTGCGATCGCCCGTCACCCAAGGCTGATTCAATCTGTAGTGCTACTGATTTTGCTAGCTGGCACTAGTAGCTTTCTACTCTACAGCCTGTTTAGAGGTGCCTGGTCACCAGAAAAAGACAACAAAGCTATTCTCCAAACCATTTTCGCAATGGAGACCGAGCGCAAAGACGCTTTGCCCATAGACCAGAACAGTCCCCAACAGATCGTGACTCGCTCCTATGCCGATCTAGAACCCTACGTAGAAGCAGACGGCTGGACCTGGATAAATCGATTTGGCAGCACTATCACCTACGGCAGACAAGACCAAAGACTAATCGCCTCCTGTAGCGCATACTCTCCGCTATACCTGGTCTGCAACCTAAGCGAAATTCCTTAGATCTAAAGTCGTGGAATGCGCTTGAACGACAGCAGGCTGCGGTGATTGATAAAGAAAGGAACGATAGCAGTCACGGTTTGTGGTTTGGACTATCTACTAACGTGGAATTGCAAACATATTGCCAATACCCAGATCTAGGAACGACGATGAGGGGACCTAACCGTCGTTGGGCCTAAAGTCGTTAGGCAGCACGAACAGGTGGCAGCGCAGGCAAAGATGCTGGCTTATCCGTCACCAAAAATTCTCGAATCAGGCGAGCGATTCCTCTTTGGACAACGCCGCTGACTACCCGTCGACCTAGCCCTCTTGCCTCTGGTTCTACAATCAGCTTAGGAAGGATAGTGGCGACTGTCGCTGGATTGAATCCTGGCGTATCACGTAGGATTTTGAGGATTCTGACAACATGCTCCCAGCTAGCTTGTGGTGACTGAGCGGTCGCTGTCGGACGGGTTGTCAGAGGCTCTTCTTGTCCAAGCGGCAAGCGTAGCGCTTTGGTGATCTGCTGCAATAGGCTAAAGCCCATTTTGTCTATCTCTTTGGCTAGCTCGTCGGCAATGCGCACACGAAGATAAGCCCCCCGTTCGGAGAACAGGAATTCCAACGTTTGATCGAGCACTTTATCAAGGTCGTAGTCGGTGCTGTCTTTGGCGTTCCTCAGCAGATTTTCCAATCGATTCCAGCGGAAACTGCCGTCTCTAAACAACAGCTCTTGTAGTGAAGTTCTAAGCTGTGGAGCCGGGTCGGTGAGCAGTCGCCGCGCTACATAAGGATAGGCTTTGCTCAGCACCTTGAAGTCAGGATCGACTGTGATGGCGATACCGTCTAGGGTGACAAGCGAGCGAATAATCAGCGCATAGTATGCTGGTACCCGGAAAGGATATTCGTACATCAGGGCCGAAAATTCGTCGGTGATACTCTTGAGATTCAGCTCAGCGACGCTAGCACCGAGCGCGTTGTTAAATACGCCTGCTAGCGCTGGAATGATTGGGCTTAGATCCGTATCTGGCGTCAAAAATTCTAAATTCACATAGTCTTGGGCTAGACCGTCGAAGTCTCGATTAACCATATGGACAATCGCTTCAATTAGGCCGTATCGCTGGTAGGCTTCAACCTGACACATCATGCCAAAGTCAAGGTAGGCCAGCTTGCCATCTGCCATCACTAGCAGGTTACCGGGATGAGGGTCCGCGTGGAAAAATCCATGCTCTAGCAGCTGACGTAAAGAGCATTGAACACCAACTTCGATGACGTGTGTCGGATCGATGCCGCGTCTAGCTAGTTCGTCTAGCTCTGTAAGTTTGACCCCGTCTATCCACTCCATCGTGAGGACACGGCGTCCAGTGTACTGAGTGTAGATGCTAGGAACGACAATTTCTGGTAGGTAGCCGTACAGCTTGGCGAAGCGCTCAGCGTTCGCACCTTCGTGGTTGTAGTCCATCTCTTCGAAGATGCGATCGCCAAACTCATCCACAATGCTGACTAGGTCACTACGAATCTGCTTTACATACTTAGTCGCCCAGGCTGCCAAAATTCTGATGACATAGATGTCTTTTGTAATCTGGTCGGCTAGTCCAGGACGCTGCACTTTCACCGCAACGTCTTCACCCGTTTTTAATCTGCCTCTGTACACCTGACCAAGCGAAGCCGCCGCAATCGGTGAGTCAGACAGATATGAATAGATAGCTTCCGGCGGCTGGCCAAGCTCTTCTTCTATGAATCTGAACGCTATCTCGTTTGGAAAAGGAGGCAGCTGGTCTTGCAGCTTGACCATCTCAGCCATCGCCGCCGGAGAGATTAGATCAGGACGAGTGGAGAGCGCCTGACCGACTTTGATATACGCTGGGCCAAGATGGGTGAGCATGACCCGCAAGCCTTCCGCGCGCTTTTGCTCATTAATTTTCTGTCGACCGGTGATCCTGTCCCAAATCAGACCAAGCACGTAGCCAGCAGCAATCCAGAAGATATTGATGAGGCGAAACAGGATTTGAAAGGGGCGTTTGCGGTAGTAGGATGCGATCGCATCTGGGTCGTACACCAAAATATCTTCTAGCGATCGCGGCGGTACGCGGTTAGCACCAGAATTGGCTACAGGCATCGCTGGGACAGTTACTGTTTGCGGTGCTTCCGTTCGATTTTCAAACGGTGACACAGGCGTAGCAGAAACAGGTGAACTGGAAGGCTGGCTAAGTAGTTCAGGCGAAGCTGCACTCATAAGAAATCTTCAAAAATTATGGTCTCGTCCGGCAAAAAAGACTTCAAACTACTGCCGCGATACCCGCTACAAAATATAGAGTCGCTCTAAAGTAGAGGTGCTCCAAAGTAGAGGCGCTGTAGAATAGAAGCGAATGACTTGGGCCCCAATGCGTCCGACCAAACGGCTAATCGCATCATTAAGCCTAGATAAAGTCAATTAATCACCTTCTGTAAATTATTGTATCAACTTGTTGAGAAACCTGTTCTGTCTAAAGCCATAAGATCTGTTGGAATACACCTGCTAGCAAAAACAGGTACAGTTATTCGCCCTTGTCATATGCCCTGCCCTTCACCTCCTTTACCTAACAGCTGAGCCCTATGTTGGTTTCTTTGAAAATCGAGAACTTTGCCCTCATTGATCGGCTCGACCTAGAACTAAAGCCTGGACTGAACGTACTCACGGGGGAAACTGGCGCAGGCAAGTCGATCATTCTAGATGCTATTGACGCTGTACTCGGCGGCAAAGCCAGCGGCAGATGGGTAAGAACGGGCACCGAAAAGGCGCTAGTCGAAGCCGCCTTCCGCACTGATTCTAGGATTGTGAACTGGCTGAACGAGCAAGAGATTCCATCTCAGGGCGATCTGATTGTCTGTCGCCGCGATCTTACCGCAGGCAAAAGTTCAGTTCGCAGCAAGTCGAAGCTCAACGGCGTCCTGGTGAAAAAGCCGCAGATGGATTCGCTCCGTCAGCTGCTAATCGAGATCACAGCGCAGGGTCAAACGCTACAGCTAGGCGATCCAGATCTGCAAAGAGACTGGCTAGACGGGTTTGGCGACAAAAAACTGCTAAAGCAAAGAGATCAAGTTGCGGTTGACTATGGCACGGCCAGTTCAGCCAAAAAGATTCTAGACGCCCGCCGCCGCGCCGACCAGCAGCGGGCCGATCAGCTAGAAATGCTCCAGTTTCAAAACAAGGAATTCAGCGAGGCTGAGATAGAAGATCCAAACGAGCTAGAGGATCTACAGATAGAGCATCAGCGACTTAGCCACAGCGTCGAGTTGCAGCAGCAGAGCTACCAGGTCTACCAAATGCTGTACGAAAACGATGATAGTGGCGCAGCCTGCTCCGATCTGCTGGGCGAAGCAGAGAATGTGCTGATGGACATGCTGCGTTTCGATCCTGAGATCAATCCAATTTTGGAGATGGTGGCAGAGGCGCTCGCCCAGGTGCAAGAAGCGGGGCGGCAGATCAATGCGTATGGTGAGAATATTGAAACCGACCCAGAGCGGCTAGATGAAATTGACGCTAGAATCTCTCAGCTCAAGCAGCTTTGCCGCAAGTACAACCGCGATTTGCCAGAGCTAATCGAGCACTACCAGAGTATTCAGGATTCACTGGCTGCGCTAGATGGAGACGGCCAGTCGATTGAGGAGCTAGAAGCGGCCTACCAGAAAAAGCAGACAGTGCTGATAGACGGCTGTGACCAGCTCACGAAGCTAAGGCAGACGGCGGCGAAAGAGCTAGAGGCAGATTTGGTCGCGCAGCTAAAGCCGCTGGCGATGGAGCGCGTGAAGTTCAAGGTGGATATTCAGTCGCAGCCGCCGACGGTGCATGGAGCGGATGCGATCGCCTTCCTCTTTAGCCCTAACCCCGGCGAGCCGCTTCAGCCCCTAATCGAGATTGCCTCTGGAGGTGAAATGAGCCGGTTTTTACTTGCGCTCAAAGCCTGCTTCTCTCGGGTCGATCCGATTAATACGATGGTGTTTGATGAAATTGACGTGGGGGTTTCGGGGCGAGTAGCGCAGGCGATCGCAGAAAAACTTCACCAGCTCAGCCGCGAACATCAGGTGCTATGCGTTACCCACCAGCCCCTAGTAGCCGCTATGGCCGACGCCCACTACCACGTCGGTAAACACGTCATCGCAGGCGCTGATACCCCGACTAGTCAGGGACGAAAGCAAAAAGCCTCCTCAAAAGCGTCTGACAAAAAGGCTAACCTTTCCCAAGAGGAAGCAAAGGCGCTCGAAAAAGTTGCCACTCAGATTGAAAAAGACAGCAGCAAGCGGACTGCGGCGGGGGATAGTACCAGCGGGGGCGATCGCGCCGACACTGGCGAACGCACTATCGTCAAAGTCACCCCACTAGGCAAAGTCGAAGAGCGCCGTGACGAGCTAGCGCAGCTAGCCGGGGGCCGCTCCCACAGCGAGGCGATCGCGTTTGCCGACTCCTTGCTAGCCCAGGCCGAAACAATCCGAAAGGCGGGGTAATTCATGCCCCATCAGCCCTTATAGTGATGCTGATATACCGCTCAACGTTGCTTTTAAGATCATCACTTTTGAGACCACTGAACCCATGCATTGGATAGCTGCAGCCATAGAGCCCGTTCTAGAAGATCCGGCCATTGAAGCCAACCTGCGCCAGTTTTTGCTGGTTCTCTCTGTTTCTCTAGGCGTCGCTACGCTATCTCGTGTCTTCAGCATCCTTAGAAACATCCCCTACACGCTGCTGTTGCTGCTTGTGGGCTTGGGGCTAGCCGTCGTCGATGTCCGCCTAGTCAATCTCTCGCCAGAGCTGATCCTGTTTATATTCCTGCCGCCACTGCTGTTCGAGGCCGCCTGGAATATTAAGTGGAGCCGTCTCAAAAGCGATTTCTTTCCAATCTTGCTCTACGCCATACTGGGCGTTGTTATTTGTATATTGGGCCTAGTCTTTGGCCTTCAGCAGTTTGCTGGGACTTCGCTGGCTACGGCGCTATTAGTCGGCGCTAGCCTATCGGCAACGGACCCGGTTTCGGTCACCGCGCTTTTTCGAGAGCTGGGGGTCGATAAAAGACTGACGACACTAATGGAGGGCGAAAGCCTCTTCAATGACGGTGTTGCAGTTGTCGCGTTCAATCTGCTCTTGGGTATTGCCCTCGGCTTTGAGCAGTTTGACGCTTCGGTGACGGTTGCCCGGTTTGGCCTGTTTGTCGGTCTTGGTATCAGCCTGGGCGGACTGATCGGATTCGGCATCTCTTTTTTGACCCAGCGGTTCGATATTCCGCTAGTTGAGCAATCGCTGACCTTAGTCTCTGCCTACGGCACTTACATTATTGCTGAAGAAGTAGGCGGCTCTGGTGTGATTGCAGTTGTCACCACGGGGCTGATTCTCGGTAACTTTGGCTCCCGGATCGGCATGAACCCCCGTACCCGCTTGGTTGTCTCTGAGTTTTGGGAGTTCCTAGCCTTTTTCGTAAACTCAATTGTGTTTTTGCTGATCGGCGATCAGGTTCGCTTTCAAACCTTGATAGATTATTCAGAAACTATCTTTGTGGCCATTCTAATCATCATCACTGCTAGAGCCGTCAGCGTTTTCGGTCTGAGCGCTTTTAGCAATGCTGTCACCAATGGCGAGAACATCTCCATTCCTGGCCAAACCGTTTTGTGGTGGGGTGGCTTGCGAGGGTCTGTTTCTGTGGCCCTGGCGCTGAGCGTGCCAGAGTCCCTGGTCCAAAGAGAAGAAATTATCGCCATTGTCTTTGGCGTGATGCTGTTTACGCTGCTGGTACAGGGCTTGACGACACAGCCGCTGCTTTCCTGGCTGGATTTGCTAGGCGATCAGCCCACTAGACAAAAGTATACTCAGCTAGTTGCTCATAGAGTCGCGCTCAACCGTGTCCTGGACCGATTAAGAGAGCTGATTGAGCGGCAGGAAGTCGATGAAGAGTTTGCTAGATACCAGATTGCTTTGGTAGAAGGCCAGCTAGAAGAATTGCAAGAGGATTTATTGAAGTTGCAGCGATCGCACCCAGAGCTGCTTACCTACGCTGCCGAACAAGTTCGAGAAGAGCTGCTAGCTATCGAATCTGATACCTATGCCGAATTCATCCGAGCTGGTCAGCTCAAAGACGAACTTGCCCCACTGCTACAAGACGTGCTGCCTCAGAACACCTAGCTTTCAATTTCCAGATCCGATCTTTTCGCTCGCCCATATTCCGCTCTTTGATTGCGCTGTTTGATTCTTTCGCTCTTCAGTTCTTTCGCTCTCCAGTGCTTCCGCTCTTTAAGCTGTCTACTTTTCAATCTGTCTACTTTTCAATCTTTTCGCTCAGACGCCTCTCGATCTAGCTTCAGGCGCTTCTCCAAATTCTGAATCTCATCTCGCCGGGCAGCCGTTTCCAGGGTCCTGCGACGCACCTCTTGACTCTGTAGCGTCAGCGACTGCCGCCACTGCTCTGCTCGCTCGATTTCGCCCTGTAGGTCTTGGGATGTCATTCCCTGACTCAAATAGTCTTTAACCAAGGTCAGTACCCACTCCGTAGCCTCTACCATGCTGAGCACTAGACCATCGCCTTTCTCGACATCGCCTTCTGTCTCAACAATCAATAGAACTTGCTCACTAAAAGGAACGTCTTTAGACGTGGAAATGACGGGCTGAGACGCTAGCAGTTCCCACAGACTCTCCGAAGGATTTCGAGCAAGGAGCTGAAGCTGAGTACTGCTATGTGACCGTCTAGAGTGAACCTTTGCCAGGTATTGCATAGGTGCGAGCTAATAAGTAAGCGTAAGAAAAAAGCACATGTAACAGCTACACACTGTTAGCGTACAGCTCTAAGCGGACAAATTTCGGAAGGCAAGCTCATTATTGAAATAGATTACCAAGTATATAAAGTTACGTTTATGGCGTTTCTCGGATGCACACTCATAGAGAAGGCTACGCCTACGAGGAATACGAGTCGCTTGGCCTGTTGTTTTATAGGGCTTTCAGTTAGAAAACCGTACCTTAGCCAAGCGACCAACGCTATAGTTGACTGCTCGTTTTGGAACCTTTTCGGGTCAGGAGTAACTGCTGAAGAACAAATGAGCATAGAATCTAACTTTTTAGTTTCTACCCTCTATTTTATACCCCACTAAAAAGCGCTGCTAAAACAATCTGTACGATAGCCATTCTGAGCGCTTCTACGAACGGCGGCATCCGAGTATCATCCGCAGGGGCCTATTGCTAGGCAGCGAAGTCCTGGCAGCGATTGAATGTGTCCGGAATAGTCTGTTTTTGTAATGTACTGTTTGGTTAGAAGGTAGTGTATTTGGTTTAGTTAATGTTTGTTTAGGTAAGGTAGAGAGGATGGTACGTATCTACGATCATTGTACTTTGCTCTTCATTCCTGTATTTGTTGCAGGCTTTACCTCAGCTCTGCGCTCTGCGACAATTCAGGCAATCATGAACTCCTCAAATCATGCGACTTCAGCCCAATCTCAGCGTACTCAGTCCGAGCGCACATTCAGCGCTCAAGCCTGCGATCGCACGTCATACTCAGATACCTTAAATGCTTCCGCAGACGAAAAGTTTGAATTAATGAGTGCCTATTTGGATGGAGAGGTCTCAGATCAAGAGCGCCGTTTGGTAGAACACTGGCTCGCCAGCGATCCGCAGCTGCCAAAGGACTACCAGCAGCAGATGAAACTGCGCGGCGCAATCCAGACATTAAGCTCGGATTTGCCTTTAGACTGGGCTTTTGATGAATCACCTATGGCCTAAGTTAAGCATCATAGGCAGAGACAGCGTCAATTTGTTCGTTCCTGTTAGCCGCTACGTCCGCTTTTTATCGCTTTTTTCTAGCGTTGCTTTTAGCTATCTATCTTCTTACCCATCTATCTTTTCTATATGGCGGCGAATTGAGTTGAGATCTATGTAGCGGTCAGTGACGTTGCGTAGTTCGCGCGCAATCATACCCTCTGTCGAAACAACTGTGATATGCGTGCTCTTAGAACGAAGCAGCTCTATAGCTCTTTCGAAGTCGCCATCGCCGCTGAATAGGACGACGCGATCATATTGATCGACCGTATTAAACATATCAACAACGATTTCAATGTCTAAGTTCGCTTTCTGCGAATACCGGCCAGAGGTATCGTCGTAATATTCCTTTAGAATTTTTGTGCGAACGGTATAGCCAAGGCTGATCAGCGCATCTCGGAAAGCTCTTTGATCCTGCGGGTCTTTTAGACCGGTATACCAAAAGGCGTTTCCTAAGACATTGCCTTCTATTTCCTTCAGAAAATATTCCAAAACCCGCTTTGGATCAAAGAACCATCCGTTCTTTTGCTGGGCATAGAACATGTTGTTGCCATCTATAAAGATAGATAGCCGGTTCAGCATACGTGCAGCCATAGGAGTTAGATAGAAGGGGGTATAGGAAGTTATAGGGCAGCAAGTACGAAATCAGACCGAAATTACTACCCATCGTTTTTTCTAAGGAATTACTATAGAAACAGTAGACCCTGGTGCGATACATCGCTCGAAGAGGGTATTTTCCCAAGCAGAACGCTTCGAAGTTTATGTAACCTGTAAATACCAATTTTAGCTACACAAACTTCTAGACACTAAAGCAGATCGTTAGGTTGGGACAGTAAGCGGCTACATGATGTATGTTTTCCTTGAGGCTAACCATTATAGGTGCTTCTATGGGTTTCAGCGTTTTTGTACGAACGTATGAACACTTATAGACTGAGCGTACAACTGTACTCGCCTGCTGTCTTCCACTCTTGAAGCAATAGAGATATTTGACCGGCTATGTCTAAACCTGCCTCAAAGTCTACCCATTCAAAGAATACCCACTCAAAGGGTAGTCAAAATTCTTCGAAGAGAACGAGGCGATCGCAATCAACCGATCGGCCTACAGCCACATTAACTATGCAGGATCGATTAGCTGCTTGGCCACGGCAGTTTGCTAAGAAACACTGGCAGCTAGCGGCTTCCGCTATGTTTTCGGTGATAGCAGCTGGGGCAGTTGGGCTGAATTTAGGCATTGTTGATCTATGGGAGAGGCAGACCCAAAGCTTATTTTTTGAGCTGCGCGGTCCGGTCGATCCGCCCAAGGACATCGTGATTCTGGCAATTGATAAAGAGTCACTTTCTCAGGGGCAGCACTACCGAGACGATCCTAAGCAGTATGGGGAACTAAAATCGATTGAAGCCTGGCCTTGGCGTCGGGATGCCTACGCGCAAGCGATTTCGCGGCTGATGGAAGCAGGCGCAGACTCTGTGTCTTTGGACGTACTGTTTACAGCGCCTAGCGCCTATGGCCCCGCTGATGACGATGCGTTTACAGAAGTGCTAGCGCGCTATGGTGATCGCATTGTCCTAGCTGCTGACTACACCGAGACTTATTTAGATCAAGGGACTATCTCTGACGCAGCCTTACCGCTCCAGCAGTTTCAAGATGCGGGTATACAGCTAGGGTCTATTAACTTTCGGATGGAGCTAAATGAGCAGATCCATCAGCTGGGTCAGGCATTTTTAGCAACGCTGTCCGACGAAGAAAAGGCCTTTTCGGAAGTCTCCTCAGCGACTTTTGATGATTTTTCCGAGTCTGATTTTTCGGAACCGCCACCGCTCAGTTTCGCTCAGGCAACGCTGAGCGCCGCTAGAAGATTCCATAGCAAAGCGCAGGCAGCCCAGCAAGCAGGTCAGCAGGAAAATATTTTCTTCTATGGACCTAGCGGCACCTTTGAGCAAGTTCCTTTCTGGTACGTTCTAGATACTGATCTTTGGCGCGGCTATCTTAGATCAGGCAATTTCTTTAAAGGCAAGATGGTCATTATTGGGACCACCGCCACTGAGCGTCACGACTTTCATCAGTCTCCTTTTTCTGGCAGCTTGCTCTATCCGAACGAGATGGCTGGAGTAGAGATTCTAGCCAATACCGTTGCCACCTTGGACCAAGCGCTTTCGCCGACTCGGCTAGTCAAAAGCCCGACTGCAAATGCGCTAGCAGTTTTGGCATTAGGACTAGGTGTAGCAGTGCTACTCCATCGGACCAATCGACACTCTCAAAGAGCGTTGGTGACTGTAGGGAGCATGGCAGTATGGGGCGGGATCAGCTACATCGCTTTTGTAGGTGCTCAGACGATTTTGATGACGGGGACACCGATGGTGGCGATCGCATCAATGGGACTGGTCAATGTGGGCATTGGCTTCACAACAGATCGTGTCAAGCGGAAAAAGCTACGTACGAGCCTAGCGCGATATGTAACCTCGCCGCTGGTCCAAGAAATCATCAGTGAGCAGGATGATTTTCACGACTTGCTAGCTGAGGTTCAGGCCGATTTGATCGGGACTTTATTGCGCGATCGCTACAGAATCACAGCTGTCTTAGGCTTTGGTGGCTTTGGTGAGACTTATTTGGCCCAAGACACCGAGCGCCCCGGCAGTCCAATCTGCGTTGTCAAACAGCTCAAGATTATTAGCGACAATCCCAAAGATCACCAGCTAGCTAGTCGCCTATTTGCAGCTGAAGCCTCGGTTCTAGAACGCCTTGGCCAGCACAGTCAAATTCCTCAGCTTCTCGCCTACTTTGAAATCAAAGACACCTTCTATCTGGTCCAAGAGATGATTGAAGGCAGGCTCTTGCGCGATCTGCTCTCTAGCCGCCGTCCCCTCTCACAAAAAGCCGTCACCGTTATGCTGCGTGACTTGCTATCTGTCATCAGCTTTGTCCACTCGCAAGGGGTCATCCACCGCGATATCAAACCGTCAAACATTATTCGCCGTGCCAGCGACAAACGCTACGTGCTAATCGACTTTGGTGCTGTCAAAACCATCTCTACTAAAATCATTGGCGATACGACCGATGTCACCTCAACGGTTGGCATCGGCACTCAAGGCTACATGCCTAGCGAGCAATCAGCCGGTATGCCCAGCGTTCGTAGTGACCTCTATGCTCTCGGCATCACTGCGATCGAAGCGCTAACCGGACGGCCTCCCCATGCGCTCAAACGCAGCGAAGATGGTGAAATCATCTGGTCGCATACTGTAGATGATATTTCGCCGGAGCTGCTCAGAATCATCAACAAAATGGTGCGCTACGACTTTAACAAGCGCTATGCGTCCAGCAATCAGTGCCTAGCCGATCTCAATCAGCTGAATATAGAACAGCTTATAGATACCTCTATCGCTGACGACGGCGCACTTCAGTCAGCTAGCAATCCTACCTACAATCAGGGTAGCCGTCCTGGCGTGATCGCCACTAACTCAGAGCTCGACGAGACGCAAATTTTGCCTGAAGGCTGGCTCAACAACGCAGACACTGAAGCAGAAAAATCCGAAGATTAAGGTTGAGGAGAGTTCATATCACCAGAAATATTATCTGTGGCCATATCTTCTGTGGCCATATCTTCTGTGGCCATATTGTGGTCCATGCCATCCCCTAGATCGTGCATCATGATCAGGTCATCAACCACCTTGTCTGTCGGCAAGAAAAGCTCCACAGGAGGTTGATCGAGTGCTGGCGACAGGTCTATGACGTTGATTTCAGAAGCTGCCGGTACTGTCTCTTCGGCTAAGCTGCTAGGTATATCTGAAGGAGATATGTCTGAAGGAATAGCTGTAGGCACCGTCTCTGGGGCTGTAACAGGTTCAGCTACCTGCGGTAACAGTCCTGACGATGAACTGTCCTGCGAATCAGGAACCGTGGGTACGGCTATGACTGCACTGCTGGTACTTGCTGAGGTCTGATTGGGCGGAATTGAACTGTCGATAGTGGCACCTGGAGGGAGTCCTCCATTACTACTGTCTAAGTTACTGCTTGGATTACTATCTAACTGGCCGCTACCTGATTCGCCGTTCGCGCCACCCACTGGAGTGCCTTCACTATTACTGTTGTCTGTAACTGGGGGGGGGTCTATAGTCGTGGAGCCATCTACAGCCGTCGAGCTGCTCGTAACTGTTTGCTCTCCTCCGGCCTCTGGCGCTTGATTTGGCGTTTCTGAAGTACCTGCCGGTGTGCCGGCACCGACTGTGCCACTATCATCAGATACCCCGGTTGGCGGGTTACTTACAGCTCCTCCCGCTCCGTCCGCATCACTCGGATTTGCGTTTATAGTCTGTAGAGAATTTCCTACCTCAAGATCTGATGAGCCGCTCAGATTAGCAATGTCACCATTGAGGTACTGTTGAACAGTTTCGTTAATATCCAAATTAGGTGCTGCCCCACCGTCTGCTTCTAAATCCAAATCTAGCTCTAGGTCCAAGGCTACCTCTAGATCGAGATTGTCTGAGGCGGCAGGTGCTTCGGTCGCGGTAACAGTGTCAACGACAGTCGCTGCTACAGGTTCTGTCGTAGTTTCTGGAGCAGAAATAGTTCCACCCGCCGCGCTAGTTTCTGAAGGGCTAGCGTTGGTGACTGCCGCTGTGGTTGATTCCGGTGAATCTGCTGCTGGTTCACTAACGGCTGGCGCGGGCAATTCCTCTACAGGAGGAGCGGGTCTGCTAAAGGAGTCAGGATTTTCAATCACACCATCGCTGTCGAGCGGGCGCTGATTAGAGAGAGCTTCTTGGATTTCTTGGCGAACACCGTCTAGGGGATCGCCTGTCTGAGAAGGCGGTGAGAGATAGTCAAAGCCCTCAGCTAGCCCACTGCTTTGCCAAAATAAGGCCCCATCAAACTGATAGATTTGCGTGATTTGGTCGCCTTCAATGACGCCAATCTCATTGGAGCGTAGCGCCTGACTTTCGGTCCCGGCTTCATTGAACAGAATCATAGGACCGTCAGGGTTGTCGGTGAGGGCACCAACAATCGTAGTATCTGTCTCTGGTATGTATCGGACAAACAGTGCGGAGCCCTGTATGCCCGTGACGGCGTTGGGCGTCTGGATAGTGCTGCGGCCTCGGCCTGGGGGAATCAGCAGCAAGACGGTGCCGTTGCTCAGCTGGAAGTTACGAGTATTGGGGGTAAATCTAAAGGTGGCTCTTTCACCGATACGAGCGAGCGAACCATCATTAAATCTCAGTTCAGCGCGTGAGGCTCTGGCCGTTCTTAAGGCATCTCCAATACTCAAGACATCAGCGATTCTGGCGTGCCGACTTCTCTGCTCTCTGGGGACGAGCTGCACTCGGTTGCTCAAGAAGTCTACTCGAGCCCATTTAAGTTCTTCTGGTTCTGCTGTGGCAGCGGGCGGTATCAGCAGCAGGCCAGTCAGGCTAAGTCCTAAGGAAAGAACCCATGAGACCCTAGCGCGCGATCGCGTCGGATTAGAGTTGCTTTTCAACTGAGTGCCTTTCATAAATCACGTGCCTAAGAAAGCTAGCTAGAGGGGCTACTGATCAGTTTTCCTAATCGTCATTTTACTGCCCTGAAGTCAACAGTCAAAATTTTAGCGCTGACCTATTCTATTTCTTCGAGCATAGTAGGACTCATCAGAAGAAATTGCTGGAAGCTTCGTTCCAGTTTATTTTCTGCCTGATTGAGGCTCCTATCTGTTGATACTGATATAGATAGTGTAAGTTAGCCTACACGTGCAAACGCGGTATGTGTACGAGTCTTTATGCTTTTCATCTTCTGGGCTTTTAGTCTTGGGAGAATACGCAGCTGTTGCCCTTGTCGAGGTCAGATTGTTTATGCAGAACCGGGCTTTCTCTGCCTGCCAGCAGGTTCTTACGCTAAGCCTTGGTGTAGGCGGACTGCTGAACGTACTGTGCGCATCAGCTTTGTCCCAAACCAAGACCGATCTATTGACGAATACAGAGCGGCCTAATCAGGCAACTCAGCGGTCTGAAGCATTGCGATCGCCGCTAACCCAAACATCAACCCCGCCCGCGCTGGGTACCCAGCCGCTGAGTTCATCGACGGCGCTCGTCAATGTAGCCAGCGCTGTTACAGGCCCAGAAGCTCCTCGATTTTCGGCTGTGAGCTGTTTGCCGTCGGCCTGTTCGCTGGCTTCTAGTTCGCTAGCGCCTGTCTTGTCAGCTCCTATGCGTACAGCGAACGTACTGGATGAACACCAGGCAGACGAAAAAGCAGATGAATCAGCAGCGGAAACACCAAAGACAGACGAAGCCCTATTAGAAACTTCTAACGCTGCCTCTGGTCTGCTACGGCCTGCTGTAGAGGTAGCTTCAGAAACTTCTGTAGAGATGCCTTCAGAAGCGCCTTCAGAAGCACTCGTTACACAGGCGAGACCGGCTGATGTCCCTGACTTTCTACCAGATGTGGTTGAAGATAATACTCCTGAGCCGGATGCTAATGTTCTAGACGATGAGCTAGGAACGCTGCGACTACAGCAAACGCGATCGCGAAACAATGAAGAACTGGGCATTCTACGACTGCTGCAAACTGCCCAGTCCCCACCGCCGCCGCCTAAGCCGCCGATTGCCTTTTTAGGAGGGCGTTTGGGCTTTTTCAATACGGATAATGTCTTTCGCTCTGAGGTTGGCATAGAAGAGCAAATCTATCAGTCGGGGCTGTCACTGTATCTATTCCCCAAGCTATCGGATAAGACCAATTTGTATGCGATCGCAACCACTAACCTTGCCCGCTACGAAATCGACTACAACGAACTAGAAGTGCAGGCCGGTTTGCGGCACCGTTTATTCCCCGGCACCTTTGTACAAGCTGGCTGGCGCAACCAAAGGCTCTACACGCCTGGCTATCGAGAAAAACTCTTGGGCATCAACTATCTAGATGCTCTAATTAGCCACCGAAGACTCCTGAGTAAAAGAGCTTGGGTAGACGGCTTTTATCAGCTACGCCTGGGGTTTGCCGATCCAGCCACTGCCAGCAGATTTCGCCAAACTCTGATTACCTCAATTAACTATGCGGCCACACCAAGGTTGCGCACTAGCCTGCTATATCAGCTAGAACTAGACGACTACCTCAAGATTGACCGATACGATGTCTCCCAACAAATTTTGGGTGTCATTAGCTACAACATCACACCCGAGAGCAGAATCAGCCTTTTCGGGGGAACTCGGTTTGGCAACTCGTCAGCACCAGGCGTAGATTTAGACGATTTATTTTATGGCGCGGGACTGAATGTAAACATCCCGCTGTTCTAGTCAATTAACATCGATACGGGGTGAGTCATGACTTCAAGCACCCACTTTGGCCGCATTGGACTGCTTTACCGCTGTCGCTAGCTGGTCTAACATAGTGGCTGTTGTTTCGATGTCTACGCAGGCATCGGTGATGCTTTGGCCATATTTCAAAGCCTTTAGATCGTTGGGGATAGGCTGATTTCCCGCCACTAGATGGCTTTCAATCATGACGCCCATCAGATGCTGAGAGTCAAGCTTGATCTGCTGAGAGACGTTGTCTAGTACGGTGACCTGACGATTGTGGTCTTTGTTGGCATTGGCATGGCTACAATCGACCATGATGCGGGGATTTAAGTTTTGCTCAGCCAAAGTCTTAGCCGCGCTCTCTACATAGCTACTTTCGTAGTTGGGTCCTTTCTTACCGCCGCGCAGTACTAGGTGCCCATCCGCATTGCCTGTGGTCGACACGATACTAGCCTGACCGTCGTCGTTTATACCTAGAAAATGGTGAGGCTGGCTAGCAGCTAGCATGGCGTTAGAGGCAGCCTGCAAACTGCCGTCGGTGTTGTTCTTGAAGCCGATTGGCATTGAAAGGCCGGAGGCCATTTCTCGGTGAGTTTGGCTTTCTGTGGTGCGTGCGCCAATGGCTGTCCAGGCAATAACGTCAGCGATGTATTGCGGCGTGATCGGGTCTAGCAGCTCTGTGCCTGCAGGAAGACCCAGTCCGGCTATATCGAGCAGCAGCTTTCGAGCTAGACGCAGTCCTTCATTAATATCGTAGCTGCCATCTAGATGCGGATCGTTGATCAGGCCTTTCCAGCCAATGCTGGTGCGTGGTTTCTCAAAGTACACGCGCATGACAATTTCCAGCTGATCTGAAAATTTCTCTCTGAGCTTCACGAGCTTTTGCGCGTAGTCGTAGGCGGCATCTACGTCATGGACAGAGCAGGGACCGACGATCACCAGCAGGCGATGGTCCTCGTTGTGCATGATGTTGCGAATGCGATCGCGCGTCTCTGTAACCAAGGCAGCAGCCGTCTCGGTCAAAGGAAGCTTTTTGAGTAGTTGATTAGGAGCAAGCAAAGGGCGATTTTCGACCACGTGAAGGTCTTGAGTCTTGTACATAGGTTGGACGTTTATCAACAGTTGTGACCGAGAAAGAGAAAAAACTTACCTCATTGTGACAGGTCACCGTCTTATTGTGTGTCAGCGGCTACACATCAAGGCAGCCTACTGATAAAGTCGTCCCAAGGAATTTCCTTCTCTATATATTTTGGAGACTGAGGTTTGTAGGGACTTTCTAACCTGTCTATATGCGTAATGTCTGCACTCTCAGGCAGAACGGGCACTTCTGGATCGAAGTTGGTAGGCCGCATGAGTGAGCTAGAAAACCCTCTAAAAACTACAATCTCATCCGCTTCCTGCCCAATTTGAGCGTGAACCACCAGCACTTCTTGCGGATGCTGGAGCGTGTAGCTTTCTAATTTAGCGGCAAGCTCAGCTTTGCTCATGAATAACAGGTTAGGGGCTGTGCAGATGAAAAAAATCTACTGGTTGAGTGCTGAGCGCCCTTGACGACCCAGCTTAACAAAGACGAAGTAGGCGAAGTACGCTGCATAAATTACTAGTCCGACGATACCCCAAAATCCTAGGAAGCCCCTGGTCAGACCGCCGTGCAAATAGTCCTTGAAAAATAGTGAGGGTTCTAGCCATGCTTGGCAGGCGGCCCCGCTGAACTGAGTCCTAGAAAATGCGCAGGGGATAAACAATAGCTGCAAGAGCCCACTGATCGCGCAGTAGGCTGAAATACCCCAGCGCCAGGCATTAAAGCCAAGAATGAGCGATCGCCTTGGCTGCTCTCTAATTTCTTCATTGAGATCTGCCCAAAACCAAACGCTCAAAGGAATCAGAATTTTGGCCAAGAGTGCTGTGATAAAGCTAATTCCCAGACCGCCAATCATCAAGTAAACAGTGATCATCAGCAGACTAGCCACTCGCCAGTAGATCGTCATCACTGAGCTGATTGGTTCTGATTTCTTTACCCACGACCAGATTAGTATCGTCAGCGGCACGAAGACAGTCACTAGCAGTGCTAATCGATAATCAGTCCAAACCAAAGGACGTACTGAGGCAGGATTTATGAGCACGCGGTAATCGAGGATAAACAAGCAGTAATCAATGTAGCATCTGACGAGCAACGCAGCGTTGGTTTGTCAAGCTGTGAAGGCGTAGTGTAGGGATACAGACCATATGTACACCGACAGCAAGAAGGGGAGAAAACGGCTCTTTAAAGTAAAGCGCTCTCTCCCCTCTTGGCTTGATGGATGCTATTCGATGGATGCCGCTTGGTGGGCGCGATTAGTTGTCGTAGACGCGGCACTCATCCGCTTCGGGGTTGTCGTCGCAGTACTTGTCAAAGGAAGACTTCTCAGGCACCTTCGCGCGTTGGTGAGAGGCCTCGGCCTGAAGCTCTTCAACGGCATCCCAAGCAGCGGCGCAACCTTCCGCGTCGTTGTTGTCTACGGAGCAGGCTTCACGGGCTGCTTCAATCTCAGTCTTGATTTTTTCTTGGATATCGCTCATGGCAAACCGTGTTTAGTAAAGTTTTAACGATGTTTGGTTCGGTTTCTATTCTAGCTTTGGCTGGCTCAAAACTGCCGTATCATAGATGGCAGTTTGAAAAGCGCTCGCTCCACCTGCTTTATCTCAAAGCGGCCTTAAGATAAGGATAGAGCCGACTCAAACGGTCTAGCAAGGTGGATGGTTATAGTATGTCAGCAGTTTTCAAAGAAAAGCTCTACCCGTAGGATAATCTTAAGGAATCTGCAAATATGAAGTGGGCTAGCGCAATCTCGACCAGTGTTTCTCTGGAAATGGCAGTGAAGGAGGTGACTGAACTGGCAAAGGAGCAGCTAGGCCAATCGCCCGATCTGGCGTTCGTTTTTGTATCGGTGGCGTTTGCTAGCGAGTATGAGCGGCTGATGCCTTTGCTCCAAGAATACATGCCTGTGGCCCATATCATCGGCTGTAGCGGCAGCGGCGTGATTGGGATGGACGACGACTTTCCTTCTGAGATTGAAGAGGGACCAGCGCTGAGTCTGATGGCGGCGCACTTACCGAATGTCAATATTAGTAGTTTTCATCTGACGGCGGCTGATTTGCCGGATCTAGACAGTCCCCCGCAGACGTGGGTCGATCTTATTGGTGTAAATCCAGCCGAGCAGCCCGGATTCGTGCTGATGGCGGACCCATTTTCTTCGGGAACCAATGAGCTGCTTCAGGGGTTGGATTTTGCCTATCCAGACGCGACTAAGGTTGGCGGGCTAGCAGGCATCGAGAGTTTTAGTAAGGATAGTGGGCTGTTTTGCGGACAGCGGCGGTATCGAGAGGGCATTGTTGGGGTAGCGCTCTCGGGAGAGATTGTGCTGGAGGCGATTGTAGCGCAGGGCTGCAGACCTATCGGCGAGCTGTATCGGGTTAGTGAGGGTGATCGCAATGTGATGATTAAGCTAGAGCCCGATCAGCAGGCTGGCGGGTCGACCCAGATGGCTCAAACGCCTCTGGAGATTTTGCAGAGGCTTTTTCAGGGGATGAGTGAGGAAGAGCGGATATTGGTGCAAAATGCACTGTTTATCGGCGTGGCGCAGAGCGGATTTAAGGCGAATTTGACCCGTCGAGATTTTTTGATTCGGAATTTGGTGGGGGTGAATCCGAGGAACGGTGCGATCGCAGTAGCAGATAAAATCCGCCCGGGTATGCGAGTACAGTTCCACATGCGCGACGCTCAAACCTCTGAAGAGGATCTAGAGGCAATGCTGCGCCGCTACCGAATAGAGCGCCTGGAAAACCAGCTAGGCGAAGCGCAAAAAGGGAGTTCTCCGGCTGGGGCTTTGCTGTTCTCTTGTACGGGGCGAGGGGAAGGGCTCTATGATGAGCCAAATTTCGATTCTGACCTGTTTGAAAGGTATCTGGGACCGTTGCCAGTCGGAGGCTTCTTCTGTAACGGTGAGATTGGGCCGGTCGGCGGGTCGACGTTTTTACACGGATTTACGTCAGTTTTTGGAATTTGCTGCAAACCAAATTAACCACTATCTATTTAAAGACTGCCGCTCCACTACTGCCGCTCCACTACTGCCGCACGAAGCCGTCGAGTTCTGGTCGATATCGAGCTAGAAACTTTCCACTCGAATCGTGCAAGACAACTGGAATTTGGGCCTGCTGACTCAGCTGCGTGATCTGCTGTAGGAGCTGATTACTTTGGGTTACGAGCTGCTCGTCTGCGATCGTTTCCACTCTTTGATTAGGTGGTGTAATCGACTGGTTGATGACTTCGTCGTAGCCTTCAAAGAGATCTACTCGAACGCCGCCTTCCTTGATGGCGTAGGTACATACCTGAACGGTACTGACGCCGCAGACTAGGAAAAAGCTGGGTTCGACAGTCTGAAAACGGAAGGAAACTTCCTGATTTTTCCCGGCATCGTTCCACGATTTGGTGTACTGGGCGAGTAGGCTGTCTACTTCTGAATGGGCTGAGGTGTCTTTGTCAACGCTTTCTAGATCAAGCAAAGCCGTATTCCAGTTTTCTATGGCTAGGGTCCAGAGCGAATCTGATTCGGCACGCTTGGCTTCGGCAGCTTTTTGTTTAGCTTCGGAAAGGCGATCGCTGGCGTTACGCTCTCTTTCGGCCTGGTCACGCACTTCCTCTAATTTCTGCTCAAACTCTGGCAATATCTCCTGCGCTTCTGCGTAAGCCTGCGTACCTTGGGGAATCTGCCGCAGATTCTCGACTGCTGTCTGCCAGCCTTCGACCGCAGCTTCCCACGCCTCCACCGTCTTGGCGATGTCTGCCTGCTGCGTAGCCTGGCTAGCTGACTGCTGAGCCTGGCGTATGCTCACTTCCGCGCGCGACTCCGTTTCGACTCTGACCAAAATAGTCGACAGATTAGCACGGTATTCTGTTAGCTTAGTTCGAGCTAGCTCATATACCGGACTGTCATCTGGAACAGCGGCAAGGGCGGCGGTGGCCTCTCGCCACTGAGCGGCAATTTCTTTCCAGGTAGAGACGGCGTGAGGAGGATCTTGGGATTGGACAGCGGCGCTGTAGGCTTTGCTCTGAGCCTCGCTAACAAGATCTAGAGCTTTGAGCTCTCGCTCATAGCCCGGGATAGCGGCTTGAGCTTCGTCATGATAGCTAGACCAAACGGGAATCGGCTTGAGCCGACGAATAGACCGTCGCAGGTTTTGCTGGGAGGCTTCGATGTTATCGGCAGAAGTATCTAGCCTTAGTTTTTCTCGGGCTTCATCACTTTCGAGTCTGGCGGTTTCTAGGCGATCGCACTGGCCAACTGTACAGGGCCTAGTCAGCACAAATCCCAATACGCTAGCGACCACCAATCCCAAAAGGCCGACAAATACCCAAGGGCTGGTTCTCGATTGCTGGGCCCACTGCTCGCGCTGACACTGAACCTCTTCTTCTTCAATAGGTGCAATGTCGTCACTGGCTTGTGAGGCTGACTGGATGCGATCGCCTTCCAGGTAATAAGCTGAGCCCTCGTCTAAGTACTCCTCACCCTCGTACTCTTCGTCCTCATATCCGTCATTTTCATAATCTTCGTAGTCTTGATTCTTGATCTTCGTAGTCTTCATCGTTATAGGCTTCGGCTGTGTAGTCATCACCAGCGTAGGTGTCATTGGAGTCGGCTATGGCCGCATAGACATTGGGTAACGCTTCTGCTTCATCGTACTCAAAGGGAATAGGTTGCTCGCCTACTCTAGAACTATCAGTCAGAGAGCTATCAGTCTCCAAAGCTTCTATCTCATGAGTAGCAGCTTCTTCTACAGGCGTTTCTTTTACCGTCAACGCTTCCGAGGTCAGCTCCTTTGGAACTAAATCTTCTAATACGAATTCTCTCTCTTCTGGTTCTTCTAAAGCTGATTCCTCTAGGGCTGAGTCTTCTAGGGCTGAGTCTTCTAGGGCTGGGTCTTCTAAGGTAGGCGCTTCGAGTATCGGGGCTTCAATCGTTGGATCTTCGGGATCTGATTCTTCAAATGCTGTGTCTTCAAGTGCCGTATCTTCGAACGATAATTCCTCAGCCGTTGAATCTTCAGACGGTAATTCTTCGAGCGCTGAACTTTCAAATGACAATTCTTCGAACGTCAGGTCTTCAGGGTCAGACGCTTCGAGTATCGACTGTTCAGACTCTATATTTTCAAATGTCTGGTTTTCAAATGTCTGGTTTTCAAGCTCTAAATCTTCTGATGCTAGCCCTTCGGACTCTGAATTTTCTAAATCTGACTCAAACGTTAGCTCTTCACTTGTCTGATCTTCACTTGCCTGATCTTCAGTTTTTGTATTTGCAGACTCTGTCTTTTCGCTCGTCTGATCTTCAGGCCATACATCTTTAGAGCCCGAATCTTCAAACATTAGATCTTCAGACTCTGATGCTTCGAGCGTCTGTCCTGCTACCGTCTCACTAAACGGCAAATCGTCTTCGACATGCGCTTCTTCAAAAACATTCCTTTCTATAGAACCTTCTAAGAACTCCGCCGGGTCGTCTGCGATGTCTTCTACCGCAGTGTCATCTGATTCAAGCGGGTGCGACAGATCGAACAGATCCGCTGTGGGTTCTGAGATAGGATCCTCTGGATTGAGATCGAAAAAATCTAATGACCTGTCATTACTCAGATCATCTGCAACCGGTAGATCAACCGTGGGCAAATCCAGCTCAGATGAGGCAACTGTAGGCGCTTCGCCAGGCACTAAAAACGCTAGTAAATCATCGTCAGACTGCTGTGTAGTTTGCGAGATGCCCTCAGAAAGATCGGCGTATAGATCGGTAGCACTATCGACAGAGGATTTGGTCAAATCCTCTGAGTCAGACGGCAGATCTGAGTCTTCTACTACTGAGTCTTCTACTACTGGGTCTTCTTCTACCGGATCTTCGGACGAAAAAGATGACTCTGCCCGACTAGAGGCCAGTTTGCCAGAATCTGGTTGGCCAAATAAATCGGCAAAGCCATCTTCTACCTTCCACGTAAACGACCGCATCGTGAATGGTTTAGATTCAGTCAAATGTTTGAGATAGAGCTGTACAGCGACTTCTTCTGCGGTTTCTGACAGGTCAGCAATCTCAACAGGCAGCCCAGTCATGTCAAACTGCTGACGTAGACGCTTCTCTAACCAGTCCAGCGTCCGGGAGGCCAGCTTTTTGCCGTCGTCTTTTCTGCCGTCATCTTCTTTAAGGGGATACTCGACGAGCACCATCACCTTATCGCGGCCCAGGGTGCAACGGGCCGTAGTTTGAGGCGGAATACCGTGCCGCTCAGAAAGAGCCTGGGTCAGTTCTGCTGATAGGGTTTCGAAAGTGGGTGCTGACATACGGGGGCGCATTCACATTAGAACGCTGAAGATTCCAAAGATAATGAAGTTGGTGAGATAGTAGCAGCTAAAGTTGATGCATTAGAGCGTAGTTTTATTGAACGGGGGAAAGTTAGTTGATTTATGGGTCAATTATGGACGGCTGGCTATGGATATATTAATTGTGGAAGATGAGGCTGACATTGCCGAACTGATTCAGCTTTACCTATCAAAAGAAGGGTTTGGCTGTCATGTTTGCCGAGATGGCAACACTGCCCTCGACCGCTTTAAGGCGATTCAGCCGGATCTCATTATTCTAGATCTAATGATTCCAGGTTTGGATGGCCTGGAGGTCTGCGCCAGGATTCGCCAGCAAAATGAGATCAAAGATCCCTACATTATGATGTTGACCGCTCGCGGGGAAGAGATGGACCGAATCATCGGCCTGTCGACGGGCGCGGACGACTATATGGTGAAACCCTTCAGCCCTAGAGAGCTAGTAGCAAGGGTTCGCGCTGTACTAAGGCGCAGCTTGCGCGGAGATCCGCAGCCGACTGCCACCTATCAGACTGCGCATTTTACAGTGGATGTTGACCGGCGAACGGCAAGTCAGAGCAGGTTTCAATCAGCCTCTGAAGACGATCTGAGTCCTGGTAGCGATCCTACGGATGATTCCGAGCGACAGAGTGCCCAAGGCAAGCGAGAAGTAACGCAAGCGCCGCTGGAGCTGACGCCTTTGGAGTTTGATCTGCTGACTACGTTTATGAGCTATCCAGGCCGAGTGTGGAACCGGAGTCAGCTGATTGAAAAGCTATGGGGGGAGGACTTTTTCGGGGATGAGCGGGTGGTGGATACGCACGTGGCTCGGCTGCGGAAGAAGATTGAGCCGGACCCGTCTGCGCCGACGTTTGTGAAGACAGTGGTGGGGGTAGGGTATCGGTTTGAGGATGGGTAGCCTCGACTGCGCTCGGCTGCCGGGGTTTCGACTGCGCTCGGCTGCCGGGGTTTTGGCTGCGCTCGGCTGCCGGGGTTTTGGCTGCGCTCGGCTGCCGGGGTTTCGACTACGCTCGGCTGCCGGGGTTGGGTTGAGGGAGGATGGGAAAAGGGGTGATGGGAGTGGGGAAGTAAAGTGAGCGGTGGGGATGATTTGGGGCGAAAAAGGCGGGTGGGGTTAAGGAATCGGCTGTTGGTTTCTCAGCTGATTGTGCTGGCGGTGGCGATCGCATCGCTGGCAATCGTGAGTCGGCTGTATACGCCGCGTTATTTTGTGGTGACGCTGGAGCGGATGGAGCTGCGGGGGGTGAGGATTCAGCAGCAGGTGAAGGGGCAGCTGATGAAGGGGTTTGAGGGGGCTTGGATTCGAGGGCTGTTTTGGTCGGTGGTGCTGGGCGGGGCGACGGCTGGCGGGGCGAGCTGGTGGCTGTCTCGGCGAATTACTAGGCCGCTGCTGCGGATGGAGACGATTACACGGCAGTTTGCGGCGGGAGATTTTTCTGCTCGGGTGCCGCCGTTGGATATCCCTGAGTTTGACCGGTTGGGCCATAGCTTTAATCGGATGGCGGATGATTTGGAAGGGGTGGAGCAGCGACGGCGGGAGCTGGTAGGAGATCTGACTCACGAGCTGCGAACGCCGCTGACGATTGTGAAGGGATATTTGGAAGGGCTAGCGGATGGCGCGATCGCACCCACGCCTGAAACCTATCACCGGCTGGCAAAGGAAACAGAACGGTTGCAGCGGCTGGTGAATGATTTGCAAGAGCTGTCGAAGCTGGAGTCGGGATATTTGCCGATTGATGCGCAGGCAGTGGCAATCGTGCCGCTAGTTTCTCAGGTGTGCGATCGCTTTGCTAATCAGCTTTTGAACTCCGAAAAGCTAAAGCTGACGACCGATTTTCCTCAAAGACTGCCGAACGTGTGGGGAGATCCGGCCCGAATTGAGCAAATCCTGGTGAATTTGCTGAGCAATGCCTTTCGCCATACCGAGGCTGGGGAAGTAAATGTGCGTATCTATACACAAAATGCAGATGGCGTTGAGGTTGTCTGGGTGGCGGTGGTGGACACTGGTGAAGGAATCGCAAAAACAGACGTTCCGCATGTGTTTGAGCGGTTTTGGCGAGCAGATAGATCGCGCGATCGCATTTCTGGCGGGTCGGGCGTTGGCCTAGCTATCTGTCGCCGCCTAGTCGAGCTTCAGGGCGGAAAAATTCTTGCCCAGAGCGATTTGGGCATTGGTAGCACCTTCAGTTTTTCACTGCCGACAGCATAGCAGCAGCTGACTATGAAGATTTTGACAACACGGTAGGCTTATCAGTAATAACGCGGTCATCATCGAACCAAATTTGACAAAGGAGCGAAATCAAAGGCGCTTTCGCAAAGAAGTTCGCGTCATGGCTCGCTTGGGTCGTCACAATCAGCTACTACTTCAAAGACGACGCGATCGCCACTAAAGAACACTGCGCAGTGACCTTCGGCTATGCGCCTTCCGAGCAGCTAGCTAGCCAGCCTGTGCCTACTAGCGACCTATACGGCGTTATCTGTCTCTATTTGCTTACAGGCTGCTCACCCATAGATCTCGCAGCGCCGCCGTCAGCTCAAAGCCTTTACGCCTAGCTGATCCTTGTCTTTCTGATTCTCAATTTCATATTCCCCCTTCTAGGGAGCTGAGCGCAGCCGAAGCTCACAGGCGGCGAATCAAAATCGGACTCGACTCGTGATCTTGAGGAGACGCGGCGTCTTCAACGGTAATAGCAATAGCCTGGACTTGAGTGCGATCGCGAAACACGCCCGGCAGCACGATTTTTTCGATTTGGTTGCCCGCCTCATTCACCGTAAAAACAGCTGTCAAAATAGCGTTTTTGGCATCTTTGGTAGCTGGGGCGTCTGCTGCCGCGACTGTCCACAGAGCGTAGACCCGGTCATCGGGTAGAGTAGGCAACCCTTCGACCTCTAAGACCGCTGTCAGGCGATCGCTATCTACCGAGAGTTCAACAGAGCTGTTTTGTTCAGCTTCTGTTGTATTTTCTGTTTTATCTAGAGAATAAGTCACCAGCTCGGCAGCGCCGTCTGTTTGACCAGAGGCTACCTGTGTAGCTTGAACCGCTTTGAGAGCCTGCTGCAACCTATAGTTTTGCGATCCTAAATAGAGGCTGAGAATTGTCAGCGCACCCGTTACTATCAGCAACATCTCTTTCTGAAATCGTACGGGCTGAAATCGTACGGGCTGAAATCGTACGGGCTGAAACCGTACGGGCGCTGAGGAGAGGGTTGATTCTGATGATGTCTGTACGGCTGGTGGCTGTATGGCTGGTGGCTGTATAGCTGGTGCCTGCGCAGTAGATGAGCACATAGTCTGTGCTGCCTCTAAAATAGAGGCTTTCAGGGCGGGGGGAGGCGCTGTTTCTTGTCCATAGACCTGATCTAGAGAGGCCTGTAGTTCCGCTAGCTCTTGCTGAAGCGTTGGGTCGCCCAATAGCAGTTGCTCAACCGCGCGACTTTCTTCTACGTCAAGATCGCCTAGGATATAGCCGGCCAATAAAAGCTGTTGTTCGGAGGGAGTTGAAATATTCATGGTTCTATCTTTCCCTGCACAGTCTTTTCTTGGATGATCTCTTCTTGGATGGTCTCCTCTTGAACGGTCTCTTTCTGAACAATCAATATTTCACGAAGCTTGAGCAGGCCACGCCGAGTTCTAGCTTTGATAGTCCCCAAGGGAGTATCAAGATGCGAGGCAATATCAGATTGAGTAAACCCTTCGAAGTAGGCCAAATGTAGAGCCTGTCGCTGCTCTGCTGAAAGCCGAGAAAGGGCTGATCTAACCGTTTCAGACTGCTCACTTTCTATGACGTTTTGAGCAGCAGGATCGACGTTGGCTAGCGAAGAAGTCAGGTAGTTGGCCCTGAGCCTCTGCTGCGAGCGACGGGCAGATTGACGCGATCGCAGCCTGTCCGTCGCCCGAGAGCGCGTCAACATCATCAAAAAAGTTCGCAGCGAGCCTCGGGCAGGGTCAAAACTTTTCCTTTCGACCAGTTTCACAAAAATATCTTGAGTCAAATCTTCCGCTTCTTGAGCATTGCCCAGCATGTTCAGACTAACGCCATACACCAAACCGGCATGGCGATCGTATAGGTGGCCCAAAGCTACGGTCTCACCAGAACACAAAGCTGTCCATAGCTCTACGTCAGTTCGAGAATCGTATTCGAGCCGGTGAGAAGGCGCAGAATCCATAAACGAGCAAAAGCAGGATAGCACCGATATCCTACTACATTACTCTTACCCTAGTTTTAAAAGTCGTGTTAGATAGGCTTACCTAAGCCAGCAGATGCCTAAACCAGCAAATGGACTTAGGTAGATATGGACTTAGGTAGATTAAGACACACAACAGACTTAACTGCGCAAAAAACGCTCACAAACAGAATACGTCAGAGACATAGATTTGGATGCACAGATAAATGTACAAATCCTTTATCAAACGCATCCAAATGCATCTAAATTCCATAGGTTTACGTATTTACTTCACAGAGACGGTGCGTACAACCATAACTAACCGTAAACACGACTAACCGTATAGATTCGAGATAATTCTTCTATGAACAAACAACACACAAAGATTGCATTAATCCTAGGCGCTGCTTCACTCTTGGGAGTTGCTCTGCCTCAGCGGGCTCTTGCAGGGCATACCAATACCATCTTGCACACAATGCTAGATGGCAGCGCAGAAGTCTCAGAAGACGGCGATACTAGTATGCTAGTCGGCGACGCAAATGGCCTGGGCGAAGCCTATGTATTCGGCATAGACGGTGACGAAACCACACTTTGCTATTCACTATTTGTCTCTGGCATACAAGAGGTACCCGTCAAAGAAGGCATGGCGGCTCATATCCACGAAGGTGCAATGGGCGAGAACGGCCCGGTTGTTGCAGCGCTAGCTGGCCCAGAAGACGGCAACGCAGCAGACTGCTTGACAGAAGGTGAAGAAGGCAAGTTTCCAACTGGCGAAATGGGCATCGTACAGCGCATTTTAGAGAATCCGGAAGATTTCTATGTGAATGTACACAACCCTCAATATCCGGATGGTGCAGCGCGCGGACAGCTGCAATCGATGACTGCGCACGGACACTAATCCAAGATATCCACTCATCCCACAATCTGTCGGTCGGAATCAGCTGCTGCGAACTAGTTCTTCATTAGTTCGCGACAGCTCGTCATGAAACAACTCCCCATAAGTCTCTACACACGCATTAGAAAATGGCTCACATCAACAACACAGACCGACTTCCCTCTTTACTAACGACCGCAGTTCTTCCTCTAGAGGAATCTCAACAGACATCCCCCGTAGTTGAAACACCCTCTACTGGCAGCTTTTTCGCCAGTCTAGAAGGCAACGTCTTAAAAGTTACTGGCAGCTTTAGCGATCTGACTAGTCCACTTATGCCTGTGGGTGGGGCAGACCCTAAAGGTAATCCTGAAAGTGCTATCCATATCCATATTGGCGAATTGGGTGCTAATGGCTCCATCATTAGAAACTTGAGAGTCAGCACAAAGCGAGGCCAAGAAACTGCTGGCAAATTCACAGGTACCTTTAAGCTTTCTGACAAAGAGGTAGCTAGTCTGATTGCGGATGGTTTGTACGTCAACTTGCATACAGCAGGCAATCCTAGCGGCGAGCTACGTGGTCAGATCAACGTGGAAATGGGCGATCTAATTTCTAGTGAAGTGCTGGCGACGGGGCTGCCACTAGAAGAATCTCAGCAGCCTACAGACGTAATGGACACCGCTGCTACCGGCAATCTTTCAGCCAGCTTGAATGGAAATAAACTGATTGTTTTAGGCAACTTCAGCGACCTGACTAGCCCGCTTCTACCCATTGGTGGCGAAGATTCTGTTGGTAACCCTGAAAGTTCTATTCATATCCATATGGCTGCGGCAGGAGCAAATGGTCCGATTATCAGAAACCTGACGGTAGACGAAGACGGTGGTGAGTTTAGCGGCATTTTCACGCTCAGTGACGACCAGGTTAGTAGCTTTTTGGCAGACGGTCTGTATGTGAACGTGCATACAGACAACAATAAATCCGGAGAGCTCCGCGCCCAGCTTAATATTGACAGCACCGATTTGGGAACCAGCGAACTAAAGGCTAATACCCTACCGCTCGAAGAATCCCAACAGACTTCAGACGTGGTGGAAACTGCCTCTACTGGCAACTTTTCTGCAATTTTGAATGGCAATCGGCTAGTTGTTTTAGGCAGCTTTAGCGATCTAACTAGCCCGCTTCTACCCGTAGGGGGCACCGATCCTGTGGGCAATCCTGAGAGCCCCGTTCATATCCATATTGGCGCGGCAGGTGCTAACGGACCAATCATTAGAAATCTGACGGTAGACGAAGACGGTGGAGATTTTAGCGGTGCTTTTGATCTCTCTGATGCGCAGGTCAATGCGTTGATCGCTGACGGTCTGTACGTGAACTTGCATACGGAGAGTAATCCTATGGGCGAGCTGCGTGGCCAGATCGATGTGGCGCTAAGAGCGGCAGCTACAGCTGGTGACGACATTGGCAACGGCGCTGTTCTAGGCACCAATGGCAGGGACGTTCTAGCTGGCCTAGCTGGAAACGACATCATCAAAGGATTTGGTGGCAACGATATTCTACGCGGCGATGGCAATTCGCGTAATCCGCAGTCTAACTCAGCCGGTGGAGATGACATTATCTTTGGCGGTGGCGGTAGAGACAGGATCGGTGGCAAGGGCGGTAATGATATTCTCTATGGCGGCCTGGCCAATGACATCATCTACGGTGACGGCGGCAACGATATCATCCGTGGCGGCAAGGGGAAAGACACGCTGTATGGCGATACCGCTAGGGGCAAGGGCAACGATACCTTTGTGCTGGCGCGTGGAGAAGGCCGCGATATTATCAAGGACTTTCAAGTAGGCAGAGACTTGATTGGTTTGGCTGACGGTCTCACGTTCGATGACTTGTCTATCTACAGAAAAGGTAGCTCTACAGTGATATCGGCTGACCGCGAGAAGCTGGCCACGCTAAAAGGCGTTAGTGGGCTTTCTGAGGAATCGTTTGTTATCTATGATGACTCAACACTGCTTGTATAGTTCTAAGGAGAATAGTTC
This sequence comes from uncultured cyanobacterium, assembly GCA_963799265.1. Lineage (GTDB taxonomy): Bacteria > Cyanobacteriota > Cyanobacteriia > Phormidesmidales > Phormidesmidaceae > Phormidesmis. The sequence continues at coordinate 235,072 of CAWCWM010000004.1, forward strand.
TAAGGAGAATAGTTCTAAGGAGAATAGCTCTTAGGAAAGCAGTTCTAAAAGAAAGAGAACAGTTCTAAGAGAAAGAGAGCAAAACTAAGTAGAAACTAACCGCGTGTAGAGCAGGCGCTTATAAAGCCTAAAGCTCTAGCGCATGGACTAAACAAAAAGGCCGACGTACTTCTGCATTTGTACGTCGGCCTTCTTGTTTTTTACCTGTCTGCTATTTGCTACTTTCAGACGGCTGATCCTCGATCTCAATCAGCTCGACAGAAAGCCGAACATTCAGGAGATTCAGAGCTTGCTGACTCCCTACAGTCGCCAGCAAACGATCGCCATTGAAAATACCCCAGCGACCAGAAGAGAGCTGAGCTGCTTTGAAAGTCATAATTTTTTACCAAATTGTATTTATAGTCTCATCATCATGCATTGCTAAGCATAAATGCCTATGCCAAAAGACGAGGTCCGCTGAACCACAAGGCATATATTCTCTAAAGACTATTTAATTCACATAACTTCACTAGCCCATCACTTTACGCTTTCAAAGCAAAGACCTCACTCGTTGATAGCGCATGGAGCACGATCGGAGCACAGTATCAAACGCTAACAGGCAGCCGATGAAGTAAGCTCCTTTAGCCATTGATCAACCAAATCGTGAAAGTCTAGAGCAAGCTCGTCATAGAAAAAATGGCCAGCGTCCTCGATCTCAACAAAGGTGAGCTGGTCGTTGAGTGTGTCTACATAGCGGCCCCAGTCGATGGGAATGACGCGATCGCACTTTCCCCACAGTAGCAGCGTCGGCATTTGCACCTGGCTAATGAGATCTTTCGTCAGCGGACTGAAATCGTCTGATGTACGCGATCGCACTAGATAGCAAAACGTTCGAGCTGCGCCGCGCTCCTGAGTAGGGCGGATAAAGCCCTTGACTAGGCTATCGTCTACTTTGCTGGGGTTTTGAGCGATCGCCCGTAGGGCAAAGCGGATTAGCCAGGGCTGACGAACCAGACGAAATAGCGGTCTAATTAGCAGGGGAGAAGCGAACCATCCTTCTACAACGGAGCCAATTCGAGAGGCCGCGCCGCCGAGTTCTTGTCTGGCGGCGGGGAGTGTTAGCAGGATCAGCCTTTCGACTCGCTGTGGGTAGGTCGTGGCTGTCTGTAACGCCACCAGCGCACCTAGCGAATGTCCGGTCAAAATCATCGGTCTGCGTAGAAAGGTTTGCCAAAAATCGGCGACTTGCTGCATCCACAGTGTCGTATTGACAGGGTTGGCGATTTTTTCTGAGCCGCCAAATCCGACTAGATCTAGGGCATAGACAGGGCGATCGCGCGCCAGTTCTATCAAATTCTCTCGCCATTGCTCCAGGCTAGAGCCCGCACCGTGCAGCAATAAAAAAGGAGCGGCTTCTATACTGTCTGTCCAGCTCTGTGACTGTCTATCTGTCAGTGGCCCAGGACCGACGACATGGGTGTAGCGAATTCGCCAGCCGCGCCAGTACCAAATACGCTGCTCCCCCAGATTATCGCCGTGATTTAGCAGATCTGAACTCATTGCCTAACTTTACTCCCTACCCGCGATCGCTCATGCTATAAACCGACACAACATTTGGAGAAAACTATCCATGGACCCCGTTAAGTTAATGAAGCAAGAAGTCGGTCGAGCTGCGGCTGCCCAGGTCAAGTCTGGCACAATTGTGGGACTAGGGACGGGCTCAACTACGGCCTATGCTATTCAGTTTATTGGTGAGCGGATTGCCTCTGGCGAGCTGACGGACATCAAGGGGATTCCAACGTCTTTTCAGGCGTCTGTACTGGCCAAGCGGCATGGCATTCCGCTGACGACCTTGGACGAAGTGGATCATATTGACATCGCTATTGACGGAGCTGATGAAGTGGACCCGCAGATGACCCTGATCAAAGGTGGCGGCGCAGCGCATACCCGTGAGAAAGTCGTCGATGGATTAGCTGAGCGGTTCATAGTTGTTGTCGATAGCTCCAAGCTCAGCGACAAAATTGGCACCATTTTCGCACTGCCGGTAGAAGTATTGCCGATGGCCATTGCACCCGTGACGCGCACGCTAGAGAAACTAGGCGGAAAAGTAGAAATGCGTATGGGCATACAAAAAGACGGCCCGGTCATTACAGATCAGGGCAATATGGTGCTAGATGTCAGATTTGATGGCATCGACGATCCGGCTAAAATGGAATCGACCATCAACAACATTCCAGGTGTGCTAGATAATGGACTGTTTGTCGGCTTAGCCAACGAAGTATTGATTGGTGAAGTCAAAGACGGTAAAGCGACTGTTCGAAGTATGTAGGATGTGCTCATGGGTTTAGCGATTATATGAAAAGACCTGTTCGCAAACAGCCATTGGCTAGTCGCTACACCTCTGAGCACTACACCCTCAGGCGCTATCGATCTAGTCGCCGTAGACGCTTGCTAGGAAGTGTCATTGTTATCTGTAGCCTGTTGATCATTATCCACAGCACTCTCTCTCCTTATCAGTTTGACCTCTCTGAGGCAGGCGCTTCGGCAGCCCAGGATCGGCTAGTTCAGCTGTTGAAAAAGCCACAGATAAATCGTGCCTTTTGGATTGATATTTGCCGAAATGTTCTCTTTTTTCTACCGCTAGGGGTTGGGTTGGGTTGCCGACTATCAGGCGATTTGTTCAATCCTAACGGTGAGAAAATACAGCCTTCCTTCTATACAGCTTCTAGACAATTTCTGATAGTCAGTTTCGCTCTATCTGCTGTGGTAGAGATACTACAGCTATTTGAGCCTTCTCGCCACACTTCGTTATTTGATCTGCTTTGCAATACGACAGGCGGCATTCTTGGCGGATGGCTGTTGTTCTATCAGCGGCAGTGGAGGCAAAGTCTCTCTTTTCCACCGATCAGGGCGGCCATTGCTTTAGGTCTGCTAGTTTTCTTGCTGTATGCGCCGCATCGCAGTACATCACTTCAAAGTTGGAACGAAACCTATCAGCTTGCGGTGGGTAACGAGGTCTCTGAAAATCGTCCCTGGCGAGGAAAAACAAATGGATTCTCGCTTTTTGATCGGGCCGCTTCTGAGCTAGAAATTGAGTCTTTTTTAGAGAGCGATACGCCGATACCAGGTGCGATCGCAAGCTATGGATTTGACAGAGCGGAGGGTGAAAGTGCGGTGGGTGAAAGTGCGGTGGTGCGATCGCCCCAATCCGCACCACCGCTATCATGGAAAGGCAATCCGACTACAGCTAGCAGCTCCACTAGCGAGAGCAACGATAGCAAACTCGCCGATAGTAAGCTTGCTGAGCAACAAGATCAGAACGTTTCTATTAACCCCAAACGTTGGTTAATTACCGACATAGCACCCATTAATCTAACGTCGGCATTAAAACAAAACGGTGCATTTACGCTCACCACCCAGATCACTTCAGCCAAAGTCAAGCAGTTTGGTCCAGCTACAATCGTCTCACTATCCAAAGACCCTTCCAATCGAAACTTCACACTAGGTCAAAGTGGTACGGACCTGGTCTTTCGGCTAGCTACGACTTGGACAGGGCAGAATGGTACCTGGCCGGAGTTTGTTGTTCCAGATATATTTTTACCAGGCGATCTCTCGGCTCACAACCTTGTCGTAACCTACCGGAATCCTCAATTGGCTATATACATAGACAACATTGCACAAGTTCACCAACTCAACCTTTCACCTCGGCGAACTTGGCTGTGGACAGGGCTAAACCTACTGCGCCCCACTCAGAACAACTATTGGAGAGCTCAATCAGAGACGCCTGCTTTATTTCGGTCCTCTCAGATTATTTACTGGACGGCTTGCTTCCTTCTCGCGGTAGTTTCTATCCTTTCACTTATTTCTATAGCAAAATAATGGAACGCACCCTTGCTTTGTTGTTCGTGTCGTTTCTTGAAACCTGCGTCCGATGGCTAGGGTGACACCAGATCCCACCTTCAACCGTGTGGAGACCTGCCTCTGATTGAACCGAGGCTTGGACATAGCGCCTCTACCTCGGCTGGGAAACTCAAAGACTGGTCAGATTCGATCGGAAAAGTCATCATGGGCACAGGGCTGGTAATTGATCGTGCTAAATCAACTCTAGGCCCTCTTTTCTTCATTCCTTCTTTGGTCCTACTCAAAGCGTTGCCAAACAAGCATCTCAGCTTATTCTACCGATAGAGCGCTCGACCGGTTACACCCTTATCAAACAGGTTCTACAAACCCTTTCTCTGCTAAAAGCCTCTCGATCTTGGCGTGATGGGCTCGCTCCCAATCTGCTAGGGCTTGTGCTGCGTCTTTGTCGGTTCTAGCTTTTGCAACTTCCCAGACTGCCTCTGCCTGTCCGCGTGGTATTACCGCAATTCCCTCCTCATCCGCAATCACAATGTCTCCTGGAAATACTTTTACACCACCGCATACAACGGGCTGCTGCAAATCACCCAATTCCGCCTTTACGCCAGGCTTGGGAATACAGCCTCTAGCGAAGACAGGAAACCGAGCTGCTCGCACTTCGGCAATGTCTCGGATCGCACCGTCAATGACAAAACCTGCGATATTTCTCTTTTGGGCGATCGCACATACATTCCCCCCGCTCATCGCATAGTCACTATTGCCTGCCTCCACCACAATTACCTCACTTGGCGAAGCTCGATAGATCGCTGCATGCAGCATTAAATTATCCCCTGGAACACATCGCACCGTATAGGCAGATCCAGCAATCCGAGGAATCTGCGACCACAGCTCACGCATACCCATATCCATGAACTGCTCTCGGCCTAGCCCATTGGCATAAGCAGTCGGAGAAATAGCCCGGTATTTAGCAAAATCTTCAGAAGAAACCACCGCAGAATCCTACCCACCAAAATAGAAACAGCATCGCAAAAGTATAGCAATAGCCCAGCAAAATGCTTAGCCTGGAAAAGGGTTGTAGCGCTTGATAGGGCTATCAAAACAACGATAAAGCTATAGCAAGGTAAGAATTCATGCTAACTTTGCTATATTTCTACCATTAGCGGTTATAGTGTTGTCGAACAAATTCTATTGATACAGTTTGACCTGAGGCGAAACCTATGAAGCAAGTCAATTTCGTAGTGATTTTCGTAATCTGTTTGGCGCTAGTGCTTTTTGGCATTGAGAACACGACGCCTTCTGTGATTCACGTCGTGAAAGGGGTCGATTTTGAAGCCCCGCTGAGTGTGGAGCTGATTATTGCAGCTGGTATCGGAGCAACGCTAGCCTGGGTGTTTAGCGTCTGGGTGCAGTTGCAGAGCGTTGCTCAAAAGCAGCCCGAAATTGAGCAGCGCGAGCTCAGAATTCAGCAGTTAGAGGAAGACGTAGAACGCTACCGAGTTGAGCTAGAACAAGCGCCGATGTTGCCGCAAGGTGATGTTGAAGATGCATACGTTCAGTAGATTTATCGAATCTGTCCCACAATCCTTCATCTCTTATAGAATAGACGTACTAGGGTGTGTACTAAGTATCTGTTTAGTATACACATCTATTTAGCCGTGCTTGCGTGGGATTACGTATGCGTCGCTGATGGTTTCGCTGAAAGATATGCTAAGAGAGATATGCTAATAAATAATAAGTACGCTTGCGAGAATGTACGTTTGCATATAGGCTCGGCTCACTAATCGCGCATCTCTTAATTTAGATTCTTTTTTTAGACAGCGATCGCGCGGTTGATTCTCTTGAGAAAGAGGGGTAAAAAAAGAGAGCAAAATGTGGCGATTTTATTGTTACTAAATCTATTGGACCGCTCGGCTTTCTATGTCTAGTTCTCTGGCTCAAGGTGCGATCGCATTTCTCATAGACCTAGCTGAAAAGGGGGAGATCGACCCTTGGGACGTGCAGGTGATTGAGGTAATCGATCGCTTCCTCAAGACCCTACAAGATAAACCGATCGTCACCGAGCCCAAAGAACAGGGACGCTCTTCCTATGAATCGAGCCTAAGCGAGTCGGGGCAGGCTTTTCTGTATGCTTCCATGCTGGTGCTGCTAAAAGCAGATACCCTAGTCCGTCATGAGCTAGAACAGGTCGAAGAAGATTTTGAAGAAGATTTTTTTGACGGTAATACAGAGGACGGCGACTATGAGCTGCCCAAGCATCTAGAGAGACATATTCACCGTAGACCCGTTGCGCCCCCGCCAGCGAAGCGCCAGGTGACTTTAGCCGAACTCATTGAGCAATTGGAGTCGATTGCTGCTGCGATGAGTGAGCCTTCGAGAGTGCGATCGCATCGTGCCAAGCCCCACTCCAAGCGAGACGCGGTCCGCGCTATCTCCGAACTCGCCCACCAAGAAAACCTCAACGAAATTGCCGACGCCCTCAACGCCTTTCTTGAAGATCACTGGGATGATGTCTTCGACGATGCCGTCAACTGGATGGACTTCGAGCTGTTGCTGACGCACTGGGCTAGCTTCCGCCCCGACATTCTGGGTGGTCCAATCAAAGGTGAGCTGAGCGAAGCAGACTACAAGCACGAGAAAGTCGGCGTCTTCTGGGGACTGTTGTTTCTCACCTCTCAGTCAAAAGTAGAGCTGTTACAAGAGAATTTTTATCAAGATTTGAAGGTTCGCCAGCTCAATGAGGTGACGCTCGCAGAAGTTCCTGATTATGTGCTGCCGGATTGATCCGTCAGACTGATCCGAAGGAAGAATGATAATCGTTTCAATCCCTAACAGGGTTCAGCGATCGTTGATGCCTCACCAGGCAGGCGTTTCTCACCTGTATATCTACGTTTCAATCCCTAAGAGGGTTTAGAGAGCGTTGATGCCTCAAGAGCAGGACGTTTTTTATTAACTCTACGTTTCAATCCCTAAGAGGGTTTAGAGAGCGTTGATGCGCTTTTTGAGAGTGATCTAATTTTTGTGTAAGGGAGTCGCAAATAAATAGAGTACCGTTTATATAGGAACAATTGTAATGTCCCACTTAGGCAGTTGTTCAGAGCGCTGCCATTGTTGTTCATAGGATTTAAGTTCGTCTTTGGCGACTTTTACTTTCTTCGGATAGATACCTTCGACCAGGTGAACTAAGGGTTCAAATCCATTCCATGTCATCTTCGCTGCCCATTGCAGTGCATCTTCAATAGTGTTGAGGAGCGTTCCGTTCCAATAGTTTTCCAACGCTGCCCAGCAGCGCTCAATCGGATTGTACTTGCTGTGATAGGGCGGATAGTAAATCAACTGCACCTTCAAGCCTGTGGTCTGGCAGAACTGAGTAATGCGTTGGATGAACTGTGTGCGATTGCTTCTCACCGCAGAGCCGCCATCGAGGTCAATGGCTAAGGCGTCAATGCCGGGGTAATCATCCTGATGCGCTTGCCACCAAGCTTCTAAGCAATCAACGATAAAATCAGTGGTTTCAGCCGATTGCCCAAAGTAGATCCATAGCTGATCACCCAGCACATCAAGAATGCCAAAAGGGACTAACACAGCGTTCCAGTGGTCATCATGGTCATCGGCCTGCTGTGCTCTTAGCCCCCGAGCTTTGTCCCGTCTCGATAGATTACCGATCTTGACTTTCACTTTGCTATCTATCGAGAGCCGCAGGACCTTACTATCGATATCGGCAGTTTGGTTGGCAGCCGCAACCTGTGCAAAGATAGCATCGGTTTCAGGTATCTTTTTGAGCGGTTTCACCTTTTGTGTTTTTTTAGGCGGTAGCCGAGCCGATTGAGAATCGTGCCCATTGTCTGACGACAGGGCAAGTCTGTTTCGCTGTACCCCTTCTCTGCTATCAAGCCTTCTAACACCGCCTGAGCAGTGACTTTTGTATACTGAAATGTTGTCTTCAGGATAGCTGGTACTCTATTTGAAAGCACTTCCCTAAACTGTCATCCAGGAACCGCTCCAACGAAGGTTCTGTTGAGCTACGGCGTTTCCAACTGGGGCCAGACTAATCTATAGACCCATCGTACATAAGACAATTAACAACATCTGTAAATTCTTCATAGTTAGATCTCTTCACTGTATGGATTAAATTGTTATTTTTTAGATCTATAGAATGGTCACTCTAAGGGTCGCCAGTCTCCTGAAAAGATAAATGATGACCAGTAATAAGGATGTTGATAAGTACCTGTGTTTAGTAATTCTAGCTGGGCGTTTCTCAAGGCCTCGCTACGGCCCTGCTTCTTTTCTACCAAGTTTTGATAGTAGAGTTTCATTAATTCACTGGTCCCTGTGTCGCTAACTTTCCATAGGCTCATCATCTGACTTTCGGCACCCGCAATGGCAAACGTCCGCCGCAATCCATACACGCCTTCGCCATTGCTGATAGATCCAATACCGGTCTCACAGGCGCTAAGCACGACTAGCTTAGTTCCGCTCAGGTTCAGACTAGAGGCTTCTAGCGCGGTAAAGATGCCATCTTCGCTGCCGCTGCTGCGAACGTTGGCACCGGCTAGTGCTAGGCCAGAGCGTAAGAGCGGATTTTCTGTGTTGCTAGGTGTGATTTGAATAGGTGCTTCTGTATCTATGAGGCTAAAGCTAGCGCCGAGTGCGTTACGGCTGTCGGGATTGGCGGAGGGAAGAATGAACGCTACGTCAGGCAGAAAAAAGCCATGAGTAGCGATGTGAAGAATGCTAGGAGAGGTAACTTGTTTAAGGTTGGTTTCGGTGGCCTGGTCTTCGGTGAAAAGAGTGGCATTTGGCAGAAGTGGAGCAATGGCGTTTGCTTCTTGGGCAGTACCGGGTAAAGGGGCAAAGCTAAGGCTGTCTGCATCGACTGATCTACTGCTTTTGTTGTTGGTAGCGGCGACAGTTTCATCACCAGCGTAGTTTGGATTAGCGATGATGACGGCAGGCTGCTGACTGGGTGCGTTTGCCTGAAGCTGTAGCAGGTTGCGGCCAGAGGAAAGATAGCTGGTTTGATAGGTTTCGATTAGGTAGCGGTCGTTTTCGTCAACGAGGGCATCAAAGGGAATCAGGTTTAGCTGACTGTCGGGGGAAAGCAGCAGGTGCGTTTTATCGGATAGATAAGGTCGTAGAGGAGCCATCAGCTTTTGGTCTAGCTGACGAGCGATAGTTGTGGTGCTGGCGGACTGGGTGCTGAGTGCGTTCTGAAACTCGCTGACTAGTGAATCAATATCATTAGCTAGGCCGAGGTCAATAGCTTTTGCTTCCCCTTGCTGAGTGAGGACGTAGGCGGCGTAGTAGTCGGCCCCCCAAGAATTAGAGCTGTCTTTTGGGTTGTATTGTTTGTAGCGAATGAATTCGATTAAAGCAGCATCAGCCGGAATCTGTGCTTTCACTGCTGCGATAGAGACGGGTGTAGTTTCTGCGCGAAACTCAGCGCTGAGTCTAGCGAGCTGTTCTTCGATGGCTTCTGCTTTGGCTTCTAGCCGATTGAGTTCTGTTTGATATTGTTCGGGGGTGCGATCGCCCAAGCCACTAGCCTGTAGGTTGGATATGGCACTGCGAGTAGTGCTGAGTTCGTCTAGCTGCGATCGCTGGTCGGGGGCTAGCTGCTGACGCAGGCGCTGTAGTGAATTAGCCGTGCTGTCTAGCACTCTACCCTTTCGCTGTAGAACAGTAGATAGCGCTAGGTCAGTTGCGGCTAAGTTATCCTGTGCATTTTGTATGTTGAAAGAAATAATCGTATTTGTAGATTCCTTCAACGTTTGAATATACAGATGTCTTCTTGCTTCGGAAGCGCTTAGAAGCATAATACCTAGATTGTTCTCTTCTATCTCTCTACCTACAACTAAAAACTTAACCGCTTGATCAATATCGCTCTGAGCCCAATGCAATATTGCCAGATTTTCTAACCCCGTTGCAACATTTGGATGGTTTTCTCCTAATGCCGTCTTATTGATTGATAGAGCCTGTTCAAACAAAGGTAGCGCGGCTGTATAGTTGCCTTGCGCTTGGTACAGCGTTGCTATGTTGTTCAAGCTCACTGCAACATCTGGATGGTTTTCTCCTAATGCCGTCTTATTGATTGATAGAGCCTGTTCATGCAAAGGTAGCGCGGCTGTATAGTTGCCTTGTCGTTGGGACAGCATTGCTAGGTTGTTCAAGCTCATTGCAACATCTGGATGGTTTTCTCCTAATGCTGTTTTACGGATTGATAGAGCCTGTTCATGCAAAGGTAGCGCGGCTGTATAGTTGCCCTGGTCTTGGTACAGCGTTGCTATGTTGTTCAAGCTCATTGCAACATCTGGATGGTTCTCTCCTAATGCTGTTTCGAGAATTGACAAAGCCTGTTCAAACAAAGGTAGTGCGGCTGTATAGTTGCCCTGGTCTTGGTACAGCATTGCTATGTTGCCCAAGCTAGTGGCAACATCTGGATGGTTTTCTCCTAATGCTGTTTCAAGAATCGACAAAGCCTGTTCAAGCAAAGGTAGCGCTGCTACATAGTTGCCTTGCGCTTGGTACAGCATTGCTAGGTTGTTCAAGCTAGTGGCAACATCTGGATGGTTTTCTCCTAATGCTGTTTTGCGGATTGATAGAGCCTGTTCAAACAAAGGTAGCGCGGCTGTATAGTTGCCTTGTCGTTGGGACAGCATTGCTAGGCTGTTCAAGCTAGTGGCAACATCTGGATGGTTTTCTCCTAATGCTGTTTTGCGGATTGATAGAGCCTGTTCAAACAAAGGTAGCGCGGCTGTATAGTTGCCCTGGTCTTGGTACAGCATTGCTAGGTTGTTCAAGCTCATTGCAACATCTGGATGGTTTTCTCCTAATGCTGTCTTACGGATTGATAAAGCCTGTTCCTGCAAAGGTAGCGCTGCTACATAGTTACCTTGGTCTTGGTACAGCGTTGCTATGTTGTTCAAGCTCAGTTGCAACATCTGGATGGTTCTCTCCTAATGCTGTTTCGAGAATTGACAAAGCCTGTTCAAACAAAGGTAGTGCGGCTGTATAGTTGCCCTGGTCTTGGTACAGCATTGCTATGTTGTCCAAGCTAGTGGCAACATCTGGATGGTTCTCTCCTAATGCTGTTTCGAGAATCGACAAAGCCTGTTCAAGCAAAGGTAGCGCTGCTACATAGTTACCTTGGTCTTGGTACAGCGTTGCTAGGTTGTTCAAGCTAGTGGCAACATCTGGATGGTTTTCTCCTAATGCTGTTTTGCGGATTGATAGAGCCTGTTCAAACAAAGATAGCGCGGCTGTATAGTTGCCTTGCGCTTGATACAGCAGTGCTAGGCTGTTCAAGCTAGTGGCAACATCTGGATGGTTTTCTCCTAGTGCTGTCTTGTAGATTGATAGAGCCTGTTCAAACAAAGGTAGTGCAGCTGTATAGTTGCCCTGGTCTTGGTACAGCATTGCTAGGTTGTTCAAGCTCATTGCAACATCTGGATGGTTTTCTCCTAGTGCTGTCTTGTAGATTGATAGAGCCTGTTCAAACAAAGGTAGCGCGGCTGTATAGTTGCCCTGGTCTTGGTACAGCATTGCTAGGTTGTTCAAGCTCAGTGCAACATCTGGGTGGTTTTCTCCTAGTGCTGTTTTGCGGATTGATAGAGCCTGTTCATGCAAAGGTAGTGCGGCTGTATAGTTGCCCTGGTTGTGGTACAGTCCTGCTAGGTTGTTCAAGATAGTGGCAACATCTGGATGCTTCTCTCCTAATGCTGCTTCGAGAATTGACAAAGCGTCTTCGTATAGCGGTAGTGCGGTTGTGTAGTTACCTTGATTGGAGTATAGAAACGCTAAGTTGTTTAGGCTAGTGGCAACGTCTGGATGGTTATCTCCTAACGCGGCTTCTTTTAGCAACAGAATTTCCTGTGCCAGTGGAATAGCTTCTGCATAGCGACCTCGCTGATATAGCTCTATCACCTGGCTGTTTAGCTCTTCTGCTTTTGCTAAGCTCTCATCTAAAGATAGCTCTGGTGCAGGATCCGTTTGAGCTACAGCGTTGCTAGTGAGGACGGGATTCCCTCCTAAACCGGTTGCACATAGGGTAATTAATAACAAACTTTGTAACCGCTTCATAGCTACATCTCTCTGCCGTAATTGTGGTAAATAGTAAGCTTTCTCAGGTCTATAGCGTTCTCATTCCAACGGTCGCCAGTCACCAGAAAAGATGAAGGATGACCAGTAGTAAGGATGTTGGTAAGTCCCTGTATTCAACAGTTCTAGCTGTGCGTTTCGTAGCGCCTCACTGCGACCTTGCTTTTTCTCGACCAGGTTTTTGTAATACAGCTGCATCAATTCGCTGGTTCCAGTATCGTCTACTTGCCACAGGCTCATCATCTGACTTTCGGCACCCGCAATGGCAAATGCCCGCCTCAACCCATACACGCCTTCGCCACTGCTCGCCGCCCCTATCCCAGTTTCACAAGCACTCAGCACGACAAGCTGAGTCCCGTACAGGTCCAATCCAGAAGCTTCTAGCGCGGTAAAAATGCCATCTTCACTGCCGCTGCTGCGATTGTTTGCCCCTGTAAAGGCTAGGCCAGACCGTAATAGCGGATTCTCTAAGTTACTGGGTGTCACCTGCGCAGGCGCTTCGACATCAACCAGATCAAAGCTGGCTGCTCGGCTGTTTTCACCAGGGACCACGAAGGCAACGTCTGGTAAGAAGAAACCGTGGGTAGCGATGTGCAAAATGCTCGGTCCGGATACTTGCTTCAGAGCACTTTCTGTGGCCTGTTGCTGTGTCAGGAGGGTGGCAGACGGGAGGAGAGAGGCGATCGCACTTCCCTCCGCCGCCGTCCCTGGCAACGCACTAAAATACAAAGAATTCGCATCTACCGATCTTTGACCATTGCCCGCACTGCTGCTACTGCCTTCGTAGTTGGGGTTAGCAATGACTACAGACGCTTGACGACTCGGCGCATCTGCCTGTAGTTTTAGCAGATCTCGACCTGAGTTCAGATAGCTGATTTGATAGCTTTCGATTAGATAGCGATCTTGTTCATCGACTAGGGCATCGAAAGGAATCAGGTTGAGCTGACTGTCTGGAGAAAGCAACAGATGAGATTTGCCCGATAGGAAAGGGCGAATGGGAGCGATTAGCTGTTCGTCTAGCTGCCGGGCGATCGCATTAGCCTGCTGAGAGCGGTTGCTGAGCGCTTTTCTGAACTCGCCTACAGTGGCATCTATCTCCGTCGCATCGCCCAAATCTACAGCCTGGACACTGCCACTTGTCATCAGTACGTAGGCGGCATATCGAGGTTTGAGCCAATTTGTTGTGCTGTCTTCACTGTATGGATAGTAGCGAATGAACTCAACTAGGGCGGCATCTGTTGGAATTTTTGACTGAACAGAGCCTATTGAAATATCTTCAGCCGCCGCTGAGAAGGTGGCGCTGCGACGAGCCAAGCCCTCATCCAAGGCTTCGGCCTCAGCCTCTAGAGTACGCAGCCGATTGATATAGTCTGGATCTGTTTGATCGATCTCTTCGCTAAACTGTAGTTCCGCTAGCGCTGCTCGAACAGCGTTGAGATCGTCGAATACAGATTGTTCCGCAGGAGACAGTTTTGCCCTGAGCTGCTGCGAGGTGTTAGCGACGGCTTCTAGAATTCGCCCCTTTCTCTGAAGGATGGTCTCCATCGCTAGCTGCGCTGCCTGCGCTTTGACCTCAGGTGAGGTAAAGCGATCGTTTAGGTGAATTGAAACGTTTCTGTTAGTGGATTGTTCAATGCTCTGGATATATTTTTGCCTACGGGTTTCTGAGGCACTGATCAACATGCTGTTCAGATTGTACTCTTCGATCAAATTGGCAGAGCGAAACAGAGCAATCGCTTGACCGGGATTGTTGTTTCTTCGATAGACCAAACCTAAATTGTTCAAGGTGGCGGCAATATTCGGATGATTGTCGCCATAGAGCGCATACATGATAGAAAGCGACTTCTCGTAAAGCGGAATTGCTGATTGCTGATCGTTTTGAGCTTCGTAGGCGATCGCTAGATTATTGATGTTAGAAGCAACCAGCTGATGTGACTCGCCATATGCCGCTTCTAGTATGGATATTCCTCGCTTAAAGAGCGCGATCGCAGGGGAGTAGTCTTCTCTTCTAAGATATACTGCTGCTAGATTAGTAATGCTGAGCCCTACCAAAGGATGGTCTCTACCTAGTCTGGATTCTCGACTACGTAAAACTCTTTCAAACAGCGGCAATGCTGCCGCGTAGTCGCCTTCTGAAACATAAATAGTACCTAGGCTACTCAACATCTCGATGGCATCTGGACTATCGACGCCATATGCCGCCTCCAGGATAGATACTGACTGTTCTATCAAAGCAGTAGCTTTTGAATAGTTGTTTTGATCTGCATATGCCGAGCCCAAATTACCTAGACTAACGCCTACTGATGGATGATCGTTTCCTAGGGCCGCTCGTCTGATGGCAATTGATCTTTCATATAGAGGAATTGCTGTAATCATGTCACCTTTAGTCTGATATATCAGCGCTAGATTGTGCAGACTGAGCGCAAACAGCGGATGCTCTGGGCCAAAGGCAGCTTCGCGAATAGAAAGCGCTCTGTTACCAAAAGATGTTGCTTCGGCATAGTTGCCTGTCGTGCGATACAGATCCGCTAGATTGGCTGAAACGATTGCGATATCCGGATGGTCTTCACCGACCGTCTGCGTCCAGATAGCAAGCGTTTGCCTGTACATTGACTCGGCTTGGTCGTACTCTCCTATCGTGACATACAGAGATGCCAAATTTTGAAGACTTAGCCCAGTAAGATAATGCTCTGGTCCTAGGGCGGCTTCGTTGATAGACAGTGCTCGTTCATACAAAGTTTGCGCCGTGGCATAGTCGCCTGTCTCACTATGCAAAGAAGCTAGGTTGTTCAGACTAGTTGCTAGGTTCGGATGATTTGGACCTAGCTGTCGTTCTCTGATAGCGAGTGATTCTTTGGCAATCGGCAGCGCTTCAGCGTATCTACTTTGGTTGAAGAGCTCTATAACCTGTTGATCTAGGCTATCAGCTTCATCCTCAACTAGCTGTGACCCTGTTGAAGGGGGAGCAGATTGGGCGGAGGCAGTATAGGTAGATTGGGGTAGAGCGATCGCACCAGCCGTACAGACTGCAATCAGCAAATGTTGTAGTTTTTTCACGCGCTGACTATCCTCGCTCTCTGTATAATACTGCTAGATTCTCAGAAACTTGCTTGACAGCCGGATCGTCTTCCCCGTGTATCTTTACTAGCAGGGCGATCGCCTGTTCAAACAGAGCGATCGCCGGTTCATACTGTTGCTGACTTTGATAGACAAAGGCTTGGCTATTTAGGGCGCTAGCAAGATTTTCAGAGACATTTTTTACAGCGGGATGATCTGGTTCATATATCTCATTAAGGAGCGATAGCGTTCGTTCATAGGCAGGAATGGCTCTTTCGTACTCTCTTTGATCGTGCTGTTCTATGGCTAGAGCAAACAGCGTTGAGGCAAAATTACCCAAGGCGGTATCAATGGCTGGATGGCCTTCTCCATAGGCGCTGACTAGAATACCAATCGCCTGCTCATGGAGCGAAATTGCTTTGTCATATTGCTGCTGATCTCGGTAGATTGCAGCGAGGTTGTTGATCGATGTAGCCAAACTCGGATCGTTTGCCTCTAGGACAGCTTCTTTGATTGCGATCGCCTGTTCGTAAGCAGCGATCGCCGCCGGATAGTCTTCGACTTCGCGGTATAGTGCCGCTAGATTATTCAGCGTCCTAGCATAGTCAGAGTGGTTTTTCCCGACTACTGTTTCTTGGATGTCCAGCGCTCGTTCGTAGGCTTCTATCGCCTTTGGGTAGTTTTCGACTGCTTGATAGATGACGGCGATATCGCTTAGGTTAGCTGCAAATTCTGGATGATAAGCGCCAATTGTGGCCTCTTTGATAGCTAGCGATCTTTCTAGGAGAGGCAGAGCCTCTGCTACCTCTCCTAGCTCGTAATAGACAACGGCCAGATCATTAAGCGCGTAGCCCACATCAATGTGGTTGGGATCTAGGATTCTCTCAAAAATAGAGAGCGCTTCTTGTGCAACGGGCAAAGCTTCTGTGTACTTCCCTTCTCGGTAGAGCGCAAGAGACTGCTGATTGAGCTGATAGGCTCTGTCTAGGTCCGCTTGCTGTGAGGCAGAGATAGTTTGCTGTCTGTTGGACTGAGCAACTGCTGGACTAGCAACAGTGGGTATGCCGTTGATTCCAAGCGTGAGAAGAGCAAGTACTAAAAAAGGCTTGAGCATGTTCATAGTTGGAAAGCTTATGTTGGTTATTGTCGATATTCACTATCTAGAAGTGAGATTTGTCTACAGATTTTGCTGTTGCGATTGGAGACTATGCCACTTCGATGACGGTAGAAGAGATCGCGATCGCACCCCCATCTACAACTCTCGTATTGCTATCCGCATCGACCACACCAAAGGTAGCCGCTCGCGAAATATTATCAAAATCACTCAGCAAAGAGCCCAAAAAGCCCAAGCTGTCATCGCCACCGACCGGCACATAGCCATCCGCACTGCGAGAGATCTCCTGCAAGCCGCGTAAGGCATTTCGCAAAGAACCGGTGCTAGCAATCGTCATCACTTCCAAGAAGCCAGCGCCGCCAACTTCAAAAGCCTTGCCTTCTTCTGGCCTGGGAATAATCTCCTCAGAATCAGGTGGAATTAGCGAAGCATCTTCTGGTGCGTCCCACTCGTAGGGATAGACCACCGTCATTTTTCCTGCCGGATCGATCACTAGACAGCTCAGATATAAAGACTCAGTTGGATCGCTATTGGTGACACGAATGCGTAGTTTACTGCCTGCCACGAAAGGCTCTATGTCAGTAGCGAGCGATCGCGCTGATGCCTCAGACCCTGACAGCGGAACAGACGGACCGCCCCCCACGGTAAAGATTTCGCCCGATACCGGCAAGGAAGAAGAGGTATTGGACAATGCCTTTAGTACTTTGTTGACTAGCAGCAGTTTGAGCTGCGGCTTCAGCCGGTTGACGGCTGAAGCGACTGTCTCATCGACTCGCCCATACGAAGCTGGCGTAGGCTCTAAAGCAGGAGAGAATAGAGAAATTGTGTTGACCGGGGGCAAGTCTGTGTAGCCGTCGGCGCTCAGTTCCGCGTAATACGCTTCGCTCATACGGCCAAAGAGATAGTCGAAGGCAGTTTCTCCATCGACGGCGGCGACGGCTAGCTGCGATCGCCCGCTACCTTCTGAAACTAACGCGCTAGATAAGGATGCGATCGCCTCCTCAACCTCTTCACCCAGTGAAGCATCTACGCCCACCTTCAGCTGCGGGTTACTCTCCAATCCCACCAGCGTTTCACGCAGCAGCATCCCGCTGGTGATTTCTCCCTCGCCCGAGAGCCGTTTACCAATCGCCCGCAGTCCATTTCGAGAGACCTGCTCAATCTCTGCTACCGGCTCTCGGGTACTGCTTAGCACTGTGAATCGCTGCGCCTCATCTGCGACCGATATCGACTGAGAAGAGAGCCCCCCTAGCCAGTATTCCACCTGGTCGCCACTGACATTGGTAATCACCGCTTCCGCTGGGCCGTTAGCGGGCGCAGTGAAATAAATCGGCTGCGCTAGGCTGTCGCTACCGGGCGCAGACTGAAAGAGCGGCACCTGAGAGTGATACTTGGCAGCAGCGGCAGCTTTAGTGCTGCGCGTCAGGTTCACCTGAATTGATTCTGCTTGGGTGCTACCGGATAGCTGCCACAGATAGCGAGTCAGCAAGTAGCTAAACGCACCGGCCTGGAAGCCGTCAAAAGGCGCGTCTAGAGCCAGCTCGCTAAACTGGGCTGAGCCAATACTCAACCCGTTAGAGATGCCTGCTTTGCGCTCTGCTAAAAAGTCTTCTGGCGAAAGACCCTGGGCCGCTAGCAGCTGGCGCTGAAGCTCAAACTCGGCAGGAATAGCCTCATAGCCAGAGCCGCCCTCTCGCAGCAAGTCGCGGGGCACAGCCCGGACTAGGCCGCTGCCCCTGGTGCCGCCACCAGAATGACAGCTATCTAGAATGGTGGTGACGTTTTTGGTTTGGAGCGATCGCGCCAACAAAAACAGCGTCCGGCCCATAATCACCGGCAGCATAGGTGCCTGTGAGCCACTAGTGCGAGGCAGCGGATCATTTAGAAGAATTGCGCCATTTTCGCTGCTATCTTCATAGATTGGATCTGGGTCTTTCACCGGCACCCCGTGGCCCGAATAGTGAAAGACCACAATATCTCCCGGCTTTGCCTGTTTCACCAAATGCTCATTGTAGGCATCTAGCACATTTTGCCGAGTGGGCTTAATTGCTTCACTGTCTGATACTTTCAGCACGTCTGACGGCGCAAAGCCGAACTTGCTAGTTAGCAGCTCGTACTGCAAATCTACGTCCGTCAGACAGCCGCGCAGGCTGGGAACTGGACTAGGGTAATCATTCACACCGACTAGCAGCGCCAGCTTACGGGGGGCACCTTGAGCAATCGCCTGCCCATAGCCCTCAGCCTGATTCAAAAAGTCAGCCTGACTCATTCCTATTGCAGCCAAAGCAGAGCCTGCAAACTGCAAAAAGTGTCGACGCTTCATAACTAGCTTTATCCTGAATTGGCCTACGATATCTATCTATTCTTCTACGTAAACACACCCTATTCAGATAATTTTCTGTGATGAAAGGTAAAATTACAAACTCAGTACTTGTTCTTTGCGCTCTGAACTACGCTGCTATCGGATGCTGGGAACATTCTCTGAACGGTAGCGATCGGTTTCGCGCAGGCGCTGGCTGAGGAAGCGACAGATTTCTAGAATCATGTGGGGCCGCTGAGTAATCAGGCTCAAGAAACGATTTTTCTCTAGCTTCAGCAGAGTGCAGTTGTCTAGCGCGATCGCACCATCCCAAAGCGGCGCATCGTCAAACAAAGCCACCTCACCAAAATAGTCACCTTTGCCGAGCTGTCTGAGCGATCGCCTTACCCCATCAATCTCTTTGACTAGCTGCACCTGCCCTTCGGCAATGATGTACAGATGCGCCGCCATATCGCCCTCAACAAAAATCGTTGCCCCGCTTAGCACCTGAGTTTGGTCCAAGCTTTCATCAATTAGCATCAGCTCATCTAGCGAAAGATTCTTGAATAGGGAAACACTCTTCAATAGCAGCAGTCGATTCATAGCGGTTTCAGCAGGCAAAGTCGTTTCAAAAAGTTGGCTGGCGATCTGCTTCACAAACGGGTCTGGGGCATCGACTAACGCCGCCGGTACCATCGCCAAAGCAATCAGCGCACCAGACTGAATCCAGCGGTCATTTGATTCTAAGGCTTCTAGCAGCAGACGATAGCCTTTCGTTTTTAGCCACAGCGGCGTAATCTCACCGGATTTCTCACCAGCTCGTTCAGATGTAGGCTGTCTCTGACGATACTAGCGCCTCTAGTAACGGCATCAGCGGTATAACAAATCGTCGATGATTAAGCGACGCTAGTACCTCAATGGCGTTTTCTAGCTCCGATTGAGCGCTGGTGGCTAGCAGGCGATTTACCGCGTTGACCGTGCGAGCATGTCCAAGCGCCGAGAGAATGTAGAGCACTTTTTGAATGAGGCGATCGTGATAGTCAGCGATCGCAACTCTCAGCGCTTGCCAGTTAGGAGCATCAGTCGGCAGGCGCGTTTGCCAGCGGCGGGTTTTGGTCAGCAGCTCGTAGCTTGGGGCTAGATAGTCGAATAGAACGTTACTGGCATAGCGCGATCGCACTAACCCAATCGCCGTAATCGCCGCATTCACAACTTCAATACGAGCATCGTTCAGCTTAGCTTTGGCCAGATCAACCCCCGGACGACCGTAGGCAGCGAAGGTTTTAGCCGCTTGCTCGCGCACACGCGGATCGTCATCCCCCAAACGGTGACCGATGGCAGATAGCCACTGATCGCAGCAGGAAATGCGCAGCAGCTCCAAGGCAGCAATTTTGACCATAGGATCATAGTGATTGAGCTTGCTGTGAGCCATGCCAGCCGTGGCGTCGTCACCTCGATAGGTGAGCGGCAGCAGCGCCTCTAGCCCCGTGCGAATAATGTCTGGGCTAGTTTGGGTCAGCACCACATTGGGAATCAGAGAAGCGATACGCGGATTTTTGCTATAGGCAACGACACGGGTGATAATGCGAGCAGCATTAGACGTGAGTGGATTAGGCCAGGCGTGAGTCGAATCTGGGGCAGCACCTGGATCAGTAGGATTTGGATCGTCGGTAGAATCAGCAATTAGCTGAGCGAGCAGACCAAGCGTCCGCATATCTTCGTTCTGATCAGCTAGCCAGGTCTGAATTTCCTTAGCTGCGGGAACATACTGATTAATCAACAGCACTTCTAAAGCAAAGGCTTGCAGCGTGGGGTCTTGTAGTTTGGCTTTGAACTCTGCTTGCAAGTCTAGAGAGATTGAGTCAAAAAGAACGATCACCTGCTCATAGACTTGGCTATCTGGTCGATTATCTAGTTCATCATTCGGTGGAGCAACCGTCATCACTAACGGTTCCACTTCAGCTAGGAATTGACTCGGCTGACCCATACGAGCAGCCAGTTCTAGACCCTTGAGCTGACTGTATCTGTCGTCATCGGTCAGCAGCTCTTTGACCGCCGTTGCTGACTGAGGCGTCAGCTGAATCGGATAGAGATCGAATTCATCGAGATCCAAACTATCCGAGCGAATCATCCCCTCTAATCCACTGGCATAAAAGCGCCCCATCGGCAGCCGTACCAGCAGCAGTACCACGGTCAAACCCGCCACCAGCCAGGCAATCTGAATCAGGCTCAGCCGCGTTTCACTAATCCACAGCAGCGCCCCGGCTAGCGTCAGCCCAACCGCATAAATTAGCCCGTCGCTGAGCGCTCGAATCCGTCCAACAAATTCCCGAGGGATGGCATTGTAATTCAGCTGATGAACGGGTAGATTGATGCTCTTATACAGCGCGTCACCATTCACATGTAGACCGATTGCCGCTGGCAAACCAAAGTGAGAAAGCAGCCCGGCAAAGCTCACCAGCGTCGTCAGCGGATAGACCGGATTCATTCTCGCCACGCCCAAACTCTTCAGCAGTGGCCGCGTCGCCCCGTAAATAACGCCTACTTGCACCAGACTAATCACAATTCGCATCTCGCCCAAAAAGCCCGTCAGCGCCTGATCGCTAAAGCGGCTGCCGTAGATGCTGAACCACAAAAATTCGGAGCTGATGTAGATAATCACTAGCAAAAAGCTGCTGCTAGCTAAGAACAGCGCCAGCGGATAGCGTTTGACCAGCTCTGGAAAGGTCTGTAGCGACTCTAGAATGCCGATCGAATGTTTGGGTGCATCGGCGTTTATCTGGCGCTGCGATCGCTCCAAATACACCAGCTGCACAAACCCAATCAAGAAAATTACTGGCATAAACAGCAGCAAATCTCGGGTTCTAAAATAGTGAGAGAGCAGCGCAGTCAGCCCGCCGCCCAGCAGCGTTCCCACCGCCTGGGCAATACCGATATAAGGGGCATAGCGCTTGTACTCTAGCGTTGTAAAGTAGTCTGTCAGCAGGCTGGGATATAGCACATTGTTGTGAAAGTCCCACTGAAAAAAAATGGCCACTAGCAAGGCGTAGTAGGCGTAAGACGACTCCTGTAGCAGCAGCAGCCTCAGCCCAATCACAGCCACAATTGATATCAGCAGTACATAGCGAAAAAGCTGCGGGCGGCTGTAGCGATCGACAATCTGTGAGAACAGCGCATAGGCAGGCATAGAGCACAGCCCGATCAGGACAAACGCCTGGGGCAGATGTTCAGCGCCTACATAGCTCACAAATAATGAGTTGGCGATCGCCATACCCAGCACGCTATACACCAGCACCGTCACCGCCAGCAGCAGCAGCTGAGTTAGCCGATCCAGCTTGATCGAAACGATTGAAAGCACATTAGCCGTCATGAAACTACGGGCTCCGCTAAAGGCTCATCGTTAGCGACGCCATCTGGAGCCTGATCGCTGACCTGGACGAACGGCATCAGCACCGCCGCCACCAGTAGAAAATCCGCCGCCTAGCACGACTGCCATCAGCCGATTGTCATGCAGCCAGTACTCCATTACCCAGCCGAACCCGAGGGCGATCGCAATCTCTGGCAGCACAATAAAGAAGTTGAAAATGCCCTGATAAATGCCCCGCTGCTGATTGGGAATCGAGTAGGTCAAAATTGCGTAGGGAATCGACTGAGCGCTCGCCCAGGTCATGCCAAAGCCCACCATCGGCAGCAGCAGCATCCAGGGCTGGTGAACCAGCAGCAATGAGATCAAACTCACCCCACCCGCCGCTAGACAGAAGCTGTGAACCGTCTTGCGACTAATGCGCCGAGTCAGCCATGGCAGCATCAGAGAAAACGGAATGCAAACCGCGTTAAACATCGCAAAACACAGACCGGCCCATTCAATGCCCGCGTTGTATAGCTCCGAGTCATTCTGCACCGCGCCAAACAGGTTGCGCGCTACGGCTGGTGGAAAATACAGGAAAAAGCAGAAAATTCCTAGCCAGGTGAATATCTGCACCCAGGCTAGCTGCTGCATAGTTGTGGGCATGTGGCGGAGCGCCTGCAATGTTTCCTTCAGGCTATTAAAGATGCCACCACGCTCTGCTTGCCGCTGCTCAAACTTGGCCAAATCTTTCGGCGGCGACTCTGCGGTCGTAACTGATGTCCACACCGTTGTCCCCAAAAACAGCGCCGCGCCTAGATAAAAAGAGTACTCCACCGTTTGCGGAATGCGGTGGCTTGGACTTGTCGAAGCATCCACCCCGAATACATGGTTGAACAGCCAGGGCATACTAGAGGCCGCGATCGCACCGAGCCCCACCATCACGCTCTGCATCGCAAATCCCTGTGTCCGCTGCTTTTTCGACAGCAAATCGCCCACAAAGGCTCGAAAAGGCACCATGCTGACATTGGCACTGGTATCTAGCAGCCACAGCAGTCCTGCCGCCATCCATAGCGTTGATGAGCGCGGCATCAGTACCAGCGCGATCGCCGCCGCGATCGCCCCACCCAGCAAATAGGGCCGTCTACGTCCTAGCACCCCCCACGTATGGTCGCTGAGATTACCAATAATCGGCTGCACAATCAGCCCCGTCAGCGGCGCAGCCAGCCACAGAATCGGCAAATTATGAGCGCTCGCCCCCAAATACTCAAAAATAGAGCTCATATTGGCCATTTGCAGGCCCCAGCCAAACTGAATCCCCAAAAAGCCAATATTCATGTTCCATAGCTGGAAAATGCTAAACCGGGTGTCGTCTGGCTGTGAACTATCGACTTCTGCTGTTTGCTCCGAACTGGTTTGCTCTGAACTGGTTTGCTCTGAATGGGCCTGCTCTGAATGGGCCTGCTCTGAATTGGTTTGCTCTGAACTGGTCTGTTCCAAATTGGGCGGTGCTTCATGAGCGGTAGACATTCGTGCATCTCCTGCGGTTAGTTGCTAAGCGGATATAAGTCCATTCGAGCACCTACACTGTATCGGTCAAATGAGAATGATTGTAGCCTCGCTCTTGAATAATCCCTGTCGCCTCAGAAAAACCTCCTTGTATTCGATCGAATACTTCCTCTGGTCTACAATTTTTCCATGGCAGATTACAGACTCAAAGTCACCCAGGTTGAACAGGTTTGCTTCTTTGAGCTGACCTGGGGTAAAGGGCGTCAGCTGACGGCAAAGCTGCCCTATCCAGCCAAGGTAGAAGCGCTTTACCAAAGCTGGCAGCGAATTTATCTGAACTATTATCAGTCGGCGCTTCGATCGGGTTTGCGCGGAAAAGCCGTCATTTCTGGACAGCTCACGACTAAAACAGACTGGCATGGGCAGTTAGTCGAGGCCGAGGCCAAGCTGCTGTACGAGTTCCATCAGTGGCTACGCAGTGCAATGCTGTTTGACATTCGCAGCGAGCTAGGCGGGAAAAAGGCCGCAGAAGGACTGGACCTGCTGATCACCTGCGATCCGATTGATCTAGGTCGATGGCCTTGGGAAGAGTGGGAGATCAGTGCAGAGTTTGGTTCGACTGGACAAGTGCGAATTGCTCGGCTGCCTGCCAATGTGCGTGAGGCGGTAGCTAGCGTCAGGCGATCGCACGCGGCTGCTCGTGTATTAGTAATTTTGGGCGATGATACGGGGCTAGATTTTGAAGCAGAGCTAGATGCGATCACCTCCCTCAGCCGACTGTCCGAAATCAAAGTCATTGGCTGGCAGCCAGGTCTAGACACCACCGCGCTCAAGCAGACCATCTGCGACACCATTCAGGCCGACTCCCGGCTGGGATATGCTGTTGTTCTTTGGCCATAGCAACGAGGCGAATGCAGTGGGCGGACAGATTGCGATCGCCCCCCACACCACCCTCTCCTTACGCGAGCTAGATCCCTACCTACGCAAAGCCAAACAGCAGGGTCTAAAGTTTGCTCTCTTCAACTCATGCAAAGGGCTAGACATCGCCAACTCCTTAATCGACATTGGCCTAAACCAGGTCGCCGTCATGCGCGAACCCATCCACAACCGCGTCGCCCAGGTTTTTCTAATCCAGTTCATGCAGAGCCTAGCCCGCTTTGACGATGTCCACACCGCCCTACAAAAGGCTAGCCAGTTCCTTCGCTCTGAAAGTAATCTCACCTATCCTTCTGCCCACCTGGTTCCCTCTCTCTTTCGCCACAGCGACGCAGTTCTGTTCCAGCTACAGCCCGTCGGCTGGCGATCTCGAATCAATACGCTTTTGCCTCATACCCGCTGGCAAACCGCCGCGCTTTGTCTGATTACCGGCCTCAGCTTGTTCAATCCGGTAACCGAAGCGCTAACCGCCCGTCGCCTGCAAGTCCAAGCCGCTTATAGGAATATCACCGGACAAGTCCCAACAGAATCGCCACCTGTGCTGCTAGTTGAGATCGACGATCTGGCAATCAGAGAAGGGTTTCCAAACGGCGTGCCAAATCCGATGAACCGAGCCTATCTTGCTAGAATTGTTGACCAGCTGAGCGCGTTGCAGGCTCAAGTTGTTGGCATTGACTACTTACTCGATCGCGCTCAAGTGCAAAACGACCCGCGCTTTGCTCAGTCAGTTTCTGAGTCTGTGGAACAGGGAACCGCTCTGGTGTTTGGTTCCGTTCTACAGTCTGAGGGTGAAATTGGAGTTAGGAGAGATCTGGCAAGCTTAGACTGGGTGATGCAAGGCTATACCAACACGCCTACGGGCTACCTGCGAGCGTTGTCAGCGGGGAGTAGCTGTGTGGAGCGCTGCCCTTTCTCGTATTTATTGGCGATCGCTCAAACGGCTCGTCAAACGCCGATAAAAGATGCGATCGCGCCCAACCTACAGAGCCAAACCGACTACCGCCGTACCCTGCTCGCCACTATCCGCAGCCAAAATCGAGACCCTGCGCTCAAAGCTTTGTATCAGCTACGGCTTTCCCCTTGGTCTAGTATTTCTCGCTGGTGGAACCAACGCTGGCTCCATCCGCTACTAGACTATTCTCTTCCTCCTGACGCTATCTATACGAAAATCAGCGCTCATCAGTTATTACAGGCACCTGAGACGCAGCTAGCCAGACAGTTTGACTGGCAAAATCGAGTTGTTATTGTTGCTTCTGGTGCCTACGATGAAGCGGGAACGGGTATTGCCAGAGATTATATTGATAGTCCGAGTGCGATCGCCTACTGGCGCGCTCAAGCAGGCGATCGCTCCGATGGATTCAAGCGATTTACAGGCGGCGAAACCAATGCCTACGCCGTTCATCATTTTTTACGCAGGCATTACCTGACGCCCGTTCCAGACCTTTGGCTAGTCGGCGTCGGTGCTTTTGTAGGCGCAGGCATTGTTCTACTTTTTCAGCAGCAGTCTGCCGATCGCCAGCATTCTTATCGTTACGAACAGCTGGCTTTGCTGCTGACCAGTTTGGGCTATGGTTGGATTAGCCTACAGATGGGCATCACGGCTCAGCTGCTGTTACCCTGGCTGCTACCGGTTGCTACCGTCTGGGTTTTCTGTCTACCTGTCGTAATTCCCGCTCCCGAAAAATCCCGATGAATTCTTCTTTATGACTTCTCCTAAAGCAAAACGTATCAATTCATTAGCGCTGGTTTTGGTCACAGCGGCTTTGTTGCTTAGCATAGGCGTAGGAGTAGAAGAGAGTACTGCGCAGACTATTCAGAGCGGCTCGCTATCTTTTCGTCAGTTTTTCAAAAGGATCTTTCGAGATGACGAATGGGAAGATCCGCCCACTATCTCCAGAGGAGGGCTATGCTTGCTAGCGCCCGCTAGACCTGGACAAGAGACAGTTGTCTGGCATCAAAATCCTGTTTTTGTCTGGCGCGGAGAAATCGCCAGAATGGAAGTCGTGGATAGCGTAAGTCAAGCTGTTGTGTGGGAATATGAGCCTGCATCAGGACAGACTTCTGCGCAGTATGAAGGAGAGCCGTTGCAAGCAGGACGCTCGTATCTTTGGCAGGTTTATGGCGATATCGAATCGACATCGCCAGCCGTTTTCCCACCGTTCGAAATCATGTCTAGCATTCGCCGTCGACTGATTGCGAATGGTTTGGCCGTTGCTGAAAGCAAGGTGGAGGGACCAGAAAAGTCAGCGATCGCTAGAACAGAGTACTTTGCTTTGCGAGATCTGCCCGCCGATGCACTACAGTCTCTTTTCTTGATTGAGTCGACAAATGAGGAATTAGTCGAGGCGCGTCAGGAGACAGTAGATAGACTGTGCGAATAGAAGAAACGTAAGTAGGCGAGAGTGCATGGAGATCGGGTTTTGGCGCGTTTGGCCTTATTTGACGTGCCTCTGAAGGATCGTTGCCAGCCCCGGCACTGCTGCTACGACATCTGATTTTACTGATTTTCTCAATCGTTTGTAGGTCGCGCTGACGACGCCCTGACCAGATCTGGCAATGCGGGCGTCGGTGGCGGCTAGAATTGCGTCAGCAGTGCGATCGCTATTCTCACTCAAATGCACGACTGGGTCACCTGCCTGTACCCCTTCTTCCCAAATGGGATCGAGACTAGAGAGAGTTTCTGGCATGAGCCGCATCAGAGCCCCGCCAACGTAGTCAGAGCTAATGCTGTTGACCACCTTGTAGGCTGTTTTAAGCGCCATCCCAGAAAGGCCACCTTTGGCAGAGACCTGCCGATCGATTAGCTGAACGCAGTCGTTGGCGATCGCCGCTCTAACGGCTTTGTCTTGAGTTTTGCTAGTAAGTTCCATGTGATTTCACCTTATTTTTCTACTGTTGAACAAGTCAATTATTCAACTACTTATCTGACCTTTTATCTGACCTTTTATCTGGCTGTTTATCCAACAGTGCAGTCGATTCTAAAAACATCTTCAGCAGGTTTAGCACTTGATAGTTTCTCCCAGTTGATCTCTTCTAAGAAGACATCTGGCTCTGTAGTCTCAACAACATCTACCCCCCATTCTCCGGTCTGTAGCGCGGGCGCGGGCGCAGTACTCGGTGTGTTTTTGACACCACCCAAAGCCATGATTGTAAAACCTTTTTCATCAGTACTGTTTTCGCGATAGGCAGCAAGTGCATCGGCGCACATCTGACCTACCTCAGTAGGAGAATACTCGTCGGTGTCATAGCTAACTTCAACCACCCAGTGAGGATTATCAATCGAGGCACAGTCCACGTTTGATTTGCTACTTAGCCCCTTCACAAACACAGCGGCAAACTCTTCTCGGTTGAGGGGGTGGACTTCGCTCTCTATCAAAGTGAAGTTGTGAGAGAGCAACAGTCTACTTTTAGAATTGTCTGTCATATTGAAGGCTCAGTAAATTTCAAAATTGGCGAACTGCGTAAAAGTTTATCTGTTTTGCCTGTCTTTGACTATCTACCTCCGCTACGAAGCGTACCAGAACACATTTTGACTCGATCTTCTTTTTTTCAGCCTAATTTTCCATTTGTGCCTGCCAAGCTACCGTTTTTCTATGGCTGGGTGATTGTCGTGGCTAGTGTGCTGGGCGTGCTGACTAGCATTCCAGGTCAAACTATTGGCGTTAGCGTCTTTACCGATCGTTTAATTGAGGCGACTGGGCTATCGCGACTACAGCTAGCAAATGCCTATCTATTTGGAACGGTTACTAGCGGCTGTCTGCTGCCGTTTGGTGGCAAGCTGCTAGATCGCCTGGGAGCAAGGCGCATAGCGGTGCTCGCCTCGATAGGATTGGGGCTGACGCTGGTGTATCTGACGGTGTGCGATCGCCTCTCTTTATTCTTCAGCGCATTTCTACCTTTCACGTCTCCTACCATCGCTGCTGTACTGCTGGTCATTGGCTTTGTCTGCCTGCGGTTTTGCGGACAGGGCATGTTGACGATGACCAGCCGGACGATGCTGGGCAAGTGGTTCGATCGGCGGCGCGGACAGGTATCGGGGATCGAGGGAATTTTTGTGGCGTTTGGCTTTGCGATCGCGCCCTATTTTTTCAGTCAATCGATTGCGGTGCTGGGCTGGCGAGGCACTTGGCTGAGCTTAGCCGCTGTCGTGGGTGTGGGAATGAGCAGCATCGGCTGGCTGCTGTTCCGTGATAATCCTGAAGTATGCGGCCTGCGGATGGACGGAGATCCAGTAGTTTCTTCGGCAGCGACTCACTCGAACAAAACGCCTTTAAGCGAAACTTCAGAATCCGCTGTGCTTTGGGGTGTGACCCGGCGGCAGGCGCTCGGAACGCTGGCCTTCTGGGCGGTAACGCTGGCCTTTATGTCGCAGGCGCTGTCGATAACGGGGATCACTTTCAATATTGTCAGCATTGGCGCAGAGATGGGCATTGCCGAGGCGGATATGGTGCGGATTTTTGTGCCGATTGCGGTGGTTTCGACAGCGGTGGGCTATGGCGTAGGGGTCGCTTGCGATCGCGTTCGTATCCAATACTTATTCATCTTTATGATGATTTCTCAGGCGATCGGCATTGCCACCATCGCCAACTTGGATCGGCCCTGGATGGTAGTACCCGCAGTTGTGGGGCTTGGGATTAGCGGCGGGTGCTTCGGCACGCTGTCGACGGTGGTGCTGCCCAGGTTTTTTGGTCGGGCGCATTTGGGTGCGATCGCAGGCGTACAGATGATGGCCGTTGTTATCGCCAGCGCTCTTGGCCCCTCACTGCTAGCTAGCTCTAAATCGATTACAGGTTCCTACGCTAGCGGGCTGTACGCCTGCTGCCTATTTGCGCCAGTAGTAGTGGGTCTGATGCTGTTTGTAAAAACGCCAGCAAAAAGCCAAGCTACTATTTTATAGCTTGGCTGGTGTGATGTATCCTGCGGCTATGCAGCCTGAGGAAAATCTGATTCTTTGCGGCTATGTTCCTCGAAACCCTTCTCTTCACGGCTCTGCCCTTCAAAGTCGCGATCTTCAAAGCCGTGATACGAGGGTTGTATTTGAGAAGCTAGCAAATCGTAAAGCTTGGGTACGTTCCCACTGCTGTAGACTCTAAACTCATGCTGAACATTTGTATTTTCAGCGCGTACGGCCTGGTTGATTACCAAGGAGCCCTTGAGATCTGATTCTGAGCGATGGAAAGTGCCGGGTGGAATGCGGAGAATGTGGCGGTTTGCATCCAGACGAACAACATGATAAGGGTGATCCCACTCGAAGTTGATCAGGTGGAAAGTGCGGCCACCGGAAAGAGCGAGCAGATTGTCTTCTTGGTGAGGATGGAGGTAGAATTGCCAGGCATTGTTGTCGTCATTGTTTGGGCTGATCGCGGGCCCCTCGTGATACACCAGATCTCTCGCATTGGAGGCGGGGACGGTGATATCAAAAAACTGGACGCTTGGCGTGTCTCTAAACTTTTGAAAGTCGAGTAGCTGAAACATTGGATGAGGAGCCCCCTTAGGATCGGAAGCGCATGATTGAACTTTTTGTCATTTTGCCCGTCTTGCCTAATACATCAATAGCCATAGAGCATTGCTGCATTAGCGCTACCGTAGTAGCGGCGTCTGTCAAGATAGCTGGCGCGTCAACCTGCATGTATTGATGCAAGCTGGTTTCACCTTAGCCTTAGCTTTTAGAGGAATCAAACCGTCTAATGACGCACATCTATGCGGAAAGCGAATAGATAACGGCTATGAACATCTTTCATCTTGAGGTGCTCTCGACTGTTGCCACCTATGGCACTTTCTCTGATGCGGCCATGCATTTGGAGGTGTCGCAGTCGGCAGTTAGTCGGGCGATCGCCTCTTTGGAGACCGAGCTAGGCGTACCATTATTTACCAGAGGACGCTCGGGTGCCAAGCTGACGCCGGTAGGGGAACGAGTAATTTCCCACGCCCATCAAATGCTAGAGCTAAAAGAGCTAATAGATTACGAGGTCAACTTAGAGAAAGGACTGTATAAGTCTCGTCTACGAATCTCTTCTTTTCGCAGCGCGGCGACTCACCTGTTACCAGCTAATATTGCCCGCTTTAGAAACCGATTTCCTCATGTTGAGGTTGTTCTAGTTGAGCTAGACCCAGCCGGGGTAGAACAATCTCTCAGAGAAGGGCAAACCGATATTGGCCTAATTCCTTTACCTCGATCGGAAGAATTTCGCACGGTTGAAATCACCCGAGATGAGTATGTGGTGCTCTTACCAAAGAGTGAGCCGCCACCGCCCAAAGAGTTAACCTGGGAAGCTTTGTCTGCGTACTCTTTTATCTTGTTTAACTATGCTGAATGTACTAGTGCGGTGAGAGAGCACTGGGCAAAGTGGGGCCAGTCTTTTGAGGTGGCATACGTGATTAGAGAAGACTCTACGATTGTGAGCATGGTGGCGCAGGGGTTGGGGGCGGCGATCTTGCCTAGGCTAGCGGCGATGCCGATTCCAGATGATGTGTATGTGCGATCGCTCCCCATCCGCCTAGAGCGAGTTATCGGCGCGGCAACGCTAGCCAGTACGCCACCAGCCCCTGCGGTAAAGATGTTTTTAGACTTGCTGCTAGGCAGCTGAGTTGAGATGACACCTGGACTTACGCTTGCGATCGCCAGGTGACAAAAGCTACGTAGATTCTGGCGCAGCAGATTTGTGAATAGATATGCCTCCCATTACCAGTAGAATGCCTACGATGTCTCGAATCGTCGGGATTTGACCGAGCACAACAGCGCCTATAATTGTTGCCGTAGCAGGCAGAAGTGCCAACAAAAGGGCATAGGTATTTCGTGGCAATTGCGACATTGCCAGCTGATCGCAGACATAGGGGACAACTGACGAAGCGATGCCAACGCCAATTCCTGCCAGAATGAGTACGGGATGCGAGAAGGCTGCGATCGCCCCAGAAAACCCAATCGGCATCACAAACACAAACGCTGCCGACATTGCGGCCCCTAATCGACCTACACCCTCACCTGCGCCTTGCTCCGAAATTCGATGGCCCAAGAAGATATAAATCATAAATAGAACAGCATTCACAGCCGCAAACGCAAGACCTAGCCAGTCATCTGACCAGCGCACATCAATTAGAATGAACACACCTGCTACAGCCAAGGATAAAGCTACATAGTTGCGTGCGGCTCGAAGCCCAAACAGCGCCACAGCAATGGTACCGACAAATTCCATCGTTGCCACCAAGCTCAACGGCAGACGATCAATCGCCAGATAAAACGCACTATTCATCAGCGCCAGACAGGCCCCCAATAAGAGCAACAGAACTATGGTCGAGCGATCGGCCAACCGAAAGGTTTTCCAGGGCTTTGTCCACAGCGAAAAGACCAGCGCTGCGCTGGCAATTCTGAACCAAGCAACGCCTAGAACGCTGATATTCTCAAACAAAAGAACAGCAAAAGAAGGACCTAAATAATGAAAAATCGCGCTAACAACAAACCAAAGGTGAGGCGGTGCCGCCTTTACACGAACCGATACAACATCTTGTAATTTCATGCGTCAATGCATCTTGTTTTTGGATGTATCAATGCTATCAACGGTTTTTGGGTTTTTACATAGCTGATAAAAGGGTTAAAATTTTGTCAGCCTAAGAAAAGCAGGAAAAAATGAAAAAGAGCCTTCGTATACCAGAATATACGTTAGACAACGTAGATACGCAGCTACTTCGTATACTGCATCAAGACGCTAGAACTTCGATTGCTGACATTGCAAGGGAGCTTAATATGTCTTCGCCCAGCGTCTCGGAGCGGCTAAAGCGTCTCAAAGAGTCTGGAGTCATTCGAGCGTTCACTATCACTGTAGATCCTCAGATGCTCGGTTATGCTCTATCGTTCTATATTCGGATTCGTCCTCTGCCTGGACAGCTATCCAAGGTTGTTTCTGTAATCCAGGCGTCAGAAGAGATTGTTGAGTGCAACCGAGTCACGGGCGACGACTGCTTTATTTCCAAGGTTCATATCAGATCTACAGACGAACTAGAACAGATTATCAATCGGCTACTGCCATACGCTCAAACCAATACCTCTCTGATTCAATCTTCGCCTATTCAGCAGCGGCTGCCCCCGTTCGCTGAAGGTTAGAGCAAAGGCGGCTAGGCTTCTGACTGACGAGTGGGAATCTCGATAATAAACTTTGTTCCTTCTCCAGAGGTAGACTCACACCGGATTTTGCCTCTGTGTCTTTCTGTCACAATCTGATGGCTAATTGACAGCCCCAGCCCCGTTCCTTTACCCACGACTTTAGTAGTGAAAAAGGGATTGAAAATTCGGGATGCTGCTTCTTTTGACATACCTGCTCCGTTGTCTGCGATGGAAATAGAGATCCAGTTTTCATCTAGCTGACGTGTACTAATCCAGATACCATTTGGGTTTGCAGCAATATCCTTGTAATTTCTCCCCTGGTTAGATTCTTCTAGGGCATCAATCGCATTGGCTAAAAGATTCATAAACACCTGATTGAGCTGGCCCGCAAAGCACTCTACCAGTGGAAACTGACCAAAATCCTTATTAACTTCAATCTTAGGACGTTCAGAACTTCCTTTGAGTCGATGCTGCAAAATCATTAAGGTATTGTCAATCCCTTCGTGGATATCTACCGCTTTGCAGGCCGATTCGTCTAACCGAGAGAAATTTCGCAGTGACTTAACAATTTCACGAATACGCTCGGTGCCGACTTTCATCGACTGCATAAGCTTCTTTATATCTCCCTTCAAGAACTCTAGATCAGCGGCTTCTATCTCTGCTTGTAGCGCTTCTGGTGGATCTGGATAGTGCTCCTGATAGGCGTCTGTAAGGGTGAGCAAGTCTTCTGTGTAGTCGTTGATTGGGTTCAGATTGCTGTGAATAAAGTTAAGCGGATTGTTAATCTCATGAGCTACACCGGCAACCATTTGACCTAAGGCGGCCATTTTTTCACTGTGGATCATCTGTGTTTGTGTGCTGTGTAGATCTTCTAGGGTTGTCTGTAGCTCGCTATTTTGCTCTAGCTGCGCTTTGATCAGCTGCGCCTGGATTTGGCTATCTTTTTCCATTCGTTCGGATAGCTTATATCCGTAGACACTGAGGCTGGTGACCATGATCAAGACTGCAGCTGCGATCGCATATTCATACCGCTTTAAGTGGGAAGCCTGGTCTTTTTGCTGCTGTAGATTCTGCTGCTGAATTTCGCCAACCTGTTGTCGCAACGTCTCCAGCGCAATCATCGCCTCAGCGTAAGCTCTGTCCATACTAGACATACGCTGCGCTGCCAACGACGTTTGGTTTTGGTCCACAAAGGAAAAGATCGCCTTCGCTTCTCGGGTCATCTCAGCGGTTGCGGCATCTACTTGGTCTAAGTAGGCCAGCAGCGGCTCTGAATGAACAGCTTCTGTATTGGTCGCGAGATCTTGCCGAATGAGCGTCATCTGTTCTTGAAAACGCGCCAGGCTGACTTCTAGTCGTTGATTCTCTACTTCAACATCCTGCGAATCGAAGACATCATTACCAGGTGCATTGGTCGCCCCTACCCTTTGTGCCAGCTCTGAGTAGGTCTGTAGTCGCTGCGCCCATACTTGGTTGATCTCAATCGACTGTTCGTAGCTGCTCACGAGTCGGTAATTGAGAAATAAGCTTGTTCCCACCGTTAGAACATCAAAAACAGCTAAGAGATAATAAACAAGATGCCACTTTAGCTTCTTCGATTTAGGCTTGCTCAACTGATTTTTCTGGTCCCTTTCACTACCTATTAAGGGGTCGAGTTTTGATAGATTCATAGTGAAAAGGAACTGCTGTTCTCTTAGTATTATGCAAGGAGTCTAGGGAAAATACATGACATAGCTCGCTTTTGCTGACACATGCAGCAAGTCGTGCTTGTATCTACTCAAACGGTTTATAACCAGTTATCTTCAGTTTTTCCTTCAACAGCAGTATTCCCAGAGAACGAATTCACTAAAGCGCAGTTTCTATCGACTAATTGAAGGATGTTTTCTCGAAGCGGACCTGCGTCTTCAAAGATTTTTTCTTGAAATTTCATATACAACTTACAGAAGACGCTACGGACAGAGCGAAAAGACTTTCACAATTCACAACATTCCACGGCCCAGTACTACAATTCACCCAGCACTACAATTCACCCAGCAACAGAGGAGAATGATATCAACAGGCTTCCTCGGCACAAGCTTCCACTGCCACTAGCTTCACTTCAGATCTTTCAGTTTTGCAATGAACTGCGAGAGAACAATCTAAAAGACACCGCTTCCTGACGGTACTTCGTCGCCATTACCCGGTGCTTTCACCCGCCCTGTATGGCCTTGAAAACGGTCTTCAGCCTTGCCGAAAGTTGGTTTGATAGTCTTCTTCCAATGCCAGCGAACGCTATGGTTGGCAGGTTTAGACCAAGAGGTCGAAACTGCTTTGAGGCTGGTAATTGGGAAAGATCTGCGCGATCGCACCATCGTTCAATCCAAAGTGTGGCTTCAGTATAGAGATCAGCACATCTCGATAATCTGTAGTCACCGCCAAGTCTCTTTGCTCATACAGGTCAGCTAGATCTAGCTCTGGCCACTGTCCATACACCTGTTTGCCCCGGAGTCCACCACCCATCAGCCACATGGCGCTGCCGTGTCCGTGATCGGTACCACGAGAGCCATTCTCTGAGACAGTGCGGCCAAATTCTGACATGACGACTACCGCCGTGTCTTGGTAGATTGGTCCTAGCTCCTGCGCTAGCTGCACCAGCCCGCCACCGACCATCGGCAAATAGCGCGCCAGTATGCCTTCTTGATTCACATGAGAATCCCAGCCACCGAGCTCCATGAACGCGACCTGAATGTTCGCATCGCTTTTCATGAGCTGGGCGAGGCGGCTAGTGTTGCGAGAAAACTGGGTCGGTATCGGTGCTCCCCGAGAAGCCGCCATGTTCTCGTTGTTAACTTCACGCAAGAGTACATCCCTGGCCGTTCGACCTGACTGATAGACTCTCGATAACCGCTCATCCCCAGAATACATCTGGTCAAAAGCTGTCTGTAGCTTGGGCCGATCGATCGCCAGAGACGGACTGCCACCATTGGTAAGTTTCAGGTTGGCGACGGTTTCTGAGCCAGCAAAAATCAACGGCAGCGTGCCACCAGAGCTAACGTTTAGCGCTGTTGTCGGTGTGCTGTTAGGCAAAAAGGCCAGCAGCCGGTTGAGCCAACCTGTAGCAGTAGAATTCTCACCAGGAGTACCGGTTTCCATATAGTCCTGAGACTGGAAGTGCGATCGCGACGGCACAGGCAACCCCGCTGCATGGACAAACGCCATATTGCCCGCCTGCCACTGTGGCATCAGTGGCGCTAGACTGGGATGCAGACCAAACTGCCCGTCCAAGTCAAGCACACCATCTTTTTCTCCGGGCCGGGCGATCGCAACCGTTGGCCGCGCTTCGTAATAGTTAGGGTCTTGAAAGGGCACCACCACGTTGAGCCCATCTACACCGCCTCTAAGAAAAATCACCACCAGCCGAGGTAAGCTCGTGCTAGATTGCGCTTCAGCCCGCCAGGCCCAGCCATGAGTACCCAGCGCGATCAGACTAGAGGCTCCCAACAGGGCCGAATTTTTAAGCAGTTTACGTCGTCTCATAGCAATCTTTAGACCTCTTTTGAAGTTCTAGCGATACATCATTTCTGGACTACCCAAAATCAAAGTCGGTCGCAGATCAGCAGGCGAACTATCCAGGACAGCCAGCGTCTTCGCCGAAAACTGATCTCCTAACGTAGCCAACAGATCTGCTGCGTTAGGCTTATTTTGCTCTTGTAGCTTGTAGACAGCCGGAGAAAAGCTCGTCCGGCGCATCATGGCGTCTGCATTGAGCCAGGCGGACTCTACCTGGGCATAGCCATCTGGCGGACTACATCCGTAAAGCGGCATACTCAGCTGATCCATCAACCCCCCCAGACGCTGTAAAACCTCATTAGAAGGCGACGATAGCCCAATTGCCCGCATCATCGAAAACAGATATTGATAGGGCGTTTTGAACTTATTCTGGTAGGCAGCAGGCGACCAAAATTCATCGCTCTCAAACAGCATCGACAGCACCGCTCGAATATCCCCATCGCTTGATAAAAAGCGGTCGGCCAGCCGATTTACCAGTGCCTCTGGCGGCGTATCAGCCACGAAATATTGAGCCAGCTTACGGCTGATATGACGGGCAGTCGCAGGGTGACGGGCCAGTATATCTAGAGCCTTTTCCCCTTCTTCTACGCCACCACCCGCGATCCGCTGTCCCAGAAATACTTTGTCTGTCGGGTCGTGGCGATTAGGCTCGAAGCGAAAGCCGTTGTTCTCTGGGCTGTTCAGTCGTCGCGCTAGATCCCAACCGGTGAAAATACGAGCCAAACTCTCAACATCAGCCTGGGTATAGCCGCCATCCACGCCCAGCGTGTGTAGCTCCAATAGCTCTCGAGCATAGTTCTCGTTCAGCGTTTTTTCGCCCCCTCCTCGGCGTCGACCCTGCTGACTGTTTGGCGCAATATTAGAACTGTTATCCAAATACAGCTGCATTGCCGGGTGTTTGGCTGTCGCGCCGAGCAAATCACGGAATTTGCCAAAGGCATGAGGACGAATAGCCATCTGCTCGTAGGAACCCACCCACAGGCGCACCGTACTCTTACGCATAAACACATTAAAGTGATTGAACCAAAAGTCCACTATCACTTCTTGTAGCTGATTGGGACTTTCTAATGCCCGCAGCATCCGCGCCTGCGTAGCCTCTTTGAAGACCTGCATCCGGCCACGCTTTGCCTGATAGCGCTGGTTGTTGGTCGGTTTGGGAGGA
The DNA here is from genome assembly GCA_963799265.1 of uncultured cyanobacterium. GTDB lineage: Bacteria > Cyanobacteriota > Cyanobacteriia > Phormidesmidales > Phormidesmidaceae > Phormidesmis. Next base: position 272,073 of record CAWCWM010000004.1, read on the forward strand.
GGAGCACCCTGCTCAAACAGCACTGCTGGCGTCTGAGTCAAGCTGGGCAAACGACTCAGTCTTTGCACCAGTGAAGCCGGTTCAGCAGACGGATCTGGGTTGAGCTGTTGGCGAATATAGGCGGCCACGCCACTGCGTTCAACCTGCTGGCGATCGCCTGGACTAGCCCCTAGGCTTAGGCGATCGATCACGTGCGTAATGGTTTGGGAGTCATTCACAGCAAGAAAAAGTATTCCGTCACGCTCATTCTAGCGAGATATTTTTAAATTTATTGTTTGCATGTGCCACTGTGTTTAAGTCAATACAGGCTTGATGTCAGCTTCATAAAGAACAGCGTCTCTCTACAGGCTCTCAACCTATGACCTATCCCAAAACATCCTCCCCTACTGTGCTTGGCATTGTGGTGGTGTTGCTGAGCGCGGTTGCTCTCGCAGCGCAAAACGTTGTTTCGAGAGTCTTCTTTGTCCCTGGAGAACTATTCGGCAGAGTCCTTTTCGGTGGGTTTATTACTCCGGATCTGAGCAATGTGATCATGCTGCTCGCTATCCGAATGGCGATGATGGCTGTACTGCTGACGGCGATCGCACCCTGGCTATACCCCGACACGTTTACCGCTCTCAGGCGGCTACCGCGATCGCCCAAGGTATTCAGGGCAGCAATGGCGAGTTCACTGTGCATTTTTTGCGGTCTCACTTTGTTGTATACCGCCTTGAGCCAGATTGCAGCTGGGGTTGCGATCGCAGCTTTCTTCATCTATCCCGCTATCACCGTTCTTCTCGCCCGCTTCTGCTTCAACCAAAGACTGCGTCCCTATCAGCTAGGCCTGATGGTCATCATCTTTATCGGTGTGGTCCTGACCAATACTGGCTCAGCCGCCGCTAGTACAGAGACTACAAGCACATTTCTAGGACTTAGAACCGGGCTTTGGTACGGGTTAGGCGCAGGCTTGTGTTTTGGCATCTACGGTATCTTTGCGGAGCTGTGCTTAAAAAATCAAAGCCTGTCGCTTCATCCAGTGCCTTTCTCTCTTTTCACGTTTATGGGCGTCTCTAGCCTAGCCACTTTCTCTCTTTTTATCCGCTCTTTTTTAATGGCATCGCCCATCTCCGTAGTCCCCTCCACCTGGCCGACTATTCTAAGCACTACTCTTTTCTCCGCTAGCCTCACTCTAATTGCCTACGTCCTCAATAACTTTGGCATCCGCTACATTGGCGCAGCGCTCACCGCCTTGATCAGCGCCAGTGCGCCAGCTCTCACCGCTCTATTCGCGTGGATCACCCTGCACGAGTCTCTACAGTCTCAGCAAAGTGCAGGTGTCGCTCTGGTCACTATCGGCGTTGCTATTTTGAGCTTGAAAACAAAAGCCTGAAAGCTATAGGCTTCCGCACTTTGCTATAAAAGCGCAGATAAAATCAAAACTTAGGCTCAAGGCTAAACTCAACCACAGCGGAAAAAATGTCTTATTCACTCGATACTGTTAACCAGATGACTCAGGCCGAATTTACGACGGCATTCGGAGCCATTTTTGAGGAGACGCCTGCGATCGCACAGCAGGCGTGGAAGCAACGGCCCTTTGAATCGGTTGAAAGGCTGTGGCGAGCGATGGTTGCCGTCGTAGAAGCGGATTCAGCAGCGGCGCAGATAGCTTTGATCAAGGCACACCCTGATTTGGGCACTCGCGCAGCAATGGCAGAAGCGTCTGTGCAAGAGCAGGCTAGGGCCGGACTGGGTCAGATGAGCGAGCAAGAATATGCAAGATTTCAGAAGTTGAATAGCGCCTACCAGAAAAAGTTTGACTTTCCTTTTGTCATGGCGGTAAAAGGTCACGATGTGGAAAGCATCTTACAGATGTTTGAAGACAGGTTAGAAAACGATTCTATGAGCGAGCAAGAGAGGGCACTTTCTGAAATTTTTCAGATTGCCAGGTTCCGTTTAGAAGACTGTGTTGAAGAGGCGTAGGCCAAATGTCAGTACATTCGCATGTCAGCAAAATAATGAGCACGAGAATTCAGGCGCGGGAAATTCTCAGCATTTCGTTTCCACCCGGCTGTAGCTCATAGGCTACTTTTTCTATCTCACACTGATAGCCTGCCGACTGCAAGTGCTCGATAACGGGCAAGAGGTGCGGTGATTTTTGCTGGTCTAGCGTCAGTAGTGGGAAAATTCTGGCTTCTGGGCTGATTCGCAGCATCTGGGCGATCGCATCCCTATGAAAATCTAGGTCCAACTGATCGGAATACAAAAAAAGAAAATGCGAGCAGAGGCTCAGGTCAAAACTATCGGCCTCATAGCTTAGGCCAGGCAGCTCGCCAAACGCGTAGCGGCCTTCGGCTTTGCCAGCTTCATAGTCTGCATAAAAGCGCTCTGTCACTTCGATTCTGTTCTTTTTTAGATCGGCAGACGACTTGTGGTAGCTCCAAACCCAGCTATCTGGCGTATTCTCAACCTGGGTGATGATGTTGTCGAGGACAGCGTAGAAGCGATCGCGGATCTCATCTGCGCCAAATGCATACAGCGGATCGCAAGACTTAATCCGTACGCCCCTCGCGCTCCCCTCAGCATTAAAGCTTGCCGGTCCGTCTGCAACGCTCAAGATAGACTTGTCCAAGTCTGCCGCATCTAGCGCAAACATGCGAACATACTCATCAAAAGAACGCCCAAACGGAACTACCTGATCTAGCTGCATCTAGACATCACTCTCTTCTTCGGGGGCGATCTTCTCAATTGCAGACTTCTTAGTTGTCTTCTTAGCAGCTGCTGTCTTAGTGGTACTTTTAGTCGTCTTCTTTGTGCCTGCTGCCTTCGTTTTTGCAGTGCTAGCTGCTGTCTTCTTTGTTGTTCCTTGCTTTACAGTTCCTTTCTTTGCAGCCGTTTTCTTTGCAGCCGTTTTCTTAGCGGTTGTTTTTTGCTTAGTCGTCTTTTTCTTGACCTCTCCACCTTTCTCTTTTAGCAGGGCGACCGCTTCGTCTACGGTTACTTCTTCTGGCTTTTTGCCTTCTGGCACAGAAACATTTACCTTCCCATGCTTGATGTACAGGCCATACGGACCGTCGTAGACATTGATTGGCTCTTCATCGACCGGATGTTTGCCAATTTCATGAACTGGGGTCACAGCTTTGCGGCCTCGGGTGGCTTTGGGCTGTGCCAATAGCTCTAGGGCGCGATCTAGAGCAATAGTCAGTACGTCATCATCGCCTTTGATAGAGCGATAGTCATCTTTGCCGTCTTCTTTTCCTTTGGAATGGACGACGTAGGGGCCAAATCGACCAAGGCTGGCTTTAATATTGTTGCCAGTTCCGGGATGTACGCCCAACAGTCTCGGCAAAGAGAGCAAGCCGACTGCCATTTCTGGGGTGACATCCTCTGCTTTTACACCCTTGGGAAGAGAGGTGCGCTTAGGCTTCTTGTTCTCTTCAGTGATATCGCCGAGCTGGACGTAGGGGCCGTAGCGACCGATGAGTAGGTACATTGGCTCACCCGTCTCGGGATGAAGATCGATTTTCTCGGGGCCTTCTGTCTTCTGCTTTAGCAGTACTTCGACCTGTTCGTCGTCTAGATCCGCTGGGCTGACGCCGTCGGGAATTGAGGCGCGAACGGTTTCGTCTTCTCTTTCAAGTTCGACGTAGGCACCGTATTTACCGATGCGCACCTTCGCGATTAAATCATTGAGATCAACCGTACGAGCTTCGGTCGGATCGATGTTGTCCTGCCGCTCTTCTACTTGATTGGCTAGGCCAGCGTCGCCGCCGTAGAAGCCTTTTAAATACGGTAGCCATTCGACGTTTCCCACGGAAATATCGTCAAGCGTTTTCTCCATATTGGCAGTGAAGTGAACGTCCACCAGATCGGGAAAGTTCTTTTCCAATAGCTCGGTAACAGCAAAGGCGGTGAATGTTGGCACCAGGCTGTTGCCGATCAGCTCGGCGTAGCGGCGGGCAACAATCGTGCTGATGACAGTGGCGTAGGTGCTAGGACGACCGATGCCCTCTTTTTCAAGGGTTTTGACGAGCGAAGCTTCGGTGTAGCGGGCGGGCGGCTGGGTTTCATGACCAATCGCTTCTAGGTTTGCACAGTCTAGAGCATCGCCAGCTTTTACATCAGGTAAGATCACCTCTTGGTTTTCGATTGCGGCGTCGGGATTGTCAGAGCCTTCGACATAGGCGCGGAAAAATCCGGGGAAGTCGATGCGCTTGCCGGTGGCCTTGAAGATCGCGTTGTCGGCTTCGATTTGCATGGTGATATTGGTCTGACGAGCCTCGGCCATTTGGGTGGCGACGGTCCGCTTCCAGATCATGTCGTACAGTTTTAGCTCGCGTTCTTTCAGGCGGGTTTCTTGGGGAATGCGGAAAACTTCACCAGAAGGGCGGATTGCTTCGTGGGCCTCTTGTGCGCCTTTGCTTTTGGCTTTGAACTGGCGGGGTTTGGGGCTGAGGTAGTCTTTGCCGTACTTGGTTTCGACGCAGCTACGGGCGGCGGCGATCGCCTGCTGAGACAAACTAGTCGAATCGGTCCGCATGTAGGTGATGAAGCCCTTCTCGTACAGACCCTGAGCTGTCCGCATCGTGTCGCGAGCAGACAAACCCAGCTTGCGGTTTGCCTCTTGCTGCAAGGTGGAGGTGGTAAAGGGCGGGGCAGGCTTGCGGGTGTTGGGCCGCTCTTCTAGATTTGAGACGGTCCAGGCGCTGTTTTCTAGCCGGGTGCGCAGTGCGATCGCTTCCTCTTCATTCAGCAAAAGCACGCTGCGACCGGCTTTGACCTGACCGGTGGCTTCGTCGAAGTCACTACCGCTAGCTACCCTAGTCCCACCAACAGAGACCAGCTTTGCATCAAAAGGCGCTTTGACTTTGCTCTCGGACTTCAGCAGCGCCGCCTTCAAATCCCAATAAGAGCCTCGTCTGAAGGCGCGTCTAGCCCGCTCTCTTTCCACTAGCAGGCGAACAGAAACAGACTGTACCCGGCCAGCAGACAGGCCAAAAGCGATTTTTTTCCACAGCAGCGGCGAGACGGTATAGCCCACTAGCCGGTCTAGGATGCGGCGAGTTTCTTGAGCATGAACCAGCTTGTCGTCTATGTTTCGGCAGTTTGACAGCGCTGCTTGAATGGCTTCTTTGGTGATTTCATGGAAGACCATGCGCTTGATTGGCACTTTGGGATTTAGCACCTGAGTCAGGTGCCAGCTGATGCTTTCACCTTCGCGATCTTCGTCAGTGGCGAGTATGAGCTCGTCTACGCCTTTGAGCGCATCTTTGAGGGTTTTGACAACCTTTTTCTTGTCGCTAGGAATAATATAGAGCGGTTCAAAATCGGCCTCAGTGTTGACGCCGATTTGGGCCCATTTTTCTTTTTTGACCTTGGCCGGGATCTCTTTTGCTGACTTGGGCAAATCACGAACATGGCCCATTGACGCCTCTACTTTGTAGCCCTTTGGCAAGTAGTTGCGGATGGTTTTGGCTTTTGTGGGTGACTCGACGATGACAAGCGTGGACATACGGCCTATACGGTGTTAACTGAGGTGGACAGGAATGACGGCGAGCGCTTTGGGTAGATAGCTGAAGCGAGAAGGCTTTGCCAGTTGGCTCAATCATTCCCACATAATTAGCGAAGCAAGAAGCAAAATTAGCGAAGCAAGAAGCAAAGTAAGAATGCGCTCTCACTGCGTCAGTCGTGTTGCATTAGTCGCGTTTAGCAGCTGAAGATACGTCATTATGTTCGAGCCATCTCCTATATATAGCGATAGACCAAAAAGGTTCAATCCGTCTACCCTGACTTTTGACTTTGCCAAGATTTGAAGAAATTAATGGCTAGAAGTGATCGCCAAGCCTGAGTGACGTAATCCGTTGAAACATAACCTACTTCCTCTTTTTAGCGCTGAAAGACATTAACGGCTGTTAATTTTTGGGGTGATGTCCGCACAAATCTCAAAAGGAAGATGGGGTAATCGGAGAATACACGGTAAGATTTCAAGTGAAAAACCTTATCTAGGCTGTTTGCTGGGACTGACTTCGATGGATTTTGCCAATATTGCCGCTCAGCTAAATGCGGGCATCATCTTGCCAGAAGGAATCGTGATTGTCACGATTATGACGCTGCTCGTAGCCGACATTATTGGCGGACGTAGCGTGACGAAGTGGCTGCCCTATGTTGCGATCGCAGGCTTGCTCGCAGCAGTGGTTGACCTGTATTTTCAGTGGGGCGCAGCCGAGCCGATTGCGTTTTTAGGCAGCTTCAACGGCGACGATCTCAGCATTGTCTTTCGCGGGATCATCGCGCTATCGGCAGCAGTGACTATCCCGATGTCGATTCGCTACATCGAGCGATCGGGGACTGCGCTAGCCGAGTTTCTAGCAATTTTGCTAACAGCCACGCTAGGCGGTATGTTCCTCTCTGGCGCGGATGAGCTCGTGACCATGTTCGTGGCGCTAGAAACGCTGAGTATTTCGTCCTATCTGCTGACGGGGTACATGAAGCGCGATCCCCGCTCGAACGAGGCGGCGCTGAAGTATTTGCTGATTGGCGCGGCGAGTGCGGCAATCTTTTTGTATGGGATGTCTTTGCTGTACGGACTTTCTGGGGGTGAGACGAATTTGAGTGCGATCGCCACCCAGATCTCAGCCGCCAACGATACGGCTCCCATTGGTCTAATCATTGCCCTAGTTTTTGTGATCGCCGGTATCGCCTTCAAGGTTGCCGCTGTTCCCTTCCACCAGTGGACACCCGATGTGTATGAAGGCTCGCCTACGCCTGTTGTCGCCTTCTTATCGGTTGGCTCAAAAACAGCCGGATTTGCCCTAGCCATTCGCCTCCTGCTAACCGCCTTTCCAATGGTTGCTGAACAGTGGCGATTTGTCTTTGCCGCCCTAGCAATTCTTAGCATGGTGCTAGGTAACGTGGTCGCTCTAGCGCAAACCAGTATGAAGCGTCTGCTGGCTTACTCCTCTATTGGTCAAGCTGGGATCATTATGATCGGTTTTATCATCGGCACCGATGCAGGCTACTCCAGCGTTGTCTTCTACCTGTTCATCTACCTATTTATGAACCTGGGCGCGTTCACCTGCGTCATCTTATTTTCTTTGCGTACAGGCACCGACAAGATCAGCGAATACAGCGGCCTGTATCAGCGCGATCCCTTGCTGACGCTATGCTTGAGCATTTGCCTGCTGTCTCTAGGAGGCATTCCCCCCCTATCGGGATTCTTTGGCAAAATCTACGTCTTCTGGGCAGGCTGGCAGGCAGGCGCTTACACCCTTGTACTCGTCGGTTTGATCACCAGCGTTATTTCCATCTACTACTACATTCGCGTAGTAAAAATGATGGTCGTCAAAGAGCCTCAGGAAATGTCTGACTCTGTAAAAGCCTATGCAGACAACGACTGGACGCTGCCTGGAATGCGGCCACTGCAAGTGAGTTTGATTCTAGCCGTCGTAGTTACTGCTTTATCTGGGGTGCTGGCAAATCCGCTATTGACGCTGGCGAATAGCTCTGTGGCCCGGACACCACTGTTGCAGCGTTCTGTGCTGGCGCGGACGGCAGAAATTGCAGCGGCGCAGGTACAGGCCCCAGCGATCGAGAAACGCTAGCCTACGCCATCAGTCCGTACTCCAGCTCATCTTGATGTATCCGCTGCTTGGCATGGATGTTCTTAATGTGTTTTTTGACCGTATCGATACTAATCCACAGCGCCGCCGATATTTCTTTATAGGCATCTCCGCGCAAACGTAGCTGCCAAATCTCGGTTTCGCGCTCAGTCAAACCATAGAGAGCCGCTTCGGAGAGCGCTTTATTTCGAGTTGTTTGCTGTCGGTCTTCTAGAACAATCAGCAGGTATGGTGTTCGGCCAAGGCTAATGTTTTGCACTCGGGTGCGAACAATGCCAAGCTTCGGCAAGATAATATCAGTATCTATACCCACGCTCTGATGCGAAAGCTCGTCCTTTTCCCTAAGGGCAGTCTTGCATATGTGCCAGATCTCAGCGGGCAAGGTATTGTCTTCTCTTTTACCGCTCGTATTGAGTAAGTGAAAAATGCGTTCGGCAGGTGGATTGATTTGCTGAATTTTGCCAGCGGGATCGGTAACGATGAAGCCGTCTTGGAGGCTACCAAAGGCGGCTCCAAGAATGTTGATTGGGCTAGTCTGAGGATTTGGACTGACGACCGATAGGGAAGGGGATAGAGGGCGATCAGATTTCACTATGTGCTCTCCAGAAACATCCTGTATGTAGAGTCGTCAGTGATATGACGGATATTTCTGCGAAGTTTCATGACTCCCTCGTACGT
>CAWCWM010000005.1:0-327294 GCA_963799265.1 uncultured cyanobacterium
GAATTTGATTACAACCAGCCTTTTTTGCATCGTATAGTGCCTTATCAGCGGCTATGTAGAGACTTTGTAGGCTATCGGCATCGTATGGATACACGGCAACGCCTGCCGAGAAAGTAATGATAGCGCCACCAGCCTTTTGATCTTTGCCACCAGTCTTTTGATCTTTAAGGGATAGCTCTGCATAGATGTCAGTCATCTCTCGCTGCCAAAGCTGCGAAAATTGACGCAGTTTCTGAGCGCACTCTGTTGCATTCACTCCATATAGTCCAACAACAAACTCTTCTCCGCCCCAGCGGGCTATGACATCTTCATTGCGAAACGTCGAGCGTAGGCAGACTCCGAAGCGTCTTAGCACATAGTCACCGACCGGATGGCCGTATCTATCGTTGATTTGTTTGAAATGGTCAATATCAATCAGAGCGAGGCACAGTGACTGCTGCTGACGCTCGGCCAGTCCTAAGAGACGATTGAGCGACTGAGTAGATTTCCTGCGGTTGTCAACACCGGTTAGACTATCAACTTCTGATCTAAGTCGTCGGGCGCGCGATCGCTCTAGCCATCCTAGCACCCGTGCCACTAGCTCAGGAGCCACAATCGGCTTACGAATGTAGTCATCAGCGCCGACCGAAAACACTTTTTGGATAGTCTGCTCATCGGTATGTGCCGATAGAAACAGGATAGGTAGCTCGTGCCAGCGAGGCGCATTACGCATCACTCGGCATAGGTCAAAGCCACTGAGCTGCGGCATCTTCACATCGAGCAAAACCAGATCGGGCTCAACACTTTCTAGCGTTTGCCAAAACTGCCGTGGATCGGCGAGTAGCTGTAGCTGAAAGCCCCAAGGCTGAAGCAGCCGCTGCAATAGAGTCAGCACAGCCGGATCGTCATCTACTACCAACAGCTTAGCGGCAGGTGGTGCACCTCTTTGTAATATCCTTAGAGCTGTTTCAAGAATTTCGGTAGGTGTCACTGGCATCTGGAGTACGCTAGCTACCCCTACTCTAGACATGCTCACCCGATTTTCAAAACTAGCCGCAGCGCTCAATACTATGGTTGGCAGCGGCGGCTGCATGATCTGTAGCTCAGCCAACAGCTGAAAATTAGCGCTGTTGCTATCGGGCAGCTCAGAGGAGCCGTCAAAATTAAAGACAACGATCTGGGGAACCGCCCAGGTCGCAGGAGAAACAAAGCCTTTAGGCGAAAAAGAATTTTCGGGAGAGATGAGGTTTCTCGCTTGAGCAATATTGCTTGCTATACTGACCCTCACCTGATAGCGAACAGCAACTTCTTCTAGCGTTTGGAGCCAGCGCGGATGTGGCTCCTCTATCTGTGCGGACTCGTCTCTAGCATCCACAATCAACATATAGAACAGCTGTTTCGACGGCAGCTCGGCGGATACAGAAGTAGGTGTCGTCAGCGTTGCGATATTAGCATCAGCTGCCAGATCTACTGGCAGATCTACTGGCAGGTCTACTAGTAGGTCTACTGGCGGAGCCAGCGTGTTAGTAGCATAACCCTGTGTCAGTGACTGATTAATCAGGGTAATCGACCTTTCTATTTGACCAATTAAATCGGCGCTCAACTGCTCGTGAGTTTGTAGGATATTTTCTATCTCTCGCCACTGGGCGGTCACCGTTTTAAATCCAAAACTTCCTAATGATCCAGCGAGTGCATGCGCCTCCGATAGAATCTGCTGTCGAATAGCTTGATCTACTTTTCCTGGCTGCACCCTGTGCAGGGTGTCAGCAACCGCCGCCACCCGCTGTAGATAGCTGTCGCTAACGCCCTGCCAAAGTGAGGCCAAAGTCAAATGATCTGCCCGATCTGCTTCGGCCTTCGAGTCATTGGTCACAGCAGCTGTCGGCGATGGAGCGGGCTGTAGCCGATAGCCCAGGCCATACACGGTAGAAACCACCCCTGACAGTCCCACTTTCTTGAGCTTCTGGCGAAGTCCTTTGATATGCGTGCGCACAGAGGCAACTGTCGGCGCATCTTCAAACGGCCAGACTTTATCTAGCAAACTGTCTAGGCTAAAAATTCTGCCAGGATTACGCAAAAACAGCTCTAGCAGTGCGTACTCTTTGGGCGTGAGGGCGATCGCAGCGCCGCCGCAGGTAACATTGCCACTAGACGGATCAAGCTGTAAATCACCCCAGCATAGAACAGGTGAAACAATCCCTTCTGATCGGCGCAATAGAGCGCGGATGCGAGCGAGCAGCTCTTCGAATTCAAATGGTTTTACTAGATAATCGTCAGCGCCTGCGTCTAGACCTGCGACCCTATCGGTACTGGCATCGCGAGCCGTCAGCAAAATAATCGGCGTATTGTTCCCTTCATTTCTCAGCTCCTGGCACAGCCGCATTCCATCGAGCTTGGGCAGCATCCAGTCCATCAAGATCAAATCGTAAGGAAAAACCTCAGCCATTCCTCGACCCTCGATGCCATCGCTTGCCAAATCCATGACATAGTGATGGGCTAGCAGTAGCTGCTCTATGGCACCTGCCAACGCCCTATCATCTTCCACCAGCAAGAATTTCATCTAGGCCCGTCTAGCTTCTCCTCGTAGGAAATGTTCTGAAAGAAATTTTTGAAATAGCCTTTCCAAAATCATCTTAATCCAAGCCATCGCAAGTTTCATTGAGACTCGCCCTGCTGTCGATCGATATTTTGCTTGGATTGCGAAAATAGATTGACGGCAAGGCGAGCTATATCGGTGTCTTAAACAAGAGATACATCACCACTATCAGGTGCATCCGTCGCGCATTGGCTGATTCCTCAGAAGGCATTGAGTGCTCTTTCTAAAAAGCATCAGACAGTGGAAACGTACGAGGCACATGGCAAGGCGATGCAGTAAGAATTTGTTATTTGTTTTTATAGGCTCAGACTACAGTAGAAATATGAGGAATTTATGGAGACGCACTCAAGTTCTCTGCTGTTGACAAATTCTTCTTACAAAACCTTTTCTTATAAAACCTTTTTGACACTCCTCGGCGGGTCTCCACCCTTGTCGATTTGTAGTGCCAACCTATAGTTGTAATGCCAACCTACAGGCTAAACAGTATCGACATACAACCTAAGCAGCCAAGATCTTATCTACAGTCTCAGCCACAGTCTCGGCCACAGTCTCAGCCACAGACAGGGAAGAACTTCTACAGTTTTGTTTTTGCATTCGTAGGAGATCCCTTACTATGTTTGATCGGGTGCTAGTAGCCGTCGATGAATCCGCTAGCAGCGACAATACTTTTCTTTGTGCCCTAGAACTGACGAAAGTGCTAGACGCTGAAATGGTGATTGTTCATGTCTTAGACATGTTTGATTCCACTAATCCGTTCGGTGATATTATCTCTGCTGGCAGCTACTTGACCAATATAGAAAGTCCGAAGCTAGAAGACCAGACTGACCAGTACGACGAAAGCATAAATAATGAAAGCTGCTGGCGCGAGTTCTCTGACCATGCTGAAGTCCTGCTGAAGCAGAAGCAAACAGAGGCAGAGTCGTTCGGGCTGACGGCTCGGTATCTACAGCCCTACGGTCGAGCAGGGCCGATTATCTGTAAAATCGCCGAAACGATTCATGCTGATCTAATCGTGGTGGGTAGCCGCAACTATGTGCATTTCTCAAAGCTTATTTTAGGTAGCGTCAGTGGCTACATTTTGCACAATTCGCCTTGTTCAGTCACAGTGATTTACTGGCAAAGTGCTAACTCTCCTGTTCTTAGAGCGTGCCAGTAAAACTAACAACCTCATAAAGTCTTCACATCCTTTTTCTACTTTATATGGGTACAAAACAAAACTAAGGACTCGCTCTTAAGATGACAAATTTTGCTGACTTTAAGCTGGCGACTGAGTCGCGTTTTTTAATCATTGGCTACGGAGATGAGTTTGGTGGCGACAGGTCAGTTGGGCTTCAGGTAGCTAATGCGATCGAAAACTGGCATCTGCCCGCTATCAAAACCATCGCAACTCGACAGCTCAGACCGGAGCTAGCAGAAGATTTGGTGGCGGCTGACTATGCTATTTTTGTCGATGCCTGTAGCGCTGAGAACTGTTCACGGACCGTGCAGCTTGATCCAGTTGCAGTCGGTAGCCGAATTCCTCGAACCCTATTAGCAGAGAAGCATAACTGCATTCCTTTGACCCTGTTAAACCTGACCCAGCAGCTCTATGGCCGGACGCCGCAAGCCTGGCTGCTACAGGTCCCGACTGAAAGCTTTAATGAGAGAGGAACGCTCTCTTCGACTGCTCAGCGAGGACTAGATCGCTCGGTGCGAATTGTGGCACAGCTCTTGAAAACGTACCAGCAGCCTGGATGGATTTCTTCTGCAATTGAGCGACCTGCTGAGCAACCCGTACTCTGTAAAGTCTCGTAGGAGAAACGTCAAATGCTCTAAAGCCTACGGCAGATTAGCAGGTAGCTTAATCCAAAAGCGACTGCCTTGTTCAATGGAAGATTCGACGCCGCAGGTGCCGCCTAATCGGGCGATTCCACGCTGAACAATGGCTAAACCAAAGCCAGAACCGGGATACGATTCTACACCGTGCAGCCGATTGAAAGGTCGAAAAATTCTAGCCTGATCTTTTGCCGAAATGCCGATTCCACTGTCCTGGAAAAACCAACAGATTTGAGCTTGCTGTATTGTGGTTGACTCTGTTGATTCAGGTTCGGTAAGAAGAGCACCGATTTTGACAGTGGGGCGATCGCCTGGCGCGACATACTTCAAAGCATTGTCTAGCAAATTCTTGGCGACTTGTTCTAGAACTGGAGCGTAGCCCATCACCTGGGGTAAATTTGGCTGCACTTCGACGGTGGCCTGCTTCGCTCGAATCGTTGTGGTCAGTGATTTTAGGGCTGAATTGACAATAGTACCTAGCGAAACGGGTTTGATCAAAAACTCAATTCGATCTATTCGGCTGTAGGCGAGCAGGTCGTCTAGGAGCTGATTCATCGCGATCGCAGTGATGTTAATGCGCTGTAAGTAGGTTGTCCCTAGCTGATCTAGCTGAGGGCCATAGTCTTCTAGCAAGGCACGAGAAAGTCCCTGCAAGCCGCGCAAGGGCGATCGCAAATCGTGAGAGACTGACGAGGTAAATAGCTCTAGCTCATCGTTTATGGCTTCTAGGCTTTGCGATCGCTCTTCAATCTCCTGTTTCTGCCGCGCATTCTCTCCTAATAGATGCTGTAGCCTGATTTGGTGCTTTACTCTAGCGAGCACTTCAGCAATTTGAAAGGGTTTGGTCACGTAGTCTGCGCCGCCGACATCAAAAGCTTTTACCTTATCGAGCGGTTCATCTAGGGCGCTGAGGAAAATAACCGGAATGCCTTGAGTTTGGGGCTGGGCCTTTAGTCGACGACAGACCTCATAGCCATCTAGCTTTGGCATTCTAATATCCAACAGAATTAGATCGGGCGGGTCGAACTGGGCAACTTGCAGTGCCTGCTGACCGCTTAGCACCCGGCGTAGCTCGTAGCCTTGGCGGCTCAGGGCGTCAAACAAAAGCTGAAGATTTTCTGGGCGATCGTCAACGATGAGAATGTCACCTTTTTCTGTAGGGAGCGGAGCTGGCATGTCTGTCATGGTTAGGGCGATCGCTTGACTCAATCGCTGAGTCATCCTTTGGGTCATGATTGAATTAACGGCTGTACTAGCTGATTGAGCGCGTCAAACTTCAGCTGACGCACGCAGCTACTGAGCAAATCAGCTAGCGCCTGCTGCTCGTCGGGGAGCTGATCGACTAGCGCCTCAATCTTACGCTCGCGAGCACCCAAAACCGCCTTAACAAAGTCTTGCTTCCAAGCTAAGGGCTGCCGCTCTAACTGCGTTTGAACGTTTAATATTTTCTCCTTTTGCCAGGTTTCGATAGCAGCGTTCTCATCTATTGACGCCGAGTCTGCACTTCCAAAAGCAGTACCAAACGCAGTAGACTCATCTGCATATTGATACTTCACGCCCAGATGCTGACCCATTTTGTCGAAAATCTCATCAATCTGAAATGGCTTGCACACATAGTCATCGAATCCTATCTCCATGACCTCATCTAGCATGTGATCGAGTACAGAAGCGCTCAGCGCAATAATGACAGTGTCTTGCATAGGCTCGCTAGAACTCTGCGCGGTTTGCGTAGCTCGAATCTGCCTGGTGGCTTCGTAGCCATCCATTCCTGGCATGTACAAATCCATCCAAATGCAGTGAGGCTGCCACTCGTGCCAGAGCGCTACTGCCTGAGTGCCGTTCTCGACCGCACGGACCTCAAACCCTATAGTCGTTAGCAAAGAGACCAAAAGCTGACGATTTTCAGCGACATCTTCTACGACTAATATTCGATAGCTTGGCTGATCGGGCGCAAGGGATATCGCCTTTCGACTGAGCGTACTGGGACTAAGATTATCCACCGTCATCAGGCCGAGCGGCACCTTACAGACAAACGTAGATCCCTGCTGAAGCTGCGATCGCACCTCAATCTCACCCCCCATCAGCCGCGCGTTTTGCCGACTAATCGAAAGGCCCAAACCACTACCCTCATAAGCATTTCGCCCAGTCTCCGTTTGATGAAAAGGCTCAAAAATTGCCTGAAAGTTTTCAGGGGCAATTCCGGGCCCCGTATCGACGATCTCAAACTGAACCTGGACACGCGCTTGGGTCTCCAGGTTTGCTTGAGTCGGACCAGCTACTGAAGACACCTTGAGCGCAACCTCACCTTGCGCAGTAAACTTAATCGCATTTCCTACTAAGTTAATGATGATCTGTCGCAGCTTACCTTCATCACCCCATACATATTGGGGCAGCGGCTCGGTCTGTTCTAGCTTGAGCGATAGCCCCTTTTTAACGGCACGTAGCGTCAGCATGTCGCGCACAGAAGCAATGAACTGATAGAGATCAAAACAGCTCTCACTTAGTCTAGGCTGTCCGGCCTCGATTCGCGAAGTCTCTAAGACATCGTTAATCAAAGAGAGTAAATGCTCGCCGCTACGGTTGATAATATCCAGGCGATCGCGCTGCTCGCTAGAGATCGTTTCATGGTAGTGAATCAGCTGAGTAAAGCCCAAAATAGCATTGAGCGGCGTTCTCAGCTCATGGCTCATCTTGGCCAAAAACTGACTTTTTGCCTGGTTAGCCACCTGCGCCTTCTTCGCCGATTCTCGCAGCGCTGCCCGAGAAAACTCCAGGGCGGTCAGCAGCAAAGTAGCCCGCAGATCTTGCGCCGCTGCGATCTCTGTTGTTTGCCAAGGCAACGACTGCTCGTGGACCCGCTCCTGCCAGCGCTCAAAGGACTGACGCGGAGTGAGATACAAACTCCCATCAGCCGCAGTAGTCGCAGACTTATTAGGATTTCCTGCCCACTGTACCGACCGTCTTTGCTCGGGGCGAAACCAAAGGATATGGTACGAAGCTTCAGGTAGAAATATTGAGATAGCTAGCAGACCGCTAGCACAGCCTTTATCCTGGCGGGCAGGCTCAAAAACCTGAGAAAGCGCCTGGGTGTGATAGATGTCTTGATTCTGTTCGACTAGCCACTCAAGCATAGGCTGGATGCGACTTTCTGGTGGGGTTTCGCCAATCAGCGTCATTTGGCTGCCTAGAGCAATCACAGCGCCGCTTGCCTGTACCAGCGTCAGCAGCTCTCGCTGATACTGCACCAAAACCGACTCAATCGCATGGGCAGGCTGCAGCTGTGAGATAGTATGACGAATTTGCTGCTGAATAGCGCGAACCTGCGCCTGATATCGCTTCTCAATCAGCGTCTGCTGACGAAACAGCTCAACCGAAGCCATCTGACCTAAAAACTCGCAGGCTTTGCGCGTTTCGTAGTCGATGTATTTAGGCTCAGGGTGATGGCAGGCAATCAGTCCCCATAGCTGATCTTCAACGATTAGAGAGATTGACATCGACGCTTTGACGCCCATGTTTTGAAGATATTCCACATGCATCGGAGAAACGCTTCTCAGTTCTGCTTTACCTAGATCTGTTGGACGCTGGTAGTGGGGATGACGTTCGGGAATCAGCGGCACCGGCTCGTAGCTGGCATCAGGAATGATTCGCAGCCAGTTTTGCAAGTAGAGCTGACGGGCCTGTGCTGGAATGTCGGTAGCTGGAAACCGCAGCCCTAGAAAACTTTCTGCGGCTAGCTCAGACTCACCAATAGCCTCGGCGATGACTGCGCCGCTGTAGTCGTGTCCTAGCTGATAGACCATCACCCGGTTGAGTCCGGTAATGTCCTGCACCGTTTTTACCACAATGCTGGCAATCGCCTCTGGGCTATTTGCCTGCTGAAACTGGCTCACAGCCTGCCGCAGTTGCTCATATAGCGCTATCGGATCTGAAGTAGCTGGCTCGAGACTATTTAATAGAGTTTTATCTGATGAGTCCTGATCTAAGCGCGTGCTCTCTAGCTGGCGAGGGACAAGCTCTAAAATAACGATCTCATCGTCGGTATGTATCAGGCAGCGCCAGTCCATTCGAGACTCAGCAGGCCGAGACGGTAACGTTAGTAACAGCGGTTGTGGCGGGCTGCTGGCTTCATCAGCGGAAATCCTTGCTTGAACAGCTTGGGCATGGACTGCGCCGATAAGTTCGCTCAGAGGCTGGCCCAATAGCTCGCTTGGCAGCATCGCTAGCCAGGACTCGACGTTCGCACTGACCTGCAAAATTTCCAGCGTTGTGGGCGCTAGCACCACCAAAATACCGTGGGGCTGAATTTTGCCAGGAATGCGAATGGGCTCGCGATCGCAGTTCGTCAGCGTTGTTATAGCCTGGTCGAGCGGCTTCTCTGAAGGCATGGCGGTGCGATCGCCCTGAGCGGATTCAAGCGGATGATCGAGATCTGCGGAGCGGCTCACCATAGATAGAAAAGAATAGTATGGAAAAAAAGGAGAGGATTGGTCCCGGCTACGTGACGCTTGAGAGTCGAGGCAAATCGCCTTCGCCCTCATCGCCTGAAGCAAATTCCCTTTCTGGAGCCGTGCCCGTAGGGCAGGGTGGGTGGAGATGCACAGCGATAGACAAAACACAACCACTTTATAATAAAGTCTAGATGGCTTTCTTTTCTTAATAATCCTTCTAAGGGAGTAAAAACAAGAGAAGTAAAAGCTAGGCGATCAAAAACAGGTACAGAGAAATAGGTACAGAGAAACAGGTACAGAGATCGGGGTGCAGTCCACGCCTTGTATCCGGGCTGCGTTCTTACTTATTAAAAGCCAAAGTCCAGTCTTGAGCTACACTGAATGTCACATAAAATCTGTTAATAAAAAACCGTCAAACAACAGGAGCAGTAGCCTATCCATAGGGTCATTAGCTGTGACATACGAATCTAGGCTCATAGTCATGCGCTTCGAAATTCCTCGGATTTTTTGGCTGATAATTCCGGTCTCTGATTCCTGAAAAAGTAGCCTCTCAACCATACGCCCAAAAAGGTTCAATGACTAAGCTAAGGTTTTTACTCCTCGAAGATAGCCCCGATGATGTTGAGCTGCTATCTACAACCTTAGACAACAGCGACTTAGACTGCGAATTTGTCGTTGTCGAAACCCAGGAAGACTTCCAAGAGGTGCTTCAATCTCAATCTATTGACATCGTGCTAGCTGACTATTCATTGCCAACTTTCAACGGGATGGAGGCTATCAAGATTGTCAGCGCCCAGTTCCCTCAGATTCCCTGCATCTTGGTATCAGGCGTCATGGGCGAGGAAAGAGCAATTGAGGCGCTCAAAAGCGGAGCCGCTAACTATGTGCTCAAGAAACGGTTAGAGCGTTTGGTACCGGCTGCCAAGCAAGCGCTAAAAGAGAGCCAGGAGGCAAAGCTGGTGGCACGAGCAACTGCTGAGCTAAAAAAGAATGAAGCTCGATTTCGCACATCAGTCGAAGCAATAGCAGATTGTTTGGTGATCTTGAGCACTGTACGTAGCGCTCAGGGCACTATCCAAGATTTTGCGGTAGAGTACCTCAACGAAATGGCCCGTCAATATCTATTAGTCTCCCAGGACGAGCAGATAGGACAGTCTCTTTATACGCTCGTACCAGGTCTTAGAGATACGAATGAAACCTATCTTTTTACTGAGCTTTGCTTTGTCGTAGACAGCGGTAGGGCCTATCAGAATGAGATATATCTCGGGGAATATAACAAACAAGACGCTGCAACCATCGATCAGTTTGTTGCAATCGAAGTAAGCGCAGCCAAACTGGACGATGGACTGGTAATGACCTGGCGCGATATTACTCAGCGAAAGAGACTCGAACAGCAGCGTATCCTGCTCCTAGAAGAAGCCGAGGCGTCGCGGACTCAAGCGATACAGGCCAATCAACGTAAAGACGAGTTCCTAGCAAGCTTTTCTCACGAGCTGCGATCGCCTATTTCAAACATCAGTGCCTGGATACAGCTCTTAGAAATCAATCGGCGAAGTGCTGATTTTAACGACAAAGCACTCGAAGTCATTCAGCGCAATGCAAAACTATTAGAGCATCTAGCAGGCGATTTATTAGACGGTTCTCGAATTTCTAAAGGGAAGTTTCGCTGTGACCTAGAACCGATGAATCTTAGCAGGGTGACCCAAGTCATACTAGAAGCTATTGACGCAGTAAAGCCGGTTAGCCACACCAAGGACATTCGTATCGTTTTTGAGACTTCACAGCTACTAGGGCAGATTTCTGGCGATGCCGTTAGGCTTCAGCAAGTAGTGCGAAACTTACTTTCTAATGCTATCAAATTCACGCCTTCACAGGGACAGGTAGTCGTTGATATCGATCGACAGAGCGAGGTCTTCTTTATCTCCGTCACGGATACTGGAAAAGGCATGAACCCCAGTGAAGTCTCCCACGTTTTTGAACCTTTCTGGCAAGCAAAGCATGAATCTAACAGAACCGAAAGCGGTCTGGGTCTGGGGCTTTCGATTGTGAAGCATATTGTTGAAGCCCACGGCGGACAGATTAGAGCTGAAAGTATTGGCGCTGACAAAGGTAGCATTTTCACAGTCGAGCTGCCGCTGCTTACTATAGACAGTGAAGACAGGATAAACCAGGCGACAGCCAGACAAGCAACACGACAGCGCCAGTAATTTTAGAGACTTCCCTACACAGAGAACAACAAGCAGCTACCGATGATTCTCCTGATGATTCTGCGAACAATCTTAGGAACGTTCGGGTTCTTGTGGTAGACGATCAGGCTGATTCACTTGAAGTGTGCAAAATGATGCTGGAAATTCACGGCGCTGAGGTTGAAGGCGCTGCCACGGCGGCTGAAGCTATTGAAATTTTGGGGCAGTTTTATCCCAACGTGATTGTGAGCGATATTGGCATGCCAGACGCAGATGGCTATGAATTGATCCGTCAGATTCGCAGACTGCCGGATCAAGATGGTGGCCGCGTCCCTGCGATCGCACTGAGCGCCTACACCCAAGAACTCGATCGAACCCGCGCACTGCTAGCAGGGTTTCAGCGCCATATCGCCAAGCCCGTCGACTTTAAAGAAATAGTCGAATCTGTTGCTTTACTGGCATCGCCCGTCAAACCGACTGATGCAAAGGGAGATAGCTAGGAATGCCAGTGTTGCATCGAGCGTAATTCCACACCTAAGGCAGATTCTAAGCTCTGTAAGCAAGAGCGATACTAAGCTAGTACATACTTACTTTTTTACCATGGCCGTAGACGATCTCAGACAGAACAACACAATGGCACACATCCTAGAGGCTTTAGACGATGGCAAGGACATCGGTCATTACGGACGGCTGACGTTTGCGATGGTAGCCCAGTATTTTGCTGACGAACAGGAAATCGTTAAACAGCTTCAAAAGGACAAGGACTTTAGCGAGGAAGAGGCCAAGTCGCTCTACCAGCAGGTCACCAGCAAGCACTACAGCCCGCCTAGCCGGGATAGCCTTTTAGAGTGGCAGTCTAATCAGGACTTTCAAATCGTGCCAGACCCTGAAGATCCTGATTCGGGCAATGTCTATCAGGATCTCACTTTCCCCAAGAGCGTGTACGAAAGCATCTCTCACTACAACGAAGAAAAGAGCAGCTAGCGCACAACCAGTGAGATTAGGCTATTGACCATTACAGATTCGTCCATCGGGGCGATCGCATCCCCATGCATCATCTTCTGCGTCAGCACATAGCTGATCAGGCTCTCTATGAAGATGTGCGCGATCGCCTCCGAACTCTCGTGATTCAACTTAGGACAAGCCTCGAAATAGTCTCCTAATGCGATTGTTCATACTATTGTTGAGTGCTATGAGAAATTGAGCATTTTTTTGAAGAAGTCTAATTTCTTGGCGTAGGGGGGATAGCGCCAGTCGATGTCTAGCCAGAAAGGCTTTTTCAAGACGCTCTTCATGTGAGAGAAGGTGTCGAAGCTGGTTTTGCCATGGTACGCGCCGATGCCGCTATCGCCTACGCCGCCAAAGGGCATACCCCAAATGGCAACGTGCAAGAAGACATCGTTGATACAGACGCCGCCGGATGAGGTGGAAGATAGCACATGATCCTGCAAAGATTTGCTGCTGGAGAATAGGTAGAGGGCAAGCGGTTTGGGTCTGGCGTTGATTTGCGCGATCGCATCCCCAATCTCGCGATAGCCAATCACGGGCAAAACCGGCCCAAAAATCTCATCTTGCATCACGGGCGCATCCCAGCTCACATTGTTGAGCACAGTCGGCGCAATAAACTTGTCAGCTCTGTTCATCTGCGCACCAATGAGCACCTCTTCACCTTCGATCAGACTCGCGACTCGATCGAACTGGCGATCGCTCACCAGTCTAGACAGATCCGGACTCTGCGATGGATTATCTCCGTAGGCGTCATGAATCACTCGCTGCAAAGTCTCTAAAAAAGCCGGTTTAATCTCTTCATGAACCAGCAGATAATCCGGGGCGACGCAGGTTTGCCCAGCATTCAGATACTTGCCCCAGACAATTCGCTTAGCGGTGACTTCTACATTAATGTCTTTGTCGACGATGCAGGGACTTTTGCCGCCAAGCTCTAGCGTGACGGGCGTTAGCTGTTTGGCCGCCGCTTCCATCACAATTTGGCCGACGCGGGTGCCGCCGGTAAAAAAGATATGATCGAACTTTTGAGCCAGCAGTTCCTGGGCAACTTCGACACCGCCTTCTTTGATCGCAACATAGTCAGGATCGAAGGTCGCGGCGACCAATTCGGCAACCACTTTTGATGTGGCCGGGGCAATTTCGGACGGCTTGATGATGGCGCAGTTGCCAGATGCGATCGCGCCAATCAAAGGCGAAATCACTAGCTGAAATGGATAGTTCCACGGTCCAATGATCAGCACGCAGCCCAGAGGCTCCGGCTGCACCCACGCCGAACCCGGCAGCTGAGAAAGTGGCAAACTAACCTTTTTTGGCTTCACCCAAGACTTCAGTTTTTTCAGGACATAGCTCAGCTCAGCAACCACCCCAATCTCAAAATAGCCTTCAAATTCTGGGCGACCCAAATCATCTTTCGCCGCCTGAATGATCTGATCTTGTCGTGCGGCGATCGCATCCTTTAGCTTGTTCAACTGCTCCAGCCGAAAGTCCAGCGGCTTTGTCTTGCCCGTTGCGAAAAAAGCCCTTTGACTTTGCAAAATTCGATCAGAAGCAGGTGGCGCAGAAAGGGCTGTCATAAAAAGAAAAATTAGCGGATAGCCTTACTTTAATGAAATACACCGGCTAATTCAACTAAAGAAAAATCACACTCCAGAAGATCCGAAACCACCTTCCCCTCTTACTGACTCCGATAAATCTGCTACTTCTTCTACCTCGGCTCGAATGATCGGCACGATCACCATCTGCGCAATTCGCATACCAGCTTCTATTTCAAAGGGCTGTTTGCCGTGGTTGATCAAGATGACTCGAATTTCTCCTCGGTAGCCTGCGTCGACAGTGCCAGGCGTGTTGAGAACGGTGATGCCGTGATTGAGGGCAAGGCCGCTGCGAGGGCGGACCTGCGCTTCGGTGTTGGCCGGGAGTTCGATGGCGATGCCGGTGGGAATGAGGGCGGTTTCGCCAGGATGGATGGTTTGAGGCGCGATCGCATACAAATCCATACCAGAGTCATCATCGTGCTCGTACTTAGGCAGCTTGGCGTTCTCAGCTAGTCGCAGGATTTTGATTTTCATCGGGAAGGCTGTCTCTAAATTTGTCTCTAAATCTGTTTCAAGATTTTCAAGATGCCAGACTAAACAGCGCCTGCCAGCCGAAGAAAGTTGCCATTCCTAGAACGATAGTAAGTAAGAGATTTTTGGTGAGAGTGCTCACTAGGATGGCAGCGATCGCACCCATCAGCCTCGCATTCCCCAGGCCCACCGCCAAACTGCCTTCACTCAGCAGTACTTCTGGAACAACGATAGCTGTCAGTACCACCGGAGGCACGTAGCGCAAAGCATTGAGCAAAGTAGGAGATAGAACAACGCGGCTGCTCGCGCCAAACATGATGTAGCGGATGGCAAAGGTGGCGATCGCCATGCCGCCGATAATCAAAACTTCATTCATGATAATTCTTCTACTGTTTGATTTGTTCGAGTTTGAGTATCTTTTCGCTGATGACGCCTGCGGTGATGCCTGCGATCGCCGCGACCATCAGCCCCAGCTTATGCGGCAGTCCATACGCCAGCAGCGCTGTCACACCCGCGACGGTCACCGCTATTGCCATCGGCTTGTTTTTCACATATGGAACGACCATGCCAATAAACGTCACCGACATGGCAAAATCCAATCCCCACTCAGCGGCATTGGGCACTAGCTGGCCGACCGTGATGCCCAATAGCGTACACACCAGCCAGTTTATGTACATCGCCAGCGCCGCCCCTACGTAATACCAGTGCTTAAAAGCAGAAGGCTCACTCGACTCGTAACGGTGGATGCCGACTGCAAAGGCCTCATCCGTTAGCCAAAACGCCATCGGCACTTTCCATACCTGCGGCAGTTTCTTCACATATGTCAGCAGACTCACGGCGTAGAGCAGATGCCTCAGGTTCACTACAAAAGTCGTTAGCACGATCAGCAGCCAGCTGGTTTTGGCGGCGATCAATCCAGCCGCAATGAACTGTGAAGATCCGGCGAATACAAAGGCCGACATTGCCAGCGTGCCGGTCGCAGACAGCCCCGCCGTCGTCGCCAGCGTGCCGAAAATAATACCAAACGGAATAGCTCCCACGACCAAAGGAATAATATCCCGCGTTCCTGCCCAAAACTCGGATCTAGGCGTTGGGTGCGCTGGCAGGTTGTTTTTGCTTGAAAAGGGAGACGAATGAGAATCTGTCATCAGCTAGTCCGAACGTAAGACCCTAGCTTATCGGGGCGATCGCACTTCAGTCTTGTACGTTTTTGCACCCCTGGACATATTGCCCCGGCGTCACACCGACAATCTTCTTGAAATGTCGATGCAAATGACTTTGATCCACGAATCCAGTTTCCACAGCGGTCTCTGCAATCGATCCGCCTAGAGCCAACAGCCGTTTTGCTTTATAAACTCGAACCTGCGTCAGATAGGCATGGGGCGGCAGACCAATCTCTTTCTTAAATACTCTTAAAAGGCGCAGCGGCTTTAGTTTTACCTGGATTGCTAGCTCGTTCAAAGAGATATTGCTAGCGTAGTAAGCGCTTAGATAGTCGCGAATTTGCTGCACGGCCTGATGTTCTTTGCCGAGTGCTTTCGCGCAGGGGCGATCGCTTGCATAGCCCTGAATTAGCCGAGCTAGTCCCCACAAAAAGCGAGATTCTCTTTCTAGCGCAGAAGGAGAGCTTTCAAGCGTAGCGTGCAGCGCCACCATCTGTTGATTGAGCCACGCATCGTGAATGACAGGAGAGGCGAAGTAAGGCACTGAGCTAGTGCGCTGTTCGGTTAGTTCTGATGCTGCCTGCTGAAGCCAGTCAACCGCAGGCAGCAGCGTCCGATAGGTCCATCCCGTTTTGAGTACAGCGTGCCCAGTGTGCATTTCCCCTGGATGGGTGACCACGATACTCCCCGCAGGCGCTGTATGCATCGCGCCTCGATACTCAAACTCCATCGCCCCCGACTCAACAATCGCAATGCCAAATCCCTCATGTGCATGACGCGAGAACGAATAGTCAATATAGGTAGCCCGCAGCATTTCTAGATCGCGCAGCACCGGATCTCGCCAGAATTTCACCTGTTCTTTGGGCACGGCACGGCGCATGGCTGTCTCGAAGAAACACACACTAGCTTAGCAAGTATTCAACGAGAGAAAAACTTATAAGCGCCGAATCCAGCGGCAATCATCGTCACCGAAAACAGAGTCGTCAAGGTTCCCAGCGCATAGAGAGCAGGAGAGGTGACGTTAGTAGTCATGCCAAATATCTCTAGCGGCAGCGTATTGTACTGCCCAGAAACCAAAGAAGTCCGAATAAATTCGTCGTAGGAGAGCGTAAAGCCCAACAGCGCAATGCCAATTAAACTCGGAAAAATTAGCGGCAGAATCACTTCTTGAAACGTGCGAACGTCACCTGCACCCAGGTCTCTGGCGGCCTCTTCGTAGTACGGATTGAATCGGTTGAACACACCAAGCATGATCAAAAAAGCAAATGGCACTGTCCAGGTCAGATGCGCACCGAGCCCTGAGGTGAACCAGTTGGTTTGAATACTTAGCACCTGAAAGGTGATTCCAATGCCGAGAGAAATCAACACGCCCGGTACGACTAGGCTAGAAATAGTGAGATAGAACAGCGCTAAAGAACCTTTGAAGCGGGTGCGAAAGGCCATGCTGGCCATGACGCTGACGACGAGTGCGATCGCAACCACAATCAGCCCCAGCCAAAACGACCGCTGAAAAGAATCCACAAAGCTACCGATGCGCTGCTCTTGAAACACCTGCCCTAGCCAATAAAAGCCAAAGCTACGCACCGGGAAAGTCAGCGCCCCGTCTGGCCCTTGCAGCGACAGCGTGAAAATAGCCAGCATTGGCCCGTAGAGAAATAGTACGAAAACGGCAAAAAAAGCGGTGAGGATTATTTTAGTCATTGCATGTGAAGGGAATTGACACAGAGATCGGCACCCGAGGGCTGAGCGCAGTCGAAGCCCGGCTACAGCTCTTTGCGAATATCGACAACGCGCAGAATGCCAGTGACCAGCACCAGCGTAATCAGCAGCAGGATGACCGCATTCGCGGCGGCCAGCGGATATTGCAAACTGCCAATTTGAGTACTGATCAGCTTGCCAATCGATGCAGACTGCCCGCCGCCCATCAGCCGCACCGTCACATAGTCACCCATTGTCAGCGTGACGATGAAGATAGAGCCGATGGCAATACCCGGCGCAGTGAGGGGCAAGATAATCTCTTTTAGAACATCGAAGCCAGAAGCCCCCATGTCTCTCGCCGCCGTGATCAGCGTGCGGTCAATTCGCATCATGCTATTGAACACAGGCGCAATCATAAAAAAGTTGTACAGATGCACCATGCCCAGCACGATCGCAAAGTCAGAATAGAGAAACCACTCTACGGGCGTTTGCACAATGCCCAGGTTTAGCAGCAGCTGATTGACCAAGCCTTCTCGTCCCAGCAGCGGAATCCACGAAATCATTCGGATAATGTTCGAGGTCCAAAAGGGAATCGTGCAGACTAGAAACAGCAGCACTCGGATGCTGTCGTGCTCTATGCAGAAGGTGAGATAGTAGGCGATCGGGAGTGCGATCGCCGTACAGGCCGACCACACCAGCACCACATACTTGAAAGTATTTATATAGGTAGATAGGGAAACTTGAGAAGTGAAAACATTAATGTAGTTATCAAACGAAAATGCAGGTGTCATCGCATAGCCGTTGAACTGCCAAAAGCTGACAACCACAATCATGACAATCGGAAACACCAAAAACATCAAAAAGATCAGCGTTTGTGGCGTCGCCAGCAGATAGGGCTGAAATGCTTTCCAGGTTTTATACACAAGTTCTACTTTGGCAACTTTATTGAACAGATGCGGTCGGTGAGTGGCGTGAGCTACGGACCCACCCCGCCCTATGGGCACCCCTTCGAGGAAGGGAGTTACTTCAGGCTGTGACGATAAAGGGGATCTACCTCGATCTTCAACGCTACATAGCCGGGACAAATCCCCTCCTCGGAGGGGTGGCACGCAGTGACGGGGTGGGTCCGCAACGTAGGCTATCAACCGATATCTTAAGGTTGTGCGCACGCAGCAGCTTCCCCGAAGGAATGACACGCAGTGACGCGCTCGGATCAATTACGCCGCAATAAACTCATTCCACTTTTGAACCAGATAAACCTGTTCATCCATCGTCGAGTTCCAAACCACAACATTACCCATCCGCTCTTCAAAAGAGCCGCCGTCTCTCACAGCGCCCGTTTTCTCCAAGGTTGTCCCAAACGGATCGACCATATCGACCGCAGCAGGCTTGCCCTCATACCAAAAGTCCCACTCCTCCGGCGACATAAACTTCTTCGCATTTTCAGGCACCGCACTGTAGTAGCCCTGACGCCCCAAAAACGCGCCTACCCAACCGTCTAGGAGCCAGTCCATATAGGCATAGGCCGCGTCTAGCTTGATGCCTTCCATCGCTGCCGACATCCCAATGCCACCCCCCCAAGCCCGATAGCCTTCTTTTAACGGCGCGTAGACACACTCAATGCCTTTCGACTTCACAGCGGTCACCGCCGGAGACCACATCGATTGCAAGACCACTTCACCCGACGACATCAGGTTTACCGACTCATCAAATGTCTTCCAAAAGGCTCGGAACTGTCCATTTCTTTTCTGTTCTATCAAGATATCTGTAATCTGATCGATTTCCGCTTTAGTCATATTCCCTTTGTCACCAAAGGTCATTAGGCCCGCTGATTCTACGACTAGCGCCGCGTCCATAATGCCAATCGAAGGAATATCTAGAATCGAAGTCTTACCCTTGAACGCCGGATCAAAGAGATCGGCCCAGCTGGTAATCTCTTTGTTGACTAGATCGGGGCGATAGCCCAACGTATCCGCATTGTATTGAAAAGGGATCAGCGTTGCCCAGTCGGTAGGCGTTGCCGAAAACTCTTTTGAACCCTGGTCTTTTAGATACATCACCTTAATCGGTGCGGTTCCTTGGGCATTTTCAACTGGCAATCCGTTAAACTTACCAGTGGTGAAGAAAGAAACAATCTTGTCAAAGCTCTTAATCCTGCTGACATCAACAGCCTGCAAATTACCTGAAGGAACAACTAATGGCAGGCTGAAGTACTCACCGTCAAACATGTCGTACTGTCCAGGCTGCGTGATGGCAATCTGGTTGTTTTCTTCTGTACTCAGCGCCTTTAGCTCGATATTAAAGCCCAAATCTTCCTGCGCTTTATCGCGAATATCGTTGATTTGCGCGACGCCTGTTCCAATAAATCGCAGCGTAACGTCTTTGATATTGTTGGCGTTGACTTCTGGCCCGGTTGCTGGGTTGTTGGGCGTACCGACGGGCGCTTCGGCCTGACCACAGCGAGCAGTTGCCAGCGCTGCGCCAGTGGCCAGTCCTGTTTGAAGTAAACGTCTGCGAGTAAATTTGGGCATTTTTCTAGTAGCTAGACAACTGATTTATGGGCTATTGACAGGCACTTTACCGGGATAGAAGCCACAGTTTAGTGCGCCATTCTACAGAATGAGAAATTTACCTCAAGCTGGCAGGGTTCTACCACGGCTCTGTCAATGGATCTCAGTGAGATAGCTTATTAAACAACAATGCGTGAAAAATAAATACCAGTCATGTCGTTTTCCTTACAAATTTTAGCGCTGACCTTTTGGAACTCGATTAATAGGGTAGGAAAACGCAGTCTTTGGCATACCAGCGCACAGAAACAGACTGACCAACCGTGAGATCGGCCACCATCCAGTCAGTCGTACGGACTTTGTACAGCACCGGTTTTCCAGTTGCTTCTAGGACTAGAGAGACGCGGGTGACATAGCCGGTCATTTCTACATCCATTACCCGGGCTACAACCGTGTTTATCCGAGCAGAGCCGACTGTAGAAGCAGCAGATCCAGCAGCGTTGGATAAAGGCAATAGCTCGATCAAATCTGGTCTGATCGAACAGGCCGCCTCAGATCCTTTGGATGTCGGAATTCCCTGACAAAAAATCTCACCGATCCCTTCGACTTCTAATTTAATGAGTTCTCGATCTGTTCGATTAGAAGAGGTGGCGACAACTTTCCCTATAAAAATGTTGTTGTCGCCGATGAACTTGGCAACAAACTGAGAAGCGGGGGTATTAAACAGTGCGGTAGGCGTAGCGACCTGATCGATATGGCCATGATTCATCACAACCACCTGATCCGAAAGGGAGAAAGCCTCTTCTACATGGTGAGTGACTTGAATGAAGGTGAGGCCGAACTGCTGCTGAATGTTGCGCAATTCGCCGCGCATTCGGACGCGAAGGTTTTCGTCGAGCGCACTGAGCGGTTCGTCTAGCATGAGCACATGGGGCCGAGTCACTAGGGCTCTGGCGAGGGCAATTCGCTGCTGCTGTCCGCCGCTGAGCATATCTGGACGGCGATCTGCGCTATGGCTGAGGCCGACTAGCTCTAGAATTTCGCCGACTCTCTGCTGGCGATCGCCCATCGAAACGCCCTGCATTTTTAGACCAAAGTCCACATTCTGCCAGACGGTTTTGTGGGGAAAGAGGGCATAGTTTTGAAACATCATGGCCGTGTTTCTTTTGGCTGGCGGCAAATGCGTCACCTGCCGATCGCCGATATAGACTTCTCCTTCAGTGACACTTTCATGTCCGGCGATCATTCTTAGCGCCGTCGTCTTGCCGCAGCCACTCGGTCCTAGCAGACAGCAATAAGCACCTGCGGGTATATCGAGTGTGATGTTTTCGATGGCGGTAAAGGTGCCGTATTTTTTGGTGACTGAGCGCAAGGAGACACCGGCTGCTTCTGTTTTTTTGATAACAGTCGCGGTTTCGGTGGGCGGGGAAACTGCTGATTTGGGTTTTGACAGGGTCATATGATTCACGCTTGATGAGAACAAGGACTAAGAACAGCGATAGTGCTGGTCAAGGCTGAGGAGGGTGTGAAGTAGTACGTTTGTTCCTTGAACGCAGTCGTTGGGATGAGTGTATTCAGTCACGGCATGGCTGATACCTGCCTGGCTAGGTACAAAGATCATGCCCATATCGGTGATCTGCGCTATTTCTTGGGCGTCGTGGCTGGCGCGACTAGGCAGAGACATATAGGAGAGTGAGAGATTATCACAAACCTGGGCGATCGCATTTTGAATATGAGAATTAGCAGGCGACGGATAGTTGTACAGGCGCTGCACGTAGCTGATTTTGGTTCCGGTCGCGGCAGCAATTCTCGCCATGTCCGCCTCAATTAGAGCCATCATCTGATCGAGCCAGCCGTTGTCCAAATCCCGAATGTCTAGAGACATCTCCACTTTTCCCGGAATGGTATTGGGTACATTTGGCAACAGCTTCATCTGGCCGACGGTAGCGACCTGATCGCCGGGCTGAGTAGCCAGTGTGTTGATCGCCAGAATAAGCTCAGAGGCCGCCACTAGCGCATCGTTTCTCATTGACATTGGCGTGGTGCCAGCGTGGCTAGCGTGGCCTTCAACTGTCAAAATATAGCGGCGCTGGCCGACGATACCCGTAACGACGCCAATCTGCTTTTCCTCAGCCTCCAAGACTGGCCCCTGCTCCACATGCACTTCGACAAAAGCAGCGATATCGGATGGACTTAGCTTGGCTGCGGCTCTATTGTCCCAACGGCCACCGACTCGCGCTAGGCAGTGCTCGATCGGCTCACCCGCCGCACCCCGATAGTCTTCGGCATTCTGGCTCAGGTTGCCAGAAATGGCTTTACTGCCGACCATTGTGCGCTCCTCGTCGGCGAAGACAATGACTTCTAGCGGGTGATCTAGCCTCTGTTTGCGATCACGCAAAGTCCGCACCACCTCTAGCCCCGCCAGCACCCCGTAGGTGCCGTCGTAATGGCCTGCGTTGGGCACTGTATCTAGGTGCGATCCCGTCGCTAGCGCGGGCGCGTCGTCGAACCGTCCGGCGTAGCGACCAAAAATGTTGCCTGCCGGATCGATCCGCACCTGCATCCCGACCTCACGCATCCAGCGTTCCATCAGATCGCGAGCTCGGCAGTCTTCTTCGCTAAAGGCTATTCGCTGTACGCCGCCGCTGCTGAGCTCACCGATCTTGGCCATGTCGGCCATGCTTTTCATCAGACGATCGCGGTTGACTAAAAGCGTAGAAACAGTTGTACTCACAGCACCCTCTTAAAAATTCATTTTGCAAAGCGTAGGCATCAATCATAAGCTTTCGCTAGAAAAAAAGGCTGTATCAGGTTTATCCAAATGGTTCGGCATGTCGTACGCTATCTATCTCGACCATTACAGATAGTCAATTGAGCATTAGCGGACTGATTTCTGGTAATAGTTGGCTAGTTTGACCTAGCTCATCTCGATTCCCAATTCAATCTAATCTCTCAAATCAATCTCTCAAATCAAGCTAAAAATTCCATGTCCAACATCCCTTCTAAGTTTGTCTTTATCTGTGGCTCGGCGCTAAAAGGTCAGCCCGATCATCAAAATTTACAGTCGGCTACTTTCATTCGCGAAGCCAAAACCGCGCCCCGCTATCGCCTACATGCGGTCAAAGACGGCTGGCATCCTGGCATTTACGAGACTAGCGACGGTGGCATTTCGATTCCGGGCGAAGTGTATGAGCTGACGTTAGAACAGTACGAATATCTAGTTTCTACTGAGCCGCCAGACATGTATCCAGAAGAGGTGACCCTAGAAAATGGAGAAGTTGCGATCGCCATGCTCTACCCAAAGTTCCTTATAGAAGAAAACAACTATCCCGATATCTCAGATATCGGCGGATGGGCCGCTTATAAAGAACAAAACTGAGCGAGTAAATTTCTGGGTGAGTCAACGTCATGAATAAAGTGCTAATTAAAGGCGGTCGAGTCGTCACTGCGGTAGACGACTACGTCGCGGATGTCCTAATCCAGGACGGGAAAATCGAGGCGATCGCCCGCGCCCTAGAGATAGAAGATGCCAAAGTTCACGATGCGACTGGCCTGCTAGTGCTTCCAGGCGGCATAGATGTCCATGTCCATATGGAAACGCCAATGGGCAACGGCGTCTATACCTGCGACAGCTTTGAAAGCGGAACCAAGTCCGCCGCCTTTGGCGGAACAACAACCATCATCGACTTCGCCCAGCAGTTTAAAGGAGAAAGCCCTAAGCTCGCACTCGATAGGAGACTTGCCGACGCCGCGCCGCAGTGCTCTGTGGACTATGGCTTCCACGTGATTTTGACCGATGCGAATGCAGATGCGATCGCCGAACTCCCCGATCTGGTCAACCATGAAGGCGTCTCTAGCTTCAAGCTATACATGGCCTATCCCGGCGTGATGATGGTTGACGACGGAGCAATCTACAAGATTATGCGAAAAGTCGGCGATCATGGCGGCATGGTGAATGTTCATGCTGAAAACGGCACCGTGATTCAGGCGCTAATAGAAGAGGCGCTCGCAGCAGGCAACACCTCTCCCAAGTTTCACCAGATGACTCGGCCCCGGCTAATGGAAGGAGAAGCAACGCACCGGGCTATCCGCATTGCTGAACTAGCAGAGGTGCCGGTTTATATTGTTCATCTATCGGCAAAAGAGGCACTAGATGCGGTTGTGGAGGCACGCGATCGCGGCATTCATGCCTTCGCCGAAACCTGCCCTCACTACCTCTTTCTCGATCATTCCGAATACGATCGTCCAGGCTTTGAGAGCGCCAAATATGTGATGACGCCGCCTTTGCGCGACCATCACTGCCAGCATGAGCTTTGGCGCGGCCTTCAGTTTGACGATCTGCAAATCGTATCTACAGATCACTGCCCATTTTGTTTCAACGAAAACCCAATGGGCTTATTGAAATCCAAACGGTATGGAGAAGACAACTTCAACAAAATTCCCAATGGCGCACCCGGCGTAGAGCTGCGGCTAGCGCTACTGTATGACGGCGGCGTTAGAGCAGGCAAGATCAACCTCAACAGATTTGTTCAGCTCACCGCTACTGCCCCTGCCAAAATGTTCGGCCTGTTTCCTAAAAAAGGAACTATTGCCATCGGTAGCGACGGCGATGTCATTCTGTTTGATCCAAACAAACAGCATACGCTCAGCGCCAGCACCCACCACTCAAACGTAGACTACTCCCTCTTTGAAGGGCGCAGTGTTCAGGGTAAAGTCGAAAAAGTCTTCCTGCGCGGAGAGATGATTGTAGACGGCCAGCAGTGGCTAGGTAGAGCAGGCATGGGCCAATACGTTAGCAGGGCCGCGTCAGGGCGAGTGCTGTAGTCCAGCAGACCGGAGTCTATCGACTGGAGTACAGCAGACCGGAAAAATTCAATCGAAAACCTGACTTACAGGGCTGAAAATACCTTTAGAAAGTCACTCAGCATCGCAGGCATATTCTGATCGTTCAAAACAGGAACGTGAACGAAAATAGCGACCGTATTCAGGCTAGAGCCACGAATAGCTGCCAGCACCCGATAGTACAAATGGTTGCAAACGTAGCGCCCCGCATCGTAGCTAACTTCACTGTGTGTGGTTTCTTTGAGTAAAGACTGCACATCTACAGAAGTCTGAAGGGTGCGTTCTGCACCCGCCGCCCGCTGTTCTACCGCCTGCTTTTCTATGGACAAACGGGTGCGATTCTCAGCCATTCCACAGCAAATGACAGCGCGAGGACGAAGCCTTTGCAGCTCGTCGATCACCAGCGTCGGCGCTAGATCAAAGCATACGGGCACATGCCGCAGCCAGACGCTACCCGCAGGCAATCTCCCACGATCTTGAAGCGCTGCAATCAAGTCGTCAGACGAGTTTGATGTTTGGTGAGCTAGCCAGGGAACGAAGGAAGTAATCAGAACGGCAGACGATCCGCTTTCAGCTGTAGAAATACTCATGATCGGGCTTAGGAATGGCAGCGATAGAAGACAATGCCTTCTATAATTCATATGCACACGATAGAGGTTAGCGCTCGCTGTGACGACTATTGCGGTTATTGACTACGACATGGGCAATCTTCACTCTGCCTGCAAAGGCCTAGAGGCTGCCGGTGCAACTACGCTCATCACTGATTCTGTGGCCGAAATAGAAAAGGCCGACGGTGTTGTTTTACCCGGAGTCGGTGCTTTTGACCCGGCAATGCAGCATCTGCGATCGCGCAACCTAATCGAGCCTATCCGTCGTATCGCCAGCAGCGGCAAACCTTTTTTAGGCATCTGCGTCGGCTTGCAGGTACTGTTTGAAAGCAGCGAAGAAGGCAGCGAAGCCGGTTTAGGCATTTTCTCAGGGACTATTTGCCAGTTCAAACCAGAGCCCGGCATCACCATCCCTCACATGGGTTGGAATCAGCTCGAACTCACCCAACCCAACTGCCCTATCCTACAAAATATCTCGCCCGGCGCATGGGTTTACTTTGTCCATTCCTACTACGCTGCGCCTAGCGATCCGAGTGTCAACGCAGCAACCATCACGCACGGCAGCCAGACCGTCACCGCCGCTGTCACCAAAGGCAATCTGATGGCCGTCCAGTTCCATCCAGAAAAATCCTCCACAGCCGGTCTGCAAATTCTCGGCAACTTTGTCAGCTACGTACGTGAGCAGTCTCTAGTCGCTGTCTAAAGTCGCCGTCCAAGCGAATACCTGCTAGCAAGACCGCCTTAAATATAAGTGAGACTTGGCAAAGTCAGTGAAGCCCTATCAAAAAATCTTTATCAAAGAATGTGACGAACCGCTCGTCGCCATGCCTTTAGAGTCGTTCACTGTGGTCACGCCGCATCCCTATCAGTCTCTAGGCGCACCCTATGGCGAATATTCTCCCTATTTCTTGCGTGAGGGAGTGCTGCAAAAGCTGCTACAGGCTCAAGCAGCTCTGAGCGCTCAGCATCCGGGATGGCATTTACAAATTTTTGATGCCTACCGACCGATTGCTGTACAGCAATTCATGGTGGACTATACTTTTCATCAGCTGGTTCGCTCAGAGGGGTTGGACCTAGCGAGCCTGAGCGATCAGACGCGATCGCACCTCACATCCAAAGTCCTCCAGTTCTGGGCCACGCCTAGCCCCAATCCGAACATGCCACCGCCTCACAGCACGGGCAGCGCGATCGATCTAACCCTAACAAACACTGCTGGTAGAAGCGTCGAGATGGGTTCACCTATCGATGAAATCTCTCCGCGTTCCTATCCCGACTACTTTGCCAACAGCGACGATATCGCGCTACAAAAGGCCCATTACCACCGCGAACTGTTAGCCAAGACCATGACAGACGCCGGATTTGAGCAGCATCCAAACGAATGGTGGCACTTTTCAGCGGGCGATCAGCTGTGGGCCTGGCAAGTGGGGAACGGTGCGATCGCCCGCTACGGCGACGCCAGCAAAATTCAGACAGAAAAACCGTCTATTCCGTAGGTGTGCTACCTAGAGGCCAAATCTTTTTCCAGCTTCAGGCAGTTTTGATCCCCACCCACCTGCAGCCGATATTCCACTCGGTCCATAATTCGATCTAGAATCAGCCACCCATAGCCGCCCTCTTGAAGATCTGAAGGCTTAGGGGCCGCATAGCTGTCTAGCTTAAAGCCCTTACCCCGATCCCAGACTTCAAGCGAGAGGTTTTTCTCGTCGCTCAGCTCAATGCGAATCAGCACCGGTAGCTCGGGCCGATCGTTATGGGCATGACGAACAATATTAGAATAGACCTCAACAACAACCAATCGCAGCCGTTGCTTCACTTCATCCCAATCCACCTGCCGATCGATCTCCAGTCGCAGAGACTCTAGTAGCCAGTGCTCCACCACTTCCATAAATCGTAAATCGCTAGGAACGGTTAGCTCGGTTTTCATGATGTCACCTCCAGCGACAAGATAGTTTGATCATCTTCTTGTTCTCCTTCAGGGAGATGAACGTACGAGAGCAGGGTATCGAGATCGAGATCAGCAGGCTGCTGTTGCAAAAATGCCCAGAGACCTTCTTGGTTTAGCATAGAGCACTGGGTACGATCTTGAAGATTTAGCACCGTTGCCTCCGTAATCCCATCAGTCATCAATAGAACAACATCTCCAGCGGAAAGACTAAGCTCTCCAGATGAGGCTTCCCAGACCGGCAAAATGCCCAAGGGCACCCCTCGAACATCTAAGTAAGTAGGTACTATTGGATTATCTGGCGGATTATCTGGCGGATTATCTGGCGAATTGCTTGGCGGATTATCTGATTTGTTATGAGTCAATTCATCGGCTTCACGTAGAGCGACCATCGTTCTATGAGGCCACACCAGCGGATACACATGTCCCGCATTGGCATATACTAGCTTCCCCGTTTCGCCACTATATCGGATCAAGACCATAGTAATAAAGCAGTTGCTACTTACTAAATCATTAGACAAACTGTGATTCAAGTTGCGCATAACCTTGTCCGGCTCAGGAGACTTTTCTTGCGCCAGCTCACGGCGCAGCACTGAAATCGCACTGACCATAAACAGCGCTGCTGGCACCCCTTTTCCAGACACATCCCCCACCGCTAGCCAGACATCTCCCTGCGGGTGAATAAAAACTTCAAAGAAGTCTCCGCCAACTTCTCTAGCGGGCTCACAGCGCGCCTGGATCTTCAGTCCTGGAGTTTCTGGCCAGCTCTGGTGTAAGAGATTGTTTTGAATCTGCCTAGCCACATCCAACTCTGCCTGCATCTTCGCCGACTGATCTTGAATTTTGCGGTACAGACTAGCGTGCGCGATCGCCAGCGCGACCTGGTCGGAGATGTGCGTTAGCAGTTCAATCGTCTCTGCTGCCCACTGTGAATCTTTCGCCTCTTTGTATAAACAAACTTTCGCTAGGAGTGCGTTTTTTTCTATAAAAGGAACAACTATCCTAGTTACAATATTGCTCTCTATTTCCGGAAATTCCGAGAATATATCTGTGTCTGTTCTATCAGGTGAAACGGGTAAAGGTAGCAGATTGCCCATACGAGAAAAGAAGTTGTCAAGACAGCAATCAAGAGATGTCTTAGAATCGCCTTTTCCGCAATAGGTGAGAGGTTTTGAAGCAAACTGTCTATGCTGCCAATCACCTTCTAGCTCCACCTGTGAGTCCATGGGATAGAGCACTGAAAAATCTGCCGCCACCGCCTCGCTCAAGGCGCTAACGACCGACTGCAAAGTGCTGCTGTAGTCAAGCGAACTACGTACAGCCGCCGTAATGCTATTGCTAAGAGACTCCTGTCTAAGCGCTCTGCTCAGCGCCAGCGTACGAAGTTTGACCGCTTTGTAGGTCTCGGCAGCTTGCGCAATCGTCTCCTTTAGAAGCTGGGGTTTCCAAGGCTTAGTAATGTATTTGAAGACTTGACCAGCGTTGATAGCTGATACTAAATCTTCCACATCTGTATAGCCAGTTAGCACTATCCGAATGGTGTCAGGAAAGTCCTCTACCGTACGACTGAGAAATTCTGTCCCGCTCATCTTGGGCATTCGCTGATCGGAAATAATCACCGCCATCTCACCGTGAGCCTCTAGAACCGCGATCGCTTCAGCACCGCTCGCAGCTTTAAACACTTTAAAATCTCGACGAAAGGTTCGATACAGCAGTTCTAGATTATCTGGCTCATCGTCGACGACAAGCACTTGAAGTTGGTCTTGCATGCTGGATTTATCCGCAGGTACCTATAGGAAATGAGCCGGGCATACTGAGATCATTACGCGATCTATCAACTGCTTTAGATACGACTAGGCAAGCCTAGGTTGCCCCTCCAGAGAGGCTTGCTAGCACGTACGCGGTGTTTGCCCTTGTGGAGAAAGGGGAAAATCCCCAGGCATAGAAAGTCACAATTTTTGATTTAGATCAGGCGTTTATAGCAACCGCTGGGACCAGGGCATTGGCATTGCAGGGCAGCTAATTGCAGCAGATGAACAGACCAGTGATACGCAGCGAGCCTCTCCCGATCGCGTTGCGGCGTCAGATGGAGTAGTATCGCTCAGAGGATAAGATTCTAGCAGCTTCTGAGGTTTGCGATCGCGTCAACTCAAATCGTTCTGGGCTAATGCCTGCAAAGGCTGTTGAGGCCGATAGACTGGTATCTTGAAGATGAAAAAGCAGCCGGAAACCTATCTGGAACCTCAAATGATTATTGCTGATGTGATCAGAGCTTTTGAGCAGTGGGCAAATCCTGACTGGCAGGAGAGCTGGGACAACTGCGGCTGGCAGGTAGAGACAGGTATCTCACATGAGACAGCAGGGATACTGGTGTGCCTGACGCCTACGCTAGCGGTGATGCACGAGGCGATCGCCCTCAAAGCCGAAGGGTTTCCTATCAATCTCATCTTTGCCCATCATCCGCTGATCTTTGGTAGGCTCTCGTCAGTGGTTGCAGGCGATAGCGTAGGCGATATGGTGCGGCTGGCGATCGCGCACGACATCGCTATCTATACGGCCCACACCAACTTCGATCAGGTCAAAGACGGGACAGCAGACGTGCTAGCTCAGCTTCTAGAGCTACAGGCTGTCAGACCCGTCGTATCCACCGCGCCTGATACCGTTCTCAGTGAGGACAAAATTAGAGGCTATGGCCGAGTTGGCAATCTGCCAGCTTCGCTTTCTCTTCAGCAGCTACTAGAAAAAATTCACTCTATCCTAGCGCCTCCCCATTTGCTGTATTCTCCCAGCGCAGATCTACAGCAAAGAATCGAGAAACTAGCGGTGCTCGGTGGCTCTGGGGCCAGCTACATTGATTCGGTCAAGAAAACAGGCGCACAGGCCTACCTAACCGCTGACTGTAAATTTCATCAGTTTCAGGCAAGCCGCGATCAAAACCTCATACTGATTGATGCCGGTCACTATGCAACAGAACGCCCTGCCTGCGAACGACTGGTGAGCTGGTTTAAGCAGCAAGGCGCTGCCTGGGTTCAGCTCAGCGAGCAAGACGAGGACTTCAGACAATTCTTCTAGTAGATAATTCTCTTAACAGAGAGTAGACAACTCTTTTGTGAATAGTTTTTTCGCTAAAAGTTCTGCCAGCGAACCGTTTTGCTAATGAATTTCCACCATATGCGCTGCCTGATCTTCGGATTCTTCTTTTAACGCTGTGGTCAGATGGCTGATGTAATACTCCATACTGTGATCGGAGATCAGATCAAACTTCGCCCCAGCCATACCTTGACCTATGCCCATGCCAAAATCCATCAGCCGATTGACCATCGTGTGGTTGGGCATGATGGTCCCACGCGCATTGAAGTATTTGACTAGACCTACGTGACCATACAGCCGAGTTGGATTCCAGAGCGAAAACGGTGGCGGCACGTGCGGAACAATATCGTTGTTGTTGACAAAGCGAAAAGCTTTTCCATTGATGTGTTTGTCGAGCTGCCTGGCAAAGGTGCGATCGCCCACCCGAGGCTGACCAAACGTATACACACCCGCCACATTCACCCCATTATCAGACAGAGACGCCGCTGCCATCGTGGCTAACGCGCCGCCCAGGCTGTGTCCGGTGATGTACAGAGGCGGCAGTGCCTTGCCTTCGGCGTTCATCTGCGATCGCCATTTAGAAATTTGTAACAGCACAGACCGTTCAATAATCGCCCAGGCTAGAAAAAATCCTGTGTGAACTCTACCCTGATAAGAAGACAGCGTAGTCACCCCATCTCTGCAAACCGTAAAGCTTCGCAGCTGAGTCGTCACATTCGTCAGCCAGTCTTTCGGCTCTTTACTCCCTCGAAAAGCCAGCACCACAAACTGCTCAGTACGAAACATATAGGCCTGCGTATCTCGGCCTTTGTTATTGAAATAGCGAAAGTTGTGGCGAACAAAGCTATCTTTTTCCTGATTGACCTTGTGTAGCCGGTACTGCTGAATCACCGGCTCAGGCTTCGTTAGCTTCTCTCGTTGACTTGCTTTCGTTCTGTGGCTAGCCAGCGTATTTCCCCAGCGATTGACCACTTCCGCTACAAACTGCTTATCTTGATAGGCCAGATAGGCAGCTTTTGCCAAAGTCAGCGCTACTCTCGTGTC
This sequence comes from uncultured cyanobacterium, assembly GCA_963799265.1. GTDB lineage: Bacteria > Cyanobacteriota > Cyanobacteriia > Phormidesmidales > Phormidesmidaceae > Phormidesmis. The sequence continues at coordinate 30,990 of CAWCWM010000005.1, forward strand.
ATAAGGTGACGCTAGATTTAGCGCAACCAGGTCGCTGTCCTGATATGGAGAAGGCAAAATGCAGTAGCCAAACTGCTCAAACAGCCTCTGCACGCCAAAAAAACCACTGTGATGAATATAGCTATAGAGCGCGTCATAAAACCGTGAAGCGCCAGGACGCCGATAGATTGGATCGCCAATCAGCTTCACCCAGTAGTTCATCCAAGGACGCAGCTCTTCTGGGGTGAATAGACCCGACTCTAGAAAGTAGCCAAAATGCTCTAGGCCATTGAGCAACTTATTAAACCAGTCGCGCAAAGCCGTTTCGATCTGATACTGACGTAAAGCTGCTAGGTCGAGCGTATTAATGTCCTCGTCGTGCTCTAGCTGATGCTTGCGGCGAGCCCGGTGATCGTGATCTGCTAGTGCATTACACAGCAGCTCGTCAGTGACGTGAAAAGAAAAGGGTTTCCCGTAAGCTGGCGAGTCAATCTGGTAGTCCCTATACTCTTCAAAATCTAAGATTTTGAGCGCCTTGTAGATGTCAGGATCGCCCTCAAACTCCTTAACCGCCCGACGCAAAAATTCAATTCGCTTCCACTGCTGCTGCTGCCCATACTGGAAGACGCCCCAGATGATTGCGCTGCCGACCAGCAACAGGCCAAGCGATGTTAGCCAGCTAGCTAGCGCTGTCAGCTTCACTTCTGTCAGATCCATCTCTCTAAGATCTGAGTCAAAAAGATCTGAGTTAAAAGGATCTGAGTCAAAAAGATCTGAGTCAAACAATGGTGGCCAGCTTTGAGCAAGCTCACTATCTCCGGGTGTCGGACTCTCAGCCTGTACACTCTCAGCCTGTACATTCTCAGCCTGTACACTCTCAACTAGAGAAATAGCTCCCCGCACTGTCCCAGACGTAGAAAAGGACCCAGGTGTAACCTCAACCGACTGACTAAGCCAAAAGCTCGTAGCTAGAAAAGCAAGATAGATAGCAGAATGCATGCGTAAGCGACGTTAAATGATTGAATTTGACTATTTGGTGATTATTAAGTCAAATAACAAGATTAATTGATTAGTGTCATGAGCTTACCCAATCAGCCTAACTTAGAGACAGTCTCCGATGAAATGTGCCAAATTTTAGATTGGACATCTGCTAATTAAATTTCTGAGAAGAATTGGCCTCTTTATGAGGTCATAGATGAGCTGACAGAGAAGTTAACCAAGCAAGACTTCGCAGCGGCTCTAGCTGCTGCGATAGTAAGTAGAACTGAAATATCCAGGTTCGATAAAGACAAGTGACTGAAAATCGGTTGAAAAGTGAGCTGTTAAAACACAAGCCGAATAGGTCAAGCCGACCAGAGGCCACACCAGAGGACAAACCAAAGACCGGACTAGAGATCGAAGTAAAAACTAAGGCGAAAACCAGATCGTCCGCAAGGGGCGCTGCCACAGCCTTGGGAGTAGCGTTAGCAGCTGTGACTGGCTGCTGGGCTCTAATGGCTAGCAGCGCTTTTGGTCAGCCGACTGGGGTAGGGAATCCACTCGATACTGATGGGGCTTTGACCTTTGGGGACGCGGTATTAGACGATGGAAGTCTGTACGACCGCTACACCTTCGTTGGTAGGAGCGGGGAATATGCCACGATTTACCTAGAGAGCCAAGAGTTTGATCCGTATTTAATCTTGCTAGATCCGGCTGGAGAACGGATGAGCGAGAATGATGACATCAGCCGTACTAACGACGACGCTAGACTGGTAGTACAACTGCCCACTACAGGCACGTATACGGTGCTAGCTAACAGCTACGAGTCCAACCGAGAAGGCTACTACGGCATCAAAATAGATGTAGAAGGCAGTCGGGAAAGTCTAGCTAGAACGCTAGCAGGAGCAGCCGTGCCCGGTAGTTCGCTCGCCTGTACAGATACTATCCTCAATGCTACCGAAGAGATTGAAACGGATAGAGAAACTAGCGTTTTGGTGAGTTCGCTTCAGCTCAGTCAGCTGTACGAGTCGTCGCCCGACAGTCGTCCATATGGCATGTATTTGTCGCTAAGTGGCGCGTCTGCGACTTCGGTTATTCTTTCACCTCAGTTTTTAGAACGACTGTCTGGCGAGCTGATGACGGGCTGTTCGTCCGTAGGGGCGGTGTTCTTTGGGGCCAGTGGTCTAGCAGAAGAGAAGACCTTTGGACTGCTGCCAAAAGGTCGGACTGCTCGCGGTCGGCGGTCTTTTGTCGTTGATGAGTTTGTCTGTAGCGATCGCGTCCAGAGCGCAAATGGGCGGTTGCGCTGGGGCGAACAAGCCTGCTTGCCATAAACCACTTGCTAAACGATCCCCTACAGGCTTTCGGGCATTAGGACTTAGGAGGGGACTTTGCTGTGGCACAATTGCCGTAGTCTTTTTCAATCGTGTTGACTGCTGTGGATGTGCCTTCGCCCGTCAGAAACCTACCAGTACCCCAGCTCAACAGCATCAAAGCTCAGCTGGATTTAGTGCTGATGGCCATAGAGGCGCTGACAGATATTGGTTCTGATGCGGTATTAGCTGCTGCTAAAGAATTGAAGCTGTCGCAAACGCTCTCTGATCGGGTGGGGCTGTGGCGACTGCGTCAGTCGAGCCCGCTGCGCAAAGGGCAGGGTCGCAAAAAGCTAGATATTGAGGAGGCACGGGCGCTGGTGCTGGTGGTTTGCTATTTAGCAAGAGCGCATCACGGGCGGATTCGTCAGGCAGTGACTCGATTAGAAGCGCTGAGCGCAACCGGGGAAGCGCCGCACCGGGCGGCGATCCTGGGCGACTATTTAGATAATTTCAGCAATATGTATGGCGATCGCATGACCGGTCCTGATCTTGAAACCGAAGCTCTCAGCCAGCTATCTTTGCGGCTGCTGATTGATTTATTGTTCTATAGCGCACCGGGCGGCGAGCGGCAGCTTTGGCTGGCACTGATCGACCGTTCCCACTGACTGCCATAATACAAGGATGCTTTGTCAAGACTATGACCCATCCAATCTCAGCCAGCCAGAGTCCTAAATCTCAAGCGAGCAAACTTCAAGCGAACAAACCTCAAGCGAACCGACCCCAAGCGAGCAAACCTCAAGCGAACCGGCCCCAAGCGAACAAGCCCCAAGTCGACAAACACCAGATTAGTCAACTTAGAGCCGACTTGAGGAAGACCAATCTCTATCTGATTGGCATGATGGGTGCTGGCAAAACGACAATCGGGCGAAAGCTGGCAAACCGGCTAGGCTATCGATTTGTAGACACCGATACACTGATCGAACAGTCAGCGAGCCAGAGCGTCAGCGAGCTATTTGCCAGCGCTGGTGAAACGGCATTCCGGCAGTTAGAAACGCAGGTTCTCGCCCAGGTGTCAGCCTACACAAATTTAGTCGTTGCTACTGGTGGCGGCATTATTACCCAGCAGATGAACTGGAGCTATCTACATCATGGCATTGTCATTTGGCTAGATGTCCCTGTTTCTATCCTGGTTTCTCGGCTCTCTGGCGACAGTTCCCGCCCCCTGCTGAAGGACGCAAATCTATCTGATAGACTGACAGACTTAATAGCAGAGCGAGGCGAGCTTTATGCTCAAGCCGACATTCGCGTCGAGTACGAGGGTAAATCTGTCGGGCGAACTTGCGATCGCATCCTCAAAGCCATCCAGTCGAACCTCCGCCCCCATCCCCAACTCGCCGTCGACCAAATCGAAATCAATCAAACCTCCCCTCCCCTCTCATGATCTCCGACCAAACCCAATTCGACCAAACCCAATTCGACCAAACCCAATTCGACCAAACCCACAGAGACGAAACCTTCCGCGTCCGCATCCTCAGCGAAGCCCTTCCCTACATCCAGCAGTTTCAGGGCCGCACCATTGTGGTCAAATACGGCGGCGCTGCGATGAAAGACAGCAGCCTCAAAGCTAACGTCATCCGCGACGTTGTCTTTATGGCCAGTGTCGGCATTCGTCCGGTGATTGTCCATGGTGGTGGCCCCGAAATCAACACCTGGCTGACTAAGTTAAATATCGAGCCTCAGTTCAAAGACGGCCTGCGCGTGACCGATGCCAAGACAATGGATGTCGTAGAAATGGTGCTGGTAGGCCGAGTCAATAAGGAGCTGGTGTCTCTGATCAATCAAGCCGGTGGAAAAGCGGTGGGCCTGTGCGGAAAGGATGGCAATCTGGTGACGGCTAGGCCGCAGTCTGAAGCAGCCGGCGTTGGCTTTGTGGGCGATGTCAGCAACGTGCAGCCCGATCTGGTGCGATCGCTTGTAGCAGCAGGCTACATCCCAGTTATCTCCAGCGTGGCCGCCGATCTATCCGGGCAGGCATACAATATCAATGCCGATACCGTTGCCGGAGAGCTTGCCGCCGCCCTGGGCGCAGAAAAACTGATCTTGCTGACAGACACGCCCGGAATCATGAAGGATTTTCACGATCCCACTACACTGATTAATGAGCTGGATATTCAGCAGGCCAGGGACTTAATCGCCAATGGCACCGTCGCGGGTGGAATGATCCCCAAAGTGAATTGCTGTGTGCGATCGCTCGCTCAAGGTGTCCGCGCCGCCCATATCCTAGATGGGCGCATGCCTCATTCGCTCCTGCTAGAGATATTCTCGGATATGGGGATTGGGACTATGCTAGTGGCATCCAGCTTTAGTGAGTAGATCCGTACGCACTAAAATCTCGCAACGCTACATTTATAGAACTTATGCATAGGCTGCTGTCGGGCGCACTATCTATAGATGCGCACACTATCCCCATCCGAGATTTGCCAGAAAGACTAGACGGCACAGTGATTGTTCAGCTGTCAGATTTTCACTTCGATGGCCTGCGGCTCTCCGATCGGTTGCTGGCCCAGGCCATTGCCAAAATAGACACTATCCAGCCCGATCTGATTGCGCTGACAGGTGACTTTGTGACCAGCTCTCCTCAGCCAATTCACGAGCTGGTCCGCCGAATTAAAGCACTTCCCAGCCGCTATGGAACGATTGCAGTTCTAGGCAATCACGACATATCATTCCCTGGCGCGAGATCAACCATCACCCAGGCGCTAGAGCAGGCAGGCATCCCGGTGCTGTGGAATCAAATTGCGCACCCTTTTGGAGAAGACTTCCCGGTAGTAGGCTTTGCCGACTTGTGGTCTGGAGAATTTGATCCCAGTATTCTAACAAAAATTTCGCCGACAGTTCCCCGCCTGGTGCTCTCTCATAATCCAGATACCGCAGCCGCCTTCTCGCAGTGTCGAGCAGATTTGCAGCTCTCTGGTCATACTCACGGGGGTCAGGTGTATTTGCCAGGACTGGGACCTGCACCACAAGTATGGGCGCGGATGCGACATCGAGTACCCAAAATCATTCGCAATCGAGTCCCGTTTCTCAGCGATCGCTGCTTTCACGTTCTTCGCCACTGGGAGTGGTGTCGAGGGTTGCACCGAGTGGAAGACAACTGGCTGTACGTGAATCGGGGATTGGGAACTTACTTTCCAGGTCGGTTTTTGTGCAGACCCGAGCTGACGGTCATCACCCTAGTGAAGGCTCCACCAAAGTCTAATAAAGGCTCAGCGCCTGCTTAGACTGGCTTGACCCGAGCCCGGTGCAGCAGGTTGCCACGGTGAGTGATCCCAGTATGAGTGACTCGCACCAGGTCGCCAGGCTCCGCCTGACCTGCCGTAAGCTGGTGGTAAGTTGGATCGTAAGCAGTCTGGCTATCGACAGCGGCAATCGGCTCCACGCCCCATTCGCTCATGAGCTGTTCGACAGGGCGGACAAAGGGCAAAATTTTTGCAGCCGGAAGATCAGGGCGATCCTGAGCGCGTTTGGCAATGGTGGGCCACTGCACCAGCCAGCTTTCTAGGGTTTCTAGGGCGGTGGTTTCTAGGGCGGTGGTTTGCAGGGCGGTGGTTTGCAGGGCGGCGGTTTGCAGCGGATCGATTGGCAGTGCATTGCGATCGCTGGTTTCTAGACTATTCTTCGACTGGCTTTCGGACTGACTTTTAGACGGGACCGGCTCAAAACGGACGTATAGGTCAGCAAAGCTGATCCCCAAAGCCGCTGCAATCTGAATCAGACTCACTAGCCGCATCTTTTTGATATGGCCTGTTTTTAGCTGCTGAATCTGCCAGCGCGAAACGCCTGCTCGCTCGGATAGCAAGCGGTAGCTAGGAATGTCAGCGGCCTGCATCAGGTTTCTCAAAGTTTGGGTCGAGTCAGATAGCATGATAGATAGGATTGCCTGGAAGCTTGTCTGGCAGGTTATCTGGGGGCTTGAAGGACGACATTACATTAGATGCCTGCGCAAATAAAAAAATTGATATATTTAAGTCGGCTTTAAGGAATTCTAGGTTGAATAATAGACATAGATACAGAAATTGGGTTTACATGGGAATTTCTATGAATCGTTTGGCTAATCGGTTGATGCTAGGACTGAGCGCAGGGACGCTGAGCTTGGCTATGGTTGCCGTAGATGCGATCGCACCCCAGCCGACCCCAGCCCAGTCCATCAGCCAGTCCATCAGCCAGTCCATTCCTCCGTCAGCCAGCTCAACAGACACCCAGACCATCACCCAAAATCCCGAAATCAAAGTTGGTATCGTGCAGCGCTTTGGTGAAAATAAAACCGATCAGCTCACCCTAGCGCCGCTCGCAGGCGATCGGCTAACTGTCAGCTTCAAAACCGGCAGCGAGTCTAAGGCTATCACCACCGATCGGCTAGTGATAGAAACGGTGATGCAGCCCCTGCCTGAACCTGTCTTGCAAGAGTGGGTAGTCCTGAGCACACATCGCAGCTTTGAAAGTGCCGAAGATAGTGCTAAACGCTGGCAGGAGGCGGGCATCAATGCTGAAATTGCCCAGCCCGACGCCTGGCAAGTCTGGGCAAAAAGAGAAGACTACAGCTCGCCGCTGCTGCGCCGGTTGCTAATCGAGAACCTGCATGCCGCAGGCTACACCCGTTCTTTTATCGACAGCCGGGTCATTAAAGAAATTCCTAAAGCGGCCTTTGTCGCTGACGGCTTCAAATACACTCGCGACGAATTTTCCATTACTACGGACAACCGTCGAATCCAAATAGGACAGGGAAATACCAATCGGTTTCGCGATTTGTTCGCGGGCGATATCAAGGTTCAGCCGAACTCCTACGGTACCTATACGCTAGTCAATCAGGTGCCCGTAGAGAGCTACCTGCGCGGCGTTGTTCCTCATGAGATTGGCGCTAGCGCGCCAAAAAATTCGATCGAAGCCCAAGCCGTGCTAGCACGGACCTATGCCCTACGAAATCTGCGCCGATTTGCCATTGACAACTATGAAATTTGCGCCGATACGCAGTGTCAGGTGTATTTTGGCCTGGCTCAAACCGATCCTAAAAGCGACCGGGCGATCGCCGCTACTGCCGGACAAGTCCTTACCTATGGCAACGAACTTGTCGATGCGCTCTATTCTTCAACCACTGGAGGTATCACCGCCAGATTCACAGACGTATGGAATGGAGAAGACCGCCCCTACCTGACTCCTGTAATCGACTCTCTCCAGCCAAAATGGGACTTAGCCCAGCGCCCGCTATCAGACGAAGCCAATTTTCGCGCCTTTATCTCTCTAAAAAATGGCTTCAATGAAGACGGTTGGGAAGCGTTCCGCTGGGACCGAAAGGCTTCTGTCGAAGAGATTAGCACGACCATGAGAGAGTACTTGTCTAATCGGCAGCATCCGCTAGCAAACTTCAATCAGATTACCAATCTTACTGTTGTAGAGCGAGCTCCCTCTGGCCGCGTTCAAAAACTGACTGTAGAAACAGATTTAGGATCTTTTGATCTGATCAAAGACGAAGCTGTAAAAGCGCTAGTGCCGCCTCGCAGCTTGCTGTTTTACGTCGAGCCGATTATGGAAACTCCAAAGGCTAAGACATCTAATACAGGAGAAAAGAAACCAGAAGCTGTTACTACGCCTGCTAATTCGCAGGTCGCTAGCAGCCAGGCGGCAGCGGGAGAGAGTAATCCTGGAGCTGAACAGTCTGCGATCGCCCAGGCTGGCTCCGAAGGCGGTAGCGCTGAACGACCTGGCGAAGAACCAGCCCCCGTCAAACAAACGGCCCCGGTTTTGACCGGCTTCCGATTTGTCGGCGGTGGCTTTGGACATGGCGTCGGCATGAGCCAAACAGGAGCGTATAACCTAGGCGAAAAAGGGTACTCGTACCAACAGATTTTGCAGTTCTACTATCCTGGTACCCAGCTACAGCCTATCGATCCGTCCATCACTTTCTACAAGGCCGATTAGGGGAGCGTATACGAGCTAGTGCCCATTAGCCTCTGTCTCTTGCTCTCTGCAAGATAGTGCGAGTATCTCTTTCTGTTGATGTCGGTGCTATAGGTTCAGACTCTTCTGTTGCGCCTTCTGTAGTGTTTTCCTCGTCTGCTGTGGGTTCGACCAACTCTTCAGGATTCTCTTCAACCAAGGCATTGCTAACCGCGCAGCAGTCTAAGACCGGCACTCTCACCAGTTCCGGTAAATCTAAAGCGATCAGAAAATCCTGCCACTCTTGGTCAACTACTTCATTCTCGGGCTGTAGATTTCGCAATCGAGCCAGCTCAGTTAGCGCGTCTTGCAAGAATCCTGCATTCGCATAGAGTGCGGCGCGATTTTGATCGCCAGCTTCACCAAGATCGTTGGCAAGACTGGCACTAGGCAGGCGTCTTTCTATCCAGCCGTTGACCGTGGTGCGTTCGGCTTCGTCACAGTCAATAGTGAGATACCACTGATAAGGAACGTTGGGTGAGAGCGTAATTGGCAAAGGCGCAGCAACAATACCATTGCTGTCGACATCACCCGTCAGTCTGCCTTGGTACAGGAGCTGATTGTTGCTGTCTTTGAGAATAAATTCTGTTGGGAGGTGGGTGAGAGACTGGGGCAGATAGAACCATAGACTGGGCTGGGCTAGCGTAGTCAGCGTGCCTACAAGTTCATCTGTGTAGGTAATGCCCAGTTCGGTGAAGATCTGGGCGTCGGCATAGGCGATCGCACTCAAAGGCAGTCCTTCCTGACAGCTCCCCCTAGACCCACCGCCCCTACGCCTGCCGCCGGGTCTACCGGGATTGACTAGCTTGCCAGGACTAAATTCGATCGGTAGGGGCGGGAGCTGCTGGGCGATCGCGGGCAGTGAGAAAGAGCCTAGCAGTGAGAAAGAGCCTAGTAGAGCGATTGGGGCGATCGCGCTGAGTAGGGTTTGGTTTGTGAGATTGGGCATTGGAGTAGATGGGGAATGGGTCGTTATCTCTGTGGCTGATTGCTTTCGAGGGAGACTGTTTTTCTAGCTGCTATGTTGGCAGCTATGTTGGCCGCTATGTTGGCAGCTATAGCGGCGGTGGGAAGCGCGATCGCACTGGGAACCCAGGGAATCCAAATGGCGGCGCGTACTAGCAGCAGCCAGCTCATCAGCAATAGTAAACCGCCGGACATCAGTATATAGATGAGAAAAGGCAGCTTTTGCTTAGCGTGAGCGCCGATGAGGCCGCCCAGTAAGGCCCAGATAGCTATCCAGAGGATTTCTTGCCATTCGAGCCAGGTTCTAATCAAATGACGATTTTCTAGCTCAAAGTTCAGAATCTGGCTGATCATTTGAGCGTGGAGAAAGACACCGTGAGCTTCGCTCGTCCTGGCATAGGGATAGCGAGTATAAGGCGTTCGCCAGCGATCGGCAGCTGCATACTCGCTGTCGGTTGTCCCGATGAGAACGATTTTGTCTTTGACAATAGAACTTAGCTGGTTTGGATCTTTATCTAACAGATCAGAGACCGTCAAGCAGTCAGCTGGCGTCTCTATCACACCGCCACAGTTAGTTTGTTTCGGATCTTTTAGAATTCGATAGTTCAACATCATTTGCGTACCTCCTGCATCTGCCGCATGATAGCCACCAAAGTTCTCCTTTAGAAGGAAAGGCTCTAGCGTTATATCAGTCTTTGAAGCGGTATCGGTCTTTATCGCATTTAAATAAGCATAAACAACTAAAGTGCTGAAAGAATCGATAAAAGAGCCTTCTGATAGAGTGCTAATTGGACAGGGAGAGTTGGGCGAGGGCGTCATTCGCAACAAGTGACGGCGCAAAACTTCTCCATCTGCTTCAAAGGCTACGAAGTCGTTAAATCCGATCCGCGCAGTGTCCTTGATTTCTGGTGGGGGTAATTCTCGAACGATTCCCCGCTCCGTATGAAAGTAATCTTTGCAGATAGCAATCAAATTCTCTGTATCTCGTATCTTTTCTTTTAGCGCAGGTGCCTTTTCACTTTGACCGTGATAGATATCAAGACCGATGACAGCCGGATCGAGTGATGTCAGCGTGTTTAAGAGTCTTAGCAGGGTGCCGTCTGAGATAGAGCTTTTTCCACTTGGGTTGGGAAACGCTTTGATATCTTCAGCGGTGTTGGTGACGATGAGGATGCGGCTGTCCGGTAGCTCTAGAGGACGGGTGCGGAGTGAATAGTCGTAGCCTTTGACCTCTAAAGGTTCTAATAGTCCTAGCAAGCGACCTGTAGAGAGTAGGAATGCGATCGCCAGTCCGCACCCTATACCCACCTTCATTCTGCTAGCAAAACTACTGGCAAAAGATCTGCCTAGCGAAAACTGTGAAGTCGCCGCTGGCTGCCCAGATTCGCCAGCCGATACTGTAGAAAGCTCAGTCTCAATAGGCGCAGCAGGCGGCTCGACTTTTCCCTGTAGAGATTGCCAGGTCGGTGGGACTTCTGCCAAATTCTGAATAATAACCGGCAGCCAGGTGGCGCAAGGATACCGAGATTCGAGGCCCTGTAGCTTTTCTCTAGCGTCGCGAACAGCCGTATAGAAAGGCGCTCCACCTGAAAAAGATTCTAAAAATCCTTGTAAAAAGGCATGGGCAACCTGGTCAGGCACCGGCTCTCTCATCACCAGCACCTGAGGAATGTGCAGATCGGCGAGATCGGCAGCTAGCCCTAATCCATCACAGGAGTTAAAAATGGCGGTATTAAGACCGCGATCGATCGCTTTTCTCAGCGCATGTCTAAGCTGAGGAATGGTGAGTTTCTCGTTCGGATTCAGCCAGATTTCACCGCTGCATTCCGGTTCTTCTTCAAACTCTGGCCCTGACTCTGGCCCTGACTCTGGCCCTGACTCTGGCAAAGACTCGTAAGTAGACTGTTGGAAATACTTGCTGCTGTTGCTATGCCCTGCAAAAAAAAGGATGTCCCAGCCTTGTGTTTCCCAAAGTGCCTGCGTGAATGTCTGGCAGCTAGGCGAGTCGAGAAAGTAAATCTCCGCGCCAGCAAGGTTTTCGAGCAGTGACCTATCGATGCTGGTATCCAATCCTCTGCGATCGCCTAAAACAGCTAGGATTCTGACTTGCTCGGAGCGGCTGCCGCTGTAGTAGACCTGCTGATAGGCAATCGGGCAGATTCCAACTTCGGCGTTGCGGTAGCGCTGGAAAAAATCTAGCTCGTACCACGGAATACGCTGAAGCAGAGAATCGGAAGTTTGTAGCAGTATGCGGGCAGTATCCGTGGGCGCGAGCTGTTCGAGAACTTTTTCGCGGATAGGCTGAAAGGCACTGCTATTGAGCCAGTTGTGAACGCGATCGCGCAGCCGACGACTTTGTCTCTGACAGTTCTCCAGTCTAGAAATGTCAGAAAAATTGGTCTCACTTGCCACAGCCTCTAGGCGAGAAGGCAATCCCATTTGCCAGTAGGCACGCTGCCACTGCTGATAGAGCTGAGCGAGATCCTCAGCAGGCGGCAACCTAGCTTGAGTTTCTATCTGCGCTGGCCCGCCCTCATTCGCGATCTGCACGGTGGCCGTGTAGCCAGTCGCTAGCGTGCCCGGTCCAATTTTAATAACGATGCGCTTATCCATCGATTTACCCACTTCCTACCTGTTACGGTATCAGGCTGTAGATAGCTATAGATGATGTTATAAATAGTGAAGCCATAAATAACCAACTAAACAGCAAACTGCTCTCTAAATTCAGTCTGTCCCAACCGGACGCGAACGCCAAACTGCTCTCCAGCTTGAGCAATAAACCGGAGCTGAATATAGTTGTCGATGGCTCTAGAAGTCGCCTCTAGATAGTTGGCATCGTTCTCATCGAGCACGGTTAACTCAATCCCCTCTGCTAAATAAGGAAACTCTCCTAACGGGCGCACTTGCAGAATAATACTAGTTCGTCTATCGGCAGTTTGGGTGATGTGGACGACCAGCGCCACTTGAACAAACTGACCTAGCTGAATACCCAAATCAAGGAGCTTAGCTCGGCTGATATCGGTAACAGTCGTTGGCGCATCTAGTGTCGGCAAGACTAGATCAGCAGAGGTGCGAAAAGCCAGGTCGAGATCAGTGGGATTAATTAACGACGCTGCCGTTTGCCAGCCTTCTGTGATCATGCCGTCCACCCATTTACCAATCCGATTGAGCGCGATCGGAACAGTACTTGATTGGAAGGACGGCTCCGATCGCCGAGTACTGCTCAGCATGTGGATCTGGTCAATGAGCGTTTCGATCGGGCCAAAGCTATCTATGAGAACATGCTCCGTCTCAGGTACGGCCCTCCGAAAGCCGATTAAGGTGGCGCGATGGCTAGCTTCGTCTAAACTGACTGCAACGTAGCCCACGCGATCGTGCCAAGCTTCGGGTGGGACATAGCAAGTGTTACTCTCTAACGAAACCGGTCGGCAAGAAAGCGTGCCAACATTGGGAAGCTTTAGATCAGCGACATCTGCCATCAGCTGCATTGCAGGATTCCAGCTGTCGCTGTCGGCCAGGTCCGTCGGAATAGAAAGTAGCTGTAGATAGGCGTTGACCGCACAGACCGCTAGCGTATTCTGCCTGATTTGTTCAGCTTTTTCGGAAATAGAACAGTGCCCAGCAAACCGCTGGGCAATATTTCTAGACGCTGTAGTGATAGGGATAACGACACCGAACTGTTGAGAAAAGATAGTAGCAACCATGTCCTGAACCCCCTGTATTTGTGGGGAAATAATAGTGAGTAAGTAGTTTGATAGGCTGCCATCAGGCAACCTTGCATAATATTTTTGAGAGTCAGCTAGAAGTATCCTTCCGACTTTCCAAACTCCCTGAGTTGAGGAAAGCATTTGCGGTTGTAGAAGCTGCTCAGCGTACCGATAGACAGCCCGTACTCTTCAGCAAGCTCTTTCCACGGAGTTTCGGGTGGCAGGCGTTTGAGCAGTAATAGCTGAGCGGTGATGTGAGGATGCTGTGCCATAGAGATGGACTTGAGCGTCCCGCCTGCGTCGGTTTGAAGCCAGGTGTGGACTTGTTCTAGCAGGGGCGGAATATCTGGGGGCGCAGGGAGGCGTTCGATGGGATCGACTACTGTGCCGTCCTCTTGACGAATCATCTTGCTAGATTGGCTGGTGATTTTGGCACGTCGGTCGCTTTCATCAATCCGAAAGTCTTGAAGGCGGCGCTTGAGGTAGGCATTCAACCAAGTCGTCAGCCTAGCTTGCGCAGGATCGTAGGCTCTTGCAGTCGTCGCTTCGCAAAGGTTTCGACAGAAGTAAATCCAGGTTTGCTGTAGCGCATCTTGATAGTAGGTATCGAAGGTGTGCCAGAGCTGGTCATTGAGCGCCTGGATCAGCTTAGTCAGACCTTTCTGTCTCTGAAGACTGCCGACAGGGTACTGGCAAGTTTCCTCAACCAGTTTTAGCAGCGGATCAGGGCTATCGCTAGGTGTATACATACGCTGAAGCAAGGTTTTGGGGGCGGAGACTTTACCCATGCGTCCTCATAATGAAAAAGTGCAGGATTAATGAGCTATCACCCATAGGGAAAAAAGTTCTGCAAATTATTTTATTTTTTTCAAAACACTTTGAAAATTACTGAACTCGAAGATTCTAGAAGGAAGCCTCAATCTGAACGTAGTCTCAAGTTTTGGCGTTGCTGAATGCAGGTATGAATCTATGGTCGTGCAGGCACCGGCACGTCCTGAAACTTGTGGTCGACTGACGTATCCCACCACGCTCACCATCCCCAGCTACCAGGACCACCTTTAAAGGGACCGACAATATCTTTGGTAATCCATCCGGCGTAGAAATTGCCGGGTTGGGGCTGTACTTTTTCACTGTCTACGTAGCAGGCATCCATCGGTTCAGGGTAGAAACTTACGTACCCTTTGAGTTCTTTGTATGCAGGAGAAATTTCTGGGTAATACCAGGCAACGTCTTTGACCTGGCGATCGCCAACCTGCAGCGTGTAATAATTGGCTCGTCCTTTCCACTCACAGTAGGTAGAGTGGGCACTTGGTATGAGATATTCTGTCTTGATGTCATCTAACAATATGTAGTAGTTAGGCGGATGGCTGGTTTCTAAAACCCGTTTGGAGCGGTGGGTATCGGCGATTATCTTGTTGTTGAAGACGATTCTAATGTGCTTGGTCACGTCTTCAACTTTAGGCGGACGAGGATAATCCCATACGGATTCTTGCTCAGAGCTAGGAGAAATGGGTTCAGGGCGCATGGTTAGAAGTTTAGGGAGAATGGCTTTGTATTGTAATAGCACCTGCGATTGTCTAGACCATACAGCAAGATCTTGAGCAGAGTTCCAATGAAAAGCGAGTATTGAAGCTAAGGATCAAGGATTAAATAACCCGCTGATCTCAAACTGGCCACCCTTCGACTACGCTCAGGGTTCGGTAACGGCAACTTACGATGGCTGAGCGTAGTCGAAGCCAAAGCCCACCGGTCCGCGAAAGCGGCTTTTATTAAATCTTCATTCCTAGGCGTCTATTCGCTTTGCTGCTACGAGCGCTGTAGAACTACGTTCTAAATCAATCAATTAGCTCACTGCTAGATTGTAGGGTATGCAATCTTTGATACAGCCCACCCGCTTTGAGTAGCTCTTCGTGACTGCCGATTTGACTGATGTTGCCTTGATCTAGAACAACAATTTTGTCAGCATCGCGGACGGTGCTGAGGCGGTGGGCAATGATAATCAAAGTGCGGGTGCCGAAGAGCGATCGCATTGCCATCTGAATTGCCCGCTCAGACTCATAGTCTAAGCTAGAGGTCGCCTCATCAAACACCAGCACGTCGGGCTCGACAATCAGCGCTCTGGCAATCCCGACGCGCTGCCTTTGCCCGCCTGAGAGTCGCACGCCGCGTTCGCCGACGGTGGTGGAATAGCCTTTCGGCAACTGCTGAATAAACTCGTGAGCCTGGGCAATCTTGCAAGCTGTTGTAATTTGCTCAAAGCTGGCAGTAGGATTGCCGTAGAGTAAATTATCCATTAGCGTTCCGTTGAAGATATCGACCTCCTGATGGACAATAGCCAGCCGCTTGCGATAGCTGCTGATATCGAGCTGCCGAATATCAGTGCCATCGATCAAAATATTGCCGCTATCTGGATCAAAGTAGCGAAATAACAATTTGACCAAGGTAGATTTTCCAGAGCCAGAGTGACCGACTAGGGCAACTGTTTTATGCGGCTCTATCAGCAAGTCGATGTTTTTGAGCACTGGATTGTCGGCGCTGTAGCCAAATGTCATCTGCTGAAAATGCACTTTGCCTGTGAACCGATAGTCAGGGCCATTGGGCAAAAGCGCACCGGCATCGCGGCCAGGCGGCAGCGCAGTAAACTCTTGAAACCGAGCCATTGGCGCATACCGACGAGCGAACATTTCTGCTAGCTCACAGATGGGATCGACCTCGGCATAGGCCATGCTAGCAACGGTCAAAGTGGTAATAAAGTGACCAATAGAGATTTTGTTGCTGAGGGTGAGCCACAGGCTACCGACTAGTACGACAAACATGCAGCTTTGGACAATGGTTCGCTGATAGGCGCTGAGGATGGTGTAGCCCTTGTGAATGCGATAGTCGAGCACTTTGAACTCACGATCTAGTCGTTGACTCTGGCGATGTAGTTCTGCAAGCTCATTGCCAAAGGCTTTGACCGTTTTGATGTTGGTGACAATTTCAGAATTACGGCTATCGGTATCTTCGATGTATTTGTCCAGCTTTTCTTCTTTTGCTGATAGCGACTTGAGCCCCCAGAAGCTGTAGAACAAAATGCCCGAGACCGACAGCAATACTAGCGCCGCAATTCGCCAGTCAATTAGCGCAATAATTACAAACACGCCGATGATTCGGACTAGCTTAGGGATAAACATGGCGACAAGGCCAGGATAGGTCCAGGTGAAGTTGGAGAGTCCTTTGGCGATTCTCCCAGCAATCCGGCCAGGGTTGTTTTCATCATAAAACTCTAGCGGCAGGGTGAGAATTTTTCTCAGGGCGGTTTCAGCATGCTGTCGACGGGCACGAAAAGCTGTGTCCCAGCTAAACCAGCCGCCAGTCAACGGCTGAATGGGAGCGAGCAAAACAGATGAGAGGCCAATCAGCGCCGCTAATACCCACGCAGAGAACTGAGGGGTGGCTGGCTGGTTGAGCGCGATCGCAATCCGATCAATCACCTGCTGCAAAGCATCATCCACCGGCTGCTGAGAAATAACATTCAGAATCTGGCCAGTCGCATAGGGAATAAAGAGATCGATCAGCTGAAAAAAGCTAATGATAGTGGCAGTAAAGAGCGTGATCCGCCAATAATCCTGGTAATAGCCCAGGATTCTAAGAAACTTTTGCATAATTCGTTAGACAAGAATCGAGGTAGAAGAAAATTGCAGACAACAGAAAGTATCAGCGCCGCCAAACGCCGTCCAACGAACCGCGATCGCTGTTTTCTCGCAAAGAAATTCTTTCAACAAAGAAGTATTCTGTAGCGCTAGCGTCAGCAAGATAGCAGTTTGGCACGTGGCTCTGCGCACCTACGAAAAGCTCGCAAGCGTATGAGCGGCTAGCCAATGCAGCCTTGTATTTCTGTTCGGACTATTGCTCAAAGGCTACGTTCAAAAATTAAGCCTGACGGCCTGTAGCGAGAGTAATCAAGAACATCGTAGACCTCCTAAATATTGCTTGAAATGCTGATTGCTAGGGCTGTGTAGTTAGGCGCGCGAGGTTGCCGATTGCCTAGCGATAAAGGGTAGAAGAAGGTTGCTTAATCATATTTTTGCTCTAACGCCGTTAGAGTCGTCTTCATTTATCTGAAAATTTCGGCAAGCTGCCAACTTTGCAATAGTAGCTAGAGAAACTAAATTGCGCAACTATTTTTGAAATTTCTTATTTAGTCAAGAGATTTTGCGGCGGCTATAATTAACGATGAACCAATGTGTCAACTTGAGACTAATACCGTAGCTGGTTCAAGTACTGCATTTTAGTGGGTTATGTGAGGGTATGGGCCAAACAAATGCAGAATCAGCGCAAAATACCTTCAATATATCGAACAGCTCGGTAGGCAATTTTGTTGGGTCTGGATCTATCCATTACAACCAAGCTTCTGATCAGCCGATTGCTTCAAAGGCTGCCGATGAGTCAAAGCAAGTAATTTTGTTCTTAGCAGCCAATCCGATTTCAACGCGCCAGCTGCGTTTGGACGAAGAAATTCGGGAAATTGAGGCAGGCTTGCGGCGATCAAAGCATCGCGATCGCTTTGAGCTTCAGCAGCGTTGGGCAGTCCGTCCGATCGATTTACAGCGGGCACTGCTCGACTGCAAGCCTCGGATTGTTCACTTTGCAGGTCACGGCATGGGCCAGGCAACAGAAGATCTATCTGAGCAAGCGCCCCAGGAGATGGTACGGGATATATCACTTGCAGACCGCGCCGAAGTCTTTGACGAAGGACTGGTGCTAGAAGATCGCACCGGTCAACCAAAACTGGTTCGCACTGAGGCGTTATCGGCACTGTTTGAGCTATTTGCGGACTCGGTGGAGTGTGTAGTGCTGAATGCGTGCTATTCAAAGCGGCAGGCAGCGGCGATCGCAGAGCACATTCCCTACGTGGTCGGGATGAATCAGGCGATCGGCGATCGGGCTGCCATCGAGTTTGCCGTTGGCTTTTATGACGCGCTCGGCGCAGGCGAATCCATCGAGCAAGCCTATCGTCTAGGCACTATAGCTATTCAACTGTCTGACCTGCCTGAACAGTTGACCCCGGTCATTCTAAAACGTTGAAGCATTAAAGATTACAGCTTCAGAACGAAAATCGAAATGAACCGTTTGGAGTCTGTGGCAATTTATAGTATCGAGGACCAGAGCCACCACCAGCCTCAGCGCTTTGGTCGACAGATCGCGTAGCTGTTGGCCGATACACTTCCATCGGCACCGGATTGATACTGTTTCCCCATACCAGCAAAGCTTCTGCAATCCCCTGAATGATTGCATCTTGATGTTCTTTTATCGCGTCTCGATCTGACTGACTCGTTAAAAATCCCAACCGTAGAATTAAAGAGGGAATACCGAGACTACGAGTAAAAGGAAGCTGTTTTTTCTCTTCGTCTTCCAAAGGTTCTTCGGGCTCTTCAATAAACGTCAGATCAGATCTAACACCTCGATTGGGCATTTGTAGCGAAATGGTCTGTTTATGGACAGAATCGGAAGGTTCTAAGTTTTGCTGATCGACTTCTTGACTCAAAAGCCTTTGCAAAAACAGCTGAGCCTGGGCCTGCCTTTCTGCTCGATGCCCAGCATAGAAGACGCCGATTCCTCTAAGAGGATTGTCTTTAACTATTTTTTTAGCTGGGGGCTCGCCAGCATTTGGAGAGTTAGCATCGGCATTATCTTTCGCGATATATGCATCCATCGTGATGTAAAGCGCTATGTCTCCTACCTTGAACTCAGGCGGCTCTAATAGCCAATCAAAAACAATTTCTCCATCAGATTTAGACCCGTCGATTGATGCCGGTATCAATTCAACTTCATATCCAAGGTCCAACAAGGTGCCAAAATCCGATGAAACTTTTGCTTTTTTAATGCCCTCTGCAATTAATTTAAGCCTGTCTGCAAATGTCGCTACGGTTTCTTTCTCGTTTTCTCCGTCGATTTCTAAGCTAGGATCGGCTCTAAAGATTTGAGCCAGAATGTAGATAGTTCCTCTAGGTTTAGTGTAGTTATCCTTGGAAATAATGAAATCCTCAATGAACGACGAAATCTCTGGATTTTTACTATGTTTAGCTTTGATGTGCTGAACGATCGCACAAGTTCTGATACCTAGACTTCCTCGGACATTAATGCCACTTTCACTTTCTTCAACCATTACGGCATGATGCAGGGCAACAGCCTGCCATTGACGATTGAGGACAGGACTACCAGAAGAACCAAAATCTGTATCAGCCTCGTACTGAATATAGTTCTCTGAGATCTGCTGAACACGATTGCTATAGAAGACAATCTCTTTGGATCTTCCTCGGGGATGCTGAATAATATTCACCGGCTCACCCGGCAGTCCGAAAAGAGCGGCGGCTTTCATCTCTTCAGATAGACGAGCGTCAGCCTCAATCAATTCTTTGCTAGCAGGGGGGGCGACTAAGGCGTCGTCTTCAAATAGAGGTAGCCAGCCAAAGTTATTGCCTGCTTCAAGGAAGTTAAGGCCGCGTTTAGTATCTGTTTCTTCTAGCTGCTCCAGCTTGACGAGCGTGTAGTCTAGCTCGTCTGCCGGACTAAAGGCAAATAAGCTTGGGTCAAGTTTGTAGTCAACTGGAGGAAAGGAACGACTATCTCTATCTAGATTATCGTTGCGATCATAGCGAAACCTGGCTATGAAGTCTTTAGCAGATTCTGGATTTGAAAGGACGTGATTGTTTGTAAGTAAATAGTTGCGACCAACCAAAAAGCCCGTTCCCATCGGAATACAAAATCCTTCAGTACGCTTTTTAGAAATTTCGTCTTTCAGTCTAGCCATATCGCCCTCACCTAGAACTGATGGGAAATCGTTCCAAAACGTATCGTGCAGCTTGGCATCGTGCAGTAGATCACGCAGCTGCTGGAGGGTGTAGCGTTTCTCTCTAACTAGATCAATGCAGCTATCAACGTCTTTGTCAGAGCATTTTTTGAGGAGCTGGCAAACGGCAGCACTTCTTCTGACGGCCTGTTCAAAAAACTGGCTGAGCGTGGCAAATGAAATAAAGTCCGCTTCCCCTCTAGCCAAAGTCGGGGCAGGTGTATGTCGAAAAAGGGGCGATCGCTTTTGTATGATTTCGATTACGTCAACTTCGGCATTTAAAGTTTTTTCCCGCTCTGGGCTAACCTCAATTACTTCACTCGGACTAATTCCATTCACCCATTCGCAAAATCGTCCGGTGGAATCACAGACTTTGCCAAGCGTACTAGATTTCACCAAATACAGACTCATTTACTGAACCTCAAAATTCCTAAAATTTAATATTTTCGATCAGAGCTATAAATATCGCTAGCTAGTATAGTCGCGTTTAGACTATCTATACTAAAGGATTATTGTTCGGATGAATCTATCATCAAGCTATCGATCCACCGCTTTCAGACAGCCAGTCATCGCTAAGCTAATGTTATTTCTCTTAGCGCTTCTCCTAGCATTATTTGCGGCTAGCTGCGCGGGAAGTATTTGCCTCTATTTAACAACTACGTTTTTCTTTAGTACAGATCTAAAAGCTGGTATCTCTCTTAGTATCACTAGCGCGATCGCAATTTGTGTCTGGATGGTAGAAACCGTCCGCTGTGGACTTGTTTCTGGTTCTTGGAAGGCTACTTTAGTCAGCTTTGTTCTTCTTCCCTTCCTTGTTGTCAAAGATCCAATATTATTCTTTCTAATCTTTTTTCTGTTTTTTGCGGTAATTGTAACCTTGCTCTGCTTTCTGACCAGCAACTTATCTCTAGCATTGATGCTTGCTTTGACATCCATCAAGAAGCGCTATTGGCAAATCGCCCTGCTAGTCCTGATTATTCCTTGGTCCGTACTAGTTGCCCTCGTCCTGATTCCAACCGATCCGAGCAAAGTTGAATATTTTAATCGCTATGCCAATATTATCAAGCCGATGAGCGCTTGCCTAATCTCATTATTCATCACCACTACGAGCTGGACAATCTTTAGATTTAATACTACGCCTAAACGAGAATTTTATTTCATCAAAAACTGGGCGATCGCGATCGCATCCTGGAAGAGTCCGTCCTTTTATGATCAAGATCTCAGCGGCATTGACTTCACTGGGGCGAAGATAGCCAATGTAGATTTTAGAGCAAAAAAGCTTTACCGAACTTGTTTGCAATCAGTTCAGGGACTTGACCGGGCTAGAGTAGACAATCAGTATTTCGATCTGGATAATCTTCAGGTGCAAAGCCTGCTGACTAAAGGCAGTAGCGAAAATGACCAGTTTAGCCGGGTGAATTTACGCGGAGCCTATCTACAAGCTGCCGATATGAGGCACTTTAACCTGATTGAAACAAACCTAGAAGGTGCCGATTTAAGCAACGCGGATCTGCGTGAAAGTATCCTGCTAAGAGCCGTCTTGACCGACGCCGATCTCAGCCGCGCTGATCTGACCGGAGCCTGTATCAAAGACTGGAGTATCAATCAACACACTCAGCTAACGGGCGTTGCCTGCGACTATATCTATCGGAACTATGAGAATGGAGGCGCGTGCGATCGCTATCCTGCCGAGCGTGACTTTGCATCTGGCGAGTTTGAATTGCTCTTTGGCAAAGTTACCAACGCCGTTGAGCTAATATTTCAAGATCAGATAGACTGGCGGGCTTTGAGCTTTACCTTTGAAAAGTTTCAGATAGAAGATGACGGATTGGGACTAGAACTCAAAGGCGTCGAGCAAAGAGGCGACTATTGGGTTGTCAAAGTCAGGCATGGAGAAGGCGTTTCCAAGCAGCAGGTAGAAAAACAGGTACAGAGTACTTATGAAGATCTGCGCGCCTTGATGGAAGCCAAAGATCGACAGATCAACCAGCTGTTGGGAATTGTTGATCATCAAACGCAAGCAATGAATCAACAGGCGCAGGCGCTGACCCACTTTAGCCAGCAGCCATTTGGCAATAGCTTTTTCATTACAGGTAGCACCATCACCAACCTGGCAGGCTCGGGCCAAATCGAATATCAAGAAGCCGCTAGTCGCATCCGTCAGCTAACGACAGCGATTAATGGACAAACAGGCGATCAATCTTCTCCGCTTCAGCGGCTAATCGCTCAGCTCAGCGAACAAAACGTAGCGACCACGGACGAAGCGCAAAAAGATTTGATTCAACAAGTTCTACTGTCCGAAGCCGAGCGCGATCCTCAGTTTAGAGCGCTTTTGCTCCAGCAAGGCGAACAGATTATCCAGAACTTACCAAGAGCAGACATTGCAACCGCCTTTCGATCGGCGATCGACCAGATCAAAGATTGAAGATTAAAGCCCAAATATTTGAACCCAGAGATTAAAGCCTACAAATCAAACAGGGGGCGTGCTCAGCAGGTGACGGCTATCAGAAAGAAGGTAGGTGTAGTCTGAGGCTTCTATCGCTTGGCGGACTTCGTCGTAGTTTGTGACGATATCGGCTAGGCGCTGATGAACAAGTTTCAGAGGACTGCCAACGGGCTGAATAGCCGGAATCTCTAAAAAATTGGTCAGCCGCTCAGCGGTAGCTGCATAGGTGTTTGGGTTCATCAGATCGTCTTCATAAACCAGCTCAAGATAAGGAATACCGTGCAAAATGGCCTGAGCTTCTATTCTTTGATTGTCTGTATATCTTAGGCAGTCGAATAGCTCTTGAACATCTACTGTCACTTTGTTGATGGCTTTGCTAGAACGACTAGGCTCCGATGGGTCAAAAGGGTACTGGATATTGTTGGCTTTGAGCGTGGCGATCGCATGTCTCAAAACATCTCGCCGCTGCAAATACACTACCCGGCAGCCGCCCCGACACAAATCTTGTAAAAACTGATTGGGATCTGGAATATTCTGCACCCGCCGCAGCTGCTCGACCGACAGGCTAAAGCCATAGACCTCGCCATAGCTTTGCCGAATCCGCTGGTATACGCTCATTCGAGGGAAGCGCACTGGCTGGCTCAAAATATCTGCTTGAAAAGTAATGTCCTTGCGATCGCGGAACCATCTAGCCAGCGTGATACAGCCACTCTGCCCCAGCTCGAACACCACAAAGCTAGGCTTGTGCGCCCGAGAGCCCATCAGGCTGCTACAGGTCGTCAGCCAGCTATCCGCGATGCCATTTCCACTGATTTTGCCACCCGAAGATTCATCTATTGTCACCGTATTCCTTCAATCTCCTGCGCTCACATACAAAAAAAAGTAAAATCACAAAGACCGTCCCCACAGCTCCACGCAAGGGCTCCAAACGCTATGGCCAACCTGCTTCGCACACCGCTACACGATCTGTACCTAGAGCAAAAAGCGAGGATGATGCCTTTTTCTGGCTGGGAGATGCCTGTGCAGTTTGTCGGGATTCGCCAGGAGCACGCCGCTGTTAGAGAAAGTGCCGGGGCGTTTGATATTTCGCACATGGGCAAGTTTGTACTCAGAGGGCAAGATGCGATCGCCCACCTGCAAAAGCTAGTCCCCACCGATCTGTCCAAACTCACCCCTGGCAAAGCTCAATACACCGTCCTACTCAACGAACAAGGCGGCATCATTGACGACCTGATTATCTACCACCAAGGCCAGGAAACACAAGGCGAAGCAGACCAGCAAAAAATCACCCTGATCGTCAACGCTGGCACCACCAACAAAGACAAAACCTGGCTCGAGAAACACCTCCCTGAAACAGTCTCGCTCCAAGATCTTTCCCAAGCGCAGGCACTAATCGCCGTCCAAGGTCCAGCCGCCACCGCTAAACTCCAGCAGCTCTGCCCCACCGAAGACCTGCACTCAATTTCCCGCTATGCGCATCACACAGGTCAGATATTTGGCCATCCCGCCTTTTTTGCTCGCACTGGCTACACCGGAGAAGACGGTTTTGAAGTCATGGTGCCCGTCGCCGCTGCTACTAAACTTTGGCAGCAGCTGATCGCGCTCGGCGTCACCCCCTGCGGCCTCGGCGCACGAGATACCCTCCGCCTAGAAGCCGCTATGGGTCTCTACGGCCAGGACATCGACGATACCACCACGCCAATTGAGGCCGGACTCAGCTGGCTCGTTCACCTAGACAAAGAATCAGACTTCATCGGTCGCCCCGTCCTCGAACAGCAAAAGGCAGAAGGTCCGCGCCGTCGTCTAGTCGGTCTGACGCTAGAAGATCGAAACATCGCCCGACACGACTATCCAATCTTGCACAACAACCAACCCGTCGGCACTATCACCAGCGGCACCCTCTCCCCTACCCTTGGCTATCCCATCGCTCTCGGATATGTCCCACCCGCTCTAGCTAAAGTTGGGACCACTGTAGAGGTCGCCATCCGCAACAAAGTCTTTCCGGCCACTATTGTTAAACGTCCTTTCTATAAAGCTGCGAAATCAGCGTAGTATTTAGCGTAATATCTAACCTAGCGATCAAAACTCGCAAATCGCAAACCGCAAATCCGAACGAACCCACAGCCTCCTCATTCGCCGTTCATCCTTCATCCTTCCAAACTCCCATGTCATTTGATTATCCAGACGACTTGCAGTATCTAGATAGCCACGAGTACGCCCGCGTCGACGAAGAAGACAACACGGTGACCATCGGTATTACAGCATTCGCGGTAGATCAGATGGGGGATGTAGTCTTTCTAGAGCTGCCAGAAATAGGAGATGCAGTCGAGCACGGAGAAAACTTTGGCACGATCGAATCTGTCAAAGCCGTAGAAGATCTAAAATCACCCGTAGATGGCGCAGTAATCGATCGCAATGAAGCGCTAATTGAGTCGCCCGAAGAAATTGCTAATGACCCCTTTGGCTCCTCCTGGCTGATCAAAGTAAAGGCGGACGATCTCTCTGGGCTAGATGATGCGATGTCAGCAGAAGAGTACAAGCAGCAGGTAGAAGGCGACTAATCCGTATAAGCTACTGACCTCAGAAGTAGAGAGTTTTAGCTCGACGAAAGTCACTACTTCTGAGGAGAAGGCGATGAGGTACGTTTGGAGTATAGCGCTGCTGCTGCTGCTGTTTGGATGCGATCGCCCCGATATCCGCCAAGAACAACCTGCTGAGCCAAACGCTTCACAGACATCGGGTCCCAGCGAATATGAGAACCCAGATGATGTCTATATAGAAGCGTCTAGCGACAGTGCGGACAGTTCTGATAGCTCAGAGCATGTTGAAAATACAGAATCTGGCCCTTCCGCATCTAGCCTTTCTACTCTTCCGGATGGCCGATATACCCTGGTCAGCTGGTCAAATCGGATTGCTGACAGTGAGCGATACGATTACCAAAAAGTTAGATTAGAAAAGTCAGGTGATTTCGCTACCGGAGTACTAGCCTTTTACTTGGACGACAGTCCTTGTTTTGAAGGAGTGATTGTTGGCGATCGCATTGTCGATTTGCAGCTAGCTGGCACTCCCTACGCAGGTGGAAGCTGGAGTGGTCCTATCCCCAACGATTTAGTCATAGAAGGTAGCGACTATTCTGTTGAATTAGAAGATGAGAAAAGCTCTCAGATCGACTACTGCAAAGGAGGATTCGCCATGCTGACAACCCCTAGCAACGAGCTAGGCAGTGCAATCGATAGAGCGCCTGCTTTGCTACAGTCAGAAGACGGCAACGGCCCAGCCACTATCAACATAAGAGAAAGACCTTCTATCACTGCGCCTGTAATCGAGACGGCACCTGCTGGGACACTGGCCTACACCTCAAGAGAGTCTAAAGATATCAACGATTATGAGGGAACCTGGTACTACGTCACTTTTGGCGATGGGACCAGGTCTGGCTGGATCTACGGTGGGTTGCTGAACCGAGATTTTGAATAAACCTCGATCAGCGAGCCGACTGACCAAAGCGCAAGCGGCAGGACCATAGGTGAACTCTAGTAATAGGACCGCTAGCATCCAGTAAATAGGTCGAGAGCCGCAACTTATCTTAATATTAGATTAACTCGCCGGTAATCTCATCTCCTATGTCTTACGACCTCACCACCTCTGCTAACGAGGTAATGGCCTCAGCTTCAGTCCCTACAGCGCCTGTTACCACCAAGGACCGCCCGAACTGGATGCAACAGTTAAAGTCCGATCGCTTTGCCAGTCGTCACTTGGGACCGACCGAGTCAGAGATTGAGCAGATGCTGAAAGTACTCGGCATGAAAACGGTGGACGCGCTGATTGACGCAGCCGTACCAGCGGGTATTCGCCTACATCAGCCACTCAAGGTTGACGCTGCGCTCAGTGAGACGGATGCTCTTAAGAAGATTGCCGATATAGCGGCGCAAAACCAGGTCTATCGCAGCTATATTGGCCTGGGCTATCACGCCTGTGTGACGCCGCCGGTAATTCAGCGAAATATTTTAGAAAATCCCGGCTGGTACACCCAGTACACGCCTTATCAGCCGGAGATTTCTCAGGGCCGATTAGAAGCGCTGCTAAACTATCAGACTATGATTACGGATCTGACGGGGCTAGAAATTGCCAATGCTTCACTGCTAGACGAAGGCACAGCAGCGGCGGAAGCGATGAGCATGAGCTTTGGCGTTTGTAAGAATAAGCGCGCGATCGCAGCCAAAAAATTCTGGGTCTCAGCCGCCTGTCATCCCCAGACCATTGAGGTGATTAGAACCCGCGCCCAGCCGCTAGGCATCGAAATAGTCATCGGAGACCATCGACAGCCACTAGCACCTGAAAAACCGTACTTTGGAATGTTGTTGCAATATCCGGCAACAGACGGCGCTATCTACGACTACAGCCAACTTATCGAGCAGGCTCGCGAGACAGGTGCCATCGTCACCGTCGCCGCCGATTTGCTTAGCCTAACCCTGCTGAAAGCGCCCGGCGAACTCGGCGCAGATATTGCCGTTGGCAACACCCAAAGATTCGGCGTTCCCCTAGGCTATGGTGGCCCTCACGCCGCTTATTTTGCTACTAAGCAAGCCTACGCCCGCAAGCTGCCAGGTCGCTTAGTCGGACTCTCGAAAGACAGCAAGGGCGCACCCGCTCTCCGCCTGGCCCTGCAAACTAGAGAGCAGCACATCCGCCGCGATTCAGCGACCAGCAACATCTGCACCGCCCAAGTTTTGCTGGCAATTATCGCTAGCACCTACGCCGTCTATCACGGCCCAGCAGGTCTAAGAGATATCGCCAACAGAATTCAACAGCTCACCAGCGCCCTAGCTAGCGGATTGAAAAAGTTAGGCTACGACTCTGGCAACGCTCCTGCTTTTGACACCCTGACAGTAGAAACCGGAGAGCGGACGGCAGACATTATTGCCCGCGCCACCGAACAACAAATCAACCTCCGGATCGATCCAGCTATGGATGATCAGCCCGCTACGGTTGGTATCTCTATAGACGAAACCACTGGCCCCGAACAAATTTTTGAACTGTTGACTATCTTCGCTGGAGACAAGCCGGTTCCTAGCCTAGACTCACTCACGCCAGAACCACTGCCCGCTTCACTCAGTCGCACCTCCAGCTATCTCACCCACCCGGTATTTAACCAATACCACAGTGAAACAGAACTGCTGCGCTACCTCTACAGCCTACAAAAGAAGGATCTTTCCCTGGCCGATGCAATGATTCCCCTGGGATCTTGCACCATGAAGCTAAACGCAACCGCCGAAATGCTGCCGATCACTTGGCCAGAATTCGGTCAGATTCATCCCTTCGCCCCCCTCGCTCAAACCAAAGGCTATCAAAGATTGTTCGCACAGCTAGAGGCTTGGCTGTCCAACATCACTGGTTTTGCTGGCATCTCCTTGCAGCCAAATGCAGGCTCTCAGGGTGAATATACAGGTCTACTGGTGATTCGCAAATATCACGAAAGTCGTGGTGAAGATCACCGTAATATTTGTTTGATCCCTCAATCTGCCCATGGGACCAATCCAGCGAGTGCGGTGATGGCTGGCATGAAAGTCGTTGCCGTCAAGTGCGATGACGACGGCAACATCGATGTTGAAGATTTGGTTGCCAAAGCCGAAAAGCACAAAGAGAATTTGTCAGCGCTGATGGTGACCTATCCTTCTACTCACGGTGTCTTTGAAGAGAGCATCAAGCGCGTTTGCGAGACTATTCACGCCCACGGCGGCCAAGTCTATATGGATGGGGCCAATATGAATGCTCAGGTGGGACTGTGCAGCCCTGGCGATATCGGCGCAGATGTCTGTCATCTGAATCTGCACAAGACTTTTTGCATTCCTCACGGTGGCGGCGGTCCTGGCGTAGGTCCAATTGGCGTGGCTGCTCACCTGGTTCCATTTTTGCCGGGTCATAGCTTAGTGACTCTCGATCAAGATAACGCCAGCGGAGAAAAGAGAATCGGCGCTGTCTCTGCCGCACCTTGGGGCAGTGCTAGCATCTTGCCAATCTCTTGGATGTACATTCAGATGATGGGCCCAGAAGGTCTAAAGCAGGCGAGCGAAATAGCCATCCTCAGCGCCAACTATATCGCTAAGCGACTAGAAGACCACTACAGCATTTTGTACAAAGGCAGCAGCGGGCTAGTCGCTCACGAATGCATTGTCGATCTACGTGAGTTCAAAAAAACCGCTCAGATCAACGTAGATGATATTGCCAAGCGGATGATCGACTACGGCTTTCACCCCCCCACTATGTCCTGGCCCGTCGCCGGAACAATCATGGTAGAGCCTACCGAAAGTGAGTCTTTGCAAGAGCTTGATCGCTTTTGTGATGCGATGATCGCAATCCGCGCCGAGATCGAACAGATTGAATCGGGCTCACAAGCTGTTGAAGATAGTCCTTTGCACCACGCACCTCACACCACCGCCGATTTGGTCAGCGAGTGGGATCGGACATATTCGCGTGAATCAGCTGTTTTCCCAACGGCATGGACACGCGATCGCAAATTCTGGCCCAGCGTTAACCGTATCGACCAGGCATTCGGCGATCGCAACTTGATCTGCACCTGCCCCTCCATGGAAGAATTCACAGACTAGCTCTCTTCTCCTTCTCCTTTTCTCCCCCTCCTCCCATGCCCCACTCCGCTCAGGTCAACTGGCAAGCTCCACCCGAGCCAATCGCCAGCATGCTCGATGCCCCGCGCTTGCCTGCGATCGCTTTCTCTCCAAACGCCGAATGGATCGTCGAACTAGACTTAGCCAAACCTCCCTCAATCGAAGCGCTTGCCGTACCCACGCTCGGTCTAGCCGGACTGCGGCTCAATCCTCAAACCTGGGGACCTGCCAGACCCAGCTACTACTGCGGGCTATCTATTCGCCGCCGCGATGAAAAAACGGCCCGGCCTGTTGAGCTACCGACCAATCCTCGTATCCGCAGCCTGAGCTGGTCAAAATGCAGTCGATATCTGTCTTTTACACAGACGCATCTATTCCCGAAGCCCAAAACCAGCTCAAAAGGACAAAACCCAGAAGAAAACGCTTCTCACTCAGAAGAAAACGGTATTAGCCTCTGGGTACTGGAACTGGGAACCGGAACTGTTCGAGCACTGACAGGTCCGATTCTTCATGGCGTAGGTGGCGGTAGCGTAGCTCGCTGGCTGCTAGATGGCACTATCATTTGTCGAATTCGCGCAGAGCAAGGTCCACTGCCCCAGCCGCCCGCGCTTCCGGTCGGTCCCGTGGTCGAAGAAAACCTGGGACAGATTGCGCCTGTGCGTACTTTCACCAACCTATTGAAAAATGCCTACGACGAAGAACTGTTGGAGTATTACCTGAGCTCTTCAATCGTTAGAATCTCTCTGACTGGCGAGCAAACACCGATTGCAGACCCAGACCTCTACGTTGGATTTACGCCGTCTCCAGATGGCCAATGGCTCAAAGTCGTAAAAGTCAAAAAGCCTTTCTCTTACCAGGTGCCTATCTCTCGTTTTCCCCGTGAGACCAGCATCATCAGCCTTCAAGCGGATGGATCGAGACAGGACGCATATATAGTCTCCGATCTGCCCTTAGCCGAAGAAATCCCAATCGATTTTGACTCAGTTAGAGCAGGCAAAAGAGTCTCTGGCTGGCGAGCAGACAAACCTGCCACCCTCTACTGGGTAGAAGCGCTCGATGGCGGTGACGCGCGTGTGAAAAGTGACTATCGCGACGCAATCTACACGCTATGCGCACCGTTTATTGATTCACCGAGTTTGCTGTGGAGATCCACGCTGCGCTTTAGCAGCTTAGTTTGGGGCAACGATACGACGTTACTGATTTACGAAGCCTTTTACAACACGCGGCAGATTCGCACCTGGCGAATTTTCCCCCGCGACCCTCAAACCGCTCCCGTCTTACTAGAAGAGCGAAACTTTCAAGATGCCTACAGCAGCCCGGGCAGTCCGGTCACTACGCCAGGGGAGTATGGCTGGCAGGTTTTACTGCTCTCAGAGCAGAATGATATTTACTTCAGCGGTAGGGGGGCTTCGGCGGAGGGCGTTTGTCCTTTTTTAGATCGCTTTGATCTAGAGACTCAATCAAAAGAGCGAATATGGCGATCGCCCCCAGATACGTTCTCTAGGGTACAAAGAGTCCTAGATCCGGCGGCTAAGCAGCTGCTCATTCGCCGTCAAACCAAAACAGAACCTGGAAACTACTGGCTGCGCAAAGAAAAAGAGGAAACTGTCCTGACGGCCTTTAGCGATCCCCTTCCCTGGTACCAAAACGTTCGTAAAGAGATTGTTCGCTACTCTCGCGCTGACGGGCTAGAGCTTTCTGGCACGCTGTATCTGCCCCCCGATCACGACTTAGAGCGGGATGGCCCTCTGCCTACCCTGCTATGGGTCTACCCAGAAGAGCACAAAAGTAGAGAGACAGCTAGTCAGGTTCTCCAGTCAGAAAATACCTTTGGCAGACCGGCTCGCGCCTCAGCGCTATTCTTGCTCACCCAGGGCTATGCGCTGCTTTCAGGGCCATCCATGCCGATTATCGGGGAAGCAGAAACAGAACCTAACGACACCTATTTAGAACAGTTGACTGATAGTGCAGCGGCGGTAGTCGATTATCTAGTGGATAGAGGGGTGTGCGATCGCGCCAAAATCGCCATCGGCGGTCACTCCTACGGTGCCTTCACCACAGCGAACCTGCTTGCCCATACCGACCTTTTCTGCGCTGGCATCGCCCGCAGCGGTGCCTACAACCGCAGCCTCACCCCCTTTGGCTTCCAAGGCGAACAGCGCAGCTACTGGGACGCTACAGAAACCTACAGCCGCATGTCTCCTTTCACAAACGCTGACAAGATCAACCATCCGCTTCTCCTCATCCATGGCGCAGCCGACAACAATTCCGGCACCTATCCCATGCAGACCGAACGCCTCTACGAAGCCGTGAAGGGACTCGGTGGCACCGTACGCTACGTCAGCCTACCCTACGAAGAACATGGCTATCGCTCCAAAGAAGCCATCGGCCACGTCCTGTGGGAAATGGTTCGCTGGCTAAATGCCCATGTAAAACGGATGTAAGGCAGGTATAAAGCAGGCGGAATCAAAGTGCGCAGAACAGATGAGCATAGCTTCAACGAATCCACCTTTTGATTTAGTAAGAGATGCCGCAGGATAGAGGTTACATTTTTATCTGTCTCGTAGGCTGTAAAGGTAATAAAAAACCGCTATTGGAGAATACTCATCATGGGTCTCGACGATAAGATAAAGAACGCAGCCAAAGATGTAGAAGGCAAAGTCCAGGAAGCTGCTGGTAAAGCAACAGACAACAAAGAAGCTCAGGCCAAAGGTAAAGCAAAGCAGGCAGAAGCATCAGCTAAAAAAGCTGGCGAAGACGTTAAAGATGGCATCAAAGACGCTGTTGACTAAGTGTGTCCTTGATTACGTCCTTCAGCTACATCAGTAGCTCTGGTACAGCGAGAGTGGCCTAAATGTATTGCATTTAGGCCACTCTTTTTGTTTAAAGCAACCAGGTAAGGGAGCCGCAAATAAACAGCGTACCGACGTAGGGGCACAGCACTGCTGTGCTCAATGCAATAGGCATTGCTACCAGACGGTACTTTTATTAAACGCGCGTCCCTCAGTAAACTCCACGAAGTCACAAACTGGGGCTGTAGACGAAGGAAACAGACAGCTCTATCTTGCGGAAGACAGATGCAATCATCGTTTCGCTGTTCAATCAAGCAGAGGCAAAAGCGCAATAAGCGCCTTCGATCTCATTTAGAAACCTGCATCACAGCAGAACTTTCCCTGAGGTAAATTCTATGATTTCACAAACGGTTACATCTCTGCGCACAACTATCAAACAGTTATCACTGGTCCTAATCGGCGCATTCATGTGCTTTGGACTCATGCAGACAGCTCTACAGGCGGCCCCCCTACAGGGTAGCAGCAGCACGTTAGATCTAGATAAGACAGAAGCAATTTCGGACAGCCTAAGTGAGAAAAGGGCAGAACGTCGCCGGGCCCAAAGCGAAGCTTCTAAAGCGGCAAATACAGAAACAAAGTCCGACTCCATCGGAGAAGTCTTTGCTGACAAGCTCAACCTAGAAGAGATTGCCGAAGACAACGTTCTGCTAGGTGAAGACCCAACGCCTGATACACCGACGGGCCAAACTCCATAGCACCTTACCTGATAGATTATTAGCGACAGGTATCAAAGAAATGCCTCTTAACTTAAAAAGGTTAAGAGGCATTCATTTTTGATTTTCATCTTCAGCAGACAGAATGAAGCAGACAGAATGCCCCGCCGCTGCCAAATGTATACGACAACAGCGTATTTTTGGTCCGTTGTTTAGCCTTCTGTCAAGCGGTAGGCACCTCTAGCTCCCTTGAACCATTCTCCATCGCGGACGCCACCGGATAGAATATTGGAGATTCGATTGCGAGCTTTCAGATACTGGTTTTTAGGCATATCTTCTTTGAAAAGTCCCGACATGACTTCCGCAATCTTGAAATCTTCTTTAGGCTTAGTGGCCAAAATCAACTTCACCGCTTCTGGCATCGGCTGATCGCCTACACCTGGCAAGGTGTATTTCTGCCAGTCGGCTGTCCGACCATCTTTCTTCTTAGCTTTCGTTTTTGTCTTGGTTTTTGCAGTAGTCGCAGCGGGTTTTTTCTCGGTGCTTGGCTTTTTGTCTTCTTCAGGAGGCGCTTCAGCCGGGGGCTCGCTCTCTTCCACTGGAGTCATATCCGCAGTAGAGGACTCTTTAGTAGAAGAGTCAGTAGAAGAGCCGTCAAACATCTCCATAACAGAAAGGACAGCATCTTTCCTAGTTTGGATGGCAGTTAGCTGCGCAGTTAGATTCGATTCTTCAGCCTCCAGATCAGAGATAACTGCTTGTAGCTGAGGTAAAACGGTTTCAGACATAAATACTCTTTCAATCAATGTTTCAGTAAACGATACTAACGCATTCACCAAACTAATTGAAGTGTTTCCCCAAAAATGAGTCAAATAGATAGGTGAAACAAGCTTGGGTGGAAACAGCTATAAGAAATAGCCCATGAGATAGGCGGTGAAATGAGCCAGGTAGAATGGGTCAGTATAGTAAGAAGTCTCTTTGGTTCATTAGCATCGAGAATTCTTCTGTATCTTACAGCATAGAAGCATATTAGATACAATATTATTGCATCTACCTGGATTGTCCTGGCGCTTAAAACACCAGACCCGCCTGGATTAGTGAAAACTACCACCCTTTGATAAATGAATTCAAGCATTGTTCCAGTCAAAAGTTCTATCTCTATTGAGGAAGGAAGAAGCTTTAGTCTAGTGGCCAAGGCTTTTGGCGCAAACAGTCAGACCCTTACCTACGAATGGAATTTTGGAGACGGTAGCGCTTCTGTTCAGGGAGCAACGGTGATTCACCGCTACCATCTAGCTGGTCGCTATCCGCTAACGCTAATAGTGAGAGACGATAAAGGCACTGTCAGTATTGTCGAAAGAACTGTAGCTGTCGAGATGCTACCTTTAGTTATCACAGCTTTGACTAGCGAAATTATCGACGAAGCCAAAGGAATCGTGGCATTTGAAGCAATAGCCACGATTCCTTCAAATGATCCTGCCAATCAAATAGCAAATCAAGTAGCCAGTAAAATAGCCAGTGAAATAGCCAGTCAGGCATCTGCGACTGTTCCACTTAATGAGGGCACTGCTAATGCCAGTACTGGTGATTTGGTGACTAGTGACCAGGCAATCAGTCGCTTGGTCAGCTATGTCTGGAACTTTGGCGATGGTGGCACTCCTGCGTCCGGGCAAAAGGCAGTTCACAAATTCAACCAGAGTGGAATCTATCATGTCAGCGTGATTGCCTCTAGCCCATCAGGATCAACTGCTGCGCAGGTCCATGAGATCACTTTAGATGGCGTCATTTCAGATAGCCCTATCAAAGGCAACAAAGAAGTATTGAAAGACTATCCCGTAACTTTCAATAGTCCCTTCACAAATGGCGATATCTTAAAAACTCACAGGGTTCGCTGGAACTTTGGCGATGGCACGATTGTAGAAGACAAGCTTGCACCTGAGCATGCCTATCAAAAGCTAGGCAGCTACACAGTGTCGCTAGCGATCACAGATGAACAAGGGAGGACCACCACTAGCAAGATCCCCGTCGAGGTCGTCTCCGCTACCCTGAAGATCCTTTCCCTATCAGCCGAGGTAGCCTCTGAAGACAAAAATGCGACAGACTTGGTTGCTATTATCGACAATCCTGACAATCAGGCGCTGACCTACGCCTGGGACTTTGGCGATGGTAACAACAAAACCTATCAAGAGCCAGCAGACGCCAGAGGAAATAAGGGCAGAAACGTCAGTCACGTATACGCCGCAGAAGGCACATACAGGGTAATGCTAGCGGTCAGTAATAAAACGGGCAGTCGGGCAGTAGAAACTATCTCTGTCGATATTGAGAGTATTCCGCAAATTGAGAGCATTGCGTATCCAAGCAGCTTTGTTAAGGGAAAATCTGCCGTCTTTGGCGCTATGGCAACTAGCAGACGAAAAGATGAGCTGGTCTATCAATGGTACTTTCAGAACGCTGACAAGAATGCCAGTCAGAATGATGGACAAGAAAACGGTCAAACAGTTTCTTTTACCTTTTTAGGAACGGGTGCCTGGTCTGTGGTGCTGATGGTTGTAGATGGCTACAAAAGGGCTGTTGAAGCTTTTGATATTTTCGTTGAAGCGAAGGAACTAATGGTTGGCATTGAGGCCGAATCGAACGTCTTGGTCGGACGTAGTGCCCAGTTCAGGGGATATCTCAACGACGGTGACAGCGGTGAGGTGCATAATCTTCGCACCGTTGAATGGAATTTTGGTGATGGGACGATAGTAGAAAGCCAGGGGCTGGATGTGTCTCATCGCTACCGCACGCAGGGTAGCTATACGCTCACGCTGAGCGTGAGCGATGAGCGCGGTATCACTGCTACCGATTTTGTTGCGGTAAGTGTGGTTGACTCTCCGCTAATTTTGGTGGCGGGAGGAAAGGTCTTATTCAATGGGGTGAAGGGGATTGAGACTGCTTACTGGCTAAATTCAGTGAACGATGTCTATTTCTATAGTGGAGAAGCGCTGCGAGCTGAAGGGGATAGCCTAGTTGCGATTCCGGAGGTTTCTTTAGCAGTTCCTGATGTCAGCAAATCCGAAATCAGCCCAGTAAATATCAACACAGTAGATGCCAGCAGATTAGATCTCGCTACAGTAGAGGCGATCGCCATCTTGCCAGACAAGGCTGAGCTAGAAACAATCTCTCTGGTGGAAGCAGATGACTCGGTGCAGTATCAGCAGATAGATACGATATCTGTCGAGGTGCCACAGCATCACGATCTGGTGAGCGATGTGCTTTTGCAGACTTCTCTGATGGGATATGATCCGATTCGGCTTGATGTCAGAGCCTATAGAAATCAGCTGAAGACAGTCGCTGGCTGGAGTGATTTATTTCCGGTTGGAGAATCGGCTCGCTGCCCCAGCGTCATTGAAATTGAGAGAGGGCCGCTGATCATTCTGGGCGGGGTCATACTCAAAAACATAGTCATTGTTGTAAAGCGCGGTGATATTGTCTTTCGAGGAGACGATCACAGTGCTAGCGGCGTGACCCTAATTGCCCAAAACGGTGAGGTCACTCTAGGCAACCTCAAGGCTACAGCTATCAAAGTTTTTTCATCTAAGACAATTCGAACGACTGCCGGAGCGCGATTCCAATCAGACAGCATCTTGGCCAGTCAGCAGCTGATTGAATTCAATGGAGCTACGGTAGGTGCAGGGGACTGTCTGACTATTATTTCTCAGCAAAAAGTCCGCTTCAATGCCAGTGAGCTGACGCGATCGCAAATTCTCGCAAATTCAGATGTTGAACTTTGCCAGGGTACCGCGCTTCAAGGCAGTATTCGCACTCGGCGCAACGTCATTTTCAATGCTGCCACCACCTTGAGTGCTGCGCTTAGTACACCTGTCGTCGAGTCTTACAAAACGCTCACCGTACTAGAAGCTGAGCCAGACACAGACCTGGCAATCAACTTGAACATTCGTCCTCCGGCAGATATCGACGGCGCACAGCCCACTATTCGCGTAGTCGAGACTCCCCCTGATGTTAAAGGGTTTTTTCAGCTAGCCGACGGCACCCGGCTCTTTTCTGGCAAGCAGCTCACTAGCGCTGAGCTTGCAGAAGTCAGCTTTTATCCGACCTCAGGATCAACTGAAGAAACCTATCGATTTATCTATGCCATCGAAGATAGCTGGAACATCCCTATTAAGCAGACTATAAGTATTCGTTTTAGAACCTCACTGCCCACCACTAGCCCCGTTTTCAGTCCCGTTCAATCACTAATGGCACAGCCCCCCACTCTATGGCCCCCTGCGCATCAAATGGTAGGTGTCGAGATTGAAGGCTTTGAGCAGTTTGGACCTGGCTTCACCGTCACGCTAGACTCTGTTACCTGTAGCGAGCCGATCGGCGCAAAGGGCGACGGCGATGGAGACTACGATTACGAGATCATCACAGACGGTCGAGTTTTTCTGCGCGCTGCCCAGCCGAGGAATCAAGTCAATCGACTGTACAGGCTGCTTTATCGTATCGCAGACACTCTAGGGAACGTCACTTACTCAAAGCTCGACATTCCAGTAACGCTGTCAGCAGATATCTACGTTATCGAGCCGCGATAGTCGAGGCGTCATCAAACTGCGCTTTGAGAGATGCTTTTGCAGCAGCGCCTATTGCAGATTGGGCAATAGCTCACTCGGAGCCCAAACTTGAGGGCGCTCTTCATCTAGCTGGCGCGATCGCTGCGTCCCAATCATGGCAATCTTTCCGGTCAAGATAAAGCTGGTAAAGCTAGATATCACGATTACCGGTAGCATTGTCGTACCCGACAGCACGCTGAGAATGATGCTGGTGCTGACGGGCGTTTTAGTCACTGCTACGTTGACTGCTGCCATCAGACAGACCATGCCGACGGTCGGGTGGATTTGAGGGACTGCGATCGCGATCGCCAGCCCCACGTTCGCCCCAATAAAAAACAGTGGGAAAATAAAACCGCCCAAAAAGCCCGAATGCAGCGTAAAGCTAATCGCAAACATCTTGGCCACTGCAATCACTAGCAACATCGTCACACCCAGCGTTGAGCCCGTCTCGATGACGGTATGAATCTGCTCCTCACTAAAGAACAGCGTCTGCGGCAAGAAGAAAGCAATTAGTCCAATACACAGCCCTCCTAAAGTCGCCAACGCCACTAGGTTGTGCTCTAACGGTTCTAGAATCCGTCCGATGAAGCGGAAAACATAGATAAACATTACAGCAACCCCAGCGCCGATCGCGCCCAGAATTAACCCTTCAAGCAAATTCATCGGAGTCAGCTCAGGAACCGATTCAAAATGGTAGAAGCCACCAATCGTAATGCCCGTACTAATCCTAAAAACAGCGAAAGAGAGCATGGCCGAGATTACAGCAGGCGCAACGGCTTCGTAATATTCCAGCCCGCGCCGATGGGGAATCTCTAGTGCGAACAGCGCCGCCCCAATAGGCGCGCCAAAAAACGCGCCCAAAGCTGCACTCATGCCGCAAAACGTCAGCACTCGCACATTGCTCCGCTTCAGCTTCAGCCGATCCCCTAGCCAGCTACCAAAACTGCCATTTACCTGGACTAGCGGCGCTTCTGGCCCAGCGCTGCCACCCGCCGTAATCGCCACCAGCGAGGCAATCACCATCGCTGGCGTCTTACGAATATCGATGCGCCCAGGATTGTGAACGCTATCGACTACCTGAGCCATTTCTCCAGGCAGACCCATGAAATAGAGCACCAGACCCACACAAAAACCACCAATAGTCGTCGCCATCCAAACGTAGTTATTAGTTGGCAGCCAGCTAGGGAAACGAGGTTCGATCCATTCTGGCAGCGTATGCCAGACGCCGTGCATCATGGTTTCTAGAACAAAGTAGTAGCAGGTCGCTACGACTCCACCGGTAATGCCAATTCCCACAGCGCACAAGATCAGCTGGGGATATGTAAGTAAGCCAGAGGGCAGTGAGTCTTGATCGGTGGTTGTTTGCGCTGACGATGGGGCTAAATCAGTTTGAGTCGTCACTGAGATGGGTCCTTTGTGAATGGCGAAAGTTGGGCATTTTCACTATCAGTTCTTTAGGGTTTTCTTTGAGCTAGCGGATTTCACCAAGGGCCAAGGGTAGCTAGATCCGGTTCGTTCTCTCTGTTCCTTTGAAATGAAAGCTTTGCTAGTAGCCAACGCTAACAGGGCAAACCGGCGCGTTTTGTGCAAGGTGCTACAAATTGTTTGGTAGATGTTAGGAATTGCATATACGCTATGCAGCTTCCAACACTTAGCTTTGTGCAAAATCCAGGGCATTCTCTTGAGCGAGGATGAACAATCTCTGTACCAATACGGATTCGTAAGACGGCTCATCCTAGCGTAAATACCCAACTTTCCAACATTTTCCTGACAGAGAGGCTTCTGGTCGGTTGATTGATACACGCACAAAAACTATAGCTGTCCGCAATGTTTGATTCTACAGAAAGCAATTTTTCACAGAATTTCAATGCTACCGAACCGTTTTTAGAGGGTAGATTGGACGGCGCTTTAACACCGCTTGATGCTGCGGTGCGCGACTTGAGCGCTCAGGCTACCAACCGTAACTCTCTCCAAAGTCTATCTGCGCAGAGACTGATGGAATCGTCTTCTACGGAACTATCGGCACAGCTATCAGAAGCTATGGCCCTAGATCCTTTAGCCAATCTGTCTGCTCAAAATATCTTTGATCCAAACATCGATCCGAGACAAGGGGCGCTCGACTATCCACCTGAGATAGAGCTTGCGCGCCAACTTCAGAACGTTGACGTTCTGCTAACGGGTGGAGCGCTCGATCAGGCGAGTCTAGACAGTGCAAGCGGTACCTTTGTTGTTGATGAGAGCGGCTCAGTAGAAATTGATTTTCTGTTTGATGGGGGGGCCTATAGTGGAGAGCTAGCTGTCTTCACGCTGGCTGGCATGGGTGGATTAGCCACCGATGACTTTGTCAAAGAAGCCGCCCGCCGAGCGCTTGGCGGTACAGCCGAAGGACAGATCGTGATTATGGATAGTATGGAAGGCGCTCAGTTTTCAGGAGAGTTGGGAGAGCGCGATCGCAACCAAGGCATCACTGCTAGCTCCAAAACACTTACTCTCTTAGCAGGCACCCGATTTGCCTTCATGCTAGTACCCAACAGCACCATCGCAGCAGTAGCCACAGGCGAAACCAGCGACTCCAACACGCCTCTCTTCTCAATCGCAGCTTTGAACCCAGAGGACAACAACCAGATGGCCCAAGCTGCCGCAGGCATCTTTGCCATAGAAGATATGCAAATTGGCAAAGGCGATGCTGACTTCAACGACATCGTCTTTCAAGTAGAAGGCGCTACCAGCAGCCTCCCATCGCTTTCACAGCTAGCAAATCCTGCTAAAAGCTGGCTTGCCAACCCAACCGCCCAGGCTTTTCTGACCCCATTTCAGGGCCCTGAAGAAAATCCAGGAAAAAATCCAGAAGAAGACCCAGGAGAAAATCCTCTCCCG
Source organism: uncultured cyanobacterium (assembly GCA_963799265.1). Lineage (GTDB taxonomy): Bacteria > Cyanobacteriota > Cyanobacteriia > Phormidesmidales > Phormidesmidaceae > Phormidesmis. Next base: position 70,805 of record CAWCWM010000005.1, read on the forward strand.
CCTCAGCTTCCGCCTGAAAGTCCACCTGAGATTCCCCCAACTTCTCCTACTGATCCGATCGTAGAACCGCCAGCTGAGCCTATCGTCATCGTGGACATCTCCGGAAAGGCAAACAAATTTACCGAAAGCACCAGTGAAGATGACATTGTTGCCATTGGAGCCAATAGCGTCACGATCGGAACCCAGACAGTTTATATCGGCACCGAACAGATCAACCGCAACAACCAAAATCCGATCATACGTAGCTTCGATCCAGTCAATTTAGACAACAATTGGACCCGACAAGATCTAGAGACCACTGGCACCGACGGTCGAGGGCTGGGCCTTATCTGGACAGGAACAGCGCTGTACGGAGTGTTTAGCGTAGATGGTACCCAGGGGACAGCCGCCGAAGACTTCAGACGAGCTACCGGAGAAGCGCAGCAAAGCTGGCTGCGTAGCTATGGTTCGGGCGGCGGGGGTAAAGCCGCCGTTATTGGCCAACTAGATCCGGCTACAGGCGCACTGCTGAAGGCCGCGTACCTTTCAGCCGTGAAACAAGATGGTAAAACAAATTCTCTATTTGTCACCGGAGCAACCGTCAATAGCGCGGGCAATTTGGTGATCAGCGCCCAGTCATACTTCAGTCCTCGCCGACCCGACGGTAGCCCGATGACCAAAGGTCGTGACAATACTCAGGGTTCTCCTTTCGATTACACCGTAGAGATTACTGCCGACCTGACGCAGGTAATCAGCACCGCCGCTGATGGCTGGAGCTAGAGCTTCAACAGAGATAGCGCTTTTAACCTTCGCTTCTAGGTTTGCCCTCAAAAAGATGGTTCAAGATCGCCTCACAGACATCTACCGCCTTGATTTTGTCCGCTTCTAGATATTGTCCCTGGCGAGAAATTAGCAGCGCTCCCTCATTCAACTCAGTCGGGAAAGAACCGTGAGAGCCTTTGACTAGACCGGCATCTAGTGGGGTAAATTCCATTAAAGTGCGAAAGCCTAGCTTTTTCTTGAGCAGCGTTGCTCCAATTTTGGGCTTGGCTAGGGCAATGGTGGGATCGATAAACATCTCGGCTGGGTCGTAGCCTGGTTTGCGGTGAATGTCGACAGTACGGGCAAAGTCAGGCGCACGGCTGTCGTCTAGCCAGTAGTAGTAGGTGAACCAGGCATCTGGATTGGCGATCGCAACCAACTCTCCCGAACGAGGATGATCGAGATGATACTCTCGCTTTCCTGCCTCATCTAGCACTTTGGCGACGCCATCTACTTTCTCTAATAGAGCTTTCACCCGAGGAATATCGTTTGGATCATCAACATAGATATGAGCAAGCTGATGATCGGCCACCGCAAACGCCCTGCTCGCCCCGGCATCTAGCAGCTCTCGTCCTAGCTCTTCTCGAAACGCGACCAATCCCTCCTGTCGCAAAACGCGGTTGAGGTGAACTGGCTTGGAAACCGGCTGAATCCCATATTCTGAGAGCACAATCACTTGCGCTCCCCGTTTCTCGTAATAGTCGATCAGATCGCCGCAGACTCGGTCGATTTCTTGCAGATCGGTAGCGATAGCGTTAGGGTCACTGCCTACCTTCTGACAGCAATAGTCTAAATGTGGAAGATAGATCAGCGTCAGCGTTGGATCGTGCTTGCCATCTACCCATTTGGCAGAATCTGCAATCCACTGACTCGATTCGATCGAAGTGACTGGTCCCCAAAACTTAAACAGTGGAAATTGGCCTAGAGTCTCCTGTAGCTGGGGGCGCAGTTCCGCTGGCTTTGCGTTGATATCAGGTAGCTTTCGGCCATCTGCCGGATACATCGGGCGCGGCGTGACCTCGTAGTCAGCCGTAGAATACATGTTGTACCACCAGAACATATTGGCGCAGGTAAAGGTAGGATCGATAGCACGGGCCATATCCCAGACTTTGGGAGCCTGCACCAGTTTGTTGGACTGTCGCCAGAACTTGACCTCACAGTCATCACGAAAGTACCAGCCATTGGCAACAATCCCATGCTCGCTCGGATATTTGCCGGTCAAATAGGTGGATTGAACCGTACAGGTCACCGCAGGCAGCACCGGCTCGATCGCCACCTGCTTACCCTCGGACATCCAGCGAGACAGATAGGGAGTGTGCTGCCCAATCAAATTTTTGGTCAGGCCAACAACGTTTAGAACAACAGTCTTTTGCATAAATCGAGTAGTGCTATAAGCTTAGAGCTTTGAGGGGTTGCTGTAATTTGTGACGTTCTATAGCTGCCAAAACCCACTCGTACTCTCGCTGAATAGAGGTCAGCATGTCGAGCTTCATATCTGAAGGTAAGACATCCCAAGTATAGGTTTCGATCTCTAGATGAGAGCATCCTATGTTGTCTTTTAGAGTCTCTAGGAATGCGGTAATGTCTGCCTGGGTGGATTGAAAAGCCTGATATCGATCGATGAAAATGGGCACGTGAAAATGAGTGCGCCATTCTTCAGCATCGCTGTCGACAAAATGGGGAAGCGCCTGCTTTAGGTCGGCATGTTGACTCAAGCTGCCATCAGCGCCGCGCTCAATTACCTGATGCAAATAGGTTGATTCGGCGAAAGTTTCAAGCTGGGTAGCCATCCACTCTCTTTTTTCCACGTCGTCCGGTAGCTCGATCCGCAGAGCCGCGCTGAGCTGCCCTTTACCAATCTTGATTCCGGCGGCGCGAAACTGTTCAAACACCTGCTGAGGCTGTTCGTATTCGACGGCAAAGTGGCAGGTGTCATAGCAAATTTGAATGTGGTTCAAAAGATGTCTGCTCCGCCTGTGGCTGAGTGATACCAAGTTTCTTGACTAACCACGCACCGCCTACGGGCAACAGCCAGTCTTTGAAGTAGGCAATCACTTCAGCCGCGTTTTCAAGCAGGCCGTCGGGTTCGGGCTCCAAATCAATATGCAGCTGTTGACCTTGCTGGGCGAGAGAAATGAGCTGAGCTGTGAGCTGAGCAAGCTGCTGTGTGCTAGCTGCAAAGACTGCCGCGCGAGCGTCTTTGTCATTTTTCCACCAGGGCTTATAGGACAGTGGAACGGTAGAAATGCCACCGTCCATACCATCAGGTAGAAGGGTAGAGAGAATTTCTGTCAGGCGCAGCGTATAGTCTAGGCGATCGCGCTTCGACCAGTCAGGTGCGTAAACGTTGTCTTTTACTATCTGATGATGAAATCCACCGTAGGGAAATCCATTGATAGTGAAAACGTACAGATCTTCTTTCCTAAGCCAGCTTTGAAACGCCTCCAGGCGATCTTGTTCTAAAATCTCGCGCGAGGCTAGGTCTGATAGCCGTAGCCCAATCCCAAATGGTGATTCGGGAGAGAGTCTTTGCTTTAGGGCAGGCAAATAGGTTTCGAGGTTCTGCTTTACTTCCGCCCAAGTCTCGCCAGGGTGGATGTTAGAGCAGTAGGTAAGATGCAGATCGCGGTTGACTTTCATCGGTTAGGACTCCTGCAACAGTGCGATCGCCTGCCGATACACCTCAAAATCCACCTCATGCACCTCAAAGCCATGACCAATCGCATCTAGCAGCATGATCGTCAGCTCGCCGCCCAAATGCTCTCGAAACTCACTTAGCCCTTTGAAGATTGAGTCAGGATGATCTGGCTGGTCACTGTAATTGCTAAGCTCAGGCGCATACAAGACAAAACCTAAAGTCTTGAGCGTGTTGAGGATGCGCTGCCAGTCAGCCGCACAGAGATGACCTTGAAGATAAGAATACGTACTGTCAAGAGCGATGCCAATTGCAACAGCTTCACCATGACGCAGCCTATAGTCAGTTAGATGCTCCAGGCGATGAGCTGCCCAGTGGCCAAAATCAAGCGGGCGTGATGATCCCTTTTCAAACGGGTCGCCATATCCACCGATGTGTTCTATGTGATGCTTTGCGCAGCGATAGACCAGTGCCTGCATAGCCTCCATATTTCTGTCAGCAAGTGCTGTAGCTGCCGTTTCAATCAAGCGAAAGAAGTCTGCATCTTTGATTAGGGCAACTTTTACCGCTTCTGGAATGCCGGATCGCCAGTCGCGATCGCCCAACGCAATCAGAAAGTCAAAATCGTTTAGAACCAGCGTCGGTGGGGCAAACGCGCCCAGAAAATTCTTTTTACCGAAAGCATTAATTCCATTTTTAACCCCAACGCCCGAGTCGTTTTGCGCCAGCACAGTGGTCGGCACTCGAATCAACCGCACGCCGCGATGGGCAGTAGCCGCCGCATAGCCCGCCATGTCCAAGACCGCACCGCCGCCAATCGCCATAATATAGGAGTGACGACAAACCGCTGTTTTATGCACGGCGTTCTGAATTTTTTCTACCCATTCCGCGCTCTGCTTAACAATTTCTCCACCGGGTACAACGAGAGGTTCTGCAACCAGGGTGATCGCCTCAGGGTACTGGCTAGCGTAGGCTTTTAGCTGGCTGATGAGCTGCGGATGAGCCTGCAATACGCCCGAGTCAACGACCGCAAATACCTGCGTTGACGAGGTTTTGAGCTGCGTTAGCACATCGGCCAAAAGCGGATTGCTGGTGCGGAACAATCCTTGAGTGAAGTGGACATCGTAAGTGAAGCGGACGCTAAAATCTTGCTGAAGTGGCTTGAGTTCGGGTGGGTTGCTCGTGGGCGCAGCAGCGGAAGTAGTGGGAGGCGCAGTAGTAGTCAGTGTCATGGTAAAGAGAATTGGCTGAGTGAACGATATTCAGAGGAAGTGTTTGAAATGCTGATTCGAGCTGTTGGCTACAATTTCGCTAGGTCACGGCAAAAAGCTTGGCTAACCCTCTCGAAACCGGTAGCAAGGCCAGTACGCCCAGGCCGTAAATCCAGTTGGTAAACCCGGAGGCGATCGCCGCGTCCAAGATAATCAAACAGAGAATACCAGCCCTGACCGCGCCGCGAATCTGCTCAGCGGTAGGGGTGAGCGTAGCTCGGATAAATTCAGGCACTACTAGAGCAACAAATAACGCGCCGAATGGAAGAACATTGACGCCGCTGTAGCTAGGTAAAAGGCTTAGGCTAGCAACACCCGCAATCACTAGACAAAGCATCAACAGCGCCACTACACCCGTTGAACGGGTACCGCCGTGAACTTCTCCCCGGCTGATAGTGGTAATAGCTGCAATATAGACGATGGGAATAAGTGCTAGAAACCAGTAGCCCTTTACAGCAAGTGGCACAGCGCTAACGCCCAGCAGCAGATTTGCCCCGCGACAAAGGCCCATATTGAGAGGGCCTATCAGCGGGTTGTGCTTGGCGATCGCATCATAGCTAAGCGCAGCCGCCGCAATAAATGCTGCTAGCGCCGCACTGAGTAGAGACACTTGAACAGCAGCTATTATTCCAGTAGCTAGTAGAACAGTGCCTAGAACAACAGCTTCTTGCTTGGAAGCGCGGCCCGAAGGAATCGGGCGTTCGGGCCGCTCCTCAGCGTCTAGCCCAGCGTCAAACACATCGTTGAACACTACCCCACCGCCGTACAGTCCGGTGGTAGAAAGCAACAGCCAGCCCAACGGGACAAGACTTTCTATTGCTGTAGGAATCGTCACGATCGCCACCGCACCAGAGGCCGCATAGCCCAGGAGAATATCGGCCCAGGCGGTCAGAATATTGGCAGGCCGCATCATTTGCAGATAGGCCCGAAGCGTAGAAGTTCGAGAGGACGTTGCAATCATAGTGAGTTTGGAAATTGTTTTCGCTGACTTCAATCAACAAATCTACTTAGCTGGCTCTATTCAAGCAGCTCTATTTGAGTAGCCCTACTCAATTCGCTCTATTCGATCATCTATTCGATCAACAGTGAGGAGAGCTGTTTCGAATCAGTCACTGGCTGCTGTCCGCGTAGAACAGAGTTGCCGTCATAGAGCTGCCGCTGATCGACGGCTGGTGGGTTAGTCCAGTCGGTTTCTTTCATTTCGCCGCTTTGAGCGTAGGCGGTAAGAGCATTTTCGTAGCAAACTTTGCGAATGTGCTCTGCGGGAATGCCCATGTCGGCCATTAGCTGAGCTGTTTTTGGCACTGCTAGCGGATCGCTTAGACCCCAGTCGGCGGCGCTATCAACGATGATGCGATCGCAGCCATACTGACGCACCAGCTCGACCATGCGCTTATTTCCCATCTTCGTTTTGGGATAGATCGAGAAAGCTGCCCAGAACCCTCGATCGAGAATCTCTTTGGCAGTCTCCTCATTGGCATGATCAATAATCACCTTAGATGGATCGACGCCATGCTCCATGCACACATCCATACTCCGAGAAGTGCCTTCTTTTTTGTTGCGATGAGGCGTGTGGACAAGCACTGGCTTGTCTACTTCTTTGGCCAGCTCTAGCTGTAGAGCGAAGTATTTATCTTCAGCTTCTGTCATCTCGTCGTAGCCAATTTCGCCGATGGCGACTACCCCCTCTTTGCAGGCGAACAGCGGTAGCAAATCCATGACCTCGTCGGCAATATCCGGATTGTTGGCTTCTTTCGGGTTTAGAGAAATCGTGCAGTAGTGACGAATGCCAAACTGCGCAGCGCGAAACCGCTCCCAGCCGACCAAACTACTGAAATAATCTTTGAAACTGCCTGCGCTCGTGCGCAGCTGACCCGTCCAAAACGAGGGTTCAATGATGGCAACTACACCATATTCTCGTAGCACCATGTAGTCATAGGTGGTGCGTGAGGTCATGTGGATGTGTGGATCGATGAATGACATCGCGCTGATATCGTTTGTCTGCGTCATGATTTCAGGAGTGAAGATGCTAAGGTTTGCAGTGACTAATATTCTGAGGAGATGGCTAGTGTCAGAGGAAAATCGCTATGCCACTAGATACTGCTGGCTAAATTTTTCCCAGTTCAGCTGATGGTCTGTGATTTCTGCTTGAACAACAGGATGCTGCGATAGGAGCGCCTGAGCTGAAGGCAGTGAAGATTGTTGGCAGGCGATCGCAGCGGCTAGCTGCTGATCTTTGTCCGGTGTGTTGAGCGCATGTTCTATATCAGTTAGGAACCGATCGTTTAGAAAGGGACCAATCAGTCTCCACAGCTCAGGCGTTACCTGACGCTTGGCGGCCCAGCGTTCGTGCGCATAGTCTGAAAGCATCCGGGCTAGCTCAGGGTTGGCCCGCTTGTCTAGCTGTTGGATCAGATGCAGCGGACTGTCGACAAACACCGCTTTTAGGACCATTTGATTCCAGGGTAGTGCCTCAAAGTAGTCGCCGGGGAAAGGGTTGTTGAGCGCGATCGCATTGAAAACTGCCGTTATGCTCGTGCGTAGCCCTTCAGCCGCTCTAGCAACAAATAAATGAGGATAAGGCAGCAGCGGCAGGCTCTGATAAAGGGCAATTTGCTCACTCACATCAGCGGTGCTAAACAGTTTTTCTACCAGCGCCTGATATTGATGGGCTTCCTCAGCAGGCAGCGATAAAAGCAACAGTGTGCGGCCCGCCTGATCGAGGCTCCAGTCGCTAGGCACCCAGCCTTTTCGAGCCGAAGCAGCCTCTTGTAAGTCAGCGTCTGTTAACGCTAGGTCGGCCTTGGTAGTGTAGCGAGGCACCGAGCTAAAGGTAGTAAATAGCAGGCGATCTGAACTATTCTCGGCTAGCTGTTTTAGCCTGTCTTCTAGCCAGAGAAGCTGTTCTGAGGGCATCCGTTGCTGAAGCCAGCGGTGCAATAACGCTTTAGCTTGGGAGGTATCTGTGATAGAAGCCATGGTGGAAGCACTCAATAGAACGAAGCAGGTGGGTTAAGTCGTTTATAGCTAGCTCAGTTAATTTGCACAGGAATATACGTATTTTTTCGGAAGATCTTAATCAAGTCATGAAAACTTAGTAAATTTACTGACTTCTTGCAGCATCTGGTCGGCTGGAAACCTTGGTAAGTGGTTGGGAACGCTGAAGCAGTCCGACATTTGGCCGTATAAATTACTACCACCCTGCTGGATACTGACTTGCAAGCTCTGTAACAAGAACGATCCAAAACTTCAAAAATCAAAACAATGATGTAACGCTCATGACAGCTGTCTCGTACTTTATATGTAGTGAGCAACTTTTGTGAGTTGTTAGCGTATGTCACACACTCTCACGGTCGGAGCCTTGAGAAGATGTCAGCTACCTCTAAGGCGTACTCGTCGTTGAACATAATCGATGTTCGACCGTTGACGGCCTCGGGGCAAACTCGACTGGCCAAGGTGCTCGTGCGGTTGAACTCGTCTCCAGCATCTGGCTGTATTTTGTCCATCTATCGTCAAAAAGTCGTCGGGATTGCGACTCGTCAGGATTTGCTCGGTGCCCTGGCGCAGAATTCCAACTGGGCCACCATGCGACTCTCAGAGATAGTGACCCGTCCAGTGATCACCATAAAGCACTCGGAGATCTCGGAGATCGCCTCAGTCCTCGCTCTATTAGAACAGCATCAAATTAGCTATCTGCCTGTCGTCGATGAAAAGGCGCATTTGATAGGTGTGATTGACCAAGCGCGTTTGCTGCGAACGCTGCAAGATGACTGCGCTCACGGTAACCAGACTCACGGTAACCAGACTCACGGTAACCAGACTCACAGGGACCAGACATATAGCCATGTGCCCAGTCACTCAAGGCGTGCCCAAATCTTTGCTGATATTACTCTTAAAATCCGTCAGTCGCTACAGCTCAAAGAAATTCTGAAAACGACTGTCGATGAAATACAGCGCCTGCTGAGCGCCGATCGGGTGCTGATCTATCAGGTATTGCCCGACAGTACAGGAAAAACTATCAGCGAAGCGGTGGTGGCCCCTTATCCCTCACTTCTAGATATTCCTTTTCCAGAAGAGGTATTTCCCGAAGACTATCAAACCCTCTATGCAAAAGGGCGGGTACGCGCAGTCACTGACGTTCACGCGCCAGAGGCTGATATCTCTGAATGTTTGGTGGAATTTATTGACCAGTGGCAAATTAAATCGAAACTGATTGTCCCCATTGTTCAATCGATCGCGCCCTCTGCTAGCGGCGCTGATGCAGCCTTACCTGCGCGCCAGCATTTGTGGGGATTGCTGATTGCTCATCAGTGTAGCTGTCCGCGTCAGTGGTCGGACTTTGAGCTGGATTTGATGCAGCAGTTGGCAGGCCAAATTAGTCTGGCCCTCGCCCAAGGTCAGCTGATGGAGTATTTAGAAGATCGCGTCAAGCTGCGGACTGCTGAGCTGACCCAGGCCAACGCTGCGCTGCATAAAGAGATTCGAGAACGCAAGCAGGTGGGCAGAGCGCTACGTCAAAGTGAAGCTCAGCTGCGATTGATTACTAACAATTTGCCGGTTCTAATTGCCTATGTAGATCGTCATCAGTGCTATCAGTTCAACAACCAGAGGTATGAGCAGTGGCTAGGATTGTCGCCAGCCGATATGGCTGGAAAATCGATCGATCAAGTGATGGAGGCTGCCTACTATCAAAGTATCCGAGCGCATATCGAAAGGGTGCTTGCCGGTGAGCAAGTAACCTACGAAAGCGAGCTGACGTTTCAAGATGGGCGCGATCGCTCAGTCAGCGTCACCTACATTCCGCATCTCGAAACCTTTAAGCAGCTGAATCATCAGCCTAACTCGACAAAAAGCCCAGAAAAAGATCTGCCCCTAGTCAAAGGCTTTTTTGCTCTGACCACTGATATTAGCGATCGCAAAGCCATCGAACGGATGAAAGATGAATTTATCGCCGTCGTCAGTCATGAGCTACGCACCCCGCTGACCTCTATTCATACCTCCCTCAAGCTATTGGCAACAGGGCTACTCGGCAACTTACTCGAAGAAGGCCAAGAGATGCTCACCGTCGCTGATGAAAACACAGATAGACTGGTCCGCCTGGTCAATAACGTGCTCGATCTTCAGCGCATAGAATCTGGCGAAGTCACCCTAGACGCCAACGCCTGTGACGCTGCCGAACTGATAGAACAAGCTGCCGAAACGATGCAGACGGTAGCTCGACAGCACCGTATCAAGATCGAGACTCGGACGGAACCCCTATTAATCTGGGCCGATCCAGACTACATCGTTCAAACCCTGACCAACCTGCTAGGCAATGCCATCAAGTTTTCTGCTTCCGGCAAAGTCGTGCATCTCAGCGTGAGAGCAACTGTTGTAGAGCCGCTGATAGAATCTTCCGCGACCTCTCACACTCAGGCTCAAGAGAGGGCTTTGTTTTGCGTTCGAGATCGCGGCCAAGGCATTCCCCATGACAAGCTCAACAGTATTTTTGAACGGTTTCAACAGGTTGACTCTTCTGATTCCAGGAAAAAAGGCGGCACCGGATTAGGACTCACCATCTGTCGCAAAATTGTTGAACAGCACGGCGGAAAAATCTGGGCCGAAAGTCAGCTGGGACAGGGCAGCTGTTTTTACTTCACCGTGCCGCTCTCACCGCCGCTCTCCTCACCATCCTCTGGGCCAGTCTCACCATCACTTATTTCTTCCTAAAACTATGCAGTCTCCAAAACGCATCCTGATCATCGATGATGAAGAATCCATCCAAAAGGTGGTAAAACTCAGCCTGAAAATGGAAGCTAGCTGGGAAAGCCTGACGGCTTCTTCTGGAGCAGATGGCATCCGCCAAGCCGAACGCTATCAGCCAGACGCGGTTTTACTTGATGTGATGATGCCTGATATGGATGGCATCGCGACCTTTTCAGCGCTGGAGAAAAATCCTAAGACGCAGGCAATTCCAGTAATTCTATTAACGGCAAAAACCAAATCATCTGAAAAACGACTGTTTCAAGAGATTGGCGTTGCAGGTGTGATTACCAAGCCATTCGAGCCCTTGGCCCTAGCTAGCAAAATCGCGCAGATGCTGCACTGGTCAATTTAGTAGTTTAAAGGTTCCCATGAGAGTTCTCCTCGTAGATGATGACAATGCGATCGCGACGCTGCTGACTTCTCAGCTGACAGCGCACAACTATATTGTCGATCGTGTCGCCGATGGTGAGACGGGGTGGGCCTATGCCTCTACGTTTGAGTACGATTTGATTGTTTTGGATTGGATGCTGCCGCAGCTGAGCGGCGTCCATCTGTGCCATCGCCTGCGCAACCAGGGCTATGGCGTACCAATTCTTCTGCTGACCGTGAAAAACGAGCAGATAGACAAAATAGAAGGGCTGGAGGCAGGCGCAGATGATTATGTCGTCAAGCCGTTTGATATGGGCGAGCTGCTAGCCAGGATTCGAGTGCTGCTGAGGCGATCGCCCCATGAGATCGATCCCGTTTTGAGCTGGGGCGAACTTCGGCTCGATCCGCTTAGCTGCCAGGTACATTACCAGGGACAGCTAATTACACTGACGGCCAAAGAGTACTCGCTTTTAGAACTTTTTCTGCGCAGTCCGCATCAGGTTTATAGCGCCACCGCTTTTCTGAGCAAGCTGTGGTCCTCGGACGAGTTTCCGAGTGAAGCGACAGTGCGATCGCATCTTCGCCGCCTCCGGCAAAAGCTCAGCCAGGCAGGAGCTGCCACCGATTTTATTGAGACCGTACATGGGTTAGGCTACCGGCTAAAATCGCTGGTGATAAATTCTGCTCAATCCGCTGACAATGTGCTTTTCGATCAGCGTGCGGCCCGCTACTTAGAGGGATTAATTCAGGCCTGGAGAGCACACAAAGGAGAAAGTGTGGCCCGCTGGCAGACACTCTTGAAAATTGCTCAGACTTTGCAGGTAAAAGAACTTAGCGAGCAGCAGCAAATGCAGGCTGTGCAAATTGCTCACAGCTTAGCCGGTACGCTCGGCACCTTCGGATTAATGGAAGGCTATCGCTTATCTCTCCAGGCAGAACAGCTACTGGTGCAGGCTGGCAATCGTTTGGGAAAAGCCTTCTCAACGGCTCAGGCTACGCAGTTTTATGCGATCGTGACCGCCCTTGGACATGCCCTAGACGAATCCCCTCGGCTAGTTTGTCCGGTAGACAGTGCGCCAGATGACCCAACGGTCATGATCGTCGATGTCAACGGCATGTCTTACAGTCAGCAGCTAATGGCAATGGCCGTTGCGCAGGGAATAGAGACAACCGTGGTGGCTTCCGTAGAGGCCGCAGCGCACGCGCTTTGCCTTGATCAGCCTATGCAAACTGCACCGGCATTACTCACTACGCCTCCTAATCTGGTGCTGGTCAATCTGGTGGCTGGTGAAACGAACGCGGTACTAGACGAGCCCATTTTGCAAAAGCTGTTGCACTTTATTCGAGTGCTATCAGAGCGCTGGCCGCAAGTGCGGGTAATGGTCATCACGCCACAGGCTGACTTTGGCAATCGATTAGATCTGATCCGTCGCGGCGGTGCCCTGATTCTAGAATATCCGGTCGTGCCCTCAGAGGTGCTAGCAACCATTAGCCAGACGTTCGATCTTCACGCTCGCCTGCGCAAAATTATGATTGTTGATGACGATGCCCACTATCTAAAACAGGTCGTACAGCTACTACATCCGTGGAGTTTTGAAATTACGCCGTTGACGAATTCTCAGCAGTTTTGGACTCTGTTTAATCAGGTGCAGCCTGATCTGGTGGTGCTTGATGTGGAGATGCCTCATATCAACGGTTTTGAGCTAGCTCAGGTGCTGCGCAGCCATGCCGAGTGGCAGCATTTGCCGATTGTGTTTCTAAGTGTGCATAGCGACCCTGCCAAACAAGAACAGGCTTTTGCCATCGGCGCAGACGACTACATCACCAAACCTGTTCAAGGTAAAGCCCTTGCAACGAGACTGCTGAACCGTCTCAATCGAGCAGCCAACGATACTCGCCGACCTGCTTAGGAGAATTGCACAAGAGAATTGCACAAGGTCTGCACAGCAGGTAGGGCAAGGTGAGAGGTGAAAAGAGCGTCAAGGATTTTAAAAAGTCATGATTCAACTCTCGCATAAACCGCTACAGAAACAACAACATCCAGCTATCTCCCAACTAGCAGCCACTATCAAGAGCATCTGGCACAAGCAGCTGATGGTATTTCCCTACGATACCCCTGCTGATTTGGGCTACGTCGAAGGAGCCTTGGAAGGTGAGCAGCTAGTTATTGAAAACCTGTGCTACCAAACCCTGCAGTTTCGCAAGCTGCATCTAGAACTTGCCAGAGTCGGCAATAATCTCGATATTTTGCACTGCGTTATGTTTCCGCATCCTTGTTTTAATCTGCCTATTTTTGGCGTAGATATTGTCGCAGCTAGAGGCAACATCACCGCTGCTATCGTAGACTTATCGCCGGTGTCACTAGATGGTGCGTTGCCCGCTAGCTATCGCCGGGCTCTATCACAGCTGCCTAAGGCGCAGTTCAGCAGTCCTAGGGATCTGCCAGAATGGGGAAGCATCTTTTCAGATCACTGTTTGTTTGTCCGTGTAGAAAATCCTCAAGAGGTCAATATCTTCTTGAACCAGGTGGCGCAGTACCTATCACTACACTGTCAGCTTGCCTGTGAGTCTACCAAAATCGAAGATAGAGCCGAACGAGCCGCTATCTTGGCAGGGCAACAGCACTATTGCCAGCAGCAACAGAAAAACGACAAAACCCGTCGAATTCTAGAGCGGGCGTTCGACAAGCAGTGGGCCCAGCGCTACTTGGAGACTATGCTATTTGACTGCGTCGATCCAGGCGAATACGAGGCTTAGTTTGAACGAGCGGGGATGGTTTTGCGATCGCCAAAATGTAACGAATTGCAACGTTTATTAGAGAGCTGAAATATCTGAGGAGTACCTGAAAAGGCTTCTGTGAAAGGCTTTGGTAAGTTTGTAACTAGATGGATACAAACTTGTGCACAATATCTGCACAAGCAAATTGATTAAATCAGGTCATTGGTTCGAGTTACCTGAGCCTGCCGGTTGAGCCGTTGGGAAGTGTGTTCCTTTTTTTATCTTTTGTCTGTTTTTGTGGTGTGTGTGGTTTCGTAGCGGATTGATTACCGCTTGCGGGGCGATTTTCTTAGAAAGTAATCCGTAGGGAAAATGCTTTCTAGGAACAGCCTCTATGTGGTAGGCCATCTGCTCGTAATACAGCAAACTTATCATTCACAACACAGCAGCATTTAGAAAGAAATCCATAAAGCGAACACGTAAATCGAGCTGATGCCGAGGAAAGCTTGCTTTCCCCGATTACTGTTTGAGTTTTAGAGTAGGAGAATGATTTCACATGTACGATGTTTTTACAAAAGTAATTTCTCAGGCTGATGCACGCGGCGAATATATTAGCGATGACAAGATCGACGCCCTAAACAAGATGGTTGCAGAAGGCAATAAGCGGATTGATACCGTTAACCGCATTACCAGCAGCTCTTCTGAGATTGTCTCTAGTGCAGCGCGTTCACTGTTTGCCGACCAGCCTCAGCTGATCGCGCCAGGCGGCAATGCCTACACCTCTCGCCGCATGGCTGCCTGCCTGCGAGATATGGAAATTATTTTGCGCTATGTCACCTATGCCATGTTTACCGGAGACGGTAGTGTCTTGGACGATCGCTGCTTGAATGGCCTGCGTGAGACCTATACAGCCCTCGGCGTGCCGGGCGGTTCTGTCGCCTCTGGTGTCGACAAAATGAAATCAACCGCAATCTCGATTGCTAACGATCGCGACGGTATCACTCAGGGCGACTGCAGCTCTTTGATGTCTGAGCTAGGCGGCTATTTCGACAAAGCTGCTGCGGCTGTCGGCTAAGCGTCCCAAGGATACTTAGCGGTCACTGACTATCTCTGATGGCCTATCTTTATCGGCCACTCATTTCTATACACTTTTTGCAAGAGAGATTACAACATGAAAACTCCCATGACTGAAGCGGTTGCCGCCGCCGATTCCCAAGGTCGTTTCCTCAGCAGCTCCGAGCTACAGGTTGCCTTTGGCCGTTTTCGTCAGGCTCAAGCCGGACTGTCTGCGGCTCAAACGCTGACTAAAAATGCGGATAGCCTCGTCGATGGCGCAGCTCAAGCTGTTTATCAAAAGTTTCCGTACACCACTCAGATGAACGGCAGCAACTTTGCATCTAGCTCCACTGGTAAAGAAAAGTGCGCTAGAGACATTGGCTACTACCTACGGATGGTGACTTACTGCCTGATTGCAGGCGGCACTGGCCCGATGGATGAATATCTAATCTCCGGTATTCAGGACATCAACACTACGTTTGATCTTTCTCCTAGCTGGTATGTAGAAGCGCTAAAGCACATCAAAGCTAACCATGGTCTAGGCGGTGATGAAGCGGCTGAAGCCAACTCTTACTTTGACTACGCCATTAATTCACTGAGCTAGTGGCTTAGTCAGTTTCTGAGCTCTTGTCTTCGGCTCTTTTCCCTTTCTTTTTCTACCTGTTTAACGCTATATCCCGGTACCCACCTCGACTTTCGGCTCACCCCTGCACGGGAGGGATTCATCTCGCTTGCGAGGCTCCAAGTCGGTTGATTGCTCTAAGACTTCATAGCCTGAAGTAGACTCTCTCCCGTGGATCGGTGTCCGATAAGGGTGGGGTGGGGTAGCGCTAGCCACGTGGCTTCTTTTTCTTCAAAGATCTTTTTCTTCAAAAGATCTTTGAAGAAAAGGATTTGAGAATGGGGGCTTAGACAAATAATTAAGTGCGCGTCCTTTCGCTCCAGCTAGAGACTAAGGGACATCAGAATTTACAAGTGTTTTAGTCTTGGAATAAAGGAGATTGATTATGACCAGCGAAACTTCTGCAAAACTGTTGGGGTTTGAACCCTTTGCTCAATCCACGCCGATTGAGCTGCGACCCAATGCCTCTGAAACTGATGTTCAAGGGGTGATCTGGGCGACTTATCGCCAGGTTTTGGGCAACGATCATGTGATGAGTGCGGAGCGGCTGACCAGCAGCGAGTCTTTGCTCAGGCAGGGGCATGCCAGAGTCTGTGATTTTGTTCGGACGCTGGCGCTGTCTGAACTTTACAAGAAAAAATTCTTCTACAGTACGCCGAATGTACGCTTTATCGAGCTGAATTTTAAGCATTTACTGGGTCGCGCGCCCTATGACGAATCTGAGATTACTGAGCATGTGAATCTCTATATCAACCAGGGTTATGAGGCTGAAATCAATAGCTATCTGGATTCGGCTGAGTACCAAGATAATTTTGGCGAGCAGATTGTGCCTTACTACCGGGGCTTTGCCACTCAGAAAGGTCAGAAAACGGTTGGGTTTGGCCGGATGTTTCAGCTCTATCGAGGGGCTGCTAGCAGCGATCGCGCCCGTGTTAATCACAAGAAAGGTGCCCTGACTACAGAACTGGCCCGCAATTCGGCTAGCCCAGTTAGAACGGCCAGCGCCGGTAAAGAACTGCAAGGTGTGACCGGGGGCGATCGCGAGCAGCTCTATCGCATTAGAGTCTCTCAATCGGCCAGCAAACGTCAGCCGCAGGTGCGCCTGGGTATGCAGGAATACGTGGTGTCCTACGACCAGCTTTCGCCGACGCTACAGCGGCTCAACAAACGCGGCTGCCGCATTGTCAACGTTTCACCGGCATAGTGCTTTTTAGCCTAAACCGGTTAGTCAGCGTAAGTTGCCGACCCACCCCGCCCTTTTACCTGCAAAATCCGCTTCAAACGACAATTTCACTCTTATTCAGGAGAAACGATCCGTGGCCATTACAACAGCCTCTGCCAGGCTAGGCACAACCCCCTTTACCGACCAGTCGCCTGTAGAAATGCGGCCCAATGCCTCTTCAGATGATGCTCAAGCTATTATCTACGCTGTCTACCGACAGGTTTTAGGAAACGACTATCTGATGCTCTCAGAGCGTTTGATTACCTTAGAGTCTCTAGTTTCTAACGGTACGCTGAGCGTCAGAGACTTTGTGCGAGCGGTAGCCAAATCGGATCTGTACAAGACCAAATTCCTATACCCCAATTTTCAAACTCGCGTGATCGAGCTCAATATCAAGCACTTGCTCGGTCGTGCGCCCTACGATGAGTCTGAAGTGGTCGAACATCTTGATCTCTATCAAAACGAGGGATTTGAAGCCGATATCGATTCATACATTGATTCGGCAGAGTACGAAGCTAGCTTTGGCGATAATGTTGTGCCTTACTGCCGAGGGTTTAGCACGCAGACAGGTCAAAAGATGGCTGGTTTCCCCCGCATGTTTAGCCTGTATCGCGGCTATGCCAATAGCGATCGCGCTCAGATTGCCGGTACGCCCTCTCGATTAGCAGAAGAGCTAGCCCAGGGCAGCGTGTCAGCGGTAGTGCCTCCTTCTGGGGCTGACAACAATGGCTGGTCTTATCAGCGAGCTAAAAGCTCTATTAACAACAACCGTGTTTTTGCCAGACCTGGATCGACCACAGATCGCGGCAGTTTGTACCGCATCGAAATCACCGGCAGACGGCGTCCAGGCTACCCCAGCATTCGTCAGAGCAATCGAGTGCTGGTCGTTCCCTATGAATCTCTCAACGAGACGCTAAAGCGAATCAACCAAAGCGGTGGGCGCGTCGCCAACATCAGCAAAGCGTAAAACCGCTTTTCCCATTCTTGTTCAATCACAGGTACTCATTATGTTAGGACAGAGCGCCTCCGGCGTGGATAATCGAATCTTTGTCTATGAGGTGACGGGCCTGAGCCAAAACGAGATGACCGCTCGTCAACGCTCACCCATCCGCAGCAGTCAGAATCAGGTCTTCCAAGTGCCTTTTAGTCGCATGAACGAAGAAATGCGGCGAATCACGATGCTAGGGGGAGAAATTGTCAACATCAAGCCTCTAGAAGCTAGCAACGCAGAGACGGGTAATGCTGCATCTCAGTCTGAAGGGGCGGTGAAAGCTAGCGATGCTGCCAACGACTAGCAATGCCATTGATGGACGGATTGTTGCCAGAGACTGCTAGTCACCAGCAACCGCGAAAAGATGAATCCATCGCCATACCTACTCTGGAGCGCGTTACTTAGCGGCCTAGAGTAGGCTTTTTAAGCCGTGGTGAAGTAGTGGTCTATTCTGCTGAACCCGTCTGTTTCTATTTGAGTTAGAAAATCGAAGGGGGCTGAGTTCCCGCCTCTCAATTTCCAAGTGTTTCTTTTAGCTGCGCTTTCGCCGTTTCTAGCGCCTCAGGTAGCTTGGAGGCATCGCGACCACCGGCCTGGGCAAAGTTGGGTCTACCGCCGCCGCCGCCACCTGTGAGTTTGGCAATTCCACCGATAAACTTGCCCGCTTGTAATCCTTTACTGATCACCGGCTTGCTAAAGGCGGCAACTAGGCTGACTTTGCCTTCTGAAGGAACAGAGCCTAGTACGACTGCGCCATCGCCTAGCTTTTGCAACAGTCTCTCAGCGGCTGCTTTCAGCGCGTCGGGTTCTACCGCGTCAAGGTTAGCGACAATCACGGGAATCTCTCCAATAGTTTCCGCTTTACCAAGAAGCTGGTCAGATTTTGCTAGAGCGAGTTCGGATTTGAGCGCAGCAAGGTCTTTTTGAGCGTTTTTGAGTTCGGTTTGCAGGGCGGTGACGCGATCGCTAATTTCTTCCGGCTTAGTCTTGAACCGGGCGCTGAGGTCTCTGACAATGCGATCGCGCACCTCTAGATAATCCAGCACCGCCGGACCTGCCACCGCTTCAATTCGTCGAATTCCAGCCGCTACACCTGTCTCAGAAATAATCTTGAACACGCCAATCTCAGCCGTATTACCCACGTGAGTGCCGCCACACAGCTCCATCGAAACGCCAGGATAGTCAATCACCCGTACCTCATCGCCGTACTTCTCGCCAAACATCGCCACCGCTCCCTTGGCTCTAGCCTCGGCGATCGGCATAGTCTGAACATCGGCGTCGTGTGCTTCTGCAATCCAGGTATTTACCTGCTTTTCTACCTGCTGTAGCTGCTCTGGCGTCAGCGCTTGTGGACAGTGAAAGTCAAACCGCAATCGGTCAAAGTCAACTAGCGAACCGGCTTGAGAAATTGACTCGTCTACCAACATCTTTAGTGCTGCTTGCAAAAGATGAGTCGCCGTGTGGTTGGCCTGTGCCCGGCGGCGACAGGCTCTATCGATCTTGGCGCTGACGCGATCGCCGATGGCAAGAGAACCTCGCTCAACGGTGCCAAAGTGAACGAAGAAGCTACCTTCTTTTTTCACATCTTCGATCTGGATAACTAGACCGTCGCCCGATAGATAGCCGCGATCGCCAATCTGCCCCCCTGATTCCGCATAGAAGGGCGTCTGGTCTAGCACCACCTGCACCTCGTCGGCAGTTTCAGCGCGATCGACCGATTCTCCTCCAATTAGAATCGCCTCTACCTGGCTTTGTGTATCGAGCCGCTGATAGCCTACAAACTTAGTAGAATCAATCTGCTCAGCTAGCGTATCCAAGCTGCCCTGCACCGTCAGATCAATGGTCTCGTGCGCTGCTTTCGATCGCTCTCGCTGCTGCTCCATTTCTACTTCAAAGCCTTTGGCATCCACCGCAATCCCACTTTCTTCGGCGATCTCCTGCGTCAGCTCTAGCGGAAAGCCATAGGTGTCATATAGTTCAAAAGCATCTGAGCCCGAGACCTTCTGAGGCTGATCGGCCAAGATATCAGCTAGTCTTTTTTCGCCGCGCTCTAGCGTTTTGAGAAACTGAATTTCTTCTCTCTCTAGTTCGTTCTTGATCGCAGTCTCACGGGCTCGCACCGCTGGATAGGCCGCCTCAGAAAGTGCGATTGACGTGTCAGCAACTTCAGTAGTGAATGGGCGATCGATTCCCAACAGTCTGCCGTGGCGTACAACCCGGCGAATCAGGCGGCGCAACACGTAGCCTCGACCTACGTTAGAAGCGCTAATGCCATCGGTGACCATATGCATCACCGCGCGAACGTGATCGCCAATCACCTTTAGCGACACTTTTTGAGCATCGCTTGCCTTGAAATAATCCACGCCCGCAATCTTTGCCGCTGACTGAATAATCGGCAAAATCAGATCGGTTTCGTAGTTGTTTGGAACGCCCTGCAAAATCTGAGCCATTCGCTCTAGCCCCAGACCCGTATCGATGTTCTGCGCTTGCAGCGGCTCTAGATTACCGTCTGCATCGCGGTTGTACTGCATGAAGACCAGATTGTAGTACTCGATGAAGCGAGTGTCGTCTTCTAGATCGATATTGTCGTCGCCGCGTTCGGGATGAAAGTCGTAGTAAAGCTCTGAGCAGGGTCCACAGGGACCGGTGGCCCCCGATTTCCAGAAGTTGTCAGCTTCGCCCATGCGAATGATCCGATTTTCGGGAATGCCGATCTCGTCTCGCCAGATAGCAAAGGCATCGTCGTCGTCTCGAAAGACGCTAGGGATAATCCGATCGGCAGGCAGTTTGAAGACTTCTGTGGAGAGTTCCCAGGCCCATGCGATCGCCTGCTTTTTGAAATAGTCGCCAAAGCTGAAGTTGCCTAGCATTTCAAAGAAAGTATGGTGCCGAGCGGTGCGACCGACGTTCTCGATATCGTTCGTGCGAATGCATTTTTGCGAAGTAGTTGCCCGCTTAAACTCAGCCGTCCGCTGTCCCAAGAAAATGGGTTTGAAAGGCAGCATTCCGGCAATTGTTAGCAGAACTGTCGGATCTTCGGGCACCAGCGAAGCGCTGTCAAGAATCTTGTGGCCTCTGGCTTCATAGAACGCCAAAAACTGCTTGCGTATGTCAGCGCCGCTCAGAAAAGGCAGCCGTGGAGAATTCTGTGGGGAGTTGGACTGCGAGGTAGTGACGGACATAAGCAAAGGACGCAAGCTTTTAATACGGATTCAGGATTTTTGCAGAGCAGCAGGATCCTCTAGGAATTAGCGCTCTAGATTTGATCAATGTTGCCACACTCTAAGGCTTTCTAGGGCGTTTGGTTCTAACTGAATCTGCGACTATGGCGGATCTTTATCTACTGCCTTAGCCTTCGGTCGTCAAAACAGTGACTTTGTGCGCTTCGATTGCCTGTAGGCACTCTTCTACCGAGGCGCGTTCAGACATGGCTTTTACGAGCGCGGTGTAGGCATCTTTTTGCTTCTCTAGCAGGGTCTGGGCCTGCAAGAGCGACCAGCGAATTTGGGTATCGGCGGCGGCAGCGGTTCGCTGTGTCTGCTGCCAGAGGAGCTTAAGCTTCATCTGGTCGTCTTCGCCCCCTTCTGCGTTGCCATAAATCTGCGTTTCGGCGGCGATACCGGCCATCCATAGAATGCAGTAGCGGTTAACCTGCTGGGCTGATAGAGCACCTGAGGCTAGCTCGCCTTCTACGGCGGTCGTATCCAAAACTACGCCGCCTAATCCGGGCAGCCCTGCTTTGGTCGCTTCCCAGGCGCTAAGGGTGTAGCTCAAAACTGGAATGTCTAGCAGATGAGCGATTAAAAAGTGTCCCGCTTCGTGGTGAAGAATGCGCTGGCGATACTCTGAAGACTGGCGAGAGACCAGATCGACTAGGATATTGCCACCTTTGCCCTGTGCGCCGAAGCGATCGATGGCGATAACGCCCGTGACGGCGGTCAGTGCGATCGCCACCGCCCCGGCTGAAATATCAAACAGTGGCCCGACCAGGCTCAGCATCGTGAATGCAAAAACCGAGACCGCCAGCAGATTGAGCGTAGTAGGATTCATCCAAAAAAAGCTATTTGTAAAACAATTCTAGACTTTCCTGGTTGCCGACGTAGCGCCAGTGCCAGGGCTCATAGGCCACGGCTGCTGAATTGTCTTTTGGAAAAGACAGCTCGAAGTTATAGAAAGGAGCGTTAGCTACTAGCCACTCATAGGCAGGGGTATTTTCAAAGCTCTCTTCCAAGAAAGTATCTGGCTGGCTTTCGTCAATGAAATCGACTGCATAGCCCGTATGATGCTCGCTGTAACCGGGAGGAGCGCTGACTTCGGCGCGGGCTCTAGCGCTTTCGCCGCGCTCGGCTTTTAGATCAAAATAGAGATAGTTTTGGTCCTCTATTGTCCGAAAGCCAGAGATAATGCCTAGCCGTACGCCTTTAGCTTTGGCATCCGTTAGCATCGCTTTTAGACTCGCCTGCGCGTCTGGCTGTAATAAAATTTCGCTATTGGGATCTAGAGGGACTAGTTTACGGGTGTCGGCAATGTCATAGTGACGGTGATTCAACAGCTGTTCGGGCTGAGCGTCAGCCGTTTCGACTGCGGCGAGCTGGCGGGTTGAGTTTGTCTCCGCTGCCGCTTCGGCTTTTGATAGCTTGTTTGATGAGCGAGCCGTGTCCTCTGACTGGCCCGCTCGTTTGCGAGTGAGGATTCCGCTGATATTGTCTTTCCAGCGCAGAACTGTTTGCTTGGAACTAGCAGCAGCACTGCTGACGTATGGATTTATCTGCTCTCTTTGCCAGAACCCGATTCCCCCTAGCCCAATCAGGCTCACAGCAGCCAGCATTAGCCAGATGCCTTTGCCAAAAGTCTTTGAGCGAGAGGCGATGTTGTCAATCTCTGCTGGTGAAACTGCTGCTGCTTCTCGACGAGCAGCAGGAATTTCATTAGAAGGCGGGGTGGTGGGCAAATTACTCACAGCAGCAGTTGGGCTTGAGTGACGGGGTTCAGTGTATAGCAAGTGGGGACGATTCAGCTATCGGTATGTACTTACATAAGTTGATTAGTTGGCGGCGTCAACAGCTTTCGCTAGTGTGTCCCAGTTCATGTCTTCGTATTTTTCAAAGGGCTGATGAATCCAGGGGTTGTTTTGCAGATGGTGGACGGCGTAGTCGGGTGCGATCGCAGAACACGCCTTATGCCAAAGTACCGCTGTGCGAATCTCGTCTATGTAAAAGCCGTATTTGTGCTGTAGCCAGGAGATGCTACGTTTCAGGCTCTGACCCGAATCAACCAGATCGTCTACTAGCAAGATCCGCGATCCCAGATTAGCGGTCGTCATGCTCAAATCTTTGGAAAAGGTAATGGAGCCGCGAGTTCGATTGCCTTCGCCGCCGTAGGAAGCGGTCGAGAGAATGGCCAGTGGCTGATCAGAGATCCGGCAGAGAATATCGCCGATGCGCAAGCCCCCCTTGGCGAGGCACACAATCTGGTTAAACTGCCAGTCAGAGCGGTGGACCATCAAAGCCAATTGTTCGATGCTGCGATGATACTCTGACCAAGTTACATAAAGATCTGAGCTCTGCTGATCCGGAGTTTGGGAAGCTAGAGTCTGAGAGTCTAGAGCCTGAGAATCTAGAGTTTGCAGGTCTGGGGATTGCAGGTCTGGGGATTGAAGGTCTGACGTTGAAAGATTTGGCATGTTGTCTTCGAGTTCTGCGGCTTGATCAGCTGCCGGGCGATACCACGGTTATTTATTTATACAGGGTTTTCTCATGGCCAATTTAGAGCCACAGCCACAAGCCACGGTGAAATATCCCTCACCGAAGCTGACGCTACCGGTGAAACTAGCCTACGGCGCGGGGGATTTTGGCGCGGGATTAACGTCTCAGTTTCTATCTTTTTTTCTACTGATTTTTTTGACGGATGTAGCCGGAATGCGTCCTGTGGTAGCGGGTTCCGTGCTGGCGGTCGGCAAAATATGGGATGCGGTGAACGATCCGCTTGTTGGTATGCTCAGCGATCGCACTAATACCCGCTGGGGTCGCCGGTACCCCTGGATATTTCTAACGGCGATTCCCTTTGGCATTACCTACGCGCTGATCTGGATTGTGCCGGGCTTTGAAAAGGAATGGATGAGCTTCTGGTACTACGTGGGGATTACCGCTGTTTTCCAGATGTTCTTTACGACTACGAACTTGCCATACAGCACCCTGACGGCTGAAATGACGCAGGACTATGACGAGCGCACGTCGCTAACCTCTTTTCGGCTGTCTTTTTCGATCGTTGGCGGTCTGCTGATCTTAGTTGCGGCTAGGGAGATATTCACCCGAGTGGCAGATCCGGCTCAGCAGTACCTGATTTTGGGTGCTATAGGAGGCGTTATCTCTATCGTGACTATCTACTGGTGCATCTTTGGCACCTATGGATATATGGAGAAAAAGGCAAAGTCCTCAGGGCATTTTCTCGGCGATGCTGAAGATGGACTGCATGAGTCTTTCGTCGATCAGCTCAAAGTGGTTGTGCGCAATCGGCCTTTTCTGTTCGTTACGGGCATCTATCTATTTTCGTGGCTGGCGCTACAGATTACAGCCGCTGTCATTCCTTTCTACGGCAAGTACTGGATGAATGTAGAGGGCAGTACGCTCGCTCTGATTGTTCAGGGGGTGGCGGTGATTATGATGTTTGTCTGCGCGGCGCTGAGCAACAGAATTGGTAAGAAGAATCTCTATTTTCTAGGATCGGGGATTTGGATTCTGGTGCAGGTGGCGCTGTTCTTTTTGCAGCCGGGGCAGACGGGGATATTGTTTGGGCTGTGTGCGATCGCAGGCTTCGGTGTTGCCACAGCCTACGTCGTTCCGTGGTCAATTTTGCCAGATGTGATCGAGCTAGACGAGTTGAAGACAGGGCGACGACGTGAGGGCACGTTCTATGCCTTTATGACGCTGCTGCAAAAAATTGGACTGGCGCTAGGAATTTACCTGGTCGGACTAGCGCTAGAGGTTTCCGGCTTTGATAAGGATCTGGCTCAGCAGTCTGACTCGGCGCTGACGGCTATCCGGTTTTTCGCTGGCCCGGTACCGCTAGCGCTGCTAATTTGCGGCATGGTGCTGGTGTACTTCTACCCGCTGACAAAGGAAATGCACGCCGAAATCATGCTGAAGCTGGCTGAGCGAAAACGGTTAGAAGAGAATGCATAATCTAACTTAAAAACAGGAAAGCAGACAGATGATAAGTTGATCTGTCTGCTCAAAATTTGGTCATGCCAGTTTGTTGGCCCTTAGTCGGCCTATCTTACTCTGGTACTGCGGAAGGATAGACGCTGTCAGCAACGAATACAGGCTGTGCTTCGTATTCAGCATCGATGGTTTCTTTGACAGAAAGATCCCATTGCAAATCGTAGTCTTTTTCAAAGTCAGCGGCTATGTAGGGCCGCAATGTGCCTGTGACGGCAACTATCTCCCCATCCTGGATCGCTGCTGTCGTCGTGCTAGGAATAACCAACAGATCCTCGCCACCGAAAAGCTTTTCTTCGGCAATGGTAAACAGGCCAGACTCAAGAATCTCTGCAACTTCGCCTTCTACCGCAATTCTCTGGTTGTAGTAGAGTTCTGGATTGGCTGTGATATCACCGGGATCGGGGGCAAGGGCAATGGATGTGGCAATAATGACGGGCTTATTTTCGTAGTCTCCGTACAGGTCAGAATCTAGGGTTAGACCATATTCTTCTGAAACCGTTACCATGGCGAAGGTTTCTACTTTGCCGGTAACCTGCACTTGGGTTTCGCCCACGTCAGGAACAACAAAAGGTTCTGAAGAGGCGTTGATCACGAGAATGCCTTCGCCATTGAAGTATTCATCGTCTTCCATTAGGAAAGCAGTGTCGTCAACGGTTTCTTCGACTGCGGCGCGAATAGTCACTTCTTGACCGACGTAGCTCGAAGTGTCGTCCACTAGCTCTTCGCTGGTGACATTGGCTTCTTCGGCGGCGGTATCGGTGGCTTGGGGTGACGCGCAGGCTGGTAGTAAAAACAAAGAAGCTACCGTCAATAGCTTAATGGCAGCTCCTTTGTGGTTTATTAAAGGGGTTTTCATCGTCTTGCTCCTCGTTTTATCAGCTCGCATTGTAAGGAGCTTCGCGGGGTCATTGACTCCCTCCTTTGAGCTAAGTATTTGTATCTTAGGACACATATTCAGGCTATTTTCTCTTCCACTATGACTCTATTCTCGAACGTAGAACTCAGCGAAAACAGTCTAAAACATAGGAAGGGTAGCGTATTTGGCAGTGCGACTTTGATTGCCGGGACAACGGTCGGGGCGGGTATTCTGGCGCTGCCTTTGGTCACTACGCCTGCGGGGCTGGTGCCGTCGACGGTTTTGATGGTGCTCTCTTGGCTGTATATGCTGGTTTCTGGGCTGCTGATTGCAGAAGCAAATCTGCGGGTGATGCAGCGGGTGGGGCGATCGCAGGTCGGACTGCTGGCAACTATTCAAGACAGCTTGGGACGGTGGGGCGCGATCGCGTCCGGTGTTGTCTACGTCTTTATTCACTACGCGCTGCTGGTGGCGTACGTGTCTAGAGGTGGCGGTATTCTCACAACTGCTCTTGAGAATATGTATCTTCGCTTATCAATTCCTCTGACGGTATCGTCCTGGACTGGTCATGTTCTCTTCGTTGTTCTATTCGGCAGCGTTCTGTTTTTGGGAAGTGAACGCTTTGTCAGCCGGTTGAACAGCCTTCTGGTGGGTATTTTTATAGTTTCTTTTGTTAGGCTGCTGTGGCTGACGGTAGAAAAAGTAGAGGTTTCGCGTTGGTCTAATCAGCATTGGGAGTTGGTCAGCGCTGTTATTCCGGTGATGTTTGTCGCCTTTGTCTATCAGAATGTTGTGCCGGTGGTGACCCATCAGCTAGAAGGCGATGCCCAGCGGGTCAGGCGAGCGATTGTATTAGGATCGCTGGTGCCGCTGGCGATGTTTTCGATCTGGAATGCGGTGATCTTGGGCAGCGTGGACTGGCGCGGCGGCTGGTTTGACGGGGTGGACCCAACCGAGCTTTTGAGGGGTGGGCTGGGTCGACCGGGGATAGGGGTGGTGGCGTCGGTGTTTTCTGAGTTTGCGATCGCAACTTCTTTTATCGGGTTTTCTCTAGGCCTATTCAGCGTTCTTGAGGATATCTTCAGAAATATCAAGATCGCCAGTTCCCTGCTCAGACGGCTGTTGTTTTACGCTCTAATTTTGCTGCCGCCGCTAGCTCTATCGGCAGTTAACCCCAATATTTTCTTGAGCGCGATCGGCTGGGCAGGCGCTTTCGGTAATTCTGTTCTGTTTGGAATCATCCCGGCAGTGATGATGTGGAAACTGCAAGCAGATCCGTTTATTGCGCAAACGGCTAGCCCTCAGCTAGACGGCAAAGTTCACCAGAAAATAAATCCGAAGGCCAGTGTAACTTTTCTCTTCTACGGTAAGCGAGGGGTGCTAAGTGTCATGATTGGAATTGCTATCTTCGTGATCGTTCAAAACGCTGCCATCAAGCTAAACATGCTGTAGCCACGCATGAACTGTGTTAATTAGCGCAGCGGAGTGTCTGCGATGTGGCTGAGGAATACCGCAGAAGGTTGAGATCTATGCCATTGAGACTAGAGACTATCTCTCCTTTGTCAGAAGCTTTTATCTATCCTTCGCCCTATGCTGCTACTGATGACAAGGAGAATATTTTTTATGTTTCAACTGACGAGCGCTGCGGTAAAAACGTTTATCCAGCAGCTAAAGCGCTTCCAGCTTGGACAGCGGCTGCAAAGCTTTGTAGCGATCGCCTTTGTGGGTTTATTTCTACTCACAACCAGCGTAGACAGCTCTAGCCTCAATGGCAGCACCAAAGCCATGCTGAATGACATGATCGCTCGCGGTGAGAACGGACGCCCCGTTACCAGCGCCCAGTGGAAGGCTGAGAATGAGAAGCTTGAAGGTCAGCCTGTGAAGCGAGCAGAGCGGATTGCTAAAGAGTCTGGAGATGCTGTTGAAGAAATGGCTGAAATCTATCCTGGAAATGCTAAGAGCGTTCTACCTGGGATGTCAAATGACTCATTAGAGCGAGACGACTAATTTATTGTTTCGTTTGGTTGCAGCAGATCGACATAGACAGTCAAAAGCCCTGATCGTTTTGTAGCGATCGGGGCTTTTGTTTGCTCGCTCGATATTACAGCTAGCGTCGGATGTATTCGTACGCTAGCTGACTACTTAGCTCTATATGTATCAACGGTATGTATCAACCGTATGTATCAACCGTATGTATCAACGGTTTCACCGGCGGGAAATGTGCAGAGCTAAGTGGCCAAAGCTATAGTAAGCTTACTCCACGGTAATCTCAATCTTGTCTGAGAGGACCGGGTTGTCGTGCGGTATGTGGGTATAGTTTCCCAGCAATAGCTGAAGCGTATGCTCGCCCGGTGGCAGATTGATAGTCGCTTCTGTTTGGCCGCCACCAAAGTGCCTGATCTGATCGGTCGCGGGCAAGGGCTCTTCTAAACTAGGCAGCTCGTCTACGTCGATTAGCAGATGGTGGTGCCCAGTGCCTACTCTGTCGATGCCAGCCGGGGCAACGCCCATACCAGAGAGTCCGAATTTGACGGTGAATTCGGACGGGACCGTTTGACCATTAGTCGGAGAGATTAGGTAGGTTTTTGCTTCGGTGGGAGCGTGGGAGAGGAGTGATTGTGAAGGGATTGAAGCTGTGTCTGAAGGGATGGAGGCTGCGATCGCACCAGGCGCAATCGTCCCCAGCGCCAAAAGCCATACGCCCAACAGACAAATCACAGACGTGATCCAACAGCCTATCCAACGGCTGATTCGATGGCATAAAGCAGACATCGTAGCGTTCATGCTGAGACCTTTTGACAAGACATGCTGTCAAATATTGTACCTGCTGATACCTGCTGAGTGTATTCCCCGTGAGCTAGTCTCCGCCCAAAAAAGCTGTTTCGGCGCTGCTTTGAACGCCCGTTCAACCGCTTATTTGACCGCTTATTCAACGGTGGCGCGCGTATCTAAATCTCTTAGATAGTAAAGGGCAAAACAGGCAGCCAGCATCGGCCAGGCAGCATAGAACAATATGTTGGCAGATTCAAACGGCGCAATATACTTCGGGAAAGAGACCAGTGTAGAAGCAGCGTGCATTAATAGCACTAGGCCATAGGTGATTCTCTTTTGAAAACCGATGACAAATCCAACCATGATCAGCAGTTGAATGACGCCTAGTGTGTACGACACAATTGCACCGATTCCACCCACTCCATAAAAAGCTTGAAAGACAGCAGCGGTATGATCTGGCCTAGCGAACTTGTCGACAACCCAGACAGCCATGGCGATAAAAATGCTGATACGAATAAGCAGCAGCACTAGCGACACCCGCCGGGTAATTGGAGTGCTGACAACAGTAC
Organism: uncultured cyanobacterium; assembly: GCA_963799265.1. Classification (GTDB taxonomy): domain Bacteria; phylum Cyanobacteriota; class Cyanobacteriia; order Phormidesmidales; family Phormidesmidaceae; genus Phormidesmis. The sequence continues at coordinate 99,652 of CAWCWM010000005.1, forward strand.
CTTTATCCAGGTTCATTACCATGACAATAGTCCTTTTGTTTCAGTGGGTTTGTGCTGGTGGGCTTTTAAGCAAGGGATTTCCTATGATTTATTTTGACGTGATCGCTTCCGCAAAGATGAGAGCACTCTAAGAAACCCTTTAAAAACTGCCGTTATGGCGTTCACCATCCTGAAAATGCACCAGACACTAGCTATACCGTATAATTTTCCTACCTAGATAAAAACGATTCTCCAGTGCCGCGTCTATGTTTTACGACCTGCTGACCACTCAAAACAGAGCACTTGTCTTGCGCTTCTACAAAGCTTTTGACGATCGCCAGCTGCAAACAGGTCTCTCCTTACTATCGCCAAGTCTAGTCGCGCACATGGCCGGAATAGCAGAACCGCTCACGCAGGCCGGATTTGCCGACCTCGGAACAGAAATCTATAATGCTTTCCCAGACGGTCGCCATCACTTCGATCAAACCGTCGCCCGCAAAGATATGGTCACCACCTGCGGCATTTTCACTGGCACCCATCTCGATACTTTCAAGGGCGTTCCTGCTACCGGCAAGCAAATCAGCTTCAGCATTATGCACATCGATCGCGTCAGCCACAGCAAAATAGTCGAGCACTGGGGTCTAGGAGATAGTCTATCCCTGCTTCAGCAGCTCGGACTCAAGGTTGTCCCTGGACCGAACGTCTTAATGAAAATGGGGATGAAAGCAGGTAAAAGCCTGACCGGTGAAACCTTTGAGCGCCTGCGCTCGATCGCCCAGCCCGACCACCATCCGCCTATCTCCGAATACTAAGCATCACTGCATAAACGGAACTTCAGGTTTGGAGACATTAGGCTTACAGCTCATCTACAAATTTATGCCCTCTGAGCCCACTAGCTATCTCACAGCCGACTGGTTTCGCCGTCCGTCGCCTCAAGTCGCCGCCGAGCTGATCGGCTGTAGCTTGCATAGACGCATCAACGGCGAAACTATCGTTGGTCAAATTGTAGAAACTGAAGCCTACGAAGCGGGCGATCCGGCGATGTACGCCTATCAAAATAAAACAGAGCGAAATTCTGTTGTTTTCGGACCGGCTGGAGTTGTCTATATCTATCGCATCTATCGCCAGTACCACTGCTTCAACATTGTCACTGACCGTGACGACTTTGCCAGCACCATTCTCATTCGCGCTGTCCATCTAGAACAGAGACCTAGCTGGATAGACCCAAACAAAGACAGATTAGAAAGAGTCGCAGCCGGTCCAGGTAAGCTGTGCATCGCCCTACAGTTAGATACCTCTTTGCGAGGGATTTCTGTAGAGCCCAGTTCCGGGCTGTGGGTCTCTAGCCGTTCGAGTGCGATCGCCCAGCAGCTCTCAGACAAAACTCAAAGCGCTACGTCCGGCGTGGCCCCAGCCATTACTCAGACCACCCGCATCGGCCTGTCAAAAGGGGCCGACATTCCTTGGCGCTGGTACCTCACTGACTCACCAGCCGTCTCTAAAAAAGAGAAAAAGCGACAGTCCGCTCGCACAAAATAATGCGTAAATCGAAGACTATCGCTCTGGGCTATGTAACTCTAAAGTTGTGAAAATGTCGTGAGCTCGCAGGGGCGAATTCCTATAAAGCTGGCTTAGAAACTAGGGCCAAAGTCCTTCCACAGCGTACCTTCGCCAGGGATGGCCATTTGTACAGTATTGCTATCTGTGGCAGTGACCGAAGCTTCTGACTGGGCCAAGCCTGCTCTGACAACGGTATAGCCTAGGACGAAGGCGACACCTGCAACTAGTATGCTTGCGATCGCACGATCAACACCCGTCGTCCGAGTCGGAGCGTGAGTCGAAGCATGGGTGGAAGAGTGATAAGTCATAGAAAAAAGCCCTTTTGTTAAAGTCGACTTCTCTATTATCTTCGCTTATTTTGGTATCAAGGGATACCGTTTACATCTCTTGACCAATGTTTATACACAGAAATCCATGCTCTATCGCTTCAACCACATCGTAGCTACGTGATGTACCCTGTAATACGACTTCTTCAATCAACCGACATGAACATCTTTCTTGGCAAATGCACCTTTCGCTATCTTTCTGCGATAACCGTGACTTTGCTTAGTATGGCGACCGCCGCTCAAGCCGCCGAAGTGGTTGCTGGCCCGACTGGAGCGTCGTTTGTGATTGGTCGTTTGCCCGATGGTAACTATCGATTTTGTAGCGAAAAGCCAGATGGAGAGGATGCTCAGGCCGCTGGTGCCTGCTTTCGGTTCCGAAAAGAGGCGCAAAACATTATTGGCACCTACTACTATCCCAACAAAGGATCGAGCATTTGCTTTAGAGGAAAAGTCAACAGCAACACCTTTAGCGGTCAGGCAATCGAACGATTTTCTGTAGGCGAAACGCCGCCGGAAAACTTCTCGCAAGCTCAACTATCTAGCTGGGAAACCGCAGGCTTTTTGCAAGTAGGAAACGGTCTGTATGTAGACGATCTCAACCGCCGCGATGCCATTGTGTATCGCAGCGCCTTGCTCAACCTCAACAATTTCTATCAGTACAATGCGGGCAGAATTTCACCGCCTGTCAGCTGTCCCACTCGGCCCAGCAGTTTGGTCAGCGCATTGCCGACTCCGGATGAGCTGCGAGAAGTTGGCACCTCTGATTACTACAATCAGCCAATCTATCTAGATTTCAGCAGCATTGAGCCCGTCACACCCAGCACTTATCTCTACACCACTCTGATTGGTCAACCCACCCGACTCAGCGAGACCGAATATCAGGTGGACTGTCAAAACTTGGAGAGTATTGAGGTATTGCGATCGCGCTACTACGATCAAGACGGCGATCTTCAAGAGCTAGAGATAGTCAACAAAACCGTTCCCATCGATCGAAGCAGCCCATTCGCCACCCAGCGCTACAACGCCGTCCAGGTCGTCTGCCAGGAATACGCCCAAATCGATATCCAACTACCTACAAACGACATCAGCTACGAACGCTATCGCAACCAGCGCTTCAGCTATAGTTTGCTCTATCCTAGCGATGTCTTGATTCCTCAAAGCGAATCAACTGAAGTTGGTCAAGTCTTTCAAAGTGCTACTGGCGATATTCAGATGCGAGTCTATGGCGAGAGCAACGGCAGCTTGGAGACTCTCAGAGCGCGATACGAGCAAGCACAGGCAGATCGTAGCAGCACCTATCAGACGATTAGCGACGACTTCTTTGTGGTTTCAGGAACAGACGACGGTAAAGTGTTCTATCAAAAAACGCTGCTAGATGGGAATGTCTTTAAAGTGTTGGAGATAGAGTACGACCAGGCGCTAAGTCGTGAGTTTGATACGGTGGCTCGGGCGATCGCAGACTCTTTTGCCTCTACGGTTCCAGACGCTGGCCTGAGTCAGCTACCCGAATCAGTGCAAACAGCGGTGCTAGATCTGGCGGCTGCCAACACGGAGGCAGAATCAGCTGTGTTCGAGATTACTTCCGTCGAGGCAGAAACCTGGCCCAATGGCTGTCTCGGCTTGCAGCGACCAGACGAGCTGTGTACGCAAGCTCTAGTCTCTGGCTGGCGAGTCAAGGTAGAAGCCAATTTGCCAGGGGGACTGATTCAATTCACCTACCGCACCGATGAAACGGGCGATCGCATCCGGTTTGAAAACTAGCTTGCTCCAAACTGTTTGGGCCTCTAGCTTTCGTCAGCGCCTGATTCGACTGAGCATTAGGCATTAGCTAGAAGATTCAGCGCTTTCCGGATTGAAGAAATCTGTATACCAGGCCGCCCAGGCGATCAGCACAAACTGAAACGGCAGACGAATGCCGTGCAGCCACCAGCTATCGGGAATGCCCTCAAGCTTGATGTGGTTAAACGCCATGTTGAGATTGGCTGGATATACCGCGATAAAGAGGGCAACTAGACCTAGTGCGCAGAGCGATCGCGTCGCCGGAACAATCAACCCAATCCCAAACAAAATCTCAAAAACGCCGCTAATATAGACCAAAGCCGCAGGATAGGGCAGGAACCCAGGCACAATCTTGATAAACGGCTCGGGCTGTGCAAAATGCAAGACACCCGCCACAATCATACAGACCGCTAGTATTCCTCTTAGCGTGTCCTTATTCTTTTGAAGAATCTCTCCGACAAACTTAACCATTGCATTCTCTCTTTTTATCTATCTTGTTCCCTGGCTTAGCGCTTACTGCCACGAACGTTCTATCGGGCGAGTCCTAGTCGAGCAAGAAATGGTTGAACTACTCCGGCGACCATACCAGCACCTGCGCCTCATACTCAGGTAAATCTATCATCAGCCGACCATCCTCAACCGGCACATCGAAGTTTTTTGTCCACTCGTGCCACGTTCCATTCTCAGGTATATCAGCAGCCTCGTAACCGGCTAGAAAGCTGTCGGAACAATTCGCAATCACCATGACTCGTGCGCCCATCTCATGCCACCGGATGTATCCCACGACCTGAGCTTCAGCATTCTCATGAAAAACAGCAATATTGTCAGAACGCAGCGCCGCATTCTCTTTTCGCAGCGCGATTAGACCCTTGTAATACTCAAACAGCTCAGCATTAGCATCATTCTCTAACAGAGGCCATTCTAGCGGCGTTGGGTCTAGCGTCTTGTGCTTGTAATCTCCAAATTCTTCCCCCATCCAGATCATGGGGACACCCATTGCAGTCAGTACCAGTACTGCTCCGAGCTTAGCTCGCTTAAAAGCCGCCTCGTCAAAAATTTCCATATCCGCCAAATTTGCCATCAGCCGGTTTTGATCGTGGCTAGTCAGATAGTTAATTACCGTCGACGTGCCTTCAAAACCCATCTTCGTTGGGTCAATCAGCTCTTTAACCTTGTCAATTGCAGAACCATTCCCTTTCAAAATGTCCAGAAAGTTGTAATGGAAACTCACTCTCCAGCTGCTGTCTACTGGTCCTTCTAGTCCGCAGATTTCCGGTTTCTCTGGAATGTGTTCAGCCGCAGTAAATAGCGATTTCGGCTGCGCTGCTAATCCGGCTTCGGCTACAATCCAGCCCAGCACCTCTGGATTATCTAACTGTTTGACCGCGTCAAATCGCAGGCCGTCAAATCGATATTCTGTGATCCAAAAGTTGACCATATCTCGCATAAAATCGCGAGCTGGAAAAAGATCGTAGTTTTCGTCGTAATGGTCATAGTCAAACTCTGGTCCCCAGCTTTGTTCAGGGTCTTTGGGATCTTGTCGGTACCAGTAGCTATAGTCAATTTGCGTAAGCGGGGCCTCAGATTCTGAATGGTTGAGCACCACATCTAGTATGAGCATGATGCCGCGAGCATGACATTCGTCTATTAGCCGTTTCAGCTCAGCAGGCTTGCCGTAGCTAGAGCGCAAAGCAAAGTAGTGACGTATGTTGTAGCCCCAGCCAATTTCCATTGGACAAGACTGCACGGGCATCAGCTCCAAGGCATTTACGCCTAGATCTTGCAGGTAGTCGAGCCTATCGAGAACTGTTTGGAACGATCCTTTGCCTTCTGTGTCGGTAAAGTCTTGGACCAGCATTTCATAGACGACCAGTTCATCCGGCTTCGGTAGCTCTACGTCATTGTGCTGCCAGACGTAATCGTCAATGATTTTCTCACCATCTTTGATCCGGATGATGCCTTCTTGATTGGCCTCATTGACCTCAGTAGCGTAAGGATCGATTACGTACGTCCACTCGTCAGAATCCAAGAAAGGGCTTTGCGATCGCACCCGAAACTTATAGGCATACTTCCCATCTTCTAGCTCAACCTTGGTTCGGAAATACCCGTCTTTGTCCTTTTTCATCTCCGCTATTGAGTCTTCTAAGAAATCTCCAACCAGGGAGGCTTTCGAGTTATAAGGAGCCCAAAGCTTGAATTCGATGGAATGCGTCATGAGATCTCCAGGAGCATAGAGGTGCGATCGCCTACAAACAGAGTCATACAGAGTCATTTGTTAAAGCGGCCTGCACAAAAAAATAGCAAACCCTATGTTTACGTACCTCTACCCAAAGGCTGCTATTAGAGCACAGCGATCTTGGCCGACTGCTAGTCTAATTCCTCCTAGTACCATCCTGGGTATTCTATAACTGCGTATAGGGAACTGATTCGTGCAGCCATCATCAAACTCAAACATTGCCCTGCTAATCGACGCAGATAACGCTCCTGCTCACAAAATCGACTCTATCCTGTCTGAGATTGCTAGACACGGCGTCGCCAATATTCGCAGAGCCTACGGTAATTGGACCAAGCCTGCGCTAAAACCCTGGGAGGAGTGTCTTCATGAACACGCTATCCATCCCGTACAGCAGTTCGACTACACAAAAGGGAAAAACGCCACCGACGCAGCCCTAATCATCGATGCCATGGACTTGCTCTACACCCGCGAATTAGACGCCTTTGCCATTGTCTCTAGCGACTGCGACTTCACGCCCTTAGTCATGCGAATCCTAACCAACGGATTAAAGGCTTACGGATTTGGCGAAAGAAAGACACCTTCTCCATTTGTTCGTGCCTGTTCTACCTTTCTATATTTAGAATCTATAGAACAACCAGATGATTTAGCAGATGGTCTAGAGGGTCCTAAAGCTGAAACAGCTGACAGAAAAACAGGGAAAGAACTGAAGCAGGATGCGAAGCTGATGAATCTTTTGAGAAGTGCAATAAAAAGTACGCAAGAGTGCGACCAAGGAGCAAAGCTATCTTCCATAGGCGCTCATATCAAGAATCAGGCATCTTTCGACCCTCGTAACTATGGCTATGCAAAGCTAATCGGATTATTTGAAGCAATAGATTTGTTTGAAGTAAGCCGAAAGCAAAAATGCATCTATGTGAAAGCAGTCAAAAGATGAAAATGATTTGTTTGATTTGAAGAGGGTTGCAGCGTTTGATCATGCTAAAAGCAAAGGGTCAGGCGCTACAGTCTCTTGAGAACTCTGATTAGAGAAGTCAATTCAACAGAGACTGCACTAGAATGCGCATCAATATGTCGAGATCTTCTGGAACTCGATAGTTCTCTAACCCCTGATAAATATGTTTAGTGCTTCTATCAAGCAGGCTAAACTGCCACAATACGCCTGTTGTAATCGCTCCAATCAGCTGCGCTTGCTCACCCTCTATCCACTGGTCGAGTGCAATCATCTCAGCTGAGAGCTGCTTGAATCCATTCGTAAGATCCTCTTTCTTCGCTTCAATAATGATTATCTGAGTATCAGTTCTCAGCAGGTAATCTAGCGAACCTTGTAGCTGTTCAGAAATTTTAATCGGATACTCTATCCTCAGCTGCGCTTGAGTGTAGTGGACAACTTCTGTCACGACCCTAGAGATTAAGATCTCTCTTCGAGCAATTTCAGTAGTGAGGTTGACGAAAGGTAGGATTTCATTAATACGATCGCTCAATTCTTGCAACCTTCCCAACTCGCCGTCATAGCTAGGAAGCGCCAAGCGCTGACGAGTCAGCGAATAGCCAAAATCCGCAACAATATCATCCGCTTCTGCATTCAGCGTAAAGATCTGGCTAAAAGTGTATGACTCGTTGGGATTTAGAATTCTCATATTTATAGCCAGTTCTAAAGCTGTGCTCTCGCCAACAATCTACGCTTTCGTTAACAAAGGCGCAGCCTTCAGCAAGGTTTTTGTGTACGAGTGGGCTGGCGCACTAAAAATTTGTTCTGTAGGACCAATCTCCACTATCTTACCGCTGTTCATCACGGCAATGCGATCGCACAAATACTTGGCCACCCACAAATCATGCGTAATGAACAAATAAGTCAGCTCTAGCTCATCTTTTAGATCTAGCATCAGCTCCAACACCTGCGCCTGTACGCTCGCGTCTAGCATACTGACCGGCTCATCGCAGACCACTAGCTTTGGCCGCGTGATCAATGCGCGGGCGATCGCCACCCTTTGCTGCTGCCCGCCCGAAATATCTCCCGGATAGCGATCGCAATAGTCCTCAACAGGCACTAATCCGACTCGCTCCAGCATTGCATTTACCTTCTGCTTGGCCTCAGCCGGACTGGCCAACCCGTGAATCAGCAGCGGATCTGCTACCCCACGCCCGATCGTCATCATCGGATTGAGACAGGCATGCGGGTCTTGAAAGATCATCTGAATGTCTCGCCGCTTCGCCTGTAGGTCCGAGCGTGACAGACTGGTGAAATCGCTTCCCTGAAAGATAATCTCTCCAGAGGTCGGCTCCACAATTCGCAGCAGCGTTCGCGACAGCGTACTCTTTCCACAGCCAGACTCTCCAACCAGTCCTAGAATCTCTCCCGGATACAGATCCAGCGAAATGCCGTCCACTGCTCGAATCGGTTCCGGTGGCTCCTGCCGCAGCAGCCGACCAATTAATCCCTGCTCCAAAGCGTAGTGCTTTGTGAGATTCTTTAGACTCAAAATTGGTGTTGCCATCGGGGTTGCTTCAGTGGTAATTGCTGCCGAGTTCTGTGCGCCTGCCGACTGTAGCTGATGCGCCGCTGCCAGCAGCATCTGGGTATAGGGTGCCTGTGGATTGTAGAATACCTCCGTTTTTGGGCCGCTTTCTACCAGCTTGCCTTGATACATCACGGCAATGCGATCGCAATACTCCCCCACCAGCGCCAGGTCGTGAGAGATCAGGATCAACCCCATATTCCGCGCTGCGCACAGCTCTGTGAGCATATCCAGAATCTGCGCCGACACCGTCACATCCAAACTAGTCGTCGGCTCATCAGCGACGATTAGCTTGGGATTGAGAATTAGGGCAAGTGCGATCGCCACCCGCTGCCGCATCCCCCCGCTGAATTCATGCGGATACTGTCCCCATCTGTCCGCTGGAATGTTCACCGATTCCAAGGTTGCTACCGCTATCTTTTTTGCCTGCTTCTGGCCTAGATCGGGCCGATGCGCCAGTAGTGTCTCAAGCGCGTGATCTCCAATCGTCATCAGCGGATCTAGCCGCGTCATCGGATCTTGAAACACCAAAGACACCGCTTCTCCGCGAAATTTCCGCAGCTCCGCCTGTGAAAAATCAAGCACTGATCGCCCTTCAAACAGCGCCTTGCCTTCCACCTGCGACCCAGACGGCAGCAGCCGCATCGCCGCCCGACCCAGCGTACTCTTCCCGCAGCCCGATTCGCCGACGAGCCCCAGTTTCTCACCCGGCTGTAGTGAAAGAGAAACTCCATCTACTGCCCAGTTCAGCGGGCCAGGGTAAGACACCTTGAAATCTTTTACTTCTAATAAAGGCGGTTTAGTCGGAAAGGCGGCAGAATCGACCATGAATTTCAGCTTACTGCGATCAACAGAGATACTAGGAAGAGATCTAGAGAAAAACTATCTATTAAACTGTCTCATCAAATAGGCAACCGCAAAATCTCCATGCGGGTGCCCTTTCAGCTGCTTGCCTAGGTCGAATACCTGCTGCGCGATTTCTGGCCCGACTTTTTCTACCACTGCCAGTCGCTGCCGTTCTACCTGCTCCATCACCCGCACTCGCGCCTGCCAATCTGGACTGAACACGACTGGAATCTGAACGTGCAGACCCAATGCCTCGAATACTTGCCACTCCCCCCTATCACACCATAGACCCTCACAGATAGGGCAGCGCTCCACGTAAAATGACGCCTGCTTTAGATTGACCCGCGCCCGTTTTAGATAGGCACCACACTCCGGGCACAGTCCCGCTCGTCCGTCCAGCGGCGCAGTCGTAAACTCGCTTTCTAGCTGCAATGGCAACACCTCATCTGGAACTGCCTCTAGCCCAGCATTTACTGCCTGCCACCGCTGATAGTTAAACTTCGGTAGCCAGTTGCCTTCACAGCTCGCACAGCGCTTTACCTCTAGGCCGTCTGCTAACACGCCTGGGGATAGCTCAATTTCTGTTTCTTTAGGACAGCGCATGGCAGCCTTTAGCCTCATAGGGAGCGATCATCACTATAGATAACCACTGACGAGATTAGCGCACAATTAGATGAAGTCAGCGCTGAGTAAAGTCAGAGTTCATTCGCTATTGCACTGGCAAACTGCTGGAGCTGATCGAGATGGGTCTTTAATCGCGATCGCACTTGACTCACAGTCTCTGGCGCTCTAGCCGTTTTCAGCTTCATACTCTCGACACTCAGCAGACGTAGCCGTCGATGCGCTTCAGTCTGATAGGGCCTTAGCGTTTGTTCTACCGCAGGGGAAAGCTCAGCTATATTGATCGCTTCGACAATTGACTGAAACTGAGGCTGCAAAGAACTGGTTTGCTGCAAAATTATTGCCGGATCGATAGCTTCATCTGCCATTAGCTGCTGAAGGCTATGAAGCGATCGCAGCCATTCTTCCAGTTGATCCCCAAGCTTTATCATCAGAAACCATGCAAAAATCGAGCTACTAAAACCGTACTTTCGCCCAAGATTTAAGACTAAAGGGACAGTTTTGTTTATGATTGATTACCTTAGCTCTTGTATCTGAGACTACATGAATCCTGTGCAGGCAACCTCCATAAAGAATAAAATCAAAAAAATCATTAACGCTTTACCATACCGTCATCTAACTTTTTGTTCTTTTAAGCGAACATAGCTTAAAAGAACATAGCTTCAGCTCAATTCCTGCAAAGCAACGATCGGTCGGCCAATTGATTGACCAGTTAATCGGCCAAAGTGGCGTTAATGGGATCTAACATTTGGCTAGGTAGTCAACGCAAGATGCCTAGCTGATGAAGAGTTATACACATAGGAATAGTAGTCTCATTCTTGACGGAAGCTGATCCCTAGCTGCCATATTGTGATTTTTATTTTTTCGTAGTGAATTTCGCTTCAACTAACTTAACCCTCCTGACAGGTCCCTTGATCCACTTGTTCCTTCTGTAAACCTTCACCTAAGACGAGCGCCTGCCGCTATGATCGAAACCGCAACCGCTGACCTACCCCAAGACTGCTCACTACCAGCCTGGTTATCATCTTGCTTGCTAGAGCACGGTGCCAAAGTCGAAGAATCTCCTGCGGTTTCTAAACTGGACGCGATCGCCGAAGGCCACCCTGCCGAAATATCCTCTCTACCAGCTAGCGGCAACCAACTTGTCTGTCGGGCGTTTGAATTTGCCTATCAGCTTCACAAAGGGCAAATGCGTGCCTCTGGCGATCCCTACATTGCGCATCCTGTTGCTGTCGCCGGGTTGCTCCGCAGCCTAGGTGGAGACAGTGCCATGATTGCCGCCGGTTTTCTACACGACGTGGTCGAAGATACCGAGGTCACCGCCGATGAAATCGAAGCTATCTTTGGCGCAGAAGTCCGTCATCTAGTCGAAGGCGTCACCAAACTTTCCAAATTTAACTTTGATAGCAAAACCGAACAGCAGGCTGAGAACTTTCGCCGGATGTTTCTGGCAATGGCCAAAGACATCCGCGTCATTGTGGTCAAGCTTGCCGACCGTCTGCACAACATGCGCACGCTTCAGCACCTGCGCCCCGACAAGCAAGTCAGAATCGCTCGCGAAACCTTGGAGATATTTGCCCCGCTAGCTAACCGCCTAGGTATCGGTCGCGTCAAATGGGAGCTAGAAGATCTTTGCTTCAAGTACCTAGAGCCCGAAGCTTATCGCGAATTGACCCAGCTGATCGTCGACAAGCGCGCCGATAGAGAAGAGCGCCTACAGCAGGTCAGCAATGTTCTAAAAGAGGGCATTAGTCAGCTCGGCATCAAATGCAAGGACGTTAGCAGTCGGCCCAAACACCTGTATAGCATTTACAAGAAAATGCACAATCAGGGCAAAGAATTTCAGGAAATCTACGATATTTCCGCAGTCCGCCTGATCGTCAATACCAAGGACGAATGCTACCGGGCGCTTGCCGTTGCCCACGATCTCTATCGTCCGATTCCAGGCCGGTTCAAAGACTACATTGGTTTGCCAAAGCCAAACCGCTATCAGTCGCTGCATACGGTGGTCATCGGTCCCCACGGTCGCCCGATCGAAGTGCAGATTCGCACGGTCGAGATGCATCATATTGCTGAATACGGTATCGCTGCCCACTGGAAGTACAAAGAATCCGGCAACAGCCACACGACGGTCGGCCAAGATGAAGAAAGATTCACCTGGCTACGTCAGCTGCTCGACTGGCAAAACGAATTCAAAGACGCTCAAGAATATCTCTCAGATGTCAAAAACAACCTTTTCGATGAAGAGGTCTATGCTTTTACGCCTAATGGTGATGTGGTGCCGCTTAGCCGGGGCGCTACGCCAGTTGATTTTGCCTATCGAATTCATACTGAGGTGGGCAATCACTGCGCCGGAGCTAAAGTCAGCGGTCGCATAGTGCCGCTCAATACGGAGTTGCATAATGGCGACATTGTTGAAATCATTACGCAGAAGAACAGCCACCCCAGCCTGGACTGGCTGAATTTTGTGGTCAGTACCGGGGCTAGGAACCGGATTCGTCAGTGGTACAAGAACTTTCATCGAGATGAGAATCGCGATCGCGGTCACGCAATGCTCGAAAAAGTCATGGGCAAAAGCGGCCTCGACGCCATGCTCAAAACCAATCCGGCCCAGGCCGTTGCCGAACGCTGCAACTACGCCTCTGTCAATGACCTGCTGGCAGGCCTAGGCTATGGCGAAGTCACCCTCAACGCAGTGGTCAACCGGCTCCAAGAAGCCATCAAAGAAGCCCAGCCCAGCCCAACTGAAGAGCCCGCTTCTCTAGAGAACGAAATCCCTGCTGTCAAACCCCCTACCAGTCGCACTGCCCTAGACCACGCCCCGATCGCTGGATTAGAAGGCTTGCTGCACTACATTGCAGGCTGCTGTCACCCTATTCCCGGCGAATCCATTTTGGGCGTCGTCTCTAGTGGCGGCAGAGGCATCGGCGTTCACCGTCAGGACTGCCCCAATGTCAAAGCCATCCCCGGTGAGCGCCTAATTCCGTTGCGTTGGAACGAGGCCGACAGCACCGCTGGCCAACCTGACACCTACCCCGTCCTGCTCCGGATCGAAGTCATCGACCGAGTCGGCGTTCTCAAAGACATCCTCACCCGCCTGTCCGACCTAAAGATCAATGTACATAAAGCAGGCGTCAAGACCTATCCTGACCAAATCGCCGAGATTGACTTGGGCATTGACATCCGCAATCACGCCCACCTCAATCAGACCTTCTCTCACATCCGCAAACTCTCTGACGTGCTGAATTTGAAAAGAGTCACCGCCGTTGATTAAGTGACCAATCCTTTACTGACCCTTCCGTACGAACCTGCCCTTGCCGATCTCGGTGCAGATTACTACGACGAAGTTACGCCTGCTATCTTTCCCAAGCATGTTCTGCGCTTCCGCAACGATGCGCTGTTGCCAAAGCTAGGGCTGTCGGTCGATGCGGTGAGCGACCTGGACTTCCTCCAAGCTTTCGGCCACTTTCAAAGCAAACAAACCGATCACTACAGTCCCTTCCTAGCCCTGCGCTATCACGGCTACCAGTTCCGCAGCTACAATCCCTTCCTCGGCGACGGTCGCGGCTTTCTCTACGGCCAAGTTCGTGGAACTGACGGCAAGCTGTACGACTTTGGGACTAAAGGAACTGGACCTACGCCCTACTCTCGCGGCGGCGACGGACGCCTCACGCTCAAAGGCGGCATCCGCGAAATTCTTGCCTCCGAAGCGCTTCACGCTCTCGGTGTAAACACCTCTCGCACTCTCAGCTTGATCGAAACCGGCGAAGCCCTTCAGCGGGGCGACGAACCTTCCCCTACTCGTTCGTCGGTGATGGTGCGCTTTAGCCACTCGCACATCCGCTTTGGCACTTTCGAGCGATTACACTACATCAAGCGCCCAGACCTGGCAAAGAAGCTACTAGATCACGTCATCGAAATCTACTACCCTCACCTGCTGACTGTCGAAACGGAACAAGAGCGCTATGCACAATGGTTTGCCGAACTTGCGGAAAGGCTGGCGACCCTTGCGGCACAGTGGATGACTGCTGGCTTCTGTCATGCTGTGCTCAATACAGACAACATGTCGATCACAGGCGAAAGCTTCGACTATGGGCCTTTTGCTTTCATGGATGAGTACGATCCTCGATTTACCGCTGCCTATTTCGACTATTCAGGCTTGTACTGTTATGGCAATCAGCCGGGTGCATGCTACTGGAATCTAGAAAAGCTGGCAGTGGCTTTAGATGGTGTTGTGGAGGCAGAAGGGCTAGAGGCGGGACTAGCGCAGTATCAGCCGAAATATGCGGAGGTTTACTGCGATCGCCTCCTCAAAAAGCTCGGATTCTCCTCCAAAGATCTCGACCCCACCCTCAGCCGCGATCTAATCAGCCAAACCCTCACCCTGCTAGAACAAACCCGCGTCGGCTATCACGACTTCTTCCTCACCCTTACTCAACAGTTCGACCCAAGCTGGCAGAGCGACCCTACCCTCATCCTTCAAGCCACCGTAGAAAACTCCGACCCCAAAGCCGCCGAGCAACTTCAACAATGGCAAAACCTGTATCAACAGGCGCTCGGCCAGTTGAGCACAGAGACTATGGACACTGTGCAAGCGTGTCTACTTGAGACGAATCCCAGGATAGTTTTGCACCGGCCAAAAATAGAAGCCGTGTGGAAATCGATTACTGAAGAAGATAACTGGGAGCCTTTCTACGCTCTATTACGGGCAGTCCAGAATCCTACGGCAGTACCTGCTCAATCTTGAAATCGAGCTACCTTTTATTGGCAGCGATCGCACACCCCATGCACCGTTACCTCATAGCTATCCATCTTCAGCCCGTTGCGTAGCGGAGCAGTATCCATCTGCTGAAATTGCTCCCACGGAATATCTTCAATCGCACCGCACTGGTTGCAGCGAAAGTGATGATGCAGGCCCACATTGGCGTCATACCGGCATACCCCTTCTTCCAAGAGCACATCGCGAATCAGTCCCACATCTCGCAGCGCCTGTAGCGAACTGTAAATAGTCGCCTGAGAAGACGTTGGACCATGCTGATTTAGATCCGTCAACAGCTGCTCAGCCGTAGGATGATCCTTTCGGCCCAGCAAATTAGCGTACACAGCAAATCGCTGAGGCGTCACCCGCAAACGCTTTGACTTTAGCGTCTGTACAATCTCGTCTGCTTGTTGTGACATCAGCCTTACCCTCAAACTCAACTTGCAAGCGCCTGAAACCAACTCCAGACTTGTGCATTCAATACTACAAATGTAACACTTACTTATTGGAATTACACCTGTATTGACTTCATTCTTAAACTCTTTTAATTCCTTTAGTTGATAAATTTCTAAATAAGAACTATTCTTAGATAAGTTGAGAAAGTTCATCAGTCGACTCATCTAATCAGGTTTGATCAGTCAGCTCGATTGAACGTTCAAAAATGCTCAGCCCTTATTTATCATTCAGCAGGAGCTTGTATCATGAGTCCCGACTCAAAAGTCCCCACCAAAGTCCCCAGCGTTGTCCTCAAAACTCGCGTTCGCGACGAATCTGTAGAAGGCCCCAACCCCTACCGTTGGCAAGATGCGACTACCGAAGAAATCTTCGCAGGTAAGAAAGTCGTCGTTTTCTCTCTTCCTGGTGCGTTCACGCCTACCTGCTCCTCTAATCACCTGCCTCGCTATGAGGAGCTATTCGACGAGTTCAAATCTCAGGGCGTAGACGAAATCTACTGTATCTCTGTTAACGATGCTTTCGTCATGTTCCAATGGGGCAAGCAGCAGGGCGCTAAAAACGTCAAGCTTCTCCCTGATGGCAACGGCGAATTTACTCGCGAGATGGGCATGCTGGTCGACAAGTCCAACATTGGCTTTGGCAGCCGTTCTTGGCGCTACTCTATGCTCGTCGACGATATGACTGTCGAGAAAGTCTTTGCTGAGTCAGGCATGGGGGACAACTGTCCTACTGACCCCTTTGAAGTCTCCGACGCTGATACGATGCTCGCTTATCTAAAGGGCGAAGATGCCCCAGGTGTCGTCGAAGCAATCAAAGAATTTGTCGGATAGATACAAAATTGAAGCCGCAAAACTGAACTAGAGAAGTAGGAGATAAAGATCTTGGAAAAAGAAGTGGTTCTCCTACTTTTCTCTGAAGTAATTCTTCTGCTTCCCTCTTCTTTCTTTCTCATTTAGCTAATCCGCCATGAAACTAAACAGCGCCAACATCACAACTAAGCTAGATACCCTATACGACGCAGTCGTTATTGGCGGCGGGATGGGAGGACTTTCTGCGGCTATCTATCTAGCTCGCTACGGGCTCAAGTGCCTAGTCATTGAAAAAGGCAGAGGGCGGTCCGTCTGGATGCAAGAGACCCGCAACTACCTAGGCATAGATCCCGATCTGCCAGGAGCCAAAATATTGAGCCACGGCACTCAGCAAGCAATTAGCTGGGGTGCTGACCATCTCAGAGCGTTTGTAGATAAGGTTACAGACGAAGGCGAAACGTTTGCTATTGATATTACCGTCGGCAAAAAGAACGGGAAATCCTATCGGCTACATAGCAAATACGTGATTGCAGCTTCTGGTGTAATGGACGTGTTGCCAAAACTAGAAGACATGCAAAACGTATACGATTATGCGGGCTATACCCTTCATGTCTGCATGATCTGCGATGGCTTTGATATGTGGAATCAAAAGGCCGTTCTGATCGCTGGCAAAGAAGCGCAGATCAACGCAGCTTTCGTTTTGAACTGGTTTACGCCCTATATCTCTGTCCTTACCGACGGTAAATTCCCTGTAAGTGAGGCAATGAAGGCCAAGTTAGCCGACCATGGCTATCCTCTGTACGAGTCTCCTATCACTCGATTTGAAGGTAAAAACCATAAGATGAGCGGCGTCACCCTTGCTGACGGCACCACCGTCGAAGCGACCACTGGTTTGATCAGTATGGGCTCTCTCTATCACAATCACTATCTAAAAGGAATTGAGGCGCTTACCTGGGATGGCGAGAACCTAATCACCAACGACATGACCCAGACGACTCACGAGCGTATTTTCGCGATCGGCGATCTAAAGCAGGGCATGAACCAAGTAACGATCGCAGTGGCCGATGGCACCAAAGCCGCCACTCAGATCTGGCGTAATATTCGCCGAGCTAGCGAACCACGCAAGTGGGAAGCAAATATTAAACAGACCAATGTCAAAGAAGCCGGTATTAAACAGGCTGCTGTTGCTGCTCGCTAAGGAATGAGAAGAGGAATGAGAATTAGATAGCTCGACCATTTGCTTGATTCCTGTTGCCCTCATCCTAAGGAAAGAGGAAGCTAAATCTAGCTCCTTCTCTCGGAAGAAGGGCTGAGGATCGTCAAAAAACAATAGTGAATACGAAAGTGAGCTATGTCATCCGTCTCTTACCGCGCACCGTGGCCGCTTAGCAACGGCCTACTGATGACGCTTTATGCTGGGTTGCGAGCTAGTAACCAGTGGGAAAAGACACTTGCAGATCCTGAGCCTGTCTACCACGAACAAGTTTTTGTAGGCGCACAGCAAGTACCTATCTTTGCTTTGATGGCTGTGCCGCCCAGCCCAGTTGGCACGATAATTGGTACCTACGGCATTACAGGCGATCTAGAAGACCAGTGGTTTCTCAGGCTCATGGCTCGCAAAGCCTATGCTCGCGGCTATGCGGTGGTTATCTTCGACTGGCGAGCGCATGGCAAAACGGCGAAGCTCTCACCGACACTGACCTCTGATGGGCTGTACGAAGGGGAAGATTTTGTGCGGATTGCAGCAGCAGCAAAAGAGATGGGCGCACCAGCTCCGTTTTGGTTCACAGGGTTTTCCCTGGGTGGGCTGCTAGCGCTATGGGGGATAAAATCCGCGCAGGATCTGTCTGAATGGGGTGCGGATTTAGACCTGGACAGTGAGGAAATTGCGGGCGGGGCAGTGATTTGTCCGGCGCTAGAATCACTGCGATCGCTCACCTATCTTACTCAAGCGCCGCTCGGCAAATATCTCGAAAAAGCTATTACTCGAAAACTCAAGCAGCTTCTCAGTCAGCTTCAAAAAGACCATCCTACTGCCTTCGATGCTGCTGCTGCCGCTCGTGTCAACAGCATTTGGACCTTTGATCAAGAAATGGTTATTCCCCGACTTGGTTTTAAGACCGTTGCCGACTATTACCTAGCAACCAGCGGTCTCTACCTATTGCCAGCACTCGCCAAGCCGACACTGATTCTCTATGCCGCAGACGATCCGCTGTTTGATCCGACCCTAGTTCCAGACATCGAGTCTGTCTGCGCAGAAAACTCTGCTACTGAGCTGATAATGAGTAAACAGGGTGGACACGTTGGCTTTATCAGCTCTCGTGCCTGTCAGCAGCAGTATCAAGACACCGATAGATGGTGGGCCTGGAACAGAATCCTAGATTGGTGTGACCAAAAGGGATGAGCTTAAAAATAAGCCTTAAAGCTTCAATCTCTCCAGAGGCTACCTACTTGTTGTCCAGACTACAGAAACCAAACGAGCGCGAGCTATATTGTGATACGGTGTGCTCTTTTTTCTCTGAAATTAAAAGTTCTACTTAGATTCATTCTTACAGCTCGATACAGATTTACAGCTCGATATAGACAATTATCAACACAGATAGCACACGTTCAGACGTCTGAAGCATGTCAGTAGTCTCCTGGTCGGCTAAAGAAACCTTACGTCTGGCAAAGCTCCAGGATTACAGCATCTTAGATACGCTGCCTGATCGAGCCTATGACGATATTACTAAGCTAGCCGCGTACATTTGCCAAACGCCAGCGGCTTTGGTCACCCTAGTTGACGCCGATCGTCAATGGTTCAAAGCTAAAACCGGCGTCAGCATCAGCGAAACGAAACGCGACGTAGCCTTTTGCGCCCATACCATTCAGCAAACCAGTACGCTGATCGTAGAAGACGCCCATCATCACCCAAGGTTCTTTGATAATCCGCTGGTAACGGGGCCGCCCTACATTCGGTTCTATGCAGGGCATCCTCTAATTACGCCTGACGGCTACGCACTAGGCACACTCTGTGTACTTGACCACCATCCCAGGAAAATTACTCCGCAGCAGATCAAAGCGCTTCAGGTACTCAGCCACCAGGTGATGACCCAGATGGAGCTCAGCCGTCGCAGCCAAGAGCTTCAGCAGATCAACAGTAGCTTGGAACAGCGTGTAAGGAAGCGAACTGCTAGCTTGAGTGCTTCTCTGCATCGCCTGCTCAAAGCGCAGTCGGCTTTGCTCAAGCGCGAAGCGACCTCACGCCATGATGCTTTGCATGATTCGCTCACTGGCCTACCTAACCGCAGCTACTTTCTACAGCGTTTGGATCACTCTATCCAGCTTGCTCAGCGCAATTCGACCCACCAGTATGCCGTCCTATTTGTAGATCTCGATAATTTCAAGCCTGTCAACGACACACTCGGACACGAGATTGGCGATCAGCTACTCAAACACGTTGCTGCTCGAATCAAGCTGTTACTTCGCAAGAGCGACTTGGTCGCACGGCTAGGCGGAGACGAGTTTGCGATTTTGCTCGATGGCATCAACGATAAGAGTGAGGCCATCACAGCCGTCAGACGGATTCATTGGCAGGTTGGGCAGCCATTCTCAATCGAGGGCAGACAGATTTCAATTGGTGCCAGCATTGGTATGACGTTTAGCCAGCTGGGCTATCAGCAAGCGGAAGCCGCGCTCAAAGATGCAGATACCGCGATGTATCAGGCCAAGCGTCAGGCCAAAGAAAAGAGTCAGATGCAGATAAATCTCCAGATAAAGCAACAGGCAGGTCAGCTCAATTCGCCGATCGTCATTCAGGAAGAGCCAAACCAGAGCGTTCAGCAGTTTGCGGTGTTCGATGCGGGAATTAAAAATCGGACGCAGGCTCGCTTGACTCTAGAAGATGACTTGCGTCAGGCGCTGATTCGCGGACAGTTTAGCCTGCACTATCAGCCTATCTTCAGCCTACAGGCTCAGCAGCTAGCTGGCTTGGAGGCTCTATTGCGTTGGAAGCATCCCAGGAGAGGCTGGGTTAGCGCCAAGGAGTTTATTCAGATTGCAGAAGAGATTGATGTGATTCGTCAGCTCTCACCAATTTTGATCGAGCAGGCCTGTCAACAGCTGTCGAGATGGATCTTTCCCAACGCTAATCATCCCGACGCTGATCAAAAGACGAAAAAGGCGACGCGATCGCCCCACAGTCGTAGAGATATCAAGCTGCACTTTAATATTTCTGCGGCTCAGCTGCGATCGCCCAAACTGAGCTCTCAGTGGCAATCCGCTCTCAAGAAATATCAGCTACCCGCCTCAGCTTTTCAGCTAGAAATCGACGAGTCGCTCCTGCTCAACAAAGAAACGGCCATCACCACTAATCTCAGCGCCATTAAAGCGTTAGGATTTGGACTTTGCATAGAGGGATTTGGCAAAGGCCACTCTTCTTTGAGCCGTCTACATCAGCTCAAAGTAGACGCCATAAAGCTCGACCCGGCCTTTGTTCAGAACCTCTCTCATTCCGATGATGTCAAGCTAGTCAAAACGATCAGTGACTTCGGTCGAAGTGCGGGTATGACCGTGATTGCCAGCGGCATAGAAACCGCCCAGCAGCTCAGCCTGCTCATTTCCTTAAACTATCAGCTAGGTCAAGGGAACTGGCTATCCGCAGCCTTGTCCGCCGAAGAACTTGAGCGCACTGCTTCACGGTGAGTCGTTTTCATGGTGAGTCGTTCTCGCCAGCGTCTTTCTCTCTACCAACCCAAACCAGTACGGTGGCTATTGTCAGCAGCAAGGGTGTCAACCAGTCGCCCCATCTCACGTAAGCACTGCGACTCTGCCGTCTATATATAGTAGATAGATGCGTCACTAATACATTCGGCTCAGAGACCCAACGCGATCGCCCTCTAGGATCAACTACTCCAGAAATCCCGGTATTCGTCACTCGCACTGTCCAGCGATCGTTCTCAATCGCTCTCATCACGTCTTGCGCATGCTGCTGTAGCATCTCTCGACGGGGATAAGGATCGTTATTCGAGGCTGTAAAAATCGCCTGCCCGCCTCGATGCACCTGCCCTTGAAACAGCGCTGCAAACGCCGACTCGTAGCAGATACCTGCCGCCATTGGGCCGAATGGCGTTTCTAAGACCTGGTCAAATCCGCCTGGCACCATACTTTCTCCAAACGGCGACAGTCGACCGATCACAGCGCCTAGAACCGTCTCAAACGGCAAATATTCTCCCAAGGGTACCAGCTTGATCTTGTTATAGCGTCCGCTTACTTTGCCTTCTGGCACCAGCGTTAATAGGCTCTGTGTCAAAGGCGTTTGACTATTAGTAATATCGCGATGAGCAAACGTTCCCAGTACCAGCGGCACACCTTTATCTACGACGGCTCTAAGCAGCGGATTGCGATCCTGTAAAAAGGCATTCCACACCTGGGGGATTGAACCTTCTGGGGTGATGACCAAATCGGCCCCTTCGCTTGCTAGCTGGCTGTAACCTGCTAGATAAATTTGCTGAGAGGATTGAATTCCTTTCGCCGTTAGCTTCTCACGGGTGGGAATATTGCCCTGAATCAGTCCGACCGATAGCTGACGCTCAGGGCTATCTGCCAAAGGCCGTGCGTACAGTCCCCATCCAGCTAGATGTAGCAGCAGCAACAGTGCGATCGCCCGCACCCACCACCGCGATCGCCCCCAGATACCCTCTGCCACCAGTCCATTCACCGCCACAATCGCTGCAGTCACCGTAATTGGGCCTGATAGCTGACCGAGCTGTAGTATCCATAGGTTTCCAGGACTTTGCGTATAGCTCAGCGATGTCCAGTACAGCGGTCCGCTGCTCCAAACAAATTCGACCGCACACCACAGCGCTGTGCCTAAGACCACTCGGCTAATTCCAGATACCCGAAATCTGCGAGTAATTGCCCACATCAATCCTATCCAGGTCAGGCCAATAGCCGCTCCCCATAAGGTGATAAATAGCCACGAAAATAGTGCGATCGCAACGCTGCCTAACCAGGGCACCCCCATCCAAGTCAGCGGATGTAGTCCCGTAATCCACGATAGCGCCGTCCCATGGTAGGCAATTCCCCAGATCGCGCCCCCCAGCCAAAAACTAGCAGTAGTCCGCTGGCCGCGCCTGTAGTGAGTTCTCTGTCCGCTCACCTCAGCAGCTTGCCCGTAAACCAGCGACCAAAGCGGGACCATCGCTACCCAGGCCAGCGGCCAGGCATTGACCGGGGCAATCCCCATCAGCATGCCGCCGCCTAACAACCACAGCCACTGCTGCCGCTCAAGAAAAACCGCTCTCGTACCGTCTGCTTCTGCCGAGACTACCGTGTTTAGCCGTATCGCTTTTTTCAATATCTTTTCATCTCAATCCCGTTCTAAAAGCATAAGCCTTTCGAGTTGAATGCCAGGTCGCTTGGTATAATCCTCAACTTATATAGTGCGCATGAACGCGCGTCCTCACTCTAGAGAAAAACAACTATGGCAGACTGGCAACTGATCACAGGCGGTGTCACCGCTCCTAAAGGATTTCGGGCCGCAGGCATTGTCGCTGGATTAAAGCCGTCTGGCTCGCCTGATCTCACTTTGATTGTGTCTGACTGCGATGCGATCGCTGCTGGCGTTTTTACCACCAGCCAGGTCCGCGCCGCCTGCGTTGACTATTGCCAGGAACTGCTCGAAACCAAGCCCTCTGCTCGAGCCATTCTCTGCAACGCTGGTCAAGCCAATGCCTGCACCGGAGAGCAGGGCAAGCAAGATGCGATCGCCAGTGCCAAGGCTCTCACCAAGGCCCTTAATCTGTCAGAAGATAGCGTTCTGATTGCTTCTACAGGCGTTATTGGCCAGCGCCTCAAAATAGACAAGCTTCAAGCGGGCATTCCCAAACTGGTAGAGAGCCTCACCTACGAAGGCGGTGACAGCGCGGCTAGAGCAATCGTCACCACCGATCTAATCACCAAATCCATCGCCCTCGAAACTCAGATCGGCGATCGCCCTGTCCGGATTGGCGGCACTGCCAAAGGCTCTGGCATGATTCATCCCAACATGGCCACTATGCTTGCGTTCGTCACCTGCGACGCCGCTGTCTCACCGCCGCTGTGGCAAGACATGGTGCGCCGCGCTACCGCTAAAAGCTTCAATCAAATCACCGTTGACGGTGATACCAGCACCAACGACTGCCTGCTCGCTCTGGCCAATGGAGAATCACGGACGCCAGCAATCACCGAAGCCGGACCCGAAGCAGACAAGCTAGAGGCCATGCTTACCGAAGTCTGTATTCATCTTGCTAAATCCATTGCTCGCGATGGGGAGGGCGCTACCTGTCTGGTTGAAGTTGCTGTTACAGGAGCCATGAGCGATCGCGCTGCTGGGCAAATTGCCCGTACCGTTGCAGGCTCATCTTTGGTCAAATCCGCCATCTTTGGCCGCGATCCAAACTGGGGCCGCATCGCTGGAGCCGCCGGACGTGCAGGCACCCCCTTCGATCAGACCGAACTCAGCATCACGCTCGGTGACTTTACCTTGATGAAAGACGGCACTCCCCAGCCCTTTGAGCGTGCCGCCGCCAGCGCCTATCTCAAGCAGTGCGCCGAAAGCAGCACCCTAGCCATGTCAAAAATCTTACTTAGCAATCCGAAGATCGAGACTCAAACACCCTCTAGCCATCAAACCCATGCGATAGAGGCCCTATCCTATCCTGTGACCATCGAAGTCAATGTGGGTAATGGTCCTGGAGCCGCTAGGGCTTGGGGCTGCGATCTCAGCTACGACTACGTAAAAATCAACGCAGAATACACAACCTAAGCGCTGCCAGCATTCCACCGTCCTCAGCTTGTTTTTGATTCTGCTCTAGCATTGTTTGAAGATTGCTTAAAGAGACCGTGATAATACTTAGTCGCGGCCACACACAAACAGACAGAATGCTACCCTTATTAATCCAATAGCTGTACCTAAAGGGTGGATCTAGAGTGTATCTAAGGCGTTCAGCAGATATTTCTGTACAAAATTCCTGCACAGAAATAGAGTACGGAGATGGGAACTTAATCGGTGCTCCTCCAGACTCATACACTGGGTAATCTTCTGGGTAAGCAAAAAGGCAACACGGAGAGTTAACAAAATCATGCGTAAAGTTACGGCCTCGGCGGTTCTGCTCACAGCAATCACTGGCTGCGCTCAAAGCAAAGCACCTACTAATCAGTGGAGCTTTGAAGTCCCTGATTTCAGCGAAACAGCAGCCTCGTTCAACAGCGTAAATGATAACTTTACTCTACCCTCAGCGCTCTCAGATGAGGCTCAAGCCTTTGTTAACCAGGCCTCGAAAGCGCAAACTGATCCGGCCTTTGAACCAAAATCTTTCAGACAGCTCGGTCCTAGTAACCCAGACGCTCTGATAGTCACTTCTCTTCCTACCGCGCCAGCTTCTGATGCAGATGTGAGTCCACCAGTCACGGTGACCACCGCTCTAGTAAATGAGCTAATCCAGACATACACTGCTCCCCGTCCCGATCCCGTAGCCGAGGCTAGAGCCTACCTTAATAACAACAGCCCAGAGCTAGCTACTAACGGCGGCTTATACAGCAGCGCACAGGCTTATTTACCCTCCTTCACTGCTGCGACACCTATTTCTGATTCGACTCCAGTGATGCCGTCAACAGTGGCTGCACAAACTGCAAACCCAGCGGTCGAGTCAATCAATACTGCCAATGCCCTGCCGTCACTTCTTCCCCAGGCGCAGACGATCACATCGCAGGCAGACCTCCTTTCGCCTAACTCTTTATCTCCTGTCGCTTCTACGTCTATTGCTTCTACGTCTATTGCTTCTACGTCTATTAGAGAAGTTGCAGCTACAGAAGACGTTCCTTTAGGAACAGCCATTCTCCTGAGCATGCAGCAAAATTCTGCCGAGAATTCTGCGACGGCTGTTCCCAACGTCGCTCTCAGTTCAGTCGGACGAGACGGGCCAACTAGCGTGCGCTCAGATGCGAGCTTTGTAGTCGATCCACTACCAACCCTGACGCCCGCAGCAATACCAGTTCTCCAGCCAGCGATCGAGCTGCCCAATCAGTCGTCCGATCTAGTCGCAACCGTTCCGAGCAATGCATTGGCTGACACAGGTTTTAGCACGCTATCTAATGGCATGTCATCTAATAGCACAGCATCCGGCGCACTCCCGTCTAACGCATCATTGACAGAGCCTGTTGCACCATCGATGGGACTATCAGCAGAGCTACAGCCGACGATAGCGAGCCTAATGCCCGAGCAGACAGCCATCACCAGCCCAACTCTAAAGAATCTGACTCAATCGATGCCTTACCGGGAGCCCTCTCGGCTGGTTATACAATTCCAAACCTCTGCCGACAACTTTATACAGTCTGGTTTTACACGTTCTGATTCTACGCAGACAGACTTCGCACAGGCAAAAACACTATTTAACCCTCAGCCGGAAGACCTCGTTCCTTTAGTCACTATCCAAGACCTAGCGCCTATTCGAGACGTAGAAACAGACGCTTCATCCTCTCCTCTCTTAGAAGGACTGCAGTCGCTAGGCGCTTCATCGGAATCGACGGTTTATTTACCGGTTACAGAGTCTGCAACTGGCACATCAATAGACTCATTGGCTTCTTCAATGCAAGTCTCTATTTCAACGCTCAGTGATGAAGCCTCTACGTCAACCTTTAATCTACTCAATCTTGCTGGTGTAGATACTGCCAGTGCAGAAGAGATTTCGCTAGAAAATCCGCCTAGTATAGCTCGCTCAATTGCGGCCCAAATCACTGAAACCTCCCGCGCAATCAGCCTTCGTTCAGACACTGCTAAGCGTTTCAACCAGGCTACACAAAGAGCTATCCCAACCCTCGATTTAGGAAGAAAGCTCTCTAGCAAGTACCGCCACCGCGCTTTCTGGCACTAGCGCGAAACATCAAGATTCTACTAATTCAACGATACCTTCTCCTGATCGGATAATAACGTCGTACCCTGCTAGGAAATCATTGCCGAGCAGGCCAATTCCGACAGCATCGCCGATACTGACTTGGGCATCGTTCAAAGTAACGGAACCCACTGTCATAGTACGTACCTGACCAATGTCAAAGACGACTTCGGCAGCACTAGCCGTTGCTGCAATCATCCGATCTGTAATTGCTATCTCTAGATTATTAGCCATCTGCCTTGTCACCAGTGTGCGGCTAGCACCAGTATCTAGAATCATTTCGTAGGTCTGGTTTCCATTGAAGGTAACCTGTACGACTGGGGTTCCGTGCAGCCGCCGAACGATGGGGACGCGCACTCGGCGTTTACCTATTTCGCTGTTGCGATCGCTATTGCGATCACCTCGGAGCGTGGGCCTTTCTAGAGCGGCAGCTGGGGCTAAAGGAATATATACCTCGCTCTGTAGGCGTTTGATTTTGGCCTGAGTTTGCGCGGCGTTCTCCCGGTAGTCTGCTATTTTTTGCTGAGCTAGTTTATAGTGCTCGCTATCAGCAGTGACCTGATTGAGCTGGTCGGCAGCCCTGTTCCAGCGGCTAACTACCAGTCCCCAGTCATCAGAAGAGATAGCCGACTGGCTAAGCATATGAGCACTCGACGCTAGCTCTAAACCAGTTTGATAAGCTATCAGAGATGTCTGAATCGAGGCCGCTGCACCGTTTGCGCTATCAGCTTTGAGTGTGGCATCTTTAGCTGTCACAGTTTCTGTGTCGCTATCGTCTTCTGTGTCGCTATCGTCAGCAACTGCAACCGTAGAAACTGACTGCTTTACTCCCGCTTGATTGTCAATTCGCTCAGCAGACGTATTAGTCTGGCTCTCTGCTTTTTTGACATCATTGGAAAAGATAATTTCTGTGATTGTCGATGTAGGCTGACAAGCAGAGCACGCTAATCCGACGAAACTAGGCAATAATATGAAGCGACGAAAGAAATGAAAGCGGGCCATTGTATATCTGTAGGATGCCTTTCCTTACATTGCCCTAACTGAGTTTTGTCCTTTTTACGTCTTATACGGATTTTCATCACAGCTACTATGTTTAATCCTGCTGCCCAGCCTGCTTTACTCGTGCTAGAAGATGGCTCCATCTATAGAGGATGGTCCTTCGGTGCGACCGGTACCACGATGGGAGAGGTGGTATTCAATACGGGGATGACTGGCTATCAAGAGGTGATGACTGATCCGAGCTACTGCGGACAGATGGTGACGTTCACCTATCCAGAGCTAGGGAATACAGGCGTTAATCCTGAAGATGAAGAGTCGATACGGCCCTATATCAGAGGTGCGATCGCAAAAAATGTCTGCGATCGCCCTAGCAGCTGGCGCTCCACTCAGTCCCTCGGAGACTATCTCAAAGCTCACAAAATTCCTGGCATTCACGGCATTGACACTAGAGCCCTCACTCGCAAGCTCCGCAGCGTCGGGGCCATGAATGGCATTATCTCCAGCGAAGTTCTCGATCCAGACGACTTGCTTAGACGGCTACAGACGCTTCCTTCTATGGAAGGCCTGAATTTGGTCAAGGAAGTCACGACTGATAAGGTCTACGAGTGGGAAGAGATCACTGGAGAGAACTGGGCTTTTACCGCTTCAGACAAGGCCGAAGATGCGGATCAACGGCCCCTGACTGTGGTTGCTCTTGACTTCGGCATCAAACGCAATATTCTCAAAAGGCTTGCCAGCTACGGCTGCAAAGTCATTGTTGTTCCAGCCGATACGCCCGCCGACACGATTTTGGGCTATCAGCCTGACGGCATTTTCCTGTCCAATGGTCCTGGCGATCCCGCTGCTGTTACAGGGGCCCCTGAGCTTACCCAGGCGCTATTAGCCAGCCAGCTTCCGACCTTTGGCATCTGCATGGGCCACCAGATTCTAGGACTGTCTCTAGGCGCTGAAACGTTCAAGCTCAAGTTCGGTCATCGCGGTCTTAATCAGCCCTGTGGCCTTACAGAACAGATCGAAATTACCAGCCAAAATCACGGATTTGCGCTTGATGCCAGTTCTATCAACCAAGAGCAGGTCGAGATCACCCATCTCAATCTCAACGATCAAACCGTTGCGGGCATCCGCCACAAGCAGCTTCCCGTCTTCTCTGTGCAATATCATCCTGAAGCAAGCCCTGGACCTCACGATGCCGATTATCTGTTCGCCAACTTTGTCCAGGCCATGCGCGAACGGTCACAACCCTCATAGCACAAACTCTCGCGGCAAAGTAGTCGGGAAACCGTAGGCAAGCAGCGAAAAAGCAGGAAAAACTATCTTGCAGTCGATAGTATCTTGTCCTATACTTAATCGTCATATTGTCGTTCAATGCTAGGCATAAATAGGAGGACCCCATCGCTGAGTCGCTTACCCTAACAGTGAGTCTAAGAGGCACCCGCGAAGTTAGAGGGAAATGTCAAATCTTCCGCCTTACTGGACTTTTAGACGCTTTTTCAGAGCCTACGTTTCTCAAAGTTCTCAACAAGTATATTGAGGATGGTCCTGCTCACATTATTTTGGATCTCTCCACGATTGATTTTGTTGACAGCTCTGGTCTAGGCGCACTTGTTCGCTTGGTCAAAAAAGCCAAAGGCGAAAGTGGCAGCGTTCAGGTTGTCAGCAATCCCCGTGTCACTCAAACGGTCAAACTCGTTCGATTAGAGCAGTTTTTGTCTCTACAGCCAAACGTAGAGGCTGCGCTCGAAAATCTAAAAAACTGAGGGCCGGAATGTCAATAATCTAGGCATTGAGCTGGTCAGCAGAGTTCGCATAAGAGTTTGTAACTATGGGAAATTCTCCCGGCGAGAGCTTTGAGCAATTCATAGACGCTCAGACGCAGGAACGCAAGCCACTTACTGACAGCGAACTCAATGCTATCTCTCCAATTGCGTTAGCGTATATCGGCGACGCGGTTTTTGAGCTGTATGTGCGATCGCGTCTCCTGATCCCAGCCAAACGCATTCGCGACTACCATCAGCAGGTCGTTACTCAGGTTAAAGCTGAGCAGCAATCGCACTTTGTTGACATCCTTGGCCCTTACCTTACCGACGCTGAAAGAGATTTAGTTAGGAGAGGGCGAAATGCCACCACTGGCAAAAGCAGGCGAGCTAGCGGCCAGGACTATCAAAAAGCCACGGGACTAGAAGCCTTGATTGGATTTCTCTATCTGAGCGATCAGCCTAGATTGATTGCTCTATTAGGTCGGCTGACGACACAAGGCTGACTTCTAGACAAATATTTACTAAGTCAGTGGCATCTCAAATCTGTGCCATTAGGACTGTAGAATATTCGTTCCTTTTGCTAGCCACTATTTTTTAATCGTTATTTTTACCGCTATTTCAACCACTATCCAGAGGACTTGCGCGTGAGCGGACCAGAACAGTCATCCAACCCATCAGAGCGTTCTTTCAAGTCTCCTCTCAAGAAGAAAAGACTAGATCCTCATGCCAAACCCGGCGCAAGACCCGGTGCAAAGCCAACCTCAAAATCTGGTGGTAAGCCTAGCGCTAAACCCAAACTGCGCAACGGCAAGTATACGGGCTCGCCCGGCGGTCCTAATCGCACCAAATTTAGCTCTAAAAAAACATTCAGCTCAGAGGAGCCTAGCCCTAAACAAGATCGTCAGGAGGACAATAGACCCAAAAAGTCATTCGGGACACGTACAGACGGCGATCGTCCCCAAAAATCTTTCGGCAAAAAACGTTTTGATAGCGCTTCTGGCAGTCCTGCTAGCAGATTCTCTAGCAGTCGCTCTGAACGCCGACCGGATAGCCGCTTCGATAGTCGCTCTGATAGCTCTTTCGAGACTACAGACGAAGATTCCAGCCCTGATTTAATCTACGGACGCCATGCGGTCGAATCAGCCATCGAAACAGGGCGATCGCTCAATCGCCTTTGGGTAACATCCAAACTTCACTACGATTCCCGCTTTAGACCTCTAATTGCGATCGCCAAAGCCAACGGTACTGTCATTGACGAAGTCGAAAACCTGCGGCTCAGCCAGATGACCCAAGGAGCTAGTCATCAGGGAATCGTAGCTCAAGTTGCTGCCTACGAATACGTAGAGCTAGAAGCGCTAGTTGAACAAGCAAAGAACAAATCTCGCCGCCCGGTGATTGTCGCTGCTGACGGGATCACTGATCCCCATAACCTGGGTGCAATCATCCGATCGGCTGAGGCAATTGGCGCACAAGGAATTGTTATTCCACAGCGCAGAGCCGTTGGCATCACCTCAACTGTTGCCAAAGTATCTGCCGGTGCCTTGGAAAATATACCGATAGCTAGAGTCGTCAATTTGGGTCGTTCTCTAGAGTATCTAAAGAACAACAGCTTTTGGATTTATGGCCTAGCCGCAGAAGCCGCCAAACCTATTTATACGACAGACTTTTCAGCCCCGGTTGTTCTAGTCGTGGGTGCAGAGGGTAGCGGCCTTAGCCTCTCTGTCCAGAACCTCTGCGATCAGCTTATCTCCATTGAGCTAAGTGGCAAGACACCTAGTCTCAACGCATCTGTAGCTACTGGCATGGCCCTCTACGAGATCTACCGTCAAACCTGGGTAAACAAGCTTCCTGTGCTAACTAGGGAAAGATTATCAGAGGGATCAATAGAGAGTTCGAGATTAGAGCTGCTAGATGGTTGAAAGCGTCTCTCGGATAGTAAGCAAATACACCAATTTGGTTTGATTTAATTGATATTATTTTTTAGAAGAGAAACGGAATAAACTCTTGCAGAATAATATAATCGGTTACAGTTTGCCCGCGAAGAAAATAGCGAGTTCTTTGGCTTTGCCGCCTTACTTCTCCTGTTTCGCCTCTCGGGCGTTTACCTAACCTCAGCTATTTAACTAAGAAAAACTGTCCACAACACAAGGCTATTTGCCAAAACTGTGATGAAAAACTTCTTTAGCGGTCTGTTCAGTTTCTTTTCTAACCCTTGGTGGGTAAAGATCACCACGGCAGAACCTAACTGCGTCTATTACTTCGGACCCTTTAAAGACGAAGCCGAGGCTATGCAAGCCAAACCAGGCTACATAGAGGATCTGCAAAAAGAGGGCGCTTTGCAGATTCAAACCAGTTTGCACAATATTCCAGAACCGTCAGAGCTGACGATTGAAGCTGAGAGTTCAGTGGGTAAGACTACTATGGTTGCTGTCGGCGGCTAGGCTACCTATGCCCAATTTGGAGCATCCCGGTTCTACAGAAATCGACAGGTCAGTTGGGGCGAGTAGTACACTGCGCCTCTTACGCAGGCTCTGCGCCATCAACTAATGATTCTTCTAGCTGATCGATTGCCGTAAAGTCTGGCTTCCAGCGATAGATATTAAGGTCTAGCCTACGGCTTTTGAAAACAATCCCCTCGCCTTCGAGCAGGCTTTGCTGTAGATCATCATTTCCATCTCGTAGTGAAGATCTAGAAACCTCTCCCTTGGCGTTGATTACTCGGTGCCAGGGGATTTCCATACTGTCAACCACTCGGTAAAGCGCATAGCCGACGACTCTGGGCTTGCCGATGAGTCCAGCGAGATCGGCGACTTGACCGTAGGTGGCTACTTTACCAGGAGGAATGAGCTTGACAATTTCGTAGATTCTGGGATAGCACGACATCTATATTACTGATTGATTGAGCACTCTTCTGATTGGTTGTCACTGCCTGCTTCGCCGCTAGCTGTCGTAAAGCAGTGAGGACAAGATAGGATTGCGAGCGATCGCGCGGCGACCTCCACTAGCTGATCCCGTTCATGTATGGTTCCTCCTTGGACAAACCCATCTGACTTGCTCGTGTCTAACAAAATTTGCCACTTTTGAGCATTGACGGAAGCTGGCACCCTAAAGTCGAGGCTGCTCCCAGACGGATTAAAAAAGAGCAAGAAGCTGTCATCTAAGATTCGCTGCCCTTTCTCATCTAGATTCGGAATCTCTGCACCATTCAAAAAGATGCTGATTGCCCTAGTTGAGCCATCGTGCCACTCGCGATCGTCAATTGTCGTACCGTCAGGATGAAACCACCCAATATCGACAACGCCAGATCCGTGAATCTCTCGGCCAAAGAACCAGTTGTGGCGACAGAAGATTGGATGCGCCTGGCGAAACGCGATCAGTTTTTGGGTGAAGTTGAGCTGCGATCGCGCCTCTTCCTCTAGCTGCCAGTCAAACCAGGACAGCTCGCTGTCTTGACAGTAGGTATTGTTGTTTCCCTTGGTTGTGCGGGTCATCTCATCGCCGCCTAGAATCATTGGCACCCCCTGAGAGAGCATCATCGTGGTTAGATAATTGCGTCGCTGCCTGGCTCGAAGCGCCAGAATCTCGGGATTGTCGGTTTCTCCTTCAGCCCCACAGTTCCAGGAGCGGTTGTAGCTCTCACCATCGCGGTTGCCTTCTCCGTTGGCCTCGTTGTGCTTTTCGTTGTAGCTGACCAGGTCATTGAGCGTAAAGCCATCATGCGCGGTGATGAAATTGATGCTGGCATGGGGAAGTCGGCCATCGTCTTTGTAAAGGTCCGAACTGCCGGTAAACCTAAAGGCAAAATCGCCCAGGCTATAGCGCTCACCTCGCCAAAAGTCGCGAATCGTGTCGCGATATTTTCCATTCCATTCAGACCACAGCAGCGGGAAGTTACCTACCTGATAGCCGCCTTCCCCGAGATCCCAGGGCTCAGCAATCAGCTTGGTCGTAGAGAGAACTGGGTCTTGATGGATGATGTCAAAAAACGAGGATAGTCGATCTACCTCGTACAGTTCGCGGGCTAGGGCCGAAGCTAGATCGAAACGAAAGCCGTCTACGTGCATTTCCTGCACCCAGTAGCGCAAGCTGTCCATAATTAGCTTCAGGACCTGGGGATGGCGTACGTTCAAAGAGTTGCCACAGCCGGTAAAGTCCATGTAGAGGCGAGGTGTAGTCTCTACTAGCCGGTAGTACGCAGCGTTGTCTATCCCGCGCAAAGAGAAGGTCGGCCCCAGATGGTTGCCTTCTCCGGTATGGTTGTACACCACATCTAGAATGACTTCGATATTGGCTGCGTGCAGGGCTTTGACCATCGCTTTGAACTCCTGAACCTGCTGGCCTTGCTGGGCGCTATAGCCAGCATGAGGCGCAAAGTAGCCCAGCGAGTCGTAGCCCCAGTAGTTGTGGAGTCCGGTGGTGACTAGGTGTCCGGGATAGACGTTGTAGTGGTGGACGGGCAGCAGTTCAACGGCGGTAATGCCAAGGCTTTTTAGATGGGCGATCGCTTCGGGATGGGCCATGCCAGCATAGGAGCCTCTGAGCTCGGCTGGGATTTTGTCGTGCTGTTTTGTAAATCCGCGAACGTGGACTTCGTAGATAACGGTTTTATCCCAGGGGATATCAGGGTGGCGATCGCCGTCCCAGTCAAAGCTGTCATCGGTGACAACAGCTTTTGGCATGACCGGGGCGCTGTCAGTCAAGGAAAAGTCTAGGTCGCGATCGCGATTTGTAAAATCATCCATCGGAAAGCTGAACAGCTCCGGGCCAAAGCGAATATCACCGGTCAGCGCTTTAGCATAGGGATCGATTAGCAGCTTATTGACATTAAACCGATGGCCCTCCTGCGGCTGATAGGGGCCATCTACTCGAAAACCATACTCTTGACCAGGACCTATTCCTGGAACAAAGCCGTGCCAAACGTAATTCGTCATCTGAGGCAAAGGCACCTGCGTTTCCTGTCCGGCTTTGTCAAACAAACATAGAATCACCGCAGTCGCATTTTCAGAAAACAGCGCAAAATTAGTGCCTTCCTTCGTCCAGCTCGCTCCTAGAGGATGAGATTTTCCTGGCCAAACTTCTACCGTCATTACTGCTATGCCCCTGGGCCTACGTGCTGATAATCTTGAAGATGGCTTACAAATATTTTGCCAAGTTATTTTCTTCAAGTTATTTTTCTAATTATTTATGAGCACTTTTATTAAAAATATATTTATACCCTTTGAACCCTACCAAAGATTGCTATTCAGTAGGAAACATAGTGGAACTAGAAACTCGTCAACCGTAAATCTACAAAGGAAGAAACCCGTCGAAAAGCTAACTATCCGTAAACTCTATGAGCCTGTGACGAATATCATCTCTAAACCCTAGAGCTATCACATCCGTTCGTTTTTATACTCAGTATCTTAGTAAAGTCGGTTCACAACATGCGTTATGCGCCAGCCAAAACATAAGTGCCTCAAGCCTAATCCGTTTATCTCTCTGCGAGATCCCGAGACTGGGGAGTGGAGAGTCATTTTCAACTTTATTCAAGAGCAAGTAGTCCCTCAAAAGGCTTAGATTGAGCTGCCTGTGGTCCTGTGAGGGTTTTCAAGCCGAAGATAGTGCTATGAGCAGCTCGACAGAAGCTACAGTTAAAAGCTGAAAGCGATTTTTCTGTGCTTGCTATGCGTCAGCTATATCCGCCGATTGAGCCCTACCGCCAAAGTAGACTGCCAGTCTCAGATTTACATACGCTGTATTACGAAGAAGCGGGCAACCCTACGGGTAAGCCGGTCGTTTTTTTGCATGGTGGCCCTGGCGGCGGCATCGTTTCAATATATCGACAGTTTTTTGATCCGACTAAGTGGCGAATTATTCTATTTGACCAGCGCGGCTGTGGGCAGAGCACGCCTCACGCAGAGCTAGCTGAAAATACGACTTGGGATCTGGTTGCAGATATTGAAAGATTGCGATCGCACCTTTCAATCCCAAACTGGACCGTCTTCGGTGGTAGCTGGGGCAGCACTCTAGCGCTAGCCTATGCGCAAACCCATCCGGACAGATGTAACGGACTGATCCTACGTGGCATTTTCATGCTGCGGCCCAAAGAAATCCAGTGGTTCTATCAGTCTGGTGCTAGCAACATTTTTCCAGACGCCTGGGAAGGCTACCTTGCGCCTATTCCACCCGAGGAGCGTGATGATCTGGTCGCAGCGTACTACAAGCGATTGACCAGTGACGACGCTGCTGTCCGAGAAACAGCAGCCAAAGCCTGGTCAGTTTGGGAAGCAAGTACTAGCAAGCTGATTCCTGATACGGGTCTTGTTGAACGTTTTGGGGAAGGTAGCTTTGCAGACGCCTTTGCCAGAATTGAATGTCACTACTTTATTAACGGTGGCTTCTTTGATAATCCCAATCAGCTGCTAGACAATATCGACACCATCCGTCACATTCCTGCCGTGGTTGTGCAGGGCCGCTATGACGTTGTTTGCCCGATGGTGTCTGCCTGGGAACTCCATCGCGTTTGGCCAGAGTCAGAGCTAATCATCATCAACGACGCGGGACACTCTGCAACTGAGGTAGGGATTACGAGTGCGCTGGTGGAGACTTGCGATCGCTTTGCTGGCACAAATTATTAACGCAATTTACCGATACGGGCATTTTTGAAATACCGCGCTGGGGAAAAACTGGTGCTTCAGTATGTGTCGCTCTGAGGATGGCGCGAAGGCTGGGAAAAGAGTAGCATATGTTACCATTTAGACTTATATCAAAGAACCCACCACGCACTGATTACAGAAGTATGCCAGCCAAAGGTCTGGCAGATCTGCTCAGGGCATTAGCAGGATAAATCCATCAAAACGGCATTAGTCTACTGCGAGAAACAGTTCGGCCAAGTAGACGGCAAGACCTCTAATGGACTGATTCGCCATTCCGAAATTTATGAAATTGTTGGAGTTTTAGACAGCTCACTCGCAGGTCGAGATGCTGGGGAGGCGCTGGGCGGACAGCCGCAAAATATTCCAATTTTTGCTGACTTAGACGATGCGCTAAGACACCTGCCCGCTACCCCAGACTGCTACATCTATGGGAAGGCCCCTTTAGAAGCTAGCATCCTACCTGAAGAAAGGATGCTGATTCTAGCGGCCATCGAAAAAGGCATGGACATCGTCAATGGTCTCCATCAGTTTTTCTCTGAAGATGCTGAGTTTGCCGCTGCGGCTGCGCAACACAACGTTCAGATTAAAGACATTCGTAAGCCGCCCGAGCTGTCGAATTTGCATACGTTTACCGGTGAGATCGCAAAGGTGACTATTCCCGTCATTGCTATGCTTGGCACAGACTGCGCCTGCGGAAAAATGACGACCGCCATAGAGCTTAACAAGGCGCTAAACGCAGCGGGGATTCACTCAATCTTGGTTGCTACGGGTCAGACTGGCATGATGCAGGGAGCTAAGTATGGCGTATCGATAGACGCGCTGGTCTCTCAGTTTGTTGTTGGTGAGATAGAAAACGCCGTCGTGAGTGCGTTTGAGCAGGAAAGTCCTGATATTATTCTGGTTGAGGGCCAGAGCGCTGTCAGTCACCCTGCCTTTATGAGTTCTCTCGGTATTTTGAAAGGAAGTATGCCGGATGGCGTTATTCTTCAGCATCCTCCGGCTAGAAAAGTTCGCTGCGATTTTCCTGATTTGCCGATGCCGACTGTGGAGAGAGAGATTCAGCTAATTGAGGCGATTTCTGCGGCGCGGGTGCTGGCGATCGCACTCAGCCATGAAGGACTTTCAGCTAGCGAAGTTCCTGCTATTGTAGAGCGCTACGAAAACCAGTTTCAGCTACCGACAACGGACGTATTGAGTGATGGCTGTCAGAAACTTGTTCAGGCGCTTGCTGATAAGTTTCCGTCACTTCAGAACAAACTGGACAAAAGCTAGACGAAAGCTAGACGAAAGCCAAATAACCAAATCGATTCACTTCAACAAAACTGCCATTTTCTATTGGCAACTCATCAGACTTTATCGTCTGAAAATAAAATGAAGCTTTGCCTTCCAAGAATAGAGATCTCTCTCTCTAAGATTCAAGAGAATGCCCGCATCCTGTGCCACTTCTACGGGCAAAAGGGGATTTCTCTTATGGGCGTGTCCAAGGCGGTATTGGGAGAACCTGCGATCGCCAGAGCAATGATTGCAGGCGGTGTTCAGTTCATCGCCGACTCGCGCATTGAAAACATTCAGAGAATGAGACGAGCCGGAATATCTGCTCGCCTAGTGCTTCTGCGTGCTGCCCCTAGTCAGGCTCAGAAGATTGTCGAAAGCGCAGACATTAGCCTCAATACAGAACTGAAAACGCTAGAAAAACTCTCGTACCATGCGAAAGCCCAGGGCAAAGTCCACCAGGTGATTGTTATGGTGGAGCTAGGCGATTTGCGTGAAGGTGTGCTTCCCTGTGACTTAGTAAAATTCGTTAGAAAGACGCTTGCTTTCTCTCATATCAAAGTGATGGGCATTGGCTGCAATCTGGCCTGCTATGGTGGTGTAAAGCCAAGTCACAGAAACATGAGTATGCTCTCGGAACTAGTACGCATTGTTCAAAGCGAGCTAGGTGTTCGGCTGACGGTCGTCTCTGGGGGTAACTCGGCCAATTACGAGTGGGCAGATTCTGGTCAAGAGGTTGGAGAGATCAACAATCTTCGGATTGGAGAATCCATTCTTTTGGGCTGTGAAACAGTTGGCAGGCAGGCTATTCCAGGGCTTCACACTCACACTTTTCAGATGGTTGCCGAAGTGATCGAGTCCAAGCGAAAAGCCTCGCTTCCCTTCGGCGAAATTTGTTCAAATGCTTTTGGAGAGATTCCTAAGTTTGAAGATCGAGGAATCCGATCGCGATCGATCGTCGCACTGGGCAGACAGGACGTTTTAACCGCTGGGCTGAAGTCTGAGCGCAACCTGGAGATTCTAGGATCTAGCAGCGATCATATTATTCTCGATAGTGAAAACCACCCGCTACAGATTGGCGACGAGGTGAACTTTGGGCTGGACTATGGCGGACTGCTTTCTGCAATGACATCTCCTTTCGTGAGCAAGGAATTTGTGAGAGACGGTCAGCGAGTACTTGCCCGAATAATTCCTACAGCTATAGGCGCAGAGAACAACTAAGGAATAGCGTATAGGCAGGAATAGTTCCCATCCATTGAGGAACACATAATTACCTTGTCTTAACCTAGCGATGTGAGCATAGCCGTTTGAACCCTTCCTGTGTATCGAGGAGGCTTTAATATTTTGGTGGAGCTATTTTGGTGGAGCTATTTTGATGGAGCGTAGTGGCGTGAACCAAGACATGAAAGAGCATCAACTAGAGCCGATTGCCTACTCATCGCTACCTCTAGACCAACAGCGACATAGACTCGTGGAGCTGGTGAGTGTTTTTTTTCGGCTAGGAATGGTGGCTTTTGGCGGTCCGGCGGCTCACGTTGCCATGATGGATGACGAGGTGGTGAAGAGGCGGCAGTGGATGAGCCGGGAACAGCTACTGGATTTGATCGGTGTTACGAACTTACTGCCTGGGCCAAATTCTACTGAGCTGGCGATTCATATTGGCTATGAGCGGGCCCGATGGCGGGGACTGTTCGTAGCGGGCGGCAGCTTCATTTTGCCAGCGATGGTGTTGGTATGGCTGCTGGCGGCGCTGTATGTGCGCTATCAAACAGTGCCG
This sequence comes from uncultured cyanobacterium, assembly GCA_963799265.1. Classification (GTDB taxonomy): domain Bacteria; phylum Cyanobacteriota; class Cyanobacteriia; order Phormidesmidales; family Phormidesmidaceae; genus Phormidesmis. The sequence continues at coordinate 137,890 of CAWCWM010000005.1, forward strand.
CAGGTAGGCTGGCTGCTGTATGGTATCAAGCCGGTGATTATTGCTGTGGTGCTACAGGCGCTGTGGAAGCTGGGTAAGAAAGCTGCAAAAGACCTGCCGACGACTGTGGTGGGATTTGGCGCGATCGCACTCTACTTCACTGGCATCAACGAAATTCTGTTGTTACTACTAGCTGGATTGACGGTGATGTTGGTGAAGAACTGGCATGATCGTAACAATATCGGGATGGGCGCATTTTTGCTGCCGATTTCAGGCTCGCTCGCGCAGGTCGGTGGACCCGCCGCAACAGCAGTGTCCGTGGGCTGGGCTGGCGTCTTTTTGTTCTTTCTAAAGATTGGCTGTGTGCTGTATGGCAGCGGCTATGTGCTGCTGGCTTTCCTTCAGCGAGACTTGGTAGAACAGCAGCAGTGGCTGACTTCTCAGCAGCTTTTGGATGCGATCGCAATCGGTCAGATTACGCCTGGGCCTGTTTTTACAACGGCTACGTTTGTTGGCTATTTGCTAGCGGGGAATGGAGGTGCGATCGCTGGCACCATCGGAATATTCCTACCGGCCTTTCTTCTAGTCGGTCTGGTCAACCCCTGGGTGCCAAAAATCCGCAGATCGCCTTGGGCCAGCGGGTTTCTAGACGGTGTCAATGCTGGGTCGTTAGGACTGATGGCCGGGGTCACCTACACGCTGGGACAGGCCGCTCTAGTAGATGGGGTGACCATTGGATTGGCTGTTCTGAGTGCCATTTTGGTCTTCCGCTTCAAAATAAATTCGGCTTGGCTAGTCGTAGCTGGTGGCGCAGTTGGGCTCTGTCTACATCTGGTCGGATGGGTCTAGTGTGGTCTTCTATAGCTTGTCAAAAATACCTCTGAAGGTAATATCGAATTACAAACAACAGTGATAACTTAGTCAAAAATAAGAAGGATCTTGCTATGTCGACTCAAAGACCAGAAGATATCTCTGAAGCAGTTGTTGTTCCTGGTGCAGCGGCGGCAGAGCCCAGTCAAGATGCAGAAGCTTTGTCTGCGGACGATACCGCGTCAATAGATAAAGAGTCCACAGCCGATGAAACTGCTGCGCCAGAGGAGCTAGAGCAGGCTGCTAAGTCCGCTGAGGCAGAAGTTGTTACCAAAGTAAAAGAGAATTCAACACCTGCGCCTTCCGTAGATTTGGGCAAAAGATTCTCTAAGAATACACCTAGCTAGTAGCCATCCGTTTTGTCTTTTCTATCATTGCAATGAAGCACAAGAAGCCATGAAGCACAAGAAAAGGTGTTTCAGATCGCAATCAAAGAGTATTGTAAATTACATTGGAGTCGAGAATAATTATGGCAGATCCGAAAGATTCGAAGTTGACCGAAGCGGCTATGGCACCTGATGTGGACACAGAGCTGGGCGAAGTGGCTAAGCCAGAAGAGTCTAACACGGCAGAAGAAGGTGCCGAAGCGGAAGTAATCGAGGAAGTGAACAGCCAGCCAGGTGGCGGGGCAGCAACGGCAGCACCTGCTGATCCAGAGGCGATCGCACTTACTACACCAAAGGCCGAAGAGGACTAATTTTTTAGCTTTTGTAGGGGCAAAGCCGACTACGTGAGCCTCGCGTCATTCAACAGCGGAGAATGGCAACGCCCTCCTCTCCAACAGCCTCTCGTAAGTTTGGCCAGCTTTGCTGTGAATGTCCCTTTTGGACTCTCTGCTCTAACCATCGCTGAAAAGACTTTTGGCTTTCGCCGGAAGGTTGTCCAATGATGAGGTTTTGAGTACTGATGTCTTCGTCTAGATCGTTCCAGTGAATGCCGCTGCCACCGCTAATAAAGCGGTAGTTACCACGTTCCTGCTCTGAGCCATGTATTAGTCGTGGATACCATAGGTTAGGAGCGTAGGCATTCAAGATGACTTATATGGATACGCATAACATAGTACATACCTGTAGTTTGGCAGCAAGCCATCCTATAATCAGGACAAAATTAATCGCCTTTGCACAGTAACATGCCAAAATCTGACCCTGCTAAGCTCAAACAGGTCACTGTAAGTCTGCCGTTTGGCATTGGTTCGGCTTCATGGGAGGCTGATCCGACTGAACGCAATGCGGCCTGGGAGCTATATGTGGAGCTGGTGACTCGGGTGGCGGTGCAGAGTTTGAATCCGCAGGAAGGGTTAGTGCGCGAGGCGATGAATTCGCTGTATAGCCTGTTTGGCTCGACGCGGGAGATTTTGCGGAAGGCGGGGCCGAATGTGGGCGCGTCGCATGATTCGGTGGGAGGAATTGCGATCGCCGTGCTGAACAATGGCCTGCGTCCGTTTCTGTCAAAATGGCATCCGCTGCTGCTGGAATGGGAAGAGAAGAAGCCCAATGGAACGAGTCCGCAGGCGCATGAGAAGGCTTGGGACAAAGAGATCATTGTGCGGGGCGAGCTGGATTCGCTGCGAGGTGATTTGGAGCAGTATGCAAATGCGCTGGCTAAGATTGCTGGCGTATCGGAGTGATAGAGGTATAAAAGGTAACTATGTTTGAGCGAATTACTTTTGACGCTGAGGTGATGGGGGGACGGGCCTGTGTGAGGGGCATACGGGTTACGGTGTCGCTAGTCTTGAGCCTGCTGGCTAACAAAATGACTGTTGAAGAAATATTAGAGGCTTACCCTTATTTGGAAGAAGAGGATATCTCTGCCTGCCTGCGATATGCCGTTTTTCTTGCTAGCGAAGAGGTTCATCAGTTAGATAGTGCTGCTGTATGAATTTTTGGTGGATGTGGGTGTGTAGCCTAAAGCGTCAGATTTCTGGTAATGATTGATATTCGCAGAACAGAAGTTTATGTACAGTGGCTTGATGGCTTATGTGATGCCCGTGCTCGTGCTCGCATCTTGGTGCGAGTCGAACGATTGGCCTCTGGAAATCCGGGGGACGCTAAACCTGTAGGGAAAGGCGTCTCTGAGCTACGCATCAGCTACGGTCCTGGATATCGGGTGTACTATAAAAAGCAGGCAGATACAGTCATCATCTTGTTAGCGGGTGGAGACAAGAGTACGCAAGCAAAGGATATTAAAACAGCTATACAGCTAGCTGAAAACCTATAGGAGACGAGATGACTCAAACAAAAACAGTTACAGCCCCCTACGATGTCGCGGAGCATCTTCGGACACCGGAGGAAATGGCTGCTTACTTGGAAGCTAGCATTGAAGAGGCAGATGGGGATACAGCTTTTATCGCTAAGGCTTTGTGCGATATTGCGCGGGCAAAAGGCTTGTTGCAGGTGACAAAAGATTTGGGATTGTTTAACGAAGATAAGGGCGGAGCGCGTTCGGAAGAATGTGATCCTACCTTTGATACAGTGCTAAAGGTTATTAGTGCGCTTGGTTTGAAGCTAAGCGTCGAAGCCCTCGCATAACTGAAGTAGCTCTCTCTCTAGCCAACGAAGAGACTAGACGAATTATCAGCGCCCGTAGGGCGGCTGCTTATGAAGAAGGAACGTTCTAACCCTATACCCTCTGAGCTGCAAGCGGAGATCGATGCTTTGGCGACTTTGCCAGATGATCAGATTCAGACCGATGACATTCCTGAAGTGCGAGATTGGAGCAATGCCAAGCGGGGGTGTTGTATCGTCCTATCAAACAGCAGATAACGCTTCGTCTTGACGCTGATCTGATTGAATGGTTTAAGGCTCATCATTCTCAAGAGGGGTATCAAACGAGGATCAATCGTGCCTTACGTGAGTATATTTCTCAGCAGACAGTCTGAACGGAGTAGTTAATGGCAGAGCAGAAGTTCGATGTTTTCTTGTGTCACAACAGTGAGGATAAGTCTGCTGTCATTGAGATTGCTGAGCAGCTTCGATGTAGAGGACTGAAGCCTTGGCTGGATGAGTGGGAATTGCGGCCTGGGTTGGATTGGCAGGATGCTTTGGACGGACAGATAGAACAGATTCGCACTGCTGCTGTTTTTGTGGGAAATGCTGGATTTGGCCCTTGGCAAAGACAGGAAGTTAAGGCGTTTTTGCGGGAGTTTGTGGAGCGTGGATGCCCGGTGATTCCGGTGTTGTTGGGCAATGCGCCGCAAGAGCCAGAGCTGCCGACTTTTTTGAAGGGTAAGACTTGGGTTGATTTTCGGCGGCAAATGCCTGATCCGTTTGGCAGGCTTGTTTGGGGAATTACTGGAATTAGGCCAGGGGGTGAGTTAGGTGCTGCTGAGTCTGCTGCTGGTGAAGGAAGGTTATTAGAGCCGATTGTTACGAGTAGGGCGGTGGAAACGGCGGCTAGCTTTGAGGACCAGTATTTGGCTTGTCAGGCGGCGGATTGTCAGGCGTTGCGGTCGGAGGGGGCGGTGCAGCATGTGGGTATTTTTGTGCCGTTGCTGAGGGATGTGTTTGTGCCGTTGGCGCTGGATTTGAGTGCTAGCTCGCCTGGGTTTGGGCGGATGGCTGAGAGATTGTCGGATGAGGGCTGTCGGACGAGGGGCTGTTGGCTGAGGATATGGCAGCGATGCCTCGCAGTTACGACAGCTACAGCATTTGGGATTTTTTGGCGAAGGCGGAGCGTGAGACGACGTTTCGGCAGTTGGCGGTTTTGGCTTGGGGGGGCTATGGCAAAACGACGCTCCTGAAGCATATTGCTTATCGGATGGGGACGAAGCAGCCGGAGAAGGATGTGCCGCAGAGGGTGCCTTTTTTGCTGGTGTTGCGCAAGTACCGGGAGCTGTTGGCGCAGGAGAATCCGCCGAGTTTGTCAGCGCTAATCAGTGAGTATCATGTGCCCAAGCTATCGGGTGCCAGCGATCTGGATGTTCCGGCTGACTGGGCGAAAGATGTGCTGAGAAGCGGCAGAGCTTTGGTGATGTTCGATGGCTTTGATGAGGTGGCGAAGGCGCAGCGGCCTGCCGTTGCAAAATGGCTAAATGAACAGATGCGGCAGTATGGCGAGATCGGTGTTTGTGGTGACTTCTCGGCCTAAAGCTTATCAAGAACAGGATGCAGCCAATCGGCTAGTGCTGGCTTCTTCGCTGTGGGTAAAAGATTTTGATCGCGAACAGCGACAAGACTTTGTGACGAGGTGGTATGGGTGTCAGGAGCGGTATGCGAATGCGGGGCGAGATACGCCAGATGTGAAGAAGCGGGCGGCTGAATTTTCACAAGATTTGTTGGCGCAAGTTGAAGAGCAGCCAGCGATAAGGGCACTGGCAAAAAATCCGCTGTTGCTGAATATGATTGTGACGTTTCATCGGCGGTATGAGGGGGCGAACTTGCCAAAGCGCCGGGTGGAGCTGTATCGAGAGATTTGTCAGTTGCAGCTTAGAGACCGGCCCAGGGCGCGTCGGTTGGAGACTTTGCTGACGCAGTGCGAGGCGCAGACGGTATTGCAGCGGGTGGCGTTTGAAATGATGGTGCAAAAGCTGGAGCGGGTGGAGCGAAGTACGCTGTTGCGATATGTGAGTGAGGCTTTGGCAGAGCAGGAAGAAACGCTGGGGGCGGGAGATTTTTTAGCGCCTGTGGTGGAGGTGAGTGAGCTAATTGTGCAGCAGGAAGATGAGTATGAGTTTGCGCATTTGAGCTTTCAGGAATACTTGGCAGCGGCGTATGTGGCGGCTAAGCCGGAGCGAGAAGCATTGCTGTATGAGCACTTGAAAGAAGACTGGTGGAAGCCAACGATTTTGCTGTACGCAGGGTTAGTGAACCCGACGAAGCTGATAATAGAGGCGATGAGACAAGAGTTGACTGATACGGCTTATGCTTGTTTGCAGGAGACTCGTAAGCGAATTGATGAAGAATTAAAGGCAAAGCTACAGTCAGTAAGAAATAGCGTAACTTCTACACTAGACGGCATAAATCCAGATTATGCGATTGAGTCAGTCGATGACCCCCTCTTCTATGATGATGTTGCTGATATAGTTCTGGATGCTCGCTATGCGGATCTGGAGCGCTACTTGAAAAATGGACAGTGGAAGGAGGCGGATGATGAAACGTATCGGTTGATGATTACGGAAGTGGGGAAGGAAGTGGGGCGGTGGTTTGACCGAGAAGACTTGCTGAACTTTCCTTGTGAGCCGCTAAAGGCCATAGATGGGCTATGGGTGAAGCACAGCGGTGGTAAGTTTGGCTTTAGTGTGCAGAAAGAGATGTATTTGAAATGTGGCGGTATTCCAGATGGCAAGTACTATAAAGAGGCATGGAGCAAGCTATGTCAGATGAATAAATGGGATGACAGTATTAAGCTATGACCTTAAGTCCCCCACGGGTCACCTCCCGGTGGCTTTTTGGGGAGGACTGGTAAGTTTAGGTGGTTGAAGTTGTTCTCTTCTTCTCTCGCATCCAGACTTGTGAACTGTAACCTATAAGCGGTTCAGCCCTCTGTAAACATTTATTGTGACCTCTGTTTTGACGAAGCCAAGGGGCTTTGCGAGATCCGATACCTGGCACCGTTTGTTATGTTGTATCGGTGAACTGGGCACTGGCAATATCAGGATTGAGGCAGTTAGCCAGCACAAATTTTTTCGCGACCTCGTGTGCTTCTGTGTCCGAAGGGTGTTAATCGTTTAGAAGGGTGGATGCTCGTCGTCCATGTCTGGGTAGTGACCAGTCGATCGCTCACGTTACTGACCCACCCCACCCTATGGGCACCCCTCCAGAGGTGATTTTCCCCGGCGATGCGACGTTAAAGGTCGAAATAGATCGTCCTTAGCACTATTTTCTGAAGTAGATCCCCTCTAGAGGGCTGGCTCGTAGCGACGGGGTAGGTTCGTTGTGTGACGTAGGCAGCCAACCCACCCTATCGGGCACCTTTTCTTCCACGCTACCAGTGACTTTTTTCTTTCAGTCTTTGGCCTTAGCTGGTATCGCTTGCAGAACTTTCGGTAGGCGGCTGCGCAGATCTCAGCGTAGTGCCAAGGGCTAAAAATGCAGGATGCCACTGGGTGATGCCATCGGCGGTGAGCCGATCATAGGTGCCGTAGTTGCTGAAGTCGTAGAACCAACCCAGCTGCATATTGGCTGCTTTGGGGTTTGCATGGATATAGCGCAGGGTGTTGAGGGCTCTCTGCTGGTCGGTATTGGGAAAGCCGCTGCTGTGATAGCGCTTTTCCCAGAAGTGGCCGCTGCGATTGAGCATTCGGTTGAAGCCCATCGCGGTATACCAGTTTGATTATTACAGCGAACGGTGATGTGATAGCAACAGTCTGGGCGGAGCTTTCTGGGTATGCGGGACATGTTTCTTGTCGCCACATTTCATCGCGTTTCGGGCGAATCTAAGATATACAAGACTTCTTGTTTATCGAGTAGGGCAACATCCGCCAAAATCTAATCCACCGTCAGCTTCAGATCAGGGAAAGTAAAACAAGGAACAACTTCTCCCTCCAAGTATTCTGCTTTTTGGTAAAGGCCGTTGAACAGCTTTAGGATGATGACTTTCTTTCCTTTACCGCGCTGGACAGTACTTTGGAATATGTTGTCCGCGATCATCTACTATCCAGTATTCGTCGATACCGATCGCTTCGTATTCTTCTTGCTTGTCAACGAGATCCGTACTCCAATTTCCAGAGGCGATCTCTACGACCATTCTTGGCGTGGTGCGAATGCCGGGTTGCCGATCTTCTCTACGAGTCGCAGGGCGATCGATTACCGCAATATCGGGCCGTCTTCCTCGGATGCTATCGATCATCAAGGCACTGCGTTTGCGAACCGAGTAGCTCAGCTTTTGCCGTCGGTATTGCAGCTCGAACATAAATGACAGAAATTCCAAGATTTCTTCGTGCCAATCGCTCGGTTCTGACATGAGCGCTAGTCTGCCTGCTACTAATTCATATTCGTTAAGCTCGTTACCATCGTCAAACTGGACGAACTCATCAAAGGTGAGGGTGCGGGTGTTGGCGAAGCCTCCTACCGTGGAAAATTGCCTGAGTCATGTTTGCTGAACCCTAGCATCGCTGTGTCTATCATAAACCGTTTTTTTGATGCGCTTCTGGAGCTGCGTGTTTGCCAAGGTTTCCTGTCAAAAATAGTTGACGGTTTTAAAAGAACACTGATAGGCTTATTCTTATCGCTGTTGCTGGCTGAAAGGCTACGACAGCTAACCGCTCGAAAATTTAGCCAACGCCGACGCTGACTGCTCGAACAGTCAACGCCAGCTCGCCCCTTAACTGACGAACCCAGTCAAGCGGTTGTGGACCATGATGCCACAGCCACCCTGACTTGTCATAAGTTGGGGTGGCTAAATTTTCGCGCTTTCTTCAAACCCCCTAAGACACTCAGTGGAGAAACCGTGAAAATGATTCAAAGAACAACAGACTGTGCTGTGAGAGGTCTGCCTTCGACTGCGCTCAGGCAGCGGGTTACAGGCATAGGTTGCATAGGAAGTCTGCCTTCGGCTGCGCTCAGGCAGCGGGTTACAGGCATAGGTTACATGGGAAGTCTGCCTTCGGCTGCGCTCAGCTTGCAGGCTGGGATATATGCATTTGGGCAGCAGACGGATCTAGACATTGACTCAGGCTTGTTGGAGCCGCTTCCAGGACATAGCCACAGAACGCCCGAGGCCGAATGCTGCTGCCAAAGACAGGAACTGCGCCATATTTTGCTCGGCAGTCCGGGTGCGATTCGGCAGGCGATTCATCAGCTACATGTCTTGAACTATGCGGAGTCGGTGCTGTGGAGTCCGCTTGTGGCGGTGAATAGTCGCCTGGTGATCACGCCGGAGCAGGGGGAGGCGATGAGCTTGTTGCGGCGTTAGTACTGGCGGAGTCTTGCTCCTACCTAGGTAAGTGTTTAGCGCAAGCTGATTGTCAGCGCGAGTTGCCGACCTACCCCACTCTACGGGCACCCCTCCCAAGCTCCGGTGTACACACAAGTCCGAGAGATACGCTACGTCCTGCCGCCCTCATCCCCCAACCCCTTGCTCCCGAAGGGAGAAGGGGAGCTAGATAAAAGTCCTTCTCCTCTCGGGAGAAGGATTTAGGATGAGGGCGAGTGTAAGGCATAGCAAGCTTTTCGACATTTATCTCATAGTTATGTGTACACGGGAGCCGCCGGAGGGGCGTGGGGGTGGGTCTTCGGAATGCAGCGTCAATCCCAGGTCTCTAAAGCTGCTGTCCAAGCGGAGAGTCGGCTAGAGACTTGCGATCGCATCGCTTCAAAAGTCGCCGCCACCCAAATAAACGCCACTCCCAACACAATCCCGACCGCCCACAGCAGCAAAGAATTCGCGCTGATAAACAGCCACAGCACTCGCAAAATCTGTAGGATAAAAGTAGCCGTTCCAACATACAAGAAAGCTCTTACTTTCAAAATCAATCCTGCGAAGACAAACAAGATTCCTATCACTACCGCAATCAACGCAAAGAACAACATCGGCTCTGAGATCTCTGTTTGATAAAGGGCGCTGACGCCGACTAATCCACTGGCTAGCACCCTGATCCAATGTTTCTGCTGACGTTTGGAGCTGGTGCGAAAATACGGCTCTACCTCAGTGATATACAAAATCGAAAGCGAGATAGTTAGACTAAAGGCGATCGCACTCAACCAGCCTCTACTCTCTAAATAATCCAACAAAGCAAAATCAAACAGCGCCACACTTATATAGCTGAGCCTGATGCGATCGCTCCGATTCGCCATCCAGGCATAAAAGGCAGCAACAACCAGCAGCCCCTGAGTTTGAACCTCTAACCAGGTGATGCTGAGCGTCAATAGCGGTAGCCAGATGCCCAGCGATCGCACTTCATCACCCCAGCCCACTCTCTCCCACGGCAGGCTATAAAGCACAAAGCCCAGGACACAGGCGATCGCACCCCCCCAAACCAACAGCCCAGTCTGATCAGGAAACCAAACAAACCGGTCATAAGCAACGCAAAGCAATCCGCTCAAAAGCCCCATCCGCGCCCAAATGGAATGATCGGCAACAAAGGTCTGCGGCGTCCACAAGCGATTGCCAACTACCAGGGCATAAGCAGCGCCCAACAATGTTGTAATTGTCCAGAGCGTAATGCCTTTGGGCTGGCTAAGTGCCTTCTATAGGCGCGATCGCACACAGCGCCATTCCCAAAACCCAATGCCCGTGATTAGCCAGTGCGATAGAACGCAGCGGCAGTTGCGAGTATCTCGCCAGCCAGCTACCCGCAACGCGATACAGCGATGTCAGCAGTAAAGCCAGCATCGCCAACAATGTCAGCCCATCGCCCGCTTGCCCACCGCTGACTTGCAACAACCGATAGGCCAACAGTTCATAGGCCCCGACCGAAAGTGCAAGCAGTCCCAGATAGCTTAGTGTGCTTAAAGATGGAGTTGAAAGCGAATTTACAGGTGGCTCTATAGCGACCTGTCTACGTCCCACGCCGATGAATATCAGGCCCGCTGCGACCGTGAACCAGCCCGATTCTGCTGAAAAGTTCGTATGCCCAAGCCATAGACCCAAAGCAGCATAGAAAATTGGAATGAGATGCCAGCTAGAGCGATAGGGCAAAGGCTGACGAGTTCGCTTTAAGGTCCAAAGATCGCCAGCAATTTGAGTAATGAACCCTAGCGCTAGCGTGGCAATTCCTAACGACGTAAGTTTGGCTCACGACCAGGTTTTCTGAGGATGTTTGAAGCGTTATGGCTAGTGCGATCGCAATTTCAACCGCCCAAGCCAAGCTGTAATACTGCCAGTTGGCCGCACGATGCCGCAGCCTCTCAGCCAGTGCGGCAATCAGCAAAATCGTTGCAGCTAATAGATACTTTGCGTAGCCAACGCCAATAAAGTTAAACCCGTCATTAGCTGTGACGCCTAACCAGGCGATGATTGAGCCCCATAGCAACAGAATCAGCATCAGCGCCATCGCCCAATTACGGGTTGCCTTGGCATAGAACTGTGCCAGTTCGCCAGCACGACGGGCCAGTCCTCGCTGCAATAGCCACAGCGACCAGATCGTGATCGCGTGAAAGACAACCAGTCGCCCAAAGTTCACGTCCATCCGCTCTAGCAGGCCACGCCACACAACGCTAGTTGTTAGCAGCAGCCCAAAGCCCACCGTAAACTGAGCGGCCCATAGATTTCGCCAGATCCGGCTGTTGATTCCTGTACAGACCGTGGCAACAGCAGCGCTAAAAATGATCGCCTTCCAACTCATTAGCCAGGGCGTCTGCATCAAAAATGCAACCGTAGCAACCTGAGCAGTGGTTTGAGGTCGCAGCGTTTGGCGATGGTTGGCTACGAAGGTAAGCGTAATCGGGACTAGCAGCCATAGCCAGGACGGAGTCTCAGCCCAGCTTTCTAGCATCAGACCGTAGCTAAGGGTAGAAAGGGTCAGTCCTGCGCCCCAGGTGTTGAGCTGTAGCCGCTGGCTGCGTAGAAAGGGATGAGAGAGAAGTTCTGCGATCGCACCTCCCAAAGCAATACAGCCCCAGGTCAACATCGTCAGATCGGGCGCGATGTAATAGATCCAGGCCGCCGCCGCCGCCAGACCAGTCACATGCGTCAAGGTCAACAGGCGATCTGGCAAGGCGCGTCGATTCGTCAAGATCCACGCCAAGGTAACTGTAGAAAGCGTCAGATTCACCGCTGCGGTAAAGCTATTGCCCAGGCTCAGCAGCGCTAAAAATAGACCAGCGCCCAAGGCAATTTGCTCTGTCAGTTGAGCAAGCGTCTGGTGCGTTTGACGGCGGAGATAGGCAGCTAGCGCCAAAACGCCTAGCAAAAAAGGGAAGAAGCCAAGGCTTGCCCAGTCCACAGTTTCAATCGTGCCGACATTAAACCAGGTCGATAGGAAAGTGAGCAGGCGATCGCGCAACGTCGTCGGTAGCACCGTCCACACCAGCGCATAGGTCTGTAGCGTAATCCCCAAAACCGCCAGCAAATAGCCCTTTGTCCAAAACTGATGGAGCTTTGCCCACATCAACCAGAGCGCTAGGAAACTGATTGCGATCGCCTGCAAAGGCGGCACCTGGCCAACCGTCACTATCCAACCCACGCCCAGTAGCCCAAACCCAACCCGCTCCCACACGATCCGGCTCGCCTTCTGCCTAGTCAGCCACACCAGCAGCCAGCCGCAAATCCCCGCTGCTAGTCCCAACTGATGCGGCGGCACCTGCGCAATGAACAAACTACGCACCAGCAAAATCAGACCAGAGAGCATCACCGTCAGCACATCAAACGGCAGTCCCGCATCTGTTACCGAATTGGCCTCTACTGAATTGGTTTCGGCGGCAGTCTCTGCGGTTACCGATTCTAGATTGGCGACTAGCTGAGCAGGGTGCCGATCCTGATAGATCAGATTTGCCGCTGTTGAAATTGCGCCAACGTAGGTAGCAAACACCGGCCAAACCGCAAGACTCCAGCCCCAGTGCAGCCAGCTCAAGCCAACCAGATTAATTCGGTTGCTACGCTTGGGCATTAGCTCATGGGAAAGGCTAAGCGGCAGAAGAGTGAGTGCGATCGCCGCCACCCCGCAGACCGCCAGTCCCACCCCACCGCTGAGTGCCCCAGAGCGATCCATCATCCAAAAATTTACCGGAATCAGCAGCATGGTTGCCAGCGCCAGCATTCGCCCCGTACTGCGCAAATTTTCCTGCCGCTGTGCCCACACGCTCGCCCCCCAAAACGCCAGCGTATAGACAAACAAAACGCCGTACTGCCCCACCGCCGAAAACGATTCCCACTGACTTGCCGCCAGCACACCCGACGAAACAACAACGAGAAAGACACCTAAAAACAGCAGCCAAATAACGCTGATTTCTTCGACTAGCGCTGCCATTGCTTGTGCAATTCGATTGGGCGATCGCACCGTTGGCATTACAGCCGTCTCTGACATCGCGATCGCCTGCGCCGACTCACTCGAACTTCCAGCAGCCTCCGCCTCTGACGGACTGTATGCAATCGGCAGCGGCTCACTCATCGTCAGCGCAATTTCTCGCACCTGATCATCCGAGAGCAACCCCAGCTTCACCCAATAGTCCAGACCTTCTAGCAGCCGACTGCTGGCCTGCGCAGAGGTTGAATCAATTTGAATATTGAGCCGCATGATCACACCTTCATAGCAGTGGCTGTAGCGCTGGCTACACTGTCAGCAGCATAGGAGCATTTTGCCGCAATCTCAAAAAGTTAAAGACAGATTCCCAAAGCGGCTACCGCATCGTTAATGACTTCGCTCCACACATTTCCATAAAAAAGACCTTCTGGCATTGTCAGAAGGTCTATCAATCAAACTATTTAACGTTCAGCGCCTGTGCAGAGACTATCGACGACTCTGGTAATAGATCTTCTGTCCTTCATTTGGCACATAGATGCATTCGCGCGCAGAGCGCCAGAAGCTAGTCCAGACAGAATCTTTTGACTCTCGAAAATGCTCACCCATAATTGGCTTGATCGCTTCTGTTGCGTCCTTGAGATAGTAGTGAGGCATACTCAAGAAAATGTGATGCGCGACATGAGTGCCAATGTTGTGATGGATGTTGTTGATAAATCCGTAGTCGCGATCGATGGTGGAAACAGCGCCTTTGAGGAAGTTCCAGCTATCGTTGCGGTACCAGGGAATATCGGGCTCTGTGTGATGCAAGAAAGTGACCAAATCCAACCATACAACAAACACCAGATAAGGCATTACGTAGTAGTTGATCAAGAACAAAGGTCCGAATGCAAAGCCTACCCACGCCAAGAAACCAACAAACAAGATGATGCAACTGGTGCTGGTGATCACATCCCACTTTTCAGAAGGGCGAAAGAGAGGACTACTAGGCAAAAAGTGAGATCCTTGACGGCCCGGAGAGCGGAAGAACAGGTAGAACGGATAGGCGAACAAAAAGAGCGTGAACCGCACAAAGCGAGCGCCGCCTTCCATCTCATCGTAGGTCGCTTTGGGGATGGGATACCAGCTTTCGTCAGTATCGATGTTGCCTGTATTGGCATGATGCGTCCGGTGGCTGATTCTCCAGCCGTGATAGGGCACCAAAATCGGCGTGTGGCTAAGGTGACCGATGAAATTATTGAGCCACTTATGCTTGGAAAATGACCCGTGGCCGCAGTCGTGACCTACCACAAACAAAGCCCAGAACATGGTGCCCTGTGCGAGCCAAAACAGCGGGAAGAAGAGCCAGGAGTTGATCGCATGGGCGATCGCATACAGCCCTGCAATAATGCCGATATCTAGAAAGAAGTATGAAAGCGAGCGTAGCGTCGATGGCTCAAAGCAATAGTCCGGAATAGCTTCTTTGAGATCTTTGAGCGTGAACGGCAGGTCTTTTTGAGGATCTCTAGGCGGAATTGATTCAACTGGATGAGTACTTAGCTGCACGTATTACCTGATTAATGAACATGGGCCAAAGCAAGTATTGACTCCCCTATGCGCTTCGAGCACAAACGCAAATCGATCAATGGCAGAACATGAAAGACTTACGGATTCTAGGGAGCAAAACCGCTTTACAAAGCTTTACAGTACTACAGTTTGAGTTCAGAAAGGCGATGGCTATCTGAACGAGGTGTACCAAGATGGCTATGTCACAACTTTCTCCCCTGCCCTAGTCGCATGTCTTGGGTAGCGTTAGCAGGTCACCAAACGGCAGATCCCCGAATAACAGATTCTTACATCAAAGTTCGTAAATGTCCTGACACGACCGGATTTGAACGCTTTGTCCAAGGTCGCCTGCAAAAGCCTTGATTGAATCCTTTCAAAATGTTGAGCGCGTGCTTGAAATGTGAAATAACGAAATTTCAAGGTGTGCCTACCGGCTGGTATGCACAGCGGCTATCAGGCACGTGCTTATTTTAGGGTATGTTTACTGCCCGAAAGTACGTACACTTGAACACAATTGCGTCCACCGCCTTAGTTTTCACGTACATCAAGAGTTGGAAGTTGAGTTTAGATATGGTTTCTCTAGTTGCGCTGACCGGCAATAACGTTTTGGTGTCTTTTGAGTCTGACGCGCAAGATATGACAGCATCTATAGCTATCAGGGGTCTAGATGGGCTTCTTATAGGGATTGATACGCGTCCAGCGGATGGATTGATCTACGGGCTGACGAATCGACAGAAGATTTACACTATCGATCCTGATACTGGTGCATCCACGTTTGTTAGCGAGCTGGATACGTCGTTTGATGCGGGTAAAGTTTCGGGGTTTGATTTTAATCCGATGGCCGACCGCCTGCGCCTGGTAGGGGAGAACAAGCAGGATTTTCGGGTCAATGTCGATACGGGAGAGGTCACAATAGACGGTCGTATAGCCTATGCGTCAGACGATCCAAACAGGCTGAGAAACCCTAGAGTGACAGCGGCAGCCTATACCAATGCGATCGCTGATGCCGAAACCACCGTACTGTACAACATTGATACCGGCAACAATACGTTAGTGCGACAAGAGCCCCCGGATGAGGGGACGTTACGAACCGTAGGCCCGTTGGGAGTCGGCTTCCGTGCAGCGGGTGGTTTTGACATCGTTTCATCTGCGTCTGGTGAAAATACTGGCTTTGCTATCTCTAATAACACACTCTATTCCATCAATTTAGAGACGGGTGCGGCGACTAGCTTGGGTAGTGTCAGCTTTGACGATAGCGCTGACGGCGACGATGCCTTCCGTGGTTTGACGGTCCGAGCATCCCCAGCGCCCACTCCGACGCCGACTCCGACGCCCACTCCAACGCCTACTCCGACGCCCACTCCAACGCCTACTCCGAATCCAAGCGCTGACGGCTTTCAGTTTCTAGCACTGACAACTGACGATCAGCTAATTTCTTTTGACCCCGATTTTCCTGATCAAACGACGACGATAGAGATTGTCGGAATTGATGGACCGTTGTTAGGCATTGACACCCGCCCGGCGAATGGATTGGTCTATGGCATTACTACTGCCAACACAATCTATACAATCAACCCGAATACAGGTATCGCTACCAAAGTCAGCACGCTAAACCTGCCGTTTGACGGCACCACGGTTTCGGGCTTTGACTTCAATCCAGTCGCCGATCGGCTGCGCCTGGTTGGTGATAATGACCAAGATTTTCGAATCAACGTTGATACGGGCGCAGTTACAGTAGATGGGACGCTGGCCTATGCAACTGATGATGAGAATGCAGGAGCCAATCCACGAGTGACCGCAGCGGCCTATACCAATGCGATCGCTAGTCCCTCTACCACTCAGCTCTACGATATCGACACCGATCTCAATGTCCTAGTGCTACAGAATCCGCCCAACGACGGTACGTTGATGACCATCGGTGACTTGGGCATTGATATCGGTGATTTGGCGGGGTTCGACATCGTTACCTCTGAGGAAGGCGACAATACAGCCTTTGCCGTGTCCGATTCCACGCTCTACGGCATCGACCTTGTCACCGGAGAAGCCACAGATCTAGGCAATATTGGTTCCGATAGCGGCGAAGATGACAGCGACAGTGATAGCGATTCCATTCAGCTTAAGGGCTTGGCAACAGTCAATCAGTCAACTATCGTCAATTCTATCGCTCGCAATTCTCGATTCTTAGCGCTTACTAACGACAATAAGCTAGCTTCTTTCAATCCTGGTAACGCTAAGGCGGTGCGCTCCATTAGCATCACCGGATTGAATAACGATGGAGAAGTTCTGATTGGCATCGACACCCGCCCTGCCAACGGTCTGATTTACGGCATCACGGATGCTGACAGAATCTATACAATCGATCCCAACTCTGGCGCTGCAACGTTCATTAGCACGCTAGACATATCGTTCGATGCGACTACAGTTTCGGGCTTTGACTTCAACCCAGTCGCCGATCGCCTGCGCCTGGTCGGTGATAATGACCAGGATTTCCGAATTAACGTTGATACGGGCGCAGTCATACCAGATGGAGCACTGGCCTATGCAACTGATGATGAGAATGCAGGAGCCAATCCACGAGTGACCGCAGCGGCCTATACCAACGCGATCGCTAGTCCCTCTACCACCCAGCTCTACGATATCGACACCGACCTCGATGTCCTGGTACTACAGAACCCACCGAATGCCGGTACGCTAACGACCGTGGGCGACTTGGGCGTTGACTTTGACGACCTAGCTGGCTTCGACATCATTTCCTCTGAGGAGGGATCGAGCACTGCTTTTGCGGTATCCAATTCCACTTTGTACAGCATTGATCTGTTGACGGGCGCGGCTTCTAGCCTGGGCATGATCGGCTACGAAGCTAGCACTTACTTAGGACTAGCGACCATTTCTAACGACGCAATCGATCCGACCACTGTCTTTGTCAATGCCGATGATGATGGCTTTGTTAGTGCGATCGCCTACGACACCACAGCGGCTACTCGAGTCAACGCCAATATCGGCAATAATCCTGCTGCCGAGTCCGATGCTGCGTTCGACAACTTTGTCGGTTTCTATGAAGTCACCGACACCAATGGCGGCATTGATACCAACGGTGACGGCACAATTGATCTGCGTCCTGGTGATGATGGCTATGCAGCAGCAGCTATTAATGGTCGTGTAGACAATCTGTCTATCCGCGCCGGGGGCAGTTCGACTGACGATACGGTTGGCGGCGGCTTTAATCCGGTCGTTCTGTCCGGGGGCAAATTTTACGCACCCTTCGCCATCTCCAATCTAGACGGCTCAACCCCTGAAGACTTCTTGACCAACAATCCAACCAACGACGCCGCCGTCCGGTTTGACGATCAAGTTGCCTACTTCAGCTTCGTTGCGGCTAATCCAGACGCCGCAATTCACTTCAAGTCTCTAGGTAGCAACACCTTTGGATTTGAGGATCTGCCAGACAACCTGGGCGTTTCTGATCGGGATTTCAACGATGTCATCTTCCAAGTAGACTTCACGATGGTCTAGAAGCTACTTAGCTCAGAGCTTTGGCGTGAAATATAGCTTCCGGCACTTTGCTTCCAGCATGACTGATATAGCAACCGCCGGATGCATTCGGCGGTTGCTGACCACTTAGCTCTATGTGCAGCAAGGGTTTCACTAACTAGAAGTGTGTAGAGCTAAGTGGCGAAAGCTATAGCTACAACCTTTTGCAAACAAAGCAAAGTGCTCAGCAAACTGCACAATGCATTGCACAGTCTGCTATACCGCGCTAGCTATAAACAAACTTGAGTGACTAAATCTAACAAGCCAGGTATGGATATGTCCGTACCTGGCTTTTTTTGCTTGAAAGTATGGAAAAGCTATTCCGCAGCATGAGCCAATCATGCCGGAGCATAAAAAGATCATGCCGGGAATTCTTTTATCAGTCGGGAATTCTTCTTCGACAAATTTCTAAATTGTACAGAACAGCTCTTTCATGGATATAAAGCTACCTCTACCAAGAATACGCCCGCCAGTTCGACTACGCTCGCTAGGCTCTCGCCTGTTGTGTTGGGTATTAGGTACGGCCTTAGTGGGTCTTGTCGGTATCTCTTATGTGTACTATGAAGTGCTTGTAGAAGCTGCACAATCCGAAATTCAAAGCCAGCTGCATACTCAGACCACCCTGCTTCAGGAAGAGCTTTCGCAAACGGAGGCTTATACAGTCGCGCTCTCAGACGCTGTCAAAGCCATGAAGCAAAGCAAGGTAGCCGAGCTAGAAGGCTATCGAAGTCTAGTTTTTCGTTTTTTTCAGCATCGTCCAGTCTGGGAAATGTCGGTTTACTTTGGTCAGGCCCCCTTTCAAATCCTGCCAGATCGCCAGGGATTCCTACCCTACTTCTATCCTGACCAAGAGGAACCTGCGGCGATAGGAAAATTACTTTCGTCACCTCATCAAAACATTCGCTATTCCGATCTGTCTGAAGATGACAATTATCTAGAGCAAGCTTACTACAAAGTTCCTACCGAAGCGAGAGTAGGCGTTTGGATGGAACCGTTTGACTGGCACGGTACAACAATGACCAGCTTTATCACGCCATTCTATGACGAACAGGAAGCGCTTTTGGGAATATCAGGTACAGATGTCGATGTGACTATCGTCAGTAAACGGTTAAATCAACCTGTTATTGATCAGCATGGCTACTTTGTGCTGGTCACCAACGACGGAAATTTATTGGGCTATCCTCCTGATACAACTCTGGCAGAAGATAGAAGAAACGCTACAGATGTTCCTGGTCTCCAGGCAGTTTGGCCTCGAATTCAGGAAAAAGACTCTGGCCTAGTTCAGATAGATCACACCTACTGGGCGTACCAGCGTCTCAACTCGACGGGATGGACCATGATGGCTGCGGTGCCAAAGTGGGAAGTTGTGGGTCGGATTTTGTTGATTACACTAGGCGGAGTTTTAGGGGTAGGTGGACTATTGACGATAGGCGTGGTGGGATTTGTGCGCCGTCTCAATAGCCGACTACAGCCTCTCTTACTTGAATGTCAGCAGCTAATGGAGGTCGACACTCAACGAATGCTGCGATTGAATTCAACAGAAGGGACAACTGGGTCCGTGGCACCATTTAGCCCTGTTGATATAGAAGGCGATGAACTAGATGTTTTGTCGCAATCGTTCTCGCAAATGTCCCAGCAGCTGCAGCAGTCTTTTGTTGCGTTGGAAGATTCCCACGAACAGATTAACGCAGCCCTGACTCAAGTCAAAGCTTCTCAAGTTCAGCTGATTCAAAGTGAAAAAATGTCGGCTTTGGGAGAGCTCGTGGCGGGGATTGCTCATGAAATCAACAATCCCGTTAATTTCATTCATGGTAACCTTGGCCACGTTGATACCTATACCCAGGATTTGCTGAAAGTCGTAAAGACCTACAAAGAGTACTACGTTCAGCCTCCTCAGGAGATTGAAGAGCTTCTAGAAGATGTCGAATTCGACTTCTTGAACGAAGATCTCGCAAAGCTTTTGCAATCGATGAAAGCGGGGACTCGGCGTATTCGTCAGATTGTCTTGTCTTTACGCAACTTCTCTCGTTTGGATGAGGCAGACTTCAAGGCAGTTGATTTGCACGAAGGTCTAGACAGTTCGCTGTTGATTTTGCAACATCGGCTGAAAGCTAACTCAAATTGTGCGGCAGTTGAAGTGGTCAAAGACTATGGCCAACTGCCCTTGGTAGAATGCTACGCCGGACAGCTGAATCAGGTGTTTGTGAATCTGATGTCAAACGCGATCGACGCACTAGAGGATAGGCGTCTGCCTCAGGCAGGTGCGAATGGATGCACGCTTTGGGTCTCGACTCAGGTAATAGCTGATAGCTCAGTACAAATTGTTGTTGCAGATAACGGGCAGGGAATACCAGAGGCTGTACGCTCCCGCATTTTCGATCCATTTTTTACGACAAAGCCAGTCGGTAAGGGAACTGGCTTAGGTCTATCGATTAGCTACCAGATTATTACAGAGAAACATCATGGAACAATCTCTTGTGATTCCGAGATAGGAGAGGGGACTAAGTTTGTTGTTCAGCTCCCTATTCAGCAGCCTAAGCCAGCTGCTTCGAGATAGATTTCACGTTGGTCCAGGATACTGCCTAAGCTCGCAGTCTTTGTGCAGGACACTGCGCAAGCTGTAAACGAAATTGAGTGACCAGATTAAGAAGCCAGGTGTGGGTATGTCCGCATCTGGCTGCTTTTATGGAACAGGATAGGAAAGCCGTTTTGCGTCTCAAGAAAATTGCGCAGGAGCACAAGAAAATGACAGTGGGGCGTGAGAAAGTTGTTCCGCAGGACAGAAGAATGACGCCGGAGCACCAAAAAACAACTCAGGGGCACCAAAAAACAACTCAGGGGCGTGAGAAAATCACGTTGGAGCACAAAAAAGCTGATCAGAAGCAGCGCGGAATCATTTTCCCGTCGCGCAAGATTGCTTTTCTCACAAAGCAGAACTGTTGTCCGGTACAACAGAAACGTCAACTGGTTCAATAAAGACTTTGCCCGGCCCAATCTGGGAACCGCAAACAAATAAGATTCGTCTAGACAATGTACCGTCTGCGCATTGTCACACCGTAGGGGTATTGCATGCAATGCCCCTACCGCTATAAAAGCAGTCACCAGCCTTGGAAAAACGATCGTGATATGAAGCTGCTAACAACCTTACAATTCTTGCGGGTTACTTATGTTGCGCCCTTGCTCAATGCCCACTGGGTGATCTGAGGAAAAAGGCGGTTTAGGTTAGTGGCGATCGCACTCACGCCCACCACTACTTCAGTCTGCTCCTTCTGCACCGCTTTCCAGATCGCCTCGGCAACCTCTTCTGGCTGACTCGCCAAACCAGACTGCAATGCCTGAGTCATCTGCTGCTGGCGACCGTCTACTTCCTTGTCGCTTTCACCGCGAAACATCGCCCGCTCTAGAAAGTCACTGTCAATCACGCCCGGATGCACGATGCCAACGTGAATCCCTTTTGATGTCAGCTCCAGGCGCAGCGTTTCGGTCATGCCGGTCAGCGCATACTTGCTGGCGCAGTATGCGGTCATATTGGGCATCGGCATTTTGCCACCGATCGAGCCGACGTTCACGATGGAGCCTTTCCCTGCCGCTAGCATTGAGGGCAGAGCGGCCTGAATCGTGTGGATATATCCCCAAAAATTAGTGTCGAAGATGCGATGCCAGTCTTCTAAGCTGGTGTTGACCATCGGGCCAGTCAGACAGATGCCCGCATTGTTGATCAGCGCATCGATTTTGCCAAAGGTGACGAGGGATTTTTCGACTAGGGCAGTGACTTGGTCGGGGTTGCTGACATCGGTGGGAAGTGCGATCGCCTGCCGACCCATCGCTGTAATCTGGTCCGCGACAGTCTGCAATCTCTCTTCTTGCCTAGCTGCAAGCGTCACATCCCAACCTTCAGAAGCAAACTTTAGCGCTGTCGCTTTCCCCGTGCCCTGAGAAGCGCCTGTGATCAAAACATGCTGAGCCATTGTTTATATAAAAGGTAGGGACACAGATAACCTACTCCACCGACTTGCTCCAAAGCGTAAGTCCGCTTATAGATCTTTGAGCAGGAACCTTACCCAAAAGAGAGATTCCTAGACCCAGCACGACCGCAATCGGGGCAATCACCGCCGACTGCCAGATTCCTGGAAACGCAAACAGACCCGATGTCGTCCCGATCGCCAGCAAAATTACCGCCGCAATCGTTCCATAAAAAGCGCCGTTAGCATTCACCCGAGGGATCAAAACGCCCATCAGGAACAGCCCGAGCAGAGGTCCCAAAAACATGGCGGTGTACTTGATCAAGAAAGGCAGCAGCGCTTCGCCGGTAGAGGCCACATAAAAGGCTGACACCATGCCCAAAATGCCCCAGACGCCGATTAGTATCTGGGCGACCTGAAGCGATCGCGCCTCGCTCACTGCTGCTCTCGAATAGCGCTGATAAAAATCCACCGTCATACAGGTTGCCAAAGAGTGCAGCGCCGAATCAATCGACGACATTGCCGCTGCCAAAATTGCCGCTACCAGCAGACCAGACGTTCCCGGCAGACCGTCATTGACAATAAAGAAAGGCAAAATTCCATCCGCCGGAATATCCGCTGGCAAGCCCGGATTCACCTGATAAAAGCCAAACAAAAGCGCACCTAGAACCAGCGTAGCGGCCACGCCAATCAGGCCAGAAAACCACCCCAGCAAAATCGCCTTGCGCCCATCTGCAATATTCGCGCAAGACACATAGCGCTGCACCGACTGCTGGTTTGTTCCTGCTACCGCAAACGCCAGCGTCCCATAAGCAAACAAAGCCGTTGGCAAAGAGCGAATCGACTCGGGATCCCAGGTCGGATCGATCACCCTTAGCTTCCCGGCTTCTCCTGCCAAATTCCACAGCTCACCGAGTCCACCCGGCACGCCCTGCACCGCCACCCAAATGCCAGCGCCCAACCCAACAAAGATCATCGCGAACTGCAATACATCCGTCCATACAACCGCCGAAATCCCTCCTGTTACCGTATAGAGAGTCGAAACAACGCCCACAATCAAAATCGCGAGCGCTAGTGATATGCCCATTACCGTTGATACTGCTAGCGCCGCCGCGTAGAGCAAGCCGCCCAGCCTGGCAATCACAAATAGTAAAAAGCAAAGAGAGCCGAGCGATCGCGTCTTCCCATCAAATCGCCGCTCTAGATACTCGTACGCCGTCGTCAAATTCAGCCCGACAAAGAAGGGGAGAAACAGAAAAATCACCAGCAGATAGCCCAGCAAATCACCCAGCTGAAGCTGAAGGTATAGCAGACCGTTAGTGAAGCCTTCTCCCGGCCCTCCCAGCAGAGAAGCTGCTGAAAACGAAGTCGCAATAATCGAAAATCCAATCGCCCACCAGGGCAACTGCCGAGAGCCTCTGAAATACTCATCCGTACTGTTTTGTTGTCGACTAGCTGCCACACTAATCGCCAGCAAAACCAGTCCATATATCGCCACAATTGCCCAGTCAATGGCCTGCATAGTCTGCTCATTCCTTACTAAACCAGCCATTCAATGCCTGGCCAGCATACTGCCGACATCATGCCATAGGACGGTTTAGCTAGCGTTGCTAATTCGCATCCACATCGGCAATTGGGAGGCTTCGCCTGTTTGAATACGGTCAATTGCTGCCGTCATTTCTACGCGCACGTCAAACTCGCTCTCAGATTTTATAGCCTGCGTGAGAGGTTCTATTGCGCTAGCGTTGCCCATCTCATTCAGGTATCTGGCCGCTCGCCAGCGTACTAGGGCCGACGCATCGGCGAGCGCAGCAATCATCGCGTCACCGGCTTGAGGATTGCCCAGATCGCTCAGCGCATCTCCAGCCGTACGCCGTACGATAGGAGACGGATCAGTGAGTAGCATCTGGCAAAGAGGTTGAACCGTATCGTCCCGCTCACTAGCACCCAATAGTGCAGCCGCCCAGCGACGAATTGCTATGCGGCTGTCTTCTAGAGCAACAACAATTGCTGAAAGAGTCTCTTTATTGACTTCGATACGTTGAATTGCTTTCAATCTTTGCTTCCAGTCCGAGTGTTGAAGTTTGTCTAAGAGTTCTGTTGTGGATTGGTCAGAAGTCAGCGATTCTCTTGAAGCAGTCGCGCTATTCTCTAGACCGAGTCTTGAGGCAGCAAGTTCTATAGCAGCAAGCTCTGTATCATCTATCAGCGTGTCTAGTTCTTCGGCGACTTGATGGGCGATCGCATCCACATCTCCAAACTGTGGCTGATACGGTGCCCAAATTCGCTCGGCGACATAGTTGGCCTCTGTAGCAGCGATCGCCCTTTGCAAAGCATGATTAAACCGATCGGGCAAGGCAACACGAGCTTGCTGCGTACCGTTCGTTGCGCGTACCTGAACGGGAATGCCGCGAAACTTTTGAATTGCCACCTCTACTTGAGCAAACTTCTGCATGGAGGCCGATGCAATTTCAGTAGCCTCTGCCTGCAAGCTGTCATTTACGCTAGATTCCGCACCTTCCGCGACACCGAGCAGAGCGCTCGATGCCGTCAGGATTGGCTGCCAGTCGGTGCTGCCCCTGCGTGTGAGCGTAACAAAATCTCCCATCACAAAGACAGACTGAACGCCTTCGATTTCGAGCAAGTTCTGGAAAATCTTGGGAACATCTGTAGCGGGTTTTTCATCGTTTAGTTTCGATGAAAGCGTTAGTGGCTGAGCGCTTGCCTGACTATCCAGATTCAGCTTCATGCAGTTCGGACTAGGCGTGGTCTCTATCGAACGAAGTTTCATCTGGCATCCTAGCTTTGAGCGTATTACCCTATCTCATACTATCTCGCATACTGAATTCCTACGAGTACTGGCTCTGCGTAGCATCCGAGGCTAGCCATCCATTAGCGATAGAATCTGAGGCGTAATTCCTGTTAGATCTTCCACCTGGGAAAACGCTGTCGCACAGGGCCCAATCGCTAGCAGCGGCACTGGGTTAAACGTGTGGCGTTTGGTGGAAAGATCTTCAACGTTGCCGTGGTCACTGGTGATAATGAGGGTGACGTGGGGCGGTAGGTGCGCGATCGCACTTTCCAAGAAAGCATCAATCCGCTGAAGATAGGCGATCGCCGTCTCCCAATTCTGCCCGTGCCCGGCATAGTCTGTTAGATAGCATTCAAACAAAGTCACACCATATTGTTCGCTTAAGGTGGCTAGACGCTCTCCGGCGGTGGCTGGCGAAATTGGTTTTCTCACACCTGCGGGTGATAGCGATCGCGCATTTCGAGCAGGCGGCACCGCGCCAATGATGTCCCAGAAAATGGCCTCACCTTTCTCGTACTCGGTCTGCATCCGAAAAGGAAGATTAGCCGTCAGATTCAACAAAGTGCAGACAGAATAACGGCGCTTTCGATTGGCGATCGCATAAAAATACTCCGGTGAATACGCATTTGCCAAAGTCGCTGTTCTGCCCAGTGCGATCGCTCGCTTGAACAGTCCATATTCATCAATCAACTGTCGCAAAGATCCATTCGCAAATCCCGACTGATGTCCTCCTCGAAACTTAGGCGCATTCTGGCCAGTATAGATTGTCGTTTGACCTGTTGCACTTTGCGGCAATCCTTCTACGCCTAATGTGGCATCGATTGATCTAAACAACAGATTAGACCGCTGAAGCGAGCCGCCTGCCAGCAGCTTCTGACCTAGATATTTTTCTAGGAAAGGCATTGCTGCTGGCGTAGATAGCGGATTGCTGTCGCCTGTTCTTCCCAATCCCAACCCGTCTAGAAACACTAATAAAAAGCTAGCGTTCGATGAAGATAGAACAGATTGGGCGTCATCCATTTAGGCGATCGCGCTGACTCTCGGCAGCACTAAGGGGAAATTATTCTCGGTTGCCCAGGTTTGGAGATCTGCGAAGGCGCGATCGCGATACTGTCCATACCGTTCCCTTTTATTTCTCACCCGCTTTGGCAGCTCTGGAATAATCCCCATATTCGGCGGCATTGGTTGAAAGTGCTTCGGTTCAGCAGAGCTGATGAAATCAATCATCGCACCGAGCATGGTTGTGACTGGCAATGTCAACGGCGTTTTGCCTAGAGCGATTCGAGCGGCGTTTGTGCCTGCTAGCCATCCACCTGCGATCGCCGCCGTGTACCCTTCCGTTCCCACCAGCTGCCCCGCTGCTAGCAAATTCGGGCGCGACTTAAACTGTAGCGACTTGTTCAGCAGCTCCGGCGAATTAATAAACGTGTTGCGATGCATCA
This sequence comes from uncultured cyanobacterium, assembly GCA_963799265.1. GTDB lineage: Bacteria > Cyanobacteriota > Cyanobacteriia > Phormidesmidales > Phormidesmidaceae > Phormidesmis. Next base: position 163,867 of record CAWCWM010000005.1, read on the forward strand.
CCCCCATCCGCACAAACTCCGCATTCTCCAGCCCCGGAATCATCCGAAACACCCGCTTCTGCTCACCCCAGCGCAAATTAGTCTGAAAGCCCACCATATTCCACAGCTGACCCGCCTTATCCTCTTGGCGCAGCTGCACCACACCATAGGGCTTATGCACCTTATTCTCCGGCGCATCAAAAGCTCCATACTTTTCAGTATCAAACAGTCCCACCGGCTTCAAAGGCCCATAGCGCATCGTCTCTACCCCCCGTCGCGCCATCTCCTCAATCGGCAAACACGCCTCAAAAAACTTCGCCGTATCACGCTCAAAATCTTTCAGCTCCGCCTGCTGAGCCGCACACAGCTCATGATAAAAAGCCAAATACTGTTCCTTATCCATCGGACAGTTTAGATACGCCGCCTCACCCCGGTCATAGCGAGACGCCATAAAAGCAACATCTCGGTCAATCGACTCACCCACCACAATCGGACTTGCCGCATCAAAAAAGCTCATATAGGCTTGCCCCGCAAACCGCTCCAAATCCTCACTCAGCGATTCGCTCGTCAGCGGCCCCGTCGTCAGCACCGTCACACTCTCGTCTGGAATCCGCAGCACCTCTTCTCGCCGCAGCTCCACCAGCGGGTGCTGAGCCAACGCCGCCGTCAAATCCTGACCAAACACACCGCGATCCACCGCCAGCGCTCCACCCGCTGGCACAGAATGCTCATCCGCCTTCCCAATCACAATCGATCCCAGCCGCCGCAGCTCCTCATGCAATAGCCCCGAAGCGCGGTCAGTCCCCATCGCCCCAAACGAATTGCTACACACCAGCTCCGCTAAATGCTCCGAATGATGCGCAGGGCTCTTCTTCACCGGACGCATCTCATGCAGCACCACCGGCACCCCAGCCCGCGCAATCTGCCAAGCCGCCTCCGTCCCTGCTAAGCCACCTCCAATCACATGAATCGGCTGCTGGTCACTCATAAAATTTCTCAAATCCGTATCGCTCTGGTCTTTTTCCTCATTCTATAAGGTCTGCGCAGAATACAGAAGACGAAAGCGTCTTATCCCTGTACATTAAAGCGCTAGGCTAGAAAAGCCAGACTGACAGCAGGTGCAATATGGTTCAAACACCTGTCAAACCAGTAGCCCTAAAGACCTTTTTGAACTTGCCGGAGATAAAGCCTGCGAGTGAGTACGTCGACGGTCGAATTGTTCAAAAGCCTATGCCGCAAGCAAAGCACAGTAGACTTCAAGATAAGTTTGTCAAAGTGATCATGCAGCAGTTGAACCTGAGCGTGTGGCCTGTGCGTTTCCAAGAGCTTCGCTGCACGTTTGACGGTAGCTCTATCGTGCCAGATATTGCTTCGTCACTCATGGGCTCGAATGTCTCGGCAGCTTTGATGGCCTGGTCTAAAATTTCCATCCGCTCGATGCCAGTGATGACAACGGAGGTGGGCAAATTCAGCGCGTAGTGAAGGCATTCAATAGGCTCGACCGTTTTACTTTTGAGAATATTGCCATCTCCCATAGATTTCATGCCTAGAACGCCAATGCCGCTTTCGACTAGCGCGGGCAAAACCCCTGGTGCTCAAAGCTGCGAAGGTAATGCCTCGATCGACGGCGCTGCGAATGATGCGAATACTGTCTTGTTCGTCGGATTTTTAGTGCCTCTACCCCGAGGCTTATACCCCGAAGCTTAGCTCGAAACGGAGTGGGCTAGTTCTCCTAGGATGTAGGTTGCTTCGATGGCGCGATCGTCTCCCATTATTATCAGGGAGAAAGCGCGATCGGCGAGTTCGCTGAGGCTGTTGGGAATGGCGGCACTGTTGCGAAAGGCCATCAGCGGCGTGGATCGCGAGTTGAGAACGATGAAGTCGGCGTCTTTGCCGATGTCGAAGTTGCCTAGTGTATCGTCTAGGCATAGGGCTTTGGCCCCGCCTAGGGTGGCGAGAAAGAGTGCTTTGAAAGGGGACAGTTTCTGCTGGCGTAGCTGGGCAACTTTGTAGGCTTCGTTGGCGGTTTGCAACAGGGAAAAGCTGGTGCCTGCGCCGACATCGGTGCCGAGTCCGACTTTGACCGGATAGTCTGTTGATTTTGCCTGCTCAATTTTGAACAGACCGCTGCCTAAGAACAGATTGGAGGTAGGGCAGAATGCGATCGCACTCTTAGCCTCTGATAGTCTTTGAAATTCAGCACCGGTTAAATGTATCCCGTGCGCAAACACCGAGCGTTCTTTCACTAGTCCCGCCTGATCATACGCATCTAGATAGCCGCTACAGTTGGGGAATAGCTCCTTCACCCATTCAACTTCTTTTGGATTTTCGGAGATATGCGTGTGCATGTACACATCGGGAAATTCTTTTAGCAGTTCGCCTGCTTTCTGCAATTGTTCGTCCGTTGAAGTGATCGCAAATCGGGGCGTAACGGCGTAGCGCAGCCGTCCTTTTTTATGCCATCTTTCGATTAAAGCTTTGGTTTCTTGATAGGAAGACTCTGCCGTATCGCATAGGTAGTCTGGCGCGTTGCGATCCATCATGACTTTGCCTGCGATCATGCAGAGGTTGCGGCGCTCTGCGGCTTCAAAGAAGGCGTCCACAGACTGAGGGAAAACAGCGGCAAAGACAAGCGCGGTAGTAGTGCCGTTGCTCAGAGAGCTGATCTAGAAAGATCTCGGCGACTGCCTTGGCATAGTCCTTGTCATCGAATTTACCTTCGGTGGGGAATACGTACTGGTCTAGCCATTCTAGGAGCTGTTCTCCGTAGGCGGCAATCATCTCCGTTTGGGGATAGTGAATATGGGTATCGATAAACCCCGGCATGATTAACCGTTCGGCGTAGACGGTTGTTGGAACTTCTCCGTACTCGGCCTGTAGCTCTTTGTAAGGACCAAAGGCTTTGACTTTGCCATCTTCTAAGACTAGCAAACCGTCTGGCAGATAGCGGGCACTTTCAACTTCAGGAACATAGAAGGGGTCGTCCACAAAATCTAAGAACGAGCCACGAATGGCTTTTATCGAAGACTGATCCGACTGATTTTGTGGAAGAACCATTTAACTAAATCTCCTAGCTTGTTCTACTTGTTTTGGTAGCTTTGTTCTTGTTGAGCGTACTGTTTTTGGTTGGTGCTAGACTGATCTGACTGTTTATCTTGCTGATTGCTTTGGGGCTTGGTCTGGTTGGTTTGCTTGTCAGTGTAGTCAGCTGTGTAGTCATTGGCATAGTCGCTGGCATAGCTCTGGGCGTCTTGCGCTTTGTCGTAGGATGACTGACCTGCATACGAGCTTTCCTGTTTGCTTTGGCTGTAGTCGGCTGCGATCGCACTCAGCGGCGAACCCAAAGGCGAACCCAAAAAGGTACCGATTGTGAGAAATGCGATCATCGCTGCGATCAAAAATTGACGAATCATCTGAAACTATTTCCTAAAGAATGTGCTTAAACGTTGTATCGAGAAAGAGATAACTATTTAATCGGGTACAGCATCGGCCTCTGACGGCTCAGCGCCTGAGACTACAGCCTCTGCAACACCGCTAGATGTTGACCTTTGGCCGAAACTAGCTATAGCAGACTCAATCTGCTCTCGCTGATTCACTAGATAAACGCTCACCAGAGTCAGCGCTACCCCGCCCCACTGAAGATTAGTCAGCGACTCGCCCAAAAAGAGACTGCTAAACAACAGAGCAAACACAGGCGTCAAAAAGATCAGCGCACTGACGCTAGTCATATTGCCATTAGCTGCCAGGTAGAAGAACATGCCATAGGTAAGCGCCGTGCCAAATACAGTCGCATAAAGCAGGCCAGCCCAATCGCTCAGTAACAGATTGTCAATCGGGTAGGGCTCCCATAGGCCAGACATCACAGCCAGCGGAATCCCACCTAGAATCATATGCCAGCCGGTAGCCACAATCGGATCGACATGACGTTTGACATAGCCCATCAGGATGGTGCCAACCGACATTGATAGCGCCGCTAACAGCATTAGAAATTCGCCGCTTTGTAGCAAATTGGCTAGCTCCCAAGTGCTCTCGCTAGCACCATACCCTTGAATAGCTTGCAGCCAGTTTTCCAAAGGAAGACCATTTTGCCAGAGGCTATAGATCCACTCTGCTGGCAGTCCGCACAGGCTAATGCCAGCAATCCCGATGGCCAGACCCAACCAGCCCCACAGACCGATTAGACTGCCAAAAAGAACGCGGGCAAGCAAAGCGACCACCAGCGGCTGAGCATCAATTAAGACTGCGCCAAGTCCAGCACCCGTATGTACGAGTCCTGTTGTGAGCAGTCCTTGAAACGCAGCGCCATCTACTAGCGCAAATAGAGCAATCCACCCCCAGGCTTTCCAGGTTTTGGGCTGGGGTAGCTTGAGGGCGGCGGCGACTATCAGCGTCAGTAGTCCCGCTGGCAGCAGCCTGAAGGCGGCTAAAAAGAGCGGTGAGGTGTGAGGAAGAATATACTTCATCACGACCATCGCTGTTCCAAGAAAGAAGAAAGGCGCGACTAGAAAAAGGGGAGATTTTGCTATGTCAGTCTTTTGAAGCTGCATGGGCGTGCGAAAGATAGGGTTTTAGAAAACGCAGTCACTATCGGTGACTAAGTTGCTAATTCTACGGAGGAACACCGATTTGGATAGACAAGTTCGCTACCAGATTAAAACGTTATTTCCCTGCAAATTGTATTCCGTATTCTGTATACAATTACAATCAAAAATCATGGATTGATGATAACTGCGGCTAAACCGGAACGTTAGTAGTCCTATATTTTGGCTGGCGAAAAGAGCTGAGACGGGGTCGCTACCGAATAGCGATTGTCACCTGAAAAGCCCTGTGAGTCGCGGGTTTGCTCAACTTCCCCATACGCTTTCAATAGAGCAGCAACCTGCTTGCGGATCATGATGCCGGGGCGGTCAGTAAACATATGCTCTTCTCGGCTAGGGCTGAGGGGCACGTCGTAGTCGGTGGATTCTAGGATTCGCTTGTCCTCTAGGGTGACGGCGCGGTCGAAGGCAATCACGTCAGCGGCTGGGGTGTCGGCTTCGGTGTCGTTGCGGACGCAGAATTGGACCATTTGGGAGGTGCGATCGCTAATCGGCGTCATCGTATTCACCACAATATGCTCCAACCCATTCGGATAGGTAATCTTCAGCTTGATGGTAAAGGGCATCATCCAGTCCATGGTCAGCGTCCGAAAGGTCTTTGCCTCGCCCATTTTTAGATTCTTCTGCTGTAGCTCTGGATTGACCACCCCCAGCTTGCCAAAAACATGAATCCCCCAGTCGGTCTCGCTAATTTCTAGCTCGTCTGGCGTGGGGTGCTCTTCACTGCCGAAGGTTGCCGTATGCACAAAGGTTGGATGGGCCAGGTCCAGCTCATTTTCCATCACCCGCAGTCCGGCACATTCCCAGGGCTCATAGAATTCTTGGATCAGTCGGTAGTTCGGATCGCCTGCTTCCTCAATGCTAGGAATGTCGGCTATTGGATCTTCTAGACACACCCAGATGTAGCCGTAGCGCTCGGTGGTGCGATAGGCATCGACCCGATAGTTGGCCGGAATAGCGCAGCCTGGTTTGAGCTGAGGGACGTGCTGGCAGGTGCCGTCCGCGCCAAATTCCCAGCCGTGATAGGGACAGCAAATGCGGCCCTGGTCGACTTTGCCGAGCGAGAGTTTGGCGGTGCGGTGACAGCAGCGATCGCGCACCGCCGCCGCCTTGCCCGCATCATCGAGCCAGATCACAATCGGTTCTCCTAGCAGCTCGAACGTCTGTGGCCCTTCAGCGAGCTGCGCTAGAGGAACAACTGGATACCAAAATCGGCGAAACACGGGCTGCTGGGTAACTAGCATGACAAAACAATCCAAAAGCGTAATGCATACTGTATACAATACAAGTCGAGTTGATATTGTAACTTTGCATACTAATGGGTTTTGAACCTAGTAGAAATTCCGATTGTTTCTAACCTAGTGCTGTGAAAAGTCAGCTCAAGCTTTAGCGGTTTTCTCTTGCGCTATATAGCTTCTGACGAATACACAGAGCGTCATTGGCACGGCTATTCAGCCTGAAGGAAGAAAAAGCGGGGCGATTAAAATCAAAAGGGCGAAGATTGGCAGGGTGTAGTGGATAGTGGTAGTGAGGATGAAGCGATCGCGCCCAAGCCCAAGCCCAAGCCGATAAAAAGCTACAGGCACCGCGATTGCATAAAGACCCACTCGTAATCCAAGTCATTTTCTAAGAAATTAGAGAACCATGTTGGAGCAATTTGGTATTTCATTCACCACTACAACAAATCCTTACCTGTTTGGGACTACCAAAGACTGAAACCAATTCGTCAAACGCTGAGGCCACTGCTTCGGGCTGTCTTTGGGCCGAACGTGGCGATCGATCATAGACTGTAGTAGCGGCCAGCCACCAACCTTAAAGGATAGAAGAATATGCGACAGCAAAAGTACAACAATTGAGGCCCAGGCGAATACGTGCAGGTTGTACCACACGTTCCACTCACCCTCTACTAATATCCGAGCACCGCCGAACTGTCTAGCGGATATCAAAGACAGTATCAGCATACCAAGCAATCCAGTATTCACTAGCCGATGGAGCGCATACTGCCCTGATGGCTTGTTCAGATGAGGCAATTGCTTGACTGACTTGGGCTGAATTAGTCGTCTGCGACCTGCAAACAGACTGTAGAAAAAGAAGAGAGCGAAGGCAGCAGTGACCATCTCACCAATATTGTGATGAATATCAAACCATCGACTGTCCGCCTTCGGCAACGGTAGCTGACCGAAGCGATGGTCCCAAGTGTTGTATAGCCAGAAGCCAGTAGCTATAGATCCCAGTGCTAGAGTGCCGTTGATGGTATGCAACAATCGAAATATCAGCGGCTGATAAGGACGGGATTTTGGCATAGTTAACTTCTGGCTCACTTTCTAGTTTGTCTGTTTCTTAGTCGCGTGTATATGTAGTCTAACTTTAGCCGCTCTATAATTATTGCTTGTGCCGATATAACTAAGTTCGCGTGCAATGCAGTATGGGGAACCCTGGCGCAAGTATCTAACAATGTGTACCTTGCATGGAAGATTCTAGAAGCATCCAATTCTTAAAGCTTCTACCTCACGAGTTTGAACAGCTTTGTGAACTTCTAAACTCAGTTTTTCAAACATCACCAGAAGAATTAGCAGAGCTTATCAATAGCTTATGGAAACAAGCTGGCGTACTGGAAGTCGCCTGTTAATCAGGTGCTAACGCACACCGCTACTCGTTAAGGTATGGCGATAATTGTCAAAGAGACTATGGTTCTGAGAAGCATCTGCTTATGTAGCAGCTTCTTTTACTTCTTCTTGGATAGCTGCGATATAACGCTTTGCTGAGCGACGAATGCTCTCTTTGGCATCAGATGAAACTATCGCTGTCCACCAGGCCCCGTAAATGCGCTCAAAGGAATAAGGCTCCACTGCTTCAACAATGTGTCGAACTTTCGACGCTGAAAGTGGAATAAAATTTGGATAGCTATACATGAAGCTCACCCAGCGCTTGTCGGCAACGACTTGAATGACATCACCCGTCAGCAGAATGCCCGCACCTTCTAAACCTTCTGCACGATGACCAGCCCAATGACAAACCGTGCCGCCTGCAAAGTGGCCTCCGGCCTTGATCAACATGATGCTCTCTTGTAGTTTGAGCGTGTCGCCTGTCCAGAATTTGACAAGAGGATCGGGGCGCATCATCCACTGACGATCGGCTGCGTGAAGATAGACCTTTGCGTCGAAAGCATGCGCCCATTCGATGGCTGAGGCGTAGTAGTGCGGGTGAGAGATTGCGATCGCGCCCACCCCACCCAGCTCTCGAACCTGCTCCACCGTTTCGTCGTCAATTAGGCTAATGCAGTCCCACATGACGTTTCCCTGCTCGGTCTGCACCAGCAGCGATCGCTGGCCAATCGCAAAGCTGGGCTCCGTTCCAATCCCGTACAGACCGTTCGTCTGGCGTTCGATCCGATTTTGGTGCTTTTGCTTCAGCTCAGCTAAGGTAGTCCACTGCTGACCGTCATGACCAACGTACTGCCGCTCATCCTCGCAGATAGGACAGGACTCAGGCGGCGTAGAGGTTTGAGCAAACTGCACGCCACAGGTAACGCAAATGTAGCAAGCCATAATTTACCAGAGCCCATCAGCTAGTCGATGTACTCTACTACCTTATCGGTTTCGTAGCGCACCTTGGCCATATCAGCTGCCTTGTCATCCTCAGCCCGGTAGCCCGCCACACACAAGACAACCGCAGAATATCCTTTTTCTGGTAGTCCCAAAATCTCGTCATATTTAGCCGGAACAAACCCTTCTACCGCGCAAGTATCAATGCCTAATAAGGCCGCACTGTACAAAAAGAAGCCCAGCGCAATATAGACCTGCTTGGCTGACCACTTATCAGGCTGAAGCGGGAAAGGAGGCTCTTTGAAGTAGCCTTTGATCATATCTGCCATGCCTTCTAGCTTTTCTTTAGGCATGTTGCGAACTTCTGAAATGCGCTCGATATAGTTGGGCACATCGTCAGCGCCAATGTCTTTTTTAATTGCTAGGACAACTAGATGAGAGGCTTCTGCTACTTTAGTTTGACCCCAAGCATTTTCTACTAGCTGCTGACGAATCTCAAGATTGCGCACGACGAAAAATTTCCAGGGCTGCATACCAAAGGAAGAAGGCGTGAGGACTAGGCTCTGCTCAAGTGCATACCAGACATCATCTGGAATCTTTTTCTCTGGGTCAAACTTTTTGGTGGCGTAGCGCCAGTTAAGCGTTTGAATAATCTGATCGGGAGAAAAAGTGGGTTTGTTCATGAGAGTAGTCCTGTACGGCCAAACAGATGAAAAATAGCAGATATCAGTAGGCGTTGGCATCTCTCGGCAGGCATCAGAAAGTGAAAGTCTCTGGAGCTATGGTCCTATTTAGCGCGTGCTTGAGCTTCGATACTGTTGGTGAACTCCTCTACAGCGGTTCCAATCCAGTCAGTTGGTCGTGCTCTATGTCTTGACTAAACTTGCAACGCAGCAGATCACTTGGTTTAGGTCAATTTGGGTTAAACGCGGTCACCAAAAAGCCGGGGATCATGCCCCGGCTTTTCAGATCTGCGTCGTCTCGATTTAACAGCCGTCTGGCCCACAGAACTTGTGCGCGCTCAGTACTTCCGCGTCACAGATATAGGCGATGCCTGCATAATTGTCGAAAAACCGCGCTGCGACCTCATCCGAAATCTTCATAGCCATATCCTTGTTTTCGGCGAGTATCTCGATCTTTACATTCGAGTAGGTGCTAGAAACGGTGGGTTGTCCTGCCGAACGCACGTCGCGACTGCCTTTACCGCCAGCGTCAACCACCGTATAACCGGTTGCCCCGGCTTCGTCGATGATCTTGGCGATCTTTTTCAGCAGCAATTTTTCCGTAACGATTACGAGCTTGCTGGCTGGCTTTGCCATGTTGGTTACCTCTTGATATGTGTGTGTGTTTATTAAACTATGGTCAGTTGCCCATTAGCGCCTGGGCGAGCCCGATATAGATTGGTATTCCCAAGGCGATCGCAACTGGCGTGCCGATGGCTGTGGACGCGCCGATGTAGGCGGAGGGATTGGCCGATGGGATACCGGCTCGTAAGGTGGGCGGGCCTGAGATGTCTGAACTGGAAGCGGCAATGACGGATAGAATCACGACGCCGCCAAGGCTGAAGTTCGTGAGGTAGTGGGCAATCATACCGAGACCGAAGGCAATGAACCCGTGCAGCAGCGGTGCTACAAAGGCATATACGGCGTACCACTGAGCCACTTTGCGCAGCTCGTTGATTCTGGCAGCGGCCTCCATGCCCATGATCAGCATCAGTACCGAAAGCAGGCCACGAAAGAGAGGCTCGTAGAAGGTTGTGTAGACACTTTCCGGCTCGGTTAGCAGACCTAGAGCGAGGCCAAGCAGCAGTGCCGATAGGGCAGAACCCTGGAGACTTTCCTTCACAATGGGCCATATTTCGACCCGCTCGCCTGCGCTACCACCCGGCTCACCGGAATACTCGCCTGCGGCAGTGCCGGGCTCGCTAGGATACCCACCTGCGGCAGCGCCCGGTCCGCCGGGATACCCACCTACGGGGACAGCCTGCTTGCTAAGATACTTCTCATTTCTGAGATACTTTTCGCGCTTCTGCTTGGTGGTATGGATGCTGGCCAAGACGATCGCAGTCACAAGCGCTGGGATGTCCATGAAGGGATAGAGTGCGGCGGCCCAGGGCTCGTATGGGATAGCCTGCTCTTCGAGTAGCGTTAAGGCGGCGGCGAGGGTAGAGCCACTCACAGCACCGAACAAGCCTGCGGTCGCCAGGCCATCCTCGGTTCTGACCTTCGGCAGCTTGCACAATGTGTAGCGCCCGATGAATACAATAAGAATTCCAATTGCCACGGCGAACAGTGCGGGCAACAGAATCTCCGCCAGATTTGAGTCGCGGATACCCTGTCCGCCAGTCAGTCCAACTTTCATAAGTAGCATGAAGACGATGAACTTATAGGCTGCATCGGGAATAGATAGTCTGCTGCCGAGGGAGGCAACTATCATGCCACCAATCAGAAAGCCAAGTGTCGGAGACTGCAACTGCGCTATGAAGCGCGTCAAAAAATCGGAAACAAAATCCATAGATACCTCCTTCCAACCCCTCGTCAGAGGAGTGATTGTTGTTATGGGTGAGCTTTAAGAAGTTGAAGAGAGTAGGGATGAAGCGCTTCATTCCTACAGTGCAGGTGCTATGTGAGCGCCTGTTGATGAAGGTGCTCAGAGGGGCCATTCTCTGAACGGTGCAGGGAAGCAGAGCCTTCCACACCTCTACATAGACAAGGGTCTATCAAAAACAAAATTTGTATGTGCTTAAGTCTATCTTATAAAGTGTCCTGATTTATAGAAGGCCGCACAAATTGAAAATGCAATATCCAAATGCAAATCATAAGTTTTTCTTTTGTTTGGCGATGCTCGTGATATCTCTGATTAATGTTAGCTGCGATCGCAGGTTTTCCTCGCCATGGGCTGCTAGCACAAGCTGAAATGGATTTGAGCACTGAGTCTACTTGGTCGAAAGCCACTGCTAATACACAGGCGACGGAATCAATGATTGTTGGCGTCAGTCATTTACCATCGTTTGCGATCGCGACCAAAACCGAAGCGGGCACAGAGATGACAGCAGTCATCTGACTCAGGTGGCGGTCCTCAGGCAGCTAAAAGTTGGCAGCGCAGAGGGATCTAATGCGGCTGAAGCTCTAAAAGAACAACAGATTTCTTTTCAACCAATAGATGTGGCAGAGGATGGTCTGAGCGCGATTAAAGACGGCGATCTAGATGCCTTTGTCGATGACGCAGCACTTCTGAGCTATATCAATCAGAACAGTTTCGAGCGCGTCATCAGCCTGCTACTGCATGCTTTTCAATAGGCGTGGATTGCTCAGCTAGAGTGACCAGGTTTAGAAATTAGCAGGCTTAGAAAACTAGCGTGAATTAGCATAGAGTGGAGGGCGGGTAGAAAAAGGAGTCTGTCGTCAATGAGCATGTGGATAGTCAAAAAGTATCGCTTCAGCGCCTGCTTTGCTGTTGTTCTTTTGATAGTTGTTCTATCTGCAATGCCGGTCACAGCTCAAGACGAGGGCGTAGAAGATACGCTATCGACCGCTGAAGTCGAGGCGGTTGAGTCTGGAGCCAATGCTGATCCTGCGATCGCACCCGATGATGGCGTTTACTTTGCGGATGTTATTGTCCGAGGGCAAAGCGTCTTTCAAGTAGGTAGTCTAGACGGTGTTTCCGCCAGTCAGCGAGCCGCTGGTATTAGCCGACGGATTGCTAGCTTGCTAGATCGCACAGAAGGCGTAGTCGAGGTCTCAGCGGAGCCCACTGACGACACTGACGTGATTACGATAGAAGCAAACGGTCGAATCCTGATGACCGTCACTGAGCAGGATGCGCAGGATCTGCGACTGCCTTTGGAGACCGTTGCAGAAGACTGGGTCGCTAGGCTAGCGCGCAGTTTTGACAAGCCTCCGGTTGCGATTGACGTGGTTCAGCGGCTAAACGCCACGGTTCGCCAGTTCAGCCGAGATGCTATCAACAGTATTCCGGCGCTGATTGGTGTCCTGGTTGTTGTATTTTTTACCTGGCTGGTTGCCAAAGGCGTTCGGTTTAGTGCTTTTCAGTGGGCACAGCGAACGGAGGGCGATCGCAGTACAGAAATTCTAATTGGTCGTCTGGGCTATGGTGCGGTCTGGGTGGCGGGCGCTGTGATTGCGCTGGGCGTCTGGGGGATTGATTTTGCGACTATGTTAGGCGCACTGGGTTTAACCAGCGTAGCGATTGGTTTTAGCTTAAAAGATGTCTTGAGCAACTATATCTCGGGCGTGATTTTACTGGCGGCGCGTCCGTTTCACATTGGCGATCAGGTCGTGATCGATGGCTATGAAGGCACTATTACACAAGTACAGCTTAGATCAACCACGATTAGAACCTATGATGGCCGGATGATCTATATTCCTAATCAGGAGGTTTTTAGTGCCAGCATCACCAACAATACGGCTTCTAAATACTTGCGCAGCTCTGTTTTTGTGGGTATAGATTACGACGCTAATATCGTTGAAGCTAGAGAAGTGATTGTCAAAGCGATTTCTGCTTTGGATCGAGTGCAGCCCGATCCGGTGCCAGAGGTTTTGGTGAGTGAGCTAGCAGCGAGTACCGTGAATTTGGAGATTCGCTTCTGGGTGGATTCTCATCGCGCTGGCTTTTTAGAAACAACTTCTATCGTGGCTCAGAGCGTCAAAGAAGCGCTTCAGAAATACGATATCGAGATGCCTACAGAAATCTACACGCTGCTGTTGAAAGATGTGCCCGACGCGCTGAAGCCAAAGAATGGCAGTATGACCGTCAGTGCTGACGATAGCGTCTCGCAGACGGGGACTTTGTCAGAAGCATAGAAAATTCTAGACCGTTTGATCAGGCCGGGCGATCGTCTTCTCCAGCGCCTAGCAGGTCGGCTATTAGCTGCGTTTGGGGGAAGGGTTCGAGCAGCAGCTTTTTGACCATTACGGTTAGAGGTAGCGCTAGGAATGCGCCAATCGGTCCTAGTATCCAGGTCCAAACGATCACGGCTAGAAACGTGACTAGAGCAGAGAGATCTAGTCCTTCGGCCAGGTATTTTGGGGCGATGATCAGATCGAAAAAGGTGTTGATTGCTATGTATGCGATCGCAAACAAAACAGCCTTGATCCAGCCCAGCTCGATGACCGCCAGCAGCAGCGGCGGAATCAGCGCAATATAAAAGCCGATATTGGGCACAAAGTTTAGAAAGAACGAAAGCACTCCCCAGAGCACTGCAAAATCCAAACCCAAAAGCAGCATTAACGCAATCTGGACCAGGGCGGTGAGGGCTCCTAGCCATCCCTTGATCAACAGGTAAGCGCTGGTGCTGTGTGCAAACGATTCTAACCGCTGTAGCATTGCGATATCGCCTTTCAATCCCCTTCGCAAACGCGAAGAGAAGCTAGGCGCCGTAGCCAGCATGTAAACGAAAATAATTAAGGTTAAGCCAACATTAGAAAGCGTCCCTAAAACGGTCGTTGTCACGGTGACCGAGACTCGTAGGATTCTCTCTGGCTGAAACCACGATAATCCTCGAATATCTGCGGAATCAATGCCTCGCGTTCCCAACCAGGACCATAGCTTCTCTACCTGCGACTCGATCTGGTTAGTATAAGTAGGCAATACTTCTAATAGCTGGTTGAGCGAGGTCGCCAGAAAAAAGGTAAAGAACAATCCAACAACGCCAACGCCCAGCAAGATGATTAGATAAGACAGCCATCTAGGAATTCCCTGCTTGCGCAGCCAGCTCAAGAGCGGTGCGGTAACGAGTACTAGAAACAAAGACAGCAGGATAGGCGTTAGCAGCCCAGAGAGCGTTTTGAGTCCTGAGATAATCAGAACAACGCTGGCGAGACTAATCAATAGAGAAACAAGTCTAGGCTGCTGCGCGGTCATATTGGTCTCTCTGCTGGTTGGCCTCTCCATTGGGTCTCCCGAAGAGGGCCTAATGTTTTTTTAGAATACCAGGTTTGACCAGATAGAAATGCAAAGGCGACTGAGCTTGGACATTCACGGCCTAGTAATTTACTGCTCTAGACTCAGGGAATTTTCAGGCATTCTCGCTAGGATAGGATGTAGGAAAATCATGGAGCTATCTCCTTAATTATAAGAATGGACCTTTTACGAGAAAAAATTTCAGGCATGGACAAACGTCAGTTTCTAAAAATCGGAGCGGTAGGACTTGGTGCGATCGCGCTATCTCGCTACCTGCCTTCACTGGCGGCAAACGACGCCCAACTAGCCTCAGACGGAACGAAAGCAGACGGTGACTTTGAAATCACTAAAACAGAATCAGAATGGCGAGAAATCCTCACTACCGAAGAGTTTGCCGTACTTCGACAGGAGAAAACAGAGCGACCCTTCAGCAGCCCGCTCGATAAGCTAACAACCGCAGGAACCTATAGCTGTGCTGGCTGTAGCCTGCCGCTATTTTCCGCTGAGTCCAAGTTCGACAGCGGTACAGGCTGGCCAAGTTTCTATGCGCCTTTAGAGAATGCGATCGCGACTAGGGTCGATCGTTCCTTCTTGATGGAGCGCACCGAGGTACACTGCCGTCGCTGCGGCGGGCATCTGGGTCACGTTTTTGATGATGGGCCTGCACCGACTGGCAAGCGCTACTGCCTGAATGGGGTCGCACTCGACTTTAGCGCGGCATAGACAACAAAGCTGATGAGTACACCGACCTACCGTCATCAAACCTGACTACCTGAGCCAATTCAGCATAGGCTAGAACCTATTGAAGTAAGGGCAATAGTAGGTTTAATGGCGGCTAGTGGTGTTTGAGTGTTGTTAATAATTCAATCTATAGCTTTGGTCGCTTGGCTGAGGTACGGGTTTCTGGCTGAAAGCCCTATAAAACACCAGGCTAAGCGACTCGCGTTCCTCGTAGGCGTAGCCTTCTCTGCGAGTATGCACCCGAGAAACACTATAATCAACCTACGCTAGATCTCATCATTGCTAGATTCTGTGGTCCAAGACAGCTAGGTGAAAGTGATCACTTGGAACGCTGGCTTCGATTGTAAAATTCCAGCTCTGTCAGACTGACGGCACCATTCTCATTCAAGTCGGCACTGGCGCTAGATAAATTCACCTGGCTCGCATACGCTACCGAAGAGATAGCGAGACTAGATAGAACAAGTGTCAAGCTAGATATTAGAAAGCGTTTCATAATTTCTCCTTGCAAAGCAAGTGCTTTTAGTTAATCGCACTATGGCGACATTGAGTGGCGACATTGAGTGCGATATTGAGTGGCGATATTGAGTGGCGATATTGAGTGGCGATATTGAGTGGCGATATCGAAATGTCAGACGAAGCTTAAAGCAGCTGACACAAGAAGAAACAGAATATCTCAGAAACTATCTCGTAACAGCTCTCACGTTACTGGTTTAGCTGAATTCTTTTCTGAAATTCTTTTCCTCTTTTCCTCTATGGCTCAATTATAGTCAGGGTCAACCAAATGTATCGCTTGATACGAAAAACTTAACTTGAATGACTGTTTTGAGAAGGCAGTGTTTGAAGCTTTGCTGCCGAGAGAAGAGAATTTAGCCTCTGGCTGTCTTTCTTCAGAGTTTCCTCATATCTTCTGTGTAGATTGGAAACGTGTAGATTAGAAATATCAGAAGGTAGCTCTATATCAGGGCTACAGCCAGATATAAAAGCTACAGCTAGCGTCAGGTGTATCCGTTGCCACATGGCGATCGCAATATATCTGGCGATACAGGAGAACTCTCATGAAAATCTTTGCGAATGCGATCAAAGACTCTTGCCCAAACTCTCAAAGTGCGAAGAGAAATAAGTCTCTTGATAATTTTCAGTTTCTGTTCATACTTCCAATAGCGCTGCTGCTGTCGGCTTTGCCTGTTTTGGCAGAAAAGCCGCTCGAAGGAAATCCGGTTCTGGAAAGCCCAGTTCTGGAAAGCCCAGTTCTGCAAAACCCGGTTCTGCAAAACCCGGTTCTGCACAGTCAGATTCTGAAAAACAATCTGCGGCGGCTGCTTTTGCTCAACGAGTGCAGCGGCTGTGATTTGACTGGTGCCACCCTGAGAAAAGCCGATCTTGCGGGCGCAGATTTACGAAATGCCATTTTAAGAGGGGCTGATCTTAGCGATAGCCACCTTGAGGGCGCTAATTTGGAAGCGGCTGATTTGACTGGATCAAACTTGAGCGGTGCCGTCTTGATCAAGACTAATCTGAGCAATACCCAGCTAGACTGGGTGAACTTCAGCGGCGCTCGGCTCTACGCAGTCAACGTGACGGGTGCCTCCATGAGTAATCTCAACTTGACCAACGCTCAGCTTCGCAATACAGCGATTAGCGTAGGCGGTGATGAACAGCCGCTAGGTGCCCCTTTAGGGTCGACAACTCCTGTTGAAGGCCGGACACCTGGGGCAGAACACGACCCCTTACTAAACCTGCCGTGGTAGTAAAACACCTCATCGCTTCTGATTGTTCTTTATCAAAAAATTAAGAGAAACTAGGAGAAACAAGATGGCTACTCAAGAGAATGCTCTGAATACCAGTCCAGAAGATGCGCTCAGCAATACGAAAAAGGCGCGATCGCACTACGATTCTCATCTGGCTCCAGCCGAAACTGCAGCGAGAGCAGCCCGAGAGGGAAATCACTCTGGCCAAGTTGACCATGACGATGCTCTAGGAACAGAACATATTCATACTCGCAATGGCTATACCTCTGACCAGAAAGGTTTATTCAACAGCTATGCGGCAGAGCCTGCGATATATGCTGATCAACCAGGTAATTTAGCAGAGAAAGAGACTGCCGAAGAAGAGACTGCCGAAAAAGAGAGTGCCAAAGAGAAGACTGTGCAAAGCGCTGCTAATCGCAAGCTAGCTGTCCCAACTATCTTGTTCTCAGACTGGCAGAAGATCAGGCAGGAGCCGATAGTTTGGGGAACGCTGCTTCTGTTCGCTGCTAGCCTAATTATCTTGCTTACGCTGATGACTTTTATGCCCTATGCTGACTCAACTATTGTGTAGACCCTAGACACAGCTAAGTAGCTAGGCGAAAATTAAGTATAAATCAGTCTAGATCGTATTCATCGCTACCGCTGCGATTAACCATGCCATCGACAATGGCCTTAGCCAATCTGCCTTTGCATTCACACGTGCGACTGGCTAACTCATACTTTTTGAGCTGATGCCACTGATATTTTGCTACAAAAGCCACCAAAAGAATGTCGGCTAGACTGTGTAAGGCGCGATATGCTTAGGCGAAAATTGTAGTCAAACGCTCGCCTGAGGAAAGGCCTGAGAAAAAGTCTAAAAAAAGCCACCAGATGAGGAAACTAAAAGAGGTTTGTATTGGTATAGTTGGCTTGATTTAGCAGGGTTGCGACAATTAGCATCTCTATTTCTATCTCCGCCTTTCAAAAAACCATCAGTGTATCTCTTCAAATTGTTTTCATATGACTATTCAACAGTTGCCCGGAACCGCAAACCATCTAGGGGCTACCTGGGACGGCAACGGCACGAATTTTGCGCTTTTTTCCGAAAATGCAACCCGAGTGGAGCTGTGCTTTTTTGATGAGAAGGGGGAAGAGAGTCGGTGTGAGCTAACTGAGGTCTATAACTTTGTTTGGCATGGTTATTTTCCGGGGATCAAGCCAGGGCAGCGTTACGGGTTTCGAGTGCATGGCCCTTTTGAGCCGGAGCACGGGCATCGGTTCAACCCAAACAAGCTGTTGATCGATCCCTATGCGCTGGCGATCGCCGGGAACGTTACGCCGGGCCAGTCTATCTTTGGCTACGACTGGGGCGATATCTATGAAGATCTCAGCTGCAATATAGAAGACAGTGCCGAGGCGATGCCAAAGTGCGTGGTGGTCGACACGACTTTTGACTGGCAGGGCGATGAATACCCCAGAACGCCCTGGAATGAGACCATTATCTACGAAGCGCATGTCAAGGGCTTTACTCAGCAGCATCCCAAAGTTCCTGAAGCGCTTCAGGGTTCCTACGCCGGGCTGGGCCACCCGGCTGCGATCAAGCACCTCAAATCTATTGGGATCACTGCTGTGGAGCTGATGCCAATTCATCACTTTCATGCCACACCCGGCTACCTAGCAAGTAAAGGACTGAACAACTACTGGGGGTATGATTCGCTCAACTATTTTGCGCCCCATTCCAACTACAGCGCTTCTGGCATCCTCGGTGAGCAGGTCAAAGAGTTCAAAACGATGGTCCGCTCTTTGCACGCAGCGGGGATCGAGGTGATCTTGGACGTGGTCTACAACCATACGGGCGAGGGCAGCCACATGGGACCGACCCTCAGCTTTCGAGGTATAGACAATGCTGCCTACTACCGGTTAGTCGAAGGCAATGAGCGCTATTACATGGACTATACAGGCTGCGGTAATTCCTTGCGGATGAGCCATCCGCAGGTGCTGAAGCTGATTATGGATAGCCTGCGCTACTGGGTGCAGGAAATGCATGTGGACGGCTTTCGCTTTGACCTGGCATCGGCGCTAGCGCGTGAGCTGTTTGAGGTGGGGACGCTGGCGACCTTTTTTGACATTATTCATCAGGACCCGGTGATCTCTAAGGTCAAGCTGATTGCTGAGCCTTGGGACGTGGGGGCGGGCGGCTATCAGGTCGGGAAGTTTCCGCTGCTGTGGTCGGAGTGGAATGGCAAGTATCGCGACACGGTACGAGATTTTTGGCGCGGTGAGGACAGCACCCTGGGTGAGTTTGCGCTACGTCTGACCGGTAGCTCCGATCTGTATGAGCATACAGGCCGTAGACCCCATGCCAGTATCAATTTCATTACGGCGCACGACGGGTTTACGCTGCGCGATCTCGTTAGCTACAACGACAAGCACAATGATGCGAACGGTGAGGATAACCGCGATGGCGAGGATCACAATCGCGCTTGGAACTGCGGAGCTGAGGGGAATACGGACGAGCCTAGTGTTTTGAGCCTGCGCTTGCAGCAGCAGCGAAATTTTCTGGCGACACTGATGCTTTCTCAGGGGGTGCCGATGCTGCTAGCTGGCGATGAGATGGGGCGATCGCAATCCGGAAACAACAACACCTACTGTCACGATGACGAGCTTTCCTGGCTAAGTTGGGATCTTTCTAAAGAAGGAAAAGATCTCTTGCGCTACACCCAGAAGCTGGTGAAGCTAGTGAAGGACCATCCCGTTTTCCGCCGCAGAACCTGGTTCTATGGTCGACAAATCCACGGATCAGGCATTCGTGATATCGGTTGGTTTAACGTAGATGGCGGCGAAATGGACGATGAATGGACCGCAGGCTATGTGAAGACCCTGACTGTCTTCTTGAACGGAGAAGAGATTGCTACGCCCAATCACAAGGGCGAGCAGGTGATAGACGATAGCTTTTTGCTGATGTTTAACGCTCACTATGAGACGTTGGAATTTGCTATTCCAGAAAAGCTGCGCGACCTAGAAAATGTAGACTGGTCAGCTCGCAAGTGGAAGATGCTGATAGATACCAAGTCCAAAGGCTTTGTCAAACGCAAGAAAACCTACAAGAAGACTGACAAGATTCCGGTGGCCGCGCGCAGCGTAGTAGTCCTGCACAGTCCGCTCGACAAAGGTGAGTAGACAAGGAAAAGCGCGCGCAAAGAAATAAATATAGAGAGATAGATATAGAGTAATTTCTACGTCTTATTTCTCTCCCAGTATCTATAGGCGCTATACGCCATCGTGATCACGCCAGTCGTCAGAGCGCTTTCGTCTACCTCGAACTGAGAGTGATGCAGGGGATGGTTGATGCTGCGATCAGGGAAGCCGACGCCGAGGCGAAACATGGTGCCAGGAACGATGTCGGTGAAGTTGGCGAAGTCTTCTGCGCCCATTGAGGCATCGGGTATCCATTGAATGCGATCGTCTCCTAGAGCCTCGCTGGCGCAGCTAGCAACGAGGTTCGTCATATCAACGTCATTGAGCACCGACGTGCAGCCTCGGGTGTAGTTGACAGTGCAAGTAGCGCCGTGAAGAGCACAAATTTTTTCGGCGATGCGGGTGATCCAGCCGGGAAGGAGGGCGTGAGTGTCTGCGTGGAGCGATCGCACAGTGCCGGTCAATCTGACCTGATCGGCAATAACATTAGGCGCACGGCCACCAGAAATTTGACCAATGGTGATCACGGCTGGATGCAGTGGATTAATGGTGCGGCTGATCGACTGCTGTAGCTGAGTGATCACCTGAGCGGCAATCCAGATAGCGTCAATGGCTTCATGGGGGCGAGCGCCGTGGCCGGATTCGCCAGTGATGACGATTTCAAGATCGTCGGCTGCGGCAGTCAGTGCGCCTTGACGCAGGCCGATGGTACCAGCCGGGATGCTGGGAAAAGCGTGGAGGGCAAGGATCGCCGCAACGTCTTTCATCACACCGTCGGCGATCATCCATTTTGCGCCTTGGGCGGTTTCTTCGGCGGGCTGAAAGAGGAAGCGGGTGGTGCTGGGGAAGGAGCGATCGCCTGCTTCGGTAAGTTCAGCTAGGACCATGGCGGTGCCGAGGCCGACGGTGGTGTGGACATCATGGCCACAGGCATGCATAATGCCCGGGCTTTTTGAAATGTATGGGACTTCGGCTTTTTCGAGGATGGGTAGAGCATCCATATCGGCACGAATGGCGAGGATGTCGTCGTCAGGGGAGGACTTGCCTTTGAGTTCGGCGACGACACCGGTTTTGCCAATCATTTCATGAACCTGGTAGCCGTAGGAGGAAAGTACGCCGGAGACGTAGGCGGCGGTTTTGTATTCTTGGCCGCTGAGTTCGGGGTGGGCGTGGATGTGGCGGCGGATTTCGATTAGGCGAGGGGTGAGTTTTTGGGCGAGTTTTTGAATGGTGGGGAGCATTGGGAAAGGATGAACGGTGAAGGATGAACGATGAAGGGGTGAAGGGTGGTAGGGTTGAAGATGTTTTATTCTAAGGGTTTTGAGTGAAGTTGTTGAGGAGGAGTGGAAAGACGGCGGTAGCTTTTCTTGGTTTGCTTTTTGGGGGAGTGCTAGAATTCGAGCCGATGTCTTTGCTAATGCTATGAACGCTGCTCGGCTGATTGCTCAAGAACTCTCGGTTCAGCTATCGCAGGTAGATGCTGCCCTGGCTTTGTTTGCAGAAGGGGCAACGGTGCCGTTTATCGCTCGCTATCGAAAGGAGCGCACCGGAGAGTTAGACGAGGTGCAGCTGCGGCAGATTGCAGAAAGATATGACTATTTGACGGAGCTAGCGGCTCGCAAGCAAACAATTCTGGAGGTGATCGCTCAGCAGGAAGCGCTGACGCCGGACCTACAGGCCAAAATCGAGCGCTGCCTCAGCAAGACTGAGCTGGAAGATCTCTATTTACCGTACAAGCCCAAGCGTCGAACAAGGGCGATGATTGCCAAGGAACAAGGGTTAGCGCCGCTGGCAGGTGAGATTTCTCAGCTGAATGAGACGGGAGAGAGTGTGCCAAATTTAGCTGCGATCGCACAGCCCTTTATCAGCGACGAAGTGCCGACTGCTGAGGCGGCGCTTCAGGGGGCTGCTGATATTCTGGCAGAGGCAATGGCAGAGCAGGCATCGCTGCGGGCCTATGTACGTCAGTTCTTTTTGCAAAAGGGGGTGTTCATTTCCAAGATCAAATCGGCCCATGCTGAAGGAACGACTAAATACGAGATGTACCGTAGCTATCAAACATCGGTAAGTAAGATCGCCTCTCATAATTTGCTGGCACTGCTGCGCGGAGACAAGGAAGGCGTACTCAAGCTTTCACTGAGCTTTGATGAGTCGGAGGTTTTGGAGTATCTGCTAGGGAGTCAATTGCGAACGTCTGATCGGGCGCTGCGCAGTTTTTATGCGGATTGGGTGAAGGATGGCTTCAACCGACTGATGAAGACGACACTGACGAATGAGGTGATTGCTGATAAGAAGGCCTGGGCTGATGGAGAGTCGATTCAGACATTTGCCGAGAACTTGCGTCATCTGCTGCTGGCTGCGCCTGCGGGGATGAAGCCGACGCTGGGGATAGATCCAGGGTTTCGGACGGGGTGTAAGGTAGCGGCGATTAGTGAGACGGGGCAGTTTCTTGCGTATGAGGCGGTTTTTCCGCATACGGGTGAGGGGCGGCGAGTGGAGGCGATCGCCACGCTGACTCGCCTAATCTTGAAATATAATATTCAACTGGTCGCCATTGGTAATGGCACGGCTAGCCGCGAGACAGATGAGTTTGTGGGTGAGGCGATCGCGCCGCTAGAGAACCCGCCGATCAAGATTATGGTGAGTGAATCGGGTGCGTCTATCTATTCGGCGAGTGAGAGTGCGATCGCTGAATTTCCTGATCTGGATATCACGGTTCGCGGCGCAATCAGCATCGGTCGCCGCTTGCAAGATCCGCTAGCTGAACTGGTCAAGCTCGATCCTAAATCGATTGGCGTTGGTCAATATCAGCACGATGTCGATCAAAAGCGGCTGAAGCAAAAGCTCGATGACACGGTTGAAAGCTGCGTAAACTATGTGGGCGTTGATCTCAATACGGCTTCTAGAGAGCTGTTGCAGTACGTGTCGGGTGTGAGTTCGACGGTGGCGAATAATATTGTCAGCTTTAGAGATGAGATTGGTCGGTTTCGCGATCGCAAAACTCTCCTAAAGGTGAGCAAGCTGGGTCCAAAAGCCTACGAACAAGCCGCTGGTTTCTTGCGTATCCGCGATGGCGACAACCCGCTAGACAATACCGCCGTACATCCCGAAAGCTATGGTCTGGTCAAAACGATGGCCAAAGATTTGCAGATACCGCTCAAAGAGATTCCACAGGCGGGCGAAAAGCTAAAACAGCTCTCTCTCGAAAACTATGTGAGTGAGAAAGTAGGTGAACCGACGCTAAGAGACATTTTGAGCGAGCTAGAAAAACCGGGCAGAGATCCTAGAGCACAATTTACCTATGCGCAGTTTGCTAGCGGCGTAAATGAGATTAAAGATCTCCGAACTGGCATGGTGCTAGAAGGTGTAGTGACCAACGTGGCCAACTTTGGAGCGTTTGTCGATATTGGCGTGCATCAGGATGGGCTAGTGCATGTATCTCAGATGGCTAACCGCTATGTAAGCGATCCAAAAGAGATTGTGCAGGTGGGTCAGGTAGTGAAAGTTCAGGTGATGGAAATACAAGAAAAGCTAAAGCGCATTGGGCTGAGTATGCGACTGGATGGTGGCGAACAATCGGACAAAGCGGCTCAACAGAAGACTAGCGAGAAGAAGGCCAGTTCTAAAGAGGACAGTTCTGAGCAAGCAAATTCTTCTGATCGTTTCCCTGCTAGAAAACCTGTCCCTAAAAAGAAATCAGGCAATAGTGGATCGAAGATTAATCAACAGAAAAAGTCAAATTCGTCTACTTTTAATCCAGAAGATCTAAAGAACAGATTCAATCGCCGCAGACCGTGATAAATGAGTGGTGATCGGTATATTATGCCTAACGACTATAGCAACGCTTTACGCTCCGCTGACGCATGTCTGTAAGGTGCAATTATAGCTTTCTTATTCAATCACTCCTGCGTTTGGTTCGTAATACTCGTGTTTAACAAAAGGCACTGCTCTTACTGTTGCCTTTGCCCCCTCTATCTCAATGTCTAATCCTTTGCCGCCAGCTTTTGTGCGCAGGTAGCCGAGGCCGAAGAACCCGGCTTCTGTTTCTGTTAGGCTAGTAAGCCTGCCGACTGTTTTTCCGTCTAGTGAAATGTCTGTACCGGCTGGTACTGGCTGGTCGAGGGCCATTCCCCAGAGCCTTTTTTTGACGCCTTTGTAGGTGTTGAGTCGGGCAATGGTTTCCTGACCGATGTAGCAGCCTTTTTCAAAGGAGATGCTGTGCCACAGTCCAGCTTCTAGGGGGTTGTCGTCGTCTGTGAGTTCTTTGCCGGGGACGGGACGCCCCTGTTGAATGCGTAGGCTTTCCCATTTTTCATCCGTGCCGGTGGTGATGCCTGCGGAGAGAATGGCTTGGCGGACGGTGTCTGCTTGGGAAAGCGGACCGCAAAGGGTGTAGCCCGGTATGGCTAGCTCTCCATCACGGGCTATTCGGATGGCGGTTTCTAAATCGTCGGCTTCTGTGATATCAGCTCCTGAATTAGGTAGTGTCATTGTTTGGTGGGTGAAAGCGTTTTGACCAATTAGGGCCTCTGCGCCGAGCGATCGCGCCAATTCATCACAGCCTTCTCCAATCACGGTGAATAAAAAAGTATCTTCACTTTCATCCGTCAAAGTCACTTTGTCAGAGAAAAAGATATACCTATCCATCCAGTCGTATAGCTGCTGGGTCATACCCGGAGAAACAACAGCTAAAAGAGAATCTTTCAATGCGTAGACTGTCGCTAGATCAATCGTGCGTCCGGTCGAAGTGACAAATACGCTGTGACAGCCCTCACCTGCTGAGAGCTGTTCTATGTTGTTGGTAGTTTGGTTGTGCAAGAATCTGACTCGGTCTGCGCCTGTCAGCCGAATGCGTCCCCAGTGACTGCGATCGAAGAGTGTAGCCATGTGAAATTAACCTGCTTTTTCTGTTTGCCGAGTACCCTTGAAGACCATGGGGACTCCTCTAGTTGGAGCGAGGGTCACGCCTCGGCGGCTGGCGGTTTCGGGCTTGTCATCGGCCAGCTCAAACCGATAGCTGGCGACCATCATGGCGATCGCTAGCTTCATTTCATACTGGGCTAGCGCCTCCCCAACGCAGCGCCTAGAGCCAGCGCCGAAGGGAATAAATTCGTAGGGAGAAAACTTTCTCTCTAGAAATCTCTCGGGTCGAAAGGCTTTGTGATCGGGGTAGAGGTCTTCTCTCTGATGGGCGAGGAAGATACTGCCGAGAAAAACGGTGCCTGCGGGGAAATGATGGCCCATTAGGTCGACGGGCTCTTCCGCGCGGCGAGGGAAGGTGAACATGGCTACTGGAGAGCGCCTGAGGGTTTCTTTGCAGACGGCGGTGAGATAGGGAAGCTGGGCGATCGCCATCGGATCGGCGTCTGGTCCTAGCGCGTCTAGCTCTGCTAAGAGCTTTGCTTTTACGTCTGGCAGCTTATGAATCCAGTACATCGCCCAGGCCATGGCGGTGGCGGTGGTCTCGTGGCCAGCAAAGAGCAAGGCCATCAGCTCGTCGCGCAGTTCGCTTTCGCTGAGAGCTTCGCCGTCTTCGGTGCGGCTAGCCATTAGCATCGAGAGGATGTCGGTGCGGTCGCTGTTGCCGATGCCGTTCTCTGTGCTTTCAGTTTTGTTCATGGCGGCGGCGCGATCGCGTATTTCCGCATAGATCAAATCATCGAGCATCTGCCGCTTGCGTACAAACTTGCCCCAGGGACTCCACGGACCTAGGTCTTTTTGCATCCAGATGAAGAACAACAGTGCAGCGGATGCTGGTGAGCTAACGCTGTCTGCGGCTGCGGTGAGCGTGGCCATAATCTCTTTTGAACGTGGCCCGTCGGTAAAGCCAAAAACAATCTTGGAGATGACGTGCAGAGAGATTTTTTGGGTGAGTTCGCGAATTGGAAGGGGTTTGTCTTTTGGCAGGGATTCGATCAGATCTTTGGTCAGATCGCAGATTAGCTGGCCGTATACGCTCAGTCGCTCACCGTGAAAAGCGGGGGTCATTAGCTGGCGTCTGACCTTGTGCTGCTCGCCGCTGAGCATGATCGCTGACTGGGTGCCAAGGAAAGGCGAGAGCAGCTTGTTGAACTCACCAGGAGCGCTGAAGGTGGTGCGATCGCGTGTCAGGATATACTGCATCGCCTCGGGATGGGAGGCGATCACTGTCGCGCCCTCCCCAAAGCCTAAAGAATCTTCTTCAAAGAAATCAGGTGTGCTGGTTTTAGTTCGCTCTAGATAGCTCACCGGATCAAGCACCCACTCCAATCGCCGCATTAGCGACAGTCCACGCGGCTTTGCTAGCTGGTTTTCAGCTAGCGTTGGCTGGGGCGGTGGGCTAGTCGATTCTAAGGTTGGTTCTGAAGAGATTGCACCCAGTTTAGACATGTTTGGCTCTGCTTAGTCGTTGGTTACTCCTATGCTAGTCACAATCTCTATTTTCTTCATCGCCGTCTGGCATAATCGTGTGACAAAAAATCGCTCGGCTGCGGTTCACTGCGCGTAAATTTGCGCCAGTGAGGTCTGCGCCAGTGAAGTTGGCGATGCCGACGACTGCTGCGGTCATCTCAGTGTTGATCAGCTTGGCATTGGTAAAGTTGACATCTTCTAGATTGGACTGTGTCAAGGTTGCGCCGCTGAGGTCTGCGCCGGTTAGGTTGGCGTTTTTTAGCTGTGCGCCGTTCATCTCTGCGCCAGTCAGGTCAGCGCTGGTCAGATTTGCGCCGATTAGCTCAGAGAGCATCAGGTTGGTATTGCTCAAGTCTGCATCGGTCAAATTTGCGCCGGTCAAGGAGGCAACTTTAAGATTGGCCTTGTGCAGCTGAGCGCCCGCTAAATCGGCGTCGTTCAAAATGCACACTGGACATTCGTTGTCATTCATCAGCATGTCGACATCTTCTTGGAGATAGGCCCAGCTTGGTGTGGCAAATCCCAGCAGTCCTATTAGTCCGATGCCTAAACCAATACAGACTGCAACCAATCGCGCTGCAACGTTTTTAATCTTCATGCTGTCTTCCATATTCCTGTCTTAAATTCTAAGTCTGGCAAAGCCCGCCTATATCGGTTTACATTGTCCCACAACCCTTCAGAAATATCTGGACAATTCGCGTGTTCAAGAGCAGGTCGCCGCTTTTACCCATCCTTCTGGCCCTAGTCGCTATTACGCTAGTGCTTTCTTCTAGAGATCCGAGCTGGAGCGCCAAGCTATACGTTCTGCGAGACGGCCTGATTCTGGCCTGGGTAGCCAGTCTTGTCAACTGGATATTCGGTGGTGGTCCCGGTCGGATACTAGGTATTCGACCGCGCCAACCGTTTGGGCTGGTGGGAATCGCGTTTGCGCCTTTTTTGCATAAAGATGTCGGACATTTGCTGGCAAATACGCTGCCTTTTCTGGTCTTAGGCTGGCTGGTTTTGTTGCAGGAGGGGCTTCAGGGGGCAAGTGATTTTTATACCGTGACTGCGATTATTCTGCTGGCTGGGGGGCTAGGTACCTGGATATTTGGACGCGAGGCAATTCATCTAGGCGCAAGCGGACTAATTTTTGGCTATATTGGCTTTTTGCTGGTGGGTAGCTATGTAGTGCCGACGCTATGGACAATCTGCCTGGCAGCTATTGTATTTGTGCTGTATGGGCCTCAGCTGTGGGCGATGCTGCCAAATCCTCGAGCGATCGCGGTTTCTTGGGAAGGGCATTTGTTCGGCTTTGCAGCGGGCATTTTGGCGGGGGTGCGGCCTGATGTATTGACCAGTGTTCAGACCGGCCTACAGATGGCCATTGACAATCTGTTCGGGCTATATTGAACAAAGTTGAATGAATGGCAACATCAGGTGACAACGCGCTGTGCTGGCTCTTGTTTATTAGCGTTTATCTGAAGGAAAGTTGCAAATGAAATCTATAGCGCGATCGCGATCGCTTCCACCGCTGTCTCAGTCTTTAGTCAGGCCTTTATTTTTTAGTGGCCTGTCTGCTTTGCTATTGCTGGGCGTTGGCCCTTTGTCTACGGATGCAAAGGCTCAGGTCTTTTCGTCTCAGCGCAGTACGCCTACGACTTCTACGTCGACTTCTAATCCGGCTTCGGTGCCTGCGCGGCCTAGTACGACTGCTCAAAATACACCGACACAGAGCGCGCAGTCTTCTGTGCTAGATACGCAGCTCAGACGCAACGAGACGCTGTATCTGGATAAACGAGAGTCGCACGACTATGATCTGGTGATCAAAAACGTCTCGAATTTGAACGGGCGACAGCTACCGGTGGGCACGTTGATTCGCGGTCGGTTTGAGCCCTCAGACGGAGGGCTAGTGTATGTCGCCAATGCAATCGAACTCAACAATCAGATTTTTAGCATCGACGCTCGCTCTGATTTATTTTCTGAGCGCAAAGACCCGAGACAGACTTCAACGGGCGCGGTGCTGACGGACGCGGCGATTGGCGCTGTAGGTGGCTATGTGCTAGGTGAAGTCTTTGGCAGACCCGACCTGTGGGAAGTCGCGGGCGGCGCGGCAGCAGGTGTGCTGGTCGGAAGAACGACTGCGCCTTCGGTGGTGGTGATCAAGCCTGAAGATGCGATCGCGCTGTATACGAACCGGGTGATTTAGGCGCGAAGACTCCGTGTATAGGCGATTGAGCGGGTAGACACAATTGAGAGATATTGGTGATAGCCTGCGTTGCGGACCCACCCCGCCCTGAAGGGCACCCCTCCTCGGAGGGGAGTTGTCTCGGCGATGTGATTGAAGGCGATCTAGGTAACCTTTGTTTTTATAGACTGAAGTAGATCCCCTCCTCGGAGGGGCGGTCCGCTAGGACCGGGGTGGGCTCGACAACTTCCGCCACCAATTCAATAACCCACAGTTCAACCACCGTGAGGATTTATGCTTGCG
This sequence comes from uncultured cyanobacterium, assembly GCA_963799265.1. Taxonomy (GTDB): domain Bacteria; phylum Cyanobacteriota; class Cyanobacteriia; order Phormidesmidales; family Phormidesmidaceae; genus Phormidesmis. The sequence continues at coordinate 192,437 of CAWCWM010000005.1, forward strand.
GTGGTTTGTTGTGTCTGCGTAATGGTACATAGGGTATAGCATTTGTGTGCCCTGATGAGTTCTCGCTTTCCAGTTCGCAAAATCCTGATTCTGGCGGCTAATCCTCAAGGTACGTCTAGCTTGCGGCTGGACGTGGAAGTGCGGGGGATTCAACAGAGTTTGCGGCTGTCGAATGAGCGCGATCGCTTTGAGGTGACTTCAGAGTGGGCGGTGCGCACAGAAGATTTGATGCAGCTGCTGGTGTCACACAATCCTCACATTGTGCATTTTTTGGGCCATGGCACTGGCGATCGCGGTCTGGTGCTAGAGGATGGCCGGGGGCGATCGCAGATGGTGCCGACGCGGGCGCTAGCACGACTGTTTCAGCAGGTGACGAGTGTAGAGTGCGTGCTGCTAAATGCCTGCTATTCGGACACGCAGGCGCAGGCGATCAGTCAGTTTGTCTCTTGTGTGGTGGGGATGAATCAGCCGATTGGCGATCCAGCGGCGGTTTGCTTTGCGAGGGGGTTCTACACGTCGCTGGGCAATGGCGGATCGTATGAGGCGGCGTATGAGATGGGGCGGACGGCGATTGAGCTGGAGGGGATGAGTGAGGGGGCGACGCCAGTTTTGCGGACGCGGGCGGGGCGGGTGATTGATGAGCCCTTCGACTACGCTCAGGGCGCGGGGAAAGGCGGAAGAGATGGGGGAAAGGGGGAAAGGGTTTTTATTAGCTATCGGGATGAGGGCGCAGATAAGGGGCTGGCGCAGGTTTTTTATGAGGCGTTTGTGGCGGCTGGGTATGGGGCGTTTATGGCGTCGAAGAGTATTCGGCTGGGGGAGGCTTGGCGCGATCGCATTAATACGGAGCTGCGTCAGTGTGACTATTTTCTGTTGCTGCTGTCGCCGCTGTCGGCGACGAGTGAGATGGTGACGGAGGAAGTGAAGCGGGCTAGGGCGCTGAAGGATCAGCGGGCGGATGGGCAGCCGGTGATCTGGCCAATTCGGGTGCAGTTTCCGCTAGATGATCCGCTGAATTATGAGCTGCGAGGGTATTTGCAACAGATTCAGCAGCGGGAGTGGTGGTCTGAGGCAGACACGCCAGCGCTGCTAGATGAGCTGATGGCGCTGATGGCTGACCGGTCTGGCTCAAGAAAGGATCAGCCCGACGGTTGGCAAAGCAACCTACAACAGAATTTACAACCCGGCCAGAGAGACACATACCGAGACATTTCATTTGCGGAAGCGGAAGCGGAAGAACCGATGCAGTCTGTGGTGCAGCCAATAGTGGAGAGTGTGGATCAGCCGCCTTTGCCGGTGGCAGAGCCGGAGCTGAAGCGGGAGCCGGGTGGGGCGGTGCAGTTCAAGACGGGGTTGTACGTGGCGCGGCCACCGATTGAGACGGATTGCTTTGCAGAGATTGAGCAGCCGGGGGCGTTGATTCGGATCAAAGCGCCGAGGCAGATGGGCAAGACTTCGCTGATGGCGCGGATTTTGAATCATGCGCGCGAGCAGGGCTATCAGACGGTGCCGATTAGCTTTCAGCGGGCGGATAGCCAGCTATTTAACGATTTGGACTTGCTGCTGCAGTGGTTTTGCTCGCAGGTGGGGCGCAGGCTAAAGAAGCTGTCGGAGCTGAGGGATTATTGGACGGGCGAGTCGGATGTGGGCTTTGGCAGCAAAGATAAGTGCAATGCCTATTTTGAGGAGTGTTTGCTAGAGGCGCTAGATGCGCCGCTGGTGCTGGCCTTGGACGAGGTGGATATGGTGTTTCCGCATCCGGCGGTGGCGGATGATTTTTTTGCGCTGGTGCGATCGTGGTATGAGTCGGCGCGGTATGGCGATTTTGGCAGCGAGCTGTGGGAGAATCTGCGGCTGGTGATGGTGCATTCGACTGAGGCGTATGTGCCGCTGAATATCAATCAGTCGCCGTTTAATGTGGGCAAGAATGTGGAGCTGGTAGAGTTTGATCTGGGGCAGGTGCAGGATCTGGCGGGGCGCTATGGGCTGAGCGCGAGTGCGAGCAGTGCAGAAGCGCTAATGGCGCTGGTGGGCGGGCATCCGTATTTGATTCGGAAGGCGCTGTATCATCTGCGGCGAGAGGATATGACGCTGAATGCGCTGGCGGAGATGGCGGCGACGGAGTCGGGGATATACAGCGATCATTTGCGGCGGCATCTGTATGTGCTGCGCGACTATCCAGTGCTGGCGGAGGCGTTTCGGCAGGTGGTGAGTAAGGGGAAGCCGGTGGAGATTGATGCGGAGGCGTCTTTTAAGCTGGAGAGTATGGGGCTGGTGCGGCTGAGTGGGAATGAGGCATCGCCGCGCTGTGAGGTATATCGCGATTACTTTCGCGATCATTTGGAGGGGTAGCCCTTCGACTGCGCTCAGGGCACGGGTAATTGACTGCGCTCAGGGCACGGGTAATTGACTGCGCTCAGGGCACGGGTAATTGACTACCCTCAGGGCACGGGTAATTGACTACCCTCAGGCCACAGGTAATTGACTACCCTCAGGCCACGGAATCGGCATACCCCGCTGGCTGAGCGTAGTCGAAGCCACAACCAACCGATCCACAAACGCAACTCTTGTTTGATTTCTAGTTACAGCAATCTAGATAGGTGGAATAGAAAATGAGTTCATCGCCAACTTATCAATATGTGACGGGTGGTGCGTTGCGGCAGGATGCGCCGACCTATGTGACGCGGGCGGCGGATGCGGAGCTGTACTCGGCGCTGCGGGCTGGGGAGTATTGCTATGTGTTTAATTCGCGGCAGATGGGGAAGTCGAGTCTGCGGGTGCAGGTGATGCAGCGGCTGCTGGCGGAGGGGATGGCCTGCGGCGTGGTGGAGGTGTCTAGCATTGTCGGGGCGGGGATGACGGCGGAGCAGTGGTATCTGGGGCTGATTCGGCGGGTGAGTCGGAGTCTGGGGCTGCGGGTGAAGGTGCTGCCGTGGTGGCGGGAGCGGGAGGGGCTGTCGCCGATTCAGCGGTTTAGTGAGTTTGTGGAGGATGTGCTGCTGGCGGAGATAGCGCAGCCGATTGTTGTTTTTATTGATGAGATTGATAGTCTGTTTCAGTTTGAGTTTAATGATGACTTTTTTGCGTTGATTCGTTCGTTTTATCAGGAGCGATCGGAGCATGAAGGCGTATCGGCGGCTGAGCTTTGTGCTGCTGGGGGTGGCGACGCCGGGGGATTTGATTCGGGATAAGCGGCGAACGTCTTTTAATATTGGCGGGCGGCTGATTGATCTGAAGGGGTTTGCGCCTGGATGAGGTGGGGCCACTGGCGGCGGGGTTAGCAGCAGAAGGCGGAGAATCCGACGGCGGTGCTGGGGGAGATTTTGCACTGGACGCAGGGGCAGCCGTTTTTGACGCAGCGGCTGTGCGAGTTAATCGCGGAGTCGAGTTTCAATATTGCGGCGGGAAGCGAGAAAGCACTTGGTGGCGCAGCTAGTGCAGTCGCGGGTGATCGAGCGACTGGGAAGCGCAGGATGTGTCGGTGCATTTGAAGACGATACGCGATCGATTGCTGGCGAATGAGGAGCGATCGGGGCGGTTGCTGGGGCTGTATCAGCGGGTGCTACAGCGGGGGGAGGTGGCTGCGGATGGCAGTGATGAGCAGATTGAGCTGCGGCTGTCGGGACTGATACGAGAAGAGTCAGAACTATCTGCGGGTGGCAAATCCAATCTATGCGGCGGTGTTTGATCAGGGTTGGATTGATCGGGCGTTGCTGAAGCTGCGGCCTTATGGGGCGGCAATGGCGGCGTGGCTAACGTCTGGGCGGCAGGATAGCTCGCGATTGCTGCGGGGGCAGGCGCTGCAGGGATGCGCTGATTTGGGCAGATGAGAGTCGGAGTCTGGCGGATGAGGATCGACTATTTTTGTCTGCGAGTCAGGAGCGGGAGCAGGCAGATACGCTGACGCAGCTAGATGCAGAGGAGCAGGCGAATCGAACTCTGGAGGTGGCGAATCGAGAAGCGACTGAGCGTATGCAATCCGCAAACCGGCAGTTGCGGATCGGCTCTGGGATATTAGTGGGGACAATTGCGCTAGCGGCGCTGGCGGGCATGAGTGCTTGGCAAATCAATGTGGCGGCAAATGCTCAGAAAGCTGAGGCGCAAAAACAACTCGAAGAAGCGCAAGTAGCGACGAATCAGGCGAATAAAGACAAAGAAAATGCTGAGGAAGAGAAGGAAGATGCTGAGAGAGACAAAGAAGATGCTCAGGTAGGATTAGAGAAGGCAAAGGAAGAAAGTGAGCAAGTACAGGCGGAATCGGCGGCGAAAATAGCAGAGGCAGATCGAGAAGTAGAAAACTCGTCGGTACAAGCGCTGCAAGCCCAGGAAAGAACATCGGTTGCGCAGGCGGCGACGCAGCGGGCAGAGCAAGACCAACAGCTAGCGAGACAGAATGCAAATGAGGCAGGCGCCCAAGCTGAAGCGGCTCAGCAGGATAAGGCAGCGGCGCAACTAGCAGAGGCAAATGCAAAAGAAAGACAGGAGATTGTACAAGCCGGAACTGAACTGGAGCGAGCAGGCATCGCACTGTTGAGACGGCCTGAAGATGAGTTTCGGGACATGAGCACGCTGTTGGATGCACTTGATCTCGGAAATGGTTTGCAAAGATTGCTGCAACGAGGCACCAAAGACTACGACGGTAAGAACCTCGACAACTATCCAGCTATTAGTCCTATGCTAGCTCTTCGCAAATCAGCTAAGAGCGTACTAGAACTTGCCGCTTTTGAGGGCAACTTTTGGGGCTTCAGTGAGGATGGCGAGCGGCTGGTGACCTATATCGATAATCAGAGTCGGCTGTATGACCTCTCTGGCAATGAGCTAGCCGCTTTTGAGGGCTTCTTCTGGGGCTTCAGTGAGGATGGCGAGCGGCTGGTGACCTCTTCTCGTGGCGATAATCAGAGTCGGCTGTATGACCTCTCTGGCAATGAGCTAGCCGCTTTTGAGGGCCGCTTCAGTGGCTTCAGTGAGGATGGCGAGCGGCTGGTGACCTATTCTCGTGGCGATAATCAGAGTCGGCTGTATGACCTCTCTGGCAATGAGCTAGCCGCTTTTGAGGGCGTCTTCTGGGGCTTCAGTGAGAATGGCGAGCGGCTGGTGACCTCTTCTAGTGGCGATAATCAGAGTCGGCTGTATGACCTCTCTGGCAATGAGCTAGCCGCTTTTGAGGGCGTCTTCTGGGGCTTCAGTGAGGATGGCGAGCGGCTGGTGACTCGTGGCGATAATCAGAGTCGGCTGTATGACCTCTCTGGCAATGAGCTAGCCGCTTTTGAGGGCTTCTTCAGGGGCTTCAGTGAGAATGGCGAGCGGCTGGTGACCTATTCTGATAGCGATAATCAGAGTCGGCTGTATGACCTCTCTGGCAATGAGCTAGCCGCTTTTGAAGGCGACTTCAGGGGCTTCAGTGAGGATGGCGAGCGGCTGGTGACCTCTCCTTATAGGGGTAATCAGAGTCGGCTGTATGACCTCTCTGGCAATGAGCTAGCCGCTTTTGAAGGCGACTTCAGGGGCTTCAGTGAGAATGGCGAGCGGCTGGTGACCTATTCTTATAGCGGTAATCAGAGTCGGCTGTATGACCTCTCTGGCAATGAGCTAGCCGCTTTTGAAGGCGACTTCAGGGGCTTCAGTGAGAATGGCGAGCGGCTGGTGACCTCTTCTGATAGCGATAATCAGAGTCGGCTGTATGACCTCTCTGGCAATGAGCTAGCCGCTTTTGAGGGCTCTTCAGGGGCTTCAGTGAGAATGGCGAGCGGCTGGTGACCTATTCTAATAGCGATAATCAGAGTCGGCTGTATGACCTTCTCTGGCAATGAGCTAGCCGCTTTTGAGGGCGTCTTCAGGGGCTTCAGTGAGAATGGCGAACAGTTTGCCGTATATTCTGCTAAAGACCAGCGCTCTCGCTTTTACACTTTGTCAGGAGAATCGACAGAACTCAGTTTAAAGGGCGATTTCCAGCGAATTTTCTCCCGACCAACAGTACCTCGTGACCACCGTTACCAGTGAGGATATCAGCCTGATTTACGATGCCGACGGCAAGCTACTAGCCGAATATCCAGGTTCCGTAATTGGAGGAGGAGGTGATGATCTTGGCTTTACGCCGGATGGCACTCGGCTCATCACTAAGTCAAACGACGGTCTGTACCATGTGTGGCAACTCGACGATGGCCTAGATGACCTCCTCGCCCGTGGCCGCGAGTGGGCGAGGCCGTATTTGCAGGCTAATCGAGATACAGAGACAAGGGCAGCGTTTTGCTTGACGGATTACTAGACAAGAGGACAAAAGGAAAACAAACGACCGAACGGGAAGGAAGGAAACTACCCAATCCCGATGGGCGGCTAACTCTTTAAGCACGCGCCCGTATTCAGACCCAGTCTGCATCTTCGCCAGAGGCCGCGTCGCCCAAAACCCTTCCGCTACAATAGAGACGTGTCGATGCGTTTAAACGCTGGAAAATAGCATGGCCTATAGCGATTTCACCCTGGCAAAAGTGCGCGACAGCTTCGGCCTCACCTTAGACGAAACCAAAGACCTATTTGCAACAGCTGCACCCATCCCCCTCTCAGAAACGCTACAGCTAATCCTTACGGACTACATCCCCCTAGCCACAGCCATCTCCACCGAAAAAGCCCGCTCTGAGTTTCTAATCGCGCCACTGCTCGCCGACATTCGTCGCCAGCTAAACAATCAAATTTCTCTATTTTCTGGCAACGAGTTTCCCGTCGATCTAGCCCTAGGACTTCACGGCTTCTGTGACTACATCATCAGCGCCTCCCCAGAGCAGCTAATAATCGCAGCACCCGTCATGACCATCGTAGAAGCCAAGCGAGAAAACATCGGCGGCGGTTTGGGCCAGTGCATCGCTGCAATGGTCGCCGCGCAACTGTTCAATCAACAGACGGGAAAGCCCGTTGAAACCATCTATGGCGCTGTCACAACAGGAACAAACTGGAAATTTCTGACCTTGACCAAGAAGACAGTCTCAATAGATCGCACAGAGTACTTTATCAACCAGCCAGATAAAATCCTCGGCATCCTGAGGAAGCCATTTGAGGGGATGTCAACAAAATAGCCTCGTGAAGGCGCAGAGGTTGGATGAAGTTGCGTTTGTGGATCGGTGAGCTGTGGCTACTCTTCGAGAAGAGCAAAGCTCTACGACTACGCTCAGCCAGCGGTGGTTGCTGATACCGAGCCCCGAGCGGAGTCGAGGGGCGGCATCGCTTCGCCAGCCAGGTTTCCTAGTACTGAGGTTCAAGCTTAGTCGTAGGCTTCGCCTGACTCGAAGAGTAGAGCAGCTTCTATACGCTTAGGTTTGTTCCCGTAGCGTTCGGGCTCATTCCTCAAGAGATTGGGTTTATTCTCCAAGAGCTTAGGTTTATTCCCCAAGAGCTTGGGTTCGTTCTCCAAGAGCTTGGGTTCATTCTCCAAGAGCTTAGGTTCGTTCTCCAAGAGCTTAGGTTCGTTCTCCAAGAGCTTGGGTTCGTTCTCCAAGAGCTTGGGTTCATTCCTCAAGCCCTTGAGTTTGTTCCCTAAAAGTTCGGGTTCGTTCGCTGAGAGCTTGGGTTCGAAGGTTTTCTATGCTGGTTTTTTCAAGTATAGAAAACTTCTATGATTACCGTGACCTTACGAGCATAGGAAAAAAATTGTTGTTTAACCTCATCAAAACATCATCAAAATGTCTGTAATTTCTCAGAGAATGCGTTGTGCTTTTTGTTTCTCTTCGCGGGCATTGTTAAATCAGCCGAAGGAGCAACAGAGCAGCGGCTCCCGGCTAATTTTTGTACACAATTTCTAAATTAAGGAGAAACGATTATGGTCCGCTCTAGAAAGAAATCTGACATCATTCTACAGGCTCAAACCCGCCTCTCTGGAATGAAGTCTATCAACGACAAACTCGATCTGGGCAGTGGCTGTTCGACCATGACGGTTGAATCCAAGCTGAATGAGACTCGTCAAAAGCTAGAAACCTACAACAAAATTCTCTCGCAGGCAGCGGCAGCGGCTAACGACTTTGAAAGAACAGAAAAAGAACTCTCTGGGCTCTCAAAGAAAGTGCTGCTAGGCGTGGCGATGAAATACGACAAAGAGAGTAACGAATACGAGATGGTCGGCGGCGTTCGCCCCAGTGAGCGTAAGCGGGCCAGACGCGAGGCGGCAGCAGCAAAGGCGATGGCAGAGGCGGCGATGCAGCCCGCATTAGCGGCTGGATAATGTATTAACTTGCAGCCGATTGAAACGCCGTATACTGGACTGTTTTGATCTGTGGAGGGTTGACCTTTGGAGGCAGCTATCGGAGACGTTCGGTAGCTGCCTTTTAGTGTTTGCCCTTTACCATATTCTATTTGTCTGGAAAGCATCTGCTCAAAAGACTGGCTGTAGTCATCGGTTCGCATCGAGCTGTGTCATCAGTGAAGCGTATCGACTAGGCGATGCAGCGGCCAGTGTAGCGATTGAAGTGAAAGTTGGCGGTTTCTCGCGCAGATGACAAAGCCAGCATATGCTTTTGTATAGTTGGCTTAAGTTTGATGAGGCCGTACGAAATGAGGCAGCATGATTTTCAACATCCAAAATCAGCGCCTAGTCGATCTCGTCCATGAGCTGTGCAAACAGCCAAAGGAAGCTGAATGGATAGAGTTCAAGGTCAATAATGCCAATCCTCAGGAAATAGGTGAATACATTTCGGCCCTGGCAAATACGGCTACGCTCATGGGCAGGCCAAGGGCTTACTTGATATGGGGAATTACAGACCAAACGCATGAGATCGTCGGCACCCAGTTTGTCCCTAGCACCGCCAAAAAAGGCAATGAAGAGCTAGAAAGCTGGCTGCTAAGGATCAAGGATTAAATAACCTGCTGATCTCAAACTGGCCACCCTTCGACTACGCTCAGGGTTCGGTAACGGCAACTTACGATGGCTGAGCGTAGTCGAAGCCAAAGCCCACCGGTCCGCGAAAGCGGCTTTTATTAAATCTTCATTCCTAAGACTGCTAGAGCCGAAGCTCAACTTTCAATTTTTTGACATTACTGTAGACGATCGCCCAGTCACTTTGCTCGAAATTGCTGCGGCAAATCGGCATCCTGTCCGTTTTGCTGGTCAAGCCTATCTTTGAGGTGGTAGAAGAAAGCACCCGGTCAGTTCTGTTGGCACCGCGATCGCTCACCAAAATGGATAAGGAAGACCGCATTCGAGCTTGCTATCTGCATAGCTGTCTACGCTATGCCAACCGAGACTTGATGACCAATGCAACCATCCGCGAACGATTTGGCCTAGCAGACAAAAATAGGGCAATGGCCTCACGCCTGATCAAAGAGGCGATAGAAGCAGGTGCGGTAAAACCTCACGATGCATCGGCAGCGCCTCACTTAATAAAATATGTTCCTTTCTAGGCCTAGCGTTTTTTCTAGATGGGTACTTGAGAAAATTGTTTAGAAGCTGCTGCTGAAACGCGATCGCCCACAAAATTTTGACTTTTAGGCGAATCTTCCTTAGAGCGTTTCCCCAGCCGATTTCTAAAGGCTTGCTTGCGAGATTAGAGTCGGGGTCAGATGCTCTGGAATATTTGAGAGCTGAATCGCGACGCAGCCTAATTTATAGGCTCTTTCAATCGACTCGCCTGCGCCTAGCGCGTCATAAAAGCCGACGGCAAACTCAATGGCGGCGCGATCGCCGATTGCCTGATTCATCCCAATCACGTAGGGAATATGCTGTGCGATCGCCCGCGCCTGCCGTTCGGAATAGCAGGCATTGAGCAGTACACAGTCCACAGTGTCTGCAAATATCTCAAACAAAGCCTCCAAAGACGCTGTGCTAACTCTTTTGGGCTGCCCTGTCGGATCTTCTAGAATCAGTCCGGCTTCGACAGTGGTTTCACTGCTAGCAAGGGTAACATCGCGAGCGTCTTCAGTCCCCCGATCGGGCGTTGCCTGCCCGACCCCATGCCCCGAAAAGTGAACAATTTGAGGCCGACAGTCGAGCAGCGCCCGCTGCAAATCTCTGGTACGAACGGCCCATCGCTGCTTTAGCTCAAAGCGATCGCAGTGTGTCGATCGCCGCAAGCCTGACTCGATCTCTCGTACTTCTTCATCTAGGCGCAGCGGCCTAGTCGATACCGGATTAGCCGCTAAGAAAAGGATTACTTTTTTAGATGGTTCAACCGTCTCTAATGACTGAGAATCTGCTAACTGAGAATCTGCTGCCTCGTTGTAGTGAATAGCGCCTGATCCTGACAGGTTTGTAATCGAACTGTTAGCAATATTAAAGGTATTTTGAGCTGAGTCTGAGTTGGACTGAGTCGTTGGCTTACCCATCGATCTGGTTATCCACAGAGATCTATTCTACGCCGACACGCTGTCTAGAAAGATCTGTGCAGGATTCGATCTAAAGATACATCAAGGAGCCGGTGCGACCACCAGTGCAGTAGTCAAGCAACCGATGCTATAGGAGTAATGATGAAGGAAAGTGTCCGAGATTCTCCTAAACCCTGGACACTTTACTATCCAATTGTGTCGCTTCAAGCGAAGGCTAAACTCTGCCAAAGGCTATAGACTATATCAACTTTTGTATATACGAATGCAGACAGAAAAGGTCAATTGTGGGGTTGAATGACGCGCCTGTTTGCGAAATTTTTCAGATAGTGACGTGCGTTTACGTATTGGTAACCCAACCTTAACCTTTGAGCCACATTGTTGGTCTCTATTGCATCGCGACATTTGACCGATCAGGGTGACATTGTTTTCTTGTCTTGCTATGAAAAAACAAATTTTTGCAAACTACAAACTACAGCTGCCTGATCAGGAAGGGGTAGGAACATCGCGATTTAGCGGCGGTGGGAATTACGACGGTGTGATGCGATCGCAGCGGGCGATGTCGATTAGTTCTTAAAGCTCTCTTCTTAATTCCAATCATGGCATCTATTCAGGCAGTTTTGGACAAGTTTTCTACTCACGGTCACAGTCAGTATGGTCGCGAGGCAGTCACCGAAAAGCAGCATGCGCTTCAGTGTGCGACGTTAGCAGAACGGGCGAAGTCTTCTCCGGCTTTGATTGCTGCCTGCTTGCTGCATGATTTTGGTCATTTGGTGCACACGCTGGATAAAGATGCGGCTGATCGCGGAATTGACAATCGACACGAGTACAGAGCGCTGCCCTATCTAAGAAACCTTTTTCCGCTGGCAGTGACAGAGCCGATTCGCCTGCATGTGAATGCCAAGCGCTATCTTTGCGCCATCGATGAAGAGTACTGGGACAGCCTTTCTCCCGCTTCGAAGCGCAGCCTCACACTACAGGGCGGCATTTTTTCTGAGCCCGAAGCCTGCACCTTCATTAGTCAGCCCTATGCAAAGGACGCAGTGCAGCTCCGAATTTGGGACGACTTAGCCAAAAATCCGTACATGCAAACGCCGTCAATAGAGCACTTTTTTCCAATTCTTGATAGCTGTCAGCGCTAGCACCGCATAGCCCATACCTGCGTAAAGAGCTCGTGTTTAAAGCAAGCTCTAAACAAAGTAATCGCCCCGACAAAGAGATATTAACAACCCCATAAGCTTTCCTTTACTTTCGGCCAAAGCGCATCTGATAGCTTAGTTGCTCATGCTTATACAGGGGTGCTGTTATCTAGCGCTTCATGCAAATATTCCTCTCGCCTACTAAGGCGAATCGAGAGAAATAACTGTTCATTTCTTTTCAGAAAAACTCTTTAGGGTTAATTATGGTGTCTGTTTTTATTAACGAGTTTCATTACGACAACGATGGCACTGATGTTGGCGAGTTCATCGAAATTGCTGGACCATCGGGCAGCGATCTTGTCGGCTGGAGTCTGGTACTTTACAACGGCAGTAACGGCAGTGTTTATGGTACTACTGCCCTTGGCGGCACGATTGCCGATCAGAGCAATGGCTATGGCACCGTCGCAGTTGACTTTCCTAGTAACGGTCTGCAAAACGGCTCTCCAGATGGTATCGCCCTTGTCAATGACTTAGGTGAAGTTGTGCAGTTCCTCAGCTACGAAGGCGTATTCACCGCTGTTGGTGGTGCCGCAAATGGGCTAACCAGTACAGATATTGGTGTTAGTGAAATAAGCACTACACCTGTAGGCGCTTCTCTACAGCTCACAGGTACTGGCTCTGCTTACGAAGACTTTACCTGGAGTCCGCCTGATGCCAATACAAAAGGTGCTGCGAATGCTGGGCAAACTTTCGATTCAGCTACTCCAAATAGCCCAACTGTATTTATTAGCGAACTTCACTACGACAACGCAGGCGCTGATACGGGTGAGTTTGTTGAAGTAACAGCTACTGCTGGCGTCGATCTAACTGGCTACAGTCTGGTGCTCTACAACGGTAACGGCGGCGCACCTTACAACACCACTAGCCTTAGCGGCATCGTGCCCAATGAGGTGGATGGACAAGGCGCGATCGCTGTTGACATCGCAGGCATCCAAAACGGGTCTCCTGATGGGGTTGCGCTGGTTGCACCCGATGGCACTGTCATTCAATTCCTCAGCTATGAAGGTGCGTTTGCTGCGGTTGGTGGGCCAGCCGACGGCCTCACTAGCACTGATATTGGCGTGTTTGAAGCGGGCACTGAGCCAGAGGGCCAGTCACTTCAGCTGATTGACGGGAGCTGGACCGGGCCTGCGGTGGCAAGCAAGGGCGCAGTCAATGTCGATGGCGACGATAATGGCGGTGGCAACGGGACGCCAGTTCGTATCTACGAGGTGCAGGGCAGCGCTGCGGCGAGTCCTTTGGTCGGTACTACGGTGACGGTCGAAGGCATCGTAACGGGCGACTTTCAAGATGGCGATAGCGATACGAGCCGAAACCTGCGTGGATTTTACGTGCAGGATGCGACGGGCGATGGCGATGCGGCTACCTCGGATGGCGTTTTTGTCTTTGAGGGCGGCAATTTTCTCACAGATGTGGCGGTGGGCGATCGCGTCAGCGTGACCGGTACGGTCGCTGAATTCTTTGGAGAGACGCAGATTAGCGCCAGTGCCGTTTCTGTTGTAGCTGCTAGCAGCGGCAATATCGCGCCCGTGGTGGTCGATCTGCCCGTGGTAGACGTGATTGCTAATGCCGATGGCGAGCTGATTGCGAATCTAGAACAGTACGAGGGGATGCTGATCACTATCAACGACACGCTGACGGTGGATGAGTATTTCAACTATGACCGGTTTGGAGAGATTGTGCTGTCGGCAGGCGATCGCCCTTTCCAGTTCACTCAGACAAACGACCCTAGCGTAGAGGGCTATCAGGCCTTTTTAGCAGATCTAGCGGCTCGCACAATCACGCTAGATGACGGTCAGTCTTTGCAAAACCCCGACCCGCTGGCTTTTCCTGCCCCTGGGTTTAGCGATGACAACAGCTTTAGAGGCGGCGATACGGTCACAGGGCTAACGGGTAACGTTCGCTTTAGCCGAGGCAGCGGCGGCTCTGGCGACGAGACTTATCGGATTGAATATACGGTTGATCCGGTCTTTGTCAGCGAGAACCCCCGTCCACTGAGCCCCGAAGATGTCGGTGGTAGTCTAAAGGTGGTGAGCTTCAACGTGCTCAACTATTTCACGACCATCGACACCCCTGGGACCAGTACGGCAAACGGCAGCGATCCGCGCGGTGCTGACAGCTTAGAAGAGTTTGAGCGTCAGACCGATAAGCTGGTGACGACGCTTTTAGAACTCGATGCGGATGTGTTGGGCCTAGTAGAGCTAGAGAACGACTTTTTGCCGGGATCTAGTGGAAATGCGATCGAGAATCTGGTGAATGAGCTAAATGCGATCGCAGGCCCCGGCACCTACGACTGGGTCAATCCTGGTCAGCAGTTTGTCGATGCTAGCGATGCGATTTCTGTCGGCGCAATTTACAAGACAGCTTCTGTTCAAATTGCCGACGGCACCAGTCCCGCTATCTTGAGAGATAGCAATCTGCCCGCTGAGTTTGCCGGAGAAACCATTTTTGATGGGTTTGATACTAACCGGGCACCTTTAGCCGTCACCTTTGAAGAGCTTAGCAGCGGTGGCATTTTCACCGTCGCGGTCAACCACTTCAAGTCCAAAGGCAGTGTGTTTGAAGAGCCGGGCAACACAGATATCGGCGATGGTGCTGGCAACAACAACGCCATCCGTACGCAGGCGGCTGAAGCCCTAGCTGCGTGGCTAGAGAGCGACCCGACTAACAGCGGTGATACCGACTTCCTGATCTTAGGAGATCTCAACGCTTACGCCAACGAAGATCCGATCAAAGCGTTAGAAGCTGCGGGCTATACAGATCTTGCCGAGGCCTTTGCCAATGGTGAAACGCCTTACTCCTACTTGTTTGACGGTCAGCTAGGGACGCTAGACTATGGCTTGGCGAATACGACTTTGCTCTCTCAGGTGACAGGCGCAACCGAGTGGCATATCAACGCAGACGAAGCAGACGCGCTAGATTACAACCTCGATTTTGGCCGTAATCCCGCCTTGTTTGATGGTACTAATCCCTTCCGCAACTCGGATCACGATCCCTTGATCATTGGTCTGAAGCTAACTTCGGATGTTGAAGAGCCAGGTATTGTTCTGTTTGGAACTAATGCTAACGATACGCTTGAAGGCGGCGCTGGTGACGATATGCTCTTTGGCCTCAGTGGCAAAGATGAGCTGTTTGGGTTTGCTGGTGATGACCTATTGAATGGCGGCAACGGCAATGACAGACTCTTTGGCGGCATCGACAAAGATACGCTGATTGGCGCTGCTGGCGGTGATCTACTGATGGGTGAGGCCGGAGACGATTTTCTCTTTGGCGGTGCCAATAATGACCGTCTCTTTGGCGGTGCTGGTAACGATATCTTGGATGGAGGCGGTGGCTCTGATAAGATGTACGGCGAAGCGGGCAACGATCTGCTGATCGTTGATCGCGGCAAAGACCTCTTGGATGGTGGCCTCGGCGAAGATACCGTTCAGTTTGCAGGCGCGCTAGCAGACTACGAGTTTAAGGGTAATGCGAACAAGTTCTTGGCAAGTGGCTCTGGCATTGGCAAAAATACTGTGGTCAATGTTGAATTCGCTCAGTTTAGCGATGCGTTAGTTGCGACAACTGCTCTGTTTTAGAAAAACCCGTTTTCTCTAGATTGTGATTAGCAAAGGGGGTGGGCGATCGCGCGATCGCCCACCCCTTTGTCTTCTTATCCAGTTTTATGATTCTTCACAAATGAGCGCTTGCCGCAGTTTTCGGTCTCCAACACATCCTCTGCATGAAAACAGCTCCCTCCTCTACAGCTCCCTCCTTTACAGCTCTCGCCCCTTCCTCTACCTTTAGTCTCGTCTGCTCGGCCCATGCCAAATACTCTGGTGATTCCGTGGAACTCTGCTTAGGATCGAGGATTAAATAACCTGCTGATCTCTACCCGGCCACCCTTCGACTACGCTCAGGGTTCGGTAACGGCAACTTACGATGGCTGAGCGCAGTCGAAGCCAAAACCCACCGGTCCGCGAAAGCGGCTTTTATTAAATCTTCATTCCTTAGTGATTTCACCGGCAAGCAGCAAAAGAACCCTGTCAATAGCTTCTTCTAAGGAAGCATATCCACCGTGAAGCGAAATAGAACGTATGTTTTCTTCCAGTGCTGTGAATGTCCGCTTTTGATTCGCTGAAGCACTCAAGACTTTGATACGATACACGGGCCTTGACCATCGGCTTTGGTGTTTGTATGTTTGGCATTAATTTTCAGCGGGCTAATCGACCGGTTACTTCTGGCGTGACGTTGGATCGATTTGCGTTTCATCAGTGGCGAGAGGTGAGCTTGCTCCATCGGCTGCTGTCGCCTTTGCGAAGCTGGCGGCAGGGTAGCTGGCTGCTGGCGTGGGGGGATGGCATTGCCTGGGTGTTTGTGGCGGCGACGATTGCGCTGGCTCCGTATGTGTCGACGACGCTGATTGGCTGGCTGCTGCTGGCCGCTGCTGTGCTGTGGTTTTTGCTGACGGTGAGCGACCGGGCGGAGGGCTGGCTGACGCCTCTGCATATTGCGGTGGTGGCCTACTGGGGGGCAATGGTGCTGGCAACCGCGCTATCACCCGTGAAAATGGCGGCGCTGTCGGGGTTGATTAAGCTGACGCTGAATGTGCTGCTGTTTATGCTGACGGCTCGAATTTTACGGATTAAGGAGCTGCGGTCTGGGCTGATTTTGGTGTATTTGGCGACGGCGACGGTTGTGGCTGTTTACGGGCTAAGGCAGTGGTTTTTTGGGGCGGAGGCGCTGGCGACCTGGGTGGACCCGGAGTCAAATCTGTCGGGGGCAACGCGGGTCTATAGCTATCTGAAGAATCCGAATTTGCTGGCGGGGTATCTAATGCCAGCGGTTAGCTTTGGGGCGATGGCGGTGTTTGCATGGGAGCGCTGGCTGCCAAAGCTGCTGGCTGCGGTGGTGACGCTGGCAAGCAGCGCCTGCCTGGTTTTGACGCTGAGCCGGGGCGGCTGGCTGGGCTTTTTGGTGATGGCGTTTGTGATGATGGTGCTGCTGGTTTTCTGGGGAAATTCATTTTTCTCTCCGTTCTGGCGGCGGTGGGCGCTGCCGCTGCTGCTAGGTGGTTCGATAGCGGTGGTGGTGGCGGCGGTCGTGGTTGTACCGCAGGTGCGGGAGCGGGTGGTCAGTATCTTTGCGATGCGCGGTGATAGCAGTAACAATTTCCGGCTGAATGTGTATGCGGCGGTGTTTGAGATGATTCAGGCAAGGCCGATTACGGGAATTGGACCGGGTAATGAAGCCTTTAACCAGATTTATCCGCTGTTTCAGCGGACGGGATATACGGCGCTGAGTGCGTATTCGATCTATTTTGAAACGCTGGTGGAAGGTGGCATTGTGGCTGGTTTTGCGTTTCTATGGATGCTGGTTTTGGCTTTTCAGCAGGGATGGGCGCAGCTAGGAGGGCTGCGACAGACGCTGGAAGAAGATGGCTATTGGCTGATTGGCGCGATCGCAGGTATGACAGGGCTACTGGTGCAAGGGGCGTTTGATACGGTCTGGTACCGTCCGCAAATTAGTACGCTGTGGTGGCTGCTGCTGGGAATTGTGGCGAGCTTTTATGCAGAGCATAGACAGCGCCAGCGGCTGCCAAAGCTGTTGCCCAGTGCGGAGATGTTTAGCGTAGAGAAAACTCATGCAAAGATGACAGAAGGGGAAAGGGTGTAGATGAGATTGCCTGACGCGGCGGCAGGACTGACAGAAGAGACTTCGGTTGCGATCGCACAGCATATCGAGTGGGTAGAGATAGTGCTGCCAAAGGATTTAACATCGACTGGTTCGCTGGCAACTAGCTATGTTTGTCAAGGGATGAGCCAGGGAGATGACGTGCCGGTACTGCTGCTGCCTGGGTTTGACAGCTCGCTGCTGGAGTTTCGGCGGCTGGTGCCTTTGCTAGCGGAATCTTGTCAGGTGTATGCGATGGATTTGGCGGGATTTGGGTTTTGCGATCGCACGGTGCTAGAGCGCGTAAATCCGGCGCTGATCAAGCAGCATCTGAAGGCGTTTTGCGATCAGGTGATTAAGAAGCCAGTTGTTCTAGTCGGTGCTTCTATGGGGGGCGGGGTGGCGATTGATTTTGCGACTAGCTATCCAGAGATGGTAAGACAGCTAGTGCTAATCGATGCGGTAGGATTTGCAGCCGCTTCCGGTCCAGGCAGGCTGATGGTACCGCCTTTAGACAAGTGGGCGACAGATTTCCTACGCAGTGCGTGGGTGCGGCGCAAGATCAGTGAAAGAGCCTACTACAGCAAAGCTTTTGTGACTTTAGATGCAGAGATTTGTGCGTCTTTGCATGTGCAGATGCCGGACTGGTCAAGGGCGCTGATCTCTTTTACTAAGAGCGGCGGCTACAACTTTTTGAGAGAAAGAATTGCGCAGGTTGCTCAGGAGACTTTGGTGCTGTGGGGCAGGCAGGATCAGATTTTGGGGACGAAGGATGCGGCGCGGTTTGAGCAGACACTCAAAAGCGGCAAGCTGCTTTGGATAGAGAACTGCGGACACGTGCCTCATTTGGAGCAAGCTAGAATGACAGCAGATCATATGATGAATTTCTTGTTGTAGGTAGAGACGGACGATGCGCTTTTTGCCCGGTATTGTTGGACTGGTCTTGTTGGCTATGAGCTGTCAACAGCCGATGGTTGAATCAACGGCAGAACCGGTAGCAGAGCTGACCCTGAGTGAGGGTGAGAGCGCTGGCGAGGCCGTCATTCCAACGAATCCATTAGCGCCTGAGCCAATTCAGATTGCGCTAAGTGATTTGCCTGCGCCTTATGCTTCAGACAGCGCGAGTCAGCCGCCTAACGTGATTGAACCGCCCCCTGAGGCGACGCTGAATGTGCCAGAGGGGTTCACGGTTAATGTCTTTGCTGAAGGGTTAGATCAACCTCGCTGGCTAGCGCTGACGCCCGATGGAGATGTGCTGGTGACTGAAACGAGACAAAACCGGATTCAAAGACTCTCTGATAGTGATGGAGATGGGGTTGCAGAGGTTAATACAGTGTTTGCAACGGCGAGTAATGGGCTCGATATTCCGTTTGGCATGGCGTTTGCAGACGGGGCTTTTTTCTTAGGAAATACTGATGAGGTGCGGCGGTTTGCGTTTGCAGACGGGCAGGCGGCGCTGGAGGGGAAGGGCGATCGCATTGCCGAATTGCCCGGCGGCGGCTACAACCAGCACTGGACTCGCAATGTTGTTGTTTCTCCAGAGGGCGATCGATTATTTGTCTCGATTGGTTCAAAGTCTAATGCTTCTGAAGAACCGCTGCCTCGGGCCTCTGTTCAGACTCTGGGACTGAATGGAGAGGATATGCAAACCTATGCTAGCGGTTTACGAAACCCGGTTGGTCTAGATTTCAATCCTGCTACCGGTGAGCTATATGCAACTGTCAATGAGAGAGATGGTCTAGGGGACGATCTTGTGCCCGACTATCTGACGCAGGTAGAACAGGATGCGTTCTATGGATGGCCCTATGCTTATTTATCACCAAACAATCTCGATCCGCGTCAGGTTGTGAATGGGAAGAGTAAGGCTCCGGAGCTGGTTGAAGAGGTGCGATCGCCCGATGTTCTTTTTCAGGCTCATTCTGCGGCACTAGGACTACAGTTTTACGACGGTAATACTTTTCCTGAACGCTATCAGAATGGTGCGTTCGTTGCTTTTCGAGGATCTTGGAACCGGAGCGCTGGGACAGGATACAAGATTGTCTTTGTGCCTTTTGAGGACGGCAGACCAACTGGCGTGTATGAAGATTTTCTGACAGGATTCTTGACGGATCCTAGCGGGCCAACTACTTGGGGTAGGCCAGTAGGACTGCTAGCGATGCCAGACGGTTCGCTGTTAATTACAGAAGAAGCAAACGGCAGAATCTATCGAGTGCAGTTCACTGGGTAGCCTTTAATTTGAGAGGGCTTTAGCATTTCCTTGTGGCCTACGAAAATCGTTAGAGAAACGCGGTACCCGTAGTCCCATAAACCAACAAAGGAGATGCGCGCTAGTGCTGAATGATCAGACCTTCGTAGGCGATGGTTGTGTTAGGATGACGGTCTCGAATATCAGTTTGTAGCTGATCTAATGCGATGTCGTCTTGAATAGGGCTATGGTGAAGCAACGCTAGTTTTTTAACGTCGGCTTTTTCTATGAGCGTGATGCCTGTTTCCCAAGGCCGTAGCGTTATGTGTTCTGATGGCTCTCCGTGATAGAGATAGGAGAGATCCGAGTAGGTGCCGTCGTGAATCAACAAATCGGCCTGGGCTATAAATTCTAGGAAGTCCGGACCGGTTTGTTCTATTTGAGTATCTGTCGCGTAGACAACAACAAAGTCTTGCCAGGTCAACCGATAGCCCATTGCTCCCGTTTTGGCGTTGATGAGCAGGGTCTTTACCGAAACATCGCCGATCTGGAAGCTGTCGCGATCGCTCAGCGTATAAAAGCTCAGCTTGGCTAGCATGTTTTGTAAGGGCATAGCAAAGTGGGGCTGAAGCATTTGGTCGGTTAGGCAGTGCTTGATAGAGGCTCCGTTAAGCGCAATGCCACCATAGACAGAGAAGTGGTTGCCAGGGACAAAAGCAGGCTGAAAGAAGGGAAAACCCTGAATCCTGTCCCAGTGGGTGTGGGTAAATAGAAGATGGGCCTCAATGTCAGTATTTTGCGCTTGGCTGACTGCTTGCAGATGCTGACCTAGCGCGACTAGTCCGGTGCCGCCGTCAAAGATGATGCGCTGGTTTCCCATCACAACTTCTACGCATACCGTATTACCGCCGTACCGTTGATTTGCGACGATGGGTGTAGGCACGCTGCCTCGCACACCCCAGAATTTGACAGATACCTGACTTTCTTGCGAGGGCTGAGTATCCAACTGATCAGTGCAAGCAGTAAGAGGCGGAACTGGTTTCATCAAAGAGCGCGGCTAATGCGTAGTAGCGGATAAGGCTACGCTTAGTGAGCCCAAGGGAGGGGAGGGGGGATCTCGGTGTTTCTATTGATTCTGGGGACGGGGAATAGGGGAATGGGGGAATAGGCAATAGAGCGAGATGGAAGCCATACAAAAAGCCCTGAATACTGGACTTCAGGGCTTTTGAGGTTTAAATCAGTAGAGTTTGGTTAGCTAGCGGCTTTGATGCACTCGTCGATCAGGGGTTGAACCTGGTCTAAGTTTTTCCAGCCGAGGACTTCGCACTCTTTTTTTTCTAGGTTCTTGTAAGTTCTGAAGAATTCAGAGATCTCTTCTAAACGGTGGGGTTCGATGTCGTCAATGGTTTTGACGTTGACGTAGCGAGGGTCGTCTGCGGGGACACAGAGGATTTTTTCGTCGCGATCGCCACCGTCAATCATTTCCATCATGCCAATGGGTCGAGCGGGAATGACGCACCCTGGGAAGGTGGGCTGATCCATAATTACCATGCCGTCTAATGGGTCGCCGTCGTCGGCTAAGGTGTTAGGAATGAATCCATAGTCGTAGGGATATTGCACTGAAGAAAACAGCACGCGGTCTAGGGCAAATGCGTTGATGTCTTTGTCAAACTCGTATTTGTTCTTGCTGCCAGCAGGAATTTCAATCAATACGTTGACGATGCCAGGCTTAGGCTGTGCGGGAATACGGGATAAATCCATAACGGCTCTTTAATGACTCTGGTGATAACTGCGTTTTGTTGAGGTGAAGACCTCAGCAGTATTCTACGGGAGAGTGGGAAGCACGTGAAATTCCTTTGCACTGTTTTGCTTTTAGAGCGTAATCCCTTCAGCTTACCTTCGCATTCCGCCTGTTTTAGGTGGATATTTCCCCCACCGCCTATGAGGCGAAGGCTAGCGCGATGAAGGTTTATATGATGAAGGGGCTGTCAGCTTCAAAGCTAACAGCCCCCAAGATTACTCTTGCGCTTTCATGAACAGGGTTGCCGACTGTTGTGGGATTTCTACCTCGACGGCCTTAAAGTTCGATATCGCATACAGTGGCAGAGTAAGGGTGAGCGTCGTGATGAGTACGCCAATCAAGTTCGCGATATGACTAGGAGGTTGCTCGGGCGGGTGCTCAGGGCTAGCAGATTCCATACGGAGAAAGGGTAGAGGATAGAAAGGACAAGCGATTGACGAGTCAGGATGGCATGCCTTTTGTTTAGCTTACGATGCTAGCATCCACAGGCTCTTAAGTGTATGTCACTAAAGAGGCAGAGACGCTGACCGAAGCAGCAGGGAAACAGACGTAAACCGATTTCATCGGCTTTACCCTAGCTTCATAGTTCAATAGTAGCTAAGCAGCTTGTTTCCGGCACACGTAGTCACGGTTTATTCATATTTTTGTTACTTTTCTAGGTATTTATTCTCAGTCTTTTTGTGTGCTTGGGCACATTTAGTTTTTGCGCATTAGGCATGACGTTTTTTTCTTGGCGTGCAGAGAATTTTCGAGCGTACGGTTCTTACGATGTTTGATCTTCTAGCAACGCTCTGACGCTCTGTAGCTCTTGCAGTATGGCCTGAAGCAGTCGATTGGTTTCGGTTTCGACTGGCTGGGTCATTGCTATAGTGACGTGCTTAATGCCGAGTACTTCTTGAGCGAAGCGGGCGACCTCGTTGGGATGAAACATCAAGGGTGCTTCTTTGTCGTCGCGAACCTCGGGGTTGAGGCATTTGGCATCGAAGGGGGGATTAAGAATTTTGGGGTCGGTGTTGGCATAGCGATAGACAGAGGCCCGCGAGCGGTTGAGAATTTTTTGGACTGATTCGATCGGAATCGACTGCTGGCCAGAGTCGATGGTGACAGTTTGAGAAGGCGAGCTAACGCTGGGGTTTTCTGACGGCTGAGTCATTTTGTTTAGTATTAAGATGAGACTGGACGAACTTATTCTAAGTCTTAGGGCTGTATCGTCGAGTCTTATTTCTTGTCTTTTGATTAGACTCATATTGATCTTGTAAAGACTAACAATGATGCTAATGAGTCTCAGAAAGAGACAAACTTTATCGATCAGATCTAGACGGGCAAAAAGAAGTCTTTTGACCAAACTTATAATCTATCTTTGAGTCTTAATTAAACTTTATTGAGACTATATATGGTTTTACTGAGTCTCATTTTAAGATAGTACTCTTCAGGGTTAGCGATCTTTCGTCTGAGATGATCTCGAAGGCGCTAGTGACAATCGGCGGGATTGTCTGCGGTTTGCCGGTCTCTCTGTTGACGAAAACCCAGTCAGTTTCCCCGATGGCGATGAGCGCTTGGTCGCTGAGTCGAAGAAACTGATATTTGCGCTGCGATCGCACTCGACGGATGCTGGCTATCCAGGTAAAAAGAACCAGCTGTTCTCCTTCGAAGGCGGGGCGGAGATATTCGATTTTGTGAGAGCGGGCAATCCAGGTTGCGCCTGTTTTGGCGGTTTCTGCTGTGCAGGAGGTGTGGTTGGCATGTGCGATCGCAATGTCTTGCATCCACTGTATGTATGTCACGTTGTTGAGGTGGCCATTTTCATCAATGGCTTCTAGCGGAACTGTGATGTCTTGGCGATAGAAGGCGTTTTCTACGACATTGTTCATAAAATCGACAGTGAATGCAACAGATGGTGAGCGCACGTTTTGCCTGATGGCTGCTTACTCGGCAGTAAGTTCAGCCGAGCTGCTTCGGAAAGGCAGCTTTACTTTTGAGGCTAGGCCAATTTGCTGTAACCCTTGAATAAACCAGAAGGTGGGGTCTGGCAGATATTTGATCTGGCCGTTGATTTTGGTGATGCCCTGACGCGCTGACCAGGGAAAGGCATGGTGGCAGTTGTGCCAGCCTTCGCCTAGTGTCAGGAAGGCAACTAGGCCGTTGTTGCGACTGCGATCGTCTGACTGAAAGGGCTGTGAGCCAAACTGGTGGCAGAGTGAGTTGACGGTTGCAACGCCGTGGAAGAGCAGCGTAGTGCTGATGAAGAATGCTGCTAGGTATTCGGTTCCACCGATGGCAAAAGATAGTAGGCCAAGCGCTATTGCTGGGAGAATATGCAGGCGATCGATTAGTCTCAAAACCGGGTCTTGTTCAACATCGGCGGGAAGTTTTGAGGGTAAAAAATTCCCGCGAACTAGCCACTGGTAGTGTGACCACCAGAATCCTTTTGTAGAGTTGTGCGGATCGCCTGGCTGGTCGGAAAAAAGATGGTGTTCGTCGTGGTGACCTTTCCACCAGCTAGGTCCCATTTGGCCCGCAGCTGAGGCGATGATGCTGCCGATCCATTTGACGGGTGCGATCGCATTGTAAGACTTGTGGGTGAGCAGCCGGTGGTAAATGCCAGTGATGGCAAGCATTCTGATCGCGTACAGAAAGGCGATCCACAGCCATGCGCTCAGACTGAGACCCGTGAATAATGCTAATAGTGAGCCAAGATGACAGGTGATGATGAAAACAGGTCCGGTCCAGTATGCAGCTAGCGTCAGTTTGGAATATGGCTGCTCTTGAGGTTTGCTAGCCTGCCGATGGGCAGGCTCCTTGAAAGATGCAGACTGTTTATGAGATGGACTCTTCGGTGGCATCAAATTTGTTTTCCTTCTAGTAAAATCCTGGCTAGGCATGTCAAAAAATGCCTGCTCTACGGTCGCACAATCAAGTGCTTCGGCTCTCTATCTTAGGGCTATTAGCCAGAAGAGCGATGCCGTAAGGGTGCGGTAGCGTTGAAGATTGTATACTCAACTGGCTGATGTACTTTGAGCAAGGAATGCTGAAAAAGAGGATGTAATTTAGTCCAAAAATAGTCCTTCTAGAATATAGACCTCCAAAGAGCATTGATTTTGCTGAACTTCAGGCATCTGACTGTTTGCGGTGTACGCAACTAGTCAGAATCACAATCAGCTAGGAAACGCGGGGCAAAATAATGCTCAGCTTATGACTGGTCGCTTCGGTGAGCCGGAAGATATTGCCAAAGTGGCCGTCTTTCTCGCTTCTGACAATGCCAAAAATATCTATGGGCAGGAAATAGTTATTGACGGTGGCTACACCATTAGATGAGCCGACATTAACGTCAAAGGGACCGCCAAGTCTCGTAAACAGAGAACCACTCACTGAAAGTGGTCTATCCTGAATATTCAGCTGATTGCGTAGCAGCAAAACTAAGCTTTATCCGTGATCGAGTTCGGTTTAGTCCCTATGAATAGACGTTTAGTGGTTGCAGGGCGCAATTGCCTCAAAGATCTACCGGTTGCACTCATTAGCGCTGTATCTGGCGGCTTATGGACGGCGGCTGGACTGCTGTGCTTGCAGGCTATTCACTTCCCCAACTACCGTTTAATGGACGTGACAGAAGAGCTGAATTTGACATTCATAGGGGTCATCTGGGCAGTGCTAGTTCTATACCCACTGGGCATCTATAGCGGAGCTTGGCTCATGAGGCAGCTCTACACTCGCCGCGAACCTAGCTTTAGTCCGTCGCTTTTAGCCATGAGCGGGTTCTTTGGTCTGATGATATTAGGATGTTGGCTGCGATTGAATTGGGGCAACTCAACAACGCCTACTATTTGGGATGGATTGATATTAGGCAGCATCTGTTCTGTTGTGCCGATACTGGCAGCCTGCCAACCAAAATGGTTCACCGCAAGAAGCGAGCTGCTTGCGCTCTGCCTAGTTGTACCCTTACTGCTAGTAGTATCGCTCCCCTTGTTTTACTTTATTTACACTGACTTCCCAGGCGCTGATGCAAGTATTCAGGCCAGGGAACAGTGGGGTTTCAAAACCTTCCCATCAGGTAATGGAGAGGAGATGTACACCGGCGTGAACTTTTTTCAAAACTGCAAGCTTATTGTAGACAGGGTAGGAGACATCCAGGCGGTAGCACCTACTAAAGGGGCTAATAAATTTGTGAGGCAACTCGGTTCTTCGCCTTTCACCATGAGGGGTGAATTTACACTAGAGGTCGTCGGCAACAAAGGGACAGGCGTTGCCAATTATAAAACTTATGACGACGACACTTCTATATTATTTACCTCCCAAGGGAAAAAAGAAAATCTCTCTTGCAGTGATCCTGCGCCCTAAGTTCTTTCATGCTAGCGATCGCACGTTTACCCATGTTTGTGGGATAAGTGTTAAATCAGGGACAGCGAACCACTCACTAAAAGCGACCTATCCTAATCAGGCGATGGTTCAGTTAAGATGAAAAACCAGTTCTCCTTCAACTGCCTGTAAATCATTTGATCATCAGAAGCTCGCTGTTCGCGTTTAGTTTTTTCTATTGGGTCCGTAGTATAAAGGATAAAAGCTCTGTCACTAAAAATTGAACCTCTATAAAAGCGAAAATAGACTGAGAGGTTGTTGGTATATATGTAACCTGTTGTTTTACCTAGCAGTACGGTGTTAATTTGAACACCTTCTTGGATGGGTTGAGTGGTTTCAACAAAATGATTCACAACACACTGTCGAACAGGAGATGTCAGTGAGAAGTTGAATTCTGGACTCACCATAAAAGCGGCACATAGCATTACGCCGCCTATCCATGCTGCTGTTCTATGCCTTACAGCGCTGCGTTTAATGCGAAGAGTTAGCGAGTATAGTATTAAAATGCTGACGTTTATAATCAGTAGCCTGTAGCCCAAATAGCTAAAAGCTGAAGCAATAGATAGCGGTAGCAGTGATACAAAAAGAAGGACAAAAGCGAACGAACGAACTTCAAAGCGCTCTGACGGATGACTAGTTGCATAAGTGTGTTTCCGTGCAGCTATTGTTGATTCTATCGTGTCTACGGCTGCGAGCTACAGTGTTGGCAACTCACGGCGAACCACTCACCGAAAGTGGCCTACTCTGAACATGCAGCTGATTGCATGATAAGCAAAATACTAATCAATCTGTAACAGGTTGCCGATGAAAGATAGTGTTGTTGCATTAGTAAGTACTTTAGGTGGACTCATCATCGCAGGTTTGGTTCTTGTGATTCTACCGACTGCTGATTTTTTCCTAAACTATCGCGATGCCCAGACGGGTGAATGGATTATGCTATGGATGGTGACTGCTTTTGTGGTGTATCTGCTGTGCGTATATGGCGTAGCGGTTTTACTTCGCCAGCGGTATGCGAGTTGGACCTATAGCTTTGAGCCGTCGTTGGTATCACTTGGAAGCGCCGTTGGTGGATTGATTGGTCTAGCACTGCTGATTCCGCTTTTGCGTTTGGGAGCTTCGTCTTACTTCCTTCGTTGGCTGCCGGCATTAGTCTCTTTTATTCCGGTGCTGTTAATGGCCAGGCTAGCTTGCTTAATCAAGTATCGTAAGGGCGCAGGCAGGCGAGGCACCTTGTTACGAATTTTAATTCCTGTGCTATTGGGGCTGACGCTTACTGCGATTAACTATACGGGATTTCCGGGTAGTCGCGCCTCAGCCGAAACACGTCAGCAGTGGGCTTACAAAGAGTTTGAAGAGTATCCGTTTGTGGTCGAACAAGTCTCTAGCTGCAAACTGATCATAGACCGCGTTGGTGCGGTAAAAACCGTAGCACCTATCAAAGGCAGGAACACCATTAATCGAGATCCGGGTAGTTCTGGACACCGGGGCGAGCTTACGCTAGAAGTAGTGGGCGAAGCTGGTACAGGTGTTGCAAATTCCAGCTTTCACATTTTCACCAGCCTTTATGAGATAAAGTTTACGCAAAACAATAAGACTGAAACGCTGACATGTCCTTAGCGTCACTTTAGGAAAAAGACTCATGCGCTTTACTATAGATTGTTCTTTTATTTCCTTACGATTTAATCTGCGCTTGGCCGTGAGCAGGCTCCTAGTTTCGGCTGTTGGTCTGTCGTTACTCACCCCATCTGCCGCCGCTGCGCCGACTTTTCGCGATACGCAAACTCACTGGGCTCATGCCTGCGTAGATAGCCTTGCTCAGCAGCTCAAACTCCGTGGCTACCCGGACGGCAGCTTCCGCCCCGAGGGCCAACTCACCCGCGCAGAATACGCAGCCTTAATGCTCAACAGCTTTCCGGCTGTTGCTAATGCAGGATCTAGCCAGCCTATTCCCAGCTTTAGAGATTTACCCTCGACGCATTGGGCTTACAACGCCCTGCGCTCGGCCTATCAACGAGGAATTTTTGTGGGCTATCCCGATGGCACCATGCGCCCCGATCAACCCATCAACCGAGCTGAGGCATTGACAGTCCTCTACCGCCTGGTATCGCCCAACATCACAACAAATACCAGCTACAGCGACATTAACAGTGTCCCGCGCTTCCCCATTCCCCAGAATCCGCAGCAGGTTCTTTCGGAACTGTTTAGCGATGCCAATCAGGTGCCCACTTGGGCGCAGCCTAGCTTAGGAGCCGCTGCCGCCGGGTTCATGGTGGTGGATTATCCGAATGGAAACATGATGCGATCGCAATCTCCCACTACCCGCGCTGAAGCCGCTGCCTTCTTGTGCCAAGCGACCCAGCGAGATGGCCTGGTGCCGTTAGAAGCCGTAGCCGGGTACAGCCAGTTTGCCAGCTCGCCAGAACTCAAAAAGCTGTGGCTGGCTCAAAGTGCAGGACAAAAAGGCTGGTTCGACACCGAGCGCGATCGCGCCATCATCGTCTCGCCCCCCGAAGGATGGCAGCTTGGCAGTGTGGGCAAGCTCTCTGAAAACCGAGTATCTGCCCGGTTTTATGGCCCCGATCAAGTCTCCGGCATCGGCTTTTACGATCAAAATGGCCACCTCGTGATTCCGCCTGAGTTTGACCCGGCTGGTGACTTTTCAGAAGGGTTAGCCTGGGTAGAAGAACAGGGCCGCTATGGATTTATTGATACAACAGGTGAGGTAGTGATTCCGCCTAAGTTTGATCAGGTGGCGTCCTTTAGTGAGGGATTAGCGGCGGCGAAGCTCGGCGAAGCTTGGGGATTTATTGATAAAACAGGCGCGTGGGCAATTTCGCCCCAGCTCTATCTATCCGTATCGTCTTTTTCAGAAGGACTCGCGCACATTGAAATTCCTGATTCCAACAGGATGGGAAATAGTCTCTATGGCTTTATTGATAAAACTGGGCAGATTGCGATCGCACCTCAATTCACCTGGGCGCAATCCTTTTCTGAAGGGCTAGCTGGTGTTGGCTACGAGCAAGAAAACACCTCTCGTGCGATCGCCGCCTACATTGACCCTAGCGGCCAGAAAGTAATAGACAGCTTAGCCTGGGGAATTGAGCCCTTTTCAGAAGGGCTTGCCGCTCGGAGTATTACACCCTTGCTAGATCGCCCGCCCTACACTGAAGGCCCTCAGTACGGCTACATTGACAAAACTGGGCAGTGGGTAATTGAACCCCAAGTCTTCTTTGGTGATGAGGCGGAATACTTCTGGCCAGCAGGCCCCTTCACCTTGGGCTTTGCAAAAATTAGAATCGGCAATCGCTATGGACTGATCAACCGACAGGGCCGCTTAGTCGCACCGCCCGTTTTTTCAGATATCCAAGAGATTTCCAACGGCTATGCCCATGTAAACTACGGCGGCACCTTAGTGAGCTATGCCGCTTACGACAACAATGACACACCTCAAACTGAGACGGTCCTACGCGGTGGCCGATGGGGCTATGTGAAGCTGCCCTCCCCCGATTCCCTCACAGAACCCTTTTTGACTGTTTATGACGGTGGCCCGCTGCCGCCGCTCAACCCTAGCGAGCTAAGCCGACTGAAAAACGAAGGCGAAAACTCTATCCAGAGTTGGATCAATCTTGCCGGCGTTGGCGCTACTAGCAACCCGACTGAATTTACCCCGACGCTTCAGATTCAACAGCAACAACAACAGACCCGCAACCCTGGGACGGCTCCTTTTTTGGGCCTATGGCAAGGCGAACCACCCGCCTCGGGATACCCCTATTATCTCAGCATTTTCCCTGCCACTGAATCAGATCAGGTATGCATTGTCGAGTATCAGCAAGGCCAGCAGATCGCCTTTGAAATATTTCCTGCCACCTTTACTCTTTCAAAGGCCACTGTCGTGCAGGGTAACCTGCTGAGCCCTCGGCTGCGCACTACCCAATCAGCTTCTCAAGTGCTGCCTTTCACCAACGGCACCGCTAAGTTTTTGACCGTAGTGCAAACCAGTTATAACAACAGAGTTCACTCCTTTTCGCTCACCGATCGATCAGCTTTGTACAACAGCTTTTCGCCGCGTATGCTCAGCGAGCTATCACAGGCGCTGCCCGAGCTAGGCTGTATAACAGAGGTGCTTGAAAAGTGATCGTTGTTCTCACCGCTTCTCTTTTGTACCCCTTACAGAATGCGGCTAGCGCACATAGATAGTCTTCTGCAAAGCTCACTAGAGTAGCTGAGTCGCAACTTAACTACCTTTACAACAGCTTTTCGCCGCGTATGCTCAGCGAGCTATCACAGGCGCTGCCCGAGCTAGGCTGTATAACAGAGGTGCTTGAAAAGTGATCGTTGTTCTCACCGCTTCTCTTTTGTACCACTTACAGAATGCGGCTAGCGCACATAGATAGTCTTCTGCAAAGCTCACTAGAGTAGCTGAGTCGCAACTTAACTACCTTTAGCGACCAGGAAGAAAACCGGGGTATCAACTTAAGGCGAAAAACCTTCTGCGTATATGGGTTTAGGCTGTCGTGCTTTAGCAGACCTACGCGGCAGGGGCAGATCACCGACCTGCCCTAGCATCCACTCAAACAGGTCAGGAAACTCGTGCCCAAACAAACGCTGCGCAGCTGTCGTCCCATCCGCTCGTTTGAGGTCGAAATTATGAATGACGGTGAGTACCTGTAGGGATTGTTCAGAAAAGCCACGCCGGGCATGATGGAGTTTCGAGAGATAGCCATTGCGGCCCTCGACTGCCGAAGAAGTGCGTTGATAGTTGGTACAGAAGTCTTGAGCCCATCGTATCCAGTATTGCTGTTGAGCGTCTTCGAGTTGCTGGCTCAGCGGTTGTCCGGTTAGTCTGGTAAAAGCGTGGGTAGCCGCTTGCCGATAGCCCTGTTTGAGGGCAGGTTTTCGAGTTTTATCGGCTTGCTGCGTCCAGTAAACCCAGGGCAGGAGGAAACTGAGCAGCCAGCTTTGCAGCACCGGGTCTTGGGTTTGGTTGTCCAAGTCGAGGGAGAGCCAGTCTCGCCAAGCCTGAACGCCCTGGGCAAAGGCGGCGATTTGCGTCTCAAAGGTGTCAATCGCCTGCTGTACCTTCTGGGTGTTGTAAGTCTGAGCAAGGTCCCACAGGCACTGCAACGGCGGTGCCAAGTGAGTCAGTAGTCCCTGATGGGTTTGCCATTGCTGGCTATCGAGCGTGAACGGGTGAAGGCTTTGACTGATGTACTCAAGCGCTTGCTGATAGGTTAGTTGGTCTTGCTGTATCTGTTGCTGGTCCGCCGCATTGCGCTCGAACACAGCCTGCAACGGTGACGTTTCGCTCACCTCACTACTTTTGGCTCGCTGTTGTTGTACTCTCTCCTGTTGTTTTTGCAAGGTCGCCGCTTGACGCGCTATGGCTTGGCCAAAGGCCGTCCTAAGCCTCGCAGTGCATGAAACAAGTCGGGCACATGGACACAGCCCAGTCTTGAGGCGGCTAACTTCAACAAAGCTTTAGCCCCGTCGCTCACCAGATAGTGACAGTGCCATGTACTATCCGCCCACCTCGCTGTGAGTTGTTCCATCCAGGTTTGATAGGTGCGATTCTCGCATTCTGTTTCGATGAAAATGAAGCCGCTGGCTAGTTCTATAAGCACCAACACCGGTAGACGAAGAAGGTTTCATCCGCACCCACACAGATACCTTGGCCCTCATCAGGCTGACAATCCTTTGACTGTGCGCTCTCGTAGTCCAGCACGGCTCGATGCACACGACCCTTAAGCTGGCGTAGGGCACTCGGCGAGCTGGCTACATGGCTCTCTAGGTGAACTGCTTCGAGGAAGGCAGATAGACTTTCGGCTCCTACCCCTTGCTTCACTCCAAAGTGGTAAATCAGCCCGAACACCAACCGCAATAGCCATTGATACCCGGCCTCGGTTTCCCAAAAGCTCGATTCGGGATATTGCTCTCGGCGCTTGATCGCCTGCTGATGGCGATAGACGCTGCTCGGGTGCAGCCCGGTCGTCTGGGCAATGGTCTCGATGGTCGCACACGCTTTTGTTTTGATACAATCGGCGACTTTTCGACCCCGTTCTCGTATATTGAATGGCATCGTTCCCTGTTTTTGAATTGCTTAGGGCTACGATACAGAGCTCTGGGCTGCGCCGCAGAGCTTTTTTACTATGTGCTAATTGATACTTCTTCTAAACTGCCTTTTCGTTTCGCTTTAAGTTGATACCCCTCTTTTCGTCTTAGCTAATTTTGTCTAGGAATTACGCGCGGTGGTAAGGCGATCACAGAAAAATTCGCAGTCTTGTCTAAGCGCAGTGAAGGTATCGGGCAAGGCTTCAATGAGTGGTTGAATGCGATCGCCTGTGAGCTGCATCGTGTAGATATTTCTGACAACGTGTCTGAATGCGCAGTAGTCTTCGAGCAGGATACGAGTAGCGGGAGTGATGACTGGTTGACGCAGCCCCGCTAGGTCGGCAGACATCTGGCGCAGTAGTCGGCGATGCCAGTCTGATTCGGTTGGGAGGCTACCGTCTACGTCTCTAGCAATTTCTCGAAAAATCCGTTTGGCTCCGGAGTAGAAGCTATGGAGATTGAGAACTAATGTGCCTAGATAGTCTTCATCCTTAGTTTGCCGATACTTGGTTAGTAGCTGCTATGTGTTTTCTGTGGGCTGAGCAAGTTCGTCCAAGTTTTGGCGAATGAGGCCGATAAGCGGAGTCAGATATTTCTACCATATTGGATAGCTAATTAGATTCCGTCAGGATCTACACCGAGCGAGCGCAACCTTTGCGCCAATCTTTCCGCTCGCTCTCTATCTTCTTGAGCACGCTGCTCTGCCTGCGCCACTCGCTCGGACGCCCAGGGCAATAGCTTTCCGTCAGCGTCCCACCACCGCAGCCAATAGCCACTGCGATCGGCCTTCTCGCCCTGCCAAACACCAAAGAACAGTCCCAGTGCGTCGACCCAGTAGCGAACTGACTCATCGGCGATCGCGCGACCACGCTCTACTATGTCCTGAGGCTCATAGCGCCCATCAGAGAGCTGATAGCCCTCCAACCGTCCCGACTCTGGCCAAAAGATAAAATAGCTGGGCACCTGCAAAATTCGCTCATAAAACCACCACTTACCATAAGGATAGTAGGGATTTACTGAATACTCACTACCTTCTGTATCAGAGATGAATTCCATCACCACCGCCACTGGTCCTCCCTGTAGGTAGGGAGTGTAGCTGCGACGGGTCTGACCGGTGGGCAGCGGGTCCACTTCAGGCGCATATGCCCAGTCAGGCGATTTTACAACTGTTCTATCTTCTACCGTGGCGCAGAGACCAAAATTTGTCGCAATTAGCATGTCCTGCTCGACTAAGCCTGCTAGCTCTAGACTTTCTCTGAGCACGGCGGCCAATAGCGGCTGGGTTGAGTTATCCGCAGGATCATCAGGGAGAACGTAGTCGTCGGGTAGCGGTTCCCAGGTGATGCTGGGTGCCGTGATGGAAGCAACCGTGCGAGCAATAGTTTGCATAGGCGAACGACTCCTATTGTAGGGAATCACGAAGCGGATCGTAGGCTCTTCGATATATGATTCTATGGTATCGCTATTCCTACCTCGATAAGAATCTGCTCTTTCTAGCTGGAGGGCGGGTCAGCCTGAGGAGATGTTAGCTGACGGCAAATTCTGTGTGGGGTCTAACTCTTTCTGGCTGGTAGCCGAGGACAATGTCTTGCTTGGGAACGCCGAGTTCGACTAGTTTGTAAGCAATGCCGCCTTCAGTGCCGTCGTACTGAATCCATATCTTGCCGTCTTTGATGTCGAGATGGAGCAAGCAGCCAAAATCTCTCAGGCCGTTGTTTTTCCAGCCGACATAGACGAGCTGATAGTGGTCGCGTTCTGTGTCGAAGACGGTCTGGGCTTCTACCTGGCTGAGTGGTTGGCTTGAACGGTCTGCCCGTTCTGTCAGCAACTGTTGAATATATTGGCGGTAGGTTGCTACCTTGGTTGCTACTCTATCCATTGCACGATCACCTCTTGGGTGGCGTTATAAACAGCGAGCTTAATCTGGCTGCGCTGTCGAACCTGATCGATAAACTTCAGAGTAAAGAATACTTGATACACTTCTTGTGGCACTGCCAGATACAAAATTCGATCAGGTTCTTCTAGCTCTAGGGCATAGCGATAGTCCAAAAACTGACCATGGGCTAGGTGAAAATCAGAAATAGTAGAAGGGTTAATAAAGCTTTTGATTTCAACAGCAATTTTTGTGTTGCCTCGCTGTGCGGCAATCACCTGCTCGGCGGCTAGATCGATGTACATTTCAACGCCGCCCACTCTAATTTCATAGGGGTCATGAGTGATTTGCCAACCCTCTTTTTGAAGCGCAGCCTTGACCTGGTCGTGGTAGAGGTCTTTACCCATGTGCTGATGCTGAACTGGCTGTCTCATTATAGCCGCGTGTACGTATAAAAAAACCGCACGGCGTTAGGCACGGTGCGGTTCTTTCTTTTGGCTAGTAGTGCTGTCGTTAGCCTGCTATGGCCTCTGGTGGATTGGCGGTGGAGAGTTTTGCACGGCGGCGTTCGGACTTGCGTGTACCTCCGGCCATCTCATATTCGTCGCTATTCTTCCCGTACTGGGTTGCGATGCCTGTCAGCATGCGGTCGGCCATATCGGCCAATGATTTCTCTGAAGATTGAAAGCTGTTATAAGCCTGGTCAATCTCTGAGAGTAGGGTGTTGTAGGTTTTTAGGGACTTTTGAGTGTCATCTAGGAGTTTGTCAAAGGCGGCGGTGGTGAGGCCGTTGCCAAAGTCTAGCTTGGTATTGACAGATAGCAGCGCTGCCTGCCGGGAGCGGGCTCTGTCGAGAATGATGGATCGCTTTTTCTTTTTGCGGCTCATTGATTTACGTGGTAAAGGGCATCCCTGTAAGGGACAACCCTAAAATATTTTCAAAGTCCGCCAGTACAGAACCGTATTTTTCGGGATATGTGTAATTTTCTATACTAAGTTTACTTTGCGAATAGCGTATTACCACGGCTATCAGAACAGTTCCATTCACGCACGTGCAGCGAATCTCTATATGGAGGTGTAACTAAGATGAGGCTAGGATGAAGATAGCTAGAGGATCTCAGCATTCTCAGCTAGTGAGCAGAAGCCGATAAGTGAGGTGGTCTCATGAAACTGAGCTAGTTATGAGCAAAGTTCAACTAGTTCTTTGATAGCGCCTACTTAGTATAAAGTAAGCTTGTTTATCTTTTTGATATTGCTTATAGGTTATTTGATACTGCTTACAGTTTCCTTATGAGTGAGTATGCAGTATGAAGTAACCTTGATGCAATATTAAGTTTTGCTTACTAGTTTAGGAGTAACCAGTCGGCAAAACTAAAAAACAAGCAGAGGCTAAGAGATCTAATTGACTGACAAAAGATTAATCAGGGATAAATTTGACGGTGATCACCATAAAATCGAGGCGACCCGCCTTTTTGTTGTGTTGCACTCTAGAAGCCATAGCCGGTTCAGGGTCACGGTAGGAAGTGAAACAAACCTTTTGTATCAACTGCCAGCCATTGAGCATCGCAGCCTTGGTCCACTCTAAGCCGATGCGAAAATAGCTGTTGCCTCGAAACCAGTGGGTGTCAATCCATCGCCTACGGCCAGATTGAACCACCTCTAGCCCCTGAGCGGTGACATAGAGAGTAGCGACGGCTAGAACAAACCACAGGCGTGAGAGGTCCGTGACGGAGCGAATCTCAGAGCGTTGGAGGTTCCAACCACTCGATTGGTCGTCTAAAAATCCTTTCTCAATATCAAACCTCAACCCGTATTCGGCAAAGGTTTCGGGGCCAGTGGGCTGGTCCCTGAGAACGGCCCAGAACTCGCCGTTGATGTTGTTGCGACCTAAAATGACATGGACCGGACCGTACTTTTCTTGCCGGTGTAGTCTGACATGATGGAAACAGAGAGCTTTGCCGCGCCCTAGGTGGAACGATTTGGGCTGACACCAGCCAGAACCAGCTCGCCAGAGCCAAGTGTCACTTTTGATCCGAATCCGATAGTGCCAGCCCAGTTGTTGCATTGTCTTCATTGCACGGGTATGGACAAAGCCTCGGTCAGCCAACAGGATGACGGCTACCCCTGAGGGTAAGTATTGAGCAGACTGCTTGAGCAGCGCTTGGTAGGTATCACACGAAACAGAAGCACTGGTATGTTCTAAGACCCGCCAAGCTAGCGGAATAGAGCGGCCTCGATACACCACGGCTAACCGGATTAAGCAGTACTCCTCCCAAAACAATGAGGTGTCCAAACAGAGATAAAGGCGCTCGGCTTCCCACGTTGCTAACGCTGCCCGGATCAGGGGTTTGTACAACCGGTGAATATTAATCCGGCTATTGCCTAACCAGCGCCGGACCCGTCTTTGCTTGCTCTGAGCGTAGAGACCACGACAGGGCAAGTAAGTTGTCCATTTCGTTAGGCTGACGCTGCCGGTTTGAATTAGCGCAAACACCATCCAGCAGCAGGTGGTCAGATGGGCTAGATGGGACCAAGGGCAATCTTGACCTAACCATCCTTTCAAGGCATCGTAAAGCTGGGAGTTTTTTTCACAGCGTTCAAGGGTTTGAGTGGTATCTAATTCTAGAACGTTGGCTCCCACACCTTCTCTCAATTCGATGAAAGTCCAGCCTCAAAAGGCTTTCGACTCATCACACTTCATCTTTTGTCAGTCAATCAGCTGCGCTACTAGCTTATTCACCACCGAGCGAGACAGTCCCAAATGTCACCCCGCCGCAAAGCCGCCGTGATTCACCACCTCAACAAAGGTGCGCATACTCTCTAGCTTGTCCATCAGCTCGTTTCCAAATAACCAATGCTGTCAGTAATGCAATTGTATCCAATATGGATACAATGTGAGCCTAAAATAGGATATTGTCTTTTTATAGAGGCCGATACATAATAGAAACAAGCAAATAAACGTTTCTATGGAACTAAAGAAAAACAATGTTAGACATTCGCAAAGCGGGCGATCGCGGTATCTCTAACTTTGGCTGGTTAGACAGCAGACACACCTTCTCTTTTGGTGGCTACATGGACCCACGCAACATGGGTTTTAGCGACCTGCGAGTCATCAACGAAGATCAGGTTGCCCCTGGTGCTGGTTTTGGCACTCACGGCCACCGCGATATGGAAATCATCTCCTATGTTGTAAAAGGCGAGCTGGTTCACAAAGACAGCATGGGCACGGGCTCTGTAATTCGCCCCGGCGACGTGCAGCGGATGAGCGCCGGTACAGGCGTCACCCACAGTGAGATGAACGCCTCGGCAGATAATCCTGTGCATTTCTTGCAGATCTGGCTCTTGCCCGAGACAAGAGGTCTAAAGCCTAGCTACGAGCAAAAGCACTTCGCACCTGAAACTCGACAAGATCAGTGGAGGCTGGTGGGTTCTCGTGACGGCAGAGAGAATTCGGTGACGGTTCATCAAGACGTTAGCTTGTATGCTACCACTCTCAGCAAGGGTGCTCGGCTTGGCTATGATTTGGCTCCCAATCGCAAAGCTTGGCTACAGGTTGTCACTGGCTCGCTGCTGTTGGATGGTCAAACTTTGGCAGCTGGAGATGGGCTTGCTTTTGCAGATCTAGAGTCTCTTTCTGTGGTCGGCGATGATGAGCGGACAGAAGTTCTGTTGTTTGATCTTGCTGCCTAGTGGCTTAAGCTGCTGTGTGCATGCAAGCCCAATGGCTCCGAGAACTTCGAGATTGGTAGGTTGCATAGGTTGCGGGCCCACCTCGCCCTGCGAGCACTCCTGTCTTGGTGCGCATTCCCTAGCACCGCAAAGCGATGCAGGGTCGCACCGCTCCGAGGAGGGATGACACATAGTGGCGGGGTAGGCCCGGATTACTCTATCTACAAATATTTTCTGACGCAGCAGGACTGTTTTCTAGAAATTTTCAACAAATCTAGCCACTAATAACTTATCTGAATATCTATTATTTACAGAATCAGCGATCGCAATGTGTGTAGGCTTTTCGTTGCCAGCTGAGTTAGTATCCGTGTGTTCACAGCTTGCTCTACCTAGCTTGCTCTACCTCAGGCATGTTGAGATATCTCCTCCATTCCGTTTTGCGTTCATCGTCATGGCCTTCAGGTAGCCCATAGATACTCACTTCTAGACAGTCATCTATCTATCTCTCGTCTTGATCAGCATTCTTGAAAGTTTTATAGCTAGTAGCACCGCGTTAATCCTGCTGCTAGTTCTGTAGAAAGCATGATGACGGCTATAGCGCCCTTTGTAGGCAGCCGAGTCTTGTTTACTTCTAGTTTCTGTACGTCGCTAATCGCAGACTTCTTGCGCTGTGAATGACATTTACATTTGCTTTTACTGCATCACTGTGCCGCTGTAGATAGGTTTCTATAGCTTCTATTGCATTGCTCACTAGCAGTCAGATCAGCTGAAAATTTTCGACTGGAAACTTTGTGAGAGCAGTAGGCTACGCGACTAGAAAAGTGAGAATGCATCTTTCCTCACTACGGCGCATAAACCATTTCCTAAACATTACCATCAGGTCAAAATGAGCATTCTTACAGTTACGACCACTGCTGATAGCGGGCAGGGTTCATTGCGTAGTGCGATCGCCACTGCTGCCAGCGGAGACACTATCCAGTTTTCAAACAATCTAGCTGGCAAAACGATCACCCTCAAGACTGGACAGCTAGTCTTAGACAAAAATCTAACAATCGATGGTGGTAGCGCGCCCGGACTAACGGTTAGTGGCAATCAGGCAAGCCGCGTCTTTTACCTGGACAAGAAGCGGACGGCAACTATCAAAAACCTGACTATCGCCGATGGCAAAACTGAGGGTGCAGGCGGCGGTATCGATACGCGCCACGAGAGCACTATCACGCTAGATAATGTGAAAGTGCATAACAATACGTCGGAGCTGGGCGGCGGCATGCGGGTGGGGCATTTGGCCAAAGCCACTATTCTCAACAGCAGCTTTGAAGGCAATGACGGCACGCTGACCGACAAGCACAAAGGATTTAGCTCTGGCGCGATCGTTCACAACGAATCACGCGGGCAGATCTTCGTCAAAAACACCTCTTTTGAAAACAACAAAGGGTTTGTAGGTGGCGCTATATACAGCTTTAGCAGTGTGTCTTTGGTGGTTGAAGAATCCGTCTTTCGAGATAATACGGCAACCATCTCTGAAGGCGGGGCTATCTTCACAGATGGGGTGAGTTCTAAAGGCTATTCTCCTGGTTTTGAGGACGACGGCAAAATTATTATTCGCGATAGTCGCTTTGAAGGCAACCAGTCAAAAGCGGCGGGTGGAGCGCTGTATCTGTGGGGCTACACTCAAAAGCAAGGCTATAAGAATGATCAGGCCATCATCGAAGATAGTGTATTCGTCGATAATGTCGCGAATGCGGATAGCCAAGGAAAGTCTAAGGGGGGAGCCGTCTGGGTAAAGATGGGGCTGGATATCCGCAATACAACTTTTGCAGATAATGTAGCGAGTCAGCAGGGCGGTGCGCTATGGACGGAAACTGGATTACCTATCAATATATCCAATAGTACTTTTTCGGGGAATGAAGCCATTCAGGATGCAGGCGGTGCGATGTTTTTGAACAATCGCTCTACGCCTGTGAATATCACAAACTCGACGATTGCCTACAACAAGGCTGGCAGAGCCAACGGCGCGCTTTGGTATGACGGTAGCCATAACGTGACGCTGAAAAATTCGATTGTTGCTTTCAACACGACGGGGAGCGACTATCGTCAGTCGCAGGTGGGCTACCATGCAAACGATGGCGGGGGCAATATTGAAACTTCTGCGCCCGGTATGCTGAAGGTGATCAAAGACGGTGCTGTTGCCGATCCGCGTTTGGGTCCGCTGACTGAGATCGACGGTAGTCTGGTCCATCCATTGGAGTTGGGAAGTCCAGCGGTTGATGCTGGTGTGAGTGCGGGCGCGCCGAGGACCGATCAAAGAGGGTTGCAGCGAGATAGTCGAGTTGATGTTGGGGCGTTTGAGCTCGGGGGCACTGACATGAGTAGGCCCGATTCTCCTATGCCGACTCCGCCTGGTTCTCTGCCGACTCCGCCAAATCCTCCGATGCCGAGTCCTTCGTTTTCTCCTAGTGAGAGTGAGCAATTGGTAGCACATTTTCGTTTTGATACAGATGAAGGGCGTCTGGCAAAAGATATCTCAACCGGTGGGCAGCAAAATTCTGGCAGGCTGGTAGGGAGTGCTGATTGGACGAAGACGATAGACGGGGTGGAAGGAGGCGCGATCGCATTCGATGGCAAAGGCGATGCGATCAGACTCAAGAACTCCAGCGACATCAATGTAGGTATACATGACGAAAGGACCATCTCAATACGGTTTAGAGCCGATGAAATCAGTACGGGTGACCGGAAACAGGTGCTCTATGAAGAGGGTGCAAAGGTACGCGGCCTGAATATCTACCTGGATCAGGGTGAGCTCTATGTCGGTGGCTGGAATCGACCAGGTAAGGAGAGCGGTTGGCAGGGTACCTGGCTGAGCACGGACGCAGTGTCGGCAGACCAGTGGCACCGAGTTGATCTGGTACTGCAGGGCGAAGACGAAGTCAGTCGGGGTGCCATTCGTGGATATCTAGACGGTGAGGAGTTTGGTAGTGGAGAGGGTTCTCAGCTCTGGAGCCATACGGGTGGTACTGGGCTCGGTAGTATCAATGGCGGTACGCGCTTTCATGATGGGCTGACGCCCAATAGCGGTAGTGGATTTGCGGGCGCTATTGATGAAGTAATGATATTTAACGATGCACTGAGTAGTAGCGAAATTCAATCTAATTTCTAGCTAGCGCTGATTCCACAAGTAATCGTGCATAAACGATTGTAGTTTCTATACGTACTACAATCGAAGACTCAATTTTGGTGCAGCGGGCACTGTATGATGTGAAGACAAGATAAATTGATAAGAGAAGGGTAGAAATTTATTCAGTGAAAGCGCTATGTTACTGAGGCGCGACGGTACTAGGAGATACTGCTAATATTTTTCTGAGGACCTCAGATAGCGGCTTGATCTGGTCAGTTCTATGAAGTCTTAATCATCTTAATATAGCTGTCTTCTCGTGACGTGCAGCGCCAGGGTCGCAGCAAAAGCTGCCGAGGATCTTTTAAAATTAGGCCAGAGCGTTAGCTTTCAGACTGGAAATCTATCCTTTTAGGACATTTAACTATGAATATAAAATCAATTGGAGTAAGGACAGCTGTCATAGCTATGGCTGCCGTAGGTAGCGTAGTCGCAGCTACTCCTTCTCGGGCTGCTAGTCTTGCGGGTCAGACGATTGACGCTGTTAGCATCAAAGGTTCTTCTGCAACCGTCTTAGGTACGAACCTGGGGAATCCAGCTACGGCGAACATCACTGGCATCGACTTCAACAACGGTGACATAGAGGCTACTCTTGGGACGGGAGGGTTTAGCAGTTTTATTGGTGGACTTGGCACAATCAAGGACATCAGCTTTTTTAATGGTGTTTCTAGCGCTATTGATGATTTCATCACGCTAAGCAATCCAGATGATGCCTCAGACACTTTGATCTTTGACCTTTTCAGCGCCACTTCTCAAGTCAACAATAATATTGCTGGCTTTGTATTCAATGGCGAATTTTCTAGAAATGGTCAGATCATTGCGGGCTTTGGTGAACTCTCAACTCAGATAAATTTAAAAGGAAACGGCACAGACA
This sequence comes from uncultured cyanobacterium, assembly GCA_963799265.1. GTDB lineage: Bacteria > Cyanobacteriota > Cyanobacteriia > Phormidesmidales > Phormidesmidaceae > Phormidesmis. The sequence goes on from CAWCWM010000005.1 coordinate 233,622, forward strand.
AGCCGAGCTCTTTCTCACTCACAGGAGAGGCTGTGCCAACGCCAGCTCTACTACCGGGTTTAGTAGGTATGGGCGTAGCTGCGCTACGTAAGCGTAAGTCTGCCGAAGAGTCTGCTGAAGCATAGATCTGCTTGGCAAAGTACATTTGCAATAGGTGCATGCATTTGCTGCAGACAACGCATGCCTAAAGCATAAGTAGCTGACCTTTAGTCCCTGGCACACAGGGGCTAGAGGCTTCTTCGTAATATGATTTATGCTACGAACAAGTCAGTCGGGTAGAACTTGAGATACTCTCATATCAACTGTTCCTGCAGTAGCGCTTTCTTGTCAAAGAACTTGCTCAAATTGAAGTATGTGTAAGCTTCGGCTAAATCTTGCGACAATTGTGCAGAAATACCGTCTTGATGGATAAGACAGCTACCTCTGCTTCGACCCTATAAGGTTTCTGGGTTGAATCGAAAAGAAATAAGTTTTTAATTCATGTATTTCTATGACAAGCAGCATCTCTAGATCTCGTATGTCCGGTCAAGGGCAAGTGCCTGTGCAGTCCGAGAGTAAATTCATCAGCAAACAGCTCTGCTTGATTGCCGCGATTACCTGCATCGCTGGCTTTGCAGTTGACATGCTGGTATCAAGCACGCCGCTCGATCCGTTTGCTTTGGAGTGGCGGATTAACTTTTTGCAACAGGCGGGCGATCGCAGCATTGTCTTTTTCTTTGGCATTGCCCTGCTTCTCTACAGCGTTTTCGATAGCCAGCGACTCAGAAGGCCGCTTTCTTTCATCTGTCTAGCAATAGGCGTAGCGATGCTGCTTTCTTCAATTCTGGTGATCCGTGACAGTCTTATCTTAAGAGACCAGTCTCTGAACAATATCACTGCTCAATCAGAGCAGCTTCAGTCCCAGATCGATGAAACTCGCGACAGTGGTGAACTTCCTCCGGATATAACCATTGACCAGCTACAGCAAGCCTCGCAGCAAATTGCCAGCCAAACCCAGGCAGTCAAGCAAACTGCGACTCAAACGATCACCCGCGCGGGGACAGCGAGTGTCGGCAACTTAATGGTTGTAGGTTTCGGTTTAGTTGGCCTTAGTAGAATAGGCATGAGTCGCAAGTAAGCATCTGCTCTTTTAATATCGGCTATTCAACCCCGCATTCATTCAGAAAATGAAACGTACAATATGGTATTACAAAGCCGGAGCACAGCTCCATAGCCTATTAAAGAATGCGCTGAGAACTCACCATGGCCGATTCGTTCTTATTGGTCTAACGGTAGGGCTGTTTTATTTGCCAGCATGGGCAGGCTATCTATTTCCTAGAGCGCTTCAGGGCAAAATCGGCTGGTTTTTGGTTTTTGCCATGCTAGGCATGGCTGCGCTTGAGCTGCGGACAAAGCGTAAAACGCTTCGGCAGCTATCCGCTTCAGAAGAGGACCGCTGGTTAGGATACCTGCTGATTGTTTCAGGCGCTGCTCTTTTTCCATTCTGCCGGTTTGCGCTTTGGTCACAGGCTTTAGTCTGGCTAAGCGTTCTGGTCGGGATTGTAATCAGTACCTGGGGAGTTCAGTTCTTTTATAAGTTCGTGATGCCTACTTTCTTTGTTGGGCTCACGGTGTATCCGCGAATTGGATTAATTTCTCGTGGTCTGTGGGATTTCTTTACGCCCTATCTCTTTCTAGAAAGAACAATGGCCTGGATTAGTAGCATTGCTATGCGAGGTATTGGGTTTCCAGCTACTCAGCAGGGTGAGTTTATTACCTTTCCAGAAGGCGCGGTAGAAGTTGGCTGGGGCTGTAACGGTTTGGACATGGCTCTTACTGTTGCAGCGGCAGGATTGTTCATGGGTCTACTGTATAAGCAAAAGCGCAGTCAGATGATATGGCTGATTTCTTGTGCTGTTGTAGTTGCGCTAATTGCTAACATTCCTCGTTTGATGATAGTGACGATTGCTAATGTGTACTGGGGACCGTGGTGGTTTGACTTCTGGCACGGCTTCTGGGGTGGTCAAATCTTTTCTGGCGTGCTATTTACAGGCTATTACTACGTTGTCGAAGCGCTGGTCAAAAAGCAGTCTGCGTCTTCTACATCGTAAAGTGAAATAACTGTGAAGGTCACGAATGTTACACAGTTTCCATCAAGTAAAGCTGGTAAGATTACCAGACAAGTTTTTGCTAGAAGTAGCATAGCTTCAGTAGTAAGCTCAAGCTTGCAATCGGTATTGGGTGCCGTTAATCGTCTAAATTCATTCAAAAACACACATACCCTAATGAAAAAATGTTTGCTGTCAGCCAGCATACTCACAGCTCTGATTGGCCTTCCACTAGCCCAGCCAGCCGCTGCCATCACCTTTGATAATTCTAAGAGCTTCTTCACAATAGATACGAATGCCGACGTAGGAGAGAGTATCGATGTCTTTTTCAACGGTATCGTTGAGGGAAAAGAGATTCCTGGTTTGACCTCGGAAGCTCGTTTCACGGTAGAGAGTATCGTCAATAATGCAATAACACTTTCAGTTGCCCTATCGAATACATCTTCAACGCCTATCACAGGTTCTAGGGTATCTGTCCTAGGTCTTAATATCGACTCTGAAGGCACGGCTCCGACTGCAACAAGCACAGGCGTATTTACCAAAGTAGCTACCAACGGAAATATACCGCAGGCAAACACAATACCTCAGTTAGAAAAAATCGGTGAGTTTTGCTTTACCATTGGGAACTGTGCGGGTGGTGCAAACGGGGGCGTTAACTTTGGTAATTCGGATTCTTTCTCTCCCGTGTTTACATTCGATACGCTTCCGCAATTCGTTACCTTTAACAATTTCTTTGTTCGTTATCAGAGTCTTGAGAGTGATACAACGATCGCGCTTGGCAGTTCTAGCGGTGTGGGTGTAGGAGAAGTTCCCACACCCGCTCTATTACCTGGTTTGGTTGGCATGGGTGTAGCAGCTTTGCGTAAGCAAAGAAAGTCGGAAGAGGTGGAACAAGACGCTTGATTCTACTAGCGCTCGATAATCTAGGAGCCGTACGGCCTTGATTGAATGGCCTCCGGCTTTGCCGAAGGCTTTAGTTTGGAAGATTTTGAAAAAATGAAAGAGTTCTAGCTCCTGGAAAGGCTGTAGGACTCTTTTTGTACCAGCTGATCTTGTCTAGGAATTGCGCTCGGCGGTAAGGCGATCGCAGAATGATTCGCAGTCTTGTCTAAGCGCAGTGAAGGTAATGGGCAAGGCTTCAATTAGTGGTTGGATGCGATCCGCCTTTAAGCTGCATTGTGTGTTTGCCAGCCGAGCTTCTGACGTAGGGGTTGCGTAGGTAGAGCTTCTACGTTAGGTATGTTTGCTGTCGTGTCTACCATATTGGATAGCTAATTAGATTCCATCAGGATCTACACCGAGCGATCGCAACCTTTGCGCCAATCTTTCCGCTCGCTCTCTATCTTCTTGAGCACGCTGCTCTGCCTGCGCCACTCGCTCGGACGCCCAGGGCAATAGCTTTCCGTCAGCGTCCCACCACCGCAGCCAATAGCCACTGCGATCGGCCTTCTCGCCCTGCCAAACACCCAAAAATAGTCCCAATGAGTCGACCCAGTAGCGAACTGACTCATCGGCGATCGCGCGATCGCGCTCTACTATGTCCTGAGGCTCATAGCGCCCATCAGAGAGCTGATAGCCCTCCAACCGTCCCGACTCTGGCCAAAAGATAAAATAGCTGGGCACCTGCAAAATTCGCTCATAAAACCACCACTTACCATAGGGATAGTAGGGATTTACTGAATACTCACTGCCTTCTGTATCCGAGATGAATTCCATCACCACTGCCACTGGCCCTCCCTGCAAGTAGGGAGTGTAGCTGCGACGGGTTTGACCTGCAGGCAGCGGATTCACCTCAGGCGCATATGTCCAGTCAGCCGCTTTTACAACTGTTCTATCTTCTACCGTGGCACAGAGACCAAAATTCGTCGCAATCAGCATGCTTGGCTTGACTAAGCCTGCTAGCTCTAGAATTTCTCTGAGCACGGCGGCCAATAGCGGCTGGGTTAGATTGTCTACAGGATCCTCAGGGATCACGTAGTCGTCGGGGAGAGGTTCCCAGGTGATGCTGGGTGCCGTAATGGAAGCAACTGTGCTAGTAGTTTGCATAGGCGAACGACTCCTAATTATGGGAAATCACGAAGCGGATCGTAGGCTTTTTGATAGATGAACCTATGGTATCGTTCTTACTACCCTAAATAAGGATCCGCTCTTTCTATAGCTTTTGTCACTTGGGCGTGGGTAAGACTTGGGAGGTGCTAGCTGACGGCAAATTCTGTGTGGGGTCTGACTCTTTCTGGCTGGTAGCCGAGGACAATGTCTTGCTTGGGAACGCCGAGTTCGACTAGTTTGTAAGCAATGCCGCCTTCAGTGCCGTCGTACTGAATCCAGATCTTGCTATCTTTGATGTCGAGATGGAGCAAGCAGCCAAAATCTCTTAGGCCGTTGCGTTTCCAGCCGACATAGACGAGCTGATAGTGGTCGCGTTCTGTGTCGAAGACGGTCTGGGCTTCTACCTGGCTGAGTGGTTGGCTTGAACGGTCTGCCCGTTCTGTCAGCAACTGTTGAATATATTGGCGGTAGGTTTCTACCTTGCTTGTTACTCTATCCATTGCGCGATCGCCTCTTTGCTGGTTGTGGTAGAGGTCTTTGCCCATGTGCTGATGCTGAACTAGCTACCTCATTATAGCTACGTATATACGCAAAAGAGCCGCACAGCGTTAGAGCGGTGCGGTTCTTTCTTCTACTATCGTCAGCTGGCTAGGGCTTCTGACAGCTTGGGCGTGGGTCGTTTTGAGCGGCGGCGTTCAGATTTGCGGGTGCCGCCTGCCATCTCATATTCGCTGCTATTTTTGCCGTACTGGGTGGCGATGCCTGTCAGCATGCGATCAGACGTGTCGGCGAGGGTTTTCTCTAGAGATTGGAAGCTGTTGTATGCCTGGTCGGTTTCTGAGAGCAGCTTGTTGTATGCTTTTAGCGATTTTTGGGTGTCGTCTAGGAGTTTATCAAAGGCGGCGGTAGTGAGGCCGTTGCCGAAGTCCAGCTTGGTATTGACAGATAGCAGCGCTGCCTGACGGGAGCGGGCTTTGTCCAGAACAATCGATCTCTTTTTCTTTCTTCTGCTCATTGTTTTTCTTAGTGTAGATGTCAACCCTGGGAGGGATGACCCTAAGATATTTTTAAAGTGCGCTGTTGTAGAACCGTATTTATCAGGATATACGTACTGGCCTGTAACAATTGTGGTTTATGCATAGCGGGTTATCACGGCTATTGTTGGATATCTTCATGCCTTAGCTCGCCAGCTTCCGCCCGCAGAAATGAAGCTTCTCTAGATTCGTAGGTAAGGAGAAAGAGCTAGCCCCGAATGCTGTGTACTTCCTTCTAAAGCAATAGGCAGTAGAAAGTAAGCTTGTCAAGTTTTTTGATACTGCTTATGCATTACTTGATTTCGCTTAAATGTTACTTATGAATGAGCGTTCGGAATAAAGTAACATTGGTACAAGATCAGGATCTGCTGACTAGTTAGAAGGTAACCAGTCGACAGCAATAAGAATTAGGCAAAGAACAGTAGGTAACGCTTTGGTGACTTTAGATCGCTGTAAATTCTGTACGAGGGATGAGATAGCACTGAGGTCGTACCTGAGCTATCTCTACGCAAGCAGTTAGATATACAAAGCCGTTGCTATGCTTGTAGTCGTTGGCTCATAACTACTGAACGTCTATTTAGCTGTTGTTCGCGTACTTCTAGCCATCGTATTGCCAGTAGACAGGCTACCGTCAGCATATGTCCGGGCTCCTCCATCTGAGTAAGGATGCAGCCAAATACAGCCGTTGATAGCAATAAGAATTTGCCATAGTCGTCGACGCAAACTTTACGCCAGACGATAGAGCAAATATATAGATACGCGCAGAGGCCAACAATGCCTAGATCGCCCCAGATTCCAATCCAGGTGAAGAGCGGAAAGTAGATAGTAGACTCTTGCGGTAGGTAGCTCGTATACACTACATCAAAAACTTCTGCAGAAGCGGGGTGTATCGTCGCGCCCAAAGGAAGAAGCAAACTAGCGTAATCTCGCATCACCCACCCGCCTAAACGAGTGACCGTATGCCCTGGGCCTAGCCCCAAAAGCCAGTTTATAGGAGATTCGAAGTGTGTAGGAACAATCCTGAAAGCCGCAAACTTGGTTTCGGCGGCTAGACCATCCCAACCCCAGATGGGACGATTAATCCAATTCTGGTAGGGGCTCAAGATCTCTGCCTCTACGTTTAGGAGCGCCCAGCTAAAGCCAATGACGATGATTAGAAAGGTACAGGAGTAGGCAAGTAGCCTAGCTGGCTTCTCAACTTTTGTCACTGCTAGCAAGCCCCACCCCACTACTAGCGCAAGGAAAACCTGCTTTGAATCCGAGACCTGAATTTGATAGACGGCACCTATCAACGGTAGGACTCTCTGCCACATTGCTAAATGCTTGAACCGATTGAAAAAGTATAGAGCAAAATAAAATGATGCCGTGCAGGATACATAGTTAGCAGCGCTGCCGCCGCCGCCGCCAAAGACGCCTGTGATATTGTCTTCTAGTGTTCCACCTTCTGGCTTTGGGTATATGCCCATTGGCAGCAAGACAGACTGGACAAGCGCCAGCAGTAGATTGGACAAAGCAAATCCTAGCAGCCAGTAGCTAAGCTTTTGCAGTCGCTCTCCGGACAGTGGCAGCGCGATCATTGCCGCTAGCAGCATGAAGGGCTCTGCCTGAAACATGAACTGCAAGCAAACATTGACAATGCCTGCCTGGTTTAGAACGGCGCTAGCAAGTGTGCATATACCAAGAACAAGGATGCCGATTAGAAGCTGAGTAGCTGTTCTAGCCTTTTTGCGATCGCGTGTCTTATCCGTTACCAGCGTAATTAGACAGACGCCGGGGACGATAGCGAAATGAGCGAAGTTGATAGCCGAAGGCGCGCCAAAGAAAGAGAGCAGTCGGGGAAAAAACGCGCTGGCAAAGCCGATCAAGATCAGCACTGAGCTACTGATCCGACCTTTTGTTTTATCTACGCTGTATGTTAGGGATGAAGAACGGCTTGCCATAAACTGTTTTGAGAATTTACTGAACGCGATCGCTACGCTTTAGCAGACATTAGAGTGACGCGTAGAAATTCAATAGCTGTTTGGAGATTTCTTGCTTAGAGAATCGACTGCTCTGGCTACTTTCTGAGTGGTTGCTCTTGACACCTGTAGATTTTGATTCTCCTAGACTTTGATAGCTAGGTGCAGATAGTGCTGATACTATTGCCTCGGCTAGGTGGTGCTGTGCGTTTTCGTCTAGTGTAAAGTAGTGGCACTGTGATGTGCCGACTTCGCGAAGGATAGGAATATCTGAGCATACCGCTGGACAAAACAGCGTTAGCGCTTCTACTAGCGGTAGACAAAAGCCTTCGGTAGAAGAGGCGATCGCAAACACATCAGCCTGCTCATAAAGCCAGCGTAGCTCCTCATCTCTCAATCCTGATAAGAACACTACGCTTTCCTCTAGCTTTAGAGACGCTACGAGCTGATTGAGAGCATCCGTCTCGGGGCCAGCGCTGCCTACTAGCAGTAGCTTTGTCTGCGATCTTATCTGATTGCCTTCGATCAGATCGGCGTAGGCTTTGATCAGCAGGTCCAGATTCTTATTTTTACGGTGCTGGGCTACCGAAAGCAGGAAAGGAAAGGAGAAATCTTTTCCTAGCTGAGTAGGCATCTGAGGTTCAGTTTCTGCAAATTCTACGATGTTGTAGACGGTTGTCGCTTTCTTAGCTGTTTTGACTTTTGGAAAGTAGCTCTCTAGCGCCTTTAGCGTGCAGTTAGAAACGCAGGTAAGACCGTCGCTGCTGTCAATACACTGTTTTAAGAAGAGCTGATTGAACCAAACCTGCGGATATCCAAAGTTTTCAGGAAATTCAAATGGATAGAGATCATGGATAGTGGCGACAACGGTAGCGTCGAACCGCGATCGCAGAAAAGGAAAAGGAAAAGACATGTGGATAATGTCTGGTCGGAGCCGCTGAGCGATCTTGGGCAGTCCGAACACAAACCACTGGTTTCGCGAGAGAGAGCTGTTCTTGATATCAACATTGATTAGCTGAATTTTAGATGAGTCCAGACTGAAAGACTCTTCAAAATATTCTCGCTGCCATTCTCCAATCAGTAGCGTGACCCGGCTGACTGGCTCAGTCTCTGCTAAGCACCTAGCTAAGTTGATGGCATGTCGGCAAACGCCTGTAGGTTTAGTCGGTCGATGTAGGGCCGGGATCAGCACATGCATGGTTGGAAACTATCATTAGTAAGAGTAGTAAATCTTTCTATCAAAACATCGAAGCTATCAGCTGCTGAAGCCTAGAAGGAGCTAAGTCAAGCAGCGCGACTATTAGCGACAGTTTTTTGATAAAGGGTATCTAGCCTTTCGCCTACAACGGTCCAGCTGAAGTTTTCATCGACCCACTCGCGACCAGCCGTACCCATCTCTACTCTCAAGTCAGGGTTGTGTGCTAGTTTTCGCATAGCGATCGCCAGATCTTCAATGGCTTGTTCTGGCCCCTCGGCAGGCACCTTGATTCCGGTCCGTTCGGTCACTTGGATAGCTGGCCCGCCCAGGTCCAGGCAAATAACCGGGCGACCAGAGGCCATTGCTTCAACGCATACCCAGCCGCCAGAATCATGCAGGCTTGGATGTACCAGCACATGACTTTCGCCTAATCTTTCGAGGGTGTCTTCACGGGGTAGCCGTCCCCAAAGTTTGACCTGGTTTGCCACGCCGAGATCCTTGGCTATACGCTCAAGGTTTTCTAGCTCTGGTCCGTCTCCAATTAGCCAGTATTCGGCATCAGGTAGGTTAGCTTTGGCAAATGCCTGTACCCCCAAGTGAAACCCTTTCCAGTGCAGCAACCGACCCATACTGATAAATCGAACAGGCTGGGCTTCAGGGAGGGGGAAGCGGTTGAGTTCAGCAATCTCTTCATCTAGTAGGCCGACCTCCGGAGTAATATCTACCTGAGTAGCGCCCATACGGTAGAGTCGCTTGGCAGTATCGTCTGTAGTTGCTCGGACAACGGCACTGTTGCGGATGGTCGAGGCTACTAACGGGTCATGCTCTCCAGTTGCACGGACCGTGTTCCGAGCCCATTCGTATAGCTTGGCGCGTGGGCTAAAATCTTTCCAAAACTTAGGGGGTGCTGATTCGCCGCCGCCGACTGGTCCCCAAATGAAAGGAACTGGTAAAAGGGATAGAAGACTTGGCGCAGAGTACTTCACAAAAGTGACGTGGTGGACAATATCGAATCCGATTTCTCGATGCAGTTGCAGACCGACAAAGTAAGCCTGAACTTGCCATAGATAGTAGTGAAGCTGCATCGCCCCAGATTGCCCCAATCGCATACTGTCCTGCCAGAAGGGTAGGGTGAAGTAAACAAAGTGAAGATTGGGCACAGGGTTGGCTTTCAACTCTGCCTCAATTGCTGCTTTACTCTCATCAGGACGGGTTAGCACCCAAACTTCGTGCTGTTTTGCGACCTCGCGGGCAACGTTCCAACCGACGCCTCGTTCAGAGCCGCGACCGGGTTCGCACGAGTAAGCAGAAATAAGAATTTTCATGGTGATTTCAGTATATGGGTCGAGTCTTTAATGTGCTTTTAGCATCAAGTTTTCGTAGACTTGGGCGACTTGTTCGGCATTAGCTTGCCAGGTAAAATCTTTCGCTCTGTTGAGACCTTTTTGAACGAGTTCATGCTTGTAAGCATCGTCGTGGCAAATGCGCTTAATCGCAGCTGTAATCGCGTCTACATCTGCTGGATCAACTAGAATTGCTGCGCCACCTGCAACCTCGGGCATAGCTGACACGTTCGAGGTGATTACTGCTGTACCGGTGGCCATCGCCTCTATTATGGTGAGACCAAACCCTTCCTGAAAAGAAGGAGCCACTAGTATGTCGGCTGCGTTGTATAGCTGAACTAGCTCTGACTGCTCGGGCTTGCCTAAGTAAGCAACGTGCGATGTTAAACCATGGTCGAGAATAAATGCCTTTTGCTCTTCCGTAAAGTCTGCACTGACTTTCCAAAAGCAGACGGATAGACCTTGCTGCTTCAGTTTTTCAACTGCTTTAAGGATATTCAGAATATTTTTGCGAGGATGATCAGACCCTACATTCAACAAACAAAGCGTATCTGGAGAGAGTCCACGTTGCTGACGAACTAAAGCAATTTGATTGTCGGACAGCGGCTTGAATACTGAACTAACACCGTTAGGCGTAACTGTGACTTGACTGGGATTAATATCCAAGATTTCAGTGACTTCTTTGGCAGTAGCGTCTGAGACGGTCAAGATGTGATTTGCCTTTTCCATACCACGAATTCCACGCAGCCAAAGATACCTACTTAGAAAGGGAAGCTGAACGGACCCTCTAAGATTGTCTTGGCTGCGAAAGTTTATCAGGTCGTGACAAGTGACGACGGATGCTTTGGATTTACGGCTTAGTCCGTAGACGGCGTGCGCTTCGGCAGCTTCAACGATGTGGTAGATATCCGCTTGCTGCTCTCTGATAACTTTTGGGAAGTGCCAGAAGCGCTCATATGCCTTTTGCAGACGAATCCACACCGATCGGCTGCTCCGATCGACTGGCTTTGGACTCAAGTCTACGATCTCCCAATCTGGGCGAATTGCCTGCAGTCCTTCTATTACACCGTTAGCGTAAACGTCCATACTAAAGTTTGGCATCGGGCGGACAATCACGATACGCATCTTCATCTCCTAGTATCGCTACTAATTTGGGTATTCATTCAAACATGTAGTCTATATATTCGTTCAGTACTCGCGCTGCTTCAAACTTCCGCTCCATCAGCTTCCGGCTATTCCGTTTCATCTGATCTATCAAAGGTCTGTTGCCGACTAGCTCGTTAAGTCGGTTAGTCAAGTCTGCTTGCGAGTCAGATATGTAGCCGTTGAAACCGTCTTTCACAACTTCAGGTGAGCCCAGCGCTGTTTTTGTGGTGAGTACGGCAAGTCCAGCGCAGGCTGCTTCTCCAATGACAGATGGATAGGCATCGCATGTTGTTGGCAGTACAAAGATGTCATGACTGGTGAATATTTCTACATGGTTGGCCTGTCCATATTCAATATTGCTTAGAAAGGAGACTTCAGGGTGCGCTTGCACTGCTTGTCTAGTTAGCATCGTCATCTTTAAACCGGGCTTGTAGTTTTTAGCGAACCAGCCAACTAAGATGTCGCCTCCCTTACGACGAAAGTCGCCGCCGACAAAAAGAATTCGGACCTCACTATCGTCGCGCTCAGGATTGACCGAGAACATCTCTAAGTCTGAAGCAAATGGTAGTCTAGTTTTCTTTAGTTTGGCTTGAGGAACTTCGTAGTCTTTTTCTATCTGATCTATGACTGCGTTAGTTAAACCAAAGATGTACCTCTGTGAATTGAGGACTTTTTTGTGGATAAAGGTCAGCCATGCCGGAGAACCTGAATGTCCCCAAATAGAGGAGTAAAGCTTTCTAGTCCAGTCTGTGACGATGTAGCTGTTGCTTGACTGGATAGCTGGATAGGCGAAGAGAGCTGGACTGACGCCGTTAAAAAGGACTCTTCGGCCTTCAGCGTTTGCCTGCCGGACCGCTTTTTGAAGTTCTCTAGAGTCTAATATCCGGCCTGAAAACTTTCTAGCATAGTCCAGAGTGAATATTGAATTTGGGTGGATATGATTCTGATTGACCGAAAATCGATACACGCTTAGATCTATATCTGAACAGCTCTCAAACATTTTGATGAGACGTCTCTCAAAGCTAGTGCTTCCTAAATCGATAGGAAATGTCACTAGAAGAATTTTTTTCATGTCTCTTGTTTCCTACTAGATGCCGCATAGGCTTTACTTCTATAGCTCTGATGGAACGGGGCGGGCTGCATTTAGTAGCGGCTCTGCATTTGGCAGGCCCGTAGTGGAGGAACCTAGTACTTCTTCCCATAGTGCAACTGACCGCTGAGCAATACGATCGTGCGTGTAGTATTGATGAGCTCGCTCTAGGCAGTATTGACCCATAGCTTGCCTAAAGGGTTCATCACTAATGAGTTTCGCTAGGATATCTGCGAGTCCATCAACATTTCCTTCTTCAAAGATAAGCTCAGTGTGGTGGATGACGTTAGGAATTTCTCCACAGGTTGAGCCGACTGTCGGAATGCCGATAGCCATCGCCTCGATTAGCACGTGGCCAAACTGCTCTTTCCAAGTATCGACAGTGCGAGAGGGTAGTACCAACACATCAAATTGACCTAGCTCTTGAGGCACCTGATCGTGGCGAACGGCGTCGCGCCAGCTTACTCGTTCAGTAATATCTAGCTGCTCAACGGACTGTTGAAGTTCGGATAATGACTGCCCCGAACCACAAATAGTGAGGTGGAAGTGAAGGTCCTGTTGCTTCAGCCGTGCAGCAGCTTCTAGAAGCAAATCAATCCCTTTCTCAGGGACTACCCGGCCCAAAAAGCCAATATTAATTTCTGATTTATTGGGTTGAGCGATTTCGGGTCTAAACAGTTTCTCATCTACCCCTATCTGCGGCATGACTTCGATCGTGCCTGAATAGTTCCACTGCTTTAAGACTTGCTTTCCATCTCTATTACCCGCAATGACTAGCGGTGCTGTATTTAGAACAAAATCACGTATCCACTGACGCAGGAACAGATGGCGTTCCATGTTCTCCCAGCTGAAAATGGCTAGAGGAATTTTGGTTAGTCTGGAGACAATGGCAAGCTGTAGGGCGCACAGAGAGAAGACTTCTACTTCAACTTGAATGATGTCTGGTTTGAACTGATGGATAACCTGCCAAATCCTGAAGGGGTTGTATAGATAGGCACCGCCTCTGCCGGAGAACAGAATGTTGCCTGGATAGGTCTGGACATCAGGATAAGGCTTTTCTAGCGGGAGAGGGCGGCTCCATCCTTTCGAGTACCAGTTTTGAGGTGCGAGCAGACCAACTTTGGCATAGCGGGCGATCGCAGCTAGCTTTCCTTGATTGACGCCCACTACATAGGCATGGCTAACAAAAAGCACGCGTAGGCGTTCGGATCTAGAAGGTACTGTTTCAGAGTGGGCTTCATCCATTGAACTACCACCAGGTACTTTAAACAGAGCGTTTTTAATCGATCGTAATAGCTGAGGCCGCTGATTAGGCATGAATAGCCAGCGAATGGGTGGCTTCGCTAGCGACAGCGGCATCAGACCTACCCAGATGAACCAGAGGCTGAACAATACCCGCTTTTTGAGCGAGTGGCTAGAATGCTGCCAGAGCGCCTTAAGACCCAAGAACACTAGCGGTAGTCTTCTATCTGTCGGAATGGGGTGCTGCTTGGGGTCGAGCCTCAGCGATACTAGGCGTGACCATACAGAACCAACAGCGCGCGTCTCTAAGTCTTCTGGGACGGTGTAACCCAGTGCTCTTCCTCTCGCTTTTATAAGGGTGCATCGCTGTAGGTCGTGGGCGATGAACCGACGAAATCGGCTATCGTCGAGTTCTACCAAAGCCCACTGATTGCTATCGTGTATCCGGTATGCTCCTAGTGCTTCTTCGATAGCGATGACCTCCCCGTAGAGGGGAATCAACACAGAGAGGTAGTCGTCTGAAGTGGTATTGAACTCAATTGGGATTGGAAAGATATGTTCCATGGCTTTGCGGCTGAGTGCGTTACCGCTGGTCGGAACACTGTTACAGGCACCCTCCGACAATATTTTCTGTCTGGCTAAGCTCGTATCTAGCGAATCTTCGCCCTGGGGTAGCGAAAAGCCTTTGGGATCGCTGTTACTATCAACCACGGCTAGGCGGTAGTGAACTTTGGCTGTATTAGGTTGCCAAGCACCTACAATCTTTTCGACAGCATCAGGATATAGATAGTCGTCGGCATCTAGGAAGATAATTATGTCGCCTTTGCTTTTTGCATAGCCACTGTTGAAGGCGGCACCTTGCTTACCATTTGTTTCGTGTGAAATTGGGATGATGTGATCGCCATACTGTTCAATGATCTGACGCGAGTCGTCAGTTGAGAAGTCATCTACCACAATGACTTCTAATGGACTATAGCTCTGTTCCAAAGCGCTATTAACAGCTGTTCGCAAGAATTGATCATAGTTATAGTTATTTACGATGATGCTCACGAGAACAGAATTTGGCATAGCTACGTACTCAGCAATCTATAGGTTTGATCGTCTTTGAAGAGAAGAAAAATGAAAGTAGAAAGTGTAACCGAAGCTACCGTACCTGCACACAAGTCAGGAGATAGCACTTCACAAGGAGAAGACATAGTTAAATCTTCTAACATCTTCTAAGTACCTGCTCTTTACTTTTTCTATCAGAGTAGGCGTATAAAAGTTTCTGTAGTTAGGAATTCCTCCCTTCAATGTTCTAATACAGGCGGGCTTAAACTGAGACAAATCTTGCTCTGATAAGGACTCTTCGACGTATGAAGATTTGTTGAACTGACCAATACCAAACGATACGCCGATCTTCTCTTCTGATATGTCTTATGTCTTTGTCTAAGTGCTCCATTCTAGCAATATAGTCATACTCGACTTTTTCTAGAAACTTACTTTGAGATACGCAGTGCAAATCTAATTGCGCGTCGGTCTTCGCAGAAACGTAGTCTACAAACTCTTTGAAGCTAATAGAGTCGTTATATTGCTCGCACTTATCATCGCCGTGAAGGTATTTTGACGCGTCTTTTGCAATATCAGATACAACTCCTTTCTCTACAGGTAACCGAATAAAGTAATTAGAGTATGTCGAGAAAAGTCGCACCCAAGGATCTCTGACAATTGAAAACTTAAAATAGTCACCGTTGATTAGTTTATTAGCAGCGACACAAGAGTAGCTCGCAAGGCTGTAGTTAAGTCCGATGTACAAACGCATCTGTAGATCTGGAAGCCTTTGTAGAGGTTTTTCTTACTTTTCTCAGCCAATCTTAGTAAAGCTGCCATCATACTGGTCGAAGCATTTTTGTGGATAGGACAGTACAGGAATCGATAATCGTGGTTGACGATAAGGTTCTGCTTGAAAAAACTATTTGGTGGCCAATCATTATTAATTTTTAGGAGTGAACGTCTGACTAATGTTTTAGGCTTACTAGGGGTAGATATTCACTTTTAGTTGAAGAAGCAGCACGTCTTTCTCTGTTGATTAGTTTAGATGGCTCACTTTTCTAGCTGTGTTTTATTCGGAGTTATCTCATCTCTCAGTTAAAGGCTAGCCTTTTAATTTTTCTAGTAAGATGCTTTATATTCACGACAAGCAGTTCTAATTTTCTGAAACCTATTATCTTTTGGATAAAGCGGTAGAGGAAAGTTCTTTCAGAGCCTTGAGCTTGGAAATTGGGTGAGAGGTGTATGGTTTTTTCTAACAGCTGAGGGTAGCGCGCTGGCGCGAACAAAAGATATTTTCTTGCAATCTTAAAGTATGACTGTGCCAGTGCATCTTTATAACCATTTGACAGTGTATCCTCTTTGCTTAAGCGGACCTCGTATTTTTCGAGGATCTTAAGATGGCTTTCTAAATAGCGCTGTAGAGAGGATGAAGAAACGGTTACATTCCCGTACCGACGGTAGACGAAGTCACATCCCGGTTGGGTACGCAATCTGCGCTCCGCTCATAACAACCGCCAGAAAAAAGTCGCGATCTTGACCTGCCATGAGGGCTTCATCCCAACCACCTGAAGCTTCTACCGCTGAGCGACGAAACAGTAGGCAAGCAGGAGAAATCCACCAGTCTGATAATAGCGACTTCAGAATGTCCGGCTGGTCTCCGGAAACTTTGACGTCATCCAAGACGGCTTCTGCACTATCGCCATGATACTGATGCTGCCAGTCGCCGTACACAACGTCCGCACTAGTCTGCTCTGAGATATTGAACTTGCCTTTCTAACTTGGTAGGGCGTATGTAGTCGTCGGCATCTAAAAACTGAATATAGCTACCTTTGCAGAGCGAAAATCCGAGATTTCTAGCGTGGTTACCGCCTTTATTTGGGCCTGTTTTATAAGTAATGCGATCGCCATAGCTTTTAATAATTTCTAGCGAACCATCAGTATAACCATCGTCAATGACAATGATTTCGATTGGCCGATAGGTCTGCGCCAAACAGCTATCAATGGCTTCATTTAACCAACGTTCAGCGTTGTAGCACGGGATGATAATAGAAACAAGTTGGTTCGTGTTCATTGAAAGTTCAACTGAAACTTTTTCCAGGCGCTTGTGTATCTCAAAACAATATGTATACGAATAAGTCCAAGCCTATAGCCGAAGTTGCGAATTTCTTTATCAGTCAAGGCATCAATTGCATAGCCTAAATAAGGCTTAGCGTCTTTTATAAGCTGTATGAGAGCAGCGCTTACTGGTTTCTTTGGTGAGTCTGAGGAAAACTGACCTTCCACTACGCGAACGACCTTAGTTTTGAGTGCTTTAGTGCTGTAGCGAGCAGGATGAGAGATACAGACATCATCTGCATAAACTAGATCGTAGCCTGCTGCATGTACCCGCTTTCCCCATTCGCGATCACCACCTGACTTTAGTTCATCGTTAAATAGACCTACCTTCTCAAATACCTCTCTAAAGGTAAATACGTTAGCCGTTGCACCATAATGCTCTTCCTCGACGTACTTTTCTTGAGCTAAAAAGGTCATACTATCAAACAGCTCAGCGGTTGTTGGTCGTTCAGGCTCTATAAATGAGAAGTCAATACGACCAGCGATCAGGCCACAATTGGGCATTGACAATAGTTTATTGATACCTGTTCTATCCAATCAGGTGCAGGTATACAATCAGCATCTGTAAATCCAGGGAGTCTACCCTTAGCAACCGTCAATCCTTTGTTTCGAGCAGCGTATGAACCAGGCTTCGATTCAAAAGCATACTTAGCCCAGCTAAACTGAGAGACTATAAATTTGATGTCTTCCTCTGAGCGATTGTCAACAACAATCACCTCAAATAGTTCTTTTGAATAGCTTTGTAAGTCAATCGCTTCTAAACACTTTGTTAGAGAAGTAACATCGTTGTACACCGGAATAATGATAGATGTAAAGCAAGGACTTTTACTCATTTTAAACCTCACCAAGAGCTCACAGATGTAATGATAGGGATAAGTTGCTCAGCCGAGTTGCTTCGTATATTCTTGCAGAGTGTGTATTCTTGTCTTCTGTATTCTTGATCATTAAATTCGAGTCAAAATCATAGCATTTTGATAACTGCTCAGATACCCATACTGACTGCCGTTTGCTGGTATCCGCATCTTCGTAAAATGTACTTAGGACGAATGGAATTTCAAATCCGGGAGGATTGTATGGGTAGCCGTACTTACTGGAGCGAACACCTGTACGGTAAGCTTCTGATGAAGCGTATTCTAAAGCCATCAAAAACGCTTTGCTCTTCCAGAAAGGGTGAGTTCGATATACTTGCTTTAATAAAGCGAATGCGTACAAATTAAAGCTGTGGTAACCAACTTCTTTCTGCTTAAGATACTGTTTGCTTTTAATTGTTTCTTTCAGATACCTGACCTTCCATGCTTGGTCCACTAGGTCGTCCATACGTCTGTGGACTGGGAATAGGTCTAGAGATACTAAGTGTTTGATCAAACCATTAGGGTAGGTTCGCAAGTTATTTGATAGGCAGTCTAAGAATCGGCTAACCTGCAAGCTGACATTACCTGTCTCGGTGAGCTTCGAAAGTAGGCCACCCATAGCGGCAAACCATAGCTGGTGATTGAACGTATAGTCGAAATCTAAGTAGGTACCATCTACGCTGACGCATTGCCATAAACCTGTCGAAGGGTCGTGGGGATGCAACAAAAAGACTTCCTCTGCAAGGGCGACTAGTTCGGGCATCTCAAGAATGGGCGCGGCAACAGATAGTGCTTCTATAGTCCAAGCCTGTCCAATCAAACCGTTGCAGGTGTCTTTTTTAGGGTTTTTCCGATGCCAGAATGTTGCGCCCATAGGACGGACGTCGCTACTGCGGAGATAGCTGACCGACCTACGAGCAGCTTCTAAGAATTTCTGCTTTCCCGAAATATCGTAGGATTTTAGGAAAGTAATCAGCCAGTGCGCTGTAGTCCGCACAGATGTCTCAGGATCGTGATACGAACCGTTATGGCCCGGTGGCATGTATCCTTCTTGTGAATCTTGTAGCGACAATGCCGCGTTAGCGCTTTCTACCAATATCTCGTGTAAATTCATTTCTCTGTAGATTTGTCCGGGGATAGTGCTTCCATAGTTAACTTATTTATTCGACCGACGCCCATTGTTGCCTGACACAACCAATTGACGAGCCAAACTGAGAACATAACGTCAGCGCCTAAGGTCATATTCTTTTTTTTGTACAGAGCTTTAGTCTTTTGAAACGAGGGCGGGAATAGTATGTACTTCAGCGCACCTTTGATAATGATAGTTGTAGTCTGCTTCTGCTCTCGTAAGACGTGTGGCTGACCCAATCCCACCCGATATTGCTTCTGTAGCAGGGGTAGAAGAGTACGAGCAGGATGAAACACCTCCGCATTTGGCGCGTAAACTAATTTGAACTTTGCATCAGTGGCCCGTTTAGTCCAAACAACATCTCCACCTGATTTGAGGTAAGACGGAAACAATCCGACAGAATCAAACACGTGCTGGCGGACAAACAAATTAGCTGTTTTACTAATTTTTCGGTTCTTAATATTATCTTTGATTTGCATATTCGAAACAGAATCATGAAGCTCTGCGGGTTCCTTCTTTTTGGAAAATGTAAAGGTTACTTGTCCACCAGCTAGGTCTGCATTGCGCTCTTTAAGAGCCTTAATTCCTTCTACTAACCAGTGAGGTTGAGGAAGGCAATCTGAGTCAATGAAAGCTAGAATTTCTCCCTTCGCACTTGCGATACCTTTGTTGCGAGCTGAATAGGAGCCGGGTGACGCTTCAAAAAGATAGCAAATCTGCGAAAAATCTTTAACAATTTTTTCTATGTCCTCATCTGAGTTATTGTCAATAACTATAATCTCGTAACGACTACGTGGAAAATCTTGGCGCTCTAACGCATTGAGACATTGCTTTAAGCGTACAGAATCATTGTAGACTGGGACAATAACGGAAACGAAGGGGTAAGTCATAATATCTTAATGGCCAGACTTTAAGTGTGAAGTCAGTTGCTGAGCCGATTTGTGATGTACTCTATCTGTTGGTTGTCGAAAAGCTCTTTGAATTTTGTGTTTCTGCTCTTTTCGATAGAATGACTTACCGACTCTTTCCACTTTTCTCGATCGCGCACTATGTTCTTCGCCGATCTTGACCTATTCTCAATCATTTTGTCTTCGAAGGAAAGGTTCAGAAATTCGCAGATTGCCTTGAGTACTGAATTAGGGTTATCAACTAGAGACTCATATCTAACTAGTAAGTGATTCGCTTTGTTAGAGTGAAGGTAGCTAATATGTGTATCACTCAGCCATCTTTGAATACATTTGTCAATGTCCCAACTACCGTTCCAGGTTTCGGGATATTCTCGGCTAACGCTATACAAAGATGCTACTACATCTCTCCCATCTCGGATAATATGGATGAACTTGCTTTGCGGTACGAGCCTCTCTATATAGCTAATTCTCTGGATATGTGCAGGCGTTTTTTCAAGCCAACAGCTTCTGTTCTCTTCTTCTGCTAACGCGTCTAATGATGCTACAAATGCGTAAGCGTATTGGCGTATAAAGATCGCATTAGAAGGAAGATGTCTCTTTACATCAGTGCGACCTATATCCTGAAAAAATTGGTTGTAGTTGAGCCTTGCTCTTCCTGAGGCTATCCCCAACCTGCTTCTCCAAGTTCCTGGATAGACAAGTCTTTGAAAAAACTTAGATTCCGGGAAAGAGGTGACTTGGGAGTGTCCCGCAATAAAGCTTTGGAGCAGAGTGGTCCCAGAGCGTGGACATCCCAGCAGAAAGATTCGCTGTTTTATTCTGGATTGTTCCATTTGTATGCTATTTAACATGTGAATTAACGTATCTCTAATATGGTTGCTGATAGTCCGACTGCACCAGTATCCGTCCTGAAATGCCACCGTATGATTCAGCAGCGACTAACTCTTCGTAGTGTGCCTTTTCCCTATATTTGATAATTCTTATCTGTTGGTTCCCAACAATTGCAAGACTTGGCACTGATTTACTTACGACCGTTCCGGCACCGATGATCGCGCCGTTTCCAATCTCAACACCTGGAACTATGACAACGTTAGTTCCAATCCAAACATTATCACCAACAAATACCGGCTTTAGAATGTAGTTGTTGTCATAGGGTAGGCATGTACCCGTGTAATCGTGAATTACCACGTTTCTACTGATATGAGTATTATTTCCAACGATAAGACCGCCTCTTCCGTCTACATACGCATTTTCTCCAACTATTACATTGTTCCCAAGTCTGATATTCTCTGGGAAAACGAATCTAATTCGTCCATGAAAATGCACTCCCTTCCCACAGAACTTAAGCTTGCTCATAGTTGTTACTTTTAAGTCGGTAATAACTACAGAGCTTGAATAGGCGGCTACTCTTGAAAATAAACGGGCTAGCTTTATCTTCAATCGGCTGGGCAAAAGCATTTTATAGATCCTTCTTTATAAACGGTTTGAGAGCACTTCATCTTTCCTGTATCTCTATACAAGTAGACTGGTGATCTTTTAATTGTTAAAGTGCGTTTCTAGCGCTAGTTTTCTCTCTAGTTGAACTCAAGTCAGTTTGTACGTTGCACCTGCAAATTGCATCTGATGGTAATCCCACAGCTTGCCACGCACGTTGATCAAGTCTTTGTACTTTCCCTGCTCAACAATCCGTCCTTGGTCCATCACAACTATCTTGTCAGCGTTAGAGATCGTAGACAAGCGGTGCGCAATTGCAATTACCGTCCGTCCTTTCGATAGCTTCTCCAAAGATTCCTGGATTAGCTTCTCTGTCACAGAATCTAAAGCGCTTGTAGCTTCATCTAGAATCAAAATTTCTGGATTTCTTAACAGAGCACGAGCGATCGCAATCCGCTGCCGCTGCCCGCCAGATAACCGGACGCCGCGATCCCCTAATACCGTCTCAAAACCCAGGGGCAGAGTCTGAATAAAACCGAGCGCGTTAGCCATCTGTGTGGCCTTATGTACATCTGTGTCACTAGCGTTCTCAACGCCGTAAACAATATTCTCTCTAACTGTAGTGTTGAAAATGAAAGTGTCTTGGCTTACGATTGCCATCTTCTGGCGCAGCGAATTAATTTTTAGATCACGTAGGTCTACTCCGTCAATCAAGATACGCCCTTGCGTTGGATCATAAAATCTAGGCAGTAGATCTGCCAAAGTTGTTTTACCTGCCCCAGAAGATCCCACTAAGGCTGTAGTCTCTCCTCGCTTCATCGATAACGTGATATCGTGCAGTACTGGTTCGCCAGGATTGTACGAGAAATCGACCGATTCAAAATTAATTGACTGCCGTAGGGTGTCGAACGATTTCTGTCCGTTCTCAAAGTAGGTCTTATCATCACGACGCAGCAAGTCGCTGACAGCGCTCAAAGAACCTTGTGAAGATATAAAAGTAACTCTAACGTTGTTAAGCGATGACACTAGCGGCGTTGTCCGAATCAACACAAATAAGAAAGTCAACAGCTCAGCCGCCTTCAGTCGCCCTGTAGAGATCAGCAGACTATAGGACACTACTACCATTCCAACTAGTAGCATCACTCCTAATATCTCAACTATGGGCTGCACCATCGACGAGAGTTTAATCAGGTCAAACTGAGCCTGATAAACTTCCCGCGTAGCTGCGTAATAACGCTGGCGTTCAAACTCTTGAGTCCCGGAAGCGTGAACCGTACGAATTCCGTTGATAAATGACAGCGCGCTAGCCGTAAATTTCTTATTAGCCTTTGGCACTTCAAAACTCGCCTCTCTAACCCTGGCGGTTAAAGAAGTCAGACCGACAGACATCAGCCCAAACACTAACAACGAAGTCACAAAGAGTTGCCAGGATAGTAGCAACATAGAGACTAGATAAGCTAAAAGCTTAGAGCCGTGAACCATGAAAGTAGACAGCACGTTAAACGCTTGCTGAACCTGATTCACCTCTCCTCTGACCGTACTAATCAAAGCCCCAGGATTGGCAGTCGAATAGTAGCTCAGACTAAAACTTTCTAACTGATCAAAGATTCTTTGACGCAGGCGATCTACCAGACTCAAAGAAGTTTGCTTGGAATATATGCTGCTTAAGTAGTCAAATCCAGCTTTCAAGCACACACTCAACAACAACAGCCCAGAAAGCTGGTAAAGCCTTCGAGCAGCAGAAGCTTCCGTCGCTAAGACCAATGTATTAAACCAGGCAAAGCCGGTTTGAATAGGAGGCTCCTCGGGGTTAGTCAACCCCTGTAGAAACGCTGCAATGAAGCCAACCGTAGCCCCTTCAAAAAAGGCTGCTACTAGAGCGAACACAACTGCTAAAATAGCGATCCGACGAAAGTGCTTAAACTCTCGCAGAATCAAATGATTTTCCCTCCAAAAGCTAGTTGCTTTCACTAAGCTTCTAACTATTCCAGGCAGCTTTAGTTGCATAAGAGTTCAACTTACCTTTGGTTTGTAACCTTTAATACGATTGGATAAGATGTTTTGACATTCTGGTCAAGAACACTTACGTTGTGTCGCTTAATTCTGTCATATATATCTACATAAATAGGTATATATCAGGAGTGTTTATACGAACTTCATTAAGAGGTCCGAAGATAATCAAAGAGAAAGCACAATAGACCCAAGAACAGACACATGAACCGAACATATAAGAAAATGCGTTAATTTTCTCTAGTAACCACACCCAGCACATCAATATCTGCGATCCGCAGCAGCTCCATTACCTGGTCCAAAAGCGACTATCTCAGCTTGCCAGAATGTGTCACTAACAACATCCCGTCCGCATGATTAGCCGCTAGGCAAGCATCCGACTGACCTAATAAAGGTGGCGTATCAAAGATGATCAAATCAAAGTCGCCTGTAGCCTTTTCCATTACCTGAGCCATACTGCGAGAAGACAACAAACGAGCAGGCTCAACTGGAATAGAGCCAGAACATAAGACGTACATGTTCTAAATCGGTCAAGCTGCCCGCATAGGCCATGAGCATTGGGATAGACGCTGTTTATCAACTTACAGTACTTTCGTTAAGACACCCAATGGGTTCTATAAAAACGTGTGAACCAAAGTGACAAACGCTACGGGATAGCTTTCTACTACAAAGTAGCCTCCATACTACTCACTTTCTTACTAGAGACTGACGTAGCGACCAGTCAGGACTAATTCCCAGCCGCACCTTCACAACCTGTTTGAACGCTAACCACAAAAAAGGTGGAATCGTATACGCATAGCGCTTCCACAGTCGTCTCGGCTCCTGACTCAACCGATACAGCCATTCCAGACCATACTTCCTCACCCAAGCTGGTGCCCACCGCTTTGTCCCGGCGCAAACCGAGAAAGCCCCTCCTAGTCCTACCATGACCGCATTTATCCGCCCCCGATGCTCAGACATCCAAATCTCCTGCTTTGGACAGCCCAGCGAGACGAATAGCAGTCCCGCACCGCTGTTATTGATTTGGGATGCGATTATCTCATCCTCATCCCCAGTCAACGCCCGAAACGGCGGCGACACCATCCCAACCACTGCCAGTTCAGGAAAATCCACCGCCAGCCGCTCACGAATCTGCGTCAGCATCTCAGGCGTAGATCCATAGAAAAATACACTCACACCCGCTTTCTCTGCACGCTTACATAGCGCTGTCATCAGCTCCATTCCAGCTACCCTATCTTGAGGACATCCCTTCATTAGCCCCGTCATCCACGCCAGCGGCATCCCATCTGGCGTCAGCAAATCAGCCTTCTGTAGCACCTGGGTAAACTGTTGATCCCAGTGCCCTTCCATCAGCATATGCACATTAGAGACACATACCACCTTGCTCAATCTAGCCTGTGCCCACCGCATGACGACGCCTACCTGCTCATCAAAAGGCAAAGATGAGATCGAAAATCCTATAACAGTCTGCGTTGGCAAAGACTCCTTAGGCTTTGCCAAGACCGTTGTATCACTTGAATAATTCACAGATAAAAAGTCCTCGAATTCTTGCTCAAATAAGATGCTTGTCACTTGAGGTAGAGTCCCGGAGAAAATATGGTTGTTAGTTAACTTGGTTGCTAGTCAACCTGCTCTAGTACGTAGACGTTCATCAAATGGATTCAATATATAGGCAACTCCCTACAGAAAGGAACAGACCATAGATGTGAGACAGAGAACAAACTGTCTCTGAATACCTGTAAGCAGAACATCCAAGACTAATTTCAGTCAATCTTCAAAAGCTCTGCATAGCAAAGTTTCTGCTATTTCCGACTAGGTCTCACCTCTAGAACCGTTCAAAACACAGAGAAGTTCGTTTCCCTGAAGGAATTGGCTCTTACCTACCCTGAACATATTCAGGCTGATCTAGGAGCAAGACAACTGACTTCATAGTTTCAACTCGATCGTAGTTTCAATCCGACGGCTGATTCAATCAATGGGCATAACTTAATAGACATAACAACTGACCTACATAATTGGCTAACGTATATCTTTTCAACGGTAACCACACTCCCATAGATTCACTGAGCATAGCAAGTGTAAATTCGTAACTTTACATCCATTTCATCAGAAAAACAAAACTATCTGCTTTGAGTGCGTAAAGATAGGTAGAGTGCAAAGACTAAATAGGGTAAATCTAGTACATAGGAGCTCGGTGCTGTGCTCTACCAGGACGACCTTCCCAGCGATCAGCTCGTGAGCACTTGACGCCTGTGACCTTAATGCTTATGAATATTCCACATTCATCGACTCGACCTTTGGATCGAAGTCTTAACAAGAGATCCAAAATATATAAAAAGACTTACAGCTCTAGAATCGCTGCTTTCAGTAGCTTTATGATTGTGAGTATGCTTGCTGTGCCACCTACTGGAGCGCAGACAGCAGCTCCTCAGCTAACTACAGATCAGACATCTGAAACTCAGACGCCTGACGATACAGCCCTGCCATCCTTCTCTATTCAGCCTCTGCCCTCTGCGCCTGTTCCGCAGTCACTTCCCTCACCACCCGGACCCGAATCTGCCTACACGCTAGGTGCAGGCGACATTATCCGCGTCGACATTTTTAGAGTCCCTCAATACAGCGGTGAGAGCCAGGTCTTGATCGACGGCAGCTTGAATCTTCCCTTGGTTGGCAAAGTCAACGTCAACGGACTAACGCTAGAGAGCGCTGCCGATGCCCTCTCTGGCCGCTACGGACAATATCTCAGACGGCCAATTATTACTTTAAGCTTGCTCAATCGCAGGCCGCTACAAATTAGTATCGCTGGCGAGGTTAGCCGCCCCGGCTCATATACTATCGACCAAGGCAGCACCCAGTCGTCCCGATTGAGCCAACTGCTTGAAACCGCAGGCGGTATCACCCAATCAGCAGATCTTTCACAGGTACAGGTTCGCCGCCCGCAAGCTGACGGTAGCCAGCGCCTGGTGACAGTTAGCCTGCTAGACCTGATCAAAAATGGCGATCTCAGTCAGGATGTGACCCTTCGCGATGGCGACGCTATCTTTATCCCCACAGCGCTAACGCCCTCAGAGAATTCTGCGCTGCTAGCAGACGCCAGCTTTGCTAGAGATGTCAATCAGCCAATTAATATTGCGATTATCGGTGAAGTCTATCGTCCTGGTCCCTACACGCTTCAGGGTGGCGCGGCGCGCACTGGTAGCGCTGGCACACCGGGCGCAGCCGGATCGTCTAATGGGCCAACGACGATCACCAGAGCAATCCAGGTGGCAGGTGGCATCAAGCCCCAGGCCGATATCAGAAAAGTGCAGGTCGTTCGCCCGACCCGCGCGGGTACCCCCCAAGTCTTTAACGCCGATCTTTGGCAGCTGCTGAATGCTGGCGATATTCAGCAAGACGCTATCTTGCAAGAAGGCGATACGGTATTCGTACCTGTAGCAACAGCGCTCACACCTGCCGAAATCAGTGAGGTCGCCTCTGCTAGCTTCTCTCCAGATACTATCCGGGTCAACGTCGTCGGTGAAGTCAAGAACGCTGGCGTTGTCCAGCTGCCGCCAAACACGCCGCTGAGTCAAGGAATATTGGCGGCTGGCGGCTTCAACAATACCAGAGCCAGCCGGGGATCAGCCGAGCTAGTGCGCATCCAAGACGACGGCACCGTAGATCGTGAGACCATTCCCGTAGATTTTGCTGAAGGCATCAATGAAGAAAACAATCCTCTGCTTAGAAATAATGACGTAATCATCGTCAACCGCAATGGACTCGCTACGCTCACAGATACGCTCGGGACGATTGCCAGTCCGCTAGGCGGGTTCTTCTCAATCTTCCGATTCTTTAATATCTTTAACTAATACGAGCTCATCATGATCTCCGAAACCATTTCTCAGCTATCGCCCTCACCCATTGAGCCGACTGCTTTCCCAGAAGAGGCAGAAGGTGGACTTGAGGTGGGTCAGCTTCTGCTCACCCTACAGCGAAAGTGGCTGCTGATTTTGGGTATCACCCTGGCGACTACCGCTATGGCGGCGGCCAAAGTGTTGACCGATACGCCCATCTACAACGCTAGCTTGGAGATTCTGGTACAGCGATCGAGCGCAGAAAGCGAGGTAATTGCAAACATTCCAGAAACCCTGGCAAATGGCCAGCCAGCCCCTGCCACCGCACTTGACGCCGATCTGCTCAAAATATTGACTAGTCCTAGCGTCTTAGCACCTGTGGTCGAAGACGTTAAGAGCCGCTATCCCCAGTTTTGTAATCTGTCCGCTGCTGCTGTTAACAACGCTGAAGTGGCCGACCTGCTTTGCTACAACAGTATCAAGCAGGGATTACGATTGGGTGCTGCCGACAGTGGCTCCAACATTCTCCAAGTTAGCTTTCAAGATCCCGATCCTCAGAAAGTCACTACGATTCTCAATGCCGTTTCTGTGGCCTATCTCAACTATAGTCTCTCTTCTAAACAGACCGATATTGACAAAGGCATAGAATTTGTCGAGCAAAAGCTGCCTGACTTGCAAGACAAAGTTGAGCTAAAGCAGCAGGAGCTACAGGATCTTCGGTTAGAGAATGACCTGATCGATCCCGATTCACGCGGCAGTCAGCTTTCTAGCCAGATGGGGGCCTTCTGGCAAGAGCAGCTACAGATTGAAGTCGAGCTCCAGCAAAACCGCGATATTTATCAAGATCTGACCCAGCAGTTGCAGCAGCCCCAGGAAAGTAATGCTTCTTCTGCTTTGGCAAACAACCCTCGCTATCAAAGCCTGCTGACCTCTTTGCTAGCAATAGATGCTCAAATCGCAGAGGCATCAACGCTTTACTTGGACTCCAGCCCTGATATGCAGGTGCTCAAAGAGCAGCGAGAAAACCTAGTGAGCTTGCTGAACCAGCAGGCGCAGCAGTCTCAGCAAGAGGTTCTCAACAGAATTCGTGAGCTAGAGTTCCGCAATCAGGCACTTAGCGAAGCCATCCAGGGCATCAATACTGACGTTGATAGCCTTTCAGGGATCTCGCGAAGCTATACCGATATTCAAAGAGAGCTTCAGGTCGCCACCGACAATCTGACCCAGTTTTTAGCCAAAAAAGCGGCCCTAGAAATTGACGCTGCCCAAAGAGAGCTGCCGTGGGAAGTTGTCACACCACCAACGACCCCTAGACCTCAACCGGTGAGTCTGCCTCAAAATTTATTACTTGGTAGCGTGTTAGGGCTTTTGCTAGGAACGGGGGCCGCGCTGCTGCTCGACAAATCGGGCGGCGTTATCTATTCCGATAAGGAAATTCGCCGCTTTACACGTCTTCCCGTGCTTGGCAGAATTCCACACTATACCTTTAGCGACTTCAGGGATGATGAGGTCAGTATGTCTGAATCGCTACAGTATGTGGGTGCCTCGATCAGAGGAAAAGATAGCAATAGCAGGAATAGTAATGGCGAAAAAGGCACGGACAAAAACGGCTTCAGAAAAAGAACAGGGCTGAACGAAAGAAAATCCCAGAGTGGTTATAATAGCCACCCCTTTTCTGAAGCCTTTCGCTCTCTCTATACTAATATTCGCCTGATGGGGTCCAAGCAGCCAATTCGCGCGATCGCAGTCAGTTCTGTCATGCCCAACGAAGGCAAATCAACCGTAGCGCTGCACTTAGCAGAGGCCGCTGCGGCAATGGGACAGCGCGTTCTGTTGATCGATGCCGACCTGCGCAGTCCACAGGTGCATAACTATCTAGAACTCTCTAACGAAAAGGGCCTGACCAATCTATTCTCGGGCGAAGCCAACCCGGCCCTGATCCAAAAGTTTTCACCAGAGCCCAACCTGTATGTGATCGTCGCTGGCTCGGCCACCCTTGAGCCAAGTCGTCTATTCGCATCGCACAACATGAGGCTCTTTTCCAAAAAAGTCCGAGAAGACTTCGACCTGGTCATTTACGATACGCCGCCTCTGACGGGTCAGTCGGATACTTATCTCATTGCCGAACACACCGACGGCCTGCTGCTAGTCGCTCAACCTGGCAGACTAAAACAATCTGCGCTAAATCAAGCGATGGAACAGCTACAGATTGCGGATGTCAACGTCATCGGACTGGCCATTCGAGAAAGCTGAGAAGTGTATACACAGGCCGACATTCCCGTAGGGGAAAATGACCGATCAGCTGGCAAAAGAGCGAATAGTCGCCTCCGCCTGAATCACAAGCGCATCTTCTTCGACCGTAAGCTGATTGAATTGCAGGCTCATACCCTCTAGCTCAAAATATCTCAGATCTAGCAGAGATTCTGTTGTATCGATTAGCGCCTGAGTCAATTCAGGCATGTCGTTGCTAGCCTCGTCATAGCTCACATCCTCTAGGGTGATGCCCTGTCCACCTGCTATCAGCACTGGCTTTGCAGACAAAGCTATGTGGTGAGTCTCCACCTTTTCAAAGATCATCACGTCTGCGGCTACCGCGATTCGACCCGCTTCAGGAATGGTGAAGCTGACGTTGCTGGCGTCGGTTGTGATGGTTTCTCCAGAAGGCAGCTCTACTTTTTGACCGCGCAGCTTTTTCTGAACGTAGTCTGCATTGAAAGCATTTTGAATGTCTGCTGCTTTTAGCACTACTCGTGCGGTGGCCTCGGTTGGATGCTCTAGTTCGATATTGCCAAACGCCGCTTTCATCACGTCGATATCGACGGCACTAGTGTGCAGGGTCATTTCTTCAGTGCGCAGGTCGTTTTGGATCACCATGCCTTGGCCTTTGATGCTGACTCCGTCAAGCTCTCTCTGCGCAATCTTGAGGGGATTGGTTTGAATGTCACCTCCAAGGATTCAACCTGATCTAGCTGAGATTTGATGCCTGCTGCTGCTAGCTTGCTAATGGCCTGCTCGCCGACGTTTGAACCTTCGGAACTCATACGCTTTGTCTTTTAATAATGTTCAAGCAGTGTAGGTAGTTTGTAGTAGCCCATACTTCTGTCAGAAGAGGGAGAGTTTATTTCCAGACTTTTACGTCTTGGTCTTTGCCGCCGCGGATCAGGGTTTGTTCTACGGGATCAAAGGCTACGGTCAGCACCCAGTTTGAGTTGGTGTTTAGGGTTTTGACTAGCTGCTGGGTGGGCAGATTCCAGGCTTTGAGGGTGCGATCGACGCTGCTGCTAGCGAGGGTTTTGCCGTCGGGCGTAATGGCTACTGCCCGAACGGTGCTGCGGTGTCCGGTGAATTCTTTGATCTTGTCTCCCGTAGCCAGATTCCACTGGGTAACGGTGCCAGTGTCATCGCCGCTGACAAAGGATTCGCCATCAGGTGCGATCGCAATCGACCAGACCGGCACGCCTACATCCCGCCGATAGAGCGCTTTCCCACTCTTCAAATCCCAGGCGGTAATCGTACCGCTGTAGTCACCGCTAACGAAAGTGCGCTCGTCGAGGCTGATCGCCACCGTCCAAACAGGCGATCCGACTTCAGTCGACAAACTGTACAGCAGCTCTCCAGTCTGCGGCTTCCACACTTTTATCCCATCGCCGCTACCGCTGAGTAGCCTTTCTCCTGACGCCGCGACGGCCACCGTTCTCACGACATCGGTATGCCCAATCAGCACGCGCACCAGCTTGTTGACTGGCCCATCCCAAATCTTAATACCGCCTTCTGCATTCCCACCGACTACCATCATGCGACCGTCTTCACGCACGTAGGTAGCCACTGACCACACCTGACTCAGCTCGTTGAGAGATCGGACTAGTCTCAGCTGCGCTATGTCGGTTCGATCATTAATGCGAGTGTCATCACTGCGAATATCATCACTGCGAATATCGTCAGTGCGGCCAGTATCAGTGCGAGTATCGGATGGTAAAAAGACCGGTTCGCGGCCCGTCTGTCTAACGATATTGACCACTGCAACCGAGGTAAAGATAAAACCGAGAGCGGCGATCGCTAGCATCCAGCCCTCGACTTGCTTGGCATGTGACTGGTCAACCTGATGCCGATCAGCCTGCTGTGTTGGGTTTTGACGGGTTGCCTGCTTTAAGGCTCTGTCTCTACCACTTCTTGTAAGGTAAGAACTTGCCGCACATGACCACCTTTACGCGATCGCCCTTCGGATCTTCCTCCCTTTCCACATCGATCGAAAAATCAATCGCACTCATAATTCCATCGCCAAACTTCTCATGCACCACCGCCTTCACTGGCATTCCGTAAACCTGCATAATCTCGTAAAAGCGATAGATCAGCGGATCGGTCGGTACCAAAGGATCTAGCCCACCCTTCACCGGGCACTCAGTCAGCGCTTCCGCCACATCCGGCCCCAGCCCTAGCATCTCCACCATCTGAGCAGCCTCCTCCTCAGAAGCACTCGCCTGCCGATAAAAAACCGACGCAATCCAAACCTCATCAAAACCCAGCTTGGCCTCTAGATCTGCAAAGCTCAACCCTTTCTCCTTCTTCGCAGCCAGCAGCTTCTTCGTAATCTCTGGAGTCGTCATATCTAATACCTCTCAAGTTAGTAAGTTAATGAGTAAATTAATGTCAGTTCAGATTCATCGCCTGAAGTCAATCCCCTCTCGGGAGGGGTGCCCGCAGGGTGGGGTGGGTCGGCAACCTACGCAACCTGCCAAGCCCAGCATTCAAAGGCTTGCGTACACAGTAGACGGGAGGAGCAAATCAAATCCGCGCTGCCTCCACCGCCTGCGTCTCTCGAAACAGATGCCGTTCCATCTCCGTTTTGAGCGCATGATAAGCTGGATGCTGATCTATGGTTTCGCGATCGCGTGGACGCGAAAAAGGCACTTCCAGCACTTCATCCACCCGCGCCGCCGGACCCCTCGTCATCATCACAATCCGATCCGAAAGTAACAAAGCCTCCTCAATACTGTGCGTAATCATAATCACCGTCTTTCGCTGCTGCTCCCAAATCCGCTCCACCTCACTTTGCAAAAATCCCCTCGTCAGCGCATCCAACGCCCCGAACGGCTCATCCATCAACAAGATTTGCGGATCGATCGCCAGCGCCCGAGCAATCCCAACCCGCTGCCGCATCCCCCCCGAAAGCTCGTGAGGATGCTTCTTTTCAGCGCCCTCTAACCCAACTAGCTGAATATTCTCCTTGATTCGACGAGTCATCTGCTTCGGCGGCAGCTTTGGATACACCGTCTCCACCGCAAAGCGAATATTCTCCTCCACGCTCATCCAGGGCATCAGCGCATAGTTCTGAAACACCATCCCCCGATCCGGACCCGGCCCGTGAATTGGCCGATTGTTTAACAAGATCTCCCCACTACTAATGTCAGAAAGCCCCGCAATCATATTCAGCAGCGTAGACTTGCCGCAGCCCGAAGGTCCGATGATGGAAACAAACGTATTCGGCTCAATGTCAATGCTGATATCTTCAATAGCCGTAAAGTCTCGCGTAGTCTTACGAGACAGCTTGCTAAAAATGTCCTGCTTCCCCTCAAACACCTTCGTCACGTTGCGAATAGAAAGCTGCGCCGATGGGACTTCAAGTTCAGGAGACACGGTAGTACGAGCTAAGGAGTTAGTTTTTGATAGATTAGCTGAGTGACCAGAATCAACAGAGGCCATACTCATGATTTACGACCAAATTCAACAAATTTCTCTAGCGCAGCAAATACACTATCTAGAATCAAACCAACCAAGCCAATAATAAAGATAGCCACCAAAATGTTAGGAATATAGAGATTGTTCCACTCATTCCAAATAAAGTAGCCCAAGCCAGTTCCCAGCAGCATTTCAGCCGCCACAATCACTAGCCACGAAATGCCCATACTGATCCGCAATCCAGAGACAATATTGGGCAAAGCCGCTGGAATAATAATCTTGAAAATCGTCCGCAGCCTAGAAGCGCCCAGTGTCCTAGAAACATCCAAGTATTCAGGACTGACGTTTGCCACGCCAAAAGCAGTATTGGTCAACGTCGGCCAAATGCTAGAGATCAAAATGATGAATATTCCCGTCACCTCTGAGTCTCGAAAAATATAGAGACCCAACGGCAGCCAAGCCAACGGAGAAACCGGCTTCAGTAGCTGTACATAAGGATTAAATGCTTTGTAGGCGATCGGCGAAATGCCAATCAAAATCCCTAGTGGCACCGCAATCAAAGAAGCTAACGTATAGCCAATAGCGACTCGTCGCAGACTAATCAACAGATTCCAGCCAATCCCCAGGTCATTAGGACCGTTGTCAAAAAACGGATGTGTTGACCACCACCACAGCTCTTTAAGCGTTGTTGAAGCAGTTGGCATACCCTTTGCAAACCACTTCATATTTGCCCCAACCTCCCAAAACCCTAGAAACAGGATTAAAGAAAGCAGGAACAGCCCAATCGCTTGAACATTCTGATTTTTCCAAAAAGACTCTTTATCCGTTGCGCCGAGGTCGCCAAGTGCTGCCTTGCCTGCGGTCATGCGTTTAACTCTCCATTGAATGAATGCAGTTTTGTTGAATCTCTGCAAAGGTGTCTTGGATCAAAGACATCTAAACACCATTCTCCTCAATCTGCGCTTTGACATACTCACCCGGCGCTGCTGGATCAAACGTGTCAAACTCCAGCTTCTCTGTTCGATAAATATCAGAAGGAGGATTCAAACCTACTTCTTCAGCCAGCTCTCTAGCCAAATCGGTCAAAAAGACCTCTTCACCCACCGTGTCGTAGCTATCGTCAGTGATTTCCTGTGCCGCTTTGCCGTCACCCTGCAAGTCCCATCTCACCAGCTGTGAAGAAATCCAGTTGGCAAAGCTCTGCCAGGGATAGGGGTCAAAATCAATCCGGTCGGGAATATCGAGCGTGTTGCCCAATCCATCTTCAAACTGGCCAGTTAGCACCGCCTGGACCACTTCAACCGGCTGGTTTAGAAAAGCCCGATCAGAAATCGCTTCTGCAATCTCCACGCGATTGGCAGGATCGCTAGCGTAGCCCGCCGCCTCAATAATGGATTTGTTCAAAGCTCTAAAAGTGTTGGGATTATCGCTAATCCACTGATCGCTAGCGGCAAAAGCGCAGCAGGGATGTCCTGGCCAAATATCCTTCGTCAGCTTAAAGATGAATCCAGCATCCTCATAGACAGCCCTTTGATTAAAGGGATCAGGCATCAAATAGGCATCAATGTCTCCAGCAATCAGCTGTGCGATGCTGTCTGGTGGTGGGACAGGGCGAATCTTGACATCTACATCTGGATCGATGCCGCCAGTCGCCAGGTAATAGCGCAGTAGCAGATTATGCATTGAATACGGGAAAGGAACCCCGATAGTAAAGCCCTTAAAGTCAGCAGGACCGTTGACCTGACCTTTGTACTTATTGGCAACGGTGATGGCTTGGCCGTTGATATTTTCAATACTGGCTAGCTTGACGCCAAATGCGCCCGAGCCCAGTCCTAGCGTCATCGCAATCGGCATCGGAGCGAGCATATGATAGGCATCGAGTTCACCTGCGATCGCACTATCCCTCACCGCCCCCCAGCTAGGCATCTTCACCACTTCCGCATTAAACCCGTACTTTTCATAAAAACCCAGCGGCTCCGACATAATAATCGGCGTCGCACAGGTAATCGGAATAAAGCCAATCTTCAGATCCGTCTTCTCCAGGCCGGACGTATCCACCGGTTCAGCATCGTCACTAGCCGCCGGACCTGGCTCCTCGGGGCTAGCGCAGTTGGTCAAAGTCACCATCGCCGCGCCAATGGCCACATTCCGCAAAAACTCTCTACGAGTAGCACCGCTAGTACGAACGGTATCAGCAAAAAACAATCCTGCCTCCGGACCAAAAGCCGCCGCAAAAGCATTTTCAATTCCGCCCGCCTGCTTTGCTAGAGCCAGCACTAACTTCTCCCGCTTCGGATTGCCTTTACCTGCCGACTTCAACAGCAGCGCCTTACGCAGCTCATAGGTATTCAGCTTGTCTGCGACATTGAGCTGTTGGTCTTTATACAGTCCCATCTTGACCAGATCGCCCACCATATCCAAAGGATCTGTGGGCATCGTTTGCATAAACTCCCAATGACTCGTAGATAGATGAGTCCCGCCGCAAACGCCACAGCCAGGCGGACAGTTAGAGGGCGAACTAGTGAGAAGATTACTCCGATTAAGACTATGCAATGTTTGTTGTATACGAGACGAAGCCATAAGTTTATTCACCTGAGACGGACGAAAGACGACCCTTTCAATTTCTGTTATTCTCTGATTGATGTCAGTAATATATAGGTCAAGAGCGGAAACAAAATAGGACGATACAGGTAAAAAAATAGGACTTTCTCATGGTCTCTTCAAGTCGTTGAAGTTGTTGTGTTACCGTTGTTACAGAGTTATCTTCTCTTTTGTTACAGTTGCTACGAACTGGGCAATAGCCACCTAGCCCCAAGCACTATGAATAACTTCGCCACGCTTTAGGCGTCATCCCATGCAGTTTTCTAAACTGCCGGGTAAAATATCCAGGATCAGCGTATCCGCTCTCTTCCGCAATCTGCTTAATAGAGTGCGCTGTATCTTTCAGCATTTGACGAGCCTGCGCCATTCGCCGCTCAGTAATCCAGCTTTTTACCGTTTTGCCCGTATGGGTTTGAGCAAGGCTAGTCAAGTAGGCAGGCGTATAGCCAGCGGCTTGAGCCACATCACTCAAATTAATTGGCTGCTGATAGTGGCTGTCAATAAATTGAAAAACAGGCGATAGCTTAGGACAATTGGGGAATATGCTAGAGAATGGAGAAGATTTATTGGCGGGCGTCTCATGGCTGCGAAGGCCGTGCCTAATCTTGCCATGCTTAATCTCTTTACTGCGCTGAAGCCTGGTTGCGATCGCACTCAAAAACTGTTCCACTGTACAGGGCTTCGTCAAATAATCATCTGCTCCTAGCGCCATTCCCCGCCGCAGATCGGCCATCGTCACCTTCGCCGTCAAAAAGATAAACGGAATCGACAGCAGCCGCTCATCCTTCCTCAGAGCGCTCAGCACGCCATAACCGTCCATTGCTGGCATCATAATATCGCAGACGATCAGATCGGGCGGGCGCTGAGTCGCCAGCTCAATTCCCGTTTCTCCATCTTTTGCCCCAATCGCATTAAAATTCTCAAAGGCCAAACAGCGCAAAAAAATCTCTCTAGTTTCATCTTCATCTTCAATCACAAGAATGCTAGCGCCCATGCCTTCCACCTATATCAACCACGCTTTTCAAAAGCCGCCCGATCCAATCGAAATACTGCGCAGCTTCTATCTCTATATAAATTGCTATCTGCGTAGCCTGCGGTGTAACTCATCACAGTATCAATCGCCAGCGCGGTCAGCCTCTAGAAATCAACCCCTGCCATCTCCCTTCATGCCTAATCACTCAGAGCACGCTGAACTAGCCGCCCTCAGACGCCAATATCAGCTCATTCTCAACTCAGTCGGCGAAGGCGTATACGGCCTCGATCTAAACGGCAACGTCACCTTTGTGAACCCTGCCGCCGCCGCCATGATCGACTGGGAGATAGAAGATCTTATCGGGCAGTC
Source organism: uncultured cyanobacterium (assembly GCA_963799265.1). Taxonomy (GTDB): domain Bacteria; phylum Cyanobacteriota; class Cyanobacteriia; order Phormidesmidales; family Phormidesmidaceae; genus Phormidesmis. The sequence goes on from CAWCWM010000005.1 coordinate 269,700, forward strand.
AATGCATCGCGTCCTGCACCACTCGCATCTAGACGGCACCCACTATCACAAAGAAGCCTGCCCCATCTACGCAGCCCTACACGACGGCAGCACCCACCGCGTCACCAACGAAGTCTTCTGGCGCAAAGACGGCACCAGCTTCCCAGTAGAATACATCAGCACCCCCCTGCAAGACGAGCAAAAGCAGGTAATCGGAGCCGTCGTTACCTTTCGCGACATCACCCAGCGAAAATGGGCCGAAGCCATCTTGCAGCAAACCAACGAAGACCTAGAAGAGAAAGTGCGATCGCGCGCCGCCGAACTCTACACCGCCAACGCCCACCTCCGAGAACTCAGCGCTCTCAAATCTCGCTTTGTCTCCATGGTCTGCCACGAATTTCGCAATCCACTCAACAACATTGCCCTATCCGTCTCTTCCCTAGGCCGCTACGACGAGAAAATGACCCACGCCCAAAAGCAACAATACCTGCTGGGCATCGCCACCAACGTCGAGCGCATGACCCACATGATCGACGATATCCTAGTCCTCGGTAAGCTCGAAGCCAAACGACTTTCCTTGAGCCCGCAGCCAGTTGACCTAGTCGACTTCTGCCATCAGCTACTACAAGAAATCCAGCCCGACAACAGACGACTAGAATTCACCGGCAGATTCAAATCTCTGATCGCCGAAATCGATCAAACCCTGCTGCGCTCCATCCTAATCAATATTCTATCGAATGCGATTCGCTATAGCGCCGCTGGCGACATAGTGCAGCTATCACTCTATCAGCGCAAACATCAAGCCATCTTCCAGATCAAGGATCAGGGACTCGGCATCTTACCCGAAGACTATCCTCACCTTTTTGAGCCCTTCCACCGTGGCAAAAACGTCAGCAACATTCCCGGCACAGGACTAGGCCTAAGCATAGTCAAACAGTTCGTCGCCTTGCAACAAGGAGACATCAGAGTAGAGAGCCAGCCAGGTGTAGGCACCACTTTCAAAGTCAGACTGCCGCTATCACCTCAAGCATAATCGCGAAAATCGCCGCAAGCCGATCACTCAAGCATCTATCAAAAATCCCATTTCTTCAAAAGATAGTCCTACGACTACAGTCGAACAATCTGCCTAATATGGACTTGCACAACCAAGCACCCACGCCAGCTTAAACAAGGATTTACCACATGTCATCTCCAAAACTCGTCCCGCCATTCACCTTAGAAATCGCCACCAAGAAAGTGCGAATGGCCGAAAACGCCTGGAATAGCCGGGACCCACAGCGAGTGTCAATGGCCTACTCCGAGAATAGCCACTGGCGCAACCGGGCCGAAATCATTGAGGGCAGAGAAGCCATCCGCGCCTTTCTAGAGCGCAAATGGAACAAAGAACTAGACTATCGGCTCGTCAAAGAGCTGTGGGCCTATGGCGAAAATCGAATCGCCGTTCGCTTTCAATACGAATGGCACGACGACTCCGGGCAGTGGTACCGCGCCTACGGCAATGAAAACTGGGAATTTGACGCAGAAGGCTTGATGGCCCGTCGAGAAGCCAGCATCAACGATATGCTCATTCAAGAGAGCGATCGCCGCTTTGACTGGCCAGCTTCTGAGCCCAGACCAGACGATCATCCCGGCTTGATAAACTCTCCAGTCTAGGCGCTTTTCTCGGAATAGACCCTCATCTAGAGCAGCCCAATCCAACCCACGCGATCCAGCAAAAAATTACAGCCTATAAAAACCGACTCATCGTATCGCTATAGGTTTTATAAGGCTTCACTCCTCGTAAAGTCTCCACTAACTTACCTTGCTCAAAGAACATCACCGATGGCATTCCCTTCAGTCCAAATCGCTTAGCCACCTGCCGATTATTATCAAAATCTAGCTTCACCACCGTAGCGCGATCGCCATACTCCTCCGCCAGCTGGTCAATCAGCGGCGACACCAGCTTACAAGGCCCACACCAGGACGCAATACAGTCGACCACTAGCAAGGGTTTTTGCTCAATCAACACATCTAAAGCTGCCTCATCTTTCACAAAGTGAGCCGCCCCAGTTTCTTTCTCGCCTAGCTGAACCAGGTCATTCGTCACTTCAGCACTAGAGCGACTGCCATTGATCATGTGCAAACGCGATCGCACTTGATAATACTCCAACAAAGTCGAGACTTGTTCCTTGTAATTAACTATCCGCTCACGAATGCTAGAGATAGACTCTTCCGGCTCCTTCCTCGGCAGCAATCGATTAATCAAAATCCCAGTCGTTGCCTTGATATAGGCCACCTCAGACTCAGCCAAACCAAACTTTCCTAGCAGCTCATCAAAATCTTTTGCCTCCAAGAGCGATCGCGGAAAACCCGCCAACACAAACCCATTGAGCATCACATCTGGCTGTTCAAACCGTCGGCGCAGCAGCGTCATACTCTGCTCTATGTCTGCTCCCTTCAACAGATCATCCGCCGAAATGCAAGGAACCTGCCAGCGTTCAGAGAGCGCGATCGCCTGCGCTTCGATGTCCGTCCCCGGCGGTCCCAAAAGAATCAGCTGCAAAGAGTCCATGCCAATAAAGAACGTCAGTTACAACGTTTGCTATACAATATCCACGCCCGTGTAAATGCCACGCCCCAGCCAAACCAACAAGTTCAACAAAACGGTTCAAACAAAATGACTGCCCTCACCTGCACAACGCTTCTCTCGAATCATCCACAAGCATGGCAATCAGCAACAGTTCATCCTTTCCTACAAAACTGTCAGCAGGGCACCATCACACCCGACCAGTTTAATACTTGGCTGACCCAAGACTATCTATTCGTTACAGAATTTACTCGCATGGCCGCACAGCTACTTGCCGCCGCGCCGGTTCCCCACTTCGATACGCTCCTCAGTGGCCTGTCCGCCATCAAAGGCGAACTGCTCTGGTTCCAAGCAAAAGCCACCGAGCGATCGCTCTCTCTAGACGCACCGCGCCAAGCCACCTGCAAAACCTACTGCGAATTCATGCAGTCACAATCCACCCAGCCCTACGCCGTCCAAGCCACCACCTTCTGGGCCATCGAACTTGCCTACAATCAGGGCTGGCAAACCCATAGCCCCATGCCAGAACCCTACACAGAATTTGCCGATCGCTGGGGCAACCCCGGCTTTACTGACTATGTAAAGCTGCTAGAACAGCAAGCCGACAGCGCCCTATCCGCTGCCAGTCCCACAGAGCAGTCACAAGCCGAAAAAGCCTTTTTAAAGGTCGCTCAGCTCGAAAAAGACTTTTGGCAGATGGCTTTCTCAGCCAACAGCTAAAGCAGACAGTTAACCAGATACCTAAACGAACTAGGGCCGCAGACTGATGCGTATTGCGCGATCGCCCAGCACATAGCTCTGCATCCAGCTCAACAGCACCAGCAGACGATTGCGAAACCCCGGTAGATATACCCCATGCACTCCCAGCCACATCAACCAAGGCAAAAAACCAGTCAGCAGCACCGGACCAATTTTCCCCACCCCGCCATAGCCACCAATAATTGCCAGCCTGCCCTTATTGAAGTAGCTAAACGCCTGCGGAGACCGCCCGCGAATCTGTCTGTCCAGATTTTTCGCCACGCTCACCCCTTGTTGCAACGCTTCCGGCGCAACACCGCTCAGTGGCTCCCCATTCTGTTCTACATGCGCCAAATCACCAATCGTATAGACATTGTTGTAGTCGCCTAGCTGCAAAGTAGAGCGCACCTTCAGCTTTTGCTTACGCGCTGTTTCCGCTGAATCAGTGCCTTCAACCGCCGCCGCCTCTAATCCAGCTGCCCAAACAACCGTTTCGACCATTCGCACAGAAACCCCATCAGAGCTGCCATCATCAAAAGTGACAGATCGCCTAGTCACGCGGCTCACCTTGGTATTAAAGAGAATTTCTACACCCAGACGGGACAGCTTTCGAGCCGTATACCGCCCCAGCCGTTCAGGTAAATTAGACAGCAGCCTGTCCCCAGATTGCACCAACACAATCTGCATCTCTCGTAAATCCAATCCAGGATAGTCTCGCCTGAGCGATCGCGCCAGCTCCACCAGCGCCCCCGCCATCTCCACACCCGTCGGACCACCGCCGACCACTACAAACGTCAACAGCGCCTTTCGCCGCTGACTATCGAGCGTCTGACTTGCCTGCTCAAAGCATTGAAAAAGATGATTTCGCAGCGCGATCGCATTCTCCAAACTCACCAGTGGCAGAGCGTAATCCGCCGCTCCCTCAACCCCCAAGAACCGGGGCCGACTCCCCATCGCCAAGACCAGATAGTCATACGCTATCGTCCTCTCCCCAGTTTCGACCAGCCGACGCTCGAAATCGACTCGTCGCACTTCAGCCTGCATAAAACGTGCCCGCCGCCGTCCGCGCAAAATTGTCCGAATCGGATAGGCAACCATCTCCGGCGCAATTTGAGCTGTCGCCACCTGATAGAGCAAAGGCACAAAAGTGTTGTAATTATTTCTATCAATCAGCAGAACGTCAGCGCCACTTCTCGCCAGAGACTGCGCTGCCTGCATCCCACCAAAGCCCGCACCAACGATGACTACCTTTGGCTGTTCACTCATTCTCTTCTTCTACCGAGTCAACCTATATGCAATAAGAACCTACCTCAGGCGCTGTAGCTACGTCCCTTTATCGACACTGACTTTCCCCGGCCCCGTGTAAATTAGCAGCAGCAGCCCACCAACCAGTCCTAGATTCTTTAGAAAACTACTCAGCTGACTAGGGTCCGCCAAAAAATTATGGAAAATCAGAGAAGCTGGAATCAAAAACAGAATCAGCAGCGCAGCTCCAACTTGCACCTTGTAGCCAAGGATCAAAAAAACAGCCCCAACTAGCTGAAAAATAATTGTACCAGCCGCCAACAACCCTGCTAACGGCAGCGTCTGGCCAATCATATCGACGAATCCAGAAAATCCCAGCACATGCTGAATACCTGAATTCAAAAAAATCAAAGCCAAACAAATTCGGGCAGCTAAGGGCAAATATTCCATCACAATACTCCGCTAACATCACTCCGCTAACATCAAAGAAAAGACACACGTATTGTAGATCCTATATTCAATAAAAGGATCACTCTGAGATTAACGACCTCAACGCCAATCCTCACATTGAGACTTAAAAATGTTAGAAATAGTCTACCGTCATCGATTTAGTGTTACCGGGACGGTGTATCCAGTATAGTTATCTCTAAAGGTTCCATTAAGCAATCGCCCTTCAGGTGACATTGTCAAATTCGCAACACCCTGGGTATAAGACGCAGTTTGATAATCAATTACGACGGATTCGCCCTGAACACTACCTTGTCCAACTGCTGTCACGCCATATAAAGGGTTCATTTCTTGAATTGTGACAAAATCGCCATCTTGAGAGATTTGATATGACAACCCATTTTGGCCATACCAGATTCCAGATAGATTAATACTCTGGGGCTGTTGTGGAATCTCTGATCCTTCAGGCTGACTTGCCTTCTGCTCTAGTTCCTGAAAGCGCTGCTCCAATTCTATCTGCCGCTTTTGCAGTTCCTCATCAGACAGCTCATCTATTTTCTCTTCATTCGTTGTGCCTTTATACTTCTCTCGAAAGACGAATTCAAATCCTCCTGGCAGCACCATCTCACCAATAACGAAGCCTGAGTACGCTGTGTAAGCAGCCAAAGGTAATACCAGCACAAAGAAGACGGCCCAAATGAACTTAGAAATATCTTTCATCAAGCCTTCCAAAGATACGCTGAAGAAAATTAGAAATCATTAGAGTAAGAGTTCTTGAAACAAGTTGCAACTGTGAAAACCTAATCCACTATGAGCTTAACTACACACTCAGCACCAGCTTCTATATTTAGCGTCAGATTTTCTACATAAGGGATTCGCTCAGAAATAGAATACCTAACATGCAAAGCTGAAACCGAGGCCTGAGCGTAGTCGAAGGCCGGATGGAATGGGACTTTATTTAAGGGCACTTCCCTAACCTCTTATAAATTCCACTATATTCGAGACTAATCCTCTTCCCTAAAAAGCGTCAACTAGAAGGAAGCATTCGTTAGAAGATATGTGAGTACCAAAAGTGAGAACATATCTATCGCATTAGCTATTGATGCTGCGTTATGCTATCAACCCAAACCAGCGCACCAATTGTAGTCGTCAAGGGTATTCAGTCCTGTGATTACAGGAACCCCCTCACAAGAATTTCATCATGCGACTCATTCGAGCATAAAATAGTCTATGGTTGAGATTTTTCTTCTTAATTTAAGACTTTATATCCGATCTTTCTCGTTTCTCAAGCTGCGCACTAGGCTCAAACAATAGCAGCGTTATCGAGCCCGACACAATGATCAAACCCACATTGATACCGAGCAAAGCCAGGCCACCCCATCCTCTGATCGGGTCTTCGGAGAGAAATGCGATCGCACCCGCCACTCCCGCCGGTACCAGCGCCAGCGCCGCCACCACACCCACCAGCGTATCTGTTTTCTTTTCGACCATCGCCACCATTCCAGCAATCCCAGCCGCGATCGCAGTCACCACGCTATACCAGCCCGGACTCACCCGCTCCTGCAACAGCTGACGGTTCAGCAACTCAGCCTCCGCTGGTAAAACGTGAGTAACCGTCAGCAGCCAGGCTGCAACTAGCGCCGCCGCCATCGAAATACCCAGCCCTAGCCCTGCCGATATCGCCCCATCTTTCGCCAAGTCTATTCGACGATGAACCAGCCCAAAAGACACCAGCGCCAAAGGCGGAAAGGCAGGCGCAATCACCATCGAACCAATTAGCACCGGTACCGAATTCGTCAGCAGGGCCACCGCCGACAGCACACCCGCCGTAGTCATCAGCAGAATATACGAAGCGCTGAAATCGCTCAGCGCTACAATCCGCTGCTCAACGTCAACTTGAGAATGAAAAATCATATAAACCAGGAGAATATAAATCGTAGTCTTTTTATGAGACTCAGAAGATTTAATCTGGGTCTAAACGTGAGAAGCAAAGACTAAAACAGAGACCAAAAACGACTACAGCGTCATCATGTCACTGTTGATACCGCCTAGCCAACATACTTTTTCGCTCATCTGAGCTCGCTCAATCCAAGCACACATAGAATTTGTCCCCGCAGCCTCTGAATAAACTGGCACACCTGTTGATTTTACTGAGGGTTACCTTCCAACTTACCTAAGTATCTTCTACAGCATAAAGCTCAAGCTAAACCCGCATACCACAGTGCTTCTAGCTTCACTTCGGAACAGCTTTCTATCTTGTCTAAAGCAGCAACTTCAAACAACGCATCAGATTTCGATTATTCGTAAACGTAGGATGAAGAATTGGCTATAACCCTCTAAGCACAAGCCCTGTCGCTATGTACCTGATCAGACGAATAGAGTGTAGGGGTTCACGTTCACCAGTAACTCCCTATGTCTTTACCAATGAATATTCCACTTCTCCCCTCAATCTCTACCAAAGTCATCAGAGCTGCCGCGATCGCAACGGCAGCTGTTATCCTCGGAGCCGCTAGCAATGCCCAGGCAGCCAGCCTCTACGCCACAGGCGTCAGCTACTACGGTCCTGGCAGCGGGATTAAAGAGAGCGATGCATACAGAAAAAACACTGCTAGCGCGCTTGGTTCTCCCAACCTCACAGCAGACTCTAGCAACGGCTACGACGGCAACAAAGACTTTCTCTCATTAGGTCTAGGCGGTCGTGCAATCTTCGACTTTGGTCAAGACTTCTCTGGCAACGTCACCCTTTGGGAAACTACCTGGGGCAACAAATCTGGCCAGGGCAGCTACGATGAGCGCGTAGATATCTATTACGGCAATTTTGCAGCGGGTGCCGACTGGGGTGTACTTGCTAAAGACCTCACTCAGTGGACCAGCGCAGGCAAAATCTCTAATATTGCGGATGGTGCCTACAACACTGCTGCTGGTGCTACCAATGCAGGATTTGCACCCAGTGGCGTGTTTAACCGCATACTTTTGGTTGATAAGTCTCAGGTGAAGGAGAATAGAGATGGCTTTGATGTTAATGCGATCGCAGTCCAAGGCATTGAACAGCAAGAAATCCCAGAACCCACCTCGATCCTTAGTCTGCTAATGGTAGGTGCGCTAGGAATTCAGCAGATCAAAGCCTCTAGAAACTCTACAGCCAATCGAACCTTTTCTTAGGTTCTCTACTTACTCCCCGGCGCTTATCCTTCATTGGGCATTGGGGTTCACAGTACGATTCAGCCTCTCAAGACATTTGCTATCTGATCCTGCCTATACCCTTTCCACGATGCGTGGGGAGGGTGTTTTATTTAGCACCCCACAGAGTTTGAGTTCGACGGGCTCTTTGAGCATTCACTGTAAGATCGATGCATCGAATCATGTATCAAAGCGATTAGTTCTGGATAGCTCTATGTCCCGCTTACCTTCTAGCACTTCCGTCACCTCTGATGCTGCTAATACTTTTCGTCTCTTCTCGCGGCGAGCAGGTCTGATTGTCATTGGCATCGGTTTAGCTGCGCTTTTGGGTTGGACGCTCGATATCGATGTTTTAAAAAGTGTTATTCCAGGACGTGTCACGCTCAAACCCAATACTGCAATTGGCCTGATTGCCAACGGTCTCGCTCTGAGTCTATGGCACCAGCAGCAGCAATCATCTCGTCGGACTAGGCGGCTGGTGGTAGGAGCGATTTTCCTACTGTGTTTTTTTGTGATTGCATTAGGTCTAGTGACCTTAGCCGAATACAGCTTTGGTTTAGATTTTGGGATTGACCAGTTCTTGTTCGAAGCATCGCCTAGCGCAGACGATGCCATAATCGGCGGACGCCCTGCTCCTAACACTGCCATCAGCTTAGTTTTAACCGGGTCGGCTTTACTATTGTTGTTGCAAAAGCGTTACCGAGTTGCACAAGGTGTAAGCATCGCTGTCTTTGCGGGCGGGTTGCTGGCACTGGTCGGACACCTTCACGCGGCCACTATTTTTTATCAGGTGGGCACTGTCACAGGAATGGCCATCCATACGGCGATTTCTTTTGGGTTGCTGTCTCTAGGTATTTTCTGCGCCCGGCCAGATCGGGGCTGGATGATCGAAGTTAGCGGGGACTATGCTGGCAGTATTATGCTACGGCGAATTCTGCCTTGGGCAATCATTCTGCCAAGCTTACTCGGCGGATTTGTTCTACTGGTTTTCCAGAGATTATCCTTACCTTTCGAGAACGCATTTGCACTGCGCACTGTTTTAAGCATTGTCTTTTTTTCGATCGTCATCGGGTGGAACGGGCAATTGCTCAACCGTATGGACAGTCATCGACAGGCGGTGCAGCAGCAGTTTAGCCGAGAGTTGGAGGTACAGGTGATGGCTCGAACCGCAGAGCTAAACGCTGCTAACGAAGCGCTTAGAATCAGGATTCTAGAGCGTGAACAGACCGAGGCCAAACTGCGAGAAAGTGAAAACGCCCTACAGGAAAGTCAGATAAAACTGCAGCGGGAGCTAGCTGAAATTGAATCGATTTATCAGTCTGCGCCAGTTGGACTAAATGTCCTCGATCCCGATTTGCGCTTTGTGCGGATCAATCAGCGTTTGGCAGAAATGAACGGATTTTCGATAGAAGAACACATTGGCCGGACGGTGGCCGAGCTGCTGCCCGATCTAGCAGACTCAGCAGAACAGCTGCTGCGGCCAATCTTTGAGACGGGACAGCCGCGTTTGAATGTAGAAATTCGCGGAGAGACGCCCGCTCAGCCAGGGATAGAGCGCATCTGGTTGGAGCATTTCTTGCCGCTGAAAGATGGCGATCGCACCATCGGCGTCAATACAGTCTGCGAGGAAATTACAGAACGCAAACGCACAGAGCAGGCGCTTTACGAACAAGCAGCGCAGCAAGCAGCGGTTGCTCGCATCGGTCGCCAGGCGATCGCAATCGATCGGATCGAGGTGCTGCTAGATTCTGCCACTACGCAAGTAGCACAGGTACTTGAGGCCGACTACTGCGAGGTGCTAGAGCTCTCAGCAGATAAACAGGAACTCAAGCTACGCTCAGGCATCGGCTGGCAGCCAGGCATGATTGGGTGGACCACCTTTAGAAGCGATCGCAAGTCCTGGGCTGGCTATACGCTTAGTTCAATGGAGACAATCGTTGTCACAGATTCATCGGCTGAAACTAGGTTTGTCAGTCCCTTGCTAGACCCCCACGAGGTAGTCAGCGGAATGAGCACTGTGATTGGTAGCACCGGAGATCACCCCTTTGGCGTACTCGGCGTACACACTCGCACTCAGCGGAACTTCAGCGAAAACGACGTTAACTTTTTGCAGGCGATCGCCAACATCCTCTTCGAGGCTATCACCCGCCGAAAGGCTGAACAGCAGATTCGTCAGTCCAACGCCGACTTAGAGCGTCGCATTGCAGAACGCACTCAGCAGCTCAGCGAAGTCAATCGAGAGCTAGAAGCCTTTGCCTACTCAGTTGCCCACGATCTAAGAGCGCCGCTGCGAGCCATCGAAGGATTTGCTGGCATCCTCAAAGAGGACTACAGCAGCAGCTTGGATAAAACCGGGCAGCAGTACACTCAAATCCTAATTGATTCTGCCTCCCGGCTCGATCAGCTCATTCAAGATTTGCTCGACTATAGCCAGCTCGGTCGCCGCGATATTCAGCTGGTTTCGGTTAATCTATCGACACTCGTTGAGAGAGTATTGCGTGAGCTCGCCCCCACGATTGCAGCCCAGCCACCTCCGGCCCAGCCGCCTCAGATTGAAGTGGTCGGACCGTTGCCTTTCGCACAGGCTCAACGCGGAATCCTCAGGCAAGTAATCAGCAACCTGCTAGCTAATGCTGTCAAATTCGTTCCGGCAGAACGCACGCCTATGATTCGCATTTGGGCAGAGGAGCGCATAGAAGAAAGCACAAATCAGCAGATCCACTGGGTCCGCCTCTGGGTAGAAGATAACGGCATTGGCATCCCTGAGCGTTACCGCGATCGCATCTTTCGCCCCTTCGAGCGATTGCAGGGTATCGACCAATATCCCGGTACCGGGATCGGCCTAGCCATCGTGCAGCGAGGAGTTGAACGAATGAATGGACAGGTAGGCGTCGAGTCGGCTCCCGGCGGCGGTTCTCGCTTTTGGATTGAACTGCGCCGGTCATAGTATTCGATCGACTGCAAAATAAATTTCTTCGACAGACAGACAGTCTGCACTGCGCTACGCTATAACTAATTTCGGTAGGTTCGTGTTTCGGCAGGTTCGTGAGCCTTACTAGCCGAAAGTTTGAAAGTATGGGTTGGAGCTAGAGCATGGATTTTCGCGATTACAGCATTTTACTGGTCGAAGATGATTCCAATGATATCTTCTTTATCCAGCGAGCGTTCCAGCAAGTTAATGCTATTAATCCGATCCATATTGTCAAAGATGGAGAAGCTGCGATTGACTATTTATCCGGTGTAGGTGAGTATAACAATCGCGATCAATATCCTTTACCTGCCCTGGTTTTGCTAGATTTAAAGCTGCCCCGCTGCTCAGGTACAGAGGTTTTGAAGTGGCTAAGACAGCAGCCAATGATCAAGCGAATTCCGGTGGTTATACTCACCTCCTCAAGAGAGAGTCTAGATGTCGATCAAACCTACGAACTAGGCATTAGCTCTTACCTGGTCAAACCCGTCAGCTTTGACGCCTTGTCTAGAATGATTGCCGCGCTAGACGCATACTGGCTAAAGCTCAACGAATATCCCTCTATTGCAACTACATAAATATGCAATCACACAAACAGATTTAGAATAAGAGCCCTAGAAATAAAATACCTGGAATAAAGCGACAAACGTCAAAAGCACAGTTGTTGGACTACGCAGCCTGATGGATTTAGAGCAATCCCTTCAAAAGATTTTACTCATTGATGACGATCCGAATGACCGCCTGCTTGCAATTCGTGAGGTCAATCGCGAATTTCCTGAAGTCGAAATATTAGAAGCCCTAAATTGGGAGCAAATCTACCAGTCATTTGAAGTCGACGACTTTGATTTGGTCATTACTGATTATGAACTTAACTGGGCGACAGGGCTAGAGGTCTTGAAAGCAGTCAAAGAACATGACGACCAGCGTCCAACGATCATGTTCACCGACTCTGGCTCCCAAGAGATCGCAGTAGAAGCGATGAAAGCCGGACTAGACGACTATGTCTTAAAATCTCCCAAGCATTTAGTCCGCTTGTCCCAGGCAGTACGCTCCGTTTGGGAGAACGCTAAGATTCGGCGCAAAGCGTCTGAACTAGAGTTTCGTCTGCAGTTTCTGCTTGATGAGCTAGCGGTAGGTGTGTTTCGATCGACACCAGAAGGACAGCTTCTAGAAGCCAGCGACGGCCTCCTAGAACTACTCGAGTTCGGTTCTGTAGAAGAAGCCCAGCTATTTTTTCAACAAAATCTAGCCGTCAGCCCCACCGAGCTACCAAAGCAAAGACAGTGGCATCGGGAAGTCAAGATAGCGCGTACAAAAGAAAAGTCCCTGTGGCTGCGCGTTAGTGAGACCGAAGTCAAATTCAACGGCAAAGCCGTCATTGATGGCCTAGTTCACAATGTCACAGAGCAAAAAGAAACAGCAGCAGCTCTAAAGTCCCTAAATCAAACGCTAGAACAGCGGGTCGAAGAGCGAACCACCCGCTTAGAACAGCTTAACCATGAGCTAGAGATATTCGCTTTTGCGGTATCGCATGACCTGCGAGCGCCTATCCGCCAGATCAGCGGATTCGTTACCTTCTTGAAGCAGACAATTGAGCCCATAGTCACCGATGAAACAGCGCTGCACTACCTACAGCGCATCGTCGAACTAACAGAGCAAGCTGGCAGGATGATTGACGATCTGCTCGAGTATTCTCGCACCGGACGCGCTGAAATGCAGTACAGCGAAGTCAATATGCAGCAGCTAGTAGAAGACATAAAGCAACAGGTCGATGCTCAAAACACAGGGCGCACCATCCACTGGAATATTGAAAACCTACCGACCGTCAGCGGCGATCGCAACCTGCTGCGCCGCGTCTGGCAAAACCTGATTGAAAACGCAGTCAAATACACTCGGCTCGAAGAACCAGCAAAAATTACCATCAGCAGCCGAACCGAAAAAGATGAACATGGTCGACAAAGCTGTATTTTCTCGATCGAAGACAATGGTATCGGTTTCGATCAAAAAGACTATTCCAAGCTCTTCGGTGTCTTCCAGCGGCTGCACAATGCAAAAGATTTTAACGGCACCGGTATCGGTCTAGCCAACGTAAAGAGAGTGATCCATCGTCATCGAGGAAACCTGTGGGCAGAAGGACAGCAAGGCGCTGGTGCAGCCTTCTACTTCTCCTTGCCAAACTCACTCGGCTGATATATGCCGTGCTATCAATGCTTCAACCTGCTTTAAATTAATCGGCTTAGTCAAATGCTCGTCGAATCCAGCCGCCTTAGCTTTGGACTTGTCTTCCGGCTGTCCATAGCCGCTCGTTGCAATCATATAGATAGAAGACAAGGAAGCCTCTGAACGGACAGCCTGAGCAACAGCATAGCCATCCATCGCTGCCGTTAGACCAATGTCGCTAATAATCACACTAGGCTGAAGCTGCCGGGCCAATGTGACACCGCTTTTCCCGTCATCTGCCAAGGTCACTTGATAGCCTGCCCCCTCGAGATAGATCTGGAGAACCATTGCCGAGTCCCCATTATCTTCAATCACTAGAATCCGTTTGGATTGGCTAGCCGTCACTTGCCTTTGTGATCGAGTAGAAGGGGCCTGCATAGAAAGAGACTGAGTAGAAGGAGACTGAGTAGAGGGAGAAGTAGAGGGAGAAGTAGAAGAGGGAGAAGTAGAGGGAGAAATCGAAGCTGAAGCATCAGCTACGGGCGCTGTGGCTGCTATGGCCTCTGAGTACGGCAGCCTGACTATCAGGGTTGTTCCTCGTCCAATGCCTAGACTCTCTGCCCAGATCTGTCCGCCATGCAGCTCAACGATACCCCTGGCCAAAGGTAGCCCTAGTCCCAATCCACCGCTACGCGCTAGAGAGCGATCTTCTTGGCTGAATGCTGTAAAAATGCGAGAAAGGGCTTCTGGTTCCATGCCAATGCCTGCATCGGCGACTTTTGTTGTGACAAACTCTGCTTCTACCGCCGTCGAGATCTCAATTGAACTGCCAGAGTTAGAGAATTTGATCGCGTTTTGCAGAACATTCGAGAATGCCTGCATCAGCCGAACTAAGTCTCCATCAATCCAGATCGGAGCGTCAGGCAAAGCGGTATTGATCGAAATACCTTTTCCAGCCGCAGTACTCTCGGCGTCTACCACCAGATCACGCAGTAGATGAGCAAAGTCCATTCGCTGCTGCTTTAGCTGGATCTTCTGATAGGCAATACGCGACACATCTAGTAGATCGTCGACCAGGCGTGTCAGCTGACGCAGCTGACGGCTAGCAACTGTCTGCATTTGCTGCCTGTAGCTATCAGATACAGACTCCGGCGCACTCAGCTCTTCTGAGCTTTGTTGCATCAACGCAATGCTGCTGCTAAGTGCATTGAGCGGGTTGCGCAACTCATGACCTAGTGTGGCTAGAAAATCGTCCTTGCGGCGATCGCTCTCTTTCAAAGATTCCTCGTTTTGCTTGCGTTCGGTAATGTCGTAGTTGACACCGATCATCTTGAGCGCATTGCCCTCCGCGTCGCTAATGACTCTAGCTTTGGCGGCCAGCCATCGCAGCGGGCTACCCTCACGGCTAATCCGAAACTCAGCTTCAAATTCTGTTTCTTGCTCAATCGCAGTCGCAACTTTCTGCTGAACCGATTGAACATCTTCCGGATGGACATAGCGATAAAACAGCTCTGCATCGGGTTCAGCAATTTCATCGGGCGTCAAACCCAGCAGACCGTACTCTATGGCATTCCAGGTTGATTTGCCTGTGGTAACATCCAGTTCCCAAATGCCCATATTGCCAGCGTCAATTGCCAGATCCAGCCTTCCGCGACTTTTCTCGAGCGCTAACGTTGTCTGCTCACGCTGCAAGGCCGCAGACAGGTCATTGGCGATCGCCTGTAGAAAGGACGTATCTTCTGGCGTAAACCGATGGCTATGGACTTTATAAACCGTTAGCATGCCATACACCTCGCCCGCAATGCCATAGACGACAGCACTCATACCGCTGACTACATCGAGCGATTGCAGTAACGACGACTGACTAAATCGACTCTCTTCAGAAAAATCCCTGACAACAACCGGACGATGAACGCTCAGGGTATAGCCCAGATGCGAGTTGTTGACGCTCATCGTCGCCTGGCCCAAAGCGTCCGCTGGCCAGCCGCTGCCGCTTTGAAGCAGCAGCTCTTCTGGATGCTGAGGCTGATAAACAAACAGGCCGCAAACCTTAGACTCCAGCGTTTGACAGACAATATCGACAGCGCGATCGCACACCGCCGCCGCACTGTTATCTTGAAGCGCGTAGGTACCCAGCGCTGCGATCGCACTTTGCCGCTGGGCCCAGCGCTCGGCCCGGTTGCGCGCCTGACGCAGGCTAGTCACATCCACAAACGTCAGTACCGTACCATTAATCACATTCTCAAGCGTGCGATAGGGCATAATCCGCATCTTGTAATACGTGCCCTGGTCCTCAATTCGTACCTCTCGCTCAATAGGAATGAGCGATTGCAGCACCGATCGAACATCAGAAACAATATCAACGCCTTCTAAAGACAAAGAGATATCGGTAATAGGTCGCCCTACATCCGTTCCAATCAGATGAAACAGCTCTACTACAGCGGGCGTAAATCGCTTAATTCGCAGCCTCTCATCGAGAAAAACAGTCGCAATCCGCGTACTTTCAAACAGATTTTGAATATCGCTATTAGCCGCATCGAGTTCTTCGACTTTATTGCGCAGCTCCGTATTGACCGTCTCTAGCTCCTCATTAATCGACTGCATCTCTTCTTTAGAGGTCTGTAGCTCTTCATTAGAAGACTGCAGCTCCTCATTCATCGAAAGCAGCTCTTCATTAGCTGACTTCAGCTCTTCGTTAGACGTTTCAACCCCTTCAACCGTCGATTTCAGATGCTCTTTCGTAATGCGCAGCTCATCCTCTAGCTGCCTGATAACGGGTGTTTCCTCTTCTGGCTGATTGCCATCAGCTCTCGCTTTCTCATAGCTAGTGGGTTTACCCACATCTTGAAAAATCACCATCAGCATATAGTCATCGTCCGACTCTGTATTAACCGGGCGAACAATCAAATTGAGCGTGATAATCTGTTCCTCATTCTCAACCGAGACTCGCTCTCGAATCGCTTCACGCTGTGACTCTCTAGCTGATTGAAGCGCCGCTCTTAGATCTAGCCGAAGCCCCAGCCTAGCGAGATCGAACAAATTATTGCTTGGCGCTCCCTGCGACGGCTCAAAATATTTGCCAGTACGACCAAAGAAATAAACAATCTCGTTTTGCTCATTGATAATGACGCAGGCGGGCGAGTAGTCTTGCAGCAGCACCCGCTCTATAGATTTTGAAATCTGCGATTGCCGACTTGGAACCTGCTGAGCCTTGGGTGAAGAGAGCTGACGATAGTTGCTGCGATCCACCAGCGGAAAGTCGATCTGAGGCGGAACGATTGCCTGCTTACGCTGAAAGATTCGGTAGGATTTGTTAGTCGTTCGAAAGAGTTCGCCATGGGCAGTGAGATTTTCAGAACTGCCCAAAAATAGATAGCCACCTTCTCTCAAGGCACAGTGAAATAGCGGCATTAGACGCTTTTGTAAATCCGAATCAAAATAGATCAGCAGATTGCGGCAAGAGATCAGATCGAGTCGAGAGAACGGCGGATCGCTAATCAGGCTGTGCTGGGAGAAAATGCACATTTCGCGCAGGGGCTTAGCCACCTGATACAGCCCATCTTGCTTGATAAAGAATCGATCTAGGCGTTCTGGGGTAATCTGCTCAGCAATGCTCTCGGGATAGCGAGCATGACGGGCTTTTTCTAACGCCTGTTCGTCAATGTCAGTAGCAAATATTTGGACCTGTGATTGTACATTCTGCCGATCTATCTCCTCAGCTACCAGCATCGCAATCGAATAGACTTCTTCACCCGAAGAGCACCCAGTAATCCAAATTCGGATAGATTTACGATCGGCGCTCTCTTCTACTAGCGTAGACACCACAGATTGCTGCAAGGCTTCAAAAGCGTCAGGATCGCGAAAGAAATGCGTCACGCCAATCAGCAAATCTTTGAACAGCAGGCTGATTTCCTCAGCGTCTGACTTGAGATAGTTGACATAGGCCTCAACTGACTCTGTCTGGGTAATTTGAATGCGGCGCTGGATGCGGCGAATCAGGGTCCCTTGCTTGTAATTACCAAAGTCATGACCGATCCGTCGCCGCAGCAAAGAACAGATCTGTTTGAGATAGTCAGCCGCTTGGGGCAGCATCCCGTCCTCGCCCAAATTGGCCTGTAGACCTTCGCGATGACGCGCGTACTCAACTAGCTTATCGGGAATGTCTTCGACCGGCAGCACGTAGTCTACTAAACCCGTCATCACCGCGTTGCGCGGCATACTGTCGTACTTGGCAGTTTCGCTATCTTGGGCGATCGCCAACCCACCAAATTCCTTGATCGACTTCATCCCAATCGTGCCGTCGCTGCCCGTCCCTGACAAAATCACACAGACAGCATTCTCTCCCTGGTCTTCAGCCAATGAGCGAAAGAAAATATTAATCGGAGCGCGATGTCCCCTTGCCTGAACCGGCGTCGAAAGCCGCAAGATCCCATCGTCAACCGTCAGCGTCGCGTTCGGCGGAATCACATACACCTGATTGGGCTGAAGCCGCACTTCTTCCGTGACTTGCAGCACGCTCATCTGAGTCTCTTTGGCCAATAGCTCCGACAGCAGACTGTCATGGTCAGGCGCTAGATGCGATATCAGCACAAACGCCATCCCGCTATTTTCGTTCATCTGCCGGAAGAACGTCTGAAAAGCCTCTAAACCGCCCGCAGAAGCGCCAATACCCACGGTCAAAAACGAATTCGACCGTTGGCTGTTGACATCTGAATTTGAGCCTGACTCCGTGCCCGAATCTGAGCCTGACTCAAAACTAGGGTCTGCTTGCTGTCCATTCGATTGCTGAGTGTCTTGTGCTTGGGCAGCTTGCCCAGCGGGCTGAGCGCCATCAGCCAGCTCGCGGTCTGAAACCCTATCTGACTGGGGCTTTAGCTTGCGATCAGGTGTCTCTTCACCGTCGGCACTACGCGAAGCACTATCGAAGTTAGACGACATAAGGAAAAAATATTTCTTGGCAGGGAAAAGCGTTTTTGTCTATTCTATCTATCAATATTTTTAATATCTACGAAGCTACTACAGAAAGCGGCTTCTTTGAGCTTTCTTAACGATTCCTCCCGCTACAAAGTCGCTATGCACCTTCTACCAGCAGCTTGCGAATGACCTGCGCATGAGCTTTCAAGGTTCCTGACTGTTCTTCGTACGACTGAGCAGACCGGGCTCGACCCCGCTCTGCTTCATTTTTAGACATCATCAGCGACATATTAGCGCGCTCTTCCATGGTCCGCATGGCGGCCCAGAGCGCCTGCTCTACTACCATATCCTGACTAACCATTAGCGCTTTAGCGGTATAGCCATGACCGACATGGCACCGATAGCGCTTTGAGATTTGTCCGTCCATTTGCCAAAGCGGGCCGTGGCATTCCGGGCAGCTCATGGGCACCGGATGGCCCAAATTCTCTTCGCGGCCAATATCACTCATCGTTTGTTCCGCAATTTTGGCTTCCATCACAATATCCTTCGGCACCTCGTCCACATCAGTCGCCGACTGGCTGACCAGCTGCATAATCGTTTTGCCAATGCGATGAAGCGGTAGCTGATAGTCCACGTCTACTTCTGCGATCGCATTCATCGGCATATCCGGACAGTCAGCGTCTTCAGGGTCTTGAACAATCGCGATCCCGCCACAGCGCTTTACAGCTAGCAGTCCAGCCGTGCCATCATCTAGATAGCCAGTCATCACGACGCCAATGGTCTGTCCGGGATAGGCGATCGCCGCCGATCGAAAGAGCGGATCAATCGCCGGACGATGCCGATTCTCTCTTGGCCCTCGATGTAGCCGAACGCAATCAGGCTTCACTAGCAGGTGGAAATCCGGTGGGGCCACATAGACATGCCCCATTTTAATCTTCTCGCCATCTTCGGCGGCTTTCGCGCTCAGCGGACCGGCCCGATCTATCAGCGTTGCCAGCACGCTTGGAGATTCCGCCGGAATATGCAGCACCACAAAAAAAGCAGCCTGCACGTCAGGCGAAAACTGTGAAAACAGTTTCTGGAGAGCCGCTACTCCACCAGCTGAGGCTCCAATGACCACAATATTATGATGACCCATTAGCAGCGCCTATCCTGGTAGTTTTGACTCATAGTTTTTCTGATAACCACTCCTATTACTAAGCGTTTTCCGGAAAAGGAAACAACTCTCCTCAGGTAGAAGATAGCCGCAGCGACATCTTATGATAAGACCAGCCAGACCGAAGACCCGATAGACACCCCAGCAAATCTTGACTAGGTCCAGCCATGAGTAACAGCCCCGCGAACACTACTGACTTCACTGCTCAACCGGCAGTTGATTTCAGTCGTGACATTTGCGGCGATCCGCTTCAGTCTACAGCCCGCGAATGGCTAGTCACCAATGGCATCGGCGGCTACGGCTGCGGCACCCTCTCCGGCGTACTCACCCGCTGCTATCACGGTCTTCTCGTAGCGGCCCTCAGCCCCCCCCTCGATCGGACACTGCTGCTGACCAAGCTAGACGAAGTCGTTCAATACTTAGATATTTCCTATCCCCTAAGCTGCGATCGCTGGACCGGCGGCACCACCACCGGCCACGGCTACCGCCACCTAGAGCACTTTCATCTAGAAGGCACCATTCCCACCTGGACCTACGCCTGCGCCGACGCCATCCTAGAAAAACGAATCTGGATGCAACCCAACCAAAACACCACCTACATCCAGTACAAGCTGCTACGCGCCACCGCCCCCTTTCATCTTTCCACCAAAGCCCTCATCAACCATCGAAATCATCACCACGTCACCCAAAGCCAGCCCCAACAGAACCCAAACCGACAGAACCCAAACCGACAGAACCCAAACAGCAGTCCCATCGAAAACCAGGCCCAGAATCAGCCCTGGAAAATCTTCACTCGCTCCCATCCCAGAGGCCTCAAAATAGAAGCCACCGGCTGCCCCGCCCCCATCTACCTCCTCAGCACCAAAGGCCAGCTACAGCCCATGAACCGCTGGTATCAGCACTACTTCCTCACCCAAGAAAAATATCGCGGCCTTCCCCACCTCGACGATCACTTCCACTGCGCCACCATCCGCACCGTCCTCACCCCCGGCGAGACCCTCACCATCGCCGCCAGCACCGAACCCTACCCCAACCTAGACGAAAAAACCTCTCTCCAAACCAGACGCCACTACGAACAAACCCTACTAACCCAAGCCAACAACATCCCCCCCTCTCTCCCTCTCCCCCTCCCCCATTCCCCCTCCCCGGCGGCTGAGCGCAGCCGAAGCCCCTCCCCTCAACTCCAACAACTCCTCCTCGCCGCCGACCAGTTCATCGCCACCCGCACCACCACAAACCCACAGACCCAAGAAACAACAGACGGCAAAACCATCATCGCTGGCTACCCCTGGTTCGGTGACTGGGGCCGCGACACCATGATTGCCCTACCGGGACTCACCCTCGCCACCGGTCGCCCAGAAATTGCTCGCCCCATTCTGCGCACTTTCTCTCACTACCTCAGTCAGGGAATGCTGCCCAACGCTTTCCCCGAAGCCAACGACGAGCCCGGATACAATACCGTAGACGCTATCTTCTGGTACTTTGAAGCAATTCGCGCCTATATCGCCGCCACTGAAGACATTGAACTTTTAGAAGAGCTTTTCCCAGCGTTAGAAGAGGTCATCGACTGGCATCTGCGAGGTACCCGCTACAGCATCCGTTTAGACCCAGCCGACGGTCTCATATACGCGGGCGAAAAGGGCGTGCAGCTCACTTGGATGGACGCTAAAGTAGACGATTGGGTGGTCACCCCTCGAATTGGCAAACCGGTTGAGATTAACGCTTTGTGGCACAATACGCTGCGCTGTATGGTGGAGTTCTGCGATCGCATCAACCATCCCAAATCAGACTATCTCGATCTCGCTAAATTCTGTGCCGACAGCTTCCCAAAATTCTGGAACGCCTCTACCGGATATTGCTATGACGTAATCGACGGACCTGACGGCAACGATCCCTCCCTTCGCCCGAATCAGCTCTTCGCAGTCTCGCTCGCCTACGCACCACCTTTGCCCAAACAACAACAGAAAGCAATAGTCGATATCTGCGCTCAGCATTTGCTTACTTCTCACGGGCTGCGATCGCTCTCCCAATCGCACCCAGACTACATCGGCAAATACGGCGGCGATCGCCCCAAACGCGACGGAGCCTACCACCAAGGCACCACCTGGAGCTGGCTCATCGGCCCCTTCATCCAAGCTCATCTAAACGTTTACGGCGATCCAATCGCTGCCCATCAGTTCCTACAGCCCCTCATCAACCAAATTCACTCAGGCTGCGTTGGCACCCTCAGCGAAATCTTCGACGGCGACCCTCCATTCCCGCCCAGAGGAGCCTTTGCACAAGCATGGAGCGTCGCCGAAGTTCTGCGTCTGTATCAAGTGATTGAAAACTGGTCGCCCTCGTAACTTCTGTCGTGGCCAGTCAGGTTCCTTGAGGGAAAAATCGTATCCGCTCCAAATTCATCTTCGCACTCACCTGCGTTCCTATCTCGAGGCGCTGAGAAGCGGGCGATCGCACCTGCAATGTCCGCTCAGACGGCAGCAGCAGCGTGTACTGATACTCCCTACCCAAAAACTGCCGCCCCTTCACCCGCAGACTGCCGCCCTCATCTGGCACGATTTGCACATCCTCCTGGCAAATCATCAGCTCCCCCCCGACTGATTTAGACTCTGTTGTTTCTTCTTTTCCTTTCTCTAAACCCGGCCCTAGCCAACCCAGCTCCGTTTGCCAACCACCGTCCTGCCACGTCGCCGCCACAAAATTCGCCTGCGTCACAAAATCCGCAATGAACCGTGACCCCGGATGCTGATAAATCCGCTCCGGCGTATCCACCTGCACCAGCCGACCCTCATTCATCACCGCCACTTTATCCGCGATCGCCAGCGCCTCCTCTTGGTCGTGCGTCACAAAAATCCCCGACGCCCCCACCTGCTTCAAAATATCGCGCACTTCCTGCCGCAGATACAGCCGCACCTGCACATCTAAATTACTAAAAGGCTCATCGAGCAGCACTACCGGTGGTCGAGGTGCCAGCGCCCTAGCCAGTGCCACCCGCTGCTGCTGCCCGCCCGAGAGCTCATGCGGAAATCGTTTTTCCATCCCCAAGAGTCCGACTAGCTCAATCGATGCGATCGCCTGCAAGCGAATTTCCTGCTTCTTTAGCTGCCCCCGCCGCCACAGCTGCTCCAGGCCAAACGCCACATTCTCTATCACGCTCAAATGTGGAAACAGCGCGTAGTCTTGAAACACCACCCCCACATGCCGCCGCTCCGGCGGTAGCCACGTTCTAGAGCCACACACCGCCTGCTTGCCCAGCACAATTTCTCCCGCATCAGGCCGCTCAAATCCAGCCACCAGTCGCAGCAGCGTCGTCTTACCACAGCCCGACGGCCCCAGCAAGCCCAATAGCTCCCCTTCCCTTAGCTCAAAACTGGCCTCACTCACCGCCGGAGTCGCCGTCGCCCCAAACCGCTTGGTTACCCCAGAGCAAGACAGAACAGAAAAAGACATATCGCTATTGCACATTAATTTCAATAGTGCCGCTTCTTAGTGTAGGCGATCGCAGCCTAGAGTAATTCCCAATAAGCATCACCCATATCCATAAGTCTTGAGACCGGCAGGTCGGCGACTGACGCCACCGACCGACATTGTAAAACCCAGCTTATTCCCAACCTGCCCGGTCCACGATCTCATTCACCTGCGCATTGTTCCGACCGTAGGCCGCCACATTCGTCGCATCCACCTTAAACTCGCCTAGCTTGGACACCACCGGATCGAGCGTCACACCAGCTACCACCGGATATTCATTATTGCTCTCAGCAAACACTTTTTGTGCCTCAGGGCTCACCAAAAACTCCATAAACGCAATCCCATTCTCGGGATGCGGTGCGCCTACGACTAGCCCCATGCCGCTGATATTCACATGCGTTCCCCGGTCCGCCTGGTTTGGGAAAAACAGCGCCGTCTTAGCAACCGCTTCTTGATCCGCCGGATCGTCCGACTTTGCCAACCGCGCCCAGTAATAATGATTCACAATTGCCACATCGCACTGACCCGCCGCAACCGCCTTGATCTGGTCGATATCGCCGCCCTCCGGAGCCCTGGCAAAATTGCTCACCAGCCCTTTCGCCCATTCCTCAGTCGCTTCAGCCCCAATCGACTCCACCATCGAGCCCACCAGCGACTGGTTATACACATTGCTAGAGCTGCGCACGCACACTCGCCCTTTCCACTTCGGATCGGCTAGCTCCTCATAGGTTGAAAGCTCCTCTGGCTTTACATTCTCAGTGTTGTACACCAGCATTCTCGCCCGCGTCGTCAGCCCGTACCACAGACCGCTCGGCTCACGCAAATTCTCCGGCACCGCACCGTTCAAAACCTCAGACTCTACCGGCTGAAAAATGCCCGCTTCCTGCGCTCGCCACAGCCGTCCCGCATCTACAGCCACAAACACATCAGCCGGACTTTCCTCACCCTCATTCTTGATCCGTTCAATCAGCTCGTCCGGCTGACCTTCGAGCACATTTACCTGGATGCCCGTCTCGTCTGTGAACTCCTCATACAGCGTTTCATCTACGTCATAGTGCCGAGCAGAATACAGATTCACCACCTGCTCCGCCTCTTCTGAACCACTCTGACAAGCCGTTGCGCCCAACCCAATCACTAGGACAATTCCACAAAGGCCACGTCTACTTATCTTCATCACTTCATCTACATTGTTGACAATAATTACTATTAAAGAGGTCATGAGCTCAATATGCAACCTTTGGGCCCGACTCCATTGTTAGGAATATTTGTCATTTCTGTAGAATGGCCAAAATTCTGTCTGGCCATTTGCTGTAAAATTGTTGGGATTTATTGAGCTTGGTGCCCCATGCCCCGTCGAAACGACCTCAAAAAAATAATGCTGATTGGCTCCGGGCCGATCGTGATTGGTCAAGCCTGCGAGTTTGACTACTCTGGAACCCAAGCATGTAAGGCCCTACGGGAAGAAGGGTACGAGGTTGTACTGGTCAACTCCAACCCAGCGACGATCATGACCGATCCCGATATCGCCGATCGCACCTACATAGAGCCGCTCACTGCCCCATTGCTCGAGCTAGTGATCGCCCAGGAGCGTCCGGATGCGCTATTGCCAACCATGGGCGGTCAGACTGCTCTTAACCTAGCCGTCGAGCTGGCTAAGGGCGGCGTCTTAGAAAAGTATGGGGTTGAGTTAATTGGCGCGGACCTAGCAGCCATCCAAAAAGCTGAAGATCGCAAGCTTTTCAAAGAAGCCATGATCAAAATCGGCGTCGGCGTCTGTCCGTCTGGCCTAGCTGAAACCATGGACGAATCGTGGGAAATCAACAAACAAATCGGCTCCTATCCGCTGATTATTCGCCCGGCCTTTACAATGGGCGGCAGCGGCGGCGGCATCGCCTACAACAAAGAAGAATTTGAAACCATCTGTCGCTCTGGACTAGAAGCGAGTCCCGTCTCTCAAATTTTGATCGAGCAGTCACTGCTGGGATGGAAAGAATACGAGCTAGAAGTCATGCGTGACCTGGCTGATAATGTCGTCATCATCTGCTCAATCGAAAATATCGATCCGATGGGCGTCCACACGGGCGATTCCATCACTGTCGCTCCCGCTCAAACCCTCACAGACAAAGAATATCAGCGCCTACGCGACGCTTCTATCAAGATTATTCGAGAAATTGGCGTAGAGACTGGAGGATCGAATATTCAATTCTCTGTCAACCCAGACAACGGCGACGTGATTGTCATCGAAATGAACCCTCGCGTTTCTCGTAGCTCGGCATTAGCCTCCAAAGCCACTGGCTTCCCGATTGCAAAGTTCGCCGCCAAGCTAGCCGTCGGCTATCGCCTCAATGAAATTTCTAACGACATCACTGAAAAGACACCCGCGAGTTTTGAACCTACGATCGACTACGTGGTAACGAAAATTCCTCGCTTTGCCTTTGAAAAATTTCCCGGTGCTTCTTCAACCCTGACCACGCAGATGAAGTCGGTGGGTGAAGCGATGGCGATTGGCCGGACCTTTACGGAGTCGTTTCAGAAGGCGCTGCGATCGCTAGAAATTGGCAGGGCGGGCTGGGGATGCGATCGCCCCGAAAAGCTCCCCACCCTTTCCCAAGTCCGCAGCGACCTGCGTCGCCCCCACCCAGAGCGGATATTCGCCATTCACCACGCTATGAAGCTAGGCCTGTCAGTCGAAGAAATCTACGAGCTCACCGCCATCGATCCCTGGTTCCTAGACAAACTTAAGGGTCTGATCACCGTCGAAAAATTCATCAAGCAGACGCCCCTGCCGGACATCAACAAAGCCCAGATGCTGGCTATCAAGCAAGAAGGCTACAGCGACAGACAAATCGCCTTTGCCACCAAATCCAGCGAAGACACCGTCCGCGCATATCGTAAGTCGCTCGGCGTCATCCCCGTCTACAAGATGGTCGACACCTGCGCCGCCGAATTTGAGTCCACCACGCCCTACTACTACTCCACCTACGAAGAAGAAAGCGAAGTCCTCCCTTCCGATCGCCGCAAGGTCATGATCCTCGGCGGTGGCCCCAACCGGATCGGCCAGGGCATCGAATTTGACTACTGCTGCTGCCATGCCTCTTTTGCCCTGCAAGCAGACGACTACGAGACCATCATGGTCAACTCCAACCCCGAAACGGTCTCCACCGACTACGACACCAGCGATCGCCTCTACTTCGAGCCCCTCACCAAAGAAGACGTTCTCAACATCATCGAAGCCGAAAACCCCGACGGCGTCATCATTCAGTTCGGCGGCCAAACACCTCTAAAGCTAGCCGTTCCGCTCCAGCACTATCTAGAAAATGACGCGCCTGACGAGATCAAAACCAAAATCTGGGGCACTTCTCCCGACTCCATCGATGCTGCCGAGGACCGCGAACGCTTTGAGAAAATGCTGCGCGAACTCGACATCCGCCAGCCGCCCAACGGCCTGGCTCGCAGCAACGAAGAGGCGCTAAAAATTGCCCAAAACATCGATTATCCTGTCGTCGTTCGACCCAGCTACGTGCTCGGCGGTCGCGCTATGGAAATTGTCTACTCCGACACCGATCTAGTCCGATACATGACCACCGCCGTTCAGGTAGAGCCCGATCATCCTATCTTGATCGACAAATTCCTGGAAAATGCAATTGAAGTCGATGTCGATGCGATCGCAGACCACACCGGCAACGCCGTCATCGGCGGCATCATGGAACACATCGAGCAGGCTGGCGTCCACTCCGGCGACTCCGCCTGCACCTTGCCCACCGTCAGCCTTTCCGAAGAGGTTCTCGCCACCATCCGCGACTGGACCTTCAAACTTGCCAAGCGCCTCAACGTCATTGGCCTAATGAACATCCAATACGCCATTCAGGGCGAACAGGTCTTCATCATCGAAGCCAACCCCCGCGCCTCGCGCACCGTCCCCTTCGTCTCCAAAGCCACTGGCGCTCGCCTAGCCCAGATTGCCGTCCGCGTCATGTCTGGCAAAACCCTGGCCGAACTCGGCTTGACCGAAGAAATCATTCCGCCTTATCTCTCCGTCAAAGAAGCCGTCCTCCCCTTCAATAAATTCCCTGGCACTGATACCCTGCTCGGCCCAGAAATGCGCTCTACCGGCGAAGTCATGGGCATCGACGTTAGCTTCGGTCAAGCCTACGCCAAAGCAGAGCTCGCCGCCGGACAAATCCTGCCGCAGACGGGCACCGTCTTCATCTCCGTCAACGACAGAGACAAAGCAGCTGTTGTTTCCATCGCCAAAGATTTTGTCGAGATTGGCTTCCAGATCGTCGCCACCAGAGGCACCTACAACACGCTCAGTCAATCAGGTGTCGCCGTCAAATCCATCCTCAAAATCCATGAAGGTCGGCCTCATGTTGGCGACGCCATCAAGAACCAAGGCATTCAGCTGATCATCAACTCCCCCATTGGAGAAGCCGCCCAAGAGGACGATCGCATTCTTCGCCGAACCGCCCTCGACTACAAAATTCCCACGGTAACTACAATTGCGGGTGCCAAAGCCACCTTAGCCGCGATTCGCTCCCTCAAAGACAATCAGCTAACCGTCAAAGCGCTACAGGATCATCTTGCTTAATTATTTAGTGCGTAACCATCTGCGCTCAACTATGTACGACTGGTCATCAGGTGATTGACCGTCTGGGTCAAAGGCATCCGGAGTCGGGGCGTCAGCGTACTACAAGCAGTGAAAGTCCTCTAGTGAAATCCTGTGGGCAGAGACAGAATCGATTCTGTCTCTGCCCCATTTTCTTTCTTTTTCTGGGTACTGCCTTTAAGCCGCGCTTTCTTCACTCTGTCTGCCGCCTCTAATGTTACAAAAGCGGCTGGCGCGATCACAAAACAGACTGCCATCAAAACTACAGAAGAAACCAAAAAAACAATCGCTTTTAACACAAACATAAAAATCACAACTATCGCTAAAAAGACACGCAGCTCTAAGCCCCATCAATCAACCGAAACGGACATCGTCCTTACAAAAGCAACGCTAGAAATTCATACACAGGCGTCACTAGGCTGTTTAGCTACTCAATCATTCCCTTGCCAGGATTGCCCCATAGCATCGTCGTTTGCAGACACATCGAATGATGCTTGTGTAAAAAGCGGTAGCTACTCTGGCATAAACTTCGAACAGTCAGAAAAATTTCGCAACCTACCAGAGATAGAGATGTGTCTTTTTCTAGCAAAGACAAAGTCACCAGTCCCTCTACTTGCAGTTTGCTATCGCTTCCGTGAAACTACCCTAAAAGCTGAATTGTAAAGTCAGAGACGAAAGAGAAACTACGCAACATCCGAAGAGCTGGCTGTAGAACTTCAGCATAGCTAACTAAAAAACTCTTCAAAGCGGCTGGCTCTCCGCATAAAGGTGCGTAAATACACTTAGATTTTTGAGTATGCTTTCTGTTCTACCCGCTAAATAGCACCTCGATTCTTTGATGCTTCAAATTAAGTGATGTCATCGTGTTGTTCTCGACAGGATATAGGCTATCTATAGGTCATTCGCTTACGTAGCTGATTGAATGTACTCGTAGCAAATGCAACATGCAGTTATTTCTATCCAAACCTTATGGACACTTCGAGTAAAGACATCGCAAACAGGAGCAAGCTATTTGCTTTGAGCGCAGGTCTCACCCTTGCTGCCATTAGCACTATCGCTCCCACAGCTCAAGCTGCAACTTACAGCCTCGATTTCAACAGCAGCGCAGATGGCGGCAGCATTCTTTATAACGGTGACGGCACTTTGAACACAACCCAGTGGGAATCATGGGGACTCAAAGACATCACCGGCAGCAATAATTACACCAATAAAGAAGCAAAGTTCAATGTATACAATACCAGCATATATAATAACAACAGAGATAACAGAGACTGGGATCTAACTACCGGAACCTTTAAGAAAGGTGGCAATTGGATTGATACAGGCACCGAGAAGCAGGGTGGAGCCTTGATTATCCAAGAAGAATCTGACAGTGGTAGCTACAAAAACGGAGTATACACCGCTGATGACGAAGCCAAAGGCGGCGAGATATTTTTTGACTTTGATAGAACAGTCAGTCTCAACAGCTTTTCACTGCTGGATATCGAGGATAACGGCGGTGGCATCATGGTTGAAGGAACACGGGCCGCTGATGGTGAAATTTTCCGGATCGATATTGACGCGTTGATAGCGAAGCACTATGAGGACAATGGAAGAGAAGAAGGCACAGCAACTCAGGGGACTTCCGTCACAATCGATGGTGTGAAGATGACTCAGGTTGGCTACTTGCAGGACGACAACTCTATGTATAGATTCGACATAGACGATGCCTATCTCACAGATGTTCGCTTTAGCTATCCTGGTAGCGGCGCTATCTCTGGATTGGAATGGGGCACACTGGACGTTCCCCAAGAGATTCCTGAACCTTCTGCTATCGGCGGTCTGCTGATGCTGGGCTTTATCGGTAAGCGTCTAAAGAGTAGACGCAATGAAGCCGCTGCCTAAGGACGAAGGTCGGAGCAGCTTGTGCAGGCCTAGACTATCTAGCCGTAAAACTAGCAGATTCTACAATAGCTAGCCCTCCTCGACAGTGCGTTGGGGAGGGCTTTTGTTTTTGTGGCGTAAATTGTCTCTCGCCGCTGCCGGTAGAAATATTGGAAACGACTCTAGCGAAAGTTGTCAGGGTTGAGCGAGCGAGTGGGTGCTGTAGGAGCATTCAACGCAGTGCCTGTACCACCGTCAGCGGGTGAAAGAAAGGGCTTTAGATTAATACCGTTGCTTGTAGCGGTGGGTGCTTGCGTACCAGGAAGTGAATAGCTGCCGAGGATGCTGCCTAGTTCGCCGAGTAAATCGCTGTCGCTTGTGCCGGTAAAGGTTGTGACGACGGTGGTTTCAGTGCCAGCATCGGCGATAGTGAGGTTGTCGAAGACGCGATCGCGAGTCACGACCGGATTTTGACCTTGGGGCACCGTAAAGACAATCTTGCACGCACCGGGGGATTGTTCGGTGGTCGCGCAGACGATGTCGTAGCCATTTTCCATGCCGACTTGCAGCTCAGCGAGTCCTTCAGGTCGGTAGGATTCTAGGCGATCGCTAATGGCATAGCAGCGCTTCTCAGCAGTCCAGCCGCCGCCCATCCGGGTGGGTGTTGCCCATTTGTATGCCCGGCCAGGCTGGTTTTCGGGTAGATACATGACCGTGTATTCACCATCTACAATCTGACACTCAAATCGAGGATCGCCAGTGGATGTGGGCGTTTCTTGCCCTTCGGGTTCAACGTCAGGAAGAGGGGGTGGCGGGGTTTGGGCAAGGCTAGGAAGAGCAGTGGTGGCGATCGCGCTCAAAAGCGTACCCATCACCAAAAAGGTCCGGCTCAAGTATCCGCGACTTGTGAATGTGTGGGAATTAAGCATGTCTGAAGGTCTCTATTATAAGGTCAATTCTTAGGGTCAAAGCTGTGGCCAGCCTAGCGCAGCGGAGCTTTTTTTAGACTGTGAGGTGGACAATCCATATCAACTTTCATAATTGGTTTTAGCCATTCGTTAGCTCACAGCGCTAAGCTCAAATACGTTAACTAAGTGACGTTAATTGAGTATAGTTCTCACCTTATGACTCTCAGAACTGTAATTCTCACATTATTTATTTCCAACCTGCCGCAAACCTATGGTTCAAACGACAACCCACGGCTCCTGGAAGTCGCCAATTACTTCAGATCTAATTGTTTCTAGCTCTATTCGCTTAGGCACCGCCAGACTAGACGGCGCAGACATCTACTGGAGCGAACTGCGACCGAGTGAGGGGGGACAGCAGCGACTAGTCCGCTACGGCCCAGAAGACCAGTTGGGTAGTGTCACAGAAATTACGCCTGCGACTATGAATGTGCGAACGCGGGTCCATGAGTATGGCGGCGGCGCGTATGTGGTCCACAAAGGAGCAGTTTACTTTGCTAACTTTGCGGATCAGCGACTCTATTGCCAAAGAGCTGGCGAAGAACCTGTAGCCCTGACGCCAGCAGTTACCCCCGTAGCCGGACTGCGCTACGCCGATATGGTGGTCGATGCCAGTCGCCAACGTCTAATTTGCGTGGTAGAAGATCATCGCCAGCCTGGAGAAGCGATTAATGCGATCGCCACCATTCCCCTTTCCGGCGGTCTTCCCAAAACGCTAGTCAGCGGCAACGACTTCTATTCCTCACCTCGGATCAGTCCCGACGGCACCGCGCTAGCGTGGGTTACCTGGAATCATCCTCAGATGCCCTGGGATGGCACTGAACTCTGGCTAGCAACCATCGCCGAAGACGGCAGTCTCAGCCGTCCGCATCGCCTAGTTGGCAATGAAAAAGAGTCGGTCTGTCAGCCCAAATGGTCGCCAGCTGGAACGCTACACTTCATCAGCGATGCAACAGGATGGTGGAATCTCTACCGGTGGGAAGGCGAACGGGGAGAGCCACTTTTTCCGATGGAGGCAGAATTTACCGGACCGCAATGGAGCTTTGGCCAGAGCAGCTATGACTTTATAGACAATAGCCATATCCTTTGCACCTACCAATACAAGGGCGAAACCAAGCTAGCTGAGCTCGACACCCTAGCGCGTTCCATGGATGAACTTGACGTGTCCTATGCGGGCATCGGCAGCTTGCAGGTAGGCAAGGGGTACGCCGTCTTCATGGCCGCAAGCACCGACAAACCCAGTGCGCTAGTACGATTCAACCTCGAAACCGGGCAAGCCACAGAGATCCGTCGGTCTAGCACTCTAGAAACTGATCCGGGCTATCTATCTGAACCTTCTGTTATTTCCTTTCCGACCACAGGAGGATTTAACGCCTATGGCATCTACTACCGTCCGCAGAATAAAGATTTTGAAGCGCCGGTTACCGAACGGCCACCGCTACTGGTGAAAACGCACGGTGGTCCCACAGCATCGGCCTCTAGTACGCTCAATCTCACTATTCAATACTGGACTAGTCGCGGGTTTGCAGTGTTAGATGTCAACTATGGCGGCAGTAGTGGCTATGGCAGGGCCTATCGAAATCGCCTGCAAAGGAAGTGGGGTATTGTCGATATTGAGGATGCAGTCAACGGAGCGCTGCATTTGGTAGAAGAAGGAAAAGCCGATCGCGACCGCCTAGCCATCGACGGCGGCAGCGCTGGCGGCTATACTACCCTGGCTGCGCTCACCTTTCGCGATGTGTTTAAAGCAGGCGCTAGCTACTACGGTGTCAGCGATATGACCAGCCTAGCCGCAGAAACTCATAAGTTTGAATCTCGCTATCTAGACAGCTTAGTCGGGCCTTATCCAGCAGAAAAGTCTGTATACGAAGCGCGATCGCCCATAAACGCGGTCGATCAGCTTTCTTGTCCAATTATCTTCTTTCAAGGTAGCGAGGACAAGATCGTGCCGCCAAACCAAGCAGAGACAATGGTGGATGCTCTAAAAGAGAAAGGAATTCCAGTCGCCTATCTGTTGTTTGAAGGAGAACAGCACGGCTTTAGAAAAGCTGAGAATATCAAGCGAGCTTTGGATGCAGAACTCTCTTTCTATGCTCAAGTTTTTGGGTTTGAGCTTGCGGATGAGATCGAGCCTGTAGAGATTGTAGGACTAGACAAATAGTTAATTAAGAGAACCTGAAATAAAAGGAGATAGCTGTTTTGACTGAATCCTCAATGACTGAATCCTCAATGACTGAATCTATATGGCAGACAAAGCCGTGGTGGTGTCAGCCGTGGTCAATCGTGCTGACTGGCGTAGCCATTCCTGCGACTTCCTGGCTATGGTTACATCGGCTGTGGATTACGCTACCGGTGATTGGTGTAATCGCACTTTGGTGGCTGTTGTTCTTGGTCCTGGTGCCCGCTCAATATACCGCTGCGGTGAAGGAATCCATAGCAGGAAACGCGTTAGAGCGTCGCACAGGACAATAGCCAACAGTGAAGGCATAGCAGCATCTAGAAGTTAGAAAAAGCGTCGTTAAATCAGCCTTTATGGGGATTTTTAACAGCGAATAGAAAAGTCTGTATCCGACCGTCCAAAAATCGTACACACTTATAGCTAAAAGTGTATTGAAAAGCATGAGGATCGCCCTATGGTAACCACTCTCTCTAGACCCGACTCTATTGTCGATCTGTTAGGCAAAGAAGCTGATTCCTTACTACAGCACAAAGCCAAAGTCTCCAAAGAGCTACTACACTTACCCGGTGCAGACTGGGTGGATCGGATCTTTGCGCAAAGCGATCGCAACCCTCAAGTTCTTCGCAGCCTACAGCAGCTTTATTCCACCGGCAGACTGGCCAATACGGGCTATCTCTCCATTCTGCCCGTCGACCAAGGCCTAGAGCACTCAGCGGCAGCTTCTTTTGCTCCTAACCCCATCTACTTCGATAGCGAGAACATTATCAAACTCGCCATTGAAGGTGGCTGCAACGCTGTCGCTACTACGCTCGGCGTCCTCGGCTCAATTTCTCGCAGATATGCTCACAAAATTCCCTTCATCGTCAAGCTCAACCACAACGAGCTGCTGAGCTATCCCAACACTCACGAACAAATTATGTTCGCTTCCGCAGAGCAAGCTTGGAATCTAGGAGCGGTTGCGGTGGGAGCCACCATTTATTTCGGCTCGCCCGAATCTCACCAGCAGATTCAAGCAGTCCGCAAAGCTTTCGCTCGTGCCC
Organism: uncultured cyanobacterium; assembly: GCA_963799265.1. Taxonomy (GTDB): domain Bacteria; phylum Cyanobacteriota; class Cyanobacteriia; order Phormidesmidales; family Phormidesmidaceae; genus Phormidesmis. Next base: position 303,174 of record CAWCWM010000005.1, read on the forward strand.
ATGAGCTGGGCATGGCCACTATTCTCTGGTGCTACCTACGCAATGATGTCTTCAAGCAAGACAAAGACTATCACCTGGCTGCCGACCTAACCGGTCAAGCCAATCATATCGGCGTCACCATCGAAGCCGATATCATCAAACAAAAGCTGCCGACCGTTAACAACGGCTATGGCGCTGTCAATAAAATTGAGAGCTACGGCAGAACCGATCCAAAAGTCTACACCGATCTTTCTAGCGATCATCCAATCGACCTCACCCGGTATCAGGTCCTCAATTGCTACGCAGGCCGCGCCGGACTGATCAACTCTGGCGGCTCGTCTGGGGATAGCGATTTTGCCGATGCCGTTCGCACTGCGGTCATCAACAAGAGAGCAGGTGGCTGCGGACTAATTTCCGGTCGCAAGACCTTTCAGCGACCCATGGAAGAAGGCGTCAAGCTATTCCATCTAATTCAGGATGTCTATCTCTCTTCTGAAATTACGATCGCATAGGATCGCCCTATCTCAATTAGTCCTCTTTAAAACTCTCTAGAATCGATAATAAGTCCGCGAGCAGATTCGGCTGCGGATTCTCGGGTGGGATGAACCTCGCCATCATCTAGAACGGTAAAGTCTGGCGTAAAGACCCAGCAGCGATAGCCGAGTTCTGTCCGCGCGATCGCAATTACCCAATCAGGCTGAGTCAAAATATCAACGAGTTCACAGTACTGCATAGTTAGAATCGGCGTCGCCAAACAGATCGCCACAAGTAGAGGCCAGTACAGACGAGCTAGCACAGGCAAGCCAGTACCAGACGCTGACGCACTAATTTAAATATCTCAGATCTGAATATCTTCAGAGTTCGATATCTACAGCTCAACATCTCAAAATCAGCGTCTAATTACCTCAGTGCTCTAGCCTGCTTCATCTATGATTTATCGATAGAGTAGCTCTATTGGATAAAGGTGTAGATTACGCTAGGCTTAGACACATTTGAGCCGCTTAGCCGTCACATGTTAATGACTGTTGTTTTAGAGATGTCAATTTTAGTGCAGGTGTACTAAAATCAGTATAGCGAATTTAGCCGCATTAATTTCACGTCTGGGTACCTTTACCGATCGACCTTTTAGTCAGACCACTTCTTATCTCAGTCAAATTATCTTCAGTCAAACCAATCTCCGGAACTACCTATGGCTGCTAACGCCTCTTCTGAAAAGCAAAAAGCCCTGACCTCCGTGCTCACCCAAATTGAGCGTAACTTTGGCAAGGGCGCCATCATGCGGTTGGGCGAAGCTAGCCGTATGCACGTAGAGACTATTCCCACCGGGGCTCTGACGCTAGATATGGCTCTAGGCGGCGGATTGCCCAAAGGTCGGGTAATCGAGATTTACGGCCCAGAGAGTTCGGGCAAGACGACATTGGCTTTGCATGCGATCGCAGAGATCCAGCGTCAGGGCGGCGTTGCGGCTTTCGTCGACGCAGAACATGCCCTCGATCCCTACTATGCCGAGAAGCTAGGCGTCGATGTCGAAAACCTGCTGATCTCTCAGCCTGATACTGGCGAGATGGGCTTGGAAATTTGCGACCAGCTCGTGCGTTCTTCCGCCGTTGATCTGATCGTTATCGACTCTGTAGCAGCCCTCACCCCTCGCGCTGAGATTGAAGGCGAAATGGGCGACTCGCATATGGGTCTTCAGGCCAGGCTGATGAGCCAGGCACTGAGAAAAATTACCGGCAACATCGGCAAATCGCAGTGTACCGTTATTTTCCTCAACCAGCTGCGCCTCAAGATCGGCGTTACCTACGGCAATCCAGAAACCACCACTGGTGGCAACGCGCTAAAGTTTTATGCCTCTGTCCGCCTCGATATTCGCCGAATCCAGACGCTGAAAAAAGGCAACGATCAGTTTGGTATCCGCGTGAAAGTAAAGGTTGCCAAAAACAAAGTCGCGCCTCCCTTTAGAATCGCTGAATTCGATATTATCTTTGGTGAAGGTATCTCTATTTTGGGCTGTCTGCTAGACATTGCCGAAGAACACGAAATTGTGGTGCGCAAAGGTGCCTGGTATAGCTACGAAGGTAAAAACGTGGCTCAAGGCCGAGATAACACTATCATCCGTATGCAAGAAGACCCTGAGTTTGCCGCAAAGGTGAAAGCGCAGGTAATGGAAAAGCTCAAGCCAGAAGCCATTCCAATTGAGCCTGATGTGGAAAGCGTATTCACACCGCCAGTTGAGGTAGATGTGGCTGCTGAGGACGAAGCCGTAGCCGAAGAAGAGGAAGAAAAAACAACTAAAACCAGAGGCCGCAGCAAAGCAAAAAAATAGAGTCGACGGCTAGTCCGATCAGAGTATGTCTACGCTGAGCCTGTACAAACATACGGCATCGACCCATTCCAAGTCCTTCTGAAAGCGCTGCGAACCCGCTCTCGGAAGGATTTTTGCTGAAGATTGATAAAGGGGCTGTGAGCAAAGTCTAAAGTGATATTAACTACCAGGAAAGTCTATTCTCGTACGCATTTCTACTGAGTAGAGTGGGGACAGTCATTCTCCTGTGTAGTTCATGCGCTTCCTTGCTTCTAGTGCCTTAGCTTCTAGTGCCATACTCCTACTGTTTTGGAGCGGCGCTTCCCCAGCGGCTAAAGCACAGGCTCAATCTCAATATCCGGCTCAGTCTATCTATCAGCTATTCCAGCGAGGAACAACGGCAGCAGTCTTCGACGCTAGGAGAGCAGAGTCAATTTGGCGAGACCTTATTCACCGGGCTCCGAACAACTCGGCTGGCTATTACTACTTGGGGATAGCGCTAGCAGATCAAGCTCGTTTCTTAGAAGCAGAAGTGGCCTATCGACAGTCAATTCAGCTAAATCCGAGAAATGCGATCGCCCACTACAGTTTAGCTACCGCCCTCAGCGCCCAGGCAAAACACAGCCTGGCTGATACTACCCTCCGTACAGCCGTCGACTTGTACCTATATGATGCCGCAGCCTATTGCGACCTATCCAACACCCTGCAAGAGCAGTATCAGTTTGACGCAGCGATGGACGCAGCAGCCACTGCCCTAGAGATTGATTCAGACTACGCATTTGCTAAAAATCTGGGCCTAGGCTCTGTCTGCACGCTGCACCGATTCAACCATACGGTTGGCTTATTACAGGCGGCAACCCGGCTAGAACCCAGCAATCCTGAATGGCAGTATCGTTTAGGCGCAGCCCTAGACCGGCAGCAGCGATGGGAAGAAGCGATCGCTGCCTATCAGTCGGCCATTCAACTAGATAGCAACTACGCTGACGCTTACCTGCGAATGAGCGCTACCCTTTCCAAGCTAGGACGCGAGTCGGCAGCCGCTTCGGCTTATCAAGCTGCCGTTGCAGTAGAAACATCACAGTAGAAAAAAGGTTTGCGATTTTGTCAAAAGACCGGTTTGAGGGTGCAGCTGATTTACTATCCTCAGACGAGCTAGAACCTTACAAACAACAATGGCAGCGTTCTGAACAATTGCTCAAGTGGGACATCACTATTGTTCCTGCATAAACGGAACCCTATTTATCGGCGGCTCCTCAACGCCTTTAGAAAAGATTGCTGTTTGGGGCCGTAAAACTCACTATTGCCTTGGATACCGCTTATTTAAGCTGGTCACGAGAGCGAACCCTTAAGCTACGGTAGTTTCAGACCTGCTCTGGCAATGGTCTGGAGGTCTGACTACGCTGGTTCAACTCGTACCATGCAAATAGAACAATCCCTATGAACAGAGGAATGAAATAGTAGATGGCTCGATAGGCCAACAGGGCTCCCAGTAGCTTATCGGAAGTAATCGGCGGTGAAAGCAACAGAACTATAACAGTTTCAAAGACGCCGAGGCCGCCGGGAACGTTGCTAATAATGCCAGCAAGCTGTGCGAGTAGAAAGATACCAAAGAAGCCCCAGAAGGAAAGCGAGTGAGCGGATGGTAGCAGCACGTATAGAACAGCCGCAGCAAGTATCCAGTCACAGGAGGTAACGGCGACTTGACCGAGGGTGAGCGGTAAGGAAAGATGAGGCAGGAACCATTGCTTGATTCGCAGCGATCGCCGACCGATAGCGCTCCAGATGATGTAGGCAGCGATCGCCATCAAAAAGGCATACCCCACCGGATGAATCGAGTCGAACGGCAGCCGGAGCTGTTTGGGCACTGCCAGCGGCTCAATCGAGAAGCTAATGCCGCCTACTGCAAACAGCCCAATCCAAAAGCTGATATTGCAGAAGGTGATAATCTGAGCAATCTTGCCAGCGGAAAATCCCCAGGCTTTGTAAAAGCGGTAGCGGATGGCGCTGCCGCTGAGGAGAGATAAGCCAACGCTGTTGCTAATGGCGTAGCTGATAACAGAAACCAGCGCGACTTTTCGGTAGCTGATAGGCTGCTGTACATAGCGAGTCGCTAGCGTATCGTAGCCCGTTAGAAAAACGTAGTTTAAAGCGGTTAGGGCCAGAGCGAAGAGTAATCCTTGGAAAGGAATCACTTGCAAGCTGCTGAGAATTTGTCCCGGTTTGTACTTTTCTAATTCCTGCGCGATCGCCCACGCCGAAAGCCCAAACAATAACAGACTTACCACAACCGGAATATACTTCGAGACTTTGTTAAAGCCATTCGCTAGCGCCGTGCTCAGAAACTGCGTGCCAAAATAATCGCCCAGCTGATCGTCCGAATCAGCGCGAACCAGGCCCACCGCGACATCGGGCAGCGAAGCTAGCGTGGGGTACACCATGTAGCGCGGCTCCCATTCGGGGTGAAACTTGTCCTTGTAAGCGCGGAGTCCTTGAAAGTTATAAAACTGGTTGAGATGCTCGTACAGGTAGTGCATCCCTTTTTCCATTCGGGTCGATTCACTGGTTTCACCGACCCCAGAGAGAGCTGCTAGACCCAGGTTAAAACCCTTAAAGCCAAGCGCTTTAAAGTGCTGAAACATTGAGACAAACAAATAGTCCATCGCGCCTCGTTCAACATCAGCCTGATGGCGCATCAGATCGATGGTGGCTTCTGGATTTTGATACTCGGGGATGATGTTAGCGAAAGCAACCGGATGATTATCTTTGTTATGCACAACGGCAATCTCACAATCTCGTAAGTAGCCATCATCAAACCAGCCCAAAGAGAACTTTTTCTCGGCTCCTTCCACATGCTCTAACCACTGATTGCTGATCGCCCGCAGCTCTTGCAGAAGAGAATTAGAGATCGGTGGTGGATAAAACTCTATCCGGTACCCTAGCTTTTTGAACTTGTTCATTGAGGTGCGCAGGTTTTTGCCCGCTTTGCCCTCCAGGGTAAATGCAGTAAGATCAACAACCGCTTCCTCGCCAATTTTGAGCGTTTGGAAGCCCAGGTTTTGATAAATCTCTAAGTCGTCTTTTAGGGTCTGATAGAAGGCGGGCTGCCAGTCGTTGCTAATGCAAAACTGTTGAAAGCCCAAAATAGCTTCGGCGCGATCGCTTTCTGGGCCAATCGGATCACCTAGTGCGATCGCGCCTCGACCTTTGGGCACATAGGCAATCACCGTCTGCCCAGAAGGACTGAAAGTAATAAGATTTATCCTCCAACAGGGTGAAGCGAGCTAAAGAGGAATGGCCGTATTGTTCAACAATCACCTTTGCTCGCTGCCGTTCTTCCTCGGACGCCCCTACGCGAAAAATCACCGGACGTAGCAGCATCCAGAGGGCGTATAGCAGCGTAGTCGTTCCAACAATATAGATAGAATCGGCAAAGAATTGGCCAAAGCGATGGGTCGCCACCAGTCCGGCATTATCGGCAGTGAAAAACATTGCCAGGGTCTGACGCAATGCTGCTGGCAGACTAAACGTGGTCGAATAATACTTGTCTAAAAAGAAGAAAGCCCAGCGTACCGTAGGCGAGGGTAAAGAGCAGTGCGCCAAAGAGTACTCGAATCCCTTGAATAACAGAAGGGCGATCTGACTGGGCGGTATACACCTTACGCATTAGCAAGAGCTGGCCAAGCAGCGCCGCTGAGAGTATCCCCTCTTCGTAGTCGAGACCTTTCACCAAATTGCTGATGATGGAAACCACCAGTAGGCAGACCACCGCAATCCAAGCGACTCGCTTGCGTCGAAGCAAATTTGCGGCCAGTGTCAGGAGCAAAAAGCCAGAAATCGCCGAAAACAGATGCCCGCTGGCTCGAACTTCAAACGGAAAAAGTTGCCTAAGCCAGTGAACGCGGTCCGGCAGCCCCGGTGCAACTGCTGAAACTAAGTTAACAACGCCAACCCCAGCGGTGAAGAGGGCAGCGCTCCAAACACCTAGCCGAGTTCGACGATCCATAGCAGTGACTACTTTGTAAGTTTCCAGAAGTTGGGTGCTCATTGTTCACAGTAAGGCAACCCTCGCGATGAAGCAAACCTGCAATAACTTGTATTGCAATAAAATTAGCTCAAGCACCTACATTCGGATTTCATCTATTTGTGTTCAAAAGTCTCAAATTCAGCTATTCAGACAACTGTCTTGGAGTTTTACGACCGGTCAATCTCAGCATAGACGCGCCTGTTACGAGCAAGCCAATGATGCCGAAGCCGTTGAGAATAGGATAGATGGCTTGCAGGCCAAAGATCTCTCCCGTATGCAGCTTCAGCAAAAAGTTGGAGGCCAGACCGATATTAACAGGCCATTCCTGGTTAACGGTAGCAAGCATCCCAGTAATAACAGTTAAAGAAAGCGGCAACAGAATAATCAAGGCCAACCAACGGTGATATTTGCGAAAGAGGCGATTCATCGGAAAGCTCCTGAGTAGGATAGTTGGGGTGTAGATTGCTCTACACCTTCGTCGAAAGAAAGAGGATATCGGAAAGGGCTATTGAGTAACGCTGCCAATGGCGCTTTCAAGCTCGTTTAGATGAGTAGTCAGCATTGCGGTATCAGGTTTGCTCTCTTTTAGAGTGCTGTTGAGTCCATCTAAGTGAGTCTCAATCGCATCGTAAGCTGTCTTGTCTTTGTCTTTAATAGTATCTTCTACCTGCTTCCAGGCATTTTCTATCTGCTTACCTTCAGTTTTGGCAGCGTCTAAGTTGCCTGCTTCAACGTCTGTTTTGGTGATGGAAACTAGCGTAGACATCTCACCTAGTCCAGAATTGTTGACGGCGGTTGACCCAGCAGGTGCCGCAGAAGTTGTCATAGAAGGCGCTGTAGAGGTCTCCGCTGAGGTGGCTGGCGCAGTGGCTGCGGTCGTGGTCTTCGTGCCGCAACCTGTAAGGGCAAATAGGCCTAAAGTACCGGCAGCTGCGATCGCAAACAGTTGATTTCGACGAAACATAATGGATTCCTTGAAAGCCGAAGGGCTCAATAGGGGAGGGGATGCAGCGACACAAAAGCGCTTGAACGGTTTCTTGAAGCTGACTCACCTCAAGATAAAGAACAACTGTCAAGAACTCGTCAAGATAGCCAAGGTCTTACGTTCTCCTTTTCTATTTCGCCGCCGCGCTATTTCACAATCGCTGTTGTAACAGCTGCTCAAGCCTTGCTAGCTGCTGCTGCTGAGCCTGTAGCTGGACCTGTAGCTTCTCAGCAAAATCTGGAATATCAGCTGTCCTCAGCGTATTGATCTTGTCATGCAGCAGCTCAATTTCAAGCTCAGCCTTTAGGTTCACCTCGTAGTCGTGCTTGGCCTCTTGACGATCGATATCAGACTGCCGGTTTTGACTCATCATAATCACGGGCGCAGAATAGGCCGCTTGAAATGACAGCATCAGGTTCAACAGAATAAAGGGATAGGGGTCCCAGTGTTTAATCAAGGCAACGACATTCAAGCTAACCCACAGCGCTAAAATCATCGACTGGATAATAATGAAACGCCAAGAGCCCATTGTCGCAGCGACTTTATCAGCCACTCGCTCGCCCGCTGTTGGTCTAGTTTTTGGCGGGTTTTGGGCGGGAGAGCGCTCCCTGAGCTGCTGCAATAGCTGATATTCTTCAGGGGTCACCTGGATCAGCGAAGACGGCGATGAGGCGTTCATAGGATTTTGACTGTTCAGCTTTTGACTGTTCATCTTTTGACTATTCATAAAGGAAGAGTAGGACAGGTTCAATTGTGAAGTAGACTGTTGATCTAGAATTTTTCAGCTTCTTCGGTTCTTTTCCTTTCAAGATTTGCTTACTTCTGGGGTTGAACTGCAATTATGAGTTTTCGTAAGCTACCGCGCTGGGTACTCTGGAGTCTTTTTCTTCCGCTGATGGTTCTCAATGGGTGGGTGGCGCTAAAGCTGTTTGAGTACTTTCAATCTCTGTTTACGATTGTAATCTCATCTACGTTGCTTGCTTTCATTCTTAATTATCCGGTTCAGCGATTGCAGAGGTTGCCTAGACTCTCGCGAGGGGGGGCGATCGCAGTTGTCTTATTACTGGGAAGTGCCATGGTTGGCATTGCTGGCGTGACGCTATTTCCACAGTTATTTTCGCAGCTCGCTCAGTTTGCTGAGACGCTGCCTGAGTGGATCGCTTCGAGTGGTGATAATATATCTGGGATTCAAAGCTGGGTTACAAAACGCGGTCTGAACGTTGATATTGCATCGCTTGTGACTCAGCTAGAGACCTACCTGTCGGCTCAGGCCAAGGTGCTTAGCGGTTTGGTAATTACAGCGCTGCCGGATGCGATTGCCAACCTACTAGATATTTTTCTCACTATCGTTTTGACAATCTATCTGCTGCTGCACGGTGGAGAGGTTTGGGGCAATCTGTTGCAGCTGCTGCCTGTAAAAATAGGCCGACGACTCACGCCAGCGGTGTCAATGAGCTTTCACAACTATTTTATTAGTCAAGCAACGGTGTCGTTGATGATGGGCGTGGCGATGACAGTTGCCTTTTTAGTGATTCGTGCGCCCTTTGGACTGTTGTTTGGGATTGTGATTGGCGTGCTAGGGATGATTCCGTTTGGGGCGTCGCTAGGAATTATTGCGGTGAGCGTGCTGGCGGCGTTTCAAAGCGTTTGGCTAGGGCTGAAGGTGCTGGTGGTGGCTTTTGTGGTGGATCAGATTGTTGAGAATGCGATCGCGCCCACCCTCATCGGTAATGTAATCGGTCTCAATCCAGTCTGGATTTTAGTCTCTCTAATTATTGGATCTAAGATTCTGGGCTTGCTGGGCTTGATTATTGCAGTTCCTATTGCCAGCACTATCAAAGTTCTGTTATCAAAGCCAGCAGACAAGCCGCGACCATTAGCGCCTGCTGAAGTTTCCCATTCTGTTCCTCTGTTGAAAGGATAGTCGTTATGACAACCATTTCGAGTCAGGCGGTAAACCTACGTTCGGGGGTAACGCTCGCTGTATCGCATACCGCGGGGAAAGCACCCGCGCTGGTGTTTCTACATGGCGGACTAGGCAATCGCTACAACTGGCGTGCTCAGTACGAATTTGCTCAGACCCAAGGCTGGGAAGTGCTGAATTATGATCTAGCTGGACACGGGGAATCTTCTGCCTACAGCCGCTATTCTATCGGTCGCCATCGGCGCGATTTGGAACGACTGCTCAGGCACTTTCAAATCACCTCTCCCATCCTTTGCTGTCATAGCTACGGCGTGCCGATCGGATTAGAGTGGTCGCAGCGGCATCCGGTAAAAGGGCTGGTGCTAGTCGCTGGTGGCACCCACGATCTAGCTCCCTGGTGGGAGATTCCGCTGATGAAGGCGCTGGAGTGGGGCGGACGACATCTGTTCCATTGGGACTGGCTGCAAAAGGTGACAAAGACGCTGTCTTCTCGGCACGAGCATCCGACCATCGATCGGTTCTTGAAAGAGAGCCCGGTGCCGACAGAAGCGGAGCCCTACGAAGCGCTAGAGATATTTTGGGGCTACAACTTCTTCACCCGTCGTCGTCCGCAGCGATTAGACATTCCGGTGCTGGTGATTAGCGGCGGCCAAGATTCTATGTTTAGCAAAGAAATGGGAGAGAATTTAGCGGCGCTGTTTCCAATGGGAGAACATTTGCACTTGCCAGAAGCGGGACATCTGATGATTGCGGAGTATCCAGAGATCGTGAATGAGGCGATTACAGCCTTCATCGCGAAGCTATAGACTGCTTTTAGGGATTCGCTCAGAAATAGAATACCTAACATACAAAGCTAAAACCGAGGCCTGAGCGTAGTCGAAGGCCGGATGGAATGGGACTTTATTTAAAGGTACTTCCCTTGTCTATTAGCGTCAAATTGCCGTGAGGCCGACGGACCCTAGCAAACAGCTCTCGAAGCAAAAACAATCCGACCGCCACCGAAACCACTAGCAGAAAGACCCCAACCGCAGGCCCCAGATAAGACAAAAGTTTTTTTCTCATGGGAAGGCTCTCTGCATAAAGTACCTGTTTAGCGTCACACGCCGAGACCCACCCCGCCCTACGGGCACCCCTTCCGAGAGGGGATCTACTTCAGGCGGTGATATTAAAGCGATCTAACTCGACTCTCAGATGCCCATAGCCGGGACAAATCCCCTCTTGGGAGGGGTGGCACGCAGTGACGGGGTTGGCCCTGCAACTCACGCAAGTAACCGGCCTCGCTAAACACACACTTGCTAAATCCCCTACCTTTGTCCTCTGACGCTAGTCCACGCTTTCAACCTCCGTTGTCAGCAGATCTAGCGTCTTTAGAATGCTGTCACCTTCGGGAGATAGATTAGAAAACTCGCTTTGAAGATTCTCCATCCGCGCTTCAATCGCATCATAAGCATCTTTGTTGTCGGCCTTGAGCTGAGGCGCAGCCCTTTTCCAGCTACCCTGAACATTTGAAAAGGTTGACTGAGCCGTCTCTAAATTGTCAGCACGCACGTCTGCTTGAATAGCCGGTATTAGCTTATTCATTTCTGCTAAATCTTGCTTCACTGTAGGCGCGGCTGTAGGCGCAGAACCGGCAGCCGACTTAGTAGTAGAAGCTGTCGCTGTAGGCGCAGTAGACGTATGCATAATTGCGGTTGGTCGAGGCGAGGGCTGACAGCCGCTCAATGTAGACAGGCCCAGAATACTAAGTGCGCCCAACAGCAGTAAATGATTGCGAGAGAACATGAAAAGCTCCCTTGAAGCCAACCGGCTATAGGATAGTGAAATTGTAGTTTCTACACTAAACAGAAATCGTCAAGAACTCGACAAGACACTTCTGACGATCGCTCCTGCTCAGCCCAAAGAAAGTTGCTACTGCATTTTTGATTGGGGTATAGCATCTGTATATAAAAGGGGAAACAACTATGCCCAGGACTCGAAAACGCTCTCCTCGAATGCACACTGAAAGGCACTACGCCGATCGGATTGGATGGCTGAGAGCGGCAGTGCTCGGCGCTAATGATGGTATTGTCAGTACCGCAAGCCTAATGGTTGGAGTCGCGGCGGCCAACACCGCTCAAAATGGCGTGCTGATTACGGGCGTTTCTGGACTGGTCGCCGGGGCGATGTCGATGGCAGCAGGTGAATATGTGTCGGTCAGCTCACAAGCCGATACGGAAATGGCTGACCTGGCTAGAGAAAAGCTGGAACTAGAGCAAGACGCCGACTCTGAGCAGGCCGAATTAGCAGAAATATACGTGAATAGAGGCTTGGACTCATCACTGGCTCAGCAGGTCGCACAGCAGCTGATGGCTCATGATGCGATCGCAGCCCATATGCGAGACGAGCTGGGGTTGAGTGAAATTCATCAGGCTAGGCCAGTGCAAGCTGCGATCGCCTCCGCTCTTACCTTTGCCGTCGGCGCGGCGCTACCGCTTCTCATGGTTGCCATTAGCCCGCAAGCTTGGATCATTCCTGCCGTAGCGATGGGCTCTTTGGTATTTCTAGCCTTGCTGGGTGGGTTGGCTGCGCGCACAGGTGGGGCGAGTGTGGCAGTCGGCGTCGCGCGAGTGACCTTTTTGGGTGCGATCGCCATGGCCATTACTACCGCCATCGGGTCAATCTTTGGGCCTGTCGCCTGACCAGTCATCCGTTCTGCGCTAGCCTTCAAGCGCAGAACAAGTTTTTTGGGGTTTGACCCAAAGTCCACTGCGCAAACGACTACTATTTAACATAGACACTCACCGACCGCCAAGTCCCTAAGCCTACTATGAAGATTCTCATTGTCGAAGATGACAATCGCATCGCCAGTCCACTGGCTAAGGATCTGCGCCATCAGCATCACAGCGTTGATATTGCAGAAGACGGCATGGCGGGATGGAACTACGCCCAGGCCGCAGAATATGACTTGATTCTGTTGGACTTGATGCTACCAAAATTAGATGGCATTAGCCTCTGTCAAAGGCTGCGCTCAGCCGGATGTCAGAGTCACATATTGATACTCACGGCCCGAGACACCACTAGCGACAAAGTGGTTGGACTCGATGCCGGAGCCGATGATTACCTAGTAAAACCCTTTCAACTAGAAGAGCTAGCGGCCCGAATTCGGGCGCTTCAGCGCCGCAGCCGCGATTTAGCACTGCCGACCTTACAACACGGAAATCTTCAGCTAGATACGGCCAGTCAGCGAGTAACCTATGGCGGCAATGAACTTTCACCAACACCCAAAGAGTATCTGCTATTGGAACATTTTCTACGGCATCCCGGTCAGGTAATGAGTCGCACCGCCCTGCTCAACAAGCTGTGGGAATTCGATCAAGAATCAGGAGAGGGCACCATCAAAACGCATCTCACCAATCTGCGCGGCAAGCTGAAAGCAGCGGGTAGTCCCAAAGACTTTATTGAGACCGTTTACGGTATGGGATATAGACTCATGCTTTTGACAGAACAAGCCTCAGACACTCAGTAGGAGCCTGTTGTAGACCGTGCCTTATGCATGGATAACTCACTATGTTTCAGAAAATTCGCAGGCTCTTACTGCTCAACAACATACTGATATTCACACTGGTCTTAGCGGGATTTTCCGCCGTCGTGAGGCTGGTGTTCGTCAACAATTTGAAACAGCAGGTGACGAATCAACTGATTGCCGTCGGTCAAGGCGTGGTGGCTGAGGCTGAGCTTAAGGAAGGCCGTCTAATAATAGACGATCAGCTTTTGGCGCAGAACATTTTTAATTCTCGAGAGTCTTTTGAATGGTTTGATACAAAAGGAAAGTCAGTTGAGAGGATGGGAAGAGACTTTCCTACAGAGCCGCTCGATTCTGAGGCTGTAGTTGAGGTCTTTAACCGAGATTCCTCCTTTCAATCTGTGACGCTGCCGATTTTAGATGACGATAAGGGCGAACTAATCGGCTACGTCAGAATCAACATATTGCTAGATAGATTTCATAAAACAGTTTTGTTACTAGATATAGGTCTTGGTGCAGGCGTTGTGACTGCGGCTATCTTAAGCGGCGCTGGGATTCTGTGGCTCAATCGACAGGCGATGCAGCCAATCGAAGAAAGTTTTGCGCGGCTCAAGCAGTTTACAGCAGATGCTTCCCACGAACTACGTAGCCCCCTCATGGCTATCACCAGCAACGCAGAAGTGTCGCTGAAGTACCCTGAGGGAATGCGTGATGACGACCGCGAGGCGCTCACAGCAATTCTTAACGCCTCTGACCAGATGAAAAACCTGACTGAAGATATGTTGCTGCTCGCCAGAACAGACAGACTCTCACCCATACACCTAGCGCCAATAAATCTCACGGAACTTCTTAAGAATCTGGTACAGCTTTACCACTCGCAGGCCGAAGACAAAAACATTAAGCTAACGACTGATTTAGAATCGGATCTGCTGATACAGGGCGATCCTCCTTGCCTGACTAGAGCTTTCACTAATTTGGTTCAAAACGCTATTCGCTACACGCCTTTGGGCGGTGCCATCCATATTAAGGCGAGGCAATCAGGTGCCCAGGTACAGGTTTTAGTGAGAGACACAGGCAGAGGAATTGCCAAAGACAATCTGGAGAAAATATTCGAGCGTTTCTGGCGAGCTGATGAAGCTCGAAAGTACAACGACGGTGGGTCTGGCCTGGGGCTATCGATTACTCAGGCAATTGTCCACAGCCACAGCGGCAGCATTGACGTGATCAGCACACTGGGAAGCGGAAGTTGTTTTACTATCAATCTGCCGCTAGCATCTCAACCTTGAGAGAATAGTCAAACCTAAACCTTGCCGAATTCTTGACCTTTTGTTTCTACTATAAGTATTAAGAGAGTTTCATTAAATGACGTTCTCACATTCTCTACCTATACCGGGAGTTGAAGTCATGAACTCACAAACTGCCATTGCCTCTACCATCCTCACTCAACACAACCTCAACCGTTTACCGATCATGAACCGGGACAATGCCGAGGAAATTGGCCGAGTAAGCCACCTCTGGCTAGATCTGAAAAATCATCGAGTAGAGAGTATCACCTGCAAAGCTGGCCTGATGGGGCGTAAAGCGCATACTTTCCGATGGTCGCAACTACATACTATTGGCAAAGACAGTTTGTTTGTGAGTCTCTCAGAGATTCAGGAGAGCAAGCGAGCCGAAGATACCGCAGATATTGTTGGTCGCGAGCTGTGGACAGATACAGGCAATCAGGCAGGCGTGATTGATGACTATCTAATTGATCCTCGTAACGGAAACGTGATTGCCTACCTCTTTGATACCAATGGCTGGCTAGGTACGCTTGATGGTCAGTTTCAGCTTGTCCCTGGTGCTATCATCAGCATCGGTTCCAAGCGGGTAATTGCTTCTATCTCAGCAATCCGAGACGCTGAGATCTGGTCTGGAGGCTTGACTCAGAGAGCCGCACAGATCAAGGAAAGCGCTTCTTCACTAGGAGCTCAGCTACAAGAGCAAGGGCAACTGCTCGGCGCTCAAGCTAAAACGCAATTGTCAGAGGTTTCTAAAGAAGTGCGAACTCGTAGTCGAAAGCTCACCGCTGAGGCTAAAGAGCAGCTTTCTGAGGTTACAACGCAGCTAACAGAAAAAGGGCAGCAGCTCGATCAAACGCTTAACGAAAAGGTGGCTGAAGCTCAGGGTTCTTCCCAGCAGCCAAAGGAGCCAGCGTCAACACAGACTTTAGAGAAGAGTGCAGAGCTGAATTTGCTCTCTGAGCCAGAGCCGCAGCAACAGTTGTCAACTAAAGACGGTACGATGTCCGGGTCTTAATCTGTTGTTCTCATTTTATCTGAGTAAAAAACGTCGCTAGTCAAAAGTCCTCAAAGAAAGCCTGCTAAGCTGACTGGGGGGCTTTTCTTAATATCTTCCATCAGCTTTAAATTCTCGCTATCTTTTCCCTTATGTACGATTTTTTTCATTGGCTCGCTAAGCTCTGGACGCACAAGGTGCATCCTCGGATTGCTTCATTCGTTGCGTTCTTTGGGGCCTTTTGGCTGGGTGCCTGTATCCTGGTTCTGTATGTTCTAGCGAAGCTCGCTGACGGAGTTTTGGAGCAAGAGGCATTTTCTTTTGACAAGACTATTCTGCTAGATATTCATAGGCTTGCTAACCCAGTGTTAGACAGGCTGATGCTGAGCATTACTCGCATCGGCAATCCGCAAACGGTTGTCCCACTGACGATGGTTGTTTTTGTTTTTCTGTGGTGGCAGCGCTATCGACTAGAGGCCAAAGTTTTTGCATTGAATGCTTTTGGTGGCGCTGTCTTGAGCTACGTGCTAAAGATAGCGTTCTATAAGCCTCGCCCTGATCTATGGCCACGGCTCATTACTGAAACGACCTTCAGCTTCCCCAGTGGTCACGCGCTAGGGTCTGTGGTGCTCTATGGCTTTTTGTCCTACTTATTTGCAACGCTTTATCCTCGGTATGACAAGGCGTTTTACGCGATCGCAACAGTGCTCATTGTCGCAATTGGCTTCAGTCGGCTCTACCTGGGCGTACACTGGCCAACGGATATTTTGGCGGGCTATGGCATTGGCTTTTTGTGGATCACGGTTTGCATCAATCTACTCCGACTTCAGAAAGCGAAACCGCATAGAGCTGTAGAGTTTGAAAGTTGAAAAGTTCGACCCGCTGGATACTAAGCGGATGATAAATGTTGAATCCTTGCGTCCTCTATCTATTCTTCAAGGGCTATTGACTCAGAGATTTCTGTAAGCCTTTTTGACGCGGCGCACGGCCAAACTGGCGAAACCCAGCTTTGCGAATTTCTTCAGCGCCTAGCATAATCGGCGGGCATAGCAACAGCAACAGCCACTGCCAGCCCACAATCGGAGCGGTCGAGAACACGTCTTGCAAAGCGACTACTTTCGTAATCGAAATGATCAAAATCCATTCGACAGCGATGCCCAGCCAGATAAAGGGGTTAGAAAAGAACCCAACGCGCCAAATCGAAGCTCGCTCTGAGCGGCAGGCAAAGACGTTACCGTCCTGACAGGCGACGATAGTAGCGAGAGTCATAGTGGTGGCCTGGGCGTAGATGCCGACGGTGGCAGCATCGGCGGCATGAGAGAGAATCTTGGGACTGACGGCCTGCAATTCAGCTAAACCATAGCCATGACTCCACCAAACGACAAAGAATGCGCCCATGCTCAACACTGCCTCAATGAGTCCGAGAAAACAGTAGGCACGTAACATTAGCGAGCGGTCCAACAGAGCCTGACCTTTTGCCCGAGGCGGCTGGCGCAAAAGCCCCGGCTCGGGCTGCTCTGCGCCGAGTGCCAGGGCGGGCAGCATGTCGGTGCCCAGATCCACTGCCAAAATCTGCATAATCACCAGCGCGGGTGGAATCTTGAGGGCGACCATCGCGAGGAAAGGCAACAGCTCCGCTACATTAGAAGCGAGAATATAGGTAATAAACTTGCGGATGTTTTGATACACCGCGCGGCCCTGTTCAACGGCGCTGACGATAGTGGCAAAGTTGTCGTCGGTGAGCACCATGTCGGCGGCCTCTCGGGCGACATCTGTGCCATTTAGGCCCATTGCGATGCCAATGTTAGCCGCTCTGAGCGCAGGTGCATCGTTTACCCCGTCTCCAGTGACGGCCACAATTTCACCGTTGCTTTTGTAAGCCTGCACCAGGCGCAGTTTGTTTTCGGGCGACATACGAGCGAAGACCAGGCCGGTGCGATATTTGAGGATTTGCCTGAGCTGAGCATCGGATAGATGGCCCATGCCATCGCCAGTGACGACGCGGACGGGTTCGTTGTTTACCAGTCTGACTTGGCGCGCGATCGCCTCTGCCGTCAAACCATAATCCCCGGTCACCATCGTCACCTTAATCCCAGCAGCGTGGCACTGATCAATCGCGGTCGGCACCTCTGGCCGGGGCGGATCGAACATGGCCACTAGCCCAATGAAAATAAGCTGTTGTTCAAGATCTGAAGCTTGAGATTTTGCAGGGTGCGATCGCCCCGCCTAGCCGCCACGCCCAAAACGCGATAGCCCTGGCGAGCAAAGCTATCATTGGCAGCGACAACCTCATCACCGTCGTCATGAGTTACGGCTTCTACTGTGCCATTGCGTAAAATAAACTGGCAGTGGCGCACGACCTCTACCGGTGCGCCTTTGGTAAGGGAAGTGCCCTTAAATAAAGTCCCATTCCATCCGGCCTTCGACTACGCTCAGGCCTCGGTTTCAGCTTTGCATGTTAGGTATTCTATTTCTGAGCGAATCCCTAAAAGCTAAGTTAGGAGATTTGGTAGGTTCGCTGTCGGGCCATAGCTCAGAAGCTTGCCAGTCTAAAACAATAGTCATTATCCGCCTACGAGAGTCGAAGGGAATCTCTTTTAGTCTGGGCAGTTGTTGTTGCATTTTCTCTACGTTTAATCCGCCTTTGGCAGCGGCAACAATCAGGGCTGCTTCTGTTGGATCGCCCATTTCCTGCCAGCGACTGGGCGCTTCTAGATGCGTCAGGCGTGCGTTAGAACAGAGCGCGGCTCCCATCAGCAGCAGCTGAACTTCCCACGGATTCACCAGTGTCTTTGGAATCTTGATTTCGCCGATGGTGGGATCGTACCCTGCGCCGCTGACTTCCAGAGACATCGCTTTGTTAGTCGCTCCAC
This sequence comes from uncultured cyanobacterium, assembly GCA_963799265.1. Taxonomy (GTDB): domain Bacteria; phylum Cyanobacteriota; class Cyanobacteriia; order Phormidesmidales; family Phormidesmidaceae; genus Phormidesmis. The sequence continues at coordinate 321,043 of CAWCWM010000005.1, forward strand.
CAGTTGCTCCACCAGTCGCTTCACCAGCAGAAAGCGCAGGCAGCCAAAGCTGACGGACGGTCATTTCATTTTTAGTCAGTGTTCCAGTTTTGTCAGTACAGATGACGGTGGTGGCACTCAAAGCTTCTACGGCTGAAAGTCTCCTGACCAGGGCATTGCGCTTCACCATACGACGAACGCCGACCGCCAGCGTCAGTGTGACCGTCGGCAACAGCCCTTCAGGTACGAGCGCAACAATAATTCCAATCGCAAAGATAAAACTCTCTTTGATCTCCATGCCGACCAAGAGAGAAGTGAGCGCAAAAACAATACCGCCCATGGTGAGTGCGATCGCCGTAATCACGCGCACAATTTGCGTCACCTGCACTTCTAGCGTACTCGGCTCGCGCTTCACCACCGTGGTCAAATGAGCGACATGGCCAAATTCTGTTTCTGAGCCTGTGGCATACACCACCGCTCGCCCGCGCCCAGAAGAAACGGTGGAGCCTGCCAGTACGAGATTTGCCATTTCTACCGGGTTGACTGACTTTTGCAGCGGCTGTTCTCCTTGCCCTTGCAGCGCTCGTAATTCAACCGGATCGGGGCTGCGGGCCACTGGCAAAGACTCTCCGGTGAGAACTGACACATCTATATAGAGACTTTCCGCTTCTACCGGCAGGGTCGAAATCGGCGGTAGCTGAGAGATATCCATGATTGATTCCCTGATTTTTAAAAGAATGATTTCTTTAAAGCGTTACAAACGATCTGAGAATGACAAGAGCAGGATATCGTTAAATCAGCTAAAAACAATTGGATCGAGGATTTAATAACTTGACCGAGTTTGAATCGTCGACCGGCGGGACTTATTTAATCCTTATTCCTCTTGTGTCTAGGCGACACTCTATTCTAGGAATGTGAGGAACCTGTGAGCAGATGATGCAGTGAGGTTTACTATGCCCGTTGAAACCAATAGCAACAGTAGGCCCGAGCTGTCAGAGCCTAAAAACATTGGCAACGCATCATTTCGCTGCTGGTTTATTTAGCACGCCCTTAAGCGAGCATAACGTAGACTTTTAGAAGAAATTGCCCAGTGTCTCTTGAGACAGGAAGTTTTAGAGGGCGATCAGCTCCATGCGTATCTTGAGCGTGCTCAGCCTTCACCCAAGTTATCAATCTGGCTAGACAAAGGAACTATCCCTGACTAGCCTTTGTACAAAGCCAGTGAGCGATCGCCCACTGATGTAGAGTTAAGCAAGCGTTATGTCACATTATTGATATTTATATTGTTCGTCTATTTCAATTAGCAAAAATTATAGATAAGCTGTAGGAAGCAGGGTCGCAGCGCTGTGCGTCTAGGTTCGAGTTTGCTAACAGTAGCTGCTGTCTGACCGATCCCTGTTTTTTCTGTCTACTCTCCTACCACTTATCTCCTACCACCTAGGCTATTTACTATGAACACTGAACAGTTGAGCACTGAACCACGGCCATCAATTCCTTGGTATCGCTGGTTGAACAGCGAGCACGTGATTCGACTGCTAGAGACCGTGCAAGATTTCATTGTCATGTGCCTTTGTATTGGCCTTTTCAGCTTTATGATTTTGCAGCTGTGGGAGATGGTGCGATCGCTGCTCCATCCCTTAGATTTTCAGCCGATCACCTCAGATATTTTATTTCTGTTGATCTTAGTTGAGCTGTTTCGTTTGCTAATTATTTATTTAAAGGAACATCGAGTCTCTATTGGGGTTGCCGTTGAGGTGTCGATTGTCTCTGTACTTCGAGAAATCATCGTGCGGGGTGTCTTAGAAACGCCCTGGTCTCAAGTTCTAGTGGCCTGCATGTTCTTGCTGGTATTGGGAGCATTGCTGGTCATTCGAGTTTGGCTGCCGCCTACTTTTGATGGCATCGATCCAGAGCAGGTGGTATCAGAGCGCCATCGGGCGCGCGTGAGCGAGCATTCTAACGGCCATGAAGCTAACGGCCATGAAGCTAATGGTCATGAAGCTAATGGTCATAGAGCTAATGGTCATAGAGCTAATGGTCATAGAGCTAACGGACAAGGAGACGCTACGCGAATGGAGGGGCTTCGCGAGCAGGTAAGAGTTTACAATACCGCCAAGGAGGAGACATATTAGTATACGTCTCCTGTAGAAAATCTGTTTTTCTATAGCGTCGAGTTTGCCTTTTCTACGGTTCTCTGGTGCAACGGTTTTCGCCGGGCTACCCGGACCTCCGGACTCTCGTTGCTCGCATTTCTAGAGCGAAATTCTATCAGCATTATTGTTCTTGCGGTGCTAACCACTGTGTTCATCGGCAACCGCGCTTGTGGGCAGCTATTTAGTAGATGTCCGGTTTGACACAGATTCAAAAACCACACCCAAAACTACAATTGTCAAGACTGTGATACGCGAGACGAATCCTCCTTCAGCAGGTCAAGTCAAAGCGATGGAAGCCAAACTACCAACGCCACTTGAAAATACAAAGTCGCTACACAACAAACTTAATGTAGGGGTTGAATTTGGCTCCTTCGTAAGAGATTGCGCTAGGCTGTAGCTAACGCGATCTAAATTTCAAATAGAAACATTTTGAGAGGTGAGTGCTTGGCAAACGAATCGCACTTGACCCTACTCAAACAGGGAAGCGTAACCTGAAATAATGAGAGAGTTGTTTTAAATTTGATAGTGTCGTTAATATCCAAAGTTTAAGGAAAATAATCATGATAGACATTGACATAATGGGATCAAAAGAAATACAAAACCTCCTACAGCAAGTAGGATATGGCCACCTAGGCTGCGCGTTTGAAGGGCGACCCTATGTTGTGCCAATACAGTATTACCTGGAAAATTCAGAAGAAGAGTCAGAAGATTCAAACATCTATATTTTTACAACAGAAGGTCAGAAGACTCAGTACATAGAGGCCAATTCGCAAGTGTGCTTACAGGTCGAAGATGTCAACGATCTTCTACACTGGCGCAGTGTTGTGGTCACGGGGCGAGCCGAGCGCCTTACCCAGCAGGTAGATATTGATCATGTCAAGCAGCTAGCCAAAGCGCGTAATCCGAATACTCTTTCACCTGCGATTAGCCGAATCTGGATTGATGCCTGGGGGCGTGAGAATACAGTGGCAGTCTATCGTATTCATCCCAGTGAGGTTACTGGAAATCAGACATCAAAATAAGCAACCAACAATATGAGAAAGAGAGCGAAGAATGAGGTTGGAGATAGGCATGGCGATCGCGTACGCATCGCTTTGCCAAACATTCCGCAGCTATCAAAGCTGAACAGCACAAAGCGCCGCGCCGATTAGCCCTACCTCTTTGTTCAAAATAACGTGTACTGGAATTTGTTCTAACAAAGGCTGCATCCGCCCTTTTGCTACGAACGCTTCTAGGAAAAGCGGATGCAGTAAGGGTAGGATCTTGGCAGCAATGCCGCCTGCAATGTACAAGCCACCATACGGCAGGAGTTTGAGCGCTAGGTTTCCCGCTTCCGCGCCATACGCCTGCACAAATAGCTCCATTGTTTTGCCGCACAAATTATCTTGTTTTTGTATAGCCGTTTTGGAGATCGCCGCTGCAAGATCGATTGTTTTCTTTTCCTGTCCAATTTCTTGTTTCCAGGCTTTGAAGATTGTTGTCATAGCAGCAGATTCTTCAGCAGGTTTGCGGCTACGGAGAAACTGATAAATCGACACGATTCCCATGCCAGAGACGACCTGTTCAGCAGAAACCCGGTCAATATGGTGGGTTTCTAGAAGATATTGCGATAGCTGAAATTCTATCGCTAGCCGAGGGGCAAAGTCTGCATGTCCCCCTTCAGTCGAAAATACCTGGTACCCCTTATGATCAGGAATCAAAAACCCCTGTCCTAGTCCGGTGCCTGCCCCAATTACGGCAATCGGAGCATGGGCATCTAGGTGAGCAGGCTGTAGCGTATGCAGATCTTGATCAGAGAGACCCAAAACACCGTGCCCAATAGCAGCAAAGTCATTGATGAGCGCGATCGGTGCAATCTGTAGGGCTTGCTCTAAACTGCGTATGTCTAAACTCCAATTTAAGTTTGTCAGTTTGCAGCGGTTACGGACAACAGGCCCGGAAATGGCAAAACAAGCTTTTTCTGGAACAGCTTGACTGCCTAGCTGGCTAGAGGCTGATATCAGAAACTTTTTCACCATTGGAATCAAATGAGTGAATGACTGGCTAGCATATCTTTGTTGATACAAAGTGGTTTGCTCAGGTGGCTGGTGAGCTGTCTCACGATCCGGCTTGTGGGCTGCCGATTGAACCAAACGCAGGATTGTCTTGGTTCCACCGATATCTCCGGCTAGTAGTATCGTCATATCTTCTTTATTCCTGATAAAAAAGCATCGAAGATTCAAGCTGTTTTTAGAGAACGCTGGCGTTTTGCTCGGGGTGCGCCCAACAGTCGGTAGGCGAGCAGTTTCACGCGGTCATTTACAACAAACCACACCAGGGCGTAGCCCCAAACGAACAGCGCCCAGCCCCAGCCAAGGGGTGTCATAAACAGACCATAGACCGCTATCAACGTGGCTAAAATTTGCGTACCGAGTACGGCGATCCACAGAATCTTTGCGGGAGGAATGGACCAGAACGGACCGCGTGTGCGCGTCAGAAAAATTGTCAGATGTCCAGCTACAGACAGCTTTAAATACATCAGCGTCTGGATGTGCGGGCGATCAAGCTGAAAGACGCGATCGCCCAGATAAAACAGACCAAACGCGGAGACGACCCCAGCTATACCCAGCACGGTAGCAACCCACAGCACCAGCCGCATATCCCAGGACTCCGGCTGATCTTTGTACTCCACGTTGTCATAGGCAATAGATAGAATTGCGCCGTCGTTGAGCAGCGCCAGCATTACAATCATTACCGCCGTCAAAGGATAGAAGTTAAAGACCAAAATCGCCAGCGTCATAAAGAACAACACGCGCAGTGTCTCAGCAATTCGGTAAATCGCATAGCTGTTCATCCGCTGAAAAATGCGGCGACTCTCTTTAATCGCGTCAATAATCACCGACAGTCCCGGTGTCATCAACACAATAGACTTTATCGGGAATTAGCGCGGTAAAATAAAAACCGACTAGGAAATAGGAAAGCAGTGCAGTGAGAATAACCTACGCAGAGCTGAAGGAAAAACCTCGAATACTGAAGAGTTTGACGGGACTTACAGTCACCGAATTTAAGGCACTGCTGCCAAGCTTTGAGCGTGCGTGGGCCCAGTTCGTGGAAGCGGAGTTTGGTCAGAAGAAGCGCAAGCGAGCCTATGGGGCAGGACGCAAACCAGAGCTAGAGGTGCTAAGCGATAAGCTTTTGTTTATTCTATTTTACTTCCGGCAGTACCCGACGCAAGAAGTGCAAGGGTATCTGTTTGGTATTGGTCAACCGCAGGCCAACGAGTGGATACATCGGCTCACAGGTGTACTCAATCAAGCACTAGGGGCAGAGCAGCAACTGCCGGAGCGCAGGCCAGCCAAGCTAGAAACAGTGCTAGCGGCCTGTCCTGGCTTGACGTTCTTGATAGATGGCACAGAGCGGCCCATCAATCGGCCTAAGGACAAAGAGAAGCAGAAAAGTCACTACAGCGGCAAAAAGAAGCAGCATACGGTGAAGAACAACGTCATCACCAGTCGAGGCGGCAGTATCGTGTACTTGAGTGGCACCGATGCAGGGAAGAAGCACGATAAGAAGATCGCTGACGAGGAAGGTTATTGTTTTCCAGCGGGTAGCAAGCTGTTGCAAGATACGGGGTTCCAAGGCTATAAGCCGGAGGGGGTGACCATCTTGCAGCCGAAGAAGAAGCCGCGCAACGGCGAACTGACGCCGGACGAGAAGGTGTTCAATCGAGCCGTATCAAGTGTGAGAGTTGAAGTAGAACACCAGATTGGGGGTGCTAAACGCTGTCAGATTCTAGTGCAGAAGTTCCGCAATCGAGTCGATAATTTCGTAGACGATGTAATGGAAACGGCCTGTGGACTACACAACTTTCGGATGAGCCACCGTCGCGGACAGGCTAGTGTATCGGTAGCGAGAGCATAGAAAAGAAAAGTTCAGGATAGGAAGGACCCGTTCCTGTTGTTCACATTATTTCCGATGAAGTCTATTGCTGTACGGCATTCTTTATCTGGCCTGTGATGAATCCAAATTTGTTACCGGCAGCGAGCTGGTGATAGACGGCGGCTATACAGCTCAATAAATTGAGAGGTAGATTAAAAGCAGTCTGGCACGCCGTGACGGAGTGGGCTCGGCAACCTATGCA
>CAWCWM010000006.1:0-128191 GCA_963799265.1 uncultured cyanobacterium
TAATATACTCAGAGATAAGAACGTTCTCATTGCTGGCGCTGCCAGCGCCTTAGTCTTTGTTGTTGGTTGTCTCGGCATCGTAACGGGGGGTGAGGCAGTTGCCCCACTCCAGGCGAGCACAGCATCGTCCGTCAATGCCCTTCCATCGGTAAAACAGGTCGAAACCTCTGAACTGCTGATTTCTTACTGCGAGTATGGCCCTATTAACGGTCAGGTAGTGATTGCACTCCATGGGTTTCCTGATGATGCGGGTGCTTGGGATGATGTTGGAAAGGGTCTTGCTGCAAAAGGATATCGTGTTCTGGCTCCGAACTTTAGGGGTTTTGGCGATACCGTTTTTAAGCAGAAAGATACGCCTCGTTCTGGCCAGCTCGCAGCACTGGTCACTGACACGATTGCATTTGCTGATGCACTAGAAATCGAGACTTTCTCTATGATTGGACATGACTGGGGCAGTAGGGCTGCACAAGGCGTAGCGGCTCTATATCCTGAGAGAGTTACTCAGCTTGTTACGTTCTCTGGCTACTCGCTTTCCTACGCAGTGGGCGATCCACCTCCAGTTTCTTTCATTCCTCGTTTGTGGTATCAGTTTGCGCTAAATATGCCGATGGGAGAAGGGATCGTTCAAACTAATCCTGCTGACTTCAGCTATACACTTTGGCGAGAATGGTCTCCTGCCTGGAATATAACCGACCTGGATATTGCCTTCTCTAAAGCCCTGGTTGGCTTAGAGAATCCTGATTTTCCGGCTGTTGCGTTGAGTGGGTACAGCTACACAGGAGTAGGTCATGACCCAGCACTCCTGACAGTTGAAAACCAGCTCGCTGCTGCTCCAAAGATTGCGGTTCCAGCCGTTGTGATCGAAGGGGAGCAAGATGGCCTCGAAATAGCAGGAAGAACGAAAGAACTAGATCAGGTGATGTTCACAGGCGGGGTCGAACACATTTCGATTCCGAACGTTGGTCACTGGCCGCATCGCGAAGCCCCTAGCGTAATCATTCAGTTGTTCCAATAGTTAGCTGAATATATACCGCCTTCCTCGAATCGTCTATGCATGTCTCATTATCTAGACCTTTTAAGACCTATACAAAACTACGTCTCAATTCATGTCTCATTAACGCTTTCTCATAGACTTTGAGGCATAATGAGACATTTGCGAGGTCATTATGTCGGTTGTTGGCTATGCACGGGTCAGTTCTGTTGGTCAGAGTCTCGATGTGCAACTCGACAAGCTGAAGGACTGCGACAAGGTCTTCAAGGAGAAATGAACAGGCACCTCTAGCAAGCGACCTCGGCTGAAGGCTTGCCTTGAATATGTCCGCGAGGGCGATACGCTGGTAGTCACTCGTCTGGACCGGCTCGCTCGCTCTACGCTGCATCTCTGCCAGCTGGCTGAACAGCTACAGGAGAAGGGCGTCAACCTGAAGGTAATCGACCAAAGTATCGATACAGGCGATGCCACTGGCCGACTCTTTAATATGCTCGGTGCGATCGCACAGTTCGAGACTGAGATTCGCGCTGAAAGGCAGATGGACGGCATCCGCAACGCTAAAGCTAACGGTGTTCTTCTAGGCAGACAAAAGCACTTGACGGAGGATGAACATGTCGAGCTGCAACAGAAGCGGATAGATGGCGCTCTTATCAAAGACCTGATGGAAGAATACAACCTCTCGAAGGCTAGCGTCTACCGCTACCTAGACGGCATCACTGTTGAACCCTAGTCGTGTGTCTTAATTGGAGCTGACTGCTGCTGCCTCGCTTTCTTCTATGCCAACCAGCTCTATCTGTAAACGCTTGCCTAAGACAGTAGCCGCTCGCTCCAGTGTTTTTAGTGTGACGGACGTGTTCTCAGGGTCTAATAGCCTATCAAGGGAAGTGCGACTTGTTCCCATCTGCTCCGCCATCTGACTCTTGCTGATGCCCTGACTGCTCATGGCTTGAGCTACCTGCCACGCTAGGACTCGTTTGATTGCGATCGCAGTGACTTCAGCTAGGATGCCATCTTCTTCTAATAGGTCGTCGAGAGAAGAACCAATATAGGGGTTGTGAGTCATCGACTGGTCTCCACTTTATTCTTTCTATCGAGTGCTAGCTCTAGTTCCTGCTTTGGGGTCTTCTGTGACTTCTTGATGAACCCATGCAGCAGAACCATCTGCTCGTTGTAGATACAAAAGAGGACTCGCGCTATTCTGCCACTAGACAGAGACGAGCGTACTTCGTAGAGTCCTTTGCCCATCGCTCGGCAGGTCGGCATTCCGATAGGCTAGCCGAACTCAACGGTTTTGATGTCTACGCCTATCGTCTTTCTATCAGCTACATCTAGCTTCATTAGCCAGTCCCGAACGGGTTGCTTACCAGATTCGGACTGGTAGAACAGCGCAGGAATACGTTTTTGGTCGTCAGCCACTATTGTACCTTTTCTGGTGCAGGCTGTAGTTAGATTACTGCATCAGGTACTCATACTTCATCTCTTGTGTCAGAATTCATCAAAACTGACTTCCACTGACACATAGATTATGAAATCAGTTATGACACGACCAAAAGCCCAGAAAGTCGCTAGTTGCTGAGGCCTCGGCGAGCTGTCTCAAAAGGGTGGTTTAAAACACATGCTACACATTGCGATCGCAAACTTATTTGCACCGAAAACGTGCGGCTTCAAGCTGTCAGACAGACAACCACTCGTTGCGGACCAGTGATTGCAGCCGTTGCGTTCTTGCAGCAGTCATCTACCGAACCGTGATTATTTCTGTTGTTTCTTGCACGTGATAGCCACAGAGTTCTAGGGTCAATAGCCTCCCACGTGCTGCGATGTCGGCGCTCTGAACCTGGAGGGGAAAGCTGATAGCGATGTTAATAAAACATAGGTTATAATGCTATGCGCTCTCGGCAATTCACCACTAATAGCTCCCTCAAAAGGCTAGTCTTCCTTTCAAAGGCACTCTCTATAGGAGCATTACTGCTGAGCTGGATTGGAGCAGAAGGTGCTTTTGCTAACGGTACAATCTCACCGCAAAATCGTAAAAACGTTTTAGTCGTCCACTCTTACAACCCCGAACTATCTTGGACTGCACAGCAAAAAGAGGGCATCGACCAGGAGTTGAGGGGGAGTTCGCACGAAGTCAATGTCTATCATGAATTCCTAGATGCCAAACGATATCCCAACCTACCCTACAAACAAATTTTTCTAGACTATCTGCGAACCAAATACCGAGACACCGACCTACAAGTTTTGATAGTAACCGACGATCCTGGGACTAATCTTGTCGTCGAGGCCCACGAGGAATACTTTCCCAAACTGCCGGTTGTTTTTATGGGCGTTAATCAAGTTCAAGAAGACTTGATCAACCTTCCTTGGATAACAGGTGTGTTTGAAACGCACAGTATTCTAGAAACCATCGTAGAAGCCAAACGTCAAACCGGCTCAAATAATTTGATTGTGGTCGGTGATTCGAGTTCAAGTGCCATAGCCAAAATTGATGAATTACAAACCCTAGCGTCTCTAAAAGGCGCACCGCACAATCTAGTTGTCGTCAACGACGTTGTCTCCGACAAAATCTTGGAAGCCCTTGGTGATTATCCGGATGACTGGCCAATCTATCTCCTAGGTCAGCTCAGAGAAGGCAGCAAACAAGGTGCCTTGATAGATTTTGAACAAACCGCTCAGGGTCTAAGCTCCGCTCTGCCCAATCCTATCTATACTGAGACTAGTATGCATGTAGGTCACGGTGTGGTGGGCGGCATGGTGCTAGAAGGTAGCTATCATGCCAAACAAGCGATTCAGCTAGCTGAGAAGATTCTAGACGGCACGCCTGTCGATAGCATTGAGCCAATCACCCAATCTAAAAATCAGTGGATATTTGATGCGGTAGAACTCCAACGGGCGCATATCAACCAAAACAAGCTGCCGCCCGGTAGCGTACTTTTGAACCTAAGCCCCTCTTTCTATCAACAGTATCGTCAGCTTGTTTGGGTGGTGACGGTGAGCTTCGTATTGAGCACAGTAACTATTGTCTTCCTCAAAAGGCACTCCCAAACCCTAGCTACTCAAGTCGCTGAAAAAACCCAGGACCTAAACCAGAAAGCCGACGCTCTAGACCAAAAAAACCAAACTCTAGAAAAAACGCTTCAGGAATTGCGTCAGACCCAAGCCCAGCTTATTCACACTGAAAAAATGTCATCTTTGGGTCAGCTTGCAGCAGGTCTTGCCCATGAAATCAACAATCCAATCGGCTTTATCCGAGGGAATATCTCTCATATTAAAGAGTATGTGGATGATCTGGTGAGCTTGCTGATCCTTTACCAGCAGGAATACCCTCGTACCACTGTTGCTATTGAGAAAAAACAAAAAGAGATTGATCTAGGTTTTCTGATTGAAGACATTCGGCAGATCCTCAAGTCAGTCAGGCTAGGCAGCGATCGCATCAGCCGAATTGTGTTGAGTTTTAGAAATTTTTCTCGCTTAGACGAGTCACAACACAAAGTAGTTGATCTGCATAGCGGCATAGAGAGTACTCTAGTCATTTTGCAAAATCGGCTACAGGCATCTAGCTCGCATCCATCGATTGATGTAGTCAAGGTATACGGCGATATTCCGCCGTTTAGCTGCGAACCTAGTCAGCTCAATCAAGTCTTCTTAAACATCATCGTCAACGCTATCGATGCGATTCGAGAGCAGCCTGCTGCTGATAATGAACATCCTGAAATTTGCATTCAGACCCAGGTGACAGCAGATAGGAAACTACGGATTGAGATTAGTAACAACGGAAAAGCTATTCCGCCAGAGATCCAAGAGCGCATTTTCGATCCATTTTTCACCACCAAACCGGTTGGCGGTGGCACCGGATTGGGTTTATCCACCAGCTATTCCATTATTCAAAAACACGGTGGGACGCTTTCGGTGCGATCCTCACCCGGCGAGAGAACGACCTTTGAGATTGTCCTGAGTCAGGATGGAGATCTAAAACACATAGCCAGCTGAAATCACGGGCACTCTGGAGCTTGTAACCCCATTTGGAAAAAGGCTATGACCACAAACGCAGGGCTCTTTCAGCTCGGTATGATTGATCACCATGCAGTGCTCGGTTTTCCGTTAACTGCGGACCCTCAAGAGGTGAGAAAGCGCTATTTAAAGGTAGCTCGCAAACTTCATCCCGACAGCTTGGGAGAAGCTTCTGAAATGCAGCGGCAGTTGGCTGGTCAGCTGCTTTCTAAAAGAGTGAATCCTGCCTATGAAGTGCTAAACCAAGACAAACTGGCGAAAGAGCACGATATTTTGCTAGGAATGAAGCAGCAACAGCTAGCGGCATCGCCTGATCTTGTCTCTTTAGCTAGCGATCGCGCCAAGCAGCTGATGATGAGCAACGCAGTGGAAGCAGATTATGCCGCAGCGGTCGAGAAAATTGCCAAGACACAGTTCAGCGACCTAGGTAAAGTAGAGTCTGTAATCGGCGAACTTAGCGAACTCAACGCAGCTTATTTGATAAGGTCAAAAAAGCAATCTGCTGCTGCTGTCTCGAAACCTGCTGCCACTATTGCTGAGAATACCGCCTCGAAGACATCTCAGAACGCAGCGCGATCGGTCAGTGCGCGATCGCGCCGTTCCTCCGTTATCGACAGCTATATTCGCCGCGCCAAAGAATTTGAAGAGCAGCGGGACTACTCTCGCGGTATTTTAGAGTTGCGAGAAGCGATCACCTCCCATCCGCAAAGCGCCCCTTGCCACGCCTGCCTAGCTAGCCTGTATCTCAGCGCTGGCCAGGCAACAATGGCCAGAATATACGCCAAACAGGCACTTGCTTTCGACCCTGAGAACCAAACCGCACAAACGGTACAGGCCAGACTCAGCGCGGGTGAACAGCCAGCTAGCCGTAAGCAGGCCGCCTCCAAAAAAGGTAAAGCCAACGCTTCTAAAGCACAGGCCAAAGGAGCAGACAAGGGAAACCAGCAGGGAGGCGGTCTTTTGAGCGGATTGTTTGGTAGAAAGAAAAAATAGATGCCCGAAGGGAACCTAGAAGGAAAAACATACCAACCCCCTACGGGTGGTCGAGACCTGCTTCCGCTAGACGTTGTTCAAAAACGTTGGATAGAAGATCGGCTAGAGGAAGTCTTTCAGCGATGGGGGTATCACCGCATTATTACGTCCACCGTGGAAACGATGGATACGCTGATGGCAGGTGGTGCGATTGAGCGGATTGAAGTGATTGAGCTACAGATGAACCAGCTAGGCGGGCAGCGGCTTGGTTTACGCCCGGAGCTGACGGCCTCAATTGCACGGGCGGCAGTGACTCGCTTAGCTTCGGTCACCTATCCACAGCGGCTGTATTACAACGCCAATGTCTTTCGGCGATCGGCGACGGGTACACAGGGCGGACAGCAGGAATATCACCAGGCAGGGATTGAGCTATTGGGCAGCAGCGGTCTGATGGCGGATGTAGAAGTGCTGCTGCTGGTGGCTGACTGCCTGAGTGCGCTGGATCTGTCCGATACGCATATCGTACTAGGCGAGGCGGCTTTGACCTATTCTTTGCTGTCTCCTTTTGCTGAAGGCCAGCGCGAAGCGGTCCGGCAGTCTATTGCCAAGCTCGATCGCGTCATGCTAGAGGGGCTAGATTTATCGGCAGACTTACAGGCTCTGGCGCTGCGCCTGATGGATTTGCGCGGGGAACCGAGTGAGGTTTTCGCTAAGCTGGCGGATTTTGATCTCAATGAAGAGCAGCGGGCGATCGCATCTCAGCTCAAATCGCTAATTGATCTATTAGGTGTAGAACGTCAGCAGGGCATCAGCGTACCGTCTGTCATTCTCGATCTCAGCCTGATTCGTCCCTTCGACTACTACACGGGAATTGTGTTTGAAGTAATCAATAGCGCTCAGCGAGTCGGTCAAGGCGGGCGCTATGACGATTTGCTATCGGTTTACGACCCTGTTCTAGGCAGTAATGGCTTTCCCGGTGTCGGGTTCGTGCTCAATATTGAGGAACTGCACAGAGCGCTGCTGCCGGATAGCCAGATGCCAAAGGAGACGCCGCCTAGCGACTGGTTGATTGTGCCGACAGACGAAACGGCGGCGGCGGCGGCGCTGAGCTATGCCCAGAAAGCGAGACAGTCGGCGAATGTCGTGCGAGTCGAGATGAGTTTGGATTTGGGTCAATCGGCGGATGAGGTGCGTGCGATCGCCCGCAAACGCAAAATCAGTCGAATTGCGTGGATCTCAGACCAAGGCTTGCCCGATATTGAGATCGTTAACTAAGCTAAACAGTGTGGCTAGTTGCGCATGCCGTTTATATAAAGAGAGAAAACCGTGTCCCATACGATTGTGACTGACGTTTGTGAAGGCGTCGCGGATTGCGTTGATGCTTGCCCAGTAGCCTGCATTGACGAAGGTCCAGGCAAGAACAAGAAGGGCACTGACTGGTATTGGATCGACTTTGATACCTGCATTGACTGTGGCATTTGCCTACAGGTGTGCCCAGTAGAAGGCGCAATTTTGCCAGAAGAAAAGCCAGAATTGCAGCAGACCCCTTAGGCCGAGACTCGACTCTTTTCAGTTTTAGCTGACGGCAAACTCTGTATGGGGTCTGACTTCTAATGGATGAAAGCCGAGTACGATGTCATGCTTGGGCACGCCTAGCTCGACTAGCTTGTTCGCAATGCCTCCTTCTGTGCCGTCGTACTGAATCCAGATTTTGCCCTCTTTAATGTCTAGATGCAGTAGGCAGCCATAGTCTCTGAGGCCATTCCGCTTCCACCCAACGTATACAAGCTGATAGTGGTCGCGCTCTGTGTCGAAAACTGTTTGAGCCTCTACTTGGCTCGGTGCCTGCTTAGAGCGTTCTGCCCGCTCTAACAACAACTGCTGAATATACGCTCGATAGGTTTCTACTCGATCCACTGCACTACAGCCTCCTGCGCTGAATCATAGACTAATAATTTGATTTGACTTCGTACTCTCACCTGCTGAATAAATTTCATGGCAAAGAAAGTTTGATAGGTCTTTGCTGGGACAGCTAGGTAAAGAGTCCGGTCAGGCTCTTCTGAGTGCGTAGCGATAGTCTAGAAATTGACCATGAGCTAAGTGAAAGTCCGAAATGGTGGATGGACTGAGAAAACTCTTGATTTCGACTGCAATTTTTGTAGTGCCGCGTTGAGCCGCAATAACCTGCTCGGCAGCTAGGTCAATATACATTTCAACCCCGCCGACCCTAATCTCATAAGGATCGTGCGTAATTTGCCAGCCATCTTTCTGAAGAGCAGTCTTAACCTGGTCGTGGTAGAGATCTTTGGCCATTTTTCTGATTCTCTATAGCTAGCCAGCCAAATTGAATCGCTGTAGTCTTTCCTGTAATAAAGCTGGCAGCTCTTTTGTCAGCTCGGATTTTTTAGTGAAGCTCAGTCGGTTGCGGGTGGGGGTGTCGAAGGGAAACTGTCCGGGCATGTCTGAGCGTTCCATCTGCGCCAGTATCAGTTGCTCTGGGCGTTTGCTCTGTAGGGCGTAGCCCATTTCGACGCAGACTTTGGGACTGGGGACTAGCTGCGGCGGGGTGCCGTCGATGACGTGGATGGGGGTGCCGTCGGCGATGAAAAGGAGCGATCGCCTGATCTGTCGCATGAGAGTGCTGTTGATTTTGACTGCGCCCTGGCTAAGTCGGTTGGATTCGACTAGGCTGATCGGCAGGCGAGATTTGTTGTTGAACTTTTTGATAAAGGCGTCGAGGGCCTCTCTGAGCAGGTCGCTAGAGTCGGTGTACTCGGTCTGATAGCTGAAGAAGATGGTGGGATCAAGGTTGGAAAGGGAGTCTTGCTTGGCAAAGTAGATCTCGTGGCTGATGAGATCGATGTTGGCGATCGCATACACCCCACTCCCTTCAACATAGAACTCAACTCGGTCGCCTTCTAGATAGCGCTGAAACCATTCTGCCTGTTTGACTTCTTCAATGTCTTCTAAAAAGTCGGCTCGCAGCGCCGACTTCAATAAGCTATTTTTCGCTAGCCGCAGATCGTGCGATCGCTGCTCTAACTCGCGGATGGGTTCGTAGTCGCTTAGATACCAGGCTTTGAGCGCAATAATAGCCATTTACGGCAATGTCCTTTCTTTGCTTACCTTTTACTTTAAATTATTACTACCGACAATAACGGTCATACAAGTAAAAGTAATACATGCGTCCTACTTTCCTCACTGCTGTTTATCGGGTTTATTTACTAGAGGATACGCGATGGCAGGTGTGGTAGCAGCAGGGCATCAGAAAACGGCTGAGGCTGGAAAGGAAGTTTTACTGGCGGGGGGCAATGCGTTTGACGGTGCGATCGCCTCTCTCTTAGCAGCCTGTGTCGTAGAACCTACGCTTACATCCCTCGGCGGCGGCGGTTTCTTGCTGGCTCACCAGTCAGATCGCCACACAGATACGCTGTTTGATTTTTTTACTCAAACGCCCAAGGCCCGAGTCTGTGACCAGCCCGATTTCTATCCGATTGAGGCGAACTTTGGCGATACGGTTCAAGAGTTTCATATTGGACTGGCGTCGATTGCGGTGCCGGGGGTGGTGGCAGGCGTGCTGGCCGTTCACAAGAAGTTGGGACGACTGCCGCTAAAAGTAGTGGCAGAGCCTGCGATCGCACTTGCAAGAGAAGGCGTCACCGTCAGCGATTTTCAGGGCTACTGTTACAATCTGCTGGATTCAATTTTGATGGGAACGCCAGCAGCTAGACAAATCTATGCGCCGACAGGTCAGCGACTGCAAGCAGGCGATCGGTTACAGACGACTCAGTTTGCCGATGCGCTGGAATATCTGACCAGATTAGGAGATGAGGAAGCGCACAGGGCTTTTTACGAGGGCGAGATTGCACGGCAGATCGTGAAAGATTGCGCGGAGAAAGGCGGCTATCTAACGCTGGCTGACTTCCGTGACTATCAGGTGATTGAAAGGGTGCCTCTAGAAATCAACTATCGCGGTGTGCAGATGCTGACGAATCCCTTGCCAAGTGCGGGTGGAGTGTTGATTGCCTTTTGTTTAGAGCTGTTGGACCGGTTTGATTTAGGTTCAATGACATTTGGTTCAACAGAGCATCTGACGCTGCTGTCTCAGGCAATGCGATGGACGAATGAATCAAGGCGATCGCACCTAGACACTGCCCTTTTCGATCCAGACATCACCCGAAAATTCCTGTCTCCAGATCTAATCGACAAGTATGCAGGACCACTTGATGAGCTGATGCACAAAGGTCTTAACCGATGGGGCAGCACCACCCACATCAGCGTCATGGATGACGAAGGTAACGCGGCTAGTGTCACTAGCTCTAACGGTGAAGGATCTTCCTATGTGGTTCCCGGCACTCAAATCATGTTGAATAACATGCTGGGGGAAGAAGACCTCAACCCTCACGGTTTTAACAACTGGCCACTGGACCAGCGGATGTCGTCGATGATGGCTCCGACGATGATTCTAAAAGATGGAAAACCACAGCTAGTGCTAGGCTCAGGAGGCTCTAATCGAATTCGTTCCGCCGTTTTGCAGGTCATTTGTAATGTGTTGGACTTTGGCATGTCGATGGACCAGGCTGTGCGTGCGCCTCGCATTCATTGGGAAAATGGCGTGTTTCACCTAGAGCCCGGATTGGATGCGCCGCATATAGGATCGGCGTCTCTCGAAGCTGACAGGCTTGGAACCAACAAAGTAGTGCAGTGGCAGCAGACCAATATGTTCTTTGGCGGTGTACACACGGTAGGAGCAGAGGATTCAGTCTTGAAAGGAGCAGGTGATCCTCGGCGAAGCGGGATGGTTGAATAGAGTTGATAGCTTCAGAATTTGTGCTCAGGATTTCTTAGCAGGTTGGAGAAATGAGATTGCAGTCGCTACCAGCAAAAGTAGCTAACAGGGTAGCGAAGTCTGGTGTCATTCCAGAAGCTCATGCATTTTTGAAGCTGGCGATTCCGCTGGCGATCGCACAGGTCGCCCAGTTTGCAGTCAGCTTTGTAGACACGATCATGATGGGCCATCTCAGCACAGCAAGTTTGGCGGCAGGTGGACTAGCTTCTTCGACCTTCCAAATGTCGCTGACTGTGGTGACGGGGTTTGTGATGTCGGTGGGCGTGCTAGCTGCCGAAGCCTACGGCGCGGACAAAAAGCACCGTCTGACAGGTTTAGCTAGACAGGGACTGTGGCTGTCTTTCCTATTGACGATTCCATTTATGCTGTTGCTCAGCCAGATGACTGTTGTGCTGACGCTTTTGCAGCAGCCAGAAACGGTGGTGAAGTTGGCGCAGCAGTATTACAGCGGCATTTCTTTGGGAGTGCTGCCCGCGCTTGGATTTGCGATGCTGCGGGGCTATTTATCAGCTTTTTCTCTGGCGAATGTGGTCACGGGCGTTGTAGCAATCGGCACGGTGTTCAACATTGCCTGCAACTACGTGCTGGGCTTTGGCAAATTCGGATTTCCGCGCTTGGGATTGCTGGGCCTAGGACTGGGCAGTTCGTTGAGTTTTTGGCTGATGTTTGGCCTGTTTTCGCTGTATATTCTGCGGCATCCAGAGCTGAACCAGTATCGGTTTTGGCGCGGCTGGAAGCATCCGAATGGCAAGATTTTGCTGCGGCTGGTGGCGGTGGGGCTGCCGATTTCGGTGACGCTGATCTTGGAACTAGGCATGTTTATAACGCTGGCATTTATGGCGGGCAGTTTGGGCACTGAGGTGCTGGCGGCGCATCAGATCTCGTTTCAGATAATTGCGCTAATTTTCATGGTGCCGATCGGGATGTCGCAGGCGGTGACAGCGCGAGTAGGGCTGTGGTTTGGCAAGGGCGATATTCACGGGGCCAGGCGGGCTGGGTTGGTGGCGGTTGGGTCGGTGGCTGTCTTTCTGGGGGTAGCTGCGATCGCACTTTCCACCTTCCGCCCATTCCTAATCAGTCTTTTCCTTGACGAGCAGAGCGTAACCAGTGTGGGGGTGATTGCGATCGCGATGAATCTTTTGTTTATTGCCGCTATTGGGCAGGTGCTAGACGGTGTGCAGCGGGTGGCGATGAGTGCGCTCTATGGTTTGCAAGATACCAAGGTGCCGATGGTTTTGAGTGCGATCGCGTTTTGGGCGATCGGCATCACCACTGGCTATGTTCTCTGCTTTCTCGTCGGTTGGGGCGTGGTCGGCTTGTGGATTGGCCAGTATACAGGCGCAGCCGTTGCCGGTATCATTTTCGTTTGGCGCTTCTATCGGTTGACTGAACGCGGCAGGAACTTAGCGTAAATACTGCTGGAACCTAGCTAACCCTATAATCGCTGTATCCGAAGAAATTTCAGCTCCTTGATCGTCAAATGGCTTCAACCATCGCTGCTAGAAAAATTAAGCTTCACGACCTGAAAACAAAATTTGGGTTGCGGCTTGTACAGGACGAATCTCTTTTCTCGGAATGGGCTGAGGCTTTGCCGGATGTGAGTCAACTAGAAAAAAGCGCCCTCGATCGAATTAAGCGCAATTATCTCTATTTACTGGAATATCCGGTGATGGAAAGCATCGTGAAGATGGTTGTTCTTTCTCCTTTGCTAGATATTGCCGGATTTTATGAGCCGCCTTTTCGCATAGACGGCGAGAGAAATATTAAAGTTTCAGCAGAGGATGAAGGTGAGGTTATTCAGGGCTGTATCGACGTGGTGGTCATCCAAGATCGGCTGTGGGTCACTACTATTGAAGCGAAAAACTCGGAGTTCTCGATTACAAAGGCAATTCCTCAAACGCTTGCCTACATGCTGGCCGCACCTGATGAACCAGCTCCTGCCTTTGGCGTTGTTATGAACGGCAGCGAATTTTTGTTTCTCAAACTTGTTCAGGGAGACACACCGCAGTACGCTACATCTAATCTGTTTTCGCTACTCAATCGCGGCAATGATTTGTATTCTGTTTTGTCTGTATTAAATCGATTCAAAAAATTAGTTCAGGCTAATTCACAGCGCGGAAAGTGATCACGTTCAGAGAGCACAATGACTCCATCTACAGGCCGTCAACCAATAGAAAACAAAGGTCGGTACCTCCTTTCAGTAGAGGAGATTCCGTGGACATTTCAAGATACGCTAGCCAAGTTTCCAGCTTATTTTATTGGTAGTACCGCGCCTAACAATGTCGAAGATGGCGTTGGAAAGGTCAGCAATCCCACCATCGGAATCAATCAGATTGCAGCCGATTTGAGCGCTAGAGATAATGCCGAACTACTAATTGTTGTACATGGATACAATACGGCGCTTGGAGAATTTTCGGCTGATGGTGGCACCTATCCCGGCAAAGGTATTAAGGGATGGTATCAAGATATTAGAGATCATATTGCAACACATTGTTACTCTGACTCATCCGGACCAGTTTTGATTGGCTATCGATGGCCGTCCGAGGAGGTCAAGGGTAAGGGTTCAGACAGCTTTGGCCAGAAGTTTCGCTATGCTCAGCAGTCGCTGCCGATCTTTTTTAGAGTGCTGATTGCGATCGCGTTTGCCATTTTGTTTGTCCTAGTTGTAGGCGCGACTTTTAGATTGAGCGAATCGCTCGGATTCGACATTGTCGGTATTGTTCTTTTGGTATTGGCAACGCTCCTCTTGTCATTTGTTTTGACGCTGTTTTTACTACGAATTGTTGGCTATTTTCGAGACTCATACAGGGCCACCTACTACGGCGTGCCGGATCTAGTCGAGCTAATTAGGCAGCTAGATAAGGCAGTCTTCGACCAGAGAAGCGATAGTGAAGCACCTGATCATAAAATCAAGCTCTCGTTTATCGGGCATAGTATGGGCGCTTTTGTGGTGACGAATACTGTCCGAATTCTCTCTGATGTTTTCGATCGCCAGTCTATTGGCAGCTTGGGTACGAACAACAAGGAAAAAACGCCCTCTTCTGCGATTGGTAATGTCTTCTCGCTCGGGCGGCTGGTGCTGGTAGCGCCAGATATTCCAGCCGAGACGATTATTTCAGGTCGGGCTAATTTTTTAAGCTCGTCGCTGCGGCGATTTGAAGAAACCTATCTATTTAGTAATGAGGGGGATATGGCCCTGCGGTTGGCGGCTACAGCGGCGAACTATGCTAGCTTTCCATCGAAGACTCGCGAAGGGGGCTATCGGCTAGGGAATGTGGTGGTGCGATCGCCTCAGCCCAAACTTACTAAATCCCAGTCGGTACGCCATTACTTAAAACAGTACGGCATTATCAACTTTGATCCGAACGGCCCTGACGGTGGCCATCTGCTAGATGTTCAGCCACGGACTCAAGACGGATTCAAACCCCGGTTGATAGTCCACCAAGAGGCCGACGGACGCGGAATGCAGGCGTCCTCTTTTCTAGAGTATTTATATATTCTCCGAGACGAATCGTTAAGTAATCGGCAGCAAGACATTCTAGAATCCGAGCAAAAGCCGATTGCAGAACTGTTCACTGTCTTTGACTGTACAGACTACATTGAACTGTCGACCGACGGCTCTAGTAAGGGAGTGAAGAAGAAAGGGCTGTTGACCTATGCTCTGGGCAGGCGATCGCTCAGCTTTTGGAATTACATAAGTCTCACCTTTGCCATGGTCAGTGGAAAAATTGACACGCACAGCGGCTATTTTCAATCTGATAAGCCAGAAGCACAGGTGTCGAAGCAGCTGATTTATGGGCTAGCCTGCTTGGGATTTAAGCCGCTGATCGCTTCATTGTCTTCCTCGACTGATTCTAAAGACCACTTAGCTGCCCTCTCCGAACTCTGTGCAACTCGTCAGATTCAAGTGCTCCTAGCAGCTGAGCGCTACAACCGGGATATTTTAGGAATTGAGACTGAAGGCGATCGCGACGGCTACTAGAGGTCCAATACATTGCCAAATGTTCGGATCAATATCATAAACGGTAGCGAATCTCTGTGGCTTCGCTATCAAGCTAAAATGGGAACAGTCACCCTTCAACTTGATTCCTTTCTAGCGCCGGTACGGTCTTCTCATTTAGAGATAAATATATCAATCCATTAACGGACTTTGGCTTCAAGCGCGTTTTTGGCACGGAGCCGAACAAGGCGCTACTGATTGATTTTCTAAATACTCTGCTGCCTGAGCATCACCGCATCAAAGCTGTCACGTTCAAGAATACCGAAAACTTAGGCAGTACGGCGCTAGATCGCAAGGCGATCTTTGATATTTATTGTCAGGGAGAAAATGGCGATCGCTTCATCGTGGACATGAAGATACTAGGACAGAAAGCCAAGCAAAACTACTTCAAAGATCGCAGCATCTACTATTCGACCTTTCCAATTCAAGAGCAAGCACAGCAAGGTGATTGGAACTATCAGCTAGCAGCGGTCTATACCGTCGGCGTGCTAGATTTCATTTTTGAAGACCATCGAAACAACGACACCTTACTACATATCGTTGAACTAAAGGATCAAGAGTGCAAGGTATTCTACGACAAGCTGAAGTTTATATACATCGAGCTGCCGAAATTCAACAAAACGCTGAATGAACTAGAATCGCGTTTCGACAAGTGGCTGTTTGTTCTAAAACATCTAGCTGAGCTAACAGACCAGCCTATACCGTTAAGAGAAAGTCTTTTCGATCAGCTGTTTAGCGTAGCCGAAATTGCCAACTTCTCGCCTACTGAACAAGAGACCTACGAAAATAGCTTGAAGTATTATCGCGATCTCAACAATGTTGTAGACACATCTCGCCAGGAAGGACGCCAGGAAGGATGTCAAGAGGGAATTCTACAAGTCGCGCGGAACATGAAGTCAGCCGGTGTGCCTTTACCAGAGATTTCGACATATACAGGGCTATCGTCTGAAGAGATTATCGACTCAAATGATTAGATTCACAACGTTAGGATTCCGCTAGATAGGTGTAGCGATCCATGCCCGCTTTGTAGTTGTCCATCAGTTTACGGGCTTCTTCGATAGTAATTTGGCCTTCTTGTAGGGCCTGCTCAGAGCGGCGGCGGATCTGTTCGATCATGTCTTTGGGGTCGTATTGCACCTGCTGGAGGACTTCGTCGGTGGTGTTGCCGCGTACGACGTGTTCGATGGTGTAGCCCTGTTTGGTTTTGGCCTTCGATGCCAAGTGAATGTGAACGGTGTTGATGCTACCAAAGAGGTTGTGGAGATTGCCGAGGGTTTCCTGATATGCGCCGACGAGGAACATGCCGAGGTAGTAGGGCTCGTCTGATTTTAGCGAGTGAAGTTCTAGAATGTCTTTTGTTCCTTTGGGGCCGATGAAGCGATCGATTTTGCCGTCGCTGTCGCAGGTGAGATCGGCAAGGGTGGCGCGTTTAGTCGGCTCTTCGGTGAGTCGGTGAATGGGCATGATAGGAAAGAGTTGACCAATGGCCCAGGTATCTAAGGCGGCTTTGAAAAGAGAGAGATTGAGATAGTAGATAGAGGCCATGCTTTTTTCAAGATGCTCTAATTCTTCGGGGACATAGTCTTGCTGTTGTAATAAAGTGACTACTTTTTTGCAGCAGCCCCAGTAGAGTCTTTCGATCCGAGCGCGTTCGGTCAGTTTTAGATAGTTGAGGTTGAAGAGACTGGCCGCTTCTTTTTTAAACTGAACCGCGTCGGTGAAAGCCTCTTGATAGTTTTCAATATCGACGGTAGTGTACACGTCCCAAAGTTCACGAATGAGCTTGTGTTCGCCGTCTCGATAGGGTTTAGGCGCTTCGGGAATGGCTTCGCTAGTACCTAGAACGTCAAAAACGAGAACGGATTGATGGGAGGCGATCGCCCGCCCGCTCTCACTCACAAGTGTTGGCATAGGCACATTCCTGGCGTCGCAAGCGTCTTTCACATGGAAAACTACATCGTTCGCGTAGTTTTGAATGCTGTAATTTTTAGACCCTTGCGAGCTGGTTTTAGATCCATCGTAGTCAACGCCAAGGCCACCGCCCACGTCCAAGTAGCCCATGGGCGCACCCAGACTGATCAGCTCCACATAGATTTGACAGGCTTCACGCATTGCGTCTTTGATGATGCTAATCGCATTGACCTGAGAGCCGATATGGAAATGAAGCAGCTGCAAGCTCTCTAGCATGTCTGCTGCTTTTAGCTTTTCGACGACTGTGATGATCTCGGGAATCGTCAGGCCAAATTTTGCTCTATCACCCGCACTGTCGCCCCATCGACCTGATCCTTTTGCTGCTAGCTTGGCTCGCACGCCTAGATTCGGATGGATGCCAAGGCGTTTGGCAGTCGCGATCGCAACCTCCACCTCTTCCACCTGCTCCAGCACAATGATCGGCTTCTGGCCCAGCTTTTGACCTAGCATCGCCGTCTCTATATAAGACTCGTCTTTGTAACCATTGCAGACAATCAGCGCACCCGGCGTATTGAGACTAGCTAGCGCAATCATCAGCTCTGGTTTTGTACCAGCTTCTAGTCCAAACTGATAAGGCTTTCCAAAGCGCACCAAATCTTCCACGATGTGCCGCTGCTGGTTGCACTTAACTGGGAAAACGCCCTGGTATACATCCCTCATAGCTAAACCGGGCGATCGCCTTTGCAAAGCAAGCGTTCAGCCGCTCTAGTCGATCTGCCAAAATCTCGGAGAACCGAATTAACACCGGCAGCTGAAAGTCTCTTTGCTTTAGTCCTTCAACTAGCTTTTTTAGATCCAAAGATCCCCCGCGATCGCCCTGTGGAGACACGGTAATATTACCCCTGGCATTAATCGAGAAATACGGCTCGCCCCAGCCCTTGATCCGATAGAGCTCTTCGCTGTCTTCAATCGTCCACTGAGTGGTAGATGCAGTGGCAGCAATTGGCTGCTCTCGGGGCGCTTTATCGGCGTGCTTTCCGCTGGCTTCGCTTTTTGCAATTGGGTCAGCAGTCGAGTCAGCAGCGGGTGTGTAGGTTGGGCTCACAGAAACAGGATCTCCCTCAAACTTTTTCTAGGTAGTGGTTTTCGATCATCGTATCCCGCATTTGCGCACAGGGTACGGTCGAACGCGGTATAAATGCGAAAACCATATCTTGTATATTCACGGATTTTTGCGGAATTTCGGACCGGGATCGTTCAACCTATCTGCTTTTTGTATTATTGTCAGGTGTCTTCGTTTTCTACGCTTCACTTTTTGCATAGTGCCTCTACTTGATAAAGCAAAAGCATGAGATATACCTCTACCCGTGCAACTTCTGTCCATGCCCTTTTCTTTCGTGCCACCTTTTCCCGGATCGTAAATACCTTCACAACTAGAAGATCTTATCTGCAACAGCAAAGTTCTGCTCAGATTAAACTGACTGCTGCGCTAATTAAAACGTTCAGCGCGGATACGGCTATTCTGCTTTCCGGATGGATACTCGGCTTGCTTGCTTGCTGGTCAATAAATACCGTTTCCGTTCCTTACGAAAGAGCTGCTCTGCTGCTACCACCGCAATGGTTGCCTTTTGTTGTTTGTCTACTGTTACCCTCTGTTTGGCTTGCGGCTGATGTGACAAAAGCGCTCAGCTATCCCCAGGCACTGCCGTTTGCCGGGTTGCCCTCTGTGCTTAAGAAGGTCTACGAAGAGCGTTTGCACTGGCTGCTGCTGTCGTTTTGTTTTACGACTGCTTTGATCCTGCTGTGCTGGATCGCAACAGGAATGCCGCTAGTTTCAAAGCTGTTTGTCTCGGCGGCGAGTGCGATCGCACTCCAAGCTCTCGATCGAAGAATGTCATCTCGTCGTCGCAGCCTGCTTGCCTCTGGCCTATTGTTCTTTTGTCTGTTCACAATTGTTCAGATGATGATCGTGACACAGCTGACCACCAACTTTGTTGAAGATAAGCTAGCCCCGCTCACTCTCTTAAACGAACTGAGATTTGATAGACCAAGAGAATTTCCAACTAATGACGAACTCTAGCTAAGCTGGACGACCACTTGATTGTTCAACAGGGTTTCGCTAGTGAGCAAATCTTCTACGGTCATTCGCAAGAAGCGATCGGTGTCGACATCAAACAACACGCGGATGCGATCGCTCCCCGGAAATCCTGGCGGTGTCAGCTTCGCAATTGTTCGCCCGCTGTCGGTATCGTTTAGCGCTTGCACGTCTGGCCGCTCATTTCCCGCCCTGGTTTGGCGCGTGATCAGCTGATTGCCTTCAAAGTAGACTTCCGTACGCATAGGGGCCGAGTCACCTAGCTCTCCTAGAATCAGTTCGATACTCGGCTGCTTTTCGCTAGAAGCCCCCAGGAGAAACTCAACTGGCTCAGTAGTCGGGTAGGGCTGTCCCCGCTGAATAATCGGGTGCCAGCTGTGGGCATTATTGCGGCGGTCCCAATAGCGAATGCCGTAGCTGTGCTGCAAAAAGTCCTGTAGCTCAACGCTCTGTAGCCGTAGGGCTCCTTGGGCAACCGCTTCAAACGGGCGATCGCCTTTAATTTTTTCCGAGCCAAAGTGCATAGTCGCCCAGGACTGGACAGCCGGAATCTGGGCGCTGCCGCCAACGAGCAGCACAGCGTCGATATCAGCGAGCGTCAGGTTTTGTCGTTGAGCCTGTTGCAAGACCTGCTCCAAACGATTGTCTAGCCGATCGAAAAAACCCTTTTCGGTGAGAATTTCTTCTAGGCGATCGCGCGTCAAACTCAGCTCATAGCTATCCAAAGACTCCTCATCAAAATAAGCCTCCTCAGCCACCTGCACAGAAGACAGCGCAATCTTTAGCTTCTCGACCAGCCGCAGCGTTAGTGGCGTAATTGGTAGCGCCTGCACCTCGGCGAAGTGTTCCGCTAGCCATCGATCGACATCTGCCCCGCCCAGGTTCTCTCCCGCTTTTGCCAGCACCCGAACTGTTTTTGGTGAGGAGCGATTTTCTGCCTGACGAGATTGCGACTGATTTCCCCACTTCAAGAAAAATCCCGTGGGTTTCTCTTTGGCGAACGTTGGCTGAACAAGAGAAAGATCCAAAGTCCCTCCGCCAAAGTCAACGACTAATAGCGTTTTCTGCTCGGGACCGATCTGATAGCCTAGGGCGGCGGCGGTTGGTTCGTCGATTAGTCTGACATGACTGATCTCTAGCGACTGGCAAACGCTGCCTAGCCAATTCCGATACGACTCAAAGCTATCTACTGGAACCGTGAAAATCAACGAATCAAAGTCAGGGTCTTGCTGTTTGAGCGATTCGATTACGCTGCGCAAGAACCAGTTTCCTACCGCTTCAAAAGAGAGAATATGACCGTCTAGCTCAGGAATAAACCCTTGAACTGGAGTGCCAATGCCGCGTTTGAAATTGCGGAAGAATCGCGGGTCGCTCGATACATCTAGGCCGCGATCGCGTACCGCCTTCCCAGCGATTGTCTTCACATTCTCCACAGCCATCGCTGCTTTCTCTACATACAGCAAGCTAGGCACCAGCGGCGGATTGCCCTTTTGCTGCATCGATAGACCTGGCAACACGATTGTCTCCGGCAGTTGGCTCTCGGCATTCCAGCGAGTCACGACGGTATTACTCGTACCAAAATCAATGGCGTACATTCTTCAAAGACACTCGACAATAGGGACTCAACAAAAGGCGCTCGATGACAGCGCTATCTACGGCAGCGTTACTAGCGACAGTCCAACTAGCCCTCCCATACAAAGTCCTGTCAAGCAGGTGACGATTACTATCGTTATGCTGCGCCAATACTGCGCGCTGACCATTAGCCGAGCACCTGTTTGAGCCGTCACAATGACGGTTGCAGCCGTCAAGCCAACTGACAAAAGCGTTAGCAGTGCTAGTCCCAATACCGCCGCGCTAAATCCAATACTGTCTAGGCTCTGACTGCTGCCGATGTAGTTGAGTGCGACCGAGAGTGCCACAACTAAACACAGCCCTCCTAGATATGAGAGCACGCCCACACGGTGCTTTTTGTTCGTAAGTGCAATAGAGGGCGTCAACCCCAGCGCTAACAGCGGAATCGCGATCGCAACGGCCAGCCAAACCCAGAGTGGCGGTTCTGGTACCAGTAAAATTAGTCCAATCGTCACGTAGAGAAGACATAGCAACCCAAGCCGAACCCACGGTATCACTGAGTTGCTAGGCCGCCTACGTCTAACTGCCTTGGGCGATTTAGCAAAAGGCGGACGTGGCGGTGGCGGTGGTGGGCTAGATCCGTTCATGAAAGCATCAGGATGGCTTAGAGCAGTATAGCGGCGCACTATACCAATCCGAACTCTTTCACAGCTGGCATAAAGTTTTGATTCTCATGGCTAGGCCGACTCAGCTTGATCAGAGCAAATCTCTGAAGCTCACTGAGCGCAGCCCATTGCTCTAGTGTCAGCGGCACCCTCTGTTCTGCGAACTTGTCACGCACAGCCTCTGGCACCGTAGACGAATCGACCCACGGCGGGTGCGGCTCGGTTGCCAGCGCCTTAGCAGGGGCACCGACTTGAGCCGTAATCAACGCCTGCAATTTTGCTTTGTAGCGCTGAGCTTCGGCTTCTGATTGACACGGCCAATCTACGAGCGCCTGCCGTTCCGCCTGAGTAAAATGATTCCAATGCTCTAGCTTGAGCTTGACACCGCAAGTGTCAAGGTGATGACGGACAACCATCGGAATGCAGCGCAGTGAGCCGACAAAGTCCTGCTCAAATTCAAAAAAAGGCGATGTCATAAGCTTGACCTACAGGAATAGGTTATTAGGAATATCTTTGGAGAATACTGCGCGTTTGGCCTCTTCGCGCTTTCACAAAGGTGGAGAGAGCCTTATAGTATTAATGAGTGGACACTCCTATCGATTAGTAATACTTGCTAAAGACTGTAAAGTTTTGCTGCGACATGACTAGTTTATTTGAGTGAGATTGACTACATTATGAGCAATCTTAGTCAGCGCTCGATTGTCTGCTGGCTCTGTTGACGATTTAGCTGATAATTCAGCGTCGAATTTAGCCTTGACACAGCTTTGAGTCACAACGCTTTTCGGTCACGTCGCCTTTTAGATAGCCTCTTGGGGGCCAGTCAAATTTATGGAAACGCTTGAGTTTGTAATATATCCAGATGGTCGAGTAAAAGAAACTGTCACCGGTATTGTCGGTGCGTCTTGCGCCGAAGTCACTGCCGCAATCGAAGCTCAGCTGGGCGATGTAGTGGCTGACGAGAAGACATCTGAATACTACGCTCAGCCGGTTCAAGTTTCCAACGCTGTTCGCTCATCGGTCGGCGGCTTTACCAAGAACTTCGCTCAAGCTGAAGTCTCCAATTGGTAGCATTGCTTTTCACTTTTCACACGCTTTCACTTCCCACACGTTTGTTTAGCCGGGTTCTAAAATGTCTCACTTCAGCCAAATTAAAACTAAGCTTCGTAACCTTTCTTCCTTGCAGCTAGCGCTCAGCGACGCAGGTGTCCGCTGGCAGGCTGGTCCTAAGGAAGTCAGAGGCTACCAGGGCGACACCCAGACCGCAGAGATCGTCATCGAGCAAGATAATGGATACGATGTCGGCTTTAAGCAAGATTCAGAAACCGGCAACTATGAGCTAGTGGCTGATCTGCAATACTGGAAGCAGCCTCTGTCTGTTCAGGGTTTTTTGAACCAGGTGACTCAGCGCTATGCCTACCATACTGTGCTAAATGAGTCTGCTAGTCAGGGCTTTCAGGTTTCTGAGCAGGCAGCCAACGAGGATGGTTCCATTCGTTTAGTGCTTCAGCGCTGGGGTGCTTAGAGCTATTCAAAGATTATCTTGAAGCACAGCCACGCCCCTGCGGAATCAAAAAATGACGCAGGGTTTTGCATGTCAAGCTCAAAGCAATGCCCCTCGACAACACCAAAAAGCTCAATATATCCGAAAAGAATATGTCTGAGAACATGTCCGAGAACCGTGAAATCAGCCGCTCGGGTCTAGAGCCAGAATTGGGCGGCCAGCTGCGCTCAGCCCAACAGCGTACCGGGCTAGAACCGGAGCTAGGAGGTGCCTTCAGGCAGAATGGGGTCTACGTAGACGAGATTTCCTGTATTGGCTGTACGCACTGCGCTCATGTGGCTCGAAATACGTTTTATATAGAGCCTGACTATGGCCGGGCACGGGTAATTCGTCAGGATGGCGATTCAGAAGATCTGATTCAAGAGGCTATGGATACCTGTCCGGTAGACTGCATTCACAAAGTCGATTACACAGAACTCAAGCAGTTGGAGCGCGATCGCCTGACCCAGGTCATTCCGGTTGTCGGCTTCCCCGTGGATAAAGCCGTCATCGCCGCTCAAAGACGCAGACGCAATGCCAAACTTCGAGCTTCTTCCAAGCAGCGTCAGTAGCTACTAGTTTTTCAAACCACTAGCTCCTTCAATCGCTGATCGTCGGTATTATTCACTTGCTTACTACTGGTTAGTATCAACAACTTGCACAGTCCCATCGCTGTTCAATAAGACGCGCAGAGTCAAACTATTTGCCCCTGGGTTAGTAGAGAAAACTGGACGAGCGGTGGTTGGCAAGATATTTTCGCTCTCTCGTGCTGCTGCTTCATTGATTGCTGTAAAGTCGATCACTTCTCCGTCTGGTGAGAGCCGTAAGTTGTACAGCAGTACCGTTCCGTTTCCACCCCGCCAGCGCTGCTGGAAATAGCTTTGTACCTGACTGACGGTTTGCGCGGTTCCTTGGGCTGATTCTGTCGGCTGTGAAGCGCTTGGTTGCGGAGTTGTTGCGCTTCTGGCACCGCTAATGGCGTTGTTTTCAGCAATGTCAGCGCCTGTCTCTGGCGCAGCCTCAAGCTGATCGGCGAATAGAGAATCGCTGCTGGACTCTGGAATGGCGGGTGGTGGCGCGATCGCACTCGTGCTAGACCGACTACGAGTAGGCGTTGGCGTACTAGAGACAGTAGGCGCTGGCAAATCAGGAAGTTCCTGTGCTGAGAGAGGTGTCGATGCCGATGCCGAAGGCTGTACGACCGGCTTGCGTGTCGGCCTGTTAGGTATCTTCGGGAGAGGCTGAGCAGCCTGATCTGATGAAGCGCCTAGTGAAGGAGTGGGAGCAGAAAGATCTAGTTGGGGTTCGACTGGTCGAGTGCCATCGGCACCAGGTGCGGAGTTTTCTAAAGTATTACTTTCTAGAGCGCTATCTGCCTGCTGAGCGGTTTCTAGTTCAGAGACTCTACCGCTAGCAGCCGAATTATTTGCAACCGTAGCGTCTTGCGGCGTCGAGTCTCTAGATAAAAGTGCTGTTGTTAACCCAACGGCAAGCAGTGCAGCGGCAGCAGAGCTTGCCCACAGTCCAATTCGCTTCCGAGGTCGACGAGGGAGCCGTAAGACATTAGTAGACTGAAGCGATCGGCGATCGCGCACGGCGTCCAATAGAATAACGTCTTCATTTAGCTGTTGATCTGGCACTATCGGTAGCCTAAGAACGGCTTGCTCACATTGGCCCAGTACTGTGTTGAGGTCACAAAGCTGAATGTAGCCGAGCGACCCTGAATAATGAAACTCTGGAGGACAGGCAGGAACAGCTTCAGCGCCAGATAAAGGCTCAGAAGAAACCTCAGACGGAGTGGCAGATGAAGACGCGCCGAAAGTCGGAACAGCAAGAGTTTGACGGGTTTTAGCCTGAATGTATTGTGTGACGGCTTGGAGCGCAGTGCGATCGCCTTTTGCCACTATCTTTTTAGTTGCACGGATCTGATCGGCAGTGGTACTAGCTCCATCTGCCAGCCACAGCCTAAACGTCAGACGCTCGGCGATCAGATGCTCTGACCATTGCGATAAAGCTGATGGCCACGCGACTATTTCCAGCGCACAGCTACCAGCGGTGTAGCGTTTTTTGATTGGACCGGTAGCAGGCGTAGCCATCGTAGAAATTGAATGTACCTATAAAACAATAGCGGTGAACTGCGGTCCCCTTCAACCAGTTACTGATATGGAAACACCGCACTTCCTACGAATAATATCTATCGTCTTCAGCATCTTCTACGGACGGCTGAGCTAGCGGTTTAGACGGTGGCACGATCACTTTATAGTCCGCTTCGTAGACACCGTCTGCTCCGATCTCGTCAGGGTAATCATCATTTGCGAGGAGCGGTTCTTCCCCGTACAGGCTGTCTCCATAGGTTCGCTTGCTACCGGATGCGGCAGAATCAGTCAGTGCCGGATCGTCATAGCCCTCGTCGAAATTCTCCCAGCCACGGTCTAGCTCGTCATCGTAGGGTTCAGCAGAATAGACCTCAGATTGAGGGTAACGAGACTCGGATGGCGATGTGGGCGGACGATTGGCTGAGGTTTGGTTATTCCAGCCGCTAGCAATATCATCGGCTATTCGCCCTACGTTCGTGCCAGCACTCTTGCCGAATCTGAACAGGTTGTCAAGGCCCTCTTCTACGACCGACGGCGTTGCCGCTTCCCAGTCGTTGATTTGCTCTGTCGTTCGCAGCTCACCCCAGTCGTCTCCGACTGGCTTTTCGTCAACGGGCCTTTCGCGGTCAAGGTATTTTTTTTTAGCAGAAGACAGATTGCTCTTTAGCGAACCCACAAAAGAACTACCCGGCGTACGGTTCGAGCTGCCTTGCGTCTCATTGCGCGAATCATAGGGCGTTTCATAAGGCCCCTCGTAAGGTCGTGAATAAGACTCTCTTGGCGCATCTTGATAAGTGTCTCTCGGTGCATCCTGAGGGATTGGAGTAGGATCCACGGTGGGCGCAGAATCATTGACAAAGGCAGACGTAGAATAGCTGGCCGTAGGTTCAGCGGATGGATAAGGGGACGCAGGGTTGGTCGGTGAATTGCCGGAGCTAGGACTATCTGGATAAGGAACGCGCCGACCCATTGGCTTGTACTTGCTCTCAGGGGGACGACGCAAGCCGACAAGGCCGTATAGCAGCAGCGTGATCAGGGCACCGACGCCAGCGGCGATCGCCAGCAGCAGCCCAAAAGATACAGCGGGCAAGCTACCGCCCAAGAAGTTAAGCGCGATCGCAGGTGCCCTATTTTGAACAGCCAGTACGACTAGAGCAGCGACAGGCAGCAGCAGGATAATCAATCGGGGCATGGTTGAATACCTCCAGTGAAGTGTTTACTTTCCTTCCCATCGCCGCAATGGTACACAGTCTATCGCAAGCTGATCCAGCGCTCTAGCAATCACAAAGTCAACCAGGTCATCAATCGTCTGCGGACGGTGATACCAGGCAGGGATGGCGGGGACAATCCGCACGCCTGATTCGGCCAGCGCGGTCAGGTTCCGCAGGTGGATCAAGCTAAGAGGAGTCTCTCTAGGGACAACCACTAGCGATCGCCCTTCTTTGATCTGGACATCAGCGGCTCGCTCTAACAGATCAGAGCTTAGACCTGCTGCTATCTTCCCCACAGTGCTCATACTACAGGGCATTACAATCATACCCTGCGTCCGATATGAGCCGCTGGCTATACTCGCGCCGACATTCCCCCACGCATGACAGCGCAGGGTGCCTGCTGAAGGAACATCTGCTTGCTTGCGCCACCAGTCCTGCTGCTGATCTGTATTCGTCGGCATCGGGGTGCCGTGCTCCTGCTGCCAGACCTGCTGCGAGGCACGCGAGGCGACCAGTTCGACTGAATAATCCGCGCTGAGCAGATGTTTAATCGCGCGAACAGCGTAAATCATGCCAGAGGCACCGCTAATGCCCAGGATAAGAGGTAAGGAGGGGATAGGCAGAGGCGTAGTTAAACCGGTTGGTTCAGAGATGGGGGATGGGGGGATGGGGGGATGAGAGGAAGAAGAGTTTGTCACTGGTTGTTTGATTCTTCTGTCCTATTCTTCTTCGCCAGGTTCGTCTGTATCGTTGTCGTCTTCTCCAGCTTCGCTACCGCCGCCTACAGCAACTAGATCGATTTGCTGGCGGTAGTAATCGACGCTTTTAACTTGGACTTCGACGCGATCGCCTAGTCGATACTGCTGACGATTTTTCCGACCGACTAGCTTTTGCTGCCTAGAACGATACTCGTACCAATCATCTTTGAGCGAGCTGACATGTACTAGCCCTTCCACCAGCAGTTCTTCTAACTCCACGAAGAAACCATACGACTGTACGCCAGTGATCAACCCCTGAAAGACTTCGCCTGTGTGCGCCTGCATGAAAGCCGCTTTCTTCAGTCCCATCAGGTCTGATTCGGCATCTTGGGCAATCCGCTCTCGCTCCGTCAGCTTAATTGGGGCGCGGGCGAGCTGTTCTTCCATCTCTTGCTGGACAGCAGAGGGCAAAACGCTCCAATTAATATTGCCATGGCAAGAGCTGTGGCGCAGGTTGACGCTGTCTTTAGATCGGCTAGAGCGGCGATCGCGCCCCTGCTGAAACACCGCATGCAGCAATCGCTGTACTAGCAGGTCTGGATAGCGCCTCACGGGCGAGGCGAAATGAGTGTAGGCCTCCTCTAACGCCAGCCCAAAGTGTGGACCTGGCTGAGCGCTATAGAGCGCCGGTTTCAAAGTTGCCAGCAGCAAATAGGTCAGCACTTTCTCAGACCCAGACGTAGCAAACTGCTCGGTAAAATTTCGATAGTCACTAGGGCTTACCTGTTCGGCATCTTCTAGCTGGAGATCCAACTCCATATTGTTGGCTAGCTTGGTTAGCTCCTGCACATCCACCAGCTCTGGCGTTCGATGAACGCGATATAGTCCCGGAATGCCCAGCTCTTTTATGTGCTTTGCCACCAGTTGATTTGCCAGCAGCATGAACTCCGTCACGATAATTCGCGCTGGCATATGGTCGCAGACAACCATTGCCCCTAACGCACCTTCATCGTCATACTCGAACTTGGGTGAAAGATAGCCAGCTAGTCCTTCGGCTTCGGGGGGAAACTCATGCTGAGGCAAATTTAGCTCAAAAGACCCTCGTTCATGTCGGCGCTGCTTTACCTCTTGAGACAGCTGATACAAACTGTCAATTAGGTCCATTACCGGCTCAAATTCTTCGATATCATCCTGGCTAAATCCTAGTTTTTCTAGCTCTCCATCTTCCTCGCGGACTAAGATGGCCTGCGCCTGCTCGTAGTTCAGCTGATGGTCTACCTGAATGACGCTAGGCTGAATCTCGTACTCCAGCACCTGGCCGTCGTCGTCCACCGTAATCAAGACAGAAATTGCCAATCTCTCCTTGTCCGGAATCAGCGCACACAGCGCATTCGGAATTGGCGGCGGCAGCATCGGAACGACTTCATCGCCGAGATAAACTGCTGTTCCTCTCGCTCTAGCAGCCCGGTCGATCACGTCATTTGGCTGGACGTAGTGAGCGACATCAGAGATATGAATACCGAGTCTGCGATAGCCATCATCTGTAATTTCTAAACTGATGGCATCATCAATAACCTTGGCATTGGAGCCGTCGATAGTCAGCGTGGCATTCTCTGTGAGATCCACTCGGCCTTTGATATCAGCTTTGCGAACCCGGTTGGGCAGACTACGCGCAGCGATAAAGACTTCTTCTGAGAAGATACGCGGCAGGTCGTGCTTGCAGTAGACGATGTCGATGTCAGCGGCATCTTCCGCATCGCTGCCTAAAATGCGAGAGACTTTGCCCTGCGGTGGATACTGCGCAATCGGGTAGCGGGTGATTTCGACATGGATTAGATGATCGATGGCCTCACTCAAGTCTGCTTCGCTTTCGGTAATGTCTAGCTCGAACAGCAGCCTGTCATCGAGCGGAATGGCGGCGAACTTCTCTGGCGTTTCACCTGCTTTTACTTTCGCTAGAACAGACTCATTTGCCCTCTCGAGAATCAGTTTAACTTCACCCTCGGGGCTGCGTCGTCTGCTGCCATCTTTGGTAACTTGTACTAGTACGCGATCGCCATTCCAGGCAGTATTTAGCTGGCTCTCGCGCACATAGATATCATCTGCACCTTCTTCATCTTGAATCGCAAAACAAAACCCCTTACTAGAGCATCTCAACTTGCCTTCGATAACATCCTCATCCTCTAGCTTTCGATACTTGCCACGAGACTTTTCGACGACGCTGGTTCGCTCGAGGGCGCTCAACGCTATCTGCAAATCTTGAGAGGCTTCTTCAGTATTACAGTTGAGCTTTTTCTCTAAGGTTTTGAGGGTGACCAACCTATCATTAGACAAGTTAGCTAAAAGTGACGCAATCGAAAATTCCATGTAGCGATGAATCCTTGAGTGAATCCGTTAAGATCTCGAACGGTAAAGCGATGCGTTGCCAACAGCTTAGGATAAGAAAACAGCAGGCAAACGCTTGGCTATGTTTGATAAACCAGCTAATAGACTATTAGCTAATCAACAACGCTAGCTAATCAGCACCGGGCCAGTCAGCCCAATAGAGAGTAGATCAAAAAAAGATTGAAAGCAGCACTTCTGAACAAGCTGCCAAGGTTTGAGCTACAAGATTAAAGCTGAGACCTATCGAATCGACTCAGCCTAAATCGCCCAAACTGTATTTTTTGATCCACGGATCTCTCATGGTTCCGCACTAAGTCGGTGCTGTCAAATCTTTTGATAAAAGAGCCAACGCACCCTAGCCTACTCTATATAGTAGGCACTTTGCTCCAAATACGCCGAATACGCATCTAGTTGCGCTCACCAGTCACGACAAAACTGACTCTTTTGCCGACATTAGTCGCATGGTCAGCAATGCGTTCTAGCGCACGAATCACCAGCACCAACAGCACAATCGGTTCAACTGAGCCAGCTGTAAAAGGGGTGTTGACTAGCTGCTGATATAGCCTTTCATAGTCGTCATCGACGACATCGTCTTTGTGTTTGAGCTGTAGTCCCGCGTCCGGATCGAGTTCAGAGAGCGATCGCAAACACAGCGCTACCATAGATCGGCATCTATCTAGCATAGTGCCAATCTCCTGCATAGATTCATGAACCGGATAGGGAAATAGCTTGATTGCTGAATTACTAATGCTCTTGGTGTAGTCTCCGATCCGCTCTAGATCGCGCACCATCTGCATAAATGCGCTTACTAAGCGTAGCTCTTGCGTAACTGGCGCTTCTAGCGTCAGAAGATTGGTACAATCCACCTCGATCTGACGATAAAGCGAATCGATTTGCTTGTCTTGAATAGGAATCTGTTTGGCAGCCTCTAGATCGCGATTACACAAAGCTTCTTTTGCTAACAAACAAGAATTTTCAACCAGCGCACCCATTTTTAGAACGTCTCGCTGTACTCGAATAATCTTGCGGTCCAGACTAGGGCGACTTAAGGGTGGGGGCGTCATTTTTGCTACAGGTTGGCCAGAGTCAGAGACAGCATTCGCACTCTTCTTGCTGATATCACTCCTACTAGTACTCTCCTTGAGAAAACTACCGTCACCGCTGAGGTTGTCGCTAAGACTGTTTCCGACGTGAAAAGACATCTGCGTACCTGTAAGCCGGTTTGTAGGCCGGTTTGGATAACTAGCACTGTGGCTGCCAGTATTTGTAGATGAAAGGGGAAGAGAACTTCTCATGACAGAAAGTGGTTTCAAAGGGTTGTTATTTCAAAAGG
Source organism: uncultured cyanobacterium (assembly GCA_963799265.1). Taxonomy (GTDB): domain Bacteria; phylum Cyanobacteriota; class Cyanobacteriia; order Phormidesmidales; family Phormidesmidaceae; genus Phormidesmis. Next base: position 30,327 of record CAWCWM010000006.1, read on the forward strand.
TTGTTAATAGTGAGTTATTAAAATTGACTGAAGACTCAGATTTGCATATGAGTGCAAGGCTGAGAAAATCATAAAGGTATATCTGGCCTTGCTTTTTTGCGGTTGACGATCCCGGATGCTTGCTTTGTTGGGTTTCCTGTCCCATAGTGTAGTTCTTTTGCTAATAGGTATAGCTACAGACCGTGCCAATCGCTGTCATGTAGACAACACTCCGCTATCAATTAAAGGGAGCTGGGCCTTAGAATCAAATTTCGAGTTAAATAATTTGACTCTAAGACCTAGCTCGAAGGCTAAACTCGAAGAGCACTTATGTAACGGTTAGTAACTAATCGAGCAGCATGCTGGTCACTTTAGGAAACAATCGTAGAAGTGTTACCTCATTTTTAAGTAAGAAGGATAGTAATCACCATGGCATTATCAGATTCTCAGATCTTTTTGGCCCTCGGCCTGGCCCTTATTCCCGGCTTTTTAGCGCTACGCCTAGCCACTGAGCTATACAAGTAGTACTCCTGCTGCTCCATGACGACTCGACTGCCCGGTCCTTGTACGATGCACCTGCTAGCGCTGAACTGTACTAGGCGCTAGTATCAACTGACCTAATCTAACTCCCAGTTAACAGCCTTACCAAAGCTGTTAACTGGGAGTTTTTGCCTTGTTGGGAGTTTCCGTTTTGTCAAAAGTTTTGCTGCGTGTTGTTTTTGGCTGATCTACTGTGGTTTGCAGCCGACTTGCCGTGGAAGCATTCCGGTAAGGGCCCTTGAAATGCTCAGCTTCTGGTACCTTTTCTAGATGTCTCTTGCGGAGGTGTCTTTTCTGGGTATCTTGTGTGTGCGACTGGTCACGGGATCAAAAAAATAGTCTGAAAAGCTTGCAAGCTATGGAAAATTATCCATAATGTGTGCGAATATCGTTTGAACCATGATTTCCCGGATGATGCTATTCACGCTCTTCCATTACAATCAGCCCGCTATTATTGGTAATCATCGCTTTATGAACGCTGCTAAGCGCCCGATTCCTGCTACGTCTTCCTCACTTCAGCCGCTTCCTCAGTTTATCCAGCCTGTGGAGCCGCGACGCTCTTATCAACCTAAACGGGTGCCCTTCGTCGGTGCTCGTCGGGCGATCGCGTTTGAGTCTTCAGTCAAGCTCACTGTCAATCTACTGCTGGCGGTCATTGCTAGTACCACAGTCGCCAAGCTGGTTCCCTATTACCAGGCTCAGCAAGAGCGTCTAGGTATCCTGCAGGAATCTGTTGTCCAGGCAGAAGAAAAAAATGCTGAACTGAGAGCGCAGTTTGGCCGTAATTTTGATCCCGCTCAGGCCTCACGCATCATGCAAGAGCAAAGCGGCATGGGCTATCCAAATCAGAAGAAAGTGATTTGGACAAAACCGCTAGATTAGCCTGCACGATTTGCCATAGTGGAAGTCACGACTCGGACGATACAATCGAGAAGCAAGACTTTTCTCAATTGTGCAAGGAACGCCCGTGGTAGATGCCTATAATGATGGCCACTCGAATGACAGCTTTCAATTTGATCCAATAGAAGATGCGCTCGCAGATCTAGCCGCAGGGCGAGCCATCGTAGTCGTCGATGACGAAGATCGCGAAAATGAAGGCGATGTAATCTGTGCCGCTCAGTTTGCCACTCCTAACATGATCAACTTCATGGCGGTAGAGGCCAGAGGCCTGATCTGTCTAGCGATGACCGGAGAGCGCTTGGATCAGCTAGATCTACCGTTAATGGTGACCAACAGCCCGTTCGAAGACGAAAGCGAGCAAACTGCTTTTACGGTCAGTATCGATGCGGGATCTAAGTGGGGGGTGACCACCGGGATCTCTGCTGAGGACCGCGCTCGCACCATTCAAGTTGCCATCAACTCCAAATCGACAGCGCACGACTTGCGGCGACCCGGCCATATTTTTCCACTACGGGCTAGAGAGGGCGGTGTGCTCAAGCGAGTCGGTCATACCGAAGCGGGCGTAGATCTGGCCCGGTTGGCCGGTCTGTATCCTGCTGCCGTTATCTGCGAAATTTCCAATCCCAACGGCTCTATGGCCAGGCGTCCAGACCTAGTCAACTACGCCAAGCGGCATCAGCTCAAGTTTATTAGCATCGCAGATCTGATCAGCTATCGACTGCGGCACGAGCGATTTGTAAAGCGCGAAGCAGTTGCCGACATGCCTTCCAAATTTGGTGATTTCAAGGTGTATGCGTATCGCAATCAGCTAGATGGATCTGAGCATGTGGCACTTGTCAAAGGCGATCCCGCCACGTTTGCAGATGAACCGATTATGGTGCGAATGCATTCAGAATGCTTGACTGGAGACGCACTAGGATCGCTGAGGTGCGACTGTCGGATGCAGCTTCAAGCGACGTTGAAGATGATTGAAAGTGCAGGCAAGGGCGTTGTTGTTTATCTGCGGCAGGAAGGGCGAGGGATCGGTTTGGTAAATAAGCTGAAGGCCTATTCCCTTCAGGATATGGGACTAGATACGGTAGAAGCTAATGAGCGATTGGGTCTACCGGTCGATCAGCGAAACTATGGCATGGGTGCGCAGATCTTGATGGATTTGGGGATTAATCAGTTTCGATTAATCACGAACAATCCCCGTAAAATCGCCGGGCTCAAGGGCTATGGTCTAGAAATGGTGGCTCGAGTGCCGCTATTAATTGAGGCGACTACTTACAATGCTGGCTACCTGGCGACTAAGGCCCAAAAGCTAGGCCATTTCCTATTGCAGACTTATCTTGTCACAGTAGCCATTCAGTGGAGCAAGCTAGCAGATCTAAGCCGAGACACCGCGACTGAGCGCTATGAAATGTTAGAAAAGCTTCGTCAAGTAGGTGAAAGGCATGGATTGCTGCTTCAGGAAGAGGCTCGCTCTGTGGCAGTGGCGGTGTTTGGTCAGATGCCGCTGATTGCTCATTTGGGACTAGATCAGCCTGGTTTGGCGAGCGATCGCTGGTATAAGGACTGTGCGCATCCCTATGTGAATGCGATCGCCTCTCTCCTCGATGAGCTAGTCAACTGGCAAGCCATAGAACAGCTAGAATTTCTAATTTCCGACGGTGGCGATCCCTTTACTCAGCTAAAAGTCCGACTAGATCGTCAGACTTTTCTACTAGCAGCCAACGACAAGGGCGAGCAAAGCATTATGCCTAGCGATATCTGCCAGAAACTAGACACGCAGCAAATCTACGTTTTCTCCCAGCCAAGTTCCTGAGCGTAGAATTCCTGGTGATTTTCCTCAGTGATTTTCCTCAGTGATTCTCATGGCTCAAGTCGTCCTAGCTGGCTTGGCACCTGTGGCTTTGTCCCAGGAGAGGCCAAAACTGGTATATCCGCCTGCCGTCTGGCCAACACCTCTGGGCGAATGGCCGCCACCGCGCGAGTGAACTGAAGATCGTCGTTCGTTCCTCTAATGGCTGGGTTTGTCTCCAGCTCCCGCTGCTGTTGAGCGGTTAAAGAAACATTGATGTCCGGCGTGATCCCGCGAGTGCTGATGTCTGTACCATCGGGCGTGTAGTAATGGGCTACGGTAACTGCTAACCCGGAGCCATCAGAAAGACCATGTAGGCTTTGGACGAGCGCTTTACCAAAGGTTGGATTGCCGACGACGACGGCTCTGTCATTATCGCCCAGCGCACCCGTGACAATCTCGCTAGAGCTAGCTGATTGTCCATTTACAAGAACAGCCATGGGTAAGTCGGTGATGGCTGTACGATTAGCTGTGATCTCGTCACTGGCACCATTTCTATCTACAGTTCGAACAATGCTACCCCGTGGCAGCCACATCCGACTAATCTCAATACTCGCCTGTAATAAGCCGCCCGGATTTCCTCGCAGGTCTAGCACAAAGGCTTCCACACCTTGCTCTGTGAGGGTATCGATCGCAGCACGCATCTGTTCGGCTGCGTGGGCGCTAAATTCGTCTAGGCGGATATAGCCTACGGACATATCGCCGTCTCTTTGTAGGTCAAAGCTAACAGTGGGGACAGAAACAAGCTCTCTAGTCAGAATCAAGGTTTCTTCGCTGCCGTCCAAACGGCGTAGCGTCACCGAGAGCTGACTGCCGCTGTCTCCTCGAATTAGCTGCGAAGCGCCCTCGGTGGTCAGGTTTCGGCTGGAGCGACCGTCAATAATCAGAATTTTTTCGCCAGGTCGAATGCCAGCTCTCTTGGCTGGAGACTGGTCTAGAACACTAACTACTGTTAGCTCTTGATCCTGCTTTTGCAGGCGCAGGCCAATGCCGGATACTTCTCCTGAAGTCTGCTCTGTAAGGGCGCTGTATTGGGCCGGATTCAGAAATCGCGTATAGGGATCGTTCAGACTGCCCAGAACGCGACGAAGTTCTCCATAAGCAGCATCTGTAGATGTGTATTCTCCTCCTAGGAGAGTTTGACGCACGCCTAGCCAGTCGACTCGGTTGAATTCGCCATCTACATATTCTTGATAAACTAGCTGCCAAGCTTCGTCTAAGACTGTTTTTGGGCTGTTTTGAAAGCTAGAGGCAGCAGCAGGCTGGGCGGTTTGTGGTAAGACACCTGTCGCCATTGCCGGTAGGAGTAAAGAAAGCGCACCTAACGAGCAACGTTTGAGCGAGCCTAGAACACAGGCGGTATTTTTCATTTAGGGCACGGCAGCAAAGGATGTTAAGACAAAAGCGCATGCAAAACGAGTAGCATGGTTAGCGTTGAATTCAGCATACACAGACGAAAGGCACGTGTTTTCTGAACTGACATTAAAAGATATGTACGGCTCTCTAAAGTTAATCGCTAATTCTGAACACGTAAATAGGTAATTGCTATAGTTTTATGGAAATATCACGTTCTATTTATACATGCGCTTTGTCTGGGAGCAGCTTTCCAAGACTATAGGCGAGATCTATTCATACAGCATTGTGCTAATAGGCCTCGCTAATAGGCCTTTTTGTAGACCGTCCGTTCGCACGCTTCAAAGGCGAGATAGCTAACTGTTTTGCTGTAATTTTATGCATGGCTATATTCCGTCACACCGTTTCTTTCCTTACTTGCGGTGGCCGCAGGTTAGAGATTTGTCAGATAAGGCCAACACTTTGATTATTCAGCCTGTTGGCGCAATCGAGCAGCACGGTCCGCATTTACCGCTGGTGGTAGACGCGGCGATCGCAACCTCAATTATCGGTAAAGCGCTACACCAGCTAGATGCATCGATCCCGGCCTACGCCCTGCCAACGCTTCACTATGGCAAGTCAAACGAGCACAGCCAGTTTCCAGGAACGATTGCGCTTTCTGCTCAAACGCTGAGTGCGGTCCTCGTAGAAATGGCTGAGAGTCTCTATAGCGCCGGTTTTCGGAAGCTGCTGCTAGTCAACGGTCACGGCGGTCAGCCGCAGGTCTTGGAAATTGTGGCGCGTGATTTGCGCGTGCAGCACGTTGATTTGATGGTGTTTCCGCTGTTTGTCTGGGGCGCACCTCACCAGGTGGCCGAACTGGTAGGACGCAAAGAATACGACGAAGGTATTCACGCTGGGGATGTCGAGACTAGCGTTCTACTGTCGCTACTGCCAGAGCAGGTAGAGATGACGGCAGCGGTAAAGGAATTTCCAAAGGCGTTTCCAGCTGAGAGCTTGCTGAGTTTGGAAGGGCAGCTGCCGATGGCCTGGACGATGAAGGATCTGAGTCGAAGCGGGGTAGTCGGCGATGCGACGGTAGCGACGGCTGAGAAGGGCGAGGCGATTTTGAATTCTGTTGTGGCGGGCTGGGTTAGAGTGCTTCAGGAGATCTATTGGTTTGAGGGACTCAGTCCGCAAAGCTGACTGGCTGATCTAGTTAATGAACGGTCTAGTTTATGGGGTTAAATAGCTGAAGTTATTAGCAGATGCTTGAAAGTATTAAAGAGAACAATATGAAAACGTTGGCGATAGACATCGGCGGTAGTGGGATTAAGGCATTGCTGCTGGATGAACAGGGAAATCCGCTGGGAGAGCGCGATCGCGTCAAAACGCCTAAGCCTGCCACACCTGAAGCCGTAATGAGCTTGCTAAAAGAACTGGCTCAAAAGCAAGACGATTTCGATCGGGTCTCAGTCGGGTTTCCGGGAATCGTTCGTAAAGGTGTGATCTACACAGCGGTCAACCTTCATCCAGACTGGCAAGAGTACGATTTGGCCGCGCAGCTTTCGAGTAGCGTTAGCAGGCCCGTACGAGTTGCAAACGACGCTGACCTGCAGGGATTGGGGGCCATCTCTGGAGAAGGCGTAGAGATGGTGATCACGTTGGGAACAGGGTTTGGAACCGCACTTTTTACCGAAGGGCATTTGGTGCCCAACATAGAGTTAGCTCATCACCGCTTTCGCAAAAGTGAGACCTATGAAGAACAGCTAGGAAGAGCCGCGCTAAAGAGGATCGGTTCCAAAACATGGAACGCGAGGCTGCTAAAAGCAATTGAGTCGCTATCGCGTGTATTGAATTACGACCGGCTCTATCTAGGCGGGGGTGAGGTGAAAGAAATTGAAGTTGAACTACCCGAAAACGTGACGGTGGTCTCGAATATGCTTGGCTTGCTTGGCGGAATTAAGCTGTGGGAAGGGGGGAAAGAAGGATGAACGATGGACGATGAAGGATAGATGGCAGAGCTATCCGACTGATCTAAGCACTTTCTTAAGAAAGGCTGTAATCACATAGTCGGTCTTACGTCTTTAAATTCATCGTTCATCCTGCCTCATTCATCGCTTAAAGAACAGTCCGCTTTCTGTGCAAATTCCATCTACAGGGATATCCCAAACATCTCTCGGTAGCTGAGGAACGCGAGCATATTCAAAGACGATACCAATCGTGGGTTTATCCGCCCAGATGGGATCGCTGAGCATACGGTCGTAGAAACCACCGCCATAGCCTAGTCGGTAGCCGTTAACGTCACAGCCGATACAGGGAATGAGAATCAAATCGACTTTGTAGGGTTCGACCAGGGGCGAGTCTGGGTCGGGTTCTGTGATGCCATAGGTGCCACAGCGCAACGCCCAAGGGCTAGTCGGATACCAGCGATGCCACTTGAGATTTTTGCCCTCGCAGCGAGGCAGTCCCCAGCTTCGCTGCTGCTGCAAGAGCAGACCTAGATCTGGTTCACCATTAGATGTGCAGTAGGCCAATGTCAGCCTCGACTGTCCAAACACGGCCCAATTTTGAATGTGCTGACAGATTCTAGCGGACTTCTCATCTCTAATTCGCTTGGGCATGGCCTGCCTTGCTTTCAGTAGAGATCGCCGCTGCGATTCTTTGTCACTCATATCGTTGGGAGAGGGCATTCAAGAGCATAAGAAGAATTGAAGAGGATAAAAGGGATTGAAGGGGATCGAGGGACTACAAAGAGCTATAGGCTCTGGTATAGGTTAGAAATCTTAGCGATGACTTGTTCTGCGGTGAGATCGTCAGTAAAAATTTCGATGGCGTCGTCAGCTTTTCGCAGTGGAGAAACAGTACGCGTGCTATCTTTGCGATCGCGCTCAGCAATCGCCTGCGTTAGATTAGCTAGTTCTGGCAGCGGCTGATGGCTGGCGTAGGCAGTTTCTAAGTCCTGATATCGCCTCTGGGCTCGCTCTTCGACAGAGGCAGTAAGGTAGATTTTGAGCTCAGCATCGGGAAAGACTTTCGTCCCAATATCGCGACCATCGGCAACGACGCCGCCTTTTCTATCATATTGCTGCTGCAAGCTGACTAAATGAGTCCGAACGGCAGGCTGGGCGGCGATGGTAGAAACATGTCCTGTGACGGTGGTAGTGCGGATGGCCCGGGTCACATCTTGACCATTCACCTGGACTTTTGGGGGCTGGGGTTGATCGTCTTGAATATTGGCAATTAGCTGAATTTCACAGTGGGGGAGTAGCTGCGCAACTGCGTCTTCGTCTGTGGGATCAACATTTTGCTCTAGGGCGTACCAGGTGAGGGCGCGGTACATAGCACCTGTGTCTAAATAGAGCAGACCTAGATCGTGAGCGATTTGCCGAGCGACGGTGGATTTGCCTGCACCTGCGGGTCCGTCGATGGCGATGACAGGGGTGCGATCGCTCAAGATAATATTGTCGATTAGTCTAGTAGCGTTTTCTTCAGGGGTGCCTACTGCTGCTGCAATTGCCATCATTCCTACGGTATCGATTACTTGCAAAGGCTTTAGTGTATCAGGATGGACTAGGGCTAGATAATCTAGAGTGATCGCAGGTTCTGTTGCCAGGACAGTTTTTGCTGCTTGAGCGAGTTTGGCGGTGCTACGTTCTCCATGTCTAAAGGCAGTTTGAGCCGCCTGCAAGCTGCGATTGAGCACCGTCGCCTGCTGACGCCCCGCACTGGTCAAATAGCGATTGCGGGAGCTGAGGGCAAGTCCATCGGATTCTCTGACGATCGGACAGACCACTATTTCGCCAGGTAGATTCAAATCCCGTCGAAGGCGTTTAATGATGGCGACTTGCTGAGCGTCTTTTTGTCCGAAGTAGGTCCGGGTGGGCCGAATCAGATTGAGCAGCTTGGTGACGACCGTGGCGACGCCTTGGAAATGGGTGGGGCGCGATCGCCCCTCCAAGCAGCCTGCCAAATCCGTAGGCGGCACGACTTGGGTCACTTGCGACAGGCCCCGCTCCGCTGTGCCGTACAGTTCGGCAGCAGTGGGCATAAAAATGGCGTCTACGCCAGCCGCCTGGCATAAGCTTTGATCGGCCTGGTGAGAGCGGGGATAGCGGTCGAGATCTTCGTTTTGGCCGAACTGTAGCGGATTGACAAAGATACTGACGATGACGATTTGGTCTGTTTGGCGCGATCGCTCAATCAAACTTTGATGTCCTGCGTGCAGCGCCCCCATCGTTGGCACCAAACCGATGCTGTGCTGACGATACTGCTCAAGATAGAGACGGAGATCGCAAAGCGTATTGAGTATCTGCATAACCATCCCCCAGTCGAATTGGCCCACATTAATCTAACGCAGATCTGATAGGAGCCAGCACTCATAGGAGCCAGCACTCACAGCGCCGAATATACCGCGTCGAAAAGTAACCTTATTTATCTTGATCAGACATTCACCAGTGTCTTTCAAACAATGAAAAAAGAGGCTCCTTCCGTAGCAAAGAAGCCTCTTTTTTGGCTATATTCTCGGCGTTGAGAACCGATTAGTTAATAACCGAGCACATCTAGCTGGACAGTACCCACACCAGAATTGATTAGGCCAATCTCGGCGGCTGCACCTGCAGATAGATCGATCACTCTATTGCCTGCATAGGGACCTCGGTCGTTGATCCTAACGACAACCTGGCGACCTGAGTAGAGATTAGTCACCAATACTTTGGTGCCAAAAGGAAGCGTACGGTGAGCGGCAGTCAGTGCGTACTGGTTGAAGGTTTCGCCGTTAGCCGTCCGTCTGCCATTAAATCCAGGGCCGTACCAAGACGCTCCGCCAACTGTGCTAGAGACAATCGCAACTTGCTGAACAGGTGCCACCTCGACAACTGGTTCAGGCTTAGGCATGTTTTCAATTTCTGAAACTGGATCAGCGCCTCCCAGCAAGCGACGCAGACGATTGGTTACTTGCAAAGCATCTTCAGCGGCGTTGTCCGTAGTGTCTGCCAAGATGGTGCGACTATCCAGCTCAATCAAATCTTGATCTGCTACTGTCACTACAAAGCCTTCAGGATCTTCTTGCCAGCGTACTGAGATGTCGGTAGCTGTGATCGCTTCTGGATTTAGCTGAGCGCCTAGCTCAGTTGCCCGCAATACGGGATTGTTTTCCATAACCTGATCGGATGAGGCAGTGATAGAGGCGGTTTCACTTGCTGCGATCGCACCGCCTTCTGTGCCATTAGCCAAGCTGTCTACGTCTGTCCCTAAAAAAGTGAGGACTGGAATATCCTTGACGTACAGCGTAGCGGCCTGACGACCGTCCACGTCATGTGGGTAGACCAGGATGTCATTACCTAAAGACGGATCTGACACAAAATTAGAAACCGTTTCCGAAGTGCTAGCAGCTGCCGCATTCAGCAGCTGTACGGGCTTGCTGCTAGCTGAGCTAGACTCATTTGCACGGGACTCATTTGCACGGTTAACAGGCTGAGCGCTAACAGCAGTAGCGCTAACGGTAGCGCCAAGACCCGACAGCAGAACGGCTGCTGCCAAACTAGTAGCAAGTTGCTGCTTTGACTTTTTCTTGATTAGACCTTGAGAGAGCAAAAACATAATTGACTACGTTGCATCAGTACTAGCGTTAGACAAGCGCTATGTCTAACCGATTGTTTATGTCGGTTTACTAGGCTGCTGCGTTAGAGCAGTGCTTAACCTCGGCGTGAATTAAATCAACAGTCGCTAATTTACACGAACCGATCTGGGTAAAACTCGGGGTATTTCCGAAGGCCACCTATCAAAAAAAGTTCATGAACCCTTCACAAAAGCCTGAAATGATGAAACGTAAAGGGCTTTCAGCTACCTCGACCTGTGGGCTGATATTTCATGATGCTTATGTATTGAGTGCTACTTAATCTAGATAACTAATCAATAAAAGCCGATTTTCAATGTGCATAGTGGAATAGTTTTTCAGGGACTATGCACTTAATTGCATATAAAACTACACATTTGATGAGCGATCACTCATCAAATTCTGGGCTCAAGCACGCCGATTTACTTCTCGGATAACAGGTTTGTCTCCTAGGTGAGAGTTGTGCGAGTCTGAGATTGACTGTTGAGCGCTCCAAGTGGATAGCCTCAGCAAATGTTTGCGTTTGTAACGCTGTGCTAAGCGTTTTGGAGAAGGTAGCTAATGGATTACAAGCAGGCAGGGGTAGATGTCGAGGCTGGTCGAGCGTTCGTTGAGCGGATTAAAGGGATAGTGGAAGGGACTCGCCGACCCGAAGTACTCGGTGTGCTCGGTGGGTTTGGTGGGTGCTTCGAGCTGCCGACCGGTTACCAGAAACCGGTGCTGGTATCGGGCACAGACGGCGTAGGCACAAAGCTTAAGCTGGCGCAGGCTCTCGATCGTCACGAGACGGTAGGAATTGATTTGGTGGCGATGTGCGTTAATGACGTGCTGACGATCGGTGCGGAACCCCTATTTTTTCTAGATTATTTGGCAACTGGAAAACTTGCACCTGAGCAGCTAGCGCAGGTGGTTGAGGGTGTGGCTAGTGGCTGCAAAATGTCTGGCTGTGCCTTGCTCGGTGGAGAAACGGCAGAGATGCCGGGATTCTATGCACCGGGAGAATACGATATGGCAGGATTTTGCGTTGGGATTGTAGAAAAAGAGCAGATGCTGGATGGGTCTGCGGTGGAAGTGGGCGATCGCATCATCGGCTTAGCTAGTAGCGGTGTCCACAGCAACGGCTTTAGCCTGGTGCGCAAAATCATGGCAGAAGGGGCACGCGATGCCAGAGAAGCCGGACGACCAGTGGGCTACGACTGGGCAGAGAAACCTAGCAGTCTTAACGGACAATCCCTAGGAGAAGTACTACTGACGCCAACGCAGCTGTATGTAAAACCAATTTTGAATGCACTAAAGTCTGAGCTGACGATTCACGCGATGGCGCATATCACTGGCGGCGGACTGCCAGAAAATCTGCCCCGCTGCCTCAGCAAAGGCCAGTCGATTCAGGTCGATCCAGACAGCTGGCCAGTACTACCTATATTCAAATGGCTACAGGCAGCAGGCGAAGTCAGTCTGCGCGATATGTTCAATACCTTTAACATGGGAGTTGGCTTTGTGGTAATCGTGCCGTCTAATCAAGCGGCGGCGGCCTGTGCGCAGTTTGCCAGCGAAGGCGTAGCCGCCTATGACATTGGCGAAGTGGTCTCTGGTAATGGAGAGCTATTAGGGACACCCGCTGCTGAAGCTGTCTAGCCGACCGATTATCAGTCAGTCGATTGATTGGGTCTGCAAATCGCAGCTATCAATCACACTTATATATAAGAGGAGTTTTACAAATTGAGCGCGAATAAAGCAAATAATCAGCCGGTCGTGATCGCTGCGATCGCAACAGTAGTGGCCCTAATTCTGGCCAGCAGCTTTGTGATCATCAATCCGGGGCAAGCAGGCGTACTGAGCGTGCTAGGTAAAGCGCAAAATGGCGTCTTGCTAGAAGGCATCCATCTCAAGCCACCGTTTGTATCTTATGTAGACATCTACGATATTACGGTGCAAAAGTTTGAGGTTCCAGCCGAGAGTTCAACCAAAGACCTGCAAGATTTAAAGGCGAGATTTGCAATCAACTTTCGCCTACAGCCAACGAAGGTTGTAGACATTCGTCGCGAGCAGGGTTCACTGTCAAACATCGTGAACAAAATTATTGCACCGCAGACTCAAGAGTCGTTTAAGGTGGCAGCCGCCCGACGTACAGTCGAGCAGGCCATTACCCAGCGAGTACTGCTTAAAGAAGACTTCGATAATGCACTGGCCAAGCGATTGGAGAAATACGGCATTGACGTGCTGGATACGAGCGTAGTCGACTTGACCTTTTCTCCTGAATTTTCGCGAGCGGTAGAAGAAAAACAAATTGCTGAGCAGCGGGCGCAGCGAGCCGTCTACGTAGCCCAAGAAGCTGAGCAAGAGGCGTTAGCCGAGATCAACCGGGCCAAAGGTCGCGCCGAGGCTCAAAGGCTAATTGCTGAAACGCTAAAAGCACAGGGCGGCACTCTGGTCCTGCAAAAAGAAGCAATTGAGGCGTGGAGATCAGGCGGTGCCCAGATGCCTCGGGTCTTAGTCAATAGCGGTGCAGATAGCGGCGGAGTGCCCTTTATCTTCAATTTAGAAAAGGGTGACCAGTAGTCATATCTGGTTTGTGCAGGCTGGACTTAGGTATCACTGAGTCCAGCCTAGGGGGTTATCCTCCAGCGCGTTTATTCGGCGTCAACATTCTTGGTGACATCTTTAGCCATATCCATATAGTCGTCTGGATCGCTATCACCAGGGCTGTCGATATCATCCACCTGGCCTTTATTGGTGGCATGATCGCCCGCATCTGTGCCTTTTCGGCCTACTGCACTTGGGTTGCTAGTTTGAGTGCCTGGACCTGTCTTGTTATGCTCCGCGATGTCATACTCTTTTTCGAAGTCTGTACTGGCAACTTCTGACTTGGCCTTATCACTGGTTTCCTCATTTTCGCTGTTGAGATCTTCTTTGAGCTGCTGAGCTTCTTGAGGAATGTTGTTAGGGTCTGCCATTTCTTTACCTATAGTTCGGCTTTCTTAGCTTACGAACCCCTGAAAGTAAGCTCTATGTACCGGATGAGAGAAATTTCTATGTCTCAAGATAGAGCTAATGTCGGAAGACTTCGGTGCTAGCCGATTGTCAGCAAAAGAGCTTTGTAGGAGCGCTAAAATAAAGAGAGATTTTAAGAAATATAACGATTGTATGGTTAGCGGCTCGTCAGAAAAAGTGGTGGTAATTGGAGCCGGAATCGGAGGGCTAACAACGGCGGCGTTGCTGGCTCATCGAGGGTATCGAGTAAAGGTCTTTGACCAGGCGATTGTTCCAGGAGGATGCGCCTCTACATTCAAGCGGCGCGGCTTTACCTTTGACGTGGGGGCGACCCAGGTGGCCGGGCTAGAGCCTGGGGGCATTCATCATCAAATTTTTGAAACTTTAGGGATTGATTTGCCGCCAGCTAGTGAATGCGATCCGGCTTGCGCGGTATTTTTGCCAGAAGAAGCTGAACCGATTAGCGTATGGCGCGACCCAGAAAAGTGGAAGATTGAAAGAGAAAGGCAGTTTCCAGGCAGTGCCCCTTTTTGGGCTTTTATGAAAGCGATGTTTGACTTTAGCTGGCGATTTCAGCAGCGAGAGCCAGTGCTGCCACCGCGAAGTCCATGGGATATATGGCAGCTAGCAAAAGCGCTACGTCCCGATACTTTGCTGACAGTACCGTTCACCTTTTCAACAGTGGGCGATATTTTGAGAGGCTACGGTTTGTATGAAAATCGGCGACTGCGCACTTTCTTGGACATGCAGCTGAAGCTGTATTCACAAACGACAGCGGACAAAACAGCAGCGCTATACGCGGCAACAGCGTTGGGGGTTTCGCAAGCACCGCATGGATTGTTTCATCTAGAGGGAAGTATGCAGGTGTTGAGCGATCGCCTGCTTGCAGCTTTAGAAAGAGACGGCGGCGAACTGCATATGAGACACACTGCTGAGTCAATACAGATAGAAGACGGCAAACCGACTCAAGTAAAAATAACGAATAAAAAGGGAGACTCCTGGTTAGAAGTCGCAGATCACGTAGTTGCTAACGTCACCGTCCAGAATCTCGTAAAGTTGACAAGTAACAAAATGAACGGCTACGAAAAGAGAGTTGAACAGCTACCGCCTTCTTCCGGTGCGTTCGTCATTTACCTGGGCGTAGAACAAGCTGCTATTCCTGATAACTGTCCGCCCCACCTACAGTTTTTATATGACTACGATGGTCCAATCGCTGAAAATAATTCTCTCTTTGTTTCAGTCAGTAGAGCAGGTGATGGCCGAGCACCGGAGGGGAAAGCAACCATTGTTGCTTCTTCTTTTACCGATGTGCAGCAATGGTATGACTGCGGTAAAAATGAATACAAAGAAATGAAAGAAAGCTACAAACAGACAGCAATCTCCAGGTTGAAAGATTATTTCAATCTACAGCCAGAGAACATAGTGCATGTAGAGGCAGCAACCCCTAGAAGCTTTGAGACGTATACAGGGCGATCGCAAGGCATCGTCGGTGGAATCGGGCAGCGCGTGCCAACCTTTGGACCGTTTGGCTTTGCCACCCGTACGCCGATCCAGAACCTTTGGCTAGTTGGCGATAGCACACACCCAGGCGAGGGAACTGCTGGTGTGAGCTATTCGGCGATGACAGCGGTCAGACAGATTGAAGCGGGCAGTTAGCAGTTAGAGTAGCCTTGAGATACCGCTTATCCACAAACGGTGCCTTTCTTAGGAATTTCTATGCCTGCTGATTTGTTTACTGTGCTTTCGCCCGAAAGAGAAGATATCCCCATCGTTGCGAACTTGCCTCATAGCGGACTGCAAGTGCCGGATGCGATCGCCCACACCTTCACGCCGCACCAGCTCAAAACCCTGCCAAATTCAGACTGGCACTTACAGCCGCTGTATGATTTTCTTCCCAGTCTTGGCATTACAGTGATGCAGGCAAACTACAGCCGCTATGTTGTCGATCTCAACCGGGCGCTGAAGCCGCCGCTGTTTGGCTCTTTCTGGTCGGCGGTGGTGCCAGAGCAAACGGCGTTCAAGCAGGATATTTATTTAAAGAAACCTAGTGCTGAGGAGGTGCGATCGCGTATCGAACAGTACTATAACCCCTACTATGAACGGCTTAGCGAGATTTTGGAGCGGGCGATCGCGCGGCACGGCAAAGTCTATCTACTAGATCTTCACAGCTTCATGGGACTGATCACAGATGAAGTCTGCCTAGGCAATGCAAAAGGAAAAACGTGTACAGAGAAAACGCTAGATATCGTCAACAGTAGTTTCCTAAATCAAGGCTATCAAGTCGCCGTGAACAAAGTATTCACAGGAGGCAACATTGTCCGCCACTACGGCCAGCAGCATAATGTAGAGGCGCTACAAATTGAAATTCGCTATCCAGTCTATCTACCAGACGATCAGTTGGAGATAGAGGCTATCCCCCAGTGGCAGAGTCCTAAATTCGGCCAAGCCAAGAACAAACTAAGAGCCGTTATGCGTGAAACTATAGAACGGTTGATAGAACGAAAATGATAAAAAAATCCCTTACTCAACAGAGCAAGGGAAATATCGTCTAATTCGTTATTGCGATATCTGACTAAGACATCTGTTGCTCTCAAACAATCGTGACTTCAAAAGACGGTTACTGCAAAAACTAATCACTTCAAAAGACGATTTCTTATCCAACCCTGGGCTAGTAGAAAAGCGGCTCTGAAGCGTTAGCCGCAGCTAGCAACAAAGACAAACAGGCCAGTACCAGGCCAGAAAAAACAACAGATCTTGCCAACTGGTCCATAGAAAAAGAAAACATATTGAACAGCCTCTCCTATCAAAACAAAACGACTAAAACCATAGCAACGCGCTCTGCCTTAGTACGTCGAGACTAGTATGTTGCTTTTTTTGCACTGAGACACTTGTATTCTTACTGAGCCTCAAATCAACAATCTCAACGTATTCCTGTTAGAATATCCATGATGATCTCTATCGTCTGAGACAGATGACTACGACCATTGGGCAGCTTCGATATTGGGTCGATGGGTCCGCTGACCCCATTGTGGCTGACTGGACCTAGCGAGATAAACTGAACTTTACCCTCTGCTCTAGCTAGATTCCAGCTAGACCAGGCAATAATCGGCCAGCGCTTCGGAAACATAATCGCGCCTATCTTTGCCAGTAGGTCTTTCTCTCCTCGAACGTGATAAAGCCGCTCTATCTCCGCGACGCCATTATCTCCACTGACAACGCCTGCTATCGAAATCACATCAATCGGTACATCCAACGCATATTTCAGATAGGTCACTGCACCGAGCGCGACCTGTGCGCCACCACTGTAGCCTAACAAGGTAATCGGGACTCCTGGCTGGTAGCCCTGTTGTCTCAGGCTGTTGAGAATGACCTGAGCCGTGCCTCGATTAAAGACAGGACCGTAGCGATTGTCAGTAGAAACAGCCACCTGGAAGGTATTGCGTAGGTTAATAAAGATATCCAGCGGACTGTTTGGGTTGCGAGCTTCAATCCGGTTAATCCAGCGCCAGAACGAGGCAAACGGCCTTTGGATCGTCAGAGGCCTATTGAGCGCGGAGTACGCCATGATGTCCTGGATGAAGACCATCGTTGGCGGGAGGGCAGCCTCTAGTGTGTCTAAGAAGTTTTGAACGCGCTTAGGATAGTCAGCGCAGCTTTGAGAGATCCCGTCTAGATAGATAATGTAGCGCCGGGGAGTGGGACATTCCTCATGAACGTGAGGAGCGGAGGAAGTGGAAAGTGGGGCAGAAAGCGCTGAGGGAATTGGGAGGATATGGGTTTCAATGCCGTCGCCATACCAACCGGCCCACCAGCCTAAGGATTCAAACGGAGAAAGCAGACCAGCTAAGACCAAGGCAATTAGCCCAACGCGGATGAGATCGAATACAAAACGGATCAGCTTGCTATTAAAAGCTAGGTACCACTGCGGCCACTGGTCGTTGACGGGGGAAAGCAAAATGATGGTACCGATCGCTAGAAGAATAGCGGCACAGAGTTTTATCAGGTGACGACGCATGGGCGAATCTAACGGCAGTGGACTTGACTATAGTCTTATTTCTGGCAGGATTTGTAGCGGAGTTCATTTCCTTGGCTGAAAAGGAACGTTGCCAGATTGGAGGGTTTGCGTTTGGCTAGAAGGATCAGACTGAGCTATCTGGGCTCTGAGTCCGGCATAGAGTTCTTCGGACAGACGGTTGCGGTTTCTAATCAGGTCTTCGCCTGCGGCCCAGTTGGTAATCCACTGACCCAGTGACGCAATCGGCTGACCGACGGTTTTTTGAATGAGCTGAATGATAATCCAGCCGAGGGCAACGCTGCCAAATGCTTCCCACAGCTCTAAGGTGCTGATAGCGTCTATGCCGACGACGACAGCAAGCAGTGTCCAGGTAGAGAGCAAGATAAAAGCAGCGCTGCCAAAGTAAGGCATGACGACAAAAATGCCCAACATCAAGGGTGCGTAGCTAAATCCGATGGTACGGATGACGGCAATCAGCGGGAGATAGACATTAAAGACGGTGTTAATGATCATCCAGGTGCTGAGCGCCCAAAAGCCGAAGCCAATGACGAACAGAATGGCGGAGATAATCAGGCTGAGCACAAAGCGCAGCGGACGGACCTGATTGACGAAGAGAACGACAATCTGGCTGAGGGATTGAGCAATGCCTGCGATGAAGACGATGGTGAGCGCGGCGGGCAGGCTATTAGGTTGGTTTTGCAGCGTTTGAAAGGTGGTAGGGCGAAGGGCGATCGCACCTTTAATCAAATCCCAAAGCTGGCTAAAAGCATCTACTTTTGGCATGAATGCCAACAACTGAGTGAAGTGCTGATGGAGGTACCAAAACTGACCGTTCAAAACCACTGCGCTAGCTGATGAATACAGCTTCTGAGGTATTTAGCCTTCAAATCATAAATAGTTAGGGGTTGGTTGGCAAATCGGGGCGATCGCGATATCAGTCTCAGTTATAAATAATACGTACGCAGTTTCACCGCTTAGAGGCAGAATTACATGACTAAGATAGCGTCTAAATACTGGCTTGGCGTAGCTGCCTTAGAACATGTTGAGAGCGCTGTCGAAGCCGGAATTTGTCAGTTTGGTCACGGCAGGATGTCGGCAGTGAAAAGTGTTTCTCCTGATGACTGGATAGTTTACTATTCACCCAAAGAAAAAATAGATGGCGGCAGATCAGTTCAGGCTTTTACGGCCATCGGACAGGTGGCAGGAGAGGTTGATTCTGTTGAAGTCGATTCCATTGAAAAAGGCAAAGGTACTCACTATCGACGAGATGTCCGCTACTTGGTCCATGCCAAACCCGCCGAAGTGCGACCTTTGCTACCTGAACTCTCCTTTGTCAAAAATCAGAAAAACTGGGGACTTGCCTTTCGACTATCGAAGCGCGAGATCTCTTCAGATGATTTTCATAAGATTGCAAGCGCGATGGGAATTGACCTAAATAGAACAAGCTAGCCGAAAGCCAGTACCGCCATATCGATAGGAAGGAAGTGTGTCAGATCGGTACGCCGATCGGCAGTTATAGGCGTAATAGTCGCAAGATCCGCCTCTGATCACAACAGCGATTACTTGTTCTCTATCATACGGCTCTATGCCACTACTAACGATGTCTGTCACTTGCTGAAAATATCTGTCTTGGCAGAGTTCGTATACGTTTCCATGCATGTTGTACAGTCCGAAGGCATTAGGATAAAAGCTTCCCACCGGTACAGTTTCTAAGACTACGTAAATTGGCTCTGTTTCATCTGTGGATGAATAGATATCGTCGCTCATGTCCCAGTAGTTGGCCATTTGTGTAGTTATTTCATCTCCAAAGCTGTAGGCAGTCGTTGTTCCTGCTCGGCAGGCATATTCCCACTCGGCTTCACTGGGCAGACGATAGTTTCTGCCAGTTAAACGCGAAAGCCTGCTGCAAAATTCGGTGGCATCATTCCAAGAAACATTCTCTACCGGTAGATCTTCGCCCCTGTTAGCAGAGAGGTTGTGATGCATAATCGCCTGCCACTGTTTTTGCGTGACGGCAAACCTGCCTAAATGGAAAGCTGACAATGTAACAGAGTGCTGAGGCTTTCCTGCATAGTGTTCTAAGTCGGGTTCACCCATGATGAACGAGCCACCTGGAACGTAAATCATTTCCAGTGAAGTGTTTTGATTGAGAGTTTCGACAAAGTATTTTGCTGATTTGCAAGTGGTTTGAACAACGTTGTCTACTAGGGTAGGCGTATCAAACTCAACCGTGCGGTATGAGAAATCGCGGCTGTCTTCTACTTTGGATATTTCTGGCCCTTCAGGATATACGAATCTCTGTGCGGGGAAAACGACTTCTTCCATGTGCCGCGTCGCTTGCTCGACCGCTGTGCGTATGGTTTCTTCCATTTCCTTGGGTATGTCCTTTAAATGATCGGGTAGACCGTCCTCACTCATAACAGATGCTTTTTAGTTTCATTATCCGTCTTATAGCATTTCCAACGGAATAGGACGGTTGGGTTTTGGAAAGGCTATGTCTAATTTCTTCAGCTCTTCGGCGTTCAGCGAAATATCTAGGGCTGCGTAGTTTTGTTCGATATGTTCAATTTTGCTGGCTTTGGGGATGACGATGATGTTGTCTTGATGCAGTAGCCATGCGATCGCAATCTGGGCTTCCGTAAACCCACGCGCTTGAGCAATCTGCCTCAGCGCCTGGTTGCCCAACAGCCTCCCTTGCTCGATCGGTGAGTAAGCCATCACTGGCATCTTTTGCTGCTTACACCACGGCAGCAGAGTCAGCTCGACCCCTCGTCTACTTAAATTATAGAGAATCTGATTGGTTGCGATTAGGTTGCCGCCCTCTAATCCAACGGCCTCTTTCATATCGTCAACATCAAAGTTGCTGACGCCATAGTCACGGATTTTTCCGGCTTGTTTCAATGCTTCAAAGGCTTCTAGCGTTTCTGATAAAGGAACAGAGCTGCGCCAGTGGAGTAGGTATAGATCAAGATAGTCTGTGTTTAGACGTTTTAGGGTGCGATCGCAAGCTGCAATCACGCCTTTCCTCGATGCATTATGCGGATACACCTTGCTGACTAGAAAGACTTCTGAGCGGCGGGATGCATCTGCTAGCGCCTCGCCGATCACCTTTTCTGCTCCACCTTCTCCATACATTTCAGCCGTGTCAATCAGAGAGATGCCCAGCTCCATCCCCCGCCGCAGTGCCGCAATCTCAGCTTGATTCTTTCTACTATCCTCACCCATCCGCCAGGTTCCCATCCCAAACACAGGAATCTGCCGCCCGCTAGAAAGTTCAATTGTTCGCACTGTTGCCATCCTCAATACTTTTATATGCCGACTGATAACAGACTACAGGCCGATATAAAACTTCAAAAGCCCGCTACCTTCAAAATAAGGCAGCGGGCTTCCAGGTAAGTTCTAAAACGAGTTCTATAGTGAGCGGACTACTTACACAGCAACTGGGTAAACGCTAACTTTCTTACGGCTCTTGCCCTTACGCTCGAACTTCACCACGCCATCAATCAGTGAAAACAGAGTATCGTCACCGCCAATGCCAACGTTTTCGCCGACGTGATACTTAGTTCCTCGTTGACGAACGATTATGTTGCCTGCAATCACAGCTTCGCCGCCGTACTTTTTCACGCCTAATCGCTGAGCATTAGAGTCGCGACCGTTCCTAGTACTACCTGTACCTTTCTTATGTGCCATGGTTCTTAGAACTCCTATTGTTTCTGAACTGATTCCTAAACGGATTACCAAACTGAACTTGCTGAACTGAGCTCTGAGAGAGGATTAGTTATAGCTATCTTTTATCTTAACTATTCTCGATTCACAGCTACCTCTAGTCTACAGCCGATTCTATCTAGTCGTTAAGTCACGAAAAGCTTAATCGCTACTGTCCTCCGAACTTCTATTCTTCTTCTGAACTGCTGTCTTCTGAGCTGCTATCTTCTGAACTGCTGTCCGATGAAATAGTCTTACCCCCGATAGTGATCGAATCGATCATCACTCGGGTGAGGTCTTGACGGTGGCCCTGCTTCTTACGGGTCTTTTTCTTTGGCTGCATCTTATAGACGATGACCTTCTTTCCGCGCAGATGGCTAACTATCGTGCCACTGACCGAAGCACCGTCTACTAGCGGCTGACCAATACTGACTTCGCCGTCGTCTTCTACCATCAGGACATTGTCAATCGTAATCTTTTCGTCCGCTTCCATCGACAGACGGTTAATGTCATAGAAGCGACCGGGCTCAACCCTAAGCTGAGTACCGCCTGCTGCAATAATTGCGTACGCCATAATCCTTTACTCCCAATCTAAAGCGCCGTAGAGGTAGGTCTTTGATCCAATAGAGATCAAAACCTTTTAACCTGGTTCGAGCATTTTCACGAATAACTATACTCGCTGTAAAAGTCATCCTCTGTCAAGCAAAATAGTCGGCTTTTCACGACTTCTATCATCCGCAGCTGTCGGCAGCGCGCTAAAACGTTCGACAAAACGCCCGCACGATGCAACCTAGCCTTACAATTATAAGCCTGTTCTATTGGCTATAGAGACCTATGAAGCCCTACTTGGCGGCTGCGCTACAGATGACCAGCGTGCCCGATCTCGACAAAAACCTGGCGCAGGCAGAAGAACTCATTGACCTGGCTACTCGCCGTGGCGCTGAACTAGTCACCCTACCCGAGAACTTTTCTTTTCTAGGGGACGAAGACGCCAAGTTCAAGCAGGCAGAAGAGATCCGAGTGGCTAGCGAAAAGTTTATCAAAACAATGGCTCAGCGCTATCGCATCACTTTATTAGGTGGTGGCTATCCCGTTCCTTCTCCAGACAGCCGGACCTATAACACAGCAATTCTTGTCAATGCCAATGGAGAAGAACTCCTGCGCTACGAAAAGGTTCACCTATTTGATGTCAACTTGCCTGACGGCAATACCTATCAAGAATCTGCTCGTGTGACCTCTGGGAAAGCGATGCCAGAAGTCCATAAATCTGAGCGGCTGGGGCAGTTGGGTATTTCCGTCTGCTACGACGTTCGCTTTCCTGAACTATACCGTCAGCTATCGAAGGCAGGGGCAGAGGTGCTGATCGTGCCTGCTGCTTTTACAGCCTTTACTGGCAAAGACCACTGGCAGGTGCTCTTACAGGCCCGCGCGATTGAAAACACTTGCTATGTAATCGCACCTGCTCAAACGGGTTTTCACAATGCTCGTCGGCAGTCTCACGGCCATGCGATGATCATTGATCCGTGGGGGATTACCCTGGCAGATGCGGGTGACAATGTGGGTATGGCGATCGCAGAAATCAACCCCTCCCGCCTAGCGCAAGTTCGCCGTCAAATGCCGTCTTTGCAGCACAGAGTTTTTGGCTGATGTTTTTAACTAGCTGATCTCGGCTAGAGCCTTTAGCTAATTTATTCGGCTGTCTCTATTTGGTTATCTCTATAGGTGATCGATAACTATAGGACGGTTCGGTATGGCAGCTTATGACTAAATGAACAAAATTTAGGCAAGTCACTCCTGTAAATTAGACTACGACGAGTTGCCGTACTACAGCATGATTGATCCTATTGGATGGCCTATCTCACTCCACAGTTTGCTATGGCATGGGCCATGGACAGATACAATTCCCCTTTTAGCAGAAGTCGATGAGGCAGAAGTTGGCTCATTCGTGATAGCAGGCGTACTGCTGAGTCTCATTACAGTATTTATTGCCGCCAAGGTGGGTGGAGAGCTTTGCGCTCGGCTCAATTTACCCTCAGTGCTAGGCGAATTGATTGGAGGAGTTGTTGTCGGTGTATCTGCCCTTCACTTGATCGTTTTTCCCGAAGGCCCAGAAATGCCTGCCTCTGCCCTGATGAATGTCATTCAGATGACGGCGAATCTAGACCCAGAGAGTTTACGACTAGTTTTCAACGGTGAGAGTGAGGCGCTGTCTGTCTTAGCTGAGCTAGGGGTAATTATCCTACTGTTTGAGATTGGACTGGAGTCGGATCTAAAGGAACTGATTAGAGTCGGGCCACAGGCAGCTGTTGTAGCAGTCGTGGGCGTAGTCGTTCCGTTTGTAGCAGGAACGGCTGGTCTGATACTGCTCTTTGGCATTGGCACTATACCAGCTGTCTTTGCAGGTGCAGCGCTGACAGCTACTAGCATCGGCATTACTGCTAAAGTACTGGCCGAGATGCAGCAGCTGAGTTCTAAAGAAGGTCAGATTATTATTGGGGCTGCGGTGCTAGACGATGTGCTAGGCATCATCGTTCTAGCCGTGGTGGCAAGTCTGGCCAAGACAGGCGAAATAGAGATCTTGAATGTGGTCTATCTGGTTTTGGGCGCTGCGGCATTCTTAGTCGGTTCTATTTTTATTGGACGGTTGCTCAGTCCACTGTTTGTCTCTCTAGTAGATCAGCTGCAAACTAGAGGTCAGCTGATTATCAGCTCGCTAATTTTTGCGTTTGTACTTTCCTATATCGCTGCGGCGATTCAGCTAGAGACGATTCTAGGTGCGTTTGCGGCTGGATTGATTTTGGCCGAGACCTCGAAGCGGCGTGAGCTAGAAGAACAGATTACGCCTATTGCAGACATGCTGGTCCCGATCTTCTTTGTGACAGTCGGTGCGCAGACAGATATCAGCGTCCTCAATCCGCTGGAGCCAGCTAACCGAGAGGGACTGATTATCGCCTCTTTCTTGGTGGTGATCGCTATTTTGGGTAAGACGATTACTGGATTTGCCGTGTTTGGTCAGCCTGGAATCAATCGATTGGCGGTTGGCTTTGGCATGATTCCTAGAGGGGAAGTGGGTCTGGTATTTGCTGGCGTAGGCGCGGCTAGTGGCGTTTTAACTGAGTCGCTAGATGCAGCCATTATTGTCATGGTGATTGTGACGACCTTTATTGCGCCGCCGCTGCTAAGGCTGGTCTTTGATAGTAGCGATGACGATGGCAGCTTGCTAGATAGCACTGCACCTGCTGGCACTAAGGTAGCTGTCTCGGATAGCTCCGCAGCAGCGTCCGCAGATCTAGCTGAATCGTAGCGTTTCTCTAGTAGCGTTTCTCTAAACGGGCTTTGAATAGGCGTGGAGTCAAGAGACTCTGCGCAGATTTCGTCTTTCAATAGGCTTTATCTAGAGCAGCCTTTTTTGGGCAGGCTTTATTCTGACTAGACTTGATTTCTTTGCGGAAAGCGATCGCCTGAGCTTGATTCCATAAGGACTCTATGTTTCCTCAGCGTCTCTATTTCCTTATATCAGGTAGCTGAACGATAATTTGGATGGTCTTTAAGAGCTTCTTCTCATTTTTTTCCTGTAGCATTCTGGACTTTCGTAGGTTTCTACAAGAAAGTTACCGGATCGTTGAGCGTCAGTGATGTATGGAAGAAGGTGTACTAGTTTATACATACATCTTCTTATGGTTTATCACGGCAAGCACAAAAGATCTGAGAACCAGCCAGTGGATAGCTACCCAAGATGGATGATCAAAGCTGGCGTAGAGATAGGAGTTCTTTTTCGAGAGTTGAAAATAGGACTGGTAAAGTTTCCAAATCCGACTAAACTCTAGAGAACATTTATTCACTTAACTAATTGAGTAATTTTACTTATGAGCATCCCAGCCCTTTCCAGCAAGCTGCGCTCCAATTTCAAGATTGGTGTTTTCGATAGTGGCGTCGGTGGGCTGACGGTGCTTCGTGAAATGCACGCGCATTTGCCAGCAGAGTCGATTATCTATTTTGGCGATACGGCTAGGGTGCCTTATGGCAACCGCTCTAAGAGTGAGATCTTGCGGTTCGTTCGTGAAATTATTGCCTGGATGATCTCTCTCGATGTAAAGATGATTGTTATGGCCTGCAACACAAGCTCGGCTCTGGTTTTGGAAGAGGTGCGTTCGGAGTTTCCGATTCCGATTTTAGGTATTGTTTTGCCGGGTGCGCGAGGCGCGGTCAAATCTGGTAAGCGTATCGGTGTGATTTCGACTGAGGCAACGGCTAAGAGCAATGCCTATTTACACGCTGTTCAGGAAATCGATGCGACGATCAAAGTTTGGCAAGTGGGCTGTCAGGAGTTTGTGCCGCTAATCGAGGGCGATCGCATTCACGACCCCTATACGCTGGCAGTGGCTAGACGTTACCTAGAGCCACTGATTGCAGCCGGTATCGACACGCTGGTCTATGGCTGCACTCACTATCCACATCTTGCGCCCGTGTTTAGACAGATTCTACCGAGTCGAATCAAGCTAGTTGACCCGGCTAAGCACTTGAGCGCGGCGGCAGCACAGGAGCTTGAGATTTTAGGACTGAGTAATTTAGATGCAGCGCAGACGGGTTTTGCCTCTACTGAGTTTTACGTGAGCGGCGACCCGCTACAGTTCGCTCAAGTTTCGCAGCAGTGGCTAGGCTGTCAGCCTCGAGTCGAGCAGGTATCTATAGAGACGCTGGAACTAGCGGCGTTGCAGACGGTCCATACAGCCTCACTTCAGATGCGCGATCGCTAAAAAAGTACGCTCGTGATCTGCCAGATTACGAGCGTAAAGTAACTATACGTTTTTAAGGAGCATGCGCCCCTATCTATAGATGCTGGGCTTCAGAGATACTAGACAACTAGCGGGTACTAAGTATCTGATGCGCCAGCACTCATAAACATCATGAACAAATAAACTACAAACAAGTAGACTGAGGCAGGCAAAACGATCGCAATCGGGTTGGCGCTAGAAAAGTGCAGCATGGCAAGCACGACGAGGAGAACAGCAAGAACATCAAAGCGAAGAGCAGCCCTCATTTGAAGGCAGTCTTTGATGCGGGTTGTCTTTGGTAAAGACAAAAGTGAAGATAATCGAGCAACAGCCTCGCGAATTCTGTTAAACCCAAAACGGAATTTAGCAGAGTAGCCTGAGCGGTACCGTGACAAACCAAAAAGCAAAACTGCCTTCTGCAAGCGTCTTTGTCCGAAAAAGACTTCTACAGGTAGTTCAAGGCCCAATTCATAGTCTAAAAACAGAGGCTTCTGCGAACTTCAGCTCGACGAGAGTAATCCCTGAGCTAGAAACATTGACCTCGACCGACTGAGAAAAAGACTGAAGCTAATTTTTAGAGTGAGTCTGTCTCGACGAATAGGGGTAGCTGCGTAAGCTACCAGCTCGGTCAAAAATGACCCGCGAGTAGTGCCAGGCTGTGAGCGAAAAATCTTTGTTACCTAAACATTAACACAATATTTAGATAATCAACGCGTTTTGACCAAAAATACCTAAGAATTTCATACTAAACAAACAGCCGACCAATACTGCAACCTTACCGCTACATCGGGCACAGTCAAAGGAACAGTTCCGCTTTCCCTGAAGACGACTCGTCCCTTTCCCAGCACAATAGCTTAGAATAAAAACAGACAGCTTAAAATTTCGTAACTTAATTCGCCTGAGTCGCGTTTTCCATGACCTCAGCCACCTCCCTTTTTCTGCCTGTAGAAGCCGACCTAGCGTTGCTGACCGATAACCTTAAGAACCTTGTCGGTGCTCGCCACAAGATCCTTTACGCCGCTGCTGAACACCTTTTTGGTGCGGGTGGTAAGCGTATCCGTCCGGCAATTGTTTTGTTACTAGCTAGAGCTACTCAGCTAGACCAAGGCATCACGAGTCGCCATCGCCGATTGGCAGAGATCACAGAGATGATCCATACGGCAAGTCTAGTCCATGATGATGTCGTCGATGAGTCGGCAACTAGGCGGGGCGTAGACACAGTGCATAGCCGCTTTGGCAACAAGGTTGCTGTATTAGCGGGTGATTTTCTATTCGCACAGTCTTCTTGGTATCTGGCGAATTTAGACAATCTGGAGGTTGTAAAGCTGCTCTCTAGGGTAATTATGGATCTGGCCGAAGGGGAAATTCGCCAGGGACTGAAGCACTTTGATACAACGCTGACAATAGACGAATATTTAGAGAAAAGCTATTACAAAACGGCGACGCTGATTGCGAACAGCGCGAAAGCAGTGGGCGTGCTCAGTGAAGTGTCAGACGACATGGCTGAAAATCTCTATCAGTTTGGCCGTAGTCTGGGCTTGGCTTATCAAGTGAGAGATGACATTTTGGACTTTACGGGCTCTGATGAGGTGCTAGGGAAGCCAGCAGGCTCCGATCTGCTCAGTGGCAATCTGACTGCGCCTGTGCTGTACGCCATGGAAGAAGTGCCGTATCTCAAGACGCTGGTAGAAAAGGGGTTTTCTGAATCAGATGATTTTGCTCAGGCGTTTGATCTTGTTAGAAACAGTCAGGGAATAGAGCGCTCTAGAGTGCTAGCAAAAACGCACATTCGCCACGCTGTTGAGTGTCTAAGTCATCTACCGCCATCGGCTTCACGTCAGGCGTTAGAAGATATTTCGGAATACGTTCTAAGACGACTAAAATGAAATGACCGGCATAGGGACGACTGGCATGCAGCCGGTGAAATACTTCAGTGGACTACTAAAGTACCGTGAGCCACGCTGTCTGTTTAGGAGAGATTTTAGTAGAGTGTTTTACCGAGCAGAAAGGGGTGCCTGGACATCAGGTAACTAGCTGGATACCGCTGCCTGGGGGCGCACCTGCAAATGTGGCTTGTGCGCTGGCTAAGCTAGGTAGCTCAGCTGATTTTGTCGGTGCGATTGGGAAAGACGCTTGGGGCGATGCGCTAGCTCAGCTCTTGCTCGATATGGGTGTGGGTGCTCGCGGTTTGCAACGCCGGTTGAAAGCACCGACTCGTCGGGTATATGTCAATAGTAGCGAAGTCGGCGATCGCACCTTTTCCGGGTTCAGTGAAGACGACACAGCTGTCTATGCCGACGCTCATCTTTTTGCCGATGCGCTAGAGCCAAGCCTGTTTAAAGCTAGCTTTCTGATTTTAGGAACGCTCTCTTTAGCTTATCCGGACACCCGCCAGTCAGTTGAAAAAGCGGTGGAGATTGCTCTAGCAGAGGGAGCCGCAATTTTAGTAGATGTCAACTGGCGACCTATGTTTTGGCCGACGCCTGCTGAAGCACCGGGTAGAATTTACGACCTGCTAAAGAGAATCCAATTTCTCAAGGTTTCTGTAGAAGAGGCGGAGTGGCTATTTGGTACGGGCTCGGCGAGGGCGATCGCACAGCAGCTACCAGGATTACAGGGTGTATTGATCAGGGCAGGTTCAAAAGGCTGCGAGTATTACCTGAAAGGCAACGTAGGCAGGGTGCCAGCATTTGACGTTGATATAGAAGATACCAATGGAGCTGAAGATGCTTTTACGGCTGGGTTTGTCCATCAGCTGATGCGGCAGGGCATCTCCTGTTTAGCCGATGCCGCGATCGCGCAGCAGGTGGTCACTTATGCTAGTGCAGTAGGCGCGTTGACTACGACTAGACCAGGTGCGATCGCCGCTCTACCTACCGCTAACGAAATAGAAGTATTTCTATACCTTAACTAGCTAGAATCCAACCGCCCGAGTCCTCAGAACCAGCCGATAAAAACAATGGCCAAAGAAATCGAACGAAAGTTTCTCGTTATCTCTGACAGCTGGCGACCCAGCGCCACCGGCAAGCTCTATTGTCAGGGATACATTGCCACCGCTGTTCGTGGCCAAAGCGTTCGCGTCCGAATTGCGGGCGACCAGGGCTATTTGACTATTAAAGGCCCTACCGACGGACTCAGTCGCGCTGAGTTTGAGTATCCTATCCCTATCGCCGATGCCAAAGAGATGTTGGACACGCTTTGTGTGCAGCCCCTAATTGAAAAAACCCGCTATCGACTGCCCTTAGGCGAGGTCGTCTGGGAGATTGACGAATTTAAAGGAGAGAATGCTGGGCTAATCATCGCTGAAGTAGAGCTAGCATCCGAGTCTCAATCAGTAGCCTTGCCGGACTGGGTTGGCGCAGAAGTTTCAGGCCAGGCAAAATACTACAACGCCAGCCTAGTGAGAAATCCCTATTCAAACTGGTAGGGGTTTACCTCGCCTGGTTCAGCTCGCCTGGTTTAGCTCGCCCAGTTCAGCTCTTCTGGTTCAGCTCTCTTGGTTCAGCTCTCTTGGTTCAGCTCTCCTAGTTCAGCTCGCCCAGTTTACATAGGGCAGACTCTTTGCTGTCTGAGCAACTGCCGCTGCCTGTGCGACTAACTGTCCGCAAGCATCCCAAGTTCCCTTCAAGAACATTTGTCTGGGCCCTGCGCCGAGCTCAACTGGAATAGAAAGCTTCTCGGCAGTAGCGCTCATCTTGTCTAAGTCCAGTACGATCTCCACAGATGGATCGGCGGATATCGCTGCTTGCAAAGCGCTGACATCGCTAGCGGTAGCCGTTACACAAGGAATGCCCATAGCAACACAGTTGCCAAAAAAGATTTCGGCAAAACTTTCGCCAATTAGCGCCTTGATTCCCCACCGGGCGATTGCCTGAGGCGCATGCTCCCGCGAAGAGCCACAGCCGAAATTGCGATTGACGACTAGCACCTTTGCATCTTGGTACTGCGCCTGGTTAAACGGATGGTCGGACCGCTGCTGACGATCGTCTGCAAAAACCTGCTCACCGAGTCCGTCAAATGTGATCGCCCGCAAGAACCTAGCTGGAATGATACGGTCGGTATCGATATCGTTGCCAACCAAAGGTAATGCTTGGCCTGTGACCGTCTTAACCTGAGAAGAATCGCCCATAGATCTATTGTTTATCAAAATATTTGTTTAGCTATTATCTATCAACTACTATCTATCAACTACTCCTGTAGCAATCTGCACTTAGCTTACAGCATACTCAAATGCTACAATCTTTGCCCTATAAAGCTAAGTGCTTAGCAAACTGCACAATGCATTGCGAAGTTTGCTATAGCTATTCATTGCCCTGCCGATAAACTACACAACAGCAGCGCCTCGGTCCACTCTACGACCGCGCCATAAGTATCGCCGGTATGACCACCTAGGTGTCTGTAGAAATAGTGGCCAGCTAGTACAGAGAGAAGCAGTCCGCTGACTGTAGTGGTGATCAGCATCTGTGTGGGTGCCCATCCTATCAGTGCCAGTATCAGACTGAGTAGAACAATCAAAAATAGGCTGGGTAAGGCGTGTTGCCAGGAAGGTAGGGCCTGTTTGTGAAAAGCGCCTTTGCCTTCTTTTTTGAGGTAAGGGTAAGTGGCGATCGCCCACTGCTGCCCCCAGCGTCCCCAGACTGAGATCGCTATCAGCACAAAAGGGCGATGGTCAGTAATGGTCGATAGCGCCAGTACTTTGAGTAGGATGAGCGCGATCGCCGCCATCCCGCCAAACGCACCCATCCGACTATCAGACATCACCGCTAGTCGTCGACTTTTGCCTGGTACAGCCAGACCATCGGCGGCATCCATCACACCATCTAGGTGCAGCCCTCCGGTTAAAGCGATGCCTAAAACAACCGTCAGCGCACTAGAGACTGTGATCGGCAGGCGTGCGATCGTCAGCGCCCAATCTGTTCCTGCCAAGATGCCCCCGATCACAATTCCTACCCAGGGCACCCAGCGGGCAATCCACCGAAACTCTAATGGCCAGCTCTGTGGAATAGGCAAGCACGTATAAAACATCAGCGCCGCATGCCATCCCGACAAAAGCCGTCCGATGCTATGTCCAATGACTTTAATGGCATTCACTCCCAATTCTCTACGGCACGCACTGTCTTTAGAGAATTCTTTTTGTCAGCTACAGCGCGACTCAAACAGTGACCTAGCTCCTCAGTATTTATCTATTTTCAAGTACTACTTTTAAGATTTCTTTTGGCCTTTGAGGGGCCGTCCGTAGCTCAGGATAGTTCGTACGCAGTAGTCCGTATAAAAATTCTCCTTTACCATTCAATTGTCTTTGGTAGCAGTGATCTAATACATATCTTTATCGAGCCAAATCAGTGATTGAAAGATGAAGATTGAATCCTTTAGATTAAAGTAATTCAAGATCTGCATATCTAATCTTGCAAACTTCAAAAATTCGATTACTGTTAGGGTGTATTCTCGGATTGTGAGGGTTCTCTTCACAATTTTTCCGCCTAATCGAGTCGATTACCGGCCTCAGTGAAGCCTTTCTAATGAACCACCATTCCCCTAGCGATTTTCCCGCACCGTGCATTATCGATAATGGCATTGTCGTTCACAAAACAGACATGCTTCGACTGCTCAAAGACCTTCGGCATGTTCGCTATATCCACCGTCAGGACAACGAAATTACTAGCACTGGCGAAGGCTTTATTATGGAAGCCTTTGCCGACCCTCATCAAGCAACGCTCGTCGCCAATCGCAGCCTCTATTTGAACGTCCACAGCTTTGACTATATAGAGATAGTGCGCTCTGGAGAAGACACTAGCTTCGCCCTGGTTCAAGACAACCGCTGTTTGTGTCTCACTCCCATTTCGAAAACTCATAGTGTTGATTCCAACCGCGAGATTGACGTTGCTGCGCTAGAGGCTATCGTTACTGAAGCGCTCTCTGCCAGTTGGGATGCCTCTATCGACGACGAGCGGAACAACTTCCATTGACAACGCCATTCGCTAGCCCTTCTGACTCATCCAAGACGCCCGAAGATACGCCCGAAGATACGCCTGGAGAAACGCTCAGAGACACAGGCAGAGACACAGGCAGGGACACAGGCAGTGTCGAAGCTTCAAGCCCGGAAGCCTTCACCTATCAGCTCCAGGCTAAGTGTAGTCATACTAAAGCCCGTGCTGGCGTGTTTCACACGCCTCATGGTCCGGTCCATACGCCCAGGTTCATGCCGGTAGGTACACTCGCCAATGTCAAAACCGTTACCCCGGCTCAGCTAAAAGAATGCGATGCAGAGATGGTGCTGGCCAATACCTACCATCTGCATCTACAGCCAGGCGAAGATTTGGTAGCCGAAGCGGGCGGTGTTCATAAATTTATGAACTGGGACGGGCCGATGCTGACCGATTCTGGTGGTTTTCAGGTTTTTAGTCTGAGTGAAATGCGAACGGTCACCGATGAAGGGGCTACCTTTCGCTCGCCCCGCGACGGTCGGATTATCGAAATGCCGCCAGAGCGTTCTATAGAGATCCAGAATGCTTTGGGCGCTGATGTGATTATGGCCTTTGACGAATGTCCGCCCTATCCTGCTACCAGAGAGGCCGTCGTCAGTGCAACGGATCGAACCTACCGCTGGCTGAAGCGCTGCATCAATGCTCATAAGCGACCGAGAGATCAAGCGCTGTTTGGAATTGTTCAGGGCGGGACTTATTTAGATCTGCGATCGGCGGCGGCTAGGGACCTAGCCACGCTAGATTTACCAGGCTATGCAATCGGCGGGGTCAGCGTCGGTGAGCCACCTGAACTCATTGAGAAGATCGTGCAGGCGACGACACCGCTGCTGCCGGAAGATAAGCCACGCTACTTGATGGGAGTGGGCACATATCGGGAAATGGCTCAGGCGATCGCAGCCGGTATTGATCTGTTTGACTGTGTGATACCTACTAGGCTGGCCCGTCACGGCGCGGCGCTGGTCAAAGGCGATAGGTGGAATCTAAAGAACGCTCAATTTCGCCGCGATCTGACACCAGTAGATACAGATTGTCCCTGCTACACCTGCCAGAACTTTACTAGAGCCTATCTCTGCCATCTGATCCATGCCAAAGAAATGCTGGCCTACACACTCATTTCTATTCACAACATCACTGAGCTGATTCGCTTTACAACCGCTATTCGCAGCGCTATTTTGCAAGATAGCTTTGCTAATGATTTCGCCAGTTGGCTTGAGTAGCATCACAAGCTTGGGTTGACCAGCAAACTTAGGTAGCTCCGCTAAGGTGACCTCACATGTCGTGATAAAATATCGTCAACTATTACATAAGCATTTGGAGATACCCCATACATGGATGTTGCATTGCTGGTAGCAGAGCTACCCGAAGCCTACCGCGCCTTTGGCCCTCTCATTGACGTTTTGCCTATTCTGCCAATCTTCTTTTTGCTGTTGGCATTCGTATGGCAAGCATCTGTCGGGTTTAGATAGAACTCACGGGTATAAGAAACCAGGTAGACATTCAGATAGAAAACCTAGGTAAAAAATCAGTCATATAGAAGGAGACGGTTCTCGATTAGCAGAACCGTCTCTTTGTTTTTAAATCGCGCTAAAGCTCCGTAGAATCCGGCAGCGTCTGTAGCCTCATCATCCGAAGAGACTGTTGTTGACACTGTGTAAATAACCATTTTTTCAGTACTTACACGCACGCATCAATTTTTCTTTGAGGGTGATACCACTATCTCTACGTCTTTTCTCGGTTTATATCTATATAGACTCGTGGGAGTATTACATCAAGAACGCTACGAGTAAGTCGGTTTGCTACGTTTCTATTCGGGCTTCGCTAGCTCTGAATAGCTATCCGTAGGGGAGTGTTTTGAGCGCGATCGCCGCCTTGCTTCAAGTGCTTTTTATCCAAGTGCTTTCTACGAATAGAGCTCTTATTCCTGACAATTAAAGATCTAACAATCAAAGACTTAACAATCAAAGGTTGGTTAGCTAGTGTGCATGTAGTCAAAGGGACGTAGTCAAAGCCAATGGCAAAGCCTCGCCTGTGAAAGTGCGCACCTGACGCCAGCTATCAGTAGTTGGAGATCAGCTTTTAAGGCGCTCTTCAAGGCAATTCAAATCGACGCTCTAGCATCTTAGGAGACCCAGTTAATGCAATCTCCAGAATCCCTCCGGTCTGAGCCTAACTATCCATCAAAGTTAAAAGCCGCACCATCCGCAGCTCGTTATCCAAAGTCGAGAAATCGGTTGGCGCAACCCGCCCACCGATTCAATATCGATAGCTGGCTGTCTTGCGCTGACGCTAATTTGCTGCTGCGAAAGCGGGCCCGGTATGAAGCCAGACGAGGTAACTATGCCGCTGCTGTTGAAGTTTTCAATCAGTTAATAGCTCGCGAGCCTACCAACCCAGTTTACTTTGTGAACCGAGGCCTGATGTATAGCAACTTGCGATGCTATGACGAAGCGTTGATTAGCTACAGCTGGGCTATAGAGCTAAACCCTGAACTCGGTAGAGCCTACAGCAACCGAGCTAACCTACATGCAGTGCGGCAAAACTGGCGAGATGCGATCGCCGACTACGATCAGGCGATTGATCTCAATCCCTTAAACATTCGCGCTCGTCTCAATCAAGCCATCACCTTCAGAGATATCGGCGACTACGAAGAAGCGCTTGTGTGTCTAGATATCGCTCTATTTTTCCGTCCAAAGAAGCGCCACCCTCTATTCAGAAAGAGGACGGACCTATCATTTACAAGGGTTTTGGAATCAGGCGATCGCCGACTACACTACCGCCCACCGTTTGGCAGAGGATAGAAACCTCAAGGATATCAGCAGCCCAGAGAGAGTGATCCGTAGAGTGCTAGGTTGGATAGATAGCCTCACCTCAAGCTAGTCAAGGCCCCTGATTGCTGTCTAGTCAATATCGATCGACTGTGGTCCTTTGGGGTTTGAGGTGCTGATTCCGCCTGCTGTATCGCTAGCGGTAGGTGTAGCCCCCTGTTTGTTCAACCAGCTCTTTACCGGGTCTTCGGTTAGATCTAGGCGAAATAGACCGGAGAAAAAACCACCGCAAAAAGCGACCGGCTGTCGGGCGAGTTCCTTTACAAATGGGGTCAGCTCATCGACAAACATACTTAAAATTTCCTACTAAGGCTTATAGAGCTAGTGTAGCGGTCTAGCTAGAAATTTTTCTTGGAAATTTGGCACGAGACAGTTGCTCTAAAAATCTACTTCGAGAGCTTACTGTAGCAAACTCCGTCGTCCGTTGATGTGGACGGTTGACCAGTTGGTCCGGGCAGTAGCTAGCTGAGCTTCACTGAGGGTGGCTCCGGTTAGATCTGCGCCGCAAAGATTCGCGCTTTCTAGGTTAGCGCCTTCTAGGTTGGCTCTGTTGAGGTTGGCACCTCGCAAGTCAGCACCTTCTAGGTTGGTGTTGATGAGATGGGCTCCGGTCAGCTTTACATTTTTGAGGTTAGCCCCGGTGAGGTTGGCTTGCCCTAGGTTGGTATTAGAGAGGTCGGCTCCAGCGAGGTCTACCTTTCGTAGATTTGCTTTGGCAAACCTAGCCTCGGCGAAAACTTGTTTACGAAGATTGAGCTGGGTGAGCACCTGATCGGAAAAGTCGCGCTGACCTTTCTCATAGGCGTCCTTTAGAGACTGGGCAGTGTGTTTTCTGCTGCCGCGTCGACGTTCTGCGCCTGTGTAGTTGACATCACTTTTGGTACGGCGATCTCTGCTAGCTCGAATAGCTGCTGCCATTCGAGAGGTGGGCGATATTCGCTTTTCGGGCTGGGCTTTTTCATTATCAGTGGCGACCTGGCCTGCGGTAGCAAAGGACATATTCTGAGCCAGGCTTTCCAGATATGGCTCGATTTCCAGATCTCGCACGACATCTTCTGCCATTTGGTAGCGATTATGAACTGAGATGTCGAGCAGCTTTGTCAGGACTTTGGCAAAGTGGCTGCTGACGGAAACGCGCTCTTGCCAGCGGAGCTCGCCGCTCTGAGGATTGTAGGGTAAATCTTTTGGGGAGACGCCCGTAAGCAAGTAGACGCAGGTGACGCCGATGGCATATAGGTCGCTGGCATAAACCGGTCGCATGGCCATTTGTTCTGGGGGGGCGTATCCGGGAGTCCCAATGGCGTAGGCCGTTAGTGCGGTTTGATCGCTTGGATCAACTGCGGGCTGTTTGACTTTGTCTTTGACTGCGCCGAAGTCGATCATGACTAGCTGCTGGTCTTGCTCACGGCGGATAAGGTTGGCGGGTTTGATATCGCGATGAATGATCTGGTGGCTGTGAATATATTGAATGACAGGCAAGATCTCGCTGAGGAACTGCTTGACGCTGACTTCCGTGAAAGGACCGTATTTTTTGACTTCTTTTTGGAGGGTAGAGCCGCTGACGTATTCCTGTACGAGATAGAACTCTTTGCTCATCTCGAAGTAGTCGAGCAGTCTGGGGAGCTGAGGGTGATTGCCGATCTTGCCGAGGATGTTGGCCTCTCTTTGAAAGAGATCGCGAGCCATGTCTAGCAGATTGGGGACATCCGTGGTAGGTCGAAGCTGTTTGATGACGCAGGGTGGACAGCCGGGCAGCAGCTGATCGCGGGCGAGAAAGGTGGCCCCAAAGCCTCCTCTTCCTAGGGCTCCGAGAACTCGATAGCGATCGCGCACCCACAGCTTACTACCGCAGCTTTTGCAAAATTGAGCGGCGTTGTCATTTTTGGGTTGAGAGCAGCCGGTCGCGATGCAGTAGGTCATTGAGAATTACGTCTATGCGTGCTTTGAGTATGCCCGTCTGTAGGGGTAGACGTAGTGTGCAGGGGGCAAGCCTACATAAGTAAGCGTGAGGAGTGGGGAATGGGACACGGGAGGTAGATAACCGTAGTACCATAGGGCTTGGCTAGATGTGTGTTGTTGAGAATGTTTCAAGAACACTAGCGGCCTGATTACTTTTTTAGAAAGCGCCTGGGCGTCGATTTCATAATGCGTGTTTCTGTTAGCTGGCTCAAAGAACTTGTCGAGTTTGACTTTTCGCCGGAGGCACTGGCTGAAGCGTTGACGATGGCGGGCTTTGAGGTAGAAGAGATTGAGGATCGGCGCAGCTGGGCAGACGGTGTGGTAGTCGGTCGGGTGGTGGCTAGATCGCCTCATCCAGACGCAGAGAAGCTGAGCGTATGTACGGTTGATATCGGAGCAGCAGAGAACTCGACCATTGTCTGTGGCGCAGCGAACGTGGGTGCGGATATGTGCGTACCGGTGGCGACGGTCGGAAGCTATTTGCCCAAGGTAGATCTGAAGATTAAGCCACGTGAGCTACGAGGGGTGGCCTCGGCAGGGATGATCTGTTCCTTGGCGGAGCTAGGTTTAGCGAGAGAGTCGGAAGGGATTTATGTCTTTGATGAGCAGCAGTTTGAGCGCGAAGAGATTGTGGTTGGTCAGGATGTGCGACCGCTGCTGGGTCTAGATGATTTTGTTTTAGATGTAACTTCTACGGCGAACCGGGCGGATGCGCTCAGCATGGTGGGGATTGCCAGAGAGATTTCGGCGGTTACTGGCAATCCCTTGAAGCTGCCAGTTTCGGAAGACTTGGCAGGAAGCAAAACGGCTTTAGACAAGGTGAATATTTCTCTAAATGATCCAAAAGCTTGTCCTATATATATAGGAAGCATTTTAGAAGGCATCGAGATTGGACCGTCTCCGGCTTGGTTGCAGCAGCGATTGATTGCAGCAGGAACTCGGGCGATTAACAACGTGGTGGATGTTACCAACTACGTGCTATTAGAGTGGGGGCAGCCGCTGCATGCGTTTGATCTAGAGCGGCTAACGGCAATTGGTGACAATGACTCGCTAACCGTGAGCGTTCGCTATGCAAAAGAGTCTGAGTCGCTGGTGACGCTTGACGATCAAGAGCGGCAGATGGCAGTGCAGACGCTGTTGATTACGGCGAATGATGTGCCGGTCGCTTTGGCAGGGGTGATGGGCGGCGCTGAGTCGGAAGTTGTCGAGACGACGAAAAGAGTATTTTTAGAGGCGGCTTATTTTGATTCGGCGGCAATTCGAAAATCTGCTAGATCGCAGGGGCTGCGGACAGAAGCGTCGGCTAGGTATGAAAGAGGCGTGAATCCGGCTGAGCTAGGATTAGCACGCGATCGCGCTCTACAGCTTTTTGTCAGTGTTGCGGGGGCAGCACTTGTCGGACAAGAAGAGGCTCGTACTGAGATCGGCAATATTTCTCCTACTAGAGAAGTCTCGCTTCGTCTAAGTCGGATTGGTCAGATTCTGGGCCAGGTAGTAGACGGAGAAACCACCAAAGCGCTAGACAAAGAAACTGTTGAAACTTTGTTGGACAAGCTAGGTTGCAAGACTACTGCTGTTGACGCAGATACCTGGACAGTAGAAGTCCCGCCGTACCGCTATCGCGATTTAGAACGTGAGATTGATCTCATTGAAGAAGTCGCTAGACTTTACGGCTATGACCGCTTCGCTAATACGCTGCCAAGTCAAACCTCACGCGGCTATCTTTCTCAAGGGGCGGCGCTGTCTAGACGACTGCGGGCGGCTTTTCGAGGGGCAGGGCTAACAGAGGTGATTCATTATTCTTTGACCAGTCCAGATTCTGATAGACAGGTAGTGATAGCGAATCCGCTATTTACTGAATACTCGGCGCTACGGATCGATCTGTTGGATGGTCTGATTGATGCGTTTGAGCTGAATATCAACCAGGGTAACGGTCCGCTCAACGCTTTTGAGATCGGAACAGTCTTCAACAAACCGGAGGATGATCCCAATGGCGATCCGATTGAGTCAATCAAGGTTTCGGGGGTTGTCGGCGGAGATGCGCGTGAGGGTCGCTGGGTGACTAGCAATCAAGAGACGCCGATGACCTGGTACGAGGCGAAGGGCATTTTAGAATGCGTGTTTGATAATTTGGGACTGTCTGTCGACTATCGGAGCGAATCAAGTGATGACCGGCTTCATCCTGGCCGCACGGCTGGGCTATTTGTGCGCGGTCGTACGCGCCTGGGCACTTTTGCGCAGCTACATCCTGAACTACGCCGAGAAAGAGATCTGCCAGAGGCAGTCTATGTCTTTGAATTAGATTGGGCTGTGTTAGAGATGTGTCTGACGGGGAAGAGTGGAAAGGCTGTGAAGTTTGATGCGTATTCTACCTATCCTGCTTCTGATCGAGATTTGGCGTTCTTTGCGTCAACTGAAGTAGCAGTAGCAGACTTGCAGAGAGCGATCGCTAAGTCGGGGGGCAAGCTGTTGGAGTCGGTGACCCTGTTTGATGAATATCGCGGAAAAGGCGTGCCGGAAGGTGAGCGCTCTTTGGCTTTTCGGCTGGTGTATCGGGCGGGCGATCGCACCCTCACCGATAAAGACATCGATCCTGTCCATCGAAAAGTGCGAACTACCTTGGAAAAGACATACAAGGTCGCGCTACGCAGCTAATCTCTCTAAAACGGTACGTCGGGGCCAGGGTCAGAGGATTTAGGTTTCTGTTGATTGGGCCCGTTTTGCTCAGGGTCGTCTTGATTATTGATATCGGATAGCGAGCTGTCGATATCACCGTCGAGGTTGACGATTTGACCGTTGAAGAAGCTGGCAAATCGTTTTATCTTTTCTTGATCCTGGTCGAGAAACTGCCTGTCGGGTGGCGCATCTAGTCGTGAGTTAGGTGGATTGTAGACGGGTGGAGGCGCGGCGGGTTCATCAATATCTGGTGGAGCAGCAGGCGTATCAGATTTGTTGTTCTGTGGCTTGCTGTCTGAAACTTCTTTGTCTGGAGTTGTTTTACTGTTTGACGAGCTGCTGTTCGACGAGCTGCCATTCGACGAGCTGTTGGAGATATTGTTTGAGCTGTTGCTCGAACTGTTGCTTTTGGGTGTAGCTGGTGGCTTAGGACGGGTGGGAGCACCGGACGGTGAACCGGACGATGGGCTAGACGAATCTGAATCTGTTGTTTTTGGGGTAGAAACGACTTCTAGAGAGATCTTTATAGGTCGTTGAAAAACTTTTTCAAAGGCGGCTTCTAGATTAGGAACGCGCTCTCTGGCCGCTTTCTGAAGGGGCGCTGAGCGAAAGCCAACTTTTGCGCCTACACCATCGAATCCCAGCAATACTCCCTGCTGAGACATCAGCATTTGAGTACCCCGAGGCTGTAGCGCGACTAGGATTTGTTTCCATAAGTCGGCCAGATTACCAAAGGCCACAGCGGCTGGTTTTTCTGGAGGCGCTGTTTGATCTATGGTCGAGTCGGCAGATGCTGTTTCTGTCTTTGAAGGCTCTGCCGTTGGAGGCTCTGCTTTTGGTTCAGTCGGTTCGGAGGGAATAGCTGGCAGTGACTCAGCTATGGTTGCTGGTGTTGTCTGCGTCGGCTGTGTCGGTGGAGCTGAGAAGAGGATTGTTTGGGGTTGGATAGTTGATGCGATCGCAGGTGTCACAATCGGTGGCGGCGTAATATTTACACTCGCTTTAGCCGAGGCGGGCTCTATATTAGCGGTGGCGCTGAGCGCACTTGGTAGCAGTCCGATGAGCGTAATTTCTAGCCACAGACGCGGTTGAGTTGTGTTTTTGACCTGGATTTCTGCGGTTTGTAGCTTTTGCTGACTAGCTAGAAGCGCAGCAGCAGACCGCTCTTGCGCAAAGGGAATCATCTCAGCCCAAGTTGGCGAAGTGATAGCGACTAGGTCTTCACGGCTAGGGGCACGCTTGGCAATTAGCAGATCGCGGTAGAAACCGACTAGGCTTTGTAGCACGATCAGCGGCTCTCGGCCTTTGTCCATTAGGTGTCGGACGCGCTCTAGTAGGGCAGTGCTGTCGTCAGCGGCGATCGCTCGCACCAGATTCAGCAAGTCCCGTTCGGGAACGGCTCCCACCAAATCCCAAACAGTCTCTATCGTAATTTGCTCAGCTTGCAAGCTCAGCTGGTCTAGCAGGCTTTCGGCGTCACGCAGCCCGCCTTGTGAAATCTGAGCTACGAGCTGAACTGCGGGCGGTTCGATGTTGATTGCTTCCTCCGTCGCAATGTAGCTAAGGTGCTTGATCATGGACGGCAGCGGAATGCGCCGAAAATCAAAGCGCTGACAGCGAGAGATAATGGTGGGCAGCACTCTTTGCGGATCGGTCGTAGCAAGCACGAATACCACCCGATTGGGCGGCTCTTCTAGCGTCTTGAGCAGGGCATTGAACGCAGCCGTGCTGAGCATATGAACTTCATCGAGCACATATAGCTTGTATCTGCACTGGACAGGGGCGAACTGGGCGCGTTCGATCAGCTCGCGAATATTGTCTACGCCCGTGTTACTAGCGGCATCAATTTCGACCACGTCTAGGGCAATACCCTGGATGACCGCTTTACAAACGTCGCACTGGCCGCAGGGATGGGCCGTCGGCGCATCTGAACTCAAACAGTTGAGCGATTTTGCCAGGATGCGGGCGCTAGAGGTTTTGCCTGTGCCTCTAGGACCACAGAATAGGTAGGCTGGCGCAATGCGATTTTGCTCTAGGGCGTGGGTGAGGGTATCGGCGATCGCACTTTGACCCACCAGCTGAGAAAATGTCTGCGGTCGATACTTATGGTGGAGAGGTTCGTACAAGCGCTGCTAACCTGTGTGCGGCTATAGCTACTAAGATATCGTCTCTGTGAAGGGATTGTCTAAACTATACGCGATGTGTGGACGATGAATAAGCAATGTAAGTGTCGGCTTCACTAGCCGCCGTTGGCTGAATCTTCTGGTGCGATCGCCGCTGAGCAGCCGCAATCATCGCAGGTGAGAGTGCTTGAGGATTCCTTAGGTGAGCTCGATTTGAAGGGCGTACGCCAGAGAAATCTAGAGAAATCGATGTAGATGCTGGCTCTTCTATCCAATAGCCTTCCAGGTAGGACTGAACAAGCCGGTCAAATACCTTTTGAAGCGGTGCGTAGAGCCCAGCGGAAATTTCGGACTGACTGGCATAGTTGTCTACTAGACGGCCCATCGCTTGCATCAGTAAACGGCTTTCGTGGTCGCCGATGGGATGAACCGCTCGCAAAGACTGCCATTGAGCTTCTACTGCTCGAATTCCAGTAAGTTTGATCATGAATAGTTGCCAGTGTAGATTGATGGGATAGGGTGACAGAGCAA
This sequence comes from uncultured cyanobacterium, assembly GCA_963799265.1. Lineage (GTDB taxonomy): Bacteria > Cyanobacteriota > Cyanobacteriia > Phormidesmidales > Phormidesmidaceae > Phormidesmis. The sequence continues at coordinate 72,122 of CAWCWM010000006.1, forward strand.
AGTGAGAAAGTCAGAAGACAGACCAGAGTGACTCTGTAGAGGTCTCTCTTTATATCTATGTATTCCATAGTAGATATGCCTGTCCGGACAACGCCTGTACGTATAATCACGTAATTTTGGAAGACACCAGTGAGAGAGGCGTACCGATTTTGGCGATGCCGCTGAGCGCTGTAGCAGCGCTACCACAGCTACAGGCTATTTCGACCCAGCCGTGACTACCGACGATTGCGGACAGCGTGCCTACAGGCACATCAGAGTATGTTTTTATACCTGGAAACTCGAAGCGATGATGAGACGCAGTGAGCTCGACTCGCCAGGTGCTGTCTGAGACCACATGGCCAGGAATGTTGCTGATAAGATTGCCGAAATGGTCTATGTATTGCAGGCTACCGACGTAGCAGCCAGGCGAATCGCTATTGACTGATTGAAAGGGTGCCGGTTGAAAAGGTGCTATCTTCGGCTGGACCAGTGTGGCTAGATTGATGCGATCGCCCAACTCCTCGATTGGCACACCATTAGCGAGATGTGCAGCAGCAGGCGCAAAGATATCCCTGCCGTGAAAAGTATGGCTCGGCTGCCTGACTCGCCAATAGTGAGAATTGGTCAGACTAACGGCGGTAACAGGCAAATCTGAATCCTGTAGATCGAAGAGACTACCGAGCAATCCATTGTCTGGCGCGACAAAGAAGCCACTAGGATGCTGTAGTGCGATCGCTCGTCTGCTAGAGCCTACGCCCGGATCGACTACCGCTAGATGGACTGTTCCCTTTGGAAAGTGCGGATAGGCCATCATCAGATTGAATCTGGCCGCTAGAATATCCTGTGGTGGAATATTGTGTGTTAAATCGCACGTGGGTTTTCCCGGAGCGATCGCAGCGATTACACCTTTCATCACACCAACGTAGGCGTCCCGTATGCCAAAGTCACTCAGCAGTGTAATCATCTAATCGGCTCCTGCACTGGCCTCTAAAAACCAGGTATCATTCGATACCTTTTGTCTGTGACTACGATCATTGAGATTACGCAGCCACTCCACTTTAATGTGATTGCAGTCATTGATAGGTCGGTATATTAGCCCATGCCAGACGCTAACGCGCTTGAAAAGAGTGTATCGGCTCTTGCTTTGGACAATATTGCAAGGCATGTCTTTATATGCGCAGATCAGACAGTTCCTAAATGCTGTGACAAGGCAGAGAGTATCATCGCTTGGAAGTATCTAAAGCAGCGACTAAAAGCGCTTAATTTGGATGTCTCGACCGATAAACCCTCTGACTACGTATTTAGAACCAAAGCAAATTGTCTAAGAATTTGTCAAAACGGTCCGATCTTACTGGTTTACCCTGAAGGTGTTTGGTATCACAGCGCTACCCCTGACGTGATTGAGCGGATCATTCAAGAGCATCTAATCAAGGGAAAAGTTGTGTCGGACTACGTGTTGATGCAGCATCCTTTACCCATTGTGTCTATCTAGATCATTTTGGGAGCACACCATTCATCTGGGTGATTTCATCCAATGTTTTGGGAATAGTTGATATAGAGAATTGATAGACCAACGCTTGCGCGACCGCGATTTCATATGGTAGCTGATATGCTGACACATCAGTTCTATCAGTCAAACAAGACCAATACTGTTTACCGCTATCCTTTATGTCAGGGCAAACATCAGTGCAAACATCCCTACAGAGCAGACTACAGACACACGGCATGAAAGAATCCAGTGCAGGGGACCAAAAAAAGCTTTTACTCATTGACGATGATCCTAATCTCATCTTGCTAGTAAAAGACTATTTAGAATTTCGCGGCTATCAGGTAGTGACTGCTGGTAATGGCAGAGAGGCGATCGCAACGCTCTCTGACCTGTCGCCAGATATGATTATCTGCGATGTGATGATGCCAGAAATGGATGGCTATGCCTTTGTCGAACAGGTTCGCCAGGACCCAAGCAAAAGCTGGATTCCAATTTTGTTCTTGTCTGCTAAAGGCCAGAGTCAAGATCGCGTCAAAGGCTTGACTACGGGAGCTGACGTGTATATGGTCAAACCTTTCGAGCCAGAAGAGCTAGTTGCGCAAGTAGAGTCTTCTTTGAAGCAGGCAACCCGTCTAATCCATCACCAAAACAAAGGGCCAAATTCGATTCCGACAATTCAGGTGCCCTTTGACGTAGAGCTAACGCCGACTGAGCTAAAGGTCGTACAGTTTGTCGCTAGAGGGATGGCGAACCGTCAAATCGCTGATGAACTGAAGGTTAGCCAGCGAACCATTGAAAGCCACGTCAGCAATATGCTGGGTAAAACCGGACTGCACAACCGGACTGAGCTCGCTCGCTGGGCGGTAGAAAACAATAAAGCCTGAGCTTCAGTTCAACAGGAGCGAACTTTAATGCTAGTATGCCAAAGCGATTAAAAAGGCTGGCTCGAAGTGAGCGGTGAAAAGAGTAGTTCTAAGGACAGCTTTTCACAGACCAATTTTGACCCGACCTCTCAAAATCGTTTCGATGTTTGATATAATCAAACTCCCGCTGGTGTAGCTCAGTTGGTAGAGCAGCTGATTTGTAATCAGCCGGCCGTCCGTTCGAGTCGGATCACCAGCTTCTTGTTTAAGACAATAGTTTCGCAGTTCCCGTAAGGCTTTCAGTTCTTGCGGGAACTGCTTTTTGTAGATCTCAAAAACTCGTTGGGCGTTTTCAGGCAGGTTTAGAAGGCGGACTGGGATAAAATCCGGCTGGTTTTCGACCCACGTCCCAGCTGATTTTACTAGGCGAGTGCTGATGCACCTGTCGGCTTGCTGTAAGTGGGCTAGGCGCTTTAAATTAATTGACGAAAATCCTTTTGATGGGCTAGCTGGCAAGGTCAAATTGAAGAAGGCAGGAAACGCCGAAGAAGAGGTTCATCCCTTTTCGCGGAAAAAGCGGGATCGGCTATCGCTGCTTTTGAGTGCGATCGCGACTACAAGCACTATTCACCACTAGTGAGATTTCTCTTTTTCACTGGCTACCGACATAGCGGAGCCTTAGCGCTGACCTGGCAAGATATTGGCAAAGAAAATATCCCCTTTGGCAAAGCGGTGGTCTATCACGGTAAGGCCCAGGTATTGAAAGCAGGACTGAAAACGCAAAAGTCGGGAAACTTTCCAATTAATAGGCAGATGAGAGAGCTGATAGAAGAGATAGTATCTCGACGCTTACTTTCAGTCGACGTTTATCGACTTGTAAGGCAAGAACCTTGAGAGGAGGTTAGTGAGTGGGGAAAACGACTGGCTTGTGGCAAAAGGTATTGACGCAACTGGTCCTCCAGTTGACGATACAAGTGGGGTGTTTCCATCTGATACGGGGGAAAGATCCTCTCAGTCTGTCAGTCTACTACTGTTGTTTCCTATAGAGCCCAATGGACTAATGACGCCTGCTGGCATGAAAAAGGTTAAGAGTGCAAAAGTGGACGGATCTTGGATATTTTTAGATGATGTGGAGGCTTTGCAGATTCCTGACGATTTAGCTGCTGCGTTGGAGGCAAATGCGATCGCGCAGCAAAATTTTGAGAAGTTTAGCCCTTCAGCGGAAAAAGGAATTTTGCAGTGGATCAAGATGGCGAAGCGATCGCAAACCCGAAAGCAAAGAATTCAAAAAACCGTCGAACGAGCTGCGGGCAATGAGAAAGTGCCAGCACAACAGAAATAATCACGATTCGGTAGATGACTGCTGCAAGAACGCAACGGCTGCAATCACTGGTCCGCAACGAGTGGTTGTCTGTCTGACAACTACTCATTGCCGCACGTTTTCGGTGTAAATAAGTTTGCGATCGCAGAGTGTACTAGCATGCTTTAAATGACCGTTTTTAGAGCATTAGGCCAAAACCTCAAATTAGCGGTCTAAGGGGCGTTATTCATGCGCTAAAACTTATGTCGTAATCAAAGTGTCAAGTGCGATTCGTTGGAGCCTAAAGCTATGAGCTAAAACCTTTATAGAGGAAGGCTTCCAGCCGTTAGCTCCCGTGAGCCAGGGGCTGAACTCTCAGTTGGATACAGGTGCAAGTCCTGTTCATCAGACTCAGATGTAACTCCCTATCTGCCCACACCGACTAGACTCGGAACTCTGGAGAGTGAAGCTGGGAACAGGGCGCAATCAGACATCCGTTGTGGGGTGACACTGGCGCTAACGGGGCGTTCTCATGGTGAAACAGAGCCTAGAAAAGCAACTTATTTGAAAGCAAGGGCACAACATCTCCCCCTGACTTGACTGGTGCGTATTCCCGCAGATTTATTTGACAGAAAGCTGCAAGAGTCTAGGGGAACCAGTAGTTGAATTGGCTCCACCTAAAAGGACACAATAATCTGACCGAGGGAACGAAGAAAAAAAAACGAATCAGAGGTTCTGGGGAAAGGTCGAAAATCCGGATAAGCGAGACGAGCCGCCGAAGTCCTCTGAATCGGGTAGGACAGGCCGTAATTGGCCTGAGGTGTTCAGACTACACAAATCGGCGCAGCGCATGGTTAGACACAGCCACTCGGCTAGTGAACTTTGGCGAAGACTACCGTGGAAACGATTCCGCCGTAGCCTTTTCCGCCTGCAAAGACGCGTGTACAAAGCTGTTCGAGTAGGAGATAGGCGCAGAGCGCGGTCACTTCAAAAGCTGATACTGAAATCAACCTCGGCAAGAATGCTGGCCATTCGACAAGTAACGCAGCTAAATGTGGGCAAGCGGACGGCGGGTGTTGACGGCAAATCATCCTTGACTTTCAAGGAGAGATTCGCGCTAAGCGACCAGCTCAAACGCAACGTTAACAACTGGCGACATCAAGGATTACGAGAGATTCCGATTCCTAAAAAGAACGGGAAAATTCGTCTTCTGAAAGTCCCGACTATGGCAGATAGAGCATGGCAATGCCTCGCAAAATATGCCTTAGAACCCGCCCACGAAGCCACTTTCCATGCCAAGAGCTATGGATTTAGACCAGGACGCTCAACGCACGATGCGCAGAAGCTTCTGTTCTTAAACCTCAGCGCTCGGTTGGATGGCATCAGGAAGAGGGTCATCGAACTCGATATTGAAAAGTGCTTCGACCGCATCAGCCACCGGGCAATCATGCAACGCCTCATCGCGCCTAGCCGCTTAAAGCTCGGAATCTTCCGATGTCTTAAAGCGGGCGTCGATGCTGCGTTTCCTGACCAGGGAACGCCTCAGGGCGGCGTGGTGAGCCCGCTGCTAGCGAATGTGGCATTGAACGGTATCGAGGACATCCATAGGTCGGTGAGATACGCCGATGATATGGTGTACTTCCTCAAGCCGCAAGATGATGCAGAGGCTGTACTTGAGCGAGTAGGTCACTTCTTGGCGGACCGAGGCATGAACATCAGCGCCGAAAAGACCCGCGTCACCGCTTCGACAGATGGCTTTGACTTTCTCGGATGGCACTTCAAGGTGCAATCCAACGGTAAGTTCAGAAGCGAACCCTCAGAGGCTAACTTCAAAGCGTTCCGCCAGAAAGTCAAACACATCGTCAATCACTCGAACTATGGTGCCAAGGTAAAAGCGAGCAAACTTGCTCCTATCGTCCGAGGCTGGCGGAATTACCATCGATATTGCAAGATGCGTGGCAATAGACATTCTCTGAGTGCGATGCGATGCAGAACTTATCGGGTGTTCAACCGGGAACCTAAACAGAACCGCTACACCAGCAGCAAACTGCTGTCTCAGGCGTTTCCTAGCGTTCCTGTTGCCGAAAACAGACACATCAACGTCAAAGGAACGAAATCGCCTTTCGATGGAGATGTGGCTTACTGGAGTCAACGTAACAGTAAGCACTACAGCGGCGCTACCCTTCGGATACTCCGAAAGCAGGGCCATAGATGTGGACGGTGCAACCTTAATTTACTCGCTAGTGAGAAAGTTGAGCTACACCATATTGACGGCGACCATAACAACTGGAAAGGTGACAACCTTCTAGCGGTTCATCAGAGCTGTCACGATTACATCCACATGAGCAAAAGCGACAGCTAAGAACATCGGGAGCCGTATGCACGAAAACGGGCACGTACGGATCTAACTGGGAGGGGCGAGGCGTCATAGCCTCCCTCGACCCAACAAACAGAGACGCTTTACGAGTTTTGAAACATTGGAAATTAGTTACGCTCGAGTTTCGACGACTGACCAAAATCTAGACATGTAAACCGACGCTCTAAAGCAGGCAGATTGAATTTCTCGTGTCTTCTCCATTACCCGCTTGTCCAAGCTGTGACTCTAACGCTGTTGTTAAAAATGGTTTTATCCCCAACGGCAAACAAAATCATCGCTGCAATAATTGCGGACGATAATTCGTCGAAAACCCGCAAAACAAGATTATCAGTGATGAGACTAAAAGCATGATTGACCGGTGGCTGCTAGAAAAGATTCCGCTGGCAGGCATTGCTAGAGCGGTTGAGGTTTCAGAGCCCTGGCTGCAAGCCTATGTTAATCAAAAATACGCTGAGGTGCCGCGTCAAGTCAACGTGCGTCAAAAAGAAAGGGGCGCTTGACAATTCAGTGCGACAAGATGGGGTCATTTGTCGGCGATAAAGGTAATAAGCAATGGATTTGGCTCGCGATTGATGTAGAGACCAGAGAGATTGTAGGTGTCTACGTGGGATGACGTAGTCGGCTAGGCGCAAAGGGCTGATGGGCTTCTCTGCCGCCTGTTTACCGACAGTGTGCCGTCGCCTACACTGACTTCTGGGAGCGGTGCGGCCCCGCGTCGCTTTGCGGCGCTAGGGAACGCGCACCAAGACCAGCTTACGAACAGGTGATTCCGAGTAAACGACATCAAGCTGTGGGCAAAGAGAGCAGACAGACCAATCGAATTGAGCGCTTCAACTGTACGCTCAGGCAGCGGGTCTCGCGCTTGGTGCGTAAGGCGTTGTCATTCTCCAAGAAATTAGAGAACCATATCGGAGCGATTTGGTATTTCATTCACCACTACAACGAATCCTTACCTGTTTAGGACTACCAAAAAGTGCTTGGTGGCAAGCTCATCAGGATGACTATCCAGGCGTCGAAACCCTAGCGATTGACATGGATGGCGGCTCTGCGGTGAGAAGCAATCGCACACAGTTCATCAAACGTATCGCTCAGTTCTGCCAGACAACAGGATTGAAGGTGCAGCTAATTTACTATTTGCCCTATCACAGCAAGTACAATCCTATCGAGCGTTGCTGGGCAGCGTTGGAGAGCTATTGGAACGGAACGATACTGGGCAGCGTTGAGGATGGATTGCAGTGGGCGGCTAGAATGACTTGGCATGGATTTGAGCCCTTAGTTCACCTCGTCGAAGGCATCTATCTAAAGAAAGTAAAGGTCTCTAAAGATGATCTCGAACCTTACCAACAACAATGGCAGCGCTCTGAACAATTACCCAAGTGGGACATCACGGTTGTCCCTATATAAACGGTACTCTATTTATTTGCGGCTCCCTTACCTTTGGCCATTCTGTAAAGCTAGTCGTAGAGGTCGTATCAACTAACTGGCGTGATGACTACCTGTTCAAATTTGCTGACTACGAGATGCTAGCCATACAAGAATGTTGGATTGTTGACTATTTGGGTATTGGCGGACGGCGCTACATCGGTTCTCCCGAGCAGCCAACTTTCACTGTTGGAACTTTGGTGAAAGGTGAATACGAGCTGCGCCGGTTCTGCGGTGACGATTTGGTTGTTTCTCCTACTTTTCCGAACTTTTCGCTTACCGTCAACCACATTTTTGGCTTATCTTCGACTCGAAGCACCGATCCTTAATCAGATCGAAGTTCATCAGCTAGCGACAGCCCTTTTCCTGGGTTGCCGTAGCAGTATGATGGACGGGACTACTTTTCGGTTCTTATATCTGCTTGCTCCTACTCTTTCTAGTTTTCACATATGGCCCCGCAACTGCGCATCCACGTCCCGCCTCATCCCCTGATCAAGCACTGGCTAGGTGTCGTGCGGAGTGCCACTACACCATCGGGCGTTTTTCGCAGTGCGATGACGGAGCTAGGGCGCTGGCTAGCTTATGAAGCGGTGCGCGACTGGCTACCAACTATCGATATGATGATAGAAACACCGCTGACGACCTGCCCGGCTACCTTTGTCGATCCAGCAGTGCCGGTAGTAGTGATCCCCATCTTGCGAGCGGGCCTGGCACTGGTCGAAGGTATCCAGAGCGCAGTGCCTAACAGTCATACCTACCACATCGGGCTGGCAAGAAATGAAGAAACGCTGGAGCCATCCTGGTATCTCAACAAGCTGCCGGAAAAATTTGAACCCAATACTAGAGTGATGATCAGTGAGCCGATGATGGCAACTGGCGGCACGATCATGGCGACGATGGCCGAATTGACTAAAAGAGGAGTAGACCCGGCCCTAGTCCGGATTATCTCGGTCGTGACAGCGCCGCCAGCATTACAAAAGATTGCTGAATCGTACCCGGCGGTCGGAATCTATGCAGCAATTATTGATGAAGGGCTAGATGAGAATGGGTTTATTGTGCCAGGCTTAGGAGATGCGGGCGATCGCACCTTTGGCACCTGAGCATTCGGCGAGCAAACATTTGCCGCTACATTCTAGGGAAGCAGCTTAGGAAAATTCTAAGTTCCAATTAAAAAGAATTTCCAATTTAAAACAGCCCCTGACTAAGGGCATTCCAATCTAAAAACCTTCTTAAAAAAACCTATTAGCGCAATAGAGACAAGTCAGAACCAAGGAGAGCTATGAGTCAAAATAATTTTGCTGGTGGATTTATTGCCGGTGCTTTTGTCGGTGGGATCGTTGGCGGCATCGTCGGCGTGCTCGCCAGTAATCGCCTACGCCAAGACGACACTGATACTTTTGCCCCCCTGTCAGAAGAAGATCGCCGCCGATTTGAGGATGCAAGCGCTGAAGAAAGAATGGAAATCGCCAGACGCGGCCTAGAGGACAAGATTTCTCAGCTGAATATGGCCATTGAAGACGCCCGCATCCATATGGGAAAAGTCAATAGTGACGCCACCAGCGCTCAGACCTCTTCCCGCTTCAAAACCAGTCCCTCCGAGCACGAGGTGCTTTAGCGCTAGGCATTAATTCTTTAGTGAATTAGGTGATAGCTCACAACCGTGAACCAATCAGTTAAAATAGAGTCTATTGCCTAACCTTTGTAGACCTATGCCCGCACAAATCATCGCTCCTATCATTCAAGGGGTATCGACATTCCTCAGCATCTACCTAGTGCTAATCTTTATTCGCATTTTGCTGAGCTGGTTTCCCAACATCGACTGGTCTAACTCCATCTTTTCTACGCTTTCGCAGCTTACAGATCCCTATCTGAACATATTTCGTGGCATCATTCCGCCAATTGGGGGCCTGGACCTTTCTGCGATCGTTGCTATCTTTGCTCTACAGATTCTTTCTGGACTAATCTCATCCGCAGGCAACCAAATGGTCGCAATGGCCTACTACTCAGCCTACTAAACGCTGCTACAGCTTTTCTGTTAAGCCATCTATGGTAGGCATATCAGCAGCGCGGCTAGAAAGTCAGTTTCGGAAGCTAACTATGCTTTCACTCGTTTTGCGACCTGCTTTTCTGCGAGCCCTCTCCTTTTGACTGAAAGCTTTGGATTCAAAGACTTCTAGCGTTAATACCTGAATGTGACACTTCAAAGGGTGGAGTGTGAGGTTTATTGCTAGTGCCTAGGTGATTATTGGCGCAAGGCTACAACTTCGATCTCGACTAGCCAGCCAGGATTGACCAGTCCTGCCACCTGCATTGCCGAGCGAGACGGTAAGTTTGGCTGCTCTTCCGTGCCAAAAAACTGGGTGTAGCCAGCCATAAAGCCGCTAAAGTCCATTCTGTCTTCCATTTCAGGATCGCCTACTAAGAAAGCCTGCATTTTTACCACATCGCTCATAGTGAGATCTAAATCTGTCAAGATGCCTTGAATCTTCTCAAGCACGTTGACCGTTTGCATTTCGGTGTTGCCAAAGGCCGCGATTGTTCCGGGCTCTGCTGTCTCATCGGTGATGGAAGGTACCTGTCCACTGAGATACACCAGCGTTGAATCTGCGGGTATCTCTACGGCTAGAGAGATAGGAAAGTCCGAACCGGGAATAGGATGACGGATAACTGTCTGGGCTGATACAGCTGTGGCTACACTGATGAGCACGCCAAGGGCTAGCAGTATACTCAAGAACACTTTTTTCAAAGACATGGGTTTTTCCTCACGGGTTTTAGTTCTGTTGGATCGGTGGGGGTTGGCTTCGACTACGCTCAGCCATCGGGGTTTGCTGATACGGATCTGAGCGTAGTTGTAGAGCTTTTCTTGCAGAGCAGGATGGCTAATTAGAGATCGACGGCTTATTTATTTCTAACTAGCCTGCGTTCGGCTGGCGATTTTCTCGACTGCTAGCAGCGCTGAGCGGACAGAGCCTTCTTGCCATCCGGTTAGGTAGCTGAGGTGTTCGCCCGCTAGCAAAATCGGTCCGTCAGGCTCTAGCAAGACTTTGTAAGCACTTTCTCTTTGTTCATCCTCCCATTCGGCCCAGCCGCCTCGACTGTAGGGAATGTTCTCCCATGCGATGGTGATTCCATCTGCTGCTGAGACTTCTTGAGCGTAGTTGGGATGAATTGCGCTGCCGTCTTCAATCGCTTTGGCCAGTCTCTCGGCAGGTGATAGCGTGCCCCACACGTTGCCAATCGGGTTGTCCCAAATATACGCGCCGACCAATACACCTTTGTCACTGTGGAAACCTTGGGAAGGATACCAGATCTGCGTAATGTCTTTCTCTGTCCAAGAAATGCCGCCATAAATGTTGGAATCGTCTTCCCAAAAGCGCCGATTCGCCTGAAAAGCTACTTTCACGGCATTCGCGTAAATCCCTTTGCTGCTCTCAATGGCTGCCTGCATCTCGGGTGAAAAGTCTGCGTCTATGTCAGCGAGTACAGGTAAAGGGAAGGTGCAAATGGCGTAGTCGGCTGCTAGCGCTTTCTCTTCACCGGATGCTAGATCTGTATAAACAATCTGGACGCCTGTCGATGTTTTGCGAATCTGGCTGACCGCCGCGTTGTATGCAATCATGCTGCCGACTTCACGCTCAAAGGCTTGAGCAATTTTGTCCATACCGCCAATAGGCTGCAACATTGTGGCTGCTTGGGTATAGCCTTCGCCAAAGTGCAGCTTGTAGTCCCAAAAGTCCGAACTCAACAGTTCAGCAAGTCCTAGCGGCTCAAACTTTTCTCCGACACTGTCGCCCGCCCCTGGTCCCATTGTGTAGCCTGCCCTAGAACCGCCAGTGTAGCGGTAATCGTCGCCAAGGCTACCAAAGCTTTTTACAAACGACATCAGACGCTCTTGATCGAGATCAGAGACTTCCTGGTCAAGTGATTTCTGGCTGATGGCCTTTGCTAGCAGTTCGGAAATATAGCCTCGGCTGTCATTCACGACTCGGCGGTTCAACATAGGCTGTCCGTCGAAGGCTTTGTCGTCTTGGAACAGTGCTGCTCTGTTTTCGTTGATGCGAACCTCTAGCGGAACGCCAAGCTCTTTGCAGTAGCCTAAGATAGCGGTGTGGTGATAAGGAATACGAGCAGGGCCAGGGTTGAAGTACAGACCTTCGTCAAAAGAACAGGGCTGCTCGCTGTCGAACTCTTTGACGATATCGCCGCCTCGGATGGTCTGGCACCGGCCCCCGGCGCGATCGCGCGCCTCTAAAATCTGACAGCTATATCCAGCCTTAGTCAGCTCATAGGCTGCCGTCATCCCGGCAAGACCCGCACCCAGGATAGCGACTGTGGTTCCACTCCCCGACTGAGCCTGTAGCGCTGGCTTTTGCACAGCCCCTGCTGAGGCTATCAGTCCCATCTCTTTCATCGTGGTCAAAACCGCCGCTGTCCCCCCAGCTCTGCCCACTAGCTTTAAAAATTTTCGCCTTGATGTTGCCCCAGGCATAGATGACTTCCCCTACAAACATTCATGCAGTATGCAAGAACTTAATTTGGAAAACTGTTTATTGTTTGACTGAAACTTGGAGCCGAATGTGTGATGTAGCTCACAAGCTGTGGACAATTGTTGCGATTTTCCTCATAGAAGAGATTCTGTAACAGATATTACAAAAGGCGTGGGAGCGTGCTGTTTTACTGAGAGGTGTTTTGCATACAAGCAATAGAATATAGTCGAAAGCTAAACGATCCAAACTCTAGCGTTAAAAAGTGACTCCACCTATTAGCACCTACAACTTTCCGACAAAGATTCGCTTTGGCTCTGGTGCTCGCAAGGAGCTAGTAGCTGAACTGAGCGCGTTGGGGATTAAGCGACCGTTGATTGTGACCGACCGAGACGTGGCGGAGCTGTCATGGTTTTCTGAGATTGAAGCTCTCCTTAGCTCCCTAAAGTCAGGCACGTTTAGCGGCGTATGGGGCAATCCCGTAGTCTCTCAAGTAGAAGCTGGGCTGGCAGCTTATCACGCTTGTGAGGCGGATGGGATTGTTGCGGTGGGGGGCGGTGCGCCGATGGATGTGGCAAAGGCGATCGCACTGATGGCCTACCACCCAGGTCACCTATTTGACTACGAAGATGGCGCAAGCACCCGTCCAATCGATCAAAAGATTCCGCCTATCGTTGCGATTCCAACAACAGCCGGGACAGGCAGTGAGGTCGGTCGTAGCGCGGTGATTTCAGATGATGACACGCATACAAAGAAGATTGTTTTTGATCCGCAGCTACTGCCAAAGGTTGTTCTAGCCGATCCAGATCTATTGTTGGGCCTGCCTGCAAAAATTACAGCAGCGACGGGGATGGATGCACTGACCCACTTAATTGAGGCTTTTCTAGCGAAAGGAAACAATCCGCTGTGTGACGGAATTGCCTTGGAAGGGCTCTATCTAGTGTCTCGCTACCTAAAGCCCAGTGTGCTCTTCGCACAGCGTTTGGCACTAGGAGAGCAGCTAGATGAAACAGAAATAGCGGCTCATTTACAGGCACGAGCAGGCATGTTGAACGCCTCGATGATGGGGGCGACGGCCTTTCAAAAGGGCTTGGGCGTCACTCACTCGTGTGCCCATGCGCTCTCGACGGTGTGCAACACGCATCACGGGCTAGCTAACGGCGTGATGCTACCCGCCGCTATGAGGTTCAACTTGGACGCTGAGCCTGACAAGTTTTTACGCATGGCAAGAATCGTCAATCCTGCCGCTAGTAGCGGTGCGGCGTTGATTGAGTGGATTGTTGAGCTGTCTGAAGCTGTTGGTATGCCCTCGTCGCTCGGTGAACTAGGCGTATCGGCTAATACGGTTGACGAGCTAGTAAGTGTCGCAATCAAGGATGCCTGTCATCCCTTTAATCCTAAGCCTGTGACAGAACAAGATTTCTATGCGATTTACCGAGATGCACTAGCAGCATAATTCTATGGCTGACTTTATTTCTATTATTAATCCTGCGACGGAAGAACTGATCAAGGAGATTTCAGCAGATGAGGGTGCTGCGGTAGCCGAAAAAGTAGCTAGGGCTAGAAGCGCTCAGCCTAAATGGGCCAATCGGCCAATAGAGAAGAGAGTTGAGCTGCTGAATCGCTTTAAAGACCTACTGATTGAAAATGTTGATTCGTTAGCAGATACCCTAACAGCAGAGACGGGAAAGCCGATTACTCAGTCTAGGAATGAGATTTTGGCAACGCCCGATCGCATTACTTTTTTTGCTGAGAATGTGGCCCGGTTGCTAGCCGCTGAGTCGGTGTATGGGGAGTCTGTCGAGGGTTCCAATACGCCACAGTTAGAAGAGATTATTTCGTATGATCCGTTAGGTGTAGTAGCTAATATTTCTGCCTGGAACTATCCCTACTTTGTTGGGGCCAATGTGTTCGTACCCGCATTGTTGACAGGGAATACGGTGCTATATAAGCCCTCAGAAATTGCAACAATGACGGGGCTGGCGATCGCAGATCTCTTCTATCAAGCAGGCATTCCTGAAGATGTCTTTATTCCCGTAGTCGGTGCGGGTCAGACGGGTGCTGCCCTGCTACACGAAAAGATTGACGGCGTATTTTTCACAGGTTCCTACAGCACTGGGCAAAAGATTGCGATCGCAGCCGCGCCAAAGCTGATCAAAGTGCAGCTAGAACTTGGTGGAAAAGATCCCGCCTACGTTTGCAGCGATGCGGATGTTGCTAAAGCTGCTGCGGGCTTAGCTGATGGCGCTTTTTATAACAACGGTCAGAGCTGCTGTGCGGTAGAGAGAATTTATGTTCATACCGATGTCTACGAACCTTTTTTAGAGATATTTTTGCAAACGGTACAGTCGTTCAAGCTAGGCGATCCGAATAGTGCTGACACTTACTTAGGACCGCTTAGTCGCAAGCCTCAGATTGCTGTTGTGACTCAGCAGGTTACCGATGCTGTCGATAAAGGCGCAAAGCTTCACTGTGGTGGAGCGCCGCTTGACGGACCCGGCTTTTACTTTTTGCCTACGGTACTCACTGAGGTGAGCCACGATATGAGCGTGATGAAAGAAGAGACGTTTGGCCCGGTGATCGGCGTGCAGCGGGTGCAGGGTGATGAAGAGGCGATCGCGCTGATGAACGATACTAACTACGGGCTAACCGCAGCAGTGTATAGCCAAGACCGCGATCGCGCTGTGGAGATTTTGCAGCAGGTGAATAGTGGCAGTGCCTATTGGAACTGCTGCGATCGCGTTAGCCCCAGACTTCCCTGGACCGGTCGAGGACATTCAGGCATCGGCTCGACGCTTTCAGATGCTGGGATACGAACTTTTCTACAGCCACGTGCTTGGCATCTCAAAGCCTAGCTTGGAGAAAACACTATGAAAATGTCGGATATTGCCGAGCTGTTGCTGCTAGCGGCGCTTTGGGGCGGTTCTTTTTTGTTTATGCGGATTGCCGCGCCTGTGCTTGGTCCGGTTTGGCTGATTGAGATTCGTGTGCTGCTAGCGGGCGTGGCGCTGCTGCCGCTGTTAATCAAGCGATCGCTTCTAAAGGAAATGCGTCAGCAGGCGGTGCCGCTCTTGGTCGTCGGCTGTATCAACTCGGCTATTCCTTTTTTATTGCTGGCGTTTGCTTCAATTTCACTACCGGCAGGATTTACGTCCATCCTGAATGCCACAGCGCCGCTTTTTGGCACAGTGATTGCTACTGTCTGGATTAAAGAAAGCCTGAGCTTTTCTCGGATGATTGGGTTTGCGCTGGGATTTGCCGGGGTAGTTGTTCTAATCGGCTGGAAGTCTTTCTCAGCAGAAGCGGCTTTCCCGGCGGCGGTAATTGCCGGGCTAAGCGGAGCGCTGATGTATGCGATCGCAGCTCCCTACATCAAGCAAAAGATGACAGGCGTTCCCTCGCTGGTGGTGACAACCGGCAGCCAGCTAGGCGCGGCAGTTGCCATCCTACCGTTTTTACCATTTACCGTTCCGACTCAGAGCCCGTCCGTCTCAATAATTTTCTCGGTCGTTGCCCTAGCGCTCTTCTGTACGTCATTCGCCTACATTTTGTACTTTCGCCTGATTCAGAATATAGGCGCTACTAGGGCTTTGACAGTCGCCTACCTAGTGCCGATTTCGGCGATGCTGTGGGGATCGCTAGTTTTGGGTGAGGCGATTACGGCGTCGATGGTGTTGGGCTGCTGTCTAATTTTGTCAGGTACTGCGATCGCCAACGATCTGCTTCGCAACCGGACTCAATCGTAGCCGCAGCTTAGGAACAAAGCTCAGACGACATTTCTTGAAGTCAGTCTCTTGTTTTGAAGCGGTGCCTGTCGTGTGGGCTACAGCGTTTTTCGGGCGCATACTCAAAGAGAACGCTGTAATGACGCAGGCTACAGTCAATATCCCATAGCTGTATACACGGTTAGCTCAGCAGAGGAAGTGAGGCTTTTCTCCTAGCCGATCTGTTGGGAAAAATAAGCATTTAGAAAGAAATCTTATCTTCTCTCAAAGCTTCTAAAAACTAAGAAGATAATTTCATCTCTCAAATAGTCCTTTACAAAAGTTTAATTTTGCTGTGGAGAATACTCGATAATATGACCGAAGCAAACGTAAAGATTCAGACCTTTAGCTCGAACAAAAATAGTACTCTGAGCAAACTTTGGCGAGTTCTCAATAGTATTGTCGCCGTGGCGAAGGTTTCTACGACGGAGAGGGTCGAAAACTTGAGCTAAATGGTGTTTGCAAACAGCGCAGCTCTGCCTCTTTATCTTTCTAGCTATACGTAATACAAATATGGATAGTTTGCTATGTCTTTCGAGCCTTCGTTGTCTGCTGGGCTAATGTTCTCGACTGCTAAAGCGGCGTTTCCATTAGATGAACAGCTAAGTACCGATTTAATCTCAGATTTGGCGCTTCGAAGTCCTGCTTCGCTAGCTATAAACAACCTGAAACCAGTCGAATGGACGCCGAACCCTGGAAATAGTGCGATCGCGTCCGCAGACTATCTTATTAAAGAGGAGAGTATTGATGCCGTCTATAACGCCAATGGGGAATCGTTGGACCCGCTCACAAGATCGTTCAAGAGCGCAGCACTAGTATCGGCTCAAGAGAGATCGGCTCAAGAGAGATCGGTTCAAGAGAGATCGCATGGGTCTCGTTCGACTGCGCGTAATGTAGGCGTGTTGAATGGTTCACAGACGTTTAGAGATTCTGTTAATCAAAGCGACAACAAGGACTACTACAGATTCACACTGACCGAAAAGAAAAAAATTAGCCTGCTGTTGACGAATCTGGATGACGATGCCAACGTGAAGCTGCTTGATACTAGCGGTCGCATAATCAGCTCTTCTACCAAGCAAGGTGCTGAATCAGAGAGTATTTCTCAAGTTTTAGATGCGGGTAATTACTTTGTTCGGGTGTTTTCGACCGGCCAAAAAGTTAGTACGGACTACAAGCTAGCGCTATCGGCAAACGACCTCAGTCCCTCTAGACCAGATAGAGCTGGGAACAGCCATAATACGGCGCGCGATCTGGGTGTTTTATGGAAACCAAGGCAGGTAAACGACTTTGTTGGCCGAAATGATAAGAACGACTTCTACCGCTTTAAGCTGACACGGGAAAGCGAGTTTGCCCTGTCGCTGACTGGTTTAACTGCAAATGCCGACGTGAGGTTGATGAACAGTCGCGGCGAGGTGATTAAGACATCTACTAGAAACGGTAAGACGGCTGAAAATATTAAGCGGACTCTGGCAGCAGGTAGCTACTTTATCAACGTGCTGCCCTATGTACAGTCTGAGACTGCCTACAAATTACGGCTATCTGCAACAGAAACTCAGCGCGATCCAGGCAATACTCGAGGGGCCGCGCGTAATATTGGAATTCTGAGAGGCGATCGCACCTTTCAAGATTTCATCGGGTCCAATGATACCAACGACTACTATCGCTTCGATCTCGACCAGAAGAGCGACTTTCAACTAGCGCTAGCAGGACTAAGCGCCGATGCGGAGGTTGAACTGCTCAATAGCAGCGGTCAAGTGATCGAAAGCTCGACCGGGCCAGGCACTAGCACTGAAACCATTGCCCGTTCTCTCAACGCCGGTAGCTACTACGTGCGGGTCTATCCCTACAGCGGCAGCACAAACTACACGCTCAACCTTTCAGCAACAGCAGCTAGACCTGACCTAGCAGGCAATAGCTTAGATACGGCTTTGAACGTTGGCAAGCTCAGCGCTAATCGCACCTTCCAAGACTTCATTGGGCTGGGTGATACTAACGACTACTATCGCTTCAATCTCGACCAGAAGAGCGACTTTCAACTAGCGCTAGCAGGACTAAGCGCCGATGCGGAGGTTGAACTGCTCAATAGCAGCGGTCAAGTGATCGAAAGCTCAACCGGGCCAGGCACTAGCACTGAAACCATTGCTCGTTCGCTCAACGCCGGTAGCTACTACGTGCGGGTCTATCCCTACAGCGGCAGCACAAACTACACGCTCAACCTTTCAGCAACAGCAGCTAGACCTGACCTAGCAGGCAATAGCTTAGACACGGCTTTGAACGTTGGCAAGCTCAGCGCTAATCGCACCTTCCGAGACTTCATCGGACTAAGTGATACTAACGACTACTATCGCTTCAATCTTGATAAGGCCAGCGATTTTGCACTGACGCTGACAGACCTGAGTGCTGATGCGGAGGTTCAGCTGTTGAACAATCAAGGTCAGCTGATCGATAGCTCAACCGGACCTGATAGCAGTACGGAAACAATCACCCGTCAACTCGATGCTGGTAGATACTACGTGCGGGTCTATCCCTACAGCGGCAGCACAGACTATACGCTCAATCTTTCCGCCCTAGAAGTAAAACCCGACCAGGTCGGTAATAGCTTGGGAGCCGCTTTTAACCTTGGCAATCCTAGAAACGATCGCACTATTCAAGAGTCTGTAGGTCCTGCTGACAAACAAGATTACTATCGCATCAATGTGACCGAGCCTAGACGCTTAGATCTATCTTTGACTGGGCTCAGCGCCAGTGCCGATCTGCATCTGCTCGATAGCAGTGGCAAAACTATTCAATCTTCTGAACGGTCATATTCGGAGTCTGAATCAATTAGCAAAGCGCTAGTTCCGGGTACATATTACATCCTAGTCGATGTCAATCCTTACTTCAGCCAAAGGACTACATATACTTTGTCGCTGTCCTCATCTCTTTTATCTCTAGCAGACAAAGCGGGCAATACTTTACGCACAGCTCGCAATATGGGCGTTTTAGACAGTAATTTCACATTTGAAGATTTATTGAGCGAGAGCGATACGGATGATTACTATCGTTTCAAGCTGAACAAAAGACAGGCTTTCAACCTGGATCTAACTGGCTTGGAAACAGACGTAGATGCGCGACTGCTCAATAGTCGCGGTGAGGTTATTGAGCAGTCGCTGAGCTGGGCTTCTGATCCAGAGAGCATCAGCACGCTGCTGGATGCTGGTACGTATTATGTGAGACTGAATCTGCGCACTAATTTATTTTCGCCCAACGACCCGCTGACTACCTATCAGCTAGCACTGAGCGCTAGAGATGTGGTAGAAGGCTTTGACAATACCTATGGCTTTGGCCTGGTGAATGCGGCGAGTGCGATCGCAGCTGCGCTAGGTCGAAACAATCCGCTCCCAGCCGTTCGCGATTTAGGCGGCAATAACTGGGGCGCAGATATGGTCGGTGCGCCTGAAGCCTGGGCCCGTGGCTACACAGGCGATGGTGTTGTCGTAGCAGTCATCGATACCGGCGTAGACTACAACCACAGCGAGCTGAGTAGAAATATTTGGAGAAACAGAGACGAGATCGCCAACAATGGCATCGATGACGATGGCAACGGCTATATTGACGATATTCGCGGCTGGAGCTTTGTCAACCGAAACAACGACCCCATGGATCTCAACAGCCACGGTACGCACGTCGCTGGAACCATTGCCTCCGCTAGAAACAATGTAGGCGTAACCGGAGTCGCGTACGATGCTCAGATCATGCCAATTCAGGTTTTGAGCGCATCTGGGTCCGGTACTTTTGAAGATGTTGCCCTAGGCATTCGATACGCTGCGGATAATGGTGCAAATGTAATCAATCTCAGCTTGGGTGGCGACGAACCTGGTCCAGAACTGTTAGAGGCGGTTCGCTACGCTTCCGAACGCGACGTAATTGTCGTAGCTGCCTCGGGGAATGAGGGTGGCTTTGGTGGGGCCACTCAGCCTGGTTTCCCGGCTCGCTATGCGACTGACTACGGCGTGGCTATTGGCGCTGTAGATCGCGATCGCAGGGCCGCTAGTTTCTCTAGTCCAGCGGGCAACAACTCCGACATGCGATATGTTGTTGCACCGGGTGTGGATATTCTGTCTACCTTCCCCAACAACAGCTATGGTGCGATTAGCGGAACTTCTATGGCGACCCCTCACGCAGCAGGTGTGGTGGCGCTAATGCTAGAAGCCAACCCAGATTTGACCCATGAGCAAGTGCGAAGAATTTTGATAGGCACGGCTACCGAACTGCCTGCTTGAGGCACATCATCCTAGATTGCCGTTCCAGATTTATTCTGTGAACACAGCGGAGGCAACGAGCTTTGCACAATACGTCACACAATACGTCTCTCTACCAATTTCTAGCAGCGGTTGTTTGTCTCATAGCTCTGTTGTTTTCCGCTACAGCCTGCTCGCCTACAGACTCTCCGCTAGTTGATTCACCGATATCTTCTGATTACTCAACTTCTGATTACTCAACTTCTGATTACTCAATGAGTGAACTGCCTCCACCCAACACTCTAGATCAAAAGACTCGTTCTGCTCAGCCGCAAGGGATCGTGGGAACCGTGCAGCGCTTGCGTGGCAACCATATGCCTAGCGCTGGCTCTGGGCAAAGCGATCGCACAACCGAGCTGGTGAGTACTAAAGTTTGGATATTTTCTGGCAAAGTTCAAAGCAATTATTCTGCCCGCTGGGCGCTGGCAGAGGCGGAACAGCATCCCGGATTGATAGGATGGGTGCTAAGTGATGCTAACGGGAAGTTTGCCGTTGGATTGCCGGAAGGAGAGTACACCGCATTCTCACAGTACGCGGACGACCTGTACTTGAACAGTTTTCAGGGAGACGGTAGCTACACGTCTGTCCAAGTTACTAAGAACGAAGCGGCTGAGCTACTTTTATTGAATGGCGAGGATGCGGCCTTTTAGGGATTCGCTCAGAAATAGAATACCTAACATGCAAAGCTGAAACCGAGGCCTGAGCGTAGTCGAAGGCCGGATGGAATGGGACTTTATTCAAGGGCACTTCCCTTAGCTCTTCTCTTCAGCGCGAACGAATCGAGAATTCGTCTGTATCATTCGTCGATTGACTGATTCCACTCTTGAAAACGACGAACCTTGCTGGCAAATCCAGAGGCTTTGAATTTCTCTAAACGCAGCGGCGCAGGTTGAACAGAAGGAACAGAAATTCTAAAGGAGAATTCGCTCTCTCCCATTGGCACATACTCGATGCCGCCCAGACGATAGCGATTTTTCATGACGGCGTTGCCCTCTGCGTCGAAAATGCGGCCAAAGATATCGGCATCCATGATGTCTCTAGCAGAGCTATTGACGGCGGTGCCTTTGACTAGATAGCAGGTCGCGGACATAGACGAGCCGCTGGTGGTGAGGTTTTCTGCGTAGGCGGCGTCAGCAGGACATGCTTCTGCAACCAGATCTTTTAGTGCGATTTGGGTAAGCGCGTGGGCAGCGGGTGTCCAGCTAAAAAAGCACAGGCAGGTGATCAGCAAAAAGGGAAGCAGTCGGAGGCGCAGTTGGGTTTGTAGAGATGAAATCATGACGAGGTCGCTAAGTGCGGTCTGACTTGGATAATTATTCTAAGCTTACCGTTTTCGATGACGCTAGCCATGAGATAAATAGTCCAGCAGGCTCTGCCGCATGATGTCTACTGGGGCGGGTTGGCCTAGCCAGATCTCTAGAGCCGCTGCGCCCTGCTGAACGAGCATTTCTAGCCCGTCAATTGTGGCAAGTCTGGCAGCGGCGGCCTGCTGAAGGAATTTGGTAGGGCGCGGGCTATAAATCAGATCGTAGGCGATCGCATCTTTCCGCATCAGCTCAATTTCCTCATCGTTAAGCGGTGACTCTTCTACTTTTGGATGCATCCCAACTGGGGTCGCATTGACCACTAGTCCCGCTTTAGGAAGCTGAACGGGCAGCTCATCGCAGGTCATTACCTTTAATCTGGTGGCAATATCTGGACTTGTCGCCCAGCTTTCTGCAAACAGGGCTAGCTTTTCAGGATTGCGACCCACGATGCTGATACGCTTGCAGCCGAGCTGATAGCAGGCGGCGACGACTGCCCTAGACGCGCCCCCATTGCCGAGAATAATGGCGCGAGTATTAGACCAGTCCTTTTCTATTGCTTTTAGCGGAGATAGAAAGCCGACGGCATCTGTATTGGTGCCGCACCAGCCCTGCTCGCCATTGCTGCGATCGCCGTACCAGACGGTATTGACAGCGCCGATCGCTCTAGCGACATCGCTGATTTCGTCTAGCAGTGGAATGATTGTTTGCTTGTGGGGGATGGTGATGTTGAACCCGCGCAGGCCGATCGCTTTGAAGCCAGCGATCGCATCTTTCAAATCATCAGGATGAATGGGAAAGGGCAAATAGACATAGTCAGCCGGGCTAGTTTTTCTGAGATGCGCGATCGCCGCATTATGCATCAGCGGCGAAAACGAGTGCTTCACCGGATAGCCAATCACGCCTAGCAGCTGAGTTGTCCCTTTGATCGTCATCTCTGCTCGTACCTATCGTCATGACTAGAGAGTAGCGTAACCGAACGTCACAGTTTCTAGTTTTTGGGTTCTGTTTTTACGCTTAGGACCTGTGGGGGAGTGGAATCGGCTGGGTAGAGCAGATCTACCTCGACGGTACGCGAAGTCATAGGGGGTAGGGTGAGGGTAGCGAGTGGCGTTCCTTGCTGGCCGCGTTTCATGACTAGATGGATGTTGCGGATGACGGGGAGACCGCGATCGCTTTGATAGCGGACCTGTACGGGGCCTCTGAAGAAGGTCTGGGTCGGCAGCGGCTCAAAGAAGCGGAGGCCGTCTTCGCTGAGCTTGTCTTCTTTGATGGGGGTTTCGAGGGCGACGGTTACGGTTTGAGGCTGGTCTGTTGGATTTTGCAGAGGCAAGGTGAGACTGTAGCGGACGCCATAGTTGCCGTGGCTTTGGTAGGCGGTGTCGGGGTAGCGCACTAGCATTTCGGCGCTCTGGTTTTGGTCGGTGCCCAAGGTTCCGGCGTATAGCAGGCTGATGCCATACGAGAAAGCTTCTCCGGCTGAGGGAATGGTGAGCTGGCTAGCGGTGGCACTGTCTGTGAGCGTAGCTTTCCATCCGGAGCCCTGCGAGACGCCTGCTACGCGGCCATAGATCAGGCGAGTCCCTTCTGCTAGCGGTAGGGGGGCAGGGGCCAGATCTCGTGGCCCGGCTAGATCGCCTTCTCTTAGCAGCGATTCCCAGGATTCTAGCGTCGGTGCGCTTTCGATCACGCTGCCGTCTGCGCTGACTTCGACGGTGGCAAACTGGGCCATGCTCGCGACGTAAACCGGTCCGTCACTTTCTAAATACGCCAGCGTCGAGCGGCCATTGATCGGCGGCTCTAGCGCTCGAATCGGAATCGGCTGATTTATCAGCATCCGGCTTTCACCGGGTGGAATGATCATCACTGGCGCGAAAATATCCTGCAAACGGTCCTGGAGCATATCGCCCGCTACCCGGCTGCCTGGTCCGGCGTAGACCGGATTTAGCGGGCTAAACGGGACGTAATCAGGTAGCTGAACAAACGGCGCGTCGGGCTGGCTGAGATAGCTCGCACCGGAGGTGGTTCGTACGGTGACCGGCGCTGCATTGGGGTTGTGCACCAGGATGCCGATGTATAGACTGTCCAACAGTTCAGGATTTTCTTCGCTGTAGTCCAGTGCTTTGTAGACGTGGTGCGCAAAGACATCGAACTCTCCTTTGAACGGAAAGTTGAGATGGGCTTCGGGAAAGGCCATACCAGCGGGCGGAAATGTGGAAAGTAAAATGCCGGGCGCTTCGACTAGCTCTGGGCTGTTGCTGTTGAAAACGGGAATGTTATCTAGCTCTCCGCTCAGCGGCCTGACGGGTTGTTCTACAACAAATTCTGTAGGGGTGGGCGTCTGAGCCAGTAGAGTGGTCGCAAGCAAAGGGGTGATTGGCGATTGAGCGGTCACTGGAGAAAATGTCAGCGCTGTGAGCCAGGCAAGCATAGATAAATCCGTCGTCATATATTGAGGAATATTTTGCACGAAGAGGGGACGCGATCGCCATTTTCGCAACACCACTTTGCACCTTTGCTCAGTCGATTGGTCAGTCGATTGGTCAGTCGATTGGTCAGTCGCAGCGAGAGATCACGACGACCAGAACTATGATTCTTCAGCACTTTGCTCTAGTATTTAATATGGCCTACTTGGTGTGGGCAATCGTTCAAGGGCTGCATTTGATAGTCGATAACCGCCAATGAAAATCCTTCACGGCACTTGGATTCCAGACGCTAATCCGGATTTCGTCCAGACCGGAGCTTTTTATCTATGGATAGAAACCGATGAGGGCGATCGCACCCTTTCAAAGGCAGCGCTGTCTAAGTGTTTGGTCGAAGAGCTAGGCTTTCCCCTACCCCAAAACTACGACCTCAAAAAAGATATTAGCTCAAAGGCTTTCACCCTACCTACCGCCAACGAACAGCCCCTACCTTCGCTAGAGCTTGCCCGCTACCTAGAGCTAGAAATTCCCAACACCTTTGAGTGGCAAAGCTGGAAAATAGACTGCTACCGGGTCGGACGCTATGCCAAAGCCAGTCAGTCATATGCAGGCATTAGCACCTTTATTCCACAGCTAAAAGAGCTGCACTTTATTGCGCAGTACCAGCTAGCAGAGGTGCAGCTAGGGTCCGATCTGTTGTTCTGGTTTCACTACACGCAGGCTTTTAAGCAGGTCATTTTAAAAGATCACTACATTCCTTCGTTGCGCTATCGAATGCCCGCTCGCAGCGGCAATGCAAAGACGTTTGAAACCTATCCCCACTGGGAAATTATCAGCGAAGCCTACGAAGAAATCTTGCAGCGTTACACAGACTACATGCCGATCGCCTGTACGTCTGGCTTTGCTGAGCCACCGACAGCGCCGCAGCTATACGGCAAAGAGACATTGCTGCGGCATTGTTCAGAATGCCTGTTGCACGATGTGGTAACGCGCACGCCACTACCGCAATCCTTTTACAAAAAGATCGAAGGCTCGCTGATCTATAGCTGTCTCAAGTCCTCTCACTGGACAACGAACACCGAGCTGACACTATATAAACAGTGGCGACCCTGGCGCGATCGCATTGCCCGCACCCAGAGCACCATTTCCTTCTACCTCTGCTTTCAGCTCCAGTCACCCGACGATTCAGACGGCTTCTGGCAGATCAACTTTCAAGTTGCACCCAAAGCCCATCCCTCACTGCGAATTGCCCTGTCCGACTATTGGCGATTGAAGCCTCACCAGCAGATGGCGCTAAAGCTTCAGTTAGGAGAAAGCTTTGAGCAAGAGCTGTTGTTTGCCCTGGGCGACGCGGCGCGGATGTATCCGCCTCTGTGGGACGGCCTAGAAACTGATGAACCGGCGGGTATTGTCCTGGATACAGACGCGGCGTTTGATTTCTTGAATGAGGCGGCGTGGGTTTTAGAAGATGCGGGCTACAAAGTTGTGGTGCCGTCTTGGTGGACGCCAAAAGGTCGCCAGCGTGCGAAGCTACGGCTCAAGGCCAACAGCAAATCAACAGGAGAGCAGGACAAGTCCAAGAGCTATTTCTCTTTTGATACGCTAGTCGAGTATCAGTATGAGCTGTCGATTGGCGGTGAAAAAGTCAGTGAGAAAGAGTGGCAGGCGCTGGTCGATTCGCAGGCGCGCCTGGTGCAGTTTCGCGGGCAGTGGATGGAGCTAGACCAGGCCAAAATGCAGGAGATGATGGCGTTTTGGCAGCAGCACAAGTCCGAGAATCCTGAGCTGAGTCTGTTGGACTTTATGCAGATGGCAGCGCAGCAGGGGGACGATGTGGAGGTAGACTTTAGCCGCGATCGCACCCTAGTCAACATGATGGCCAAGCTCAATGACACTAGCGCCCTAGTCCCAGTCGAAAATCCACCCGGATTCGAAGGCCAACTGCGAGAATATCAAAAGCGCGGCGTCTCCTGGCTGCACTATCTAGAAAGCCTGGGGCTCAACGGCTGTCTAGCTGACGATATGGGCCTGGGTAAAACCGTACAGGTAATTGCTAGACTCCTACAAGAAGAAGAACAGGCCAGCGCGGCAAAGGTAAAAGACTTGCCGCCAACGCTACTGATTGCGCCAACGTCTGTCTTGGGCAACTGGTTTAGAGAAATTGAAAAATTCGCCCCGGATCTAAAGGCGATTGTTCATCACGGCGTGGATCGGGTTAAAGAAAAGAAAGCGTTCAAGCAGCTCTGTCAAACTCACGACATGGTGATTACCTCATTTTCTCTCGCCCGCCGCGATGCTGATCTAATCGATAGCGTCAACTGGCATCGCATTGTTCTAGACGAAGCCCAGAATATTAAAAATCCAAAGGCCGCGCAGACCAAGGCGATCTTAAAACTGTCAGCGCGACACCGTTTAGCTTTGACCGGCACCCCAATCGAAAACAGACTGTTGGATCTCTGGTCTATTTTCAACTTTCTCAATCCCGGCTATCTGGGCAAAGAATCTCAGTTTCGCAAGAACTTTGAGCTGCCAATTCAGCGCAATAGCGATCGCACTCAGTCTACCGTCCTCAAGAAGCTCGTAGAGCCCTTCATCCTGCGTCGAGTCAAAACAGACGAATCAATTATCAAAGACCTGCCCAGCAAAGTAGAACAGAAGCTGTACTGCAATCTCACCAAAGAACAGGCGTCGCTATACGAGGCCACCGTTAGAGACGTAGAAAAGCAGCTGCAAGACGCGGAAGGCATTCAGCGCAAGGGTTTAATACTCTCAACGCTGATGAAGCTCAAGCAAATTTGCAATCATCCAGCGCAGTTTTTGCAGGATGGCAGTGAGTTTTCGGCAGGGCGATCGCACAAACTCAGCCGACTGCAAGACATGGTCGCCGAAGCCGTTGCCGATGGCGACAGCCTGCTGATTTTCACCCAGTTTCGAGAAATCGGCGACGCCCTAGAAAAATACCTGCACCAAACCCATCACTACAACACCTACTATCTGCACGGCGGCACCTCCCGCAAAAAGCGCGATCAGATGATGGCCGACTTCCAGTCCCCTGACACCGCCCCCTCCATCTTCATCCTCTCACTCAAAGCAGGCGGCGTCGGCATCACCCTCACCAAAGCCAACCACGTCTTCCACTTCGATCGCTGGTGGAATCCCGCCGTCGAAGATCAGGCCACCGATCGCGCCTTCCGCATTGGCCAAAAGAAAAACGTGTTTGTGCATAAATTCGTCTCCATCGGCACCCTAGAAGAGAGAATCGATCAAATGATTGAAGACAAAAAAAAGCTAGCCGGTTCCATCGTCGGCTCTGATGAATCCTGGCTCACCGAACTCGACAACAACGCCTTCAAACAGCTAATCGCCCTCAACAAAAACGCCATCATGGATTAAATTATGTCCCAATTCACCCGCACCTGGTGGGGCGACACCTTCCTCACCACCCTCGAATCATTCACCGATCCCAACCGACTCCGTCGTGGCCGTAGCTATGCCAACGGGCAAAAGGTGAAGTCATTTGATATTGATTGCGATCGCGTCACCGCCAAAGTCAAAGGCTCCGTCAATCCCTACTACGGCGTTTACAAAGAACCGCTCTACACGGTCGAGCTAGAGTTCGAGCCAATCAGCCGGGCCAAATGGACTGCGCTGATTGCGATTATGGCCACCAAAGTCAGCATCCTTTCTCGGCTGCTAGTCGGCGAAATTCCAGACAATATCGAAGAGTGCTTCGAGACTCTGGGTCTACATCTACTCCCTCAAAGAGGCGACTTCACCAGTCAGTGCAGCTGCCCAGACTGGAGCAATCCCTGCAAGCATATCGCTGGCGTTTACTACCTGATTGCCGCAGAACTCGACCGCGACCCGCTGATCTTGTTCGAGCTACGCGGTCTCTCTAGAGAGGATCTGCACACCGAGCTAGCGAAAACACCGCTAGGAATGGCGCTCTCCAAAGAGCTGATCGCAGAGCCAGAACCGCCAAAACCAGCAGAAAGCCTGCACACGATACCGCAGATTATTGAAGCTGACGCGGTCTCTCTCTCTCAGTTTTGGCAGGGAAAGCGATTGCCCAATGAGGTAGAAACGCCACAGCCGACGAACGTACCCGCAATCCTGGTCAAAAAACAGGGCGACTTTCCACCTTTCTGGCAAAGGGACAACTCATTTATTGAGGCGATGGAAGATTTTTACACGCGAGTGCGGACAAAGAACGGCAGCATTTTGGACTAAACACTCACTCGGCCTGCCGAAATCGATAGCCGACTCCTCTAACGCTCTCAATCCAGCGATTGTTGCCTTTGATGTCTATCTTTTTGCGCAGTCTTTG
Organism: uncultured cyanobacterium; assembly: GCA_963799265.1. Classification (GTDB taxonomy): domain Bacteria; phylum Cyanobacteriota; class Cyanobacteriia; order Phormidesmidales; family Phormidesmidaceae; genus Phormidesmis. The sequence continues at coordinate 100,134 of CAWCWM010000006.1, forward strand.
AACGCACACATCCACCACGTTCGTACTGGGGTTAAAGTCATAGCCCCACACGTGCTCTAGCATTTGGGTGCGGGTAAAGACTCTGCCGGGCGATCGCATCAAATATTCCAACAGATTAAACTCCCGCGTAGTCAGCTCCACCAGCTGCTGAGACTCTTCCATCTGACAGATCACCGTTCGCGTAATTCGATCGAGCTTAAACGGACCGATGATTACCAGATTTTGCCGTTCCCCCGCACTGCGCCGCACAACCGCATACATCCGAGCCACCAGCTCTTCTACAAAAAAAGGCTTAGCGATATAGTCATCTGCCCCCAGGTTTAGCCCCTGTAGCCGATCGTCTAGCTCATCTCGAGCAGTCAGCAAAATCACAGGGGTATTGCGGCCAATCTGTCGCAGATGTTTAAGAATAAACAAACCGTCCTTACCCGGCATCATAATGTCCAGCAAGATCACATCGTATTCATTCTCGGTGGATTTTTCATAAGCGGTATCGCCATGATCGCAATAGTCCACCATAAAGCCCTGCTCCTGCAATCCAACTTGTACAAAGCTGGCAATTTTAGGTTCATCTTCTGCAAACAGAACGTGCATTGAATCGCTGCCTTCTACTTATGCTCCTTTTGTATTGTATATCTATGGTCGAATAGAGACTCGAAGCGAAGGTTGTTCAACCGATTCGAAGAAGCTGACAGCGTAGCGATACGCTGTCAGTATCGCTCTAGTTGATGTCGCTCTGGTTAATGTCGCTCTGGTTAATGTCGCTCTGGTAATGTCGCTCTATTAGACAACGCCGACCGTTTCGTCTAAGGCGATCTTTTTCATTCACACGCAGTGATTCACAGTCAATTTTGCTAAATTGTGAATTCTTTTTTAAGGGCGAGCCAACTTCTACATAGGACTCTGGCACCGCCAAAAACAGAATTCGCTCCTTGGAGAATACGATGTGCTCAAAGTATGACTTGAGCTTGCTCACTACTCGAACTGTTTGGATCTGACTTGTGTCATTAGCGTAGTAGCACAGATACTGACCCGATGCTTTGGCGGGTGAGTGGGCTGTTAACGTGGAAAGTAAATAAGACACCTTTTTCCAACCCAAGCTAAATATTTAAGTAGATATCCGATCTTTTGGTTCTATACATACGATGACTTACAGACGTTGAAAATGATGTTTGTCTGAATGTATGAATCATATGAATTGTATAAGAATGCATCAAATCTTTATCTTTGAATAAAGCAGCTAGTTTCAACTATTCGTAGACGATCTAATGGCAGAATCGACACTTGCGAAAACTGCCGATCTAAAACTGCCAATCTAAAACTGCCAATCTAAAACTGCCAATCTGAAACTGTAAAACAACTCATTGCAAAGATGGATGGATTGTGAAAAGCTCACTAGATAAGCGCTGCTGTCGCTACTGTTTTTGGGCTCTTTCTTTGGCTCTTGATTACGATTTATATCGTAGTTCATCAATTCATACTGCAAATAAAGCAGAGCTCTCTCAGGATAGATAAGCAAGATTATTCACAACTCTTTAATTCCCTTTAAGAAAATGAATGATTTACTAACTTTATCCATGAAGCAATTCTCTATGGAGAGGCGGCTATCTAGCTTTGCTGGTGCCAATCTAGCTGATACCGATTCAGCCGGGGCTGATTCACCAATGTGTAGCCGATATAGCTGTCTCTGCTGTTCGACGGTTTTACTTCGCCATTGGCACTCAGAAGAACTCCGCTGGTACTGTAGCTGCTGCCATCAGGATATGCCTGTCTTATGAGCTGCCTGCTGCAAAAGCCAGCGCCTCTGACTATCTATTCTTTTGGAATCTATTTTTTGAACTACAGGAAAACTCCATCATGTACGACTTAATCAATTTGACCTTACCAAAAGTTATTCGAGCTATTGATGAGGTTTTGGAAGATTACCCGGAGAATCCTTATCAATCAGCCTTTGCAATCCATCCAATCCGACAAAAGCTAATTGCCCACATTCTGAGCCTTGTGCCCAATGCCTACACCGTTGAAGGAGAGTTGAGACCTTTTATGAATCTCAGCCGTGTGCATATATCGCCTGTAGCGGAGCGACTGCATCTAGAAATGATTGTTCGAGGCAGCATTCTTCATATTTTGAGAGAAGGCATCGACTTGGGCACTGGCTTCGTCGGATGGGGTAAATCGCTCGAAAGCCTCGACCTATTGACTCACGATAATTCGCGCACTTAATTTCTACTGCTACCAACTCTCATTGCCATTCGCGATCTTCTAGCTCTTCCTGTGGCAGTAGTAATGTGGCTTCAATTTCTTCCCGGATTGCCTCGGTGACTTCGCAGTTGCTGTTTAGGCAATCTACTAGGAGCTGATTGGCGTTGTAGTAAGCTTCTAACACCTGCTGCTGCTGAGGACTAAACTGCCAGGGATGGTTGATGTTGCGGTAGCGAGCGATTGTACTTCTCAGCTCTTCTATCCAGGTCGAATGGTGTGCCTGCCACCATTTCTGGAATCGTTCTTTATTTTGACTGGTGGGCGGTAGCTGATTCTGTAGCTGTTGCAAAGATTTATAGAATCCGGCATCTAGGACCATCACCAGAATTTGGCTCAGCGACTCGCTGCAAATGCGAGCGTAGGCAAAATCTTGGTCGTGATCGACGGCAGCTTCTAGGACTAGAGTGTCTAGTGCGGCATCCAAAATTATGCCTTGGTCTAGGGTGCTAGCTAAAGCGAAGTTGGCGACTGTGTGAGGGGTTCCCCGAGCAAGCGCCAGGTAAAATGCTCTTGATGTGGCAATTTTTGGCTGGGATGAAATGGTTTGGGATTTTTGACTTGCCCAGACTAAAAAGTCTTGCAGATAGGCGTCTTGGGCGACTAAAGCATCAATCTTCTGCTTCATCAGCTGCACCAGAGAATCGGCGCTGCGCAACATGGCAGCTGTCAGCAGAAAAACTTCGCGCCAGTGGGGATCGGTAATGTGGCCAACGAGTCCGCCTAGGGCTTGCTCTAGTGCTCGTAAGTTGTGACTGGCCACTATTTTGCGAGCGGTGAAGTATTCTTGAAAAACCAAATACGAAAATGAAAAGATACCTCTCGCCCGTTCGGTGAGCAGTCCATGCTGTGCTTCAATCGCTTTTAGCACAGCTTCGCTTTCGATCTGCAATTCTTCGGGCTCTAAGGTGGCACCGGGTAAATTTTGTAAATAGTCTCCGATGTATTGTTCAATCACGCGCTTTTCAAAAAAATACTGGCCTTGTTCAAAGGTGACAGCAGCAAGCTGACTGAGCAGTTTCAGCTTTTGGGGTAGCAGAAATCCTCTGTAGATATCGTCGCGCCCGATGCCCTTGGCTTCGTCCCATTTGCCCAATAGCAAATCGAGTCCTCGCTTGTAAAACTCTGTCCGCTTGGTGGGAAATTTTCCTTGCCCCTGAAACACCCAGCAGGCAAGGTGTAAGAACAGAGGCGTTGTGACTAGCTGGCGGAACTGCCAGTTCTCGGGTCTATCTAATCTTTGAATGAACTGAGCAGATTCCTCTTGGCCGAGAGCGGCTGTTGTTTTGGTCAGAGCTACAAACCACTTTTGAGCAAAGATGGCAATTTGAGCCTGGGTGAAAGGGGCAATTTCAACATCGGTAAACCCTCGCAGCTGTAGCCCTTTTGCAGCAGTCCGGCAGGTTGCAACAAACTGATTTTTGTGATATTTCTGTGAGAACTTGCGAATTTCTTTCAAGACTGCTGCAATGTCTTGATTTAGCACTTCGTCTAGGCCGTCTAGCAATAGCAAAATTCGACCGGATTTTAGCAGGGTTTCGGGGACGGCAGAATTTTCAACTCCAGCACTTAGCAGTATTTGACGGATATAGTTAAGCAGACTAAACTTGTTGTTCTCTTTGGATTCCTCAGCAAAGTCTCTGAGCGTAATGAAGATCGGTACCTGGTGAGCAGCAAATTTACCGCGATCGCATTGAATAGCCAAATACTGTAAAAAGGTTGTTTTCCCGACTCCCGGCTTGCCTAGCACTCGCAGCTTTGAGTATTTCTCAACGGCGTACATTCCAGAGACCTGCGCCTGCTCGACGGGTCCGAGTCCAAAGCGCTCTAATTCGGCAGGCGCTAGATTTTGTAAATCAGAAATTTCAAACCACTGTTGACTGGCAATATCTTCTAGAATGTTGAGATCTACATAGATGTCGTCAATGCTGACGGGTCGGCTAATGTCGAGCAGATGCAGGATGCCACATCGTTGTTTGACCGTGTCTTGACACTGCGATCGCACTTGCTCTACCAGCTCGTCAATCGTCGTGTTGCTGGTTTTATCACTCTTTGGAGAGGCCGCCGTTTGCCCATCGAGAAAAGATGACTCTATGTCGGGAAACTCTGCCGGTGGATTGAGCGCAATCTCTCGCCAATCCAAATCAAGGATGGTACAAACCGCCAAGAAGTTTTGCCGATCTACCGATTGGCCAGTGAAAAAGCGCCAAATCGGCTGGCGGGTTTTTAAATTGATTTCTCCAGCTAAGTTCTCTTGAGTCCATCCCTTTATAGAGAAGGCTCGTTTAGCCTGTTGAATGCCGACAGGAGATGCCCTCAGCGATCGCTTGGCCATAGGACAAAAAACTCATATTAAATTCGAGATTCAAACTTTTATTAACGTCAGATCTGTTATGCCTTTAATTAATGATAAAGCTTTCGACTGCATCCGGGACATCGAGGTGAATAGTTACCATTGCTGAACTGCTCGAAGCACCTGTTTAACCCAGACAGAGATCACCGTACGTCCGCCCCAAAACGCTAAGACCAATTGCCTTGATTGAGCTGATCAGATGATTGAGCGATGACTTGTTGACGCTGAAATCGACTTTCTTTACAACCTACGCGACCCAGCTACCTTCACTCAACTTAACAAAACTTCCCTACTTTAAAGATAAGATTAAATTAACGCTAATAAATAAAAACATAACTTCGGCTTATCCATCTGGGTTTGCTCGTCTATTATCTAGCGATCGCGTCTACCTAACCCCTTATAAGAAGAAATCACCATGCAAAATAAAGTTATTCGTAATGTCGAAATCCAGCCACAGACCCGCGACCACAAAGGGTGCTTTGTGCAAGATGAAATCTATCAATTAGTCGAAATCACTCCGTCAGGTTGGGCCTTAATTTGCCCAGACAACGCCGTCTGTCACTATGTCGATCCAGAGAGCATATATGAAGCTCCTCAGCGCTGTTTTCTATAGTCCTGAAGCCCAAAACAGTCCCAAGCTCAAAAAACCGAGGTCAGAACCATAGTTACGCACTACAACCCTTCTATAAGTGAAGCTCCCCGAAATCAAGATACGCCTATTGTTCGCCGGGCAACAGAGGAAACGATTTTAGCCTGGCTAGAACGTACAGGCCGACTGATAGCCTCCGAAACGGATGACGCTGGCAACAGCGTGTATCCTCTCCTACCCATGGAGCAGCGCACTCAAATCATTTGAGCAGCAGACGCAAAGGTGGTCTTGTCCTAATTCAGGCCATCAAAATGGTGAAAACACTGTCGTGAAATAAATGCTTGAAAATACGACTCGCGTTAGCGCTGATTTGACGGTTGCTGGACGGCTAAGCGAAGGAGACCTACAGCAGGCGGCTGAGGATGGGTTTCAATCTGTCCTTGACTTGCGATCATCCCAGGAAAGTAGCTGTCTGCTAGAAGAAGAGGATTGGGCATTGGCAGCTAGGCTCAGCTATATCAATACGCCTTCGTACGCTACGATCCTCACTGAAGACCTTATCTACGATCTATTTCTACAAATTGGGCAGCTGCCCAAGCCCTTGTTGATTCACTGCTCTAGCGACCTGGCCTTGAATAGCAACTGGCCAGCCAACGCCTATACAATTACCCTGATGTACCTTGCAACCCAAGAGAGGCTTACCTCAGCTCAAGCATTAGATAGAGCGATGCTAGATGGGTTTGACTACGATACAGCTCTAGAGCTAAAAGAGATTCTGAGCCTGTATGTGGATACACACTAAGGAATGAAGATTTAATAAAAGCCGCTTTCGCGGACCGGTGGGTTTTGGCTTCGACTACGCTCAGCCATCGTAAGTTGCCGTGCTCAGCCATCGTAAGTTGCCGTGCTCAGCGATCGTAAGTTGCCGTGCTCAGCCATCGTGAGTTGCCGTGCTCAGCGATCGTGAGTTGCCGTGCTCAGCCATCGTAAGTTGCCGTTACCGAACCCTGAGCGTAGTCGAAGGGTGGCCAGTTAGAGATCAGCAGGTTACTTCGTCCTCTATCCTAAGCGATTCGTAAATAAATAGCGTACTGACGTAGGAACACAGCACGTACTTATGTACGCATTTCTTCGCGGTAGTTATATAGAAGCAGTATCCGAGCTTTCCTAGGCTTCTCCTGTAATCGACAGGTCACCCACCCAAACACGGGGGCAAATGCCGCTGGGTGTTATTTCTACCTCTGGCTCTATATACACAATGTTTTTCAACACCTCCCGAAAGTCGCCAGCCACTGTAGCCGATTCGACGCTAATGCGCTTTCCTGCTTTGATCAGCCAGCCATCAAACGGTAAAGAGAAAGATCCTTGCAAAGCATTGACGCCTGCGTGCAGCGCCTGCAAGTCATCAATCAAGACAACGCCATCCGCCTTGTCAAGCTGATAGGCATCGTCTGCGGCGTCACCCGGCAGTACTTCTATGTAGTTCAGGCCGACACTCACCTTTGCACCAATGCTGGCATGGCCAGTAGGCTCTGCATTCATCCGTTTTGCAGTGCCTGCACTGTGGATAAAGTTTTTCAGAATGCCTTTTTCAATCAGCGCTAGGCGACGAGTGGGTGTACCCTCGCCGTCAAAGGTCTCGGACGAAACATTCTCTGAATGCAGTTCGTCGTCATAGATAGACAGCAGAGGGCTCGCAACCTGAGTGCCGATAGACTCGGCGGTAGAAAGCGAGCGATTGTCGAGAATGTTCTGAGCGTTGTACATATTCGAGAAAGCGCCCAGCAGGCTTAAGAACGCTTCTGCGGAGAAAACGATAGGATATTTGCCCGAGGTAATTTTCTCATAGTCTAGGTGGCTGATTGTCTTTTCAGCAGCTTCTTTGACGCAGCTATCCACATCTAGCTGATCGATCCCGTTTTCGACTCGCATTGCACCAGCGGCGCGGGGTTTGCGGCCTTCTTTTTCTGTTTTTCCGTAGAGATAAACAGAAGCATAGGTGCGTTCTTCGCTACGCTGTGCGCCTTCGCTGTTCAGATAGAAGCGCTCGATTTCTCTTTGAGCAATGCCGTTGTAGGGGACAGAGGCGATCGCATCATGAGAGTCCAGCACGCCTTTTTCCGCCGCTACTAGTGTCTCAATTAGTTCAGGAACCGGTGCCGGTTCAGCTTTGACAAACTCAACTTTAGCCGTCGGCTCTTTCGCCTGCGGGCTAAAGTCAGGCGCATTCTCTTTTACTCCAAACGAGCTGGCTTCAAAGGCGGTTTTCAGCGCCATCTCAAGGCCAGTTTCATCAACATCCGTGGTCGAAGTCACTCCAATTTGATTTTGGTCGTTCCATACGCGCACGATTACGCTAGAGCGGTTGGAAGCTTTGACCTGTTTGGGTTTGCCTTTGTCTACTTGAACGCTGGTTTCGTCTACAGAAGAGCCGTAGATGTCGTATTTAGCGATGCTGAGCTTCTGTGCGATCGCCTCAGCCTGCTGCGCAATTGTTTGAACCTTTGCCATGTCTATCGTCCACCCACTGTAATATCATCCACTCTGATGTGAGGCTGGCCCACCGTCACATACACGCTGCCACTCACAGATCCGCAAAAGCCCGGTGCCAAGCTAATATCGTTCGAGCACATCGAAATCTTGTTCATGATGCCAGTGGCCTCTCCAATCAGCGTTGCACCTTTCAGCGGCTTCGTAATTTTGCCGTCCTCAATCAGATACGCTTCATCTACCGCAAAGTTAAACTGACCGGTTGGTCCGACGCTGCCGCCGCCCATCTTTTTGCAATAAATGCCTTTATCCACAGAGGCAAACAGCTCCTCTACCGTGTGCTTACCCGGTGCGATGTAGGTATTGCGCATCCGAGAAGCCGCCGCATGCGTGTAGCCCTGACGCCGACCGCTACCCGTGCGCGGATGTCCGGTACGCATTTCGCCTGCTCGATCCGAAATAAAGTTCTTCAAAATGCCATTCTCAATCAGCAGCGTCCGCTGAACCGGCATCCCCTCATCGTCCATATCAATCGTGCCAAAAGCTTCGGTAGAAAGTCCCTCATCCCAAGCCGTCAGACTTTCGTGGGCTACTTTCTGCCCTTTCTTATTCATGAAAGGCGTTGTTTCTTTCTCGATCTGAGTAGTTTCTAGCAAATGGCCGCAGGCTTCATGAAAAATCACGCCGCCAAAGTGATTAGCCATAATCACCGGATAGTTACCCGACTCGACGTAGTCGGCATACAGCATTTTGCTCGCCGCTTCAGCTACCTTTTCCGCAGTTTCGTTGTAGTCCCAGGCAGTCAGGAAGCTAGGATCGCCCGTATTGCCCAGCCGTTCGCCAATAGAGGACCGGTGCTCGCCGTCAGCGCAGAGCAAGTTGAAGCCGACCGACTGCGTCAGACGCACGTCGCGAGCAAACGTACCGTCGCTGGAGGCAACCAACACTTCTTGACAGTCCCGAAAATAAGCGGCGCGGCGAGCCTGTACGTGGTCTGCTTTTTCGGCGAGAGCGGCATTGGCTTCTAGCAGCACTTCGCCCATGGTCTGCATAGATGGACAGCTAGCGAGCCAGTTATCTTTGCCACGACCCATACCGTAATCACGCAGCGGCTCTAGATTGATTTCAGGAATGCTAGCGGTTGAATCTGGCATTTCTAAGCCCATGATGGCCAGCCCTTTTTCCAAAGCGGCTTTCAATCCTTCAAAGGAAAGATCGTTCGTGCTGACGTAACAGTCAGAGCTGCCTTTGAACACGCGGACGCCTGCACCAGAGACCAGGCTAGGTGAAATGCTGGTAATCGCATCGTCTTCTGCTAGGCAGCTAATGTAGTTTTTGCGCTCCAAAAAGAACTCTACAAAGTCCGCACCGACAGCGCGTCCTAAACCTAACAAAGTAGACAGAGGTGCTTCCCAAGTTTTGTCGAATTTGTCGGGGGTAGCGCTGTAGCTGAGCGAAAGAATTTGCTCTAAACGCAGAGGCTGTTCAAAAATAGCGGCTGTCATACCGTAGCAAGTCCTATTGATGTCTTTGTGCTCTAGTCTACCAAATCCGCCAAATAGATGGGACTGTCGCTAGACTGACGGATTTCTCTACTGCGATACAAACATGACATCGTTTGAGGATAGACATACAGCTATCGACTGACAGTAAGTGCTTTCTTCAAAGCGCAGTAGCTATATGCGGCACACTTGTATGGAGAAAATACATGTGATAGACCTCCATTAGCTAATCAAATAGCTAATCAAAGAGTGAGGAAATCTGCACACATTTCTTCTTGCAAAAAGCTCTGTCAAAACTCGAAACAACAAGAAAGGGACGCCCCAGATAGAAAAAATCTCTACTCAAAGCATCCCTTAAATTAAACACGTTTATTCTAGTACCGTAGACAAGTTGCCCAGCAGAGCCTTACACAATAGTGTCAAAAGTGATGACCATATCATCAAAGTCAGCGTCGCCAAGACCCGCAAGGTCTTCGAAACCAATGGCGTTGTTGCCGATAGACCTTACGTGATCGTTGCTACCGCTGTTGAGAGCTTCGTAAGAAAAATAAGTGGCTTTGTTCTGTACAGTGATGAATGTGCCGTAGAGTCCGTTAAGTCCGCTAACCGTAAAGGTATCGGAGTTGCCATTGCTAGTTTGTAGATTGACACCGTCAACAGCGCGGCCAAGAGCTGCCTGGGCATAATCCGCATCGTCAACGCTGAGGGTTTGACCGCCTACAACAATATCTCCGTTTACATTGTCAACTTTGTAAAGACCTACCACACTATCAAATGCAGCTTCTCTATAAACTGTAAAGCTGATATCAGCTCCTCCGGTGCCCCTGAAGTCGAGCGCATCGGCATCGCCTAAGACATAGTCTGTATCTCCGCTATCAGCAACAGACGATAGCGACAGCCTTGTTCCGTTGCCAAAGTTTAGACTTGCGCCGGTTGCGGTTGCGGTTGCGATCGCGCCACGGGTTCTGCCATTTTCTGCAATTTCAAACTCTAGCGTGTCACCCTCGTCAACCTCACCGCCACGGAGTGTGAAAGCAGGGGCAAAGCCAGCTGGCTGGCCTGCCTGCAATAGAGAGAAGCTTCCAATCTGAGTGCGCGACCCCCCATTCACCTTGAAGACGGTAATTTGACTAGCTCGGCCAACGTTTACGCTATCGAATCCAAAGGTAACGGCGTTGTTGCCCAACGTTGTCAGTTCCAACGAACCGCCTTCTGATAGAGGAGTGAAAGGACCTGCGGTGGTGCCGCCATCGGTACCGCCATCGGTACCGCCGTCAGTGCCGCCGTCAGTACCACCGCCAGTGCCGCCATCAGTACCACCGCCAGTGCCGCCATCAGTGCCACCGTCAGTGCCGCCATCAGTGCCACCGTCAGTGCCGCCAGTCAGTGCCGCCGCCAGTACCACCATCGGTACCACCGTCAGTGCCGCCAGTGCCGCCGTCAGTACCACCATCGGTACCACCGTCAGTGCCGCCAGTGCCGCCGCCGCCAGTATCTGCTTCTGTGACCTTTAGAACTTTGTTGATATCGGTAATGTTTTCTATTCGCTGAACGATGCCGCTGGGCCACTCGATTTCAATCAAATCAATCTGTGTGTTCTGACCCAGGCCAAAGTGAAGCCGCTGGTGGTCCTGCGAGTACTCGTGAACGCCTCCAGTTTGGTCCCGACGCTGGGTCTTTCCATCTGCGGTCGTTACATACACCTTCGCACCAACGCCATCTCGGTTAGTGACTACGCCTTCTAGGTCGATGTGCAGCCAGTTGTTGTTGTTGCCGTTGTCCCCGTTTTTGTTGCGAAATAGCTGCTGAGGCCCCCCTCCAGGACCAATCGCGCCCGTTCCGTTGGTCGCAAACATATCGACAAAACCATCGACATCGTAGTCAGCGATGGTCACACCATCCGAGATGCCTGTCGTAGCCGCTAGAGCACCGCCACTATTGGCAACGGCTTTGAACGTACCATCGCCCTGATTCTCGAACAAGATGTTCGCTCGATTCTCTGAGCCGTTGTATCCTTGGGTGGTGAAGATGTCTATGTCCATGTCGTTGTCGAAGTCGGCTGCGACAACGCCACCTAGACCGCGAGTATCGACTGAGCCAATACCGGCGGCTGAGCTGGCGACGACTAGCTGTCCTTCGGCGTTAGTCAGCAGCAGCACATCGCTACCATTGTTGCTCTTGTTGAAGTAGGCATCTATCAGCAGGTCGTTGTTGAAGTCGGCAAAGGCAAAGTCGTTCGCTCCTGATATGAGATTGGAGTTACCACTTCCTAAAACGTCTGAGGTGATGATACTAAAGGGGTCAGTCGATACGTCTAGAATTGCTGTTGGTTGAGCTGAGATAACCAGATCGTAGAGGTCTCCGTTAGCTAGATAGCCGATTCCACCTACCTTGATTGTTTTGCGTATATTGGCTGGCAGAACCTCTGCGCCAACGTCTTCAAACGTCCCATCTGCGTTCTGACGAAAGACGGTTGTTGGGTTTAAGTTGTCAGCTCGCTGGGTTGAGCCGTGGAAAAGGTCGAGCCGACCATCGTTGTTATAGTCAAACCAGATGGCTAGCTGCGCTTTGGCACTGTTGTAGGATAGGCCTAGCTCTGCTGCCTTATCCCTTAGAACGCCGCCTTCGTTGACAAACAAGCGGTTGGGGTCGCTCTTGTCACCTGTGTTCTCCGGACTGTTGATGCCATTGCCACCTTCCCCACCGGCTAGCTGGATTAGATCTTGGTCACCGTCGTTGTCGAAGTCCGCCCAGACTGACCCGTGATGATCGCCTTTCAGTGCTTCTGAGATGAACACACCCGAGCCGTTGTTCACCACGTCTGTGAAGGTGCCATCGCCGTTGTTGACGAACAGGTTACGCCCGGAGTTCCTGTCATTGCCTTTGCTAGGCAGGTGGTTATTTACCCAAAGGTCGGGCAGTCCATCGCCGTTAAAGTCACCCCAAGCGCCTGCGCCATAGCTGCGACCAGAGATGAAATTACCTGCGCTACTGGTGACGTTCTCAAAAGTGTTGTTAGTTAAGGGCATATTGCGTCTCTTCTAGAAGAATGGACTGTGATTTTTGCGAAAAGTAGACGCACGTCTCTGCGTTTAGTTGCGTTTAGCGCTACGTGTATTTAGCTACAGGTCATTCAGCTGTGGGTGTTTACCTGCGGGTATCTAGCTGCGTGTATTCAGCTACAGGTTTTAGACTGTAGGTCTTGGGCTAAGCGGCTTTTTAGATTCAGACTGCTTTCACCACTTAGAGCTGGCTTTTACCACTTGAGTCAAAAGCTAGGGAAAACTTTCCGCGATTTCAACAGGTTTGAATCTACCACAGCATCAAACCTTCCAAGTTTTCTCTGTTTGCTAGCTCTATCACACTAATTTACCGTTCCCTACACGACGGAAACGGCCTAGTCGTTCCGATCTAAACGGAGTCTTCATCAAGAGACTAGTAAATTGTACGGAAACTTTAACATTCTGTAGATCCTTGACGCAAGACAGAACGTGTAAGTGTCTCAGCATTCTAGAGAGCAGCTTCAGATGGCTAAAGCTATAATTTTGAGACTCTAGGCGCGAGCCTTATTCATCAGGCTTTTGTGATGTTTTTAACCGTCATCGCACTGATACTCGGCTATTTAACTCTTAGTGTCAGCACTGCCATACTCTATGCCATCTGGATGACTAGCCTGGGAACTAGCACCAATAGCCTCGGTGGCGAGATACCCGTAATGACTTCTCAGTTCATGGCTTTTGCCGGAGTTTGCGGATTAGGGTTTGCAACGCTCAGCGGCTATATCGTTGGCTTGGTTGCTCGGCGTGCGCCAGTGGCTCATGCGGCGGCGTTTTCACTGATGTTGATGGTGATCTGGGTGGCTTCTAGGTTTTTAGGTGAGTCTGACGAGTCTTTGCTAATTTCGATTTTGAATATTGCGATCGCACTCACAGGCGCAATGACGGGCGGTTGGATTCGATCCATTCAAATGCAGACAGCGGCGGCGAACGCGGCAGAAATGAATTCAGCCGAAATGAACTCAACGCAGATCAAAAGATAGCCCACCGGACAGTTTTCAGTGGGCTAAGCAGCTTTATTTGACTAGGAGTTTGTTTGACTAGGAGGAAGTAGGCGATCGCGTTACAGAGAAGGCGCTACCTTTTGCTCAGCGGGCATACTCATCACCCTCGAAAGCGGCGCAGCATTGGGCACATCTGGCAGCGTGCCATGAATTTGGCTAGATACCTCCGCTGTCTTCAGGCTATAGGTCTGAATCGCCATTTTTGGATACAGCCCGATTCCCACAATTGGAATCAGCAGGCAAATCGCAACGAACATCTCACGCGGCACAATTTCCCAGGATTTGTCCATCGGTAGCTTGACTTCGCCCGCCTCGCCATAGAAGATACTGCGCAGCATAGACAGCAGATAAATAGGAGAAAGCACAACGCCCACCGCCGCCAGCATCACAATTGCCGCCTTGAAGAACACATTGTAAGCGTCGCTAGTCGCCATGCCTAAGAACACCGTAATTTCTGCAATAAAGCCACTCATTCCAGGCAGAGCTAGAGACGCCATCGCTCCAGCAGTAAAAAGGGCAAAAGTAATTGGCATTGCCTTTGCCATACCCCCCATTTTTTCCATAGAAAGCGTATGCGTCCGTTCGTAGGCCACGCCAGATAGGAAGAACAGCACGGCAGCTACCAGACCGTGAGAGATCATCTGGAGCATGGCACCGCTCATTCCCAAAGAATTAAAGGCCGCTAGACCCAGAAGTACAAAGCCCATATGCGCTATGGAAGAGTAGGCCATTCGCCGCTTTAGATTGTCCTGGGCAAAAGCAGTGAGTGAGGCATAGACGATATTAATCACCCCTAGAAAGGCCAGCACGGGTGCGAAATACAGGTGCGCATCTGGCAAAATTTCGATATTCATTCGGATCAAGCCATAGCCCGCCATCTTTAATAAGACGCCCGCCAGAATCATCGAAACCGGTGCAGGTGCTTCGCTGTGCGCATCAGGTAGCCAGGTATGCAGTGGAAAGATCGGCAGCTTGGCACCGAAAGCGACCAGTAACCCCAGATAGCAAATTAGCTGAAACGGCAGCGGATAGTTTTTGGCTGCTAGCTCACTCAAGTTGAAGCTGAAGGTGCCGCCAAAGAAGGCCAAAGCCAGAGCGACTACCAGAATAAAGACAGAGCAGGTAGCCGTGTAGATAATAAATTTAGTCGCTGCATACTGCCTGCGCTGACCGCCCCAGATGGCAATCAACAGGTACACAGGCACTAGCTCTAGCTCCCACATGATGAAAAACAGCATCATGTCCTGCGCCAAAAAGACTCCCAGCTGAGCGCTGAACATCAGCAGTATCATAGAGTAGTAGAGGTGGGGTTTGAGCTTGATATTCCAAGAAGCAATGACCGCCAGGGTCGTCACAAATCCGCTCAAGAGCACCAGTGGAAAAGACAGCCCGTCAACGCCCAAAGACCAGCTCAGTCCAAACTGAGTGATCCACGGATACTCTTCTACAAGCTGAAGACCAGATGCACCCATTTCATACTGGGTCGCAAATACATAAAGAATTAGGCCAAATTCGACCAGGCTAGCTCCTAGCGCATACCAGCGGATGGTCTCACCATCTTTATCCGGCAGCAAAGGAATGGGCGTTGCTGCCAGAAGAGGAAAGATAACTAGGAACGTCAGCCACGGAAACTGTTCACCGAGCATTAAAATTCACGCAATTTCGATAGCGACAAAGACGCAGTCATTCCGAAAAAGCAGGGCCAAAGAAAAACAAGTCCAGCGGGAAGCTTGGCTTTTGGCCTAGGCGAAACTATCGGACAGGCAGTAATAGGGATAAATACCTACTGAATGCGCCCAAAGGTTAGTATACAAAACTTAATTAACCTTTGGTAAGGATCAAAAGAAAGATGCGCTAATAATCAACATAAGTTGATGTTGATTTCACGAATCTATCTAGACTCCTTCGAGCTAGCGTAGCGCCTAATGTGTCTTCTGTGAGTAGCTGTTTCCTTTTATCAAGAGCGCTACGGTTGAAAAAGCCTGTAGGCTAGCTGTTCTAATTCTTTTAGCCCTGTCAGAGAGCCTCCGATCAATCGAATAGCGGCCTTTGGTTTTTGGGCGAAAGCAAGCGTCATTTGGATAGGCTTCAATGAGCCATCTGGCGCGATCGCATCCCCAATATCCGGCAAATCCCCCGCACAGTCATCACTGATCACCCTCACGATCGCCATAGGAACGGATAGCGCTTCGAGTAGAACAGCGCCTTCCATATCCACTACATCAGCGCTATAGCGATCGCCCAGCTGCTTTTTCTCTGCTGCTGAGGTGATAACGCGATCGCAGCTCACCCCCACCCCAGTTTTTATCTCTAATCGCCGTGCAAGCCGCTCCGTCATCTCAGCATCGCAGGTGAAGACTTCCCCACTAGCCACGCTCCATACTTTTTGAAGTGCGATCGCCTCGCCCACCCCACAGTCAGCCGAAAGACTTCCCCCCAACCCCAGCAGCAGCAGACCTTCGCCTCGCAGAGGCGCTTGCCAACCACGCAAAAATGCCTTCAATCCCTGTGGTCCCGCTGGAATAGCAATTAGCTGCGGGGCATTTTCCACTTTGCGAAGACCCCGTTTGACAGCTTTGTACTCAGCGCCTGCAGGAACCAGTACGGTGTGAATCCTACTTTGCATAGGCTTGAGCAGTCGGCGCTTTGTCGAAAGTGACGCTGCCGTAGTCGAGTTTGATAACGCGATCGGCTAGGTGAAAGTAGCGGTCGTCGTGGCTGATGACGAAGAGGGTTTTGCCTTGGGCTTTGAGGTCGGGGAGAAACTGGGTGTAAAAGATATCTTTGAAGGTGGGGTCTTGGTCAGCGGCCCATTCGTCAAAGAGATAGATAGGGCGATTTTCGAGATAGGCGCTGAGTAAAGTGAGGCGTTTGCGCTGGCCCTGCGAAAGGGCCGTGGTAGAAAATCGCCCGTGGCTGATGCTGACTTTGTGATCGAGCTGAAGTTTCTCTAAGTAGGTTTGAGCCCTGCTGTCACTGTCGCTGCTGTTGAATCCTAGCAGTCGCTCGAAGAGATAAAAGTCTGAGAATACAACAGAAAAATGCTGGCGGTACCAGTCCTGGTTTTGAGGAGTGATGAGCTGGTCATCTAGATAGATTGCGCCCGATTGAGGATGATAGAGGCCAGTTAGCAGCTTGGCTAGGGTTGACTTGCCGCTGCCGTTACCGCCGATGATGAAGATCAGTTCACCGGGATGGACAGTGAGATCGATCGGGCCGAGGGTGAATTCGCGATCGCCCTGGTCAGTCCGATAGGTATGCGTTGCACCCTTTAGGACGAGCTGCTGCCAGCTAGCAGGCGACGAGGATTCTATAGAATTCTGGATCTGTTGAGGCTCACTGAGGCTCAGCCCCAACGATTCTATTTTTTTCAGGGCGATGCTAGCACGGCTGAGAAAAGGAATCTTGTTGACCAGGCTTTCCATCGGGCCGAGCACATACGTAAAGGTGAGCAGATAGCCAAAGCGAGTTTCTGGGCTGATGCCAATCCAGCGCGGCAGAGCGAAGAGAATCAGGCCCACTGCAAAGAAGTAAATGAACTTTCCCCAGCTATCAACCACGGCAAACTGACTCATGCCGCGCTCGTTTGCTCGCTGCACTTGCAAGGCAGTCTGCGAGAGGTCCGCGTCCAAAAAGTCTTGCTGGCCAACCGGATGCAGCTTCAGCTCTTTGATGCCGTCAACTAGCGTCCGGAAGTGCTGAAAAAGTCTGTCCTGATGTTCTCTCGCTTCATTCAGTCCGCGCCATCCTGCGACTAGAAACCAGCGACAGCTAACGGAGGCCACTAAAGTCAGCACAGCGACCAAAGCTATTACCTGCCACGACAGCCAGGAGATGTAGATCATGCAGCCTGCGGCACTAGCAGTGTTGATCACCAGCATAGGGACGACGCCTGCGGCAGATGCGATCGCCTGCACATCTTCTGTCAGCACCACTAGCAGCCGAGGCAGACCGATTGTCTCTAACGGCTTTAGCTCAGTTGCTAAAATCTGATGGCTCAACCGCATTTGCAGCTCGAACACAGCAGCCTGAGAAAAGCGAATCAGCAAAATGCGAGAGAGCATTGCGGTGAGTAATGCAACAATGCCTAAAGCAGTAAAGAAGATTGCGATCGCGCTAGAAGGCGGCCCCGGTTGCACAGCGGCTTTACTAATTAGCGCAATCAAACCCGCGCTGCATCCACCGCTGACAATGCCAGTGAGCAGCGCTATGGACAGCGCCTTCCACGAAGACTTAAACAAAAAGACAATTAGATCCATAGAAAGGCAGAGCTACTCTACATACCCGTTGGCAACATACCAATCTACTGACCGCTGTAAAGCCTTTGAGATGTCCGTCTGCGGCAAACCAAGCTCCTTCACCGCCTTAGACGCATCGTAATACATTGTCTTTGTCCCCATCCGCACGCCGTCTAACGGTACGTTTGGCGATTTACCCAGCCGCGCCAAAAGCGTCTCCTCTATCCAGGCTACCGTCAGCGGCACTGCCACCGGAATTGACTTTTCAGGCGCACTTGTCCCCGTCAATTTCTCCAAGATATCCAGCATAGATTTCAGCTTCATATCCTGGTTTCCTAGAATATAGCGCTCACCCGAGCGGCCTTTCTCTAGCGCCAGCAAATGACCTTTGGCGACATCTTGCACATCAATTACATTTAGACCCGTATCTAGATAGAAAGGCATCTGCTGCCGCAAAAACCGCAAGACAATATTTCCTGTCGGTGTCGGTCTAGCGTCCCACTCACCAATCGGCGAAGTAGGATTAACAATCACTACGTCCTGACCAGCTTTAGCTGCTTTTAGCGCTTCTTGTTCTGCCCAATATTTCGACTTTCTGTAGTGGCCGATCAGCTCATCAACTGAAGACTGATGCGTTTCATCAACAGGCGTTCCTTTTGGACCTAGCCCAATAGCCGCAGCAGAACTGGTGTAAACCGTCCGTTCAATTCCCGCTTTCTTGGCAGCGGCTAAACAGTTGCGAGTGCCGTCCACATTACTTTTGTAAAGCTGTTCTTTGTCCGATTGCCACAGAGAATAGAATGCGGCGATATGAAACAGCGCTTCGCAGTCCTGCATTTTCTCATGAAGATCCAAGTCGTTCAGATCGCCAGTGACTTTTTCAACGTCTAAGCCCTCCAGGTTATCGAGACTGCTGTTTTCTCTGACCAGCACTCGGACCGCATGACCTGATTGCAACAGTAGCCGAACAACATTTGCGCCGATGAATCCTGTGCCGCCTGTTAGAAATACCTGCATGGTTTGCTTTCTCTTCTGGTAGATACGATCAGCTAGATACAATCGGCGCGAATTGAGGTCATTGGCCTTTCTCAAGACCGGAAGCCGGGGAGCGTCTTTTCTTTCCCCAAATATCTTCCAACAAACTATACAGCACTGGCACTACCACTAAACTCAACAGCGTCGAGGTAATCAGTCCGCCGATAATCGCGACCGCCATCGGCTGTCGCAGCTCCGCACCAGCCCCCAGTCCCAGAGCCAGCGGCACCATGCCAAAGATACTAGAAGCAGTTGTCATTAAAATCGGGCGCAGTCGGACGAGTCCGGTGGTTAGAATAGCCTCTGTCCGTTCTATCCCAGCTTTTCGCAGCTGGTTGGCGTAGTCCATCAGCAGCAGGGCGTTTTTGTCTAGCAGTCCTAGTAAAAACAACAAACCTAATACCGAAACCAGACCAAAATCACTGCGTGTGATCAACAGCGCTAGCATCGCGCCAATAATCGAAAGCGGCAGAGTCAGCCCGACGACAGCCGGTTCTAGCAATCGACCAAAGGGAATAAACACGACTACCAACATACAAACGACTGCCAGCACCAGGGTTTTACCAAAGCTACCGAGTACTTCGCCAATCCGAGCCGAGTCGCCGCTAAGCCCGACGGTGATATCGGGGGAAATAGTGGCTTTGGCGATTTCTACAACCTGGTCGGTGGCCTCTCCTAGCGCTTCTCCTTCGCTGAGGTTGGCGCTAATCAGAACGACGCGCTGGCCGTTTTGATGGTCAATTTCGACGATGTTGTCGGCGGTGTTGTTTTCTGCTGAGCGGCGAACGTCGGCGAAGCCTGGGCGGTTTTCGACTTCGGCTTGGACTGCGATCGCACTCCGATTCAAATCAGCTAAATTATCTCCCAGCAGCGCCACTTGCAGAGGTTTTTCACCACCTGTATCGACAAACTGAATGTCTTCGACGCTGGTAGCTACACCCGCTTGCTGGGGCAGATCTTGTCGTAGCTGAGTCTGGATTGCGGCGGTGGTGCGAGCGCGGTCGGCTTTCAATTTGATATACAGTCTGCCTTGGTTAGGCTGGCCGCGATCGCCTACGGTCGTCAGTACCGACTCAACTTCTGGGATCTCAAAAGTAGTGTCTTCTAAGGCGGTAGCTACTAGCAGCGTCTGCTGTACCAGCTGCTGTCTAGGCGCGAGTGCCGCAGGATTGGGATTCGCCCTAGGTGCGCCTGATTCTGATGGAATCTGGCTAGGTACTGCTGCTGATGGGCCTGCTGATGGGCCTGCTGATGGGCCTGCTGATTGGGCAGGCAGCGCCACTGTGTAATTCAAATAGAACTCACCGCGATCTAGCTGAGGAATAAAGCCCTGGGGAATCAGCGGAATAATCGCAATACCCGCTATGAAACTAATAATCGCAATGCCCACAACGCTCCAGCGATGAGCCAAAGACCAGCCTAACAGGCGGCAATAGCTGCGCTCTAGCCATGAAGCAGCAGGCGGGCCAAACTCGCTTTGAGAAGCATTTTGAAACGACCGCTTTGGCTTTAGCCAATAGACTGCCAGCACTGGAGAAAGCGTCCGCGCCACCAGTAAAGACACCAGCACCGCCGCCGATACCGTCAGGCCAAAAGGCTTGAAAAACTGCCCAACCGTTCCTCCCATAAAGGCCACCGGCAAAAACACCGCTGCAATCGTCAGCGTACAGACCGATACCGTCAGACCAATCTCTTCTGTCGCAATTAGCGCGGCCTGCTTTGGAGTTTCTCCCAGCTCGATATGCCGGATGATGTTTTCTAAATCTACAATCGCATCATCCACCACAATCCCAATCACCAGCGCCAATGCCAGCAGGGTGATAGTTTCTAGATTGAAGCCAAAATAGGCCATCACAATGCAGGTGCCCAGTAGCGAAAGCGGAATTGCCAGCGCCGTAATTAAAGTGGCTCGCCAGCTTCTTAAAAAAGCAAAAATTACTAGAACGGCAATGACAACCGCACCGATCAAAGAATCTATCGTCGCCCGTGTCGCCGACTGAATATAGTCTGCCTGAGTCGCCGCTAGTACCAAGCGCGTCTGTGGCAAGTCTGTTTGCAGCGTTTGGACCGCTGCATTCACCTGGTCTACAACTTCTAGAGTGTTCGCATCCGCCTGCTTGATCACCTGCACCGCTAGCGCCGCTTGGCGATCAAACTTTACCCGAGTCAGCCCATTTTTCGCAGCGTTGGCAACATCAGCCAAGGCGGCAGCATCCGCTGGGTCCGAGCCCAACGGATTTATACGACCCAATAAATCTACTCGCAGCACTCCTGAAAGGGATTGCAGCATGGGCAAAACATCAGTATCGGCAAGATCGCTAAGCTCTGCTAACGACAGGCGATCGCTCAACAGCGCATAGCTGACGACCGTCGCCTCGTTTAGATTTAGTGGAATAATCTGGTAAGTAGCACCTTGAGGTAGATTTGCCCCTTTGACTGCATCCTCTACCGCCGTTGCCGTCTCTGCGATCGCATTGCCCACTCGAAATTCGAGGCTAACTACCGCGCGTCCGGCAAACGTAGAAGAGGTCGTTCTATTTAGACCCTTGAGCCCGACTAGCTGCTGCTCTATCGGCGTAGTCAGCTGCGTCTCTGTGTCTGTCAAGGTCTGCCCAGGCGCACTTGCATCAACGACGACAACTGGAAAGGTAATGTCGGGAAAGAGTGCGTACTTTAGGGTACTAAATGCGAATAGGCCGATAATTGCGATCGCAATCCAGCAGCAAATCGTCAGCCAGCCGTTTTGGATGGCCAAGCGAGAAAGGCTAAAGCGATCGCGCAAGGAAGTAGGAGTCAAAAGTAGCGCAGGGGAGTAAAGAAGCCGCGAGAGAATAGGAACGTTCCTAGAACCTGTTCAGCGTATGACGCTAAACAGGTACAGTTCCTATTCTCCCACTCTATTCAAACTATCCTGTCAAACTATCTGGCGATTGTGGCAGCGATCTGACCTTTCGTAATCTCGCCCACAATCGAGAGCACGTCACTTCGGCTCAGCTTCTCTTTCCCTTGAGAGAGCGCATCTAGCGTCCCGTGTGCTAACGCTAGCGGAATTCGACAAAACGTTAAAGCCGGACCCTTGGGCAGGGCATCTGTATAAGCATCAGCTAGGGCCAAGTTGCGCCGAGCATACTGCTGCATATCCGCATCTGTCCAGCCAAGGGGATAAAAGTCGACGCTGCGAGTCATATCTTCAGTGTGGTTGCGCAAAATATTGACAGACTGTAGACCGCGTCCAAAGCCAATTGCCTCGCTTCGACTAGTCGCTGTGCCATCGTGCCAGGCCCACAGATCAGATAGCATCAAGCCGACCGAACCCGCCACGCTAAAGCAATAGCGATCGAGATCGGCCTCACTTTCGATCAGCCAGTTGTGCTCTGCCCAGTACGCCATCCGATCGGCCATCGCTGCCGTCGCATCCCAAATTCTAGGCGATATAGTCTCTGGCGCTAGCAATGCCCACTCCCCGATTCTCAAGGTGACTTCTTCTAAATCCGCATCAAAAGCTTCTAAACCTTTAGCAAAGTCGGCGGGCTTGGAGTTCTCTGTGCCTGCCTGTAGATTTAAGCTAAGCTGTCTCAACAGTTTGGACTTTAGGACAAAATCCATCTCCGGATGGTCTTCGATCTGGTCGATGGCTCTCATACATAAATAGGCAGAGGCGACAGCTTCTTTCAGTCCAGCGGGCAGAAGGCTAATCGGAATGAAAAAAGTGCGGCTAGTTGCCTTTAGCAAGGCCAGCGCGGGATCAACAGACAGCATACAGTTCTCTCCTCATGTACATCGCAAATATGCGATGCTTTATCTACAAAACAATTAATGCTTAATTAATTTTTCCGAAGTAAAATTTGTCACCATAGCTATTACAGCTAAGTATGTAAGATAGCGGAAAACATCTAGAGGAGTAAATCAAAGCGTGGGAATTCATTTACAGCAGGCCATCTCAGTCGGACAGTACCTTGTCTCTCAACGGCTCAAAGGCCGCAAGCGCTATCCATTAGTTCTCATGCTAGAGCCTTTGTTTCGATGCAATCTAGCCTGTTCTGGCTGTGGAAAAATCCAGCATCCCAAAGAAATCCTAAAGCAAAACCTGTCGCCCGAAGACTGTTTTGCTGCCGTTGAAGAATGTGGCGCACCGGTTGTTTCCATTCCGGGTGGCGAGCCACTGTTGCATCCACAGATTGATGAAATTGTGGAGGGACTAGTCAAGCGCAAAAAGTTTGTATACCTGTGTACAAACGGCCTGCTTCTAGAGAAAAGTTTAGATAAATTCAAGCCTTCCGCTTACCTCAGCTTTAGCGTTCATTTAGATGGATTGCAAGAACTGCACGATCAGTGCGTCGATCGCAAAGGTGTCTTCAAAACAGCGGTTAGTGCTATTCGCGCGGCCAAAGCTAGAGGCTTTCGAGTGACAACCAATACCACTGTTTTTGAGGGCACCGATCCTAAAGAGATTCAGGATCTGTTTGACTTTCTCACTGAGATTGGCGTGGATGGGATGATGGTATCACCGGGCTATAGCTATGAGTGGGCACCTGATCAGGACCGCTTTTTGAGAAAGGAGCAAACTCGGGCGCTATTTAGAGAAATTTTGGCTCCTTATCGCGATGGTAAGAAGGGCTGGCAGTTCAATCACAATCCGCTATTTCTGGACTTTTTGACGGGTCAAAAGGAGTATGACTGTACGCCTTGGGGGAGCCCTAGCTACAGCGTCTTGGGTTGGCAGAAGCCTTGCTATTTGCTGAATGAGGGTCATTACAAGAGCTTCAAAGAGCTGCTGGATGAGACTGAGTGGGATAATTACGGGGCCAAAAGCGGTAAGCCGGAATGCGTGGACTGTATGGTGCATTGTGGCTACGAGCCGACGGCTGCGGAAGATTCGCTACAGCCAAAGAATATGGCCAGGTCGTTTAGCAGTTTGTTTGGTTGAGCGCTAGTTCTGTGCCTTCTACCCAGCCTCGTCTCCTCCACCCGCTAATGGGTGCCAATCTCAAAACCCTGCTGGCGCTGCTGCGTGAAAATGGTCCAGGTCAGTATCCGCTGCACCTATCGATTATTTGGGCGACAGCGCTGGCTCGCTGGCCGTTTTCGACCTATGAGCGGTGGCAAGTGGCGCGATCGCCCTATCTAGAGAGTAAACCACCTATCTTCATCGTCGGCCACTGGCGCAGCGGCACCACATTTTTGCACAGTGTCCTCAGCCAGTCGCCGCAGTTCGCCTACACCTCGCCGCTAGCCGTTGGCCTCCCATGGGATTTTCTAACCCTGGGCAAAGCGCTTCGGCCTATTTTAGAAAGCGCTCTGCCCAAAGACCGCTTCATTGATCGCGTTCCCGTCAATCCAGATTCTCCTCAAGAAGATGAAATCGCCCTAGCTAGCATGCAGCTACTGTCTTTTTATCAAGGGCTCTATTTTCCAAAGCAATTCGTCAAACATTTTAATGCTGGCATCTTTTTTGAAGGCTGCACAGAGGCAGAAATCGAAAAGTGGCAGCAGGCGATGGTCCTCTTTTGCAAAAAGCTGCAGCTACAAAACCCAGGTCAACGGCTGCTAATCAAAAATCCGGTTTACACTGCTCGCGTTCAGAAATTGCGTGAGCTGTGGCCAGATGCAAAGTTTATCCATATCCATCGCAATCCATACATTGTTTACCGTTCGATGCTAAATTTCTACGATAAACTCTTTCGCGAGCTATCTTTGCAGACATTTGATCAGGTTCCTATTAAAGAGATTGTGTTGGAAAGCTATCCGAAAATGATAAATACTGTTCTGAGAGAAACAGCACCTCTGTTAGAAAAAGATTTTGTTGAGCTGCGTTTTGAAACCTTTGAAGCTAATCCTGTAGAACAGCTAGAAAAGATCTATTCTCAGCTTGAGCTTTCTGGATGGGAAGCAGATCTACCGTATTTTCAACAATATATAGATTCGCAAAAGCACTATAAAAAGAACAGCTATACATTTCCAACAGAAATGGTGGAGCGGGTGCGCGATCGCTGGCAGCCGATACTTGAACGTTGGGGTTACGAACCGCCTACATAGTCCTCACTACTGAAGAATTCAACGTCAGGAGATCGCTTAGCTATGGTTTGCTTTCGGGTACTCATTTCAGGACGAGTTCAAGGCGTCGGCTATCGCTACAGCACAAGAGAGAAAGCAAAGATGCTAGGAATAGTTGGCTGGGTAAGGAATTTAGCGAATGGACAGGTAGAGGCGGTAGTTGTTGGAGACCCTACGCAGGTAGATAGCATGATGAAGTGGTTCTACGAAGGACCACCCGCTGCAAAAGTAACTGCCGTTGAAGCCGAAGAGAAAACGCTTCAGCAGTTTGAGGACTTTGAAGTTCGGCGATAGGCTAAATGTGCCAGGGCTGAATACCACTTGCCCTCGTCTCTGTAGCAGTTCTCTACGTGGCAGTTCTCTACGTGGCAGTTCTCTACATAGCTCTATGCATCGACCAACGCTATAGTATGACGCTCTATAGAGCCCATTTGAGAGCTGATTTATAAACAAAACCTTAAGCAGCCAGTCTGCGTGTCATTAACCTAATGAGCGAGCCATAAATCATCCCCTCGCTCATCTCCGAATATAGCTCGTAGTCTCTACTCAAACGCCGAAACCGATTGAGCCAGCCAAAGGTTCTCTCAACTATCCACCGCTTAGGCAAAATCTCGAACCCTCGAGATTTTCTCTCAATCACATCTACCTTGACCGACTCACCACAGACTTGTTTCACGGCCCTGGCGAAGTTCTTTCCTGAGTAGCCTTGGTCAACCCAAACGATTTCTAATTTAGAGAGAGCTGCGGCTGATTCATCTAGTACGACGACCGCCCCTAATCGCTCTGACATATTAGCTTCGGTGACCAGTACACCAATCAAGAACCCTTGTGAATCGACTACGATATGGCGCTTACGGCCTTTAACCTTTTTGCCACCATCGTAGCCATACACGTCCCCCTTTTTTCAGTGGTTTTTACAGATTGAGAATCTGCGATTGCCACCGTGGAGTCTTCATCACGCCCTAATTTTGTCCGCAGTTGACGCCGCAACTTATCGTGAATATCCTGCCAAATACCTTTGCGCTGCCATTTGCGAAAGTAGTTATATACTGTCGAATGTGGCGGCAAATCGTGAGGCAGCATTTCCCATTGACAGCCCGTTCGCTGAACATAAAACATCCCATTGAGGACTTCTCGTAAATCTACGGTCCTTGGATGACCGAAGCCTTTGGGTGCTGGCAGCAGCGGTTTTATCACTGTCCATTCAGCATCACTCAGGTCGCTAACATAGGGAGTGCGCTTGGGGTTGGCAATTTCAGGCAGGCAGCTCATCGGAAAAAGCAGAAGTACTCATCTCTTCTAGCTTAAAGGGAATTTTTTCATCCTGCACTCATTCCTTTAGATTGTCTTTATAAATCAGCTCTGAGATCTCAGGAATTAGCAGCGAGACGCTTGAGCATTAGCCTAACAAAGCAAAAGTCCATCTGTGCCTTGGCATTGACTAGCGTTCTCTCGAAGTTCTTTGTTAAGCTCTTGCAGCGTTCCATCCAGGCGTTCGAGCGTTCAATCACCCACCGCACCGCGACGGGGACAAAGCCCGATTTGCCAGTGGCAGCTTTCTCTGCTTTCGATGGCTTTGGCGAAAGCTCAAATCTGAGCTTTCGCATGATGCCAGGATAGACGGCTTCTAGCGTCTTGGTCAGCTTGTCGATATGATAGCCGTTATCCAACAAAAGGGTCACTTTCGGTGTGTTGACGGGCTTGGCTTTGAAGTAGTCGAGGTTGAGGATCAGCAGCATCAGCAACCCCACATCATCTGAGACGTTCGCTGGCGTACAGAGCGTGAAGAAAGGAAACCCCAACGTGTCGACCGCCAAATGCCGCTTGATGCCGTTGGTCGTTTTGTAGAAGCAAAAGCCTTTGGACTCCACGCTCGCATTACAGGTGTTCTTCACCGCCTGTGAGTCTGCCATAATCAGCGTGGTCCCTTGAGGCTTTTTTCCCACTTGTTTACGCGCCTCCCCATGCAGCACCGTCATTAGCTTCTCGACCGAGCCCGCTTTGCGCCACTCGTTGTAGTGCCAGAACACCGTCGAGTACGGGGGGAGGTCTTTGGGCAAGTCCTCCCAGTTACAGCCATTCTTCAGGCGATACAGCATGCCATCTATTAGCGCCCGATAGCTCCACTTGAGCGAGTGCATCCCACTTTTGCAGTGAGCATAAATACTTAGTTCTAGTTTTGCCGACCAACGCTAAGCTTTGAGCAGTCCCTACCCTCCTCACGGCCTCAATGAATATCGATAAGCAAGCCAAAATTAAAGCTCATGCCCGAGAGATTGCAGCCTTGCTCTACGAAGAGAGCAATCCTGAGCAACTGCAAACCTTAGCCGGTATCGAGGCGGTCGTTCGGGGTCACATTCTCGAACAGGTCAGTCCTGAAATCGGCATTTTTTTATCGAAACAGTTAGCGGCCCCTCAGTCGGAAGGCAACGCTCTGTCACCAGTATCCTCGGACGATTGCCCATAAGTCAAAAACAAGCTCAACGGCTTTCTGTCTCTCCCCATAGCCGTTGGAGTCCTTGCCTAGAACAATGTTGTCTGCTGTTAAGTGCCAACGAATCTTACCAGCGTGCAGCCGAAGATATTGAGGTGCTAACAGGGTTGAAGGTGTCTCATAGCACCCAACAACGTCTGGTTCAGCGTTACACTTTCGACTTACCCCAAGACCTGCCAATGGTGGAGGAACTGAGTGTAGACGGGGGCAAAGTTCGGTTGCGGACGCCGTTGGGACTGGTCAGTCAATGGCAGGATTACAAAGCGATTAATCTTCATGAACAGTGCGTGGCAGCCTTTTTTCAGGAAAATAGCAGCCTGGTCGATTGGGTGAATCAACAGGCGCACGCTTGTCCGATGATCTGTCTTGGCGATGGGCACGATGGCATCTGGAATATCATTGAGCAGATAGGCGATGAGTCCGGGCGATGTGAGATTTTAGACTGGTATCATCTAGTGGAGAATTTAGGTAAGACAGGAGACCCTCAACAGCGTCTTGATGCAGCGGAAGCCTGTTTGTGGACGGGGGATGTAGATGGTGCGATTGAACTGTTTAGCGATGGACAGCATCCACAGGTTCTCAACTTTATCGTCTATCTCAATCAACATCGTCATCGGATTGTTAACTACAGTTACTATCAAGCAGAAGGCATCTCTATTGGCTCAGGCGCGATTGAATCCACGGTCAAACAGATTGGCAGACGCGTCAAGATATCCGGGGCGCAATGGAAGAAAGAAAATGTGCCACAGGTACTCAAACATCGAACCGCTTATCTCAATGGGCAGTTTTCAAAGGTAGGGGTGAAAAACTGAGATGCACTCACTTGAGCGGCTTAGTCTTCTTCTTTGGCGGTAGAATTTCCGGCAACAGCGGTTCGAGGATTTCCCATTCGGTATCGGTCAGACTGCTTGAGTAAGCCATTATGATTGAGATAGAGCGTCTCTATCATTCTCACGCATTTTACTTAAGATCTCAAATGGGCTC
>CAWCWM010000007.1:0-260846 GCA_963799265.1 uncultured cyanobacterium
CGCACCCCCGATCAAAAATCCATTCACGCTGGCCCATCGCCATTTTCAAGATCTTGGATCATCTGCTGCACCGTCTCAATCAGAACTGGAACCCTGTCTCGACAAATCGCATAAATTTGTTCGGGGTCAGCCTGAAAATAAGCATGAGCTAAGACATCACGCAGTCCAATCGCACCTCGCCATGGCACCTGTGGATACTGATCAAACAGTTTGCCCTTGGTCTGCCGATCAATCTTTTTAAACTCTTCTCCTACAGCAATCAAGATCATACAAATACTATCAAGCCGATCAAAACCCTCTTCACTGCTGATAAAATCGCGAGGCTCTTTAATATCTGCAAATCTTCTAGGAATTCGTTGCAGTGCCGCTAAGATGACTTCTAACCGTTTTTGCAACAGCATTAACTCGTCTTCAGACATAGACGGCCTCTTGTTCTACCCGCTCTTTAAAGCTCGAACTCAAATACTGATGTAGGCGAATCACATCGACCCGGCGACCCAACAACGCTTCCAAGTCCTGCTTCATCATCGAAGTTAGCAATAGATCAGGTCGATCGGTCGTAAATACAATGTCCACATCGCTATCAGCAGTTGCCCGGTCGCGAGCATACGAGCCAAAGAAACCAAGCGTTTGCAGATAGTAGCGATCGCCCTGCTCAGTCATAAAGTCCCTCAGCAAAGCTTGCAGCTTGTCCCGTTCCAACACGCCTTCTATTTCGCTCATTCTTCACCCAGCCAAAAGCTATCAGGTAGCGGATCGTCAAACTCATCACTGATGACAAAAGCTCCAAGATGCAGATTGGGCTTTCGCTCTATGATTAGATTGTCGGCGTCAATTGGCTTGGTCTTCTTAAACTGTAGAAAGTCTAAGAACTCAGCTAACAAATTGAGCTGTTCGGGCAGAAGCTGATCGATCTGCTGGTGTAGCTTTTGTCGGATGTCTAAACCTGCCATAGAAAGTTAGTCTCCTAACGCACAAATAGATCGTAGCTTGACTACAGCAAAGATTCAGTTTATGTTCAATTCTAAGCTGTGATACCGATCGCAGTGTCTCAGAACTCAATTTCGCTTAGCGCCATCGGCAGGTGTTTGCACCACCCACCGACAGCTAACCCCCCGGATTAACACGCAATCCCGGACGCTAGGGTTACTTTACCTTAGCCACCCCGACTTGCTCTACATCTTCGTGGGGTGGCTAAGTGTAGGTTGAGTTCTGGTTTCCTTCCAAACGTATACCCGGAGACCAGATCTCATGTTTATCCCTTCCATCACAGACGCCCCCGCGTCCACAGTTTCACCTGCTGACAATTCGGGGGCGAGTCCTTCACAGGCCGCCACATCAACCGACGCACCACCACCGCCTACCAGCGAGCAAGAGCCCATCCGTCACATGCTATTCGGCAGCCTCAGCGCCGTACAGTCCACCATCTGGCTCTTGTACAAGCTCAACTACGCCGAACCGAACGACTGGAGCCAGCCCATCTCCACCGGCAGGCCCAACGAAGTCATGGCCATCCTGACCAAACGGGTAAAGCTAAAGCTTCGTTAGGTAGCTACTGCAAAAAGTGTAGGAAATATAGCGGTTCTTGTAGGCGTGCTGATGCAAGTATGCATTCGGGAGCCGCTATAGTCGCGATCGCAATCCACGTCGTCTAATTGTTGTTTACCTCCAGCTTTGCCTCTAAAGTCATGATTTCGATTTTCAACAGGCTTCGATTTTCAACAGGCTTTGAGCAGGCCGGTAAAATCAACTAGTTTGTTATGATCCTATCTACAGACAAAAGCCTACAGGAATTGTTGTCTAGAAACCAGGCTCAACATGAACTCATCTTTATTAGAAATCCCGTTTGAACCTACTGGCATAGCAGAGGCAGATACCGCTAGCTTGAAGCTTAGCTTGCTAAAGCACGTGGAAGCGCGCGATGCGGAGCCAATGGCCAAGAAAGTCCGGTTTGCTAACGAGACTCTGATGCCACTGTTCAACGAGTTAGAGAATCGTAATCCTACACCTGAGCTCAGTCAGCAGATTCCGCTTTTGAAAGGTGTTTGGTTTCCGGTCTGGTCTACCAACCCTTTTCAGGACATCTTGCCAGGACGGATACATCACGAGTCGTATCAAATCTTTGGTGACAACGGCTACTATGCCAACTTAGCCCGGTACAAACCTGGGCAAAAGAGTAAGGTGCTGAGCTGGCTCTCTCGCTGGCTGCTCAGCTACGACTTGATGATCATGCAGAGCTATTCTGTTCAAAAAGCCGATGGCGAACCGGCTTATCCGCTGGCACCTGACAAAGCAGGCCAGGATTATTGGAACATTCAAAACGTCGCGATTCAACAGGCTCTGCGCATTGGCTCTACTTCCTTCAATCCCGAATCCGCTCAAGCCTGGTTCAACAAAGCTGTAGCCAAACACCAGAAGTCGCCCGAGCCTCAACAGCAGGATTCTTTGCCTCAACGGACTAATCGCGTCGCCACGAAGCAGTACCAACAAATATCCAAAGCGAGACCTCGGTTGGACAACCTGTATATTGATCAAGACTTTCGCCTAGTCAAAACCCAACGCGAGAAATCTCAGCGTCCTTCATATACCGTAGCCAAGCGGTTAGAGTGAGCGTCACTGTCACGTTTATTGCTACATTACTTTCCCACCTGTACGACACTATCTTTTCAAACCTCGATAGTCACTTGCTCGGTGGCCAATGTCTGCGCTGATGTCTCGCTGGCCTGCGCGATATAAATCCCCGTGAGCACAACGGCAAACCCCACCCAGGTCACCGGGCTCAATCGCTCGACAAAGATCAGCCACGCTAGCAGGGCGCTGACAATTGGCTCTAGCAGCAAAAACAAAGCGACAAAACTACAAGAGAGTTTGCTCATACAGTCAGCTATCAAGCGCTGACCAAGTCCTTCACTGATTAGCCCCAGTCCCAGCACAGCCAAGATTGCGACCTTCGTTTCTGGAAAGACCTGCCCTTCTGTCAGTAACGTAATCGGAAAAAGCACAGCGCTGCCAATGGCGCAGCGCCAGAGCAGAATGGTCGTCGCCGAAAACTGAGCGCGTAGCTGTTCAACCATTAGAAAATAGGTGCCTAAAAAGACTGCCGATAGCACCGCGTAGAAATCGCCTAGCAAGAAACCCTCAGCTCCCTGCAAGTCTTCTACACCCAGCGCGATCGCACCCACCAGCGCGATCGCCATCCCCACCAAAAACCGCTTGTCAAAACGCTTTCCCAACAGCAGCCAGCTACCCAAACTGGTAAACAGCGGTGTCAAATTATTCAGCAGCATACATTTAGCAACCGTTGTATATTCCAACGACATCGCCCAAAGCACCAAAGAAATCACCGAGCTGATGCCTACACCTATCAGCAACAGCCACTGACGGAGGGTTAGCGGCTCTGAAGTAGCCACATCTTCATCTGGAGAAATTTGCTGCTTGCCCCAGCGAATAGAGCCAAAGCACAATACGAATATTGCAAACCGGTTGAATACCGTTGCATTAGCCCCTAGCTCAGTCTCACTGAATCGAATGAAAATTGGCGCGAATGAAACGGCGATTAGGGCCAGAGACAATGTGGAAAGCGCAGTCCAATTAGGTTGATCTTCACGAGCTGGAAAGACAGAACGCCACATAGTCATTGGCAGAACGCCGCATATCAAGCGGCACAAACGAAAAGCTTTTCATCATTAGCGCACGCGCAGGAGTCGTAAACGTCTGATCGGGTTGGACCGTTTAGAAAACGTCACACTTCCTGACAGATTTGCGGGCAACGAACAGCGCATTAACAACATACCGTGACTAAAGCTCCGATTGATCCGAGCCAAACCATTTCTCTCGAAGCGATCGCATATACCCCTGTTCTTTTAGCAAGAGAATCTCCTGACTAATCAGCTCCGCCATGTCCGGCGGCGATCGCACATCCCGCCAGCCAACCTGTCGTCCATGCGCTCTGAAAATTGAACCCGCCGGTAATCCCATCGATATTCAGGATCTCTCCTGACAGATACAATCCTGGACACTGCCGACTTTCCATCGTCTTGAAATCTACTTCCTTTAGCCGCACGCCGCCACAGGTGACAAATTCGTCTTTGAAAACGCCTTTTCCAGCAATGTCATAGGTGCCCTGAGTCAGCGATTGAACCAGTTGATTCAGCTGCTTTTTGGACAGGTTGGCCCAGGTAAGGGCGCTGTCGATATCGATGCGACCGAGCAAGTACTGCCATAGGCGTTTGGACAGCGTTGCATACGGGCTGTGAGTGGCGATCGCCTGTCGACTACGGCTCGCCTTCACCTTTTGCAGCTCCGCTCTCACCTGATCTTGTGTCACCGCTGGCAGCCAGTTCACAATTAGCTGCGCCCGGTATTTCTGCGCCTGCAATTCTCTCGCCCCCCACGCCGATAGCTTCAGCACTGCCGGACCGCTCACGCCCCAATGCGTTACTAGCAGAGGACCGGTTTGAGTCAAAGCAACTTTCTTCTTAGTATCAGCGCTGTCTACTTTCAGCCGCAGGATGACGGGATCGACAGCGACACCGCTGAGCTGATGCAGCCGCTTGTCGGCAATGTTAAAGGTAAATAGGGAGGGTACGGGAGGCTCAATGGTGTGACCGAGTGATTGGGCGATACGGTGTCCCATTGGACTGCTGCCGGTGGTGAGCAGCAGGCGATCGCACTCCACCGTTTCGGACTTGAGCTGTAGCCGGAATCTAGTCTCTGACGACTGCTCTAGTACTTGGGCGCGGGTGATGGGCGATCGCGTCTTGATCTGTACACCTGCCTGCTGCGCCGCCCGATGCAAACAGTCGACAATCGTCGCCGAATCATCCGTCACCGGAAACATGCGCCCATCGGCTTCTGTCTTTAGCTTGACACCGCGTCGATAGAACCATTCCACCGTGTCTTTGGGCTGGAACCGGCTAAATGCGCCCCGCAGGGCTTTACCACCTCTCGGATAGCTCTGTACTAGCTGCGCCGGATCAAAGCAGTGGTGAGTTACATTGCAGCGGCCACCGCCAGAGATTTTGACTTTGGCAAGCGGCTCGGGTCCGGCCTCGTAGAGCGTGACGCGGTGGAGGGGATTTTGGGATGCGGCTGCGATCGCGCCAAAGAAACCCGCCGCCCCACCGCCGACGACCGCTATTTTCAATCCCCGCTCAGTTGCTCGATCTGCCACCCGCTCTACCATTAGTGAGATCCGTTTGTATTTACAATCCTTTACTATTTTATTGAATAAACATAAGCAGACTAACTTTTTATGGCCAGTAAAGATAAAATTCGACAGCACCTCGCTCAAAGCGCCACCATCCCTCTAGGCATTTCCAAACCCACCAAAGGCGACGAAGCTAAAAAAGCGAAGATGCTAGAGCACGTTGAGAAAAGCAAGGGCAAGGTTAGCGGCTAATTTCATTCAAAGTTAGAGCTAGATTCAATTGATTCAAGTCTCATTCATTTTGGTAGAACCCGGCGAAGCAGGTAACATCGGTGCCGCAGCGCGTGCAATCAACACCATGGGCTACACAGACCTGCGCCTGGTCCGACCAAAAGCAGATCCGCTAAGCGGAATTGCTAGAGCAATGGCACACAGCTCAGAACATATCTTAGAAAATGCTCCCCAGTACGAGGATCTTTCCGACGCGCTAGGGGGCATTGATCTAGCCTGCGCAGCCACCGCTCGCCACCGGATCAAAAAATACCACTACGTTTCGGTCCTCGATTTGCCCAATACAATCGGCGAAAAGGGCGATCTAGTCTGCAAAGTCGCCATTGTCTTTGGCAGCGAGCGTTCGGGGCTGAGTAACCAAGACATCGAAAAGTGCGATCTGATTACAACAATTCCGCAGAGCGTCCCACAGCCGTCGTTGAACCTGGCACAGGCGGTGATGATCTATAGCTTTACGCTGGCCCAGTCACAGACTCAGATTCAGATTGCCGATCAGCGGTTGAACCGCGATCGCATGCCCGCAGAGCAATACGCTAGGCTCAAAAGCGCTCTGCAATCAACAATGGCGCAAATAGGACTGCATCGGCGCACTCAAACCTACGTCATCCAAGCGCTAGCCAGACTCGGCTACGAAGATCTCTACCTAATTCAACAGATCCGCACCTTCATAGACAACAAAATAAACAACAAATAAGCAGCTACTGTAAGAATCAACAGCGACGCTAGTACGACAGCCAGGTAAGACGCGCAACCATAGAGTATTTCGTATAGGAATAGCCTTTAACATAGAGATATGGCCTGTATAAACGCAGTCTAGTAAACGGTATCACGTGATACCGTTTACTTAATATTTGTTGAGGAATCAGGCGTCAATATCCGAAATCCATAACACTCTGCTACAGGATATAGACAAGGACTGCCAGCGTTAATTGCCAGCAAAAGCCTTGCTGAGACATCTTTTTAGGCCCTTTCCTCTATCCCTGTGTCCGCTCCCAAAAGCCATAATGTCAGGAGTGCATAACCTTTTAATCAAAATATTTCGTTCTGTATCTTGCAATACGGTTTTGAACCTAGTACAAATAGAGAAGCACAAAGCAAGAGACGCGCATATAAACCGATAAAGCCTACAGCGACCTTTCAAACAGCTACGTTTCAAACAGCTACGTTTCAAACACCGTCCTCCTAGCATCATCTTTTTAAAGTCTCGCTTTTATTTCGCGCCTTACTTATTTAGCGATTCATCATGCGGCTGTTACGGCACCGCTCAAATCAGGGACCAAGTTTATATAGACAAGCGACACAGCGCTTCAGCGCGGCCCCAAATACTCGCATCCAGCCAACTGCTGGCGATTCTCACATGACAGCTCTACCTACGGCCAACATCAGCACTCTCTACGCTCAGCACTCTCTTCAGAGCGAAGATTTTCTTCTCATCTGTCAGCTCTGTGATGTCGAGAATGCGATTGAACAAATTCAGTCCTTCACTTTTGAACAGTTTTTTGGATTTGCCTGTCATCTGTTTGTCACCACAGACTCCTCCAACGTTCGCAGACAGCTTGCGGGTCTGTTCCCAAAGTTCGGCCAGATTGCGATTCTCTCACTGGTTAAGATTGCATATCACTTTGACTCACACGATAAAACCACTCCTGCGGAGTATCGCAAAGCCCACTCAAAACCTCACTTTCAACCAGAAGTTCAACAGCTCGCTCTACAGTCCCTTGAGAGCATGGCCGCTCAGACCTTAGCCGTCGGCCTAGCGCAAATCATAGAAGAAGACACCCAGGGCATATTGAGACAAACTGTTGTCTCTCTTCTCGCCAGAACATTCTATACAAACGAAGAAGACATTCTTTCGCTACTTTCATCACACCTTTCAAAAGACAGCTGGAACGCAATAGAAACTGATCTCGTTCGAGCACTTTCCTCTCCTCAGCCGCAGAGAATTGCATCTGGCAAATTCCACAACCTTCATGCCCTTCAAGCTCGCCCGCAGATAGCAGAGCCACAGCTTACAGAAGTCGCATAGTAAAGTCGCATAGTAAAGTCGTATCGTAGCGACAACGAGAAATCCAAGCAGCGAAAACTATAGACAATAAGAAACGAAAAGCGCAGCCCACAGGGGAGAGTAGCCTATATAGGTTGGCTTCTGATCTGTGGGTCTTTTTTTGCGGCTATTTCAGATCGGGGAGCGCGATACCGTCCTTTTTGGAGAAAGCTAATTTCTAGGTGGCTTTATCACCTGCCAGATAATGAACACAGTGAAAGAAAGATAGCCGATCGCGACTACCCAATTTTGCCAGCTGTCTACAGATTCCATATCCACTCCTAACTTTCTTCCATTAGGAAGTTCTCAAAAGATTCTGACCTCCCCTACCAGACCCGCCAATCCTCCCAGTTAAGATTAAAGATAGAGGTGTTGGGAAAGGCAGTCGGGTTGCCGTTGGCATTGAGCCGTTTTTGCAGTTTTTCTAAATCAGGCTCGTAGGCTGGCAGCTGGTCCGTCAGCTCATAGGGCAAGATGTCGTTGGCCAAGGCGAAATCGATCGTCGTTCCCGCAGCCGCACCAACGGACCACTCAAAGGAATGAACCCGGTAGGCGGCAGCGGCAATGTTGCTAGTGGCGATGGTTTTACCAGCGATCAGCAGATTATCAATGTTTTGGGGAATCATCGCCCGCAGCGGGATTTGAGCGGGATAGGCTTGGCCGTGAGCTTTGCGGATGTTGGCGCGTTCGGTGTTGCCGGGGGCCTCGGCAGGATATTCGGTGAGGCAAGGATGAAAGTCGATGGCGTATTGGGCAATGCCGACGGCGTCTGGATAAATGGTGGAGCGCGATCGCCTCACGATATCCTCGGCAGGCACGTCATTGGCAATCACACTCGCTGCATTGAGCCCAGCTAGGGTCTGCCACAGTTCTAGATAGCGCCTGTCACCTAGTGTCTCCTTGTAATAGTCGTCTCGATAGTCGGCTTTAGAGATATCGACTTCACTGACGCTAAAGCCATTTGGATAGGCCACAGACGGGCGACCAATGATTCGGCGGGCCTCACGAATATAGGGATATTTTGATAGGCCGTGGGCGGTTCCCATCGGCGCGTCAAAGCCAAAGATGTACTGGTTATTAGGATGAGGCGTTTTAACGTCGGGTCCTAGCTGCGAATCGGTGGTGCCTTCTACCAGCCAGTAGTAGTAGCTGTAGGCATTTTCTTCCCCTTTGCGCAGCGTGTCTACGCGCAGACCCCCGAGCCAGCCACCCGGTTCTAATTGTCCGGTTGCTGCTAGCTGATCGGCGCTGAATATCAGGTTGTCGTTGGCGGTGCCGGGGCGATAGTCATTTCCCCAGGTCCAGTTCTGCATGGAGATATCGCCAGGGACTACAGCAGATACGCCGAACTGAGTGGCTTTAGGTCTTGGATTGGGCGCAGAGATCCGGCGATAGGTAAAGACGTAGTCAAAGTAGTCGTTATTGGGGCGCGATCGCTCGTAGCTAAAGTAAGGCTCATACTGCTCGTAATACGTCGGCTTGATCTGAGCTTTTGCCTCAGCAGTGCGCTCCATGGCAAAGGTATAGGTAAAGCCCTGTGTGCAGTAAGGATCGGCGGTTTCGGTAGGAGAAGAAGGATTGAGATTCGAGCGAGGGTCTAGACCCAACCGGTAGGGCACACCGGAGAGCGCGATGATTTCGCCGGTTTCGGTGGCTTCTACAACGTACCAATCAGCTTTGGGCGGATTGCCGGTGGAATTGCCCTGCGCGGGCACAAACTGAATAATGTCCTTGGCAAATCGGTCAGAATCTTCGTACTGATAGCTGTCGAGAAACGTATCGGATAGGGGCGTTGTGTTGAGCGGTGCGGTGCCAGGTTGGGGGGTGTGTTGGATGGCGATCGCACTCTCAATCATCCGACCATCCGCGCTAATTTCTAGCTCCTTGACCACCGTGGCTGGAAACCATTTCAGCTCACCGCCCCCCTGCTTAGCCGCGTCATTCAACATGCCGCTCAAAATCGTATTCGCATCGTCCGGCAAAAAGCACGACAGACTCACCCAGCACCCGCCCGGATTAAGCTCACCGTAAAAGTCTTCAATTCGGCTACGCAGCTTGTTATAGCCCTCTGCGTAAAACAAAAGCTCTCTTTGCTTTCTCGCTTCATCTAGTGCCGAAGTGCCCTGAGAAGAAATCTGTCCGCCGACCCAGTCGGTAATCTCCGTCATACAGACCGTACGGCCAGCCAGCAAACTTTCATAGGCCGTTGCGGTGCCTGCTAGTCCACCGCCGACAATTAGCAGCTCGCAGTCTACAACTTCGTCAATGGTGGGTGAAGACTGTGCGGTTGGCAGTGGAGTTGGTTCGGCAGTCGACTGTGCGATCGCCCGCTGCACCAGTCCAACCGGCAAAGATCCGCCCATCAGCGTCAAGCCGAGGACACCTGCAAAACTACGGCGAACAGAGAAAGTAGACATATAACAAATCAGGTTGAATGAACTTAAAACTACGCATTCTTACCTTGCTTTGACAACCCCCTTATAGAAGCAGTTCAACGTGCAGATATAGAAGGTGGCGCAAACTAGAGCCTACCCGATAGCGGTGTACGATAATATTTCAGCTCGCCCGGAGCTTATCACGATGCCCCAACGCCTCCTATATATCAGTAACGGTCATGGTGAAGACAACCACTCTTCCCACATCATCAGAACGCTGCGCGCCATTCGACCGGAGCTAGACATTGCCGCGCTGCCGATCGTCGGTGAAGGCAACGCCTACCGGAAGATTGATGTGCCGATCGTCGGACCCACTTACAACCTGCCCTCCGGCGGATTCACCTATATGAACCGCCTGCGCCTGATAGACGATATCCGCGCTGGCCTGCTGACAATGACCTGGAAGCAGTACCAGGCAATGCGAGACTACATCGGCGATGTCGACTTTGTAGCAGCCACTGGTGACACCATCGGTCAAGCTTTCGCCTATCTCAGCGGCAAACCGTTTGTCTCCTTTATTTCACCGCTGTCGGCCATGTACGAAGGCAGGCTAAACATGGACCTGATTCTGTGGCAAATCCTGAAGACAGAGCGGTGTAAAGCGGTCGCGACTCGAGACGCCTACACAGCCGAAGACTTGCGAAAACAGGGGCTTTCAAAAGTAACTTTCGGCGGTATTCCTTCTCTCGATCGGCTCAGGCCCGCAGGCAAAGATATTCAGCTGAGCGAGGGAAAGAAAATGGTTGCACTGCTGCCAGGATCTAGAACTGCTGAGGCTGTGCGCAACTTCAAGCTAGAAATGCAGCTGGCGCTAGAAGCAGCCCAGTTAAATCCAACGCTACAGTTTAGAGCAGCGCTAGTTCCTAGCGTGATGGCCGAAGTCGAGAAGATTGCAGCCGCCGAAGGTTGGCAGTATACAAGACACACTGCCGATAAGAGGGAATGGGTGAGTCTGAGTAAAGACGGCAGTGCCAACTATTCAGAGCCAGTAGAAATTCTTTGCTACAGCGATGCGTTTAGCGATATTGCCTGCCGATGCCACGTGGTTGTCGGCATGGCGGGGCTGGCGGTGGATCAAGCGATGGCGATTGGCAAGCCGATTGTGCAGATTGCCGGAGAAGGGCCGCAGTTTACCTATGCGTTTGCAGAAGCTCAGGACCGACTGCTGGGATTGTCTGTGCAGACGGTTGGGAAACGAGCCGCGACACCAGAAATTCTAAAAGAGGCAGCGGCTTGCGTGGTCAAAACGGTCGAAGATGAGGACTACGCTAGAGCCTGCGTTGAGAATGGACAGGCGCGGTTTGGGCCTTTTGGCGCATCGGCTCGGATTGCGAACTTGATTCTAGCCCACCTAGACCAGGCGACAGCGCAGAAATCCGAAGGAAACACCGCTCCGGCTAGCGCATAACTATGAGTTCAATACGTTTTGAGACGCGATCGCAGTGAACACCCCGGCTTCCAAGCTTTCTAAAAACCTCTCCAAAGAAGACAAGTCCTTTAAAGAAGGCGAGCTTTCTCAAAACAGTTCTAGCTATCGC
Source organism: uncultured cyanobacterium (assembly GCA_963799265.1). Taxonomy (GTDB): domain Bacteria; phylum Cyanobacteriota; class Cyanobacteriia; order Phormidesmidales; family Phormidesmidaceae; genus Phormidesmis. Next base: position 11,458 of record CAWCWM010000007.1, read on the forward strand.
TACCTGTGGCCCTTCTTAAAAGCAGAAAAAGCTTTTTTTGGCATCACGCTTGTCTGCGTTGTCGGCTACGTGATTACGGTCCCTATTTTGCCGCATCTAGCCAAAAAAGCAGCCGGGGCGATCGGCAGTGGCGATGTCAGGACGACCGCTTACTGGCTGGGGCTAGCAATGCTGGATTTTATGGTCCAGAGCGCGTTCTTGTACGGGCAAAGAATATCAGCAACCAAAGGATCTCTCAACGTGGTCATGGCGGTAAGAGAAAAAGCCTACGCCAACTTGCATCGACTCGGCATCGATTATTTTGCTAGGTCGCAGACAGGAGACTTAACCTATCGGCTGACGGAGGATGTGGATCGCGTGGGTGAAGTTATCTTCAAAATGTCTCAGCAGTTTGTCTCCTGCGTTTTGCAAATTGTGGTGCTGGCGGCCTACATCTTTTATCTCAACTGGCAGCTTTCTTTAACTGGGATTGTGATTGCGCCAGTTGTTGCTTTCTTGATTGGGCAGTTTGGTCAAAGGCAGCTGCTGCTCTCTCGTAAAAATCAGACGGCGATTTCTAGTCTGTCTTCTCTGCTGACAGAGGTGTTTGGCAGTATTCGGATTGTGCAGGCGTTTGCCGCGCAAGAGTACGAGAAAGAGAGATTTCGCAAAGAAGCGCTGCTCAATCGTCAGTCTAGATTTAGAACGGAGTATCTGACTTCGGTGCAGTATCCAGCGGTGGGTTTGTTGCAGGCGCTGAGCATTATGCTGCTGTTTCTAGTCGGCGCATGGCAGATTTCGATTGGGCAGATGGAGGGGACTGATTTTGTGGCATTTTTGACTGCGATCGCAATCCTCATCAACCCAATCGATCTCACCACTCAGCACTACAACCTTTATAAACAGACCGAAGCCTCCGCCGAGCGCATCTTTGAGCTGATGAACTTGCAGCCGACTCTGGTAGAAAGAGAAGATGCGATCGCCCTACCCGCTATCACTGGCAAAGTAGAATACCACAACGTCAGCTTTGGCTACGACACAGGCGACTCGCTTGAACCCGTTTTGAGCGACTTAGATTTAGTCGTCAGCCCCGGTGAAGTAATTGCCTTAGTCGGACCTTCCGGCGCAGGAAAAACAACCATCGTCAATCTGCTTGCTCGCTTCTACGATCCTCAAATAGGAGAAGTCCTCGTAGACGGTATCGATATCAAAACAGTCACAATCGCTAGCCTGCGTCATCAGATTGGCACCGTCCCGCAAGAGACTGCTTTGTTTTCAGGAACCATCGCTCAAAACATTGCCTACGGCCAAACCGATTTAGACTATGACGCGATTGAGACAGCGGCCAAAGTTGCCAACGCGCACGAGTTCATCACTCAGTTTGCTCAGGGCTATCACACCTGGGTAGGGGAGCGGGGAACTAACTTTTCGGGAGGGCAGCGGCAGCGGATCGCGATCGCCCGTGCCATCCTGTTCAATCCCCGCATTCTAATCCTCGACGAGGCCACTAGCGCCCTCGACCCAGAATCCGAGGCACTAGTACAGGAGGCACTAGAGCGCGCTATGCAAAACCGCACCGTTTTTATTATTGCGCACCGGCTGAGCACCGTCAGACAGGCCGATCGCATTCTCTTCTTAGAGCGCGGACAGATCCTAGAATCGGGAACGCATTCAGAACTTTTAGAGAAAGGCGGGCGGTACGCACAGTTCCATACACAGCAGTTTGAAGGATAGATAGCATCAGCACTAATGAACTAGCGCTAAAAGAGAGAGAAGGGCGATTATTAAATCGATCAGAAACAGCGCTATCCAGGCAGTCACCACCGCCGAAGTCGCCGACTGTCCGACCCCCTTACCGTGCAGCGCCGCCGTCAGCCCTCGGCTACAGCTAGCAATTCCAATCACCCAGCCAAACAGCACTGCTTTGAGCATAATCAGTAGTACATCTGACACACTCAAAGCGGCTCGGACGCCACCCGAAAAGACCCCCATCGGCAGCTGATAGAAGTAGCTCGTTATCAGCCCTCCACTCACCACACCACAAAACAACGCCAGCACAGTCAACACTGGCAACATCACACCACAGGCAATCACCCTAGGCATCACTAAATAATCGATCGGGTCCGTCCGCAGCATCTTCAGGGCATCGATCTGCTGCGTCAGCTTCATAGAAGCAATCTCTGCGGCGAATGCACTGCCCACCTGACAGGCCAGCACACCAGCCGTCAGCAACGGTGCTAGCTCAGCACAATACCCGGCTGCAAATGCGCTACCTATAGAGCTTACAGCACCAAAGCGAGACATCTCTCTAGCAGTCTGAATCGCAAAGATAATCCCAGTGCAAATATTCGTTGCCATCACGGAAGCAACACAGCGTGGACCCGCACACATCAAATGGTCCATAATTTGACGCTGACCAAATCGTCCTCTCAACAGCCGGTGCATGACCTGACCCGCTAGCAAAAAGGCCATCATAGAGTGATAAAGCGGATGGTCAGGCTCCTTTGACACAACGAAACCTGCCGGGCGATGAATCATACGATGAGAACTAGACGGCTCAAACTGCCGCGAAAAACGCCAATCGGCTTTTGACATCGGTACATACACCCCCAATATCTGCACATTTTTGATCTCTGAGATAATTCTTTAGAGATTTCACCAATCTCCAGCATTCCTTAATGAGTTCCTCTGCATGACATTATTAAGCAATATTCTGGCTTCGGTATTAATTTGCTCTGAAGATTTAATCCAAACTGAGTGGCGCGATCGCACGACTCGCATCAGCCTGTCATACAGCGTACTCATCACTATTGACTGGACATTGATGTACTAGTACAAATGGATTAGGCAATTAATTGGCAGACAAGTGCAGCATGCCATAGCACAACCAATACCTACAAGCTTTAGACAGCAAGGACTTCAGCGATCCGGAGCTGACCAGTTGAACTCAATGTAGCAAAACGTACTGCCCAGCATTCGGTTTTTATCAGTTGCTTTCTGCGTCGTTTATAGTACACTTGTATTATTAACGAGCTTGGCACGCTATTTTCTACTTCTGTGCCCCGCCAGCATATAGAAAGATGAAAAAAACCGACATGGAACTACAGGCGATCCGCGAAAAGCTGCTTTCCCTACAAGCTGACTCCAAGGGGGGTGAGATTCTGTCATCGCCCTGGGCCCCTCCTCGTTCAGGGGGAGTTTCTGTCAGCAATTCTAGCAACGCCTTGCCAGCTCCTGGCAGCAGACCAGCTGCGAAGACAGAAGCGACGCCTCCGGCAGCGATCACAGCCCTACAGCGGCGAGCGGACAGTCAGCCATACGGATCGGCCCGTCCTATCTCGGGCAGTAGCGCCTCTGATAGTACAGCTGTTAATAGTGCTGCTAATGACAGAGCCGATGAGCTGGTAGCCCAAGAGCTGTTTCAGCTAGAGATGCTGGCGAGTAACATCAACGAGCGATCGCAGCAGCAGGCCGACGAACTATTGCGTCTCAAGCGTTCTGCTCAACAAGCAGCCTTTCACCTTCGTCGTCAGGGTATCCACACCCACCCGCAGCTCGACGTGATCAATCAGTTTCTAGAACAGTTCTCTACTGCCTCCGTGCCCAATATCAAAAGAGACACCCACGGACAGTTCTGCCTAACCCATACCGCCGTCAATCTCAACCAGGCAGAAGCAGAGGCCAGCGACAATGCCGAGCTTCTGCGCCGACAGCAGGCTCAGCCTATGACTGTTCCCTTCTCGCAGCCTGTAGCCAACGGTCCTGGGGTCAGTGAATATCTCAAGCCAAGCCATAGGTACAGAGCAGAAGCATACCAAAATGAAAGCTATCAAGACGAAAAGCAGGGCAGCAAAAAGTATAGACGCGAACACAGAGGCGTTTCCTCTTACAAGCGCACGGCTGCTCGTCTAAAGCGCTACATCAGCAGCAGGATCAGGCCCGCAGTTGAGCGCAGAGCCGGTCCATCAAAAGACCAGCTCATAGCGGGTAGGAGTATAGCCTACGTTAGCGAGGCTCGATCGGAGTGGCTTGGCCATCGCCTCAGCTTTTCTTTGACAGATGTAACCATCTGGTTTGCTGGTGCTGTGATCGTACGTATTCTTCTCAATGCACTCGTCATCAGCCACCCATCCCTGCAAATGCCGCTGCTGCTAGTACTCGTAGGTGCTATCTCTTATTCTATCTACCGAATCGTTCTCGCCAAGTCCACAGATATGAGCGCGACCTATCGTATCGGCGCAGCACTGCTAGGTTTGTTCTTGGGTAGCGCGCTCTAAAGTTCACTCTTTTTTGAAACAATCTTCCACCCGTTCGGAGCCCTCACTAATGGTACATTCTCCTCGTTCAGCAAACCGTCCGCTGCTGCTGTCAAACCAATCATCGCCGGTGGTCTGGTCCTCTCTCTTATCGGTCTTCTAATAGATTTCAATGGCATCAAAACAATTCTCAGCGACCCGATGGCTTTCACGAGTAGAACAGCTAGCAGCAAAGCTGTCGAACAACTGGCAACTGCCTGTACAGGAGAAATATCGAGCTCTGCGCAGCTCTCTAGGCAGCAGCTAGCCGAGCTGCTCACCGTTCCAGAAAGAGACAGTAAGCAGCGTATCCGTCAGATTGTAGACCAGCCCTACTGTCAGCTTGCTCCTCTCAGTGTTCGCGCAGGTGTAGAAGCAGAAAGGGAGGCCTATCCCCTTGCGTTTTCACCAGATAAAACATTTATCATCCTGTACGAAGATGGTGAATATGCAGGATACGACTTCAAGCTCTAAATGATTTCTTCTGTCCTTTTTACACGCTGTCGTACCGCCACATCATGAAGCATTTTCTGTTCTTTCATGTGTTGTTGTTTTCAAACCTAGTTTTGTTAGGTGGCTGTGGCGCAGGTCCTACACCAAAATCTCGCAACATTACGCTACAGCAGCAGTGGAGTCTCAATCCGGGTGATGAAGTTGCCGGAAACTCGGTAGCTGGTAGCCTAGGCGATATCTCACTTTATCTAGAAAAGCAAAGGGTCAAAGCACCTTTTGACGGCGATCTAGAGCTTAGCGAGATTGACGACTGTACGCTCTATTCGACCCCGGAAATCCCGGCCTACCTGTTTCGACTATGCGGATTGAGCAAGGTGAAATACGGCTCAATCAAAGCAGGAAAGGTGATTGGCAAGGGTCAATATCTCAGCTTTGCCACGCTCAGACGACAGCCTGATGGAACCTGGATTATTGTTGAACCGGCTAGAGGTGTTCTAGAAAAAGCCTTGGAATTCTAGAGAAATTATAGAAACCTATCAACGCCTATCTTCTCGAACTTTTGTCTTTTATTGAAGCTATGCGAATTCAAAGATGCTGAAATCTCCCTATCTACTTGCTATTAGTGTGCTGCTAACTTTCCTGAGCTGGGCCACCTTCAGCCCCCTAGCTAGCGCTTCAACAGGCGAATTGGGCCTTAGCTTTGACTTATCACCTGTTAAAGCTAAGGCTGTTGATGCGCCGCCAGTCTCCCCAAGTCCGTCCGCATCCTCTGAAGAGACCTACAAAGAAGTTGAAATTGCGCAGATCTCTGAACCTGCTAAGGGACAGTACGAAAGCCTACCCGTTCCCGCTGCGCCTATTCCCGTCAGCTCTAGTAAGCTGGCATACATTCCAGAACTACTTCCACCTATTTCCACAGGGCTAGCTAAAGCGGAACTAGCTCAACCTGAGTCAGCTCAACCTGAGTTAGCTCAAACTAAGTCAGCGACAATTGCCACCGCTAAAGTTGACCTGACTGAGTCAAGAGACCACGCGCTGAAAGATATCGGGCTCAACTTCATGCCCGATGCCACCGCCGCTGAAGACTACGCCCAAGTCGATCTAGAGAGTCCAAGCCTAGAAGCGGTCAGCCCAGAAGCAGTCAGCCCAGAAGCAGCGAACACGAAGATCTCTAGCTTAGACAAAGTAGCACTCTCCTTTGCCGCGACCGATTTAAGTACTGCGTTAAAAGATCTAGAGATAGAAGCAGCGCCAGGGGTATCCACAGCCGATAAAGCTATGGAAGATGGTATAGACCAAGTCTCTTTAGAAACATTAGGCCTAGACGACTGGATATTCCAAAATGGCAGCAATTCACTCGTGGCCCGGACAGTTGGCAGCGCTGAAGGGACTCGTCATTGGCAGGGCGATCGCACTACTGCCTACTACGGCCATGTCGACCCTGGCAATGGTGTATGGAATTTAGGCACCTTCTCATATCAACATGGCGCTAGCAGCCCGGAGGAAGCCGACGAAAAACAGCTTCAGCGTTTGAAGCGTCAGGGCTCTCAGATAGAGCAACAAGCCGCCCATCTGGGGGTCAAGCTGTCCTTAGAAGAGAAGCTAAATGCCCTGGATCTGGCGAATCAAGCCCCCCTAGCAGCCTTGGACAGAGGTGGCTACATTGAGCGGCTTGCCCAAGCTCATCGACTAGAAATGAAAGGCGAAGAAGCTATCCTCTGGGCACGCACCTATGCCTATCTCGATCCAGATACTCGTGCTTGGAACGCACCAGGACTAGGTAACAACATCCACAGCATCAGCAAGGATCAAGAAAGACGCATTGCCGCCATTTCAAAAGCGCTAAAAGCTTTTGAACCTAGCGGGGGAAGTATCAATTCCCTAGACAATCTTCAGCGTATCAGTCTCGATAACACTCATAGCCTAAGCGCCGATGGTCTAAGCACCGATGGCCTAGATACCGATGGCCTGAATAGCGCTTCGGCGCAGTCGTTCGGTAGCAAACCGCTGTCTGGTTTACCGGATCTATATGAGTCGTTCCTACTCCCTCCTAAAGACGAAACCCCAACCACCGCTGAATCTACTTTCACCGAGGAAACGCTAGAAGAAGCACAGGCACAGGCACCGGAGCCAACAGAAAATCCAGCATCAGAATCGGCAGTTGTGCAACCTCCCTCACCCTCAACTGACGGGTTGACAGCTGAATTGCCGCCCTCAGACGAAGCTGAAAAAATTGGCGTTGTATTCATCCCGACCGAAGAGGTGACGCATACCGTGCCAGTCGAAAGTGCTGAGATTGAGGGTGCTGAAGTTGAGAGTGCTGAAGCTGCTGAAGACCTAGCGGCGCAAGACAGCGCAATGATTCAGTCAAGGACTGAATCGCAGCCCGCCGAGGCAAACATCTTCAGCCTCAGTTCAGGCATAGAAGATACGGACGCAGAAGAAGTAGCTACGGAGGCGGTACCTAGCTCCAAATCCCAAGAGGTTGCGCTGTCGTCAGCGGATATCAGTGAGACTCAATCGGAAGAAACTACCCGTCAGCAACGTCTAGATAGTCTGCTGAAGAAAGTCCTTCAGCGTGACGAAGACCCTGTTGAAACGAAAGCCTCTGGCACTTTGAAGGAACACCCGCTGTGGAGAGTAGAAAATACAATTCCTGCTCAAAACTAGACAGCGCTTAGTTTGAGGTCGATAGACAGTTTTTGATTTTTCGGGCTAAAGTGGAAGTGACTACGGCTTAACGGGAAAACCAAACGCTGCCATGCAAACTTCTGTCGACCCTACAGTGCCTGATCTGAGAGCGCCTGATCTGACAGCGCCTGATCTAACAGCGCCTATAGAATCGTTAGATGGCGCGGTCAAAAGGTGCCAGGACTTGGGCATGCGGTTGAGTCGACAGCGACGCTATATTCTAGAACTGCTCTGGCAAGACAAAGAGCACTTTTCTGCTAGAGAAATCTATAACCGTCTAAACCAGCAGGGCAGAGAGATCGGTCACACATCGGTCTATCAAAACCTAGAAGCGCTTTCTGAGCAAGGCATCATTGAGTGCGTAGAGCGCTCAGACGGTCGGCTCTATGGTCACAGCAATTCACCCCATAGCCACGTCAACTGTATCGATACGCAAAAAATCATCGACATTAATGTCACATTGCCTGAGGAGATACTGACCCGGGTTGAAGCCGAAACAGGGGTGAAAGTATCGGACTACAGAATCGAATTCTTCGGCACGAAATCGTAGATATCTGGCCCGGTGAGCCAATCGAGCAACCCCACTGGTAGAACAGTTCTACCAGCGTCACCGCACGGCAATATTCCTGTAGTGACACCCCTATGAAAAAGCCGAGGGTGCTGCGTAAATAACGCGATCGCATCCTCGGCTCCTATATCGATAGGTTCTAACTAATTGTCTTAAAAACAGCGCTGCGGTGCTAACTGCTCAAAACTTCCCTGCTAAACATCACCAAAACAGCGCCGAACATCAAAGCAGCAAGTACTAGGCTCATGGTTTTATCTCTCTTCGTTAGGGGTTATAGATCGCTAGTGATTATAGATTAACCTCGTCGTCAGAGAGGAAACATGAGAGGTAATACTGGCTCTACTGCGAAATTTCTACTGCGAAATCTCTACTGCGAAGTCTCTACTGCGAAATCTAACTACGGATTTGAACAGGCATCACTAAGTAGGTAATCTTTGTACCGCCTAGCGGCGTCAACACAGAAGGACTAGTCGCCGTATTGCACTGAATCTGCACCTCTGATGTTGGCAGCGCTTTTAGCCCTTCTAGCAGGTAGCGCACGTTAAATGCAATATCTAAGTCATCTCCCGTCACCTGAGCCGGTAGATTTTCTAGTCCGCTACCAACTTCTTGAGCTTCTACAGAAAGTGCCAGGGACTGCTGCTCATTGCTAATAGAGAGCTTAACAATATTGTTGCGCTGGTCGGCTATCACCGCAATCCGCTCTAAAGACGATACAAACTGCTTTCTATCCAACGTCAGCTGACGCTCAAACTGGGTGGGAATAAGCTGCCTATAGTTGGGATACTGGCCTTCTAGTAGGCGAGTAGTGATGCGCTGTCGGCCTAGATCGAAGACGACTTGAGTTTCATCTAGCTGGAGGGCGACCGGTTCGCTGCTGGGATAGGCCTGTAGTATGCGCTCCAGCTCTCTAAGCGCCTTCCCAGGAATGGTGACTTTCATCTCTAGATTAGGGGTCGATATGCCAGCATCATCAATGGTGTTGACGACTGCTAGACGATGACCGTCTGTTGCCGCGAATTCTAGACTTTCTTCAGCGGCAGTCAGATGGACACCCGTAAGTACTTGTTTGGTCTCGTCACTACTGGTGGCAAAAAGTGCGCCCCGCAAGCCTTCGATGAGAGCGTCCGCCGAGATTTTGATAACTTCTGTAGATTCGAGTTCAGGTAGGTTGGGATAGTCTTCTGCGCTCAGTCCGCGGACCTGATATCTACCGGCGGAGCAGGCTAGCGTGATCACAGGTTCATCGTCTTCTTCGCTGATGTCAATGTCTTCGTTGGGTAAGCGAGAAACAATATCGCCTAGCAGCTTAGCAGGCAGTGTCAACGCTCCACTTTCATCGACCTGCGCAGCGAACGTCGTCTGAATACCCAAGGTCTCGTCAAAGCCCACTAGGGTGACTGTCTGGGCATCGGCATCGGCGGTTACTAAGACATTTCCTAGAACAGGCTTACTAGGGCGAGAAGGTACCGCTCGGCTAACCAGGGAAAATTGTGAATTGAATTCGGTTTGCGGGCAGCTGAACTTCATCGCTTTGGGGTTAGGAAAACAAGGGGCTGGTTGCTATCGGGGAGGAAGACCCTGAAGATGCCCAATAGTATCACCCTATTCACCCATCGTGACAGGCCAAAACAACAGGCTTTTGTGCGAATGCTTCAAAATGCTGTCTTCGCTCTTTTCCTTCTTAGATCTCTTTAAAGGTTAATTTTAAACAGTAGTAGTAGAGGCTGTGGAAAGTGTGGATAACTGAGGCGGTTTGAGGCCACCAACTAGATAGCGTGAATATGCAGTTGTGGAAAACCTGTGGAAAACTTCTATAGTTTTCCACAACCCTCACCGGGAATGGTTTCTTTTCCACAGATAAGCAAAAATTTTCCACATACTTTCCACGGGTTTTCCACAGGAAACTGCCAGTTTTCCACAGGAAAATCCTGAGTACGGGTCGTGTTTCTTAACGATTATGGACAAGCAATCTACAGGCGACTGAGTTGCCTGTCTTGTCCGAACTGACGTTATTGAAAAAAGCGCTTAGATCCACTGGCGGATCTAAGCGCTTTTTTCCGATTTGCTGATGGCCTCCTCGGTCGTGGCTTGTCAGCTGTTCATTAGCTATTGGACGCGAGGGTAATGCGATCGCTCACTTCTCTGACGGTCTGGGCCAGGTTCAAATCTCGCTTGATCAGCTGAGCAATCTTGTCACAGCTATACATCACGGTCGTATGATCTTTGCCGCCAAACTGGTCTCCAATCTTTGGCAAGCTCAGATCTGTGTGCTTGCGCATCAGGTACATGCCCACCTGCCTAGCCTGACTAATCTCACGCTTTCGAGAGTTGCTTTTGAGGTCTTCTAGGGAAATTTTAAAGGCGTCTGAAACGGCCTTGATGACCGATTTTGGTGAGGAGTCTACGCGTTCGACCGGTGGATTGAGCACGGGGACTAGATTCTCTACCGTCATAGGGAGGCCAGAGATCGAGGTGTATGCGATCGCCCGTGTCAGCGCCCCCTCTAGTTCCCTAATGTTCGTCACATAAGACGACGCAATATACTCCGTCACATCTCGAGAAATTGCCACCTGCTCATACTCCGCTTTCTTTTGCAGGATCGCCATGCGCGTTTCAAAATCGGGTGACTGAATATCCGCAATCAAACCCATAGAAAATCTAGAGCACAGCCGGTCTTGCAGCCGTGGAATTTGATTGGGCGGACGATCAGAGGCCAGAACAATCTGCTTGCCTGCTTCATGCAGCGTATTGAAGGTATGAAAAAACTCTTCTTGAGTGTATTCTTTTCCCTCAATAAACTGAATATCGTCCACCAGAATGACATCCACCTCTCTATACTGCTCGCGGAAGCGCTGCATGGTATCGCGGCGAATAGAGGCAATCAAATCGTTTGTAAAAGTCTCCGTCGAGACATAGGCCACCTTGGCCTGCTTATCGCTCTCCATGCGGTAATGACCAATTGCCTGCATTAAATGAGTCTTGCCTAGTCCGACGCCGCCGCATAAGAACAAAGGGTTGAACTCCCGGCCCGGAGATTCGGCAACAGCCAGCGCTGCGGCATGAGCCATCCGATTGTTCGCACCGACCACAAAGCGTGAAAAAACAGCTTTTGGGTTGAGATCAGAAGAGCCTTGATTGATTTTGGTCGAACTGGTCGCTTTAGTTGCGCTAATAGCGGTAGGCGTAAAATCGGTCGTCGCCTCTGATGGGCTCGGCGGCTTTTCAGTATCGTCTCTGTCCTTGACGGTAACGATGACGGTGATGGTATGCCCAACGATTTCTGAAGCGAGGGTAGAAATTTGGGTTAGATAGTGCTTCTGTAGCCAGTTGCGGGCGAAGGGATTGTCAGTCAGCAGTACTAGCTGTTCGTTGGAAAGGGCCTGAACTTTCGTCGGTTTGATCCAGGTCTCAAAGGTGGGGGCACTCAGCTGCGAGGCTAATTTTTCTAAAACTTGATTCCAAAGGTCTTCTTTGATGACGGCCACAGGTCCACCTCTAGTATGTCTGGGATGAAAGTTAGGTAAGTCTGCTTGTGAATAGCGGAACCGACACAAAAGTGTGGCCAGTCCCCAATCAAAAATCAGGTGAGCTTACCTCGGTAGAATAAAGCTGCTTTATGAAGCTGTTTCGATCGAGCTGAAGGCTGTCTACGTCTCTACGCAGACAACAATCTTAAAAAAGCTAAAGATGCCCTGCACTCAGAGTATCCATTGTTACAAGCGCTTGATGTCAATGTGTTTTAGGAGCTTATAGCGTACTAGATATAGCGTCCCAAAGGAGTATGAGATCTGTAAATAGTGTCAGACATGGCCAGCTAGAGATCGTAGGAACGCCTTACTGAGTCAGGTTTTAATGCGCCTTTAAACTTTTTGAGAAGAGTCTGAAATTTGAGAAAATCATCAAAAAGTCGCTGATTGAGCAGCTAGCTCAAAAGACCAGTGCGATCGCACCTCTCTACTCTCCAAGTTTCGTTTTTCTCTCACTACCGCAATCGCCGCCCAAACTGGCACCTCAAACTGGCACTACGTGATACCACAGATTGTCACCTATTCTGCTAAAACCAAAAACAGGTAGTCGTGATTACTTAGAACTGAATTGGAAGTGGACATGAAGCAGTCTGAAAGAGAACAGTCTGACAGCCAGCAAGACGAAAGCCAGCAAGACAAAAGCCAGCAAGACAAAAGCCAGCAAGACAAAAGCCAGCAAGACAGAAGCCAGCTAACGAAGCCCCTCTTGCGGAGTATCGCAAACGATTCTGTTGAACAATCTGACAGCCAGGCGTCGTCTGCTGGCCGTGGTAGCTTACGCTTTTGGCTAAAGCAGATGCTGGCGTATGGATTAGTCACCGCTGCCAGTGCCGGGACTGTGCTGATGGTGACCAGTCGAGAGACTGCTTCTACCGCTTCGACTGATCGTCTGCCCCTGTATGAAGAGACACAGTTTTTTGGCACTTTAGAGACAGCCCCAAAGACAACCCCGAATTTGACTCCATCTGAAGCGACTCCATCCGAAACGCTGATCGCTCAGGCCGCCGGTACAGAAAGACTCCTTGGCGGTGCCAACTTCATCGCAGACGCAGTAGATCGGACTGGTCCTGCGGTCGTGCGGATCGACTCTGCTAGGACGGTCACGAGCCGTCTACCTGCTGGGTTTAACGATCCGTTTTTTCGTGAGTTCTTTGGTGATGTTGGTCCTCAGTCACGGGTGGAGAGGGGAACAGGGTCAGGCTTTATCTTGGACGCGAACGGTACGATTGTAACTAATGCGCATGTGGTAGAAGGCGCGGATGAGGTGACGGTGACCTTCAAAGATGGCCGGGAGCTGCGCGGCGAAGTGATTGGTGAAGATTCGCTAACCGATCTGGCAGTGATCAAGGTTGATGCTACAGAGTTGCCAACAGTGACGCTGGGTGATTCAGATGTGCTGCGTCCGGGTGAGTGGGCGATCGCAATCGGCAATCCTCTGGGACTAGACAATACGGTCACAGCCGGGATCATTAGCGCGACCGGACGCACCAGCGCTCAAATTCGCGTTCCCGACAAGCGCGTGCAGTTTATTCAAACCGATGCAGCAATTAATCCTGGAAACTCAGGTGGTCCTTTGCTCAACGAGCGAGGCGAGGTCATTGGCGTCAATACGGCCATCATTGGCAACGCTCAGGGCCTGGGCTTTGCGATTCCGATTAACCAAGCGAGAAAAATTGCCAGCGAGCTAGTGACCAATGGCCGTGTGGAACATCCATATCTCGGCATTCAAATGCTCACCCTGACGCCAGAGCTGAAAGCAGAACTCAACAGCAGCCAAGAGTTCAATGCGCCGCTACAGACCGATTCAGGCGTGGTGATTGCTGCAATTGTGCAGGGCTCTCCGGCTTCGCAGTCGGGCTTGCGCAAAGGGGATGTGATTCAGAAGATGAACGGTCGGACGATTGCTGATGCGAATGAAGTGCAGCAGATTGTATCGGATTCAGGGTTAGGAGATGCGATCGCGTTTACTCTTGAGCGCAGCGGTCAAACCGTCACCCTAGATGTGCGACCCGGTCCTTATCCAGTCCAACCAGGCCGATAGTCAAACCTCATCGTTTGTATGTGTTTGGCAACAGTTGGTCGCTAGCATGTGTTCCCTTCCGGGAATGGCTAAGCAACGCGCTCTCCCTGACTAACTACGCTAGTGAGATAAGGAATGTTGTCTTCAAGCTGAACGGTCAGTAGATCGGCGCGTTTGCCCACTTCCAAGCTGCCGCGATCGCACTCAAGCCCGATCGCCTTTGCTGGATTGATCGTCACCGGACGCATCGCCATATGCACAGGCTTTTGCGTTTTCTGAGCGATGATAAATATAGAAAGCAACAAACTATGTGGCACATAGTCTGACGAGATCAGATCAACCAAATCTGATTCAGCCAGTTCTAAAGCCGAAACATTGCCCGAATGAGACCCCCCCAATACCAAATTAGGCGCACCCATCAGCACCTGTAAACCATACTGATGCGCTTCTTTGGCTGCAATTAAAGTTGTTGGAAACTCAGAGATAGTTGCACCTTCAGCAGCAGCCTGCTCTATATGCTCAACCGTCGCATCATCATGACTAGCCATCGCCAAGTCACAGGTCTTAACTAGCTCAACTAAAGCCTGACGACTGGTTGTAGCGTAAGCCTGCTGAGCAGCAATGCGATCGCGGATAAAGTCATCAATTTCATCTTCGCTGACGCCGTGCTTGCCCATGTAATATTCTCTAAACTTATCAAGCCTGGTAAACTGCCGCTGCCCTGGCGTATGGTCCATCAGCGAAATCAGTGAAAGCAAAGGATGCTCGGCATAGTGACTGACAATCGTAGCCACTTCCTCGTAGGCTAGCTCGCAGCGCAAATGCAAGCGGTGATCGATTGTAAACTTTCCGGCCTGCTGCCGGGTCATGATCGCATCGATCATTGATTGAAACTCAGTCATTCGCAGAGAAGTTGGAGTGACATCGCCTACTGCGATCGCATCGCACACGGTCGTGATTCCCGCCGCCGCCAAATCGCGATCGTGATGAGTCGCCGCCGCCTCGATCGGCCACCGCACTCCGGGCCTTGGCGAAACACATCGCTCTAGATTATCCGTATGTAGCTCTACTAGCCCAGGCAGCAGATATTGCCCGTCTCCATCCTGTCCGGTCGCTACGGTTCCCGGCTGAATATCCGCAATTCGCCCATCGCGAACCACCAGCGTTCCCAGTACCTCTTGGTCAGGGAGCTGTAGTCTGTAGTTTGTATAAGTTTGTTCTTTCATTAGAAGATAAGGAAGCAGCGTAGCCCTAATAGAGGTTAATAATGAGGCTCAAAGGTTAAGGTTTGGTTGCAGACACGCGATCGCACGTCCTCGTCATGAAAGATGCCGACTAGTGCGCACCCCTGAGCCTTTTTTTCTGTTATTAGCTCAATCACAACTTCTCTGTTGGCCGCGTCCAGAGCAGCCGTAGGCTCATCTAATAGCAGAACCGGGCGATCGACCGCAAATGCTCTCGCAATGTTCACTCGCTGTTTTTCTCCGCCCGAAAAAGTAGTCGGGGATAAGGACCAGAGCCTTTCTGGTAGATTTAGCCGGGTGAAGAGCGATCGCACCTTCGCCTTCGCTGCTTCCTCTGTCACACCCACCTCCATCAAGGGTTCAGCCGCTACATCCAGCGCCGCCACCCGAGGAATCACCCGCAAAAACTGACTAACGTAGCCAATTGTGTGCTGACGAATGGCAATTAGCTCGTGCGGTTCACACTGCGCTAGGTCCGTCCAACTACCTTGGTGCTTGATCCACACAGCACCGCTATCAATTCGATAGTTGGCGTAGAGCGATCGCATCAAAGTAGATTTGCCAGAACCCGATGGCCCCTGCAATGCTACACAGTCTCCTTTATTCACATTCAAGGAAACACCGTTTAGCACGCTTAACTGCAGCCCGCCCTGGGCGTGTAGCGTGAATGTCTTGTGTAGATTCCCGGCATGGATCAACAGTTCAGAAGAACCCGTCGGCTTAGAAGAAGAAATAGCAGTCGAAGAAACCATAATCGAATGGTGAGATTGTTGTAGAAAAGACTAATTGAGAGTCGGTTAGTTACGTGAGTTGCTGACCCACCCCACCCTACGGGCACCCCTCCCAGGAGGGGATTTGCTTCAGGCAAGGGTCTTAAAGGCGATCTACCTCGATCCTCGAATGTCACAAGCCGGGAAAAATCCCCTCTCGGGAGGGGTGGCACGCAGTGACGGGGGTGGGCTGACACCTTACGGAACCAGCGTTGCACTCACCAGCTGCTGAGTATATGGGTGCTGCGGATCGTCCAACACTTGATCTGTCAGACCCTGTTCAACTACTTGTCCGCCCTGCATCACCATCAGCCGATGCGCCAGTAGCCGCACCACCCCAATATCATGCGTTACCAAAATCACGCTGAGATTAAACTGACGCACCAGTTGGCGCAATAGATCCAACAGCCTTGCCTGCACAGAGACATCCAGCCCACCTGTCGGCTCATCCATCAGTACTAGCTTCGGTCGTGTCACCAGCACTCGCGCCAGCTGTAGCCGCTGCTGCATCCCCCCAGAGAAAGTGTTGGGCAGCGAATCAATCCGATCGGTTGGAATTTCTACTTGATCTAGCCAGTGAATTGCCTCTGTGCGAATATTGCCGTAGTGCCGATAGCCCACATCCATCAGCCGCTCGCCGATATTGGCCCCAGCCGTCACGTTCATCCGCAGACCATCGCGTGGATTTTGCTGGACAAAGCCCCACTCTGTTCGCATCAGTCGTCGTCGCTTCGGTTCACTGTACTGCGCTAGATTGATTGACTGCTGTTCTAGCTTTTGACTATTCGACTGTTGAGCGTCTGACTGCTGAGCTTGGGTGTGATACGTCACTTGTCCGCTGTCTATCGGTAGGCGATGCGCGATCGCATTCAGCAAAGTCGTCTTTCCAGAGCCCGATTCCCCAATAATCCCGAGGATTTGACCAGGATACAGAGATAGGGAGATGCGATCGCACGCCACAATAGTCCCGTAAGTCTTCGTCAGTTGTTCAACCGTTAGTAAAGGGTGCATATCAGCAACAATAGAATTAATCTGTTTTTTGATCTTGTTCTGTTTGATTCTGTTCGCAATAGTCCGTGTCTGAACAAATCCAAATCCGCCCACCGTCGTTATCTACCAACACCTCATCTAGATAGCTATCAGTCGCCCCACAAAATTCACAGGGCCGATCCCAGCTCTCTACCGTAAACGGGTGATCTTCAAAATCCAAACTCTTCACTCGCGTATACGGTGGGACCGCATATAGTCTCTTCTCTCGTCCTGCTCCAAATAGCTGTAGCGCCGGATTCATATCCAGCTTTGGATTATCAAATCTTGGAATTGGGCTAGGTCGCATCATATAGCGATCGTTCACCATTACTGGATAGTCATAGGCCGTTGCAATCTGCCCATAGCGAGTAATGTCTTCGTAGAGCTTCACGTACATCGAGCCGTATTCTTCTAGCGCATGCATCTTGCGAGTCTCTGGCTCTGAAGGCTCTAGCCATCTCAGCGGCTCTGGAATCGGCACCTGATACACCATAATTTGTCCTGCTTGTAGGGGTGTTTCTGGTATGCGATGGCGCGTTTGGATCAGCGTCGCCTCTTCTGTTCTTTCTGTCGTAGCAACGGCGCACACCTTTTTGAAAAATCGTCGAATATTCACCGCATTTGTCGTATCGTCCGCTCCTTGATCGATCACCTTTAGCGTGTCGTCTTCCCCAATTACAGAGGCCGTTACCTGCATCCCTCCTGTTCCCCAACCATAAGACATCGGCATTTCCCGAGAGCTAAACGGAATTTGGTGGCCCGGAATGGCCACCGCCTTTAGCAGCCCACGGCGGATAGAACGTTTGGTTTGTTCATCGAGATAGGCGAAATTGAAGCCGGGTTCGGTAGACACTTTTGTAGACATCATTTTCTCTGCTCTGCTCGCATCTTCCGCACTAAATTCAGCTCTGCTTGAAAGTCGATATAGTGCGGCAGCTTCAAATGCTGAACAAATCCCTGAGCCTCCACATTATCCGAGTGATACAGCACAAACTCTTCTTTCTGCGCCGGTCCTTGAATCTCTTCGCCAAACTCTTTTGCCCGCAGCGAACGATCCACTAATGCCATCGCCATCGCCTTTCGCTCGTTGTAGCCAAAGGTCAGCCCATAGCCTCGGGTAAACTGTGGCGGCAGCGTTTTGTTTCCCTTGAACTGGGTCACCATCTGCACTTCAGTGACGGTGATATCGGCGATCGCAATCTCGAATCCTAGCTCCTCCGGGCAAATCACCACCTCTACCTCACCCACTCGAATCTCTCCTGCAAACGGATGACTGTTGCCATAGCCCCGCTGCGTCGAATAGGCCAGCCCTAGCAAATAGCCCTCATCGGCCCGCGCTAAATTCTGCAACCTGGCATCTCGTCCGGCAGGCAGCTCCAGCGGCTGCCGAGTTAAATCGAAAGGTGCTTTCTCGTCACCAGTTTGTTCTTCTGAGTGGTTTTCAGATTGTTCTTCTGGTGCCGCTTCTTGCTGAATCAACCCTTCCTGGTTGAGCGTGTCTATTGCCCTCGGCACAGGCTCTTTTAGCACTTCGCTCATTGGACACTCAGGCTGATTATCTTCAGCAGCCAGCTTGAAATCCAGCAAACGATGAATGTAGTCAAATGTCGGCCCTAACTGCTGACTGCCAGGAACGTCCTTGAAGATAGAAGAGATCCGCCTTGCGATCGCCATCTCATTGGTCTCCAGCGGCTGCGTATAGCAAAACCGAGGCAGCGTCGTTCGATAGGCCCGCAGTAAAAACACCGCCTCCACCAAATCTCCCCAAGACTGCTTAATCGCTAGCGCCGCTAGATCTGGGTCGTACAGACTGCCTTCTGCCATCACCCGATCCACTGCCAAGCTCATCTGTTGCTTAATCTGTTCTAGGCTTAGCTCTGGTACGTCTGCATCGCCTCGACGCCGAGCCTTTAGCAGCTGTTCAGCATTGGCGATCGCCTTCTCACCACCCTTCGCTGCAACATAAGACATTCAGCTAGCCCCCTTCTCTATCCGTACCGTTCGCGGCAGTCCGAAAACCTGCCGCTCCTCAAACAAAAAACAGTCAATGCCTCTGGGGTAAGCGCTGTGATTCGCCTGCCACTGTGTCCAGAAAGTAGTCGGAAGCGCACAGGATACGGTACGAGAATTTGCAATTCCAGGTCCGCTCAATGTCACAGTAGATTTTTGTGACTGGTCTGCCTGTATCAACAAGGTCGTGGAGTTTTCTGGTGCCTCTGCGCTTCCCCAACAGAAATCTCTAATATCAAGCGTTGAAGGACTGCCAATCACAGCGAAGTTGGCTTTTTGCTTGTCGTCTGTAAATTTGCAGCCCGTATGAAATCGCAGCCAGTTCCTGATCGCTTCTGGTAGTTCTGTCTGCATCCAAACAATTGTCTCAAAATCGAGTAAAGCCAAACAAGCAGCGGCGCAACCGATACTAAGACCTGCGGGCGGCGTTAGTTCCGCCGCGATCGCACAAAACCTCCCAGGCTCGGCCATAGCCATCAGTAAAGCGCGAAAAGTCTGCTGCGAATCGCGAGTGAGATTTTCAAAACCGGGCAAAAGCGTAGACGACACCATCCTCTATTCCCCCCGCAGCATCGTAAAGAAATCTACTTTCGTCGCCGCAGTTTGTTGCTGCGCCTGCGTACTCTTTTTATCAGCAATCTCTCTCAAAGGTTCAATCACAGACGCCCATACCTTTTCTCGCCAGTCGCTATGCTGCAATAATCCATCGCACAGCGCTGCTAGCTCAGCATGACGATGCGATCGCCCTCCCACATAGCCAAATCCCATAATTGGCTCCTGTCCGATTATCGGTTCAGCAAACAGCTGTACCACACAGCGTGTCAGCGTCATCTCACCCAGGTTAAATACCTGACCCACCCCACCAGCACGTCCCCGCACCATCGTTAGCCCTGTCTCGGGCGATCGCAAAAACCGATAGCTCGGCACATCTTGCAGCGTAGCCACCAGCGGCTCCAACTCTTGCACAGCCGCCTTTGCCAATATCCCCATCCACTCTTGTCGATTAGCTAAAATTGTTGCCGATTCACCACAGTCAGATACTCAACTAAGTAATTTGTACTTAGGCCTGGAATACATATTTGTCTAGACGGTACCTAGTTAGGACTGCACACTGAGGCCCACCCCGCCCTATGGGCACCCCTCCTAAGAGGGGATTTGTCTCAGCTGTGTGCATTTGAGAGCCGACGTGGATCGCTTTTCCTCATCGTCGCCTAAAGTAAATCCCCTCTTGGGAGGGGTGGCACGCAGTGACGGGGTGGGTTGGTAACCCACGCTGATAACCAGCTTTCGCTGAACACGCAGTCTAGATGTCTAGACAAATATCAATATACAAAGATAATAGAGCTAGCCGATCTTTAATTCAAGTATTCCTAACGACAAAGCTGCTTTTCTCTATGAACGATCTTGACGCGCCGCTATACATTCAGATATCAAATCGGCTGCGCCAAAACATTGAGACAGGACAGCTCAAAGTCGGTGACAGGCTACCGGCAGAACAGCGACTGGCAGAGCAGTTCAGCGTCAATCGCCATACGCTAAGGCAGGCGATCGCACTGCTGCGTCAAGACGGTATTTTGCGCGTAGAGCGGGGTCGAGGCACCTTTGTCACTACCGCACCCATCCGCTATCCCATCGGCAAAAAAGTCCGATACAACCAGATGCTAAAAGCGCAGGGGCACTCAGTTCGATCAGAGCTGGTGCGATCGCTCGAAATAGCCGCTGATGAGTCCATCGCTAAAGGCCTCTCGATCGAAGTCGGTGCGCCCGTTGCCCTGCTAGAAAGAGTCAGCTTCGTCGACGATAGTCCCATCAGCGTCGGCACCGGCCACTTTCCCCTTTCCCTTTTTCCCGATCTTTTATCTGCCAACAGCATCGAACAGCTCAAAAATATGGGGTCCATTTCGAGCTGGCTAAGCGATCGCTACAGCGTAGACCATATCCGCAAGCAAACTAGCGTATCCGCTCGGCTAGTTCAGCCCAAAGATGCCAATCACCTAGCACTTCCACTAAACCAGCCTATCCTGCTGGCAGAATCTATCAACGTAGATCAGCATAGTCGGGTGATTGAATACGGGATAGCGCGGTTTCGGGGCGATCGCATGGAACTGGTCTTCGAGAACTAGTCTTTGCAGCCAGTCCTCCCTTTGCAACTAAAAGGCAGATCAAAAAAACAGCATTCTCACGCCAACGCTCAGCATCGCCATTCCAAAAAACCGTTTCAGAAATAGCGCTGGCAGCACAATCGCTACTTTTGCCCCTATCCAGCCACCCAGCACAAACCCCAAGCACAGCAGCCCCGCTGCCCGCACATCCACATATCCCTGCTGGTAGTAGGTCCAAGCACCCAAAATTCCAATCGGCGGCACCAGCATCGCCAGCGTAGTCCCTTGCGCCTGTTGCTGCGAAAACCTGAATAGAAAAATCAGCGCAGGCGTGATCAAAACGCCTCCACCGATGCCAATCAACCCGCTAACTACACCAACCGCTAGCCCCAGTACCAAAATCAATAAAACACTCATCCGCCGCTCCCATTTCTGATTTCTCAATCATGCTAGATCAACTGCCGTCTTAGCCTTGCAGATAGCAGATCCAACAGACTCACCGCCACAATCAAGATAATCAAAATTGCGCAAACCTTCGGATACTTAAAAGAGCGAAAGCTCTGATACAGCGAAACGCCGATGCCGCCAGCGCCGACAATTCCTAGCACAGAAGCAGAGCGCACATTTGCCTCAAACCGATAGAGCGTAAACGAAATCCAAAGCGGAATCACCTGCGGAATCACTCCAAACAGCACCTCCTGAATTTGATTGGCCCCGCTCGCTCTCACTCCCTCAACTGGACCTGGATCTATATTCTCGATCGCCTCCGAAAATAATTTCCCCAGCGTCCCTGTCGTATGAACAAACAGTGCTAGCACCCCCGCAAACGGACCCAACCCTACCGCTACGACAAAAATTAGCGCAAATACCACTTCATTAATAGCTCGCATCGTGTCCATCAGTCTTCGAGTTGGCTGCACTAGCCAAACTGGACACAGATTTTCCGACGCAAAGACGGATATCGGAGCCGCCACAATTGCGGCTAGCAGCGTCCCCCATATGCCCATTGCTATCGTCTCGATGATGTCTTGTAAATAAAACCGCCAGTCGGTGAAATCGGGGGGAAAGTAGCGGCTGACATATTCGGCCATGGTGCCGCTGCCCTCGAACAGCTCAACTAGGCTAATGTCGCTGACTTGAGCCGAATAGATCAGGACGGCGATCGCACCCACCAAATATCCAATCCGCAGCGTTGTAACCCGCTTCTTCTCTTCTGCCAACATCGCCTTCACTTTAGGTGATGTCTCAATCGAAACTCGCTCTGTTGAAGAAGCCATAGGAAGCAGTAGATAGAACAGCGATAAAATACAAAAGAATATTTGGTGGTATTTGAGGGAAAGGCACTACAACGCTTCAAGCTCCTTGTTCAGCTCTCCAACCCGCTGTTCCTTTGCTGCTGCGTCCAGGTTCGGATCATTTTGAACTTCCAAAATCTCCGTACCGATATTCAACTCTCGAACTGTGTTCCAATCAGCATCGCTCGCTTCATCAAAGCCTTTCCACTCCAAGTCACCTAGTACCGCAGGATCGTTGTAAGTGTAGAAAAAATCTTTGATTTGATCTTTCAAACAATCAGGTAAATCCTTGCGGTAGGCGATCGGATCGCTAGGAATCACAGGAGAGGTCCAGATTACCTGAATCTTCTCTGCCGCCGCTGGATCGCTCTTTTCTAAATCAACTAGAGACTCACTGTTATTAGTCGCCACATCTACTTGGTCATTCGCGACGGCTTGTGCAGTCGCCTCGTGGCTGCCTGCATAGATCAGCTCTGAAAATGCCTGCTCGGGGTTGATGCCATTTTTAGCAAACACATAGTAGCTAGGGACCAGATAGCCAGATGTCGAGTTGGGATCATTAAAGGCGAATGTCAAATCTTTCGTGTGCTCAACTACATACTTGTCTCCATCGCCTTTTTCTAGGTCGATGTCTTTGACAATCGGATTGTCTTTATTCGTGATCAGGTAAGAGTAATAGCCTTTACTGCCGTCAGAAGCAACAGTCTGAGCAAATGCCTCAGCTTCAGAGCGTTCCGCTGCCTCGATATAGGATTTGCCGCCAAACCAGGCCATCTGGATCTTGTTCGCGCCCATTGCCTCGATTACGCCAGCATAATCAGTTGCAAAAAACCCATTGACAGGTCGCCCAATCCCTTCTGACATCGCTGCTAGGAGAGGCTCCCACTTAGGCTTTAGGTTGTCCTGTGATTCAGTCGAGATGATGCCAAAATCAATCTGTGCTAGCTCGGGCGCACAAGCGCCGCCCTCTGCACTGACATCTGTCGCACCTTCTGTTGTACTGACATCTGAAGTGTTGCTGCCACTACAGCTAGCTAGCGTAGCCGCGCTTAAAACAGAAATCGCCAGCAGAGCCGTTCTTCTTCTAAGAGTGTTGTTTAACATTGTGTTATTCACTAAAAACTAAAGATTGGTGAGAATTAGCCGAGACAATTGAAAGAGACTATCTAGCCAAAAAGACTATTCAAGACAAACCACAAAACCTATACAAACCAAAAGCGGAGGCTTAAATACCGCTTACTCAATCCGCATAGCAAACCGCTTGGCAAACATTACACGATGACATCGACCTCACTAAATTCACTATGTCCTCGCCGAACCAGCTCTTCTACCGCTGCTCCGTAGATTTGGCCGAGCCGGTCGTCGTCGAGCGATCGCACGGCCCCGTCGAAGCGTACTTGTCCACCTTGCAGGGCGATCGCTCGAGGAAAATAAGCGCGAACCATCTGCACCTGATGCAAAGAAGTCACTACCGTAATTCCCTGCTCTTGGTTCAGCTCCGTCAGCAGCTTCATCACTCGATGTGCTGATTCAGGATCTAGAGAAGCGATTGGCTCGTCTGCTAGGATGATTTTGGCTCCTTGCATCAGACAGCGTGCGATCGCAACCCGCTGCTGCTGCCCACCCGAGAGCAAAGCCGCTCGCTTGTAAGCCTGCTCCAAAATGCCAACCCGCTCTAACGCTGCTAGCGCTGCCGCTTTCTCTTCTTTGCTAAACACCCGAAGCGCAGAACGCCACAGCGAAGTATAGGCCAGATTACCGATCAAGACATTCTCTAAAACGCTCAGCCGATTAACCAGATTAAACTGTTGAAAAACAAACCCTATCTGAGCGCGAATCTGACGCACTCTAGAGTGGAGCCTTCCTTCTAATTGCAAAGTAGAGCCAAAAATTTCAACTGCCCCACCTTCCGCTTGATACAGTCCGTTCAAGCACCGCAGCAGCGTAGACTTGCCCGAACCAGATGCGCCGACCAAAGCCACCATCTCGCCCGTTTCGATCTGAAAGCTAGCCCGATCTACCGCAATCTTGCTGCCAAAAGACTTACTCAGATGTCGTACAAGTAACGCGGTGGGTTCGGAGGCTACTGATGTTTCAACCGGACGATGTTCGACAGAGGTCACAAGAGGTACGATACATAGCTATCTATGTCTAGCATTGAACCACAGGCAACATAGCCGCAATTTAAGCTTGCATAATTATTAGGTTAACCCCGCACTAAAATCATATTAAGAAAACACAGGTGCTCCCAAAAGTCAAAAAGGATCCACGCAGCGCAATCTTCCTCAATTTAGAATCGAGCCGTAGGAGAGTATAGGATTTGAAATTATTGAATTTTCTACACCAATTGGCTGGCTATAAGACGGTAAAAAATAGTATTGGTAGATCGAATAACGGAGTGTCTAGCTAGTCACTAACCAAGAAGATAAAAAACTTGATGTACCGCCCTTTGTGATGACACCGTAATGACACCACCGAGCAATAATAGGAAATAGGTTAAATATTGTAGAAGAGTTTTTCCTTACTCCTCGGCTGTCATGCCGGAGCAATAGCGCTGTACTTGCTCATTGGTTGGCTGACTGCTGTACTGGGAATTAACCCCGTATGGCTACAAGATACATTGCTATTTGCCATCATCGGGCTTGGCCTTTCGCAGCTTCTGTACGTCATTCCGCTTAGCCTTTGGCTGTATCGACAGCGCAAGTTTGAAGCTTTGAAAGGCGTAGCGATCGCAGCCGTTGTCACTGCTTTGCTTTGCGGCGGGTGCTACCTATATTTTCTGTCTGTTTTCTAACTTTGGTTGAGAGGCCAAATCCTCTAGCGGCGCTGACGATGCGCTCAAGTACGTTTCCTATGACTACGCCTGCCTCGAACTCTGTAGGGTTGCTAGACTATTCAGATGTTGAGTTAAGCTTCTACGTGGATTATGACTAAGACTTTGAAAATTGCAGAGATAGGGAATCCGGTGTTGCGATCGCCTGCCAAAGCAGTCAGCAATATCCAAGATCCCGCCGTCCAAAAACTGATCGATGACCTGATCTCCACCACAATTGAAAGTAACGGCGTCGGTATTGCTGCGCCCCAGGTTTCTCAGAGTTTACAGCTATTCATCGTCGCCTCTCGTCCGAATCTGCGCTATCTCCATGCCCCCACGATGGACCCCACACCCATGATCAACCCCCAAATTCTTCACTACTCTGACGAAGCTGTTATTGAGTGGGAAGGCTGCCTAAGCGTACCGGGTATGCGCGGACTCGTGAAGCGCCCGAAGGAAATAGAGGTCTTGTACACCGATCGCCATGGTCAGCAACATCAGCAGATTTTCGCTGATTTCGTTGCCCGCATCATTCAGCATGAGTATGACCACATCAATGGCCAGGTCTTTTTAGATCGGGTAGAAAGCACATTAGACTTGATGAGTGAGGCTGAATATCACTCTCGCATCGTCTGCGGATAACAAAAAAACCGAATACTACAAGTATCCGGCCTTTCGGTGCAAAAGATAGGATTCGTCTTCGGTTAGCCCACCGACTGGCGACGACGGCTCTGAGCTATAGCCAGTGCGCCGAATACAAGAAGACCTGCTGTCGTCATGGGTTCAGGGACTTTTTCTGGTTCGATGCGATCGCCCGTCAAACCACGAACTGCAATCACCACATCGTTGAAGTCACGGTCAGAAATCTCGCCTTGATTTCTAGTTCCCCGGACGCCATACAAGTCTTCGAAGCCAATCAGCACCCAGTTGTCGCCTTCATACTGAAGCTCTCTTGCTACGATGTGCTGTAGACCATCTGCATTTGCTGTTGGATCAGCGCCGTATGTGTAACCATCAGGCTGACGAGCCCCGTCTTGCCTTAGGAAAAAGTCAAAAGCAACATCTCCAAAAAGGCCGCCGACACTTTTACCATCTCCCAGTTTCATGGTACCTACGCCATTGTCGCCCAATGTCTTCTCTATTGCTAGAAACTCCGCTTTAACTGTTCGCCTAGCTTGCTTATCAACCAGTTCGCCTTCTTTGTAGGTCTGTTCTTCTGGCGTGAGACTACCCGATGCAATTTCACCTTCTAGTGAAGAAATTTGTTGATCGAGTTTTGCGATCTGGTTCTCGTATTTTGCAATGTTCTTCTCTGTTTCTTTGCGAATGCTCTCAGTAGACGCGATATCGTCAAAGAGAATATTTCTCTCTCCGTCGTTTATAGAGTACAGCAGCTGATTTCTATAGCCTGCACCCTCATTGATGAAGAAAATATCAACATCGCTGGCAATTTTGTCCCAACGAAGCGAGTCAGCAAAGAGTTCAGATAGGGTTGATTCATTCAGTGCCAGGCGCTCAGCATTAACCAAATTATTGAACAGATCAAAGAGTTCTACATCAGAGTCTTTGAGGTTACCACTGTCAGTAACTGTCTCAGCTTTGGCACTAGTGGCACTCAGAATCGACAAAGAAGCTACGCTAAGCAGCCCAATATTCCAAAGAGATCTTTTCATAGTTGAAAACGGCATAGTTGAAAACAGAAACAGCATGAGTTGTGTGTAAACGATCACACTGAATCTAACGGAAATCTCCGTATGAAGTAACCGTAAAATCTTGGAGTTTCTTTACAATCGCTTTGTTGATGTGGATATCTGGTCTCTAGATATCTGGTCTCTTAGATATCTGGTCTCTATGAGTACCAAATCTTATAGAGGATAGTTGTCCACAGAAGTAAGTACCCAGCTATAGACTTCTGCGAGATCGTCCGCTTGATAATGAGCGTTGAGTCCGCTGGGATTTGGCAGCGCCCAGATTTGTACGCCGTCCCAATCTGGCTGGGGTCCGATTTTTGCCTTGGGCTCACCAAATGCAATGCGGTAAGCAGTAATGCCTAGAAAGGCGAGACATTTGGGGCTATAGGTTTGAATTTTGTCCGATAGTAGCTTGCGACCTGCTTTGATTTCGGCTTTGCTGAGTTCGTCGGCGCGAGCGGTAGCGCGAGGAGCCATATTGGTAATGCCATAGCCTAGCTCTAGTAAGGCGACATCTTCGCTAGGATCGTAGAGTCTGGGTGTGAATCCGGCTTTGTAGAGTGCTTTCCAAAAGCGGTTGCCGGGTCTACCAAAGTGATGACCAATAGCGACCGAGTAGAGGCTGGGATTGATGCCGCAAAAGAGCACGTCGAGATTAGGCGCGATGATGTCTGGCATGGTTTGGCCGTGACAGGCGGCGACTTCGGCTTTGGTGGGGCGGGTCATGGCTTCGGCTACGCTCAGCCACCGGAACGCCGGGGAGGTAGCAGGGTAGGGGATGGGGATAGGGAAATGGAGGTGGAAAGATGTTTGAAGGCTGAGTGCGCGATAATGAAGACTCACATGGTGTTGGCGATTTGTAGGGGAAAACGTAATGACGACGCTACATCTGCGACAAATCAGGGTGCCTGAGGGAAAGACTGTTGAAATCCAAGATGTCAGCTGGTCTGAATTTGAGACGATTTTGCAGGAGTTGGGTGAGATCAAAGAAAAGCAAAGAAGGAGTTTCGGCAGTGGGTGATTGATAGGCTCAAAGAATAAGTACTTTGTTGGTAATGCTGTAGGGACTCAGCATTGCTGCGTTCAAAATAACTGGAGGGACTCGCTGTGATGTTTGTTAAGCTGCCAGGACCTGATTTTAAGACAAACCAAGTGGGTCATATCAACGTTTCTATTGTGGTCACTAATCATGTTGACCAGATTTTGGCAGAGCGAGACTTTATTTCTGAAGATGAGGTTAGGACAGTCACCTTAGATAATGTGCTGGTTTATACCGGTGCATCTTTGCTCTCCCTACCGACTGCCATTATTGGGCAACTGGGGTTGCCTGTCGATAGCGAGACGGTTGTGAGCACAGCAGCAGGCAAGCGCAAAGCAAGGATCTTTAAGGAGGCAAACCTGGCTATAGAGGGACGTTGCAGCACCTTCGACTGTTTAGAGCTGACGGAGGTTGATCAACCCTTATTAGGCGTGATTCCTATGGAAAGATTGGGGTTATAGCCAGATTTGCAGAGCCAAACGCTGAAGGTACTGCCTACCCAACTAGATGATACATACCTCTATGCGTAGCGTTCCAAGTCCAGGTTCGCTTACTACGGATAGACCTTTATTATTAATAGGTCTATTTACGATTAGTTTGGGGACCACTGGCAGCGCGAGCTTCCGAACATAGAGCTATGAAATCAACGCTGAATGAACTGAAAAATCGTGTGCAGGCTGCGTTGGTAGCTGCGTTTGGTGATGAGTATCAGGAGACTGACCCGGTTTTAGTAGGGACGAATAATCCTAAGTTTGGGGATTATCAGGCGAATGTGGCGATGTCTTTGGCGAAGCCGCTGAAGATGAATCCGAGGGCGATCGCAACCAAAATCACAGAAAATATAGACGTTGCCGACATCTGCGAACCGCCTTCGATTGCCGGACCCGGCTTCATCAACTTCAAGCTCAAAACGGCCTACCTAGAACAGCAGCTAAAGGCCGTTCATGGGAGCGATCGCCTAGGCGTACCCAAAGCCAACCCGCCGCAGAAAGTGATCGTAGACTACCCTAGCCCAAACATCGCTAAGGAAATGCACGTAGGCCATTTGCGTCCGGCGGTCATTGGTGAGTGCTTTGCAAGAGTGCTGGAATTTTTAGGTCATGACGTGTTGAAAGTGAGCCATGTGGGTGATTGGGGAACGCCATTTGGCATGCTGATCGCCTATTTGCAAGAAGCGTATCCCGACCCGCAGGCCGCAGCGGAAGCCTCTACAAACGGAGAACTAGCCACATTCTATCGTCAGGCTAAAAAGCGCTTTGATACCGATGAAACGTTCAAGGAAAATGCTCGGCAGGCGGTGGTGAAACTGCAGGCGGGTGATCCTGATGTGTTAGAAGCCTGGCGGCGGGTTTGTCAGCTATCGAAGCGGTCGTATCGCAAGATTTACGATCTGTTGAATATCTCAGAAGACATTATCGATCGGGGTGAGTCTTTCTATAATCCCTATCTTGCGGATGTCGTGACTGATCTCGACGAGGCCGGATTGTTAGTAGAAGACAATGGTGCCAAGTGCGTCTTTTTGGAAGGATTTACGAACAAGGATGGCGAGGCGCTGCCGCTGATTGTGCAGAAGTCGAACGGTGGCTACAACTATGCAACAACAGATTTGGCGGCGCTGCGCTATCGGATTAATCAAGACAAAGTAGACCGGATTGTCTATTCGACGGATGCGGGGCAGGCGAATCACTTTTCCCAGTTTTTTCAGGTGGCACAGCGAGCTGGTTGGATACCGGAAGACGTAGAGCTGAGCTATGCGCCTTTTGGTCTGGTGCAGGGTGAGGACGGCAAACGGCTGAAGTCGAGATCGGGAGAGGCGGTGCCTTTGCAGGAGCTGTTGGATGAGGCGATCGCACGCACCCGCGCTGATGTAGAGTCCAGGTTAGAACAAGAAGAAAGAACAGAATCGGACGACTTCATTCAAAACGTGGCCGAGAAAGTCGGCATCGGCGCGGTGAAGTACGCTGACCTGAGCCAAAATAGAATCAGCAACTACACTTTCAGTTTTGATAAAATGTTGGCTTTGCAGGGCAATACCGCGCCCTACATGATGTATGCGTATGTGCGCGTGCAAGGGATTAGCCGCAAAGGAGAGATCGACCTATCGACTTTAGACGCGCAGGTAGAGCTAGCCGAAGAGAGTGAGCTGACATTAGCAAAGCATATCTTGCAGCTAGATGAGGTGCTTGCAGAAGTCGAGAAAGAGCTGTTGCCCAACCGGCTGTGTCAGTATCTGTTTGAGCTAAGTCAAAAGTTTAACCAGTTCTACGACCAGTGTTCGGTGCTACAGGCAGAAGAGCCGCAGCGGACTTCTCGCCTGGTGCTGTGTGATTTGACGGCGCGTACTTTGAAGCTGGGGCTGTCGCTTTTAGGCATTGATACACTAGAGCGGATGTAGAAAAGTTAATTATACTGAAGGTTGAGTATAGGAGAGTGTAGTGATATATTTTGAGCCGACGAGTCAGCCAATGAGTGATCGCGCTAGCACTTACAAATACACTGAAATGCAGAGCGCCCAGACCTATAGAAAACCTGTAGAAGAGGATCTCCAGCATACTCATCCTTTTTTGACTTTTGTAATAACATTTGTTGTGTCTGGTATCGGGCTGGTGATGTACCTACGCACTCGAAAGAAAGAAAAAGACCAAAGAAACCGCATCAACGAAAACGCAAAAGCGATCGAACGGAACAATAAATTGCTGCGAGAGCAAATTCAACTGCAAACGGAAGTTTTAGAAGCACTCAGAAGGAAAGCAGGGTAGATTGACGGAGCAGCCCGCTATTATCCCTTTGCCTTGTGAAAGCTGAATGAGACACCGAAAACTTAGCCTACGACCAGTGATGGCAATCTGGCGGCGATCGCTCTTCAATCTCCTCAGCTTCTACGAGCGCAAGCGTGGCCGCTTAGTCTCTTTTTTCCCGAAGCTGTTCATCTTCTTTATGCTGCTGAATATGAGCTGCTATTGGCTGGCAATTATTACGGCCTACCCACAGGAAATTGCGGTGAGCGGCGAGCGCTGGGAATACGTGATTATGCAGTTTCCGGTAGGATTTTTGGGCGCATTGTTTGACAGCGTTTCTTTCTTTATTACGGTGTGGATTGCCCGACGAGCGCTAAAGACGACTTCACTACCGAGCTACATTGCGCATCTGAGTATTGACGTGCTAATTGCGGTCTTGGCGACGTTTTGGGTGCTGATGGTGTTTTCGGTGTCTGGCTGGCTGGTTAGCATATTGCAGCACTCTGCTGTGTCGCTAGCAGAAAGCTCGTCGAAGTACGAAAATCGTCTGGAGAGCGCCCTGCGCGATCCGCTAGGTCGGCAGAGTATCAGGAACATTTATTTCGGTGTGATGATGGGCTTTTCGGCGATGATTCCGACGATGATTCACCTGTATCTGTCTCTACAGTCTATTTGCCTGTATCTGTACAAAGTAGCTACGCGCCGGTTTCAGCGGCTTTAGGTCAGTGTCTCTAGATTAGTCCGCTCCCAAATTGGAACAGGATAAATACTAGGCTGAAGCCGGCTAGGTAGATTAGACCGACGGTTGCTAGACGAAGCAGCCATGGTTTTGGCTGAGTTTCTAGGGGCAGCGTGCGGATGCTGCGGATGTTGAGCCAGGCGTAGAAAGGCGCGAATACAAAGGCGATGATAGTGATGGTGTTGATCAGGGGCTCGAATCCGGCGGTGAAGAGGCTGAGGAGGAGTGCGGCTAGGACGATGAGGGTGAAGGCGATCGCACCTCGAATCGGCAACGTACTCTCTCTCACGCTAGGCCACAGCTCATGAATACCGGCTTCTAGCGTGCGCGGAAAGGCATCGACGACGGTGAAGGTGGTGGAGAATATGGCTGCGATCGCACACAGCCCAATTACCGGCTCTGCCCAAGCGCCAATATAGCTGGTATACATTCCCACCAGCTGACCAGCGAACGCCGCTGGCTCCTCAGCCATTCCCTGCTCCGGCAAGGTCAGCGTCCCCAGCACCAAAAACAAACAGGCCAGCACCACCGTCAGCGCATAGCCAAAATTAAAATCAAAGCTCGCCTCCGCCATCGACGCCGCCTCACCACTGTCCTGTCCATCCGCCTGCACCCACAGCGACTGCCAAACTGACAGCTCCAACCCACCCGGCATCCATCCCATAAACGCAATCACAAAAGGCAGCGCCTCCAGCGAGAAAATAGAACCTCTTTCGTCAATGGTTGCATATGCAACTTCCAGTGCTCTGGAACTAAAGTTATTCATCACGGGTTCAGCCAACAGCCGAGTCACCGTCGTCGAAACTGCCATCACTACTGCTGCTACCGTCGCCACAGACAAAAGAATCACGCACCATTTCGTCACCTGCTCAAACAGCCGATAGCGCCCTATCGCAATTAGTCCCCAGCAGAAGAGCAACACTGCGATCGCCAGCGTAGTAGCCGACACCTGTGGCAGCCACAGATACTGCAACAGCATCGCCGCCACAAACGCATCCACCGCAAAGCTGCCGACTGCGCTGATCGCGCTGATAATCATAAACGGCACAAAGAATCGCTTCCCCTGCTGCCGGTACGCCTGAATCAAATTCTGCCCAGACGCTGCCGCATACCGATGGCCATACTCATAAAACGGATACTTCATCAGATTGGCCAGCAGCACAAAAATCAGCGCTCCCCAGCCATACATCGCCCCGGCCCGCGTACTCTGCACAAGATGCGAAACGCCTATCGCCGCCCCCGCCATCAGCAAGCCCGGTCCTAGCTGCGAGAAGGAGAACTTTGATCTGTTGTCTTCAGTAGCCGGTGTCATAGCAGGCGCTAAAAATGCGAAACCCCTACAGCCTACAAGGTTGCCTACAGAGTCTGTGTGCCTGGAAAGAAAAGGCACGGGGCAAAAATAGTACTATGAAGGGGTGTAACGCTTTTAGGCTTTTGCCTCCTACCATGAATTTATTCCTTTTGCTGCTGATAGCGCTGCCCGCCGTGGGCCTAGCTGCCTACTTGTTAACGGCTCGGCGCTACGACTCGTCAGATACGGTGGCGACTTCTTATGACGAGTGGACGCAGGACGGCATTTTGGAATTTTATTGGGGTGAGCATATTCATCTAGGTCACTATGGGTCTCCGCCAAGGCAGAAAGATTTTCGGCAGGCGAAGTATGACTTTGTACATGAAATGGTGAAGTGGGGTGGGCTGGATAAATGCGCACCTGGATCGACTTTGCTGGATGTGGGCTGTGGGATTGGTGGCAGCAGCCGGATGTTAGCTAGAGACTATGGCTTTGATGTGACGGGGGTGACGATTAGTCCGGGCCAGGTGAAACGGGCGACGGAGCTGACGCCAGCGGGACTGAGTGCAAAGTTCATGGTGGACGATGCGATGGCGCTGTCTTTTCCAGATGAAAGTTTCGATGTCGTGTGGTCATTAGAAGCGGGGCCGCACATGCCGGATAAGGCAATCTTTGCAAAGGAACTGCTGCGGGTGCTGAAGCCAGGCGGATTGCTAGTTGTCGGTGATTGGAATCAGCGAGATGACCGTCGCCATCCGCTGAACTGGTGGGAAAAGCCGATGATGAGACAGCTATTGGATCAATGGTCGCATCCCGAGTTTTCTAGCATAGAAGGATTTTCTGAACTGTTGGAAGCAACCGGTATGGTGGAGGGCTCTGTCGAGACAGCGGACTGGGCGGAAGAGACACTGCCCTCTTGGATTGATTCGATCTGGCAGGGAATTATCCGACCGCAGTGGCTGGTAAAGTTTGGTCCTTCTGGCTTTATCAAGTCTGTGCGCGAGGTGCCTACATTGTTGTTAATGCGTCTAGCCTTTGGCAGTGGGCTCTGTCGATTTGGCATGTTCAGGGCAACTAGATCGAGCGTTTCGGTAGAGGCTGTCCAATCTATAGAAGCTGATCGCGTGCTTCGATAAGAATTTTCTACTTCACCACTCAACGTCCTGGTGTGCCTTGCTCTATTGGTTCTGCTGCGTCATGAATAGACTCAGTCATTCCTGGAATGCCTGTGAAGTATAGCGTTTCTTGAATCGCATCCCAGTCTTCTTTCGACAGTAAGATTGCAGCATTATGCTTTCCAGAAATTTCAATAGGCTGATGCTGATTGGCAACATCAGCAATTAACTGATCCAACTGGTTTTGTGCCTCGCGAACTGTTAGAACGTTCATTTCTTCTCTACCGATATCTATACTTCTCCCCAGCCTGGATTGAGCTTTTTCATGAGGGGATTGTAGAGTTTGAAGTAGGCGATAGACCCGATCTGACGTAGGAGTGACTTTTGCTTTGTGTCTGCGCCCATGCAGCGTTTGCAGACTGGGTTGGTGACTTGGAACTTGTCGAAGCCTTCGCGCAGGGCGCAGGCGGGTTTTTGCTGGTAGAGAATTTCTCTGAGCGAATGACGGTTGAGGTTGCCGAGGGGAATTTTGCCGTCGTAGTCTTTGCAACAGGGGACAACGGTGCCGTCGTAGAGGATGCCTGCTTGGTCACTGGTGCCGTTGCAGTAGCCAAAGCTGGCGGGGATGATGGTGGTGCTTTCGACGTTGCCCCAGCTGTCGAGGGGGAAGGTTTCTAAGGCGAGTTTTGGAGTGAGTTCGATGACTTGCCAGCGTCCGGGTTTGTGGGTGGCGAGGCGACGGGTGAGTTCGTCGGGGCTGGGGCGATCTGGATGGTCGGCAGGGAGATCGGAGAGGAGGCGATCGCACCACTCCCTCAACTGCATCTGCATCTGCTCCTTACCTTCCACCACGTGCATTGTCTTATGCGGCACCAAGAATGGATGCGGCGTCGTATCTAGAAACTTGAGGTGAACCCGTGTGTTTGAATTCTCATTCGCGAGGTTTGCCTGCACGTACCGCGTAATCCCGTTGAAGTACTGATCGGGCTGAAGGTTGGGCGGCGCACCTCGAATGATGAAAGTATCTGGATCGGGGGTTTGAAGAGAAATGGTGACTTTGGGAATGCCCGAGCTGACCAGCTTCTCGATGTGCTCGGGGCGGATATGAAAAGTGCTGCCGTTGGTCGTGAGATGCAGGTTGAGGCGGCGGGCGATCGCCA
Organism: uncultured cyanobacterium; assembly: GCA_963799265.1. Classification (GTDB taxonomy): domain Bacteria; phylum Cyanobacteriota; class Cyanobacteriia; order Phormidesmidales; family Phormidesmidaceae; genus Phormidesmis. The sequence goes on from CAWCWM010000007.1 coordinate 46,032, forward strand.
TTTCAATCGCTGCAAAAATATGCGGATAGATCAGCGGTTCGCCCATCAGATGAAAGGCGACGATTTTGGCTAGACTATAGTCAGCAATTTCGTCAAGTGCCTTTTCGAGTAGGGCGATGTCCATGTGGCCGCGTTTGCGCTCCATGATGGCATCAGGGCAAAACTCGCATTTGAAGTTGCAGACATTTGTTACTTCTAAATGGATGCGCTCTAGCTGGCGGGTGGTTTTTGAGGGGCTAGCGCTGGTTAAACTCTGACTATTCGGCTTGTTGATAGAGATTGCTGACATGGAACCTTCTTTGTGACCCGACATTCAAAACCGATTTAAATGTAACAAGCCGCTAGGAAAGCACATGAGAAAGCCCTGAAAACTTTAGAACGTAAATGCCATGACTGATTCATCTTCTGGCTCAAACTCTAACTTAACCGCTGGTTCACCTTCTGGCCCGGACCCTGACCCGATTGCGGATGCTGTTCGCTATCTCAAAGGGAAGGGCAAAGCGCCTGATACCGGTGAAGTGATTGATGCGCTGTTGCAGGTAGAAAAGGCGAAAAAGCATGATAGGCAGCATTACGACTATGAACAGCTGATTGGCAGGTGGCGATTAGGATTCGTTTCTGGAACTCGGAAAATGCAGCCGCGTCCGGGGGCAAGTGCTGTTACAACGCTAGGAAAGGGGCGGTTTATTCCTCGATTTGTGCGGATTGCGATCGCATACGAACCCCTTCTCGAAGGCGACCCGGAAGACGCCCAAAAAGAAGACGGAGGCCACGTTACCAACTCAGTAACCTTGGGTCCTATCAAACTGCGTCTAGATGGCCCGACTCAGTTTTGGCAGAAGACCAACAGCCTCGGGTTTGACTTTACAACGCTCAAAGTGAACTTAGGCTCATGGTCAGCTTACAACGGCGGATTGCGAGGAGGTTCAGAACGCGACGCCACTTTCAAAGAACAAACTTTAAAAGACCAGGCTTTTTTTACATTCTTTTTGGTCGAGCCAGACTACATTGCCGCGCGAGGTAAAGGCGGTGGATTGGCGCTATGGGTGCGAGATCAACATTGACGAAAGAAGAAAGCAACTGCGCTTCTCAACCGGTTCAATCAACTATAGCGTTGGTCGCTTGGCTGAGGTACAGTCTTCCGGCTGAAAGCCCTACAAAACAACAGGCCAAGCGACTCGCGTTCCTCATGGGCATAGCCTTCTCTACGAGTATGCATTCGAGAAACGCTATATCTATATAATATGCTCCGTACAAACTGGGTCTATAAGTCCCCTTTAAGCTGTTGAACCTAAGATAGATATTCTTCTAGAATGGAGGATTGGGCGGCATTAAGGCTGTAATATATACGCCTCAACAAAAAGAGGTAGCGCTGACAGGCACTACCTCTTCTTTATCTATGTTGCAGTCGAATAGTAATCGAACAGTACGCTATCGAACAGTACGCTATCGAACAGTATTACGATTTGCATCCATACTGATAGGCTTCATGAAGTAAAGATTGATCAGCTTACTTCCCACCGCGATAATGTGAGGGATCTTGCGCAAGGTTTGAACAATCTTATTCTGACCAGAGTTGCTGATTTCACTAACCGCAGCGGTGTGCTTGGTACATTTATCTAGCTCGGCGAAGAACTTAGGATCTTCCACATCCAAGATAATTGGAAAGAGACGACCTGCCGATTCATTTGTCTTCTTAATCACTTCGATATCGTACTCACGAGCATCCAATCCTAGCGCTGCGTAGAAACTCTTACGCTGGATGTCGTTCAGATACATGGTGGCAAACACCGATAGTAGAAAGAACCGGCACCATAAGCGAGCCTTCAGATCGTTTAGGAATTGCGGCTGAGACTTCATCATGGCTGCAAAGAAATCGCCGTGACGGTTCTCATCCTGACACCAGTTATCGAAGAAGTTGAAGATCGGATAGATCGTATCTTCAGGATTTTTCTCTAGATGGCGGAAGATGGTGATGTAGCGCCAGTAGCCAATCTTTTCAGAAAGATAGGTGGCATAGAAAATGAACTTAGGCTTGAAGAACGTGTACTTTTTGCTCTTTGTCAAAAAGCCCAGATCGAGCTGAAGATCAAAGTCTGACATGGCCTTGTTCAAGAAGCCAGCGTGTCGTGCTTCGTCTCGGCTCATTAGGTCAAAGCCTTCGGCCAAAATGGGGTTGCGTCCTTTGAGCTTACGAGCGAGTTCTTTGTAGAGTAGAAAGCCAGAGAACTCAGCGGTACAAGAGCGCTCCAAGAACTCAACGAAAACCTGACGGCGCTCACCTTGGATGTGGTCCCACGCGCCTTCGAACTGCTGATCGCGGACGAAGTGATGACGGTTGTAGTCGACTTTGAATTCGGCAATGATGGCTTTCAGCTCTTCTTCGTTGCTAGAGACATCCATCTCTGCCATTTCTTCGAAGTCGGTGGTGTAGAACCGAGGCGTCAAAATCGTATCTTTGGCAGGGGCTTTTACGCCGGGACGAATTTCGTCAAACTGCGTCTTGTTAGGTTTGGTTGCGACCATGAGTTCCTCTGACTGACCTTATATCCGAATTTGATGCATATCAGTGTACCAAGCGGAAAAGCCCGGAAGAAGAGAATTTGAGAATTGTAACGAATTGGATCAGAAGATAAAGCTGTAGCTGCCCGTCTTCACAGACCCGTTTCTATCTATTCTATCTATTCTATCTATTCTATCTATCTGTCTCAGTTCGCTCATCTCTACCAGTTGAATCGCTCTACTGCGTCATACAAATCCCTTTGCCCTTGCGCTTCCTGCCCCTCTTGTTGTCTGTGCTCTTCAACGGCATCGTCAACCACTTCTTCTGGCGACTGCTCCGCTGCTTGCTGGGCCTGATAGGCAGCTAGCTCTCTAGCGACGATGGCCTGAATTTCTTCGTGGCTAGCGACGCCTTCGTAGGTATAGCGCTCATAGCCGCCGCGTTCGACTAGGGTTTTGAGATAGGTGACGCGATCTTCGGGATTGGGGTGAGTGGAAATCCAGGTGGGGACGTTGCGGCCACTGGCCTCGGCCTGTTCGTTGAGGGTGACCATCACGTTGTAGACGCCGTCGGCAGCGTAGTCGCTAGCCGCAAGAATCTGAGTGCCGACGATGTCGGCCTGACGCTCCATGTTGCGGGAGTAGCCGCTGAGAAAGACGTTGTTGATCAGTCCGCCGTAGGGCAGGTACTGGGCGATGCTGCTGCTGAGGTTGCTGCGGGTGGCAATTTGAAAGCCGTGTGAAAGGACGGCGTGGGAGAGTTCGTGAGCGAGTAGGCCAGCGAGTTCGGCTTCGGAATGGGTGTCGAGAATGGCTCCGGCATTGACGAAGATTTTGCCACCGGGAAGGGCGAAGGCGTTGAGCGTGGGATCGAGGATGACGTAGAATTCGTAGTCGAGATCGCGGCGGCCTGTGGCTTGAGATAGCTGGTTGCCGATGCGACGGACGTAGCCGAGAGCTTCGGGATTTTGCAGCATGGGCAGGCGCTGACGGACCTGGTTTGAAACCTGGTTGCCGATCGCGTTCTCTCCTTGAAGGAGCATGATAGTGGAGTTGGCAGCGGTGAAGGGACCGAAGATGTTACCAGTGAGGGCGTAGCCAAGGACGCCTGTGACGACGTTGGCGATCGCACCGCTGCGAATCTCTGCTTTGGTCTCTGATTGAAAGCGCTTCAGGTTCTCGGCGGCGAGCTGCTGCTGCTGGGGTGCTGCTGGGTGATCGCTATTGAGCGCAACGAACTGGCGCGATGCGATCGCAGCTTCCAACCACTGCTCTCGAGCCATCATCATCTCGATCTGAGCTAACAGCAGATCGCTTTGCCCAGGGTAGTCCGTCAGGGCAGTTTCAAGCGCAGTACTAGCGGCTTCACTTTGCCCATCAGCTTGAAGCGCCGCCGCATACTGCAAATGCCCTGGCATAAACGCCGGATACTCAGTCGTCAGCAGTCTCAAAGCCGTCAGCGTCTGCGCAGGCCGCTGATTGTCCATCCCGGCTTTGGCTTCTCGCCAATACACTGCTGCTGCCGGAGAAAGCAAAGCTTCATCGCTAAAAGGCTCTGGTGGCAGAGATGCAAACTGCTGAGGGACCAGCCAGGTCTGATCCTTGGCCTGCTGGTAAAGCGCTCTAGCCGCTGCGAAATTTCCAGCAGCGTACTCTCTATCCGCCTGTATCAGGAGCTTTCTACGAACCCGCTCCTCTGCTGTCAGGTCCGAAGCACTACCCTCAGTAGCCTCATCTTCAGATACTTGCTCATCTTCGGCAGTCGGCTCATCTTCGGCCATCTCGCCGAGTTCGAGATCGGGTGTAGATTCTGTTTCGACTGCGGCTGGGGTGTCAGTGTCTACAGGCGGCGGCCCTTCTTGCCCGATCACAGGTGTCTGAGTGCCTACTACAAAAGCAGACGTAAACAGGGCAAGTAGCGTGCTTGCGGTGAGCGAGCGAAAATTTTTCATCGAATGACTGCGATCGGTGTGTAGGACAGCAGATAAAGCGGTTGGCTAATTCGGACCTTTCGCTATACTGAAATATGTAATAAATCTTAAATTGGCGCTATGAATTCCGAGACTATAGATGCGATCAAACCCTGGCTTAATTTTATTCATCCCGTGCTGATGTGGGGGATTTTTGCGCTGACTCTTTACGCGGCCTATTTAGGATATCAGCATCGACAGACTCGTCTAGCCACGGGTGAAGAAAAGAAAGAGCTGATCAAGGGCAAGTTTTTGGCCCGTCATCACCAGACGGGTTCGGTACTGCTAGCGTCTATGGTCGTTGTCAGTTTAGGCGGCATGGCCTCTACTTATATCAACAATGGCAAATTGTTCTTTGGTCCTCATCTACTAGCGGGCCTGGGCATGGTGGGGCTGATTGCCTCTTCGGCTTCCCTGGTGCCGTTTATGAAAAACGGCAATGACACCGCTCGCTACACGCATATTGCCCTGAACACCGTCTTGGTCGGATTGTTTGGCTGGCAGGCAGTGACGGGCGTTCAGATCGTTCAGAAACTTTTGAGCAAGATGTTCGGCTGAAAACTGTTCGGATAAGAAAAAGCAGACCCAAGAAAACAACAAGGGTCTGCTCAGAGCTATCTCACTGTTGATTCACGCAGAGGGCTCTATAAAGTGCTGCTCCGACTCAGTGAATAACTGCTTGTACGATTAATATTCCCGTCATATCAAGAAAACTTGCTACGTATTTAGAAGAAAATTCAGTGAAAACATAAAAAAAGGTAGACCCTGCGTTAAGGAGGTCTACCTTGAAGCTATCTCACTGCTGGCTGACGTAGATAGTGTTTCTGCAAGAAGCTGTTCCAACGCAGCAAACAGGTTTCTTGCGAATAATATGCCCATACATCAAGAAAAGTTGCTACTGAGCTATTACGAAATTAGTTGCTATGAAAACATGGATCAGCCGCTGATAAAGGTGACGATGGCTATTCTGCATCGTGACGGCTGTTTTTTGATGCAGTTACGAGACGATTTGCCCTACATTCGCTACCCTGGCATCTGGGGATTTTTTGGCGGGCACATAGAGGCTGATGAAACGCCAGCCAACGGTGTGAAGCGTGAGCTTGGAGAGGAAATTGGCTATGTTCCGGCTCAAGTCGATCTATTTTGTGAGCGAGTAGGCGCAGGCTACGAGCGCTACTACTATTACGCTGAGCTGGCACTGCCACTGAGCGAATTGGATCTGAATGAAGGACAAGACATGGCGCTATGTTCGGTGGCTGAGGTGCGCTTGGGCCGGAAATATTCTGAGAAGCTGGGGGAGGTGCGATCGCTCGGCGGTCCGCATCGGCAGGTTTTGCTGGACTTTATGGAGAGCGGGTTGGTCTCTTTTGGATAGAACGCTGCCGGATAGAAAGCCGCTGCTGGACAGAAAGCCGTGCTAGCGAGCTGGATTTGGATTCTGCTGGGCGGCTTTTTAGCGGGGCGGCTGGCGCAGTGGCTGAAGGCACCCGCGCTGTTGGGAATGGCGATCGCAGGCATTGTGCTAGGTCCTCAGGCAGGCAATGTCATCAGCACCGAGGTGCTGAGCTCAGCAGATGCGCTGCGCACGATTGCGGTGATGGTGATTTTAATGAAGGCTGGGCTGGGGCTAGATCGCGAGAAGCTGGCTCAGCAGGGGACGGTGGCGCTGCGGCTGGGATTTTTGCCTGCGGCTTTTGAGGCGATCGCAGTTGCCTTCTGCGCGATCTGGCTATTCCAATTCGATTTCTTGACCGGGCTACTGCTGGGCTGCGTGGTCGGCGCGGAATCTCCAGCGGTGATCGTGCCCGGTATGCTGCGGCTAAAGCGGCTGGGCTATGGGGTAAAGAAGGGCATTCCCGATGCAATCTTGATGGGTAGTGCTTTATCAGATGTGCTGCTGCTGCTGGTATTTAGTCTGCTGCTAGCGTTTTTGTCTAAAGGGGTAGCCGCCGAGGGTGTAGCGAACGGATTTACTTTACCTGGTGGCTTGGTTTTGAGTCCGCTGCAAATTTTGCCTTTCCAAGTAGTGGTTCAGGTTGTCTTGGGCGTTGTTCTAGGCTGGCTGAGTGCAAAGCTGCTAGTGCATTTAATCGTCCGCCGCCAGTGGGCTCAGACAATTGTCCAAAGCACTTTGGCAACGGCAGCTACTGCTCTATTACTTGTTGTAGCGGCGCAGGCGGTGCCGCTGTTTTCGGGCTATTTGGCAGTGATGGCAACTGGGTTTTTTGTGATTGAGTTCGATATGCCTCTAGCAAGGCAGCTACGACAGGGGTTTGACAGCCTGTGGGCGATCGCAGAGATTGTTCTGTTTGTTTTGCTAGGCGCAAGCATTCAGATCGGTGTTTTAGAAGAGACTTTTTGGCTGGGATTGCTGTTGCTGGCGATCGGGACATTGGTAGGGCGATCGCTCGGCTGGTACTTGTCTACGCTGGGCAGCAACTGGACAATCCGAGAACGGCTGTTTTTACTGCCGGGAAACTCGGCAAAGGCAACCGTACAGGCGGCGATTGGGGCGATTCCTTTGGCGATGGGTATAGAGGGAGGGGAGGTTATTTTGGCGATCGCAGCACTCTCTATCCTCGTCACCGCGCCCCTCGGAGCCTGGGCGATTCCCACCTTTGCCCCCAAGCTATTACGGCGCGATGAGGTCGATCCGACCAAGATCGACATAGAGAAAACGCCGATTCTCCTCGCTGCCGTTGACAATTCTCCCACTGCCAAGCAAGTCTTACTCAAAGCCGCAGAGCTAGCCCGTCACAGCGAAGCTAGCATTGTTGTACTGCACGTTTGTCAGCAGTCAGGTAGCCAGTCAGGTAGCCCAGAACTCAATCATCTACAAAGCCAAACCCATCACCTACTAGCTGACGTTCGTCATCAATTTGTCACGACCTCCGGGGTCACTGCTAGAGAGATCCTACAAGCTGCTCAAACCTACCAGGCAACAGATATCTTGATTGGCAAAAGTGATCAAAACTCTATGGATGTAGAGTCAACTGATAGCCAACATGCTGACATGCAGCCTATCAATAAGCCGCGTGTAGGATCTGTAGCTCGTTCTGTTATAGAAGCGAGCGAACAACCCATCATTGTTGTTGAAGCTACCCCACTATAAAAATCGCGTACAGAACGCAATCTGCATGGAGTGTATCGAGCGGGGCGGTCGTGCGCTCATCAAGATAGCTTTCTTCGAAGATGAACAGCAATGGGACGGTCTCAAACGAGTCAGGATGATTGAATCAGAACGCCGTATTGACGGACAACCTACCACATCAGAACAGCACTACTACCTCACAGGTTTAGATGGCGGTGTCGCGCGTACCCGCAAATACCATCACCGCTCGATATCCGAATAGGTTAAGGAAAGGTTAATAAAATATTTTTTTTGATGAAGATAGCTCGCGTATCCGTAGATATCATCGACGCTTCACGTCAAAATAAACTGATTAAGGATAGGTTAAATAGGGTAATTTTTGGAAAATTTTTTAGTGAATATCAATGTCAAGACTAAGCAGTCTTATTTTACGATTACTCAGCTTTGCTGTGTTTTTGTAGTGATTGCTTTGGGTGCTACCAACTATGCGATCTTCAAACTGACTGGGATGAACTGGAAACTATTTGATGTTGGCCACGAGCAAAGCGTTCCAACGTATTTCTCAGCGCTTAATTTGCTGCTGTCAGCAGTGCTGCTTTGGGTTATCTATCGATACGAAACACTCAATAGACATAAATGGCGCAAATACTGGCTACATCTGTCCGCATTGTTTTTTTTCTTATCAATGGATGAGGCGATTAGCATTCATGAGAAACTCGGCAAAATTCCCAACATTCTGACTCGAATGGGCATAAGTGTTTTTGAAATAGAACGTCACAAGTGGTTGCCCTTCGGTATTGCGTTGGTAGTGATAGTGACTGTGTACCTCATTCCATTTCTAAGAGTGCTGCCGAGAGATACGCTGTTTTTATTTCTGGCCTCGGGATTAGTGTTTCTAACAGGCGCTATTGGTTTTGAGTACTTAGGCTCTTTCATGGAAAAAAACTATATTGTCGATTCTAGAACAGACACCCTTTATCTGATTCGGCTATTGTTTGAAGAAGGTTTTGAGATGTGCGGTGTGGTTCTATTCAACTGCGTTTTATACCGTGAAATCGTGAAACGCAAAATAAGTCTCTCGATCAGTATGCTGTGACAGTTAATACGATGGCGTGGTTCTAACGCAGGTAGCGCTCTAGATTCCGTTGTAAGAACCTCGAATTGAGTTGAATGCACTCCAGTTGGGCGATGAGTAAGAATACTTAGAGGATGATTCAATGGTACGTATCTAGCGTCTCTGTATGGTTAGCAGTAATCCCGTTATCAGCAAGAGGTTTTAGAGTAGAAGTCAAGCGATTCACAGCCGTCTACCCTTGAACACTCTGTCACCTGCTATCACCGAATATCGCCCGGAAGCCATCAAGACCGCTGTAGAGCGGGTAGTGGCATTCGGGCGATAGCTGTTGGCGGACAAGCGGGAGCAAGCAGGGCGTCTCGTTCGTTGAACAAGTCGCTCAGGCCATAGTGCTCGAAAACAAAGCCGTTTAGCCATACGCTAAACACGTACATGCTATGCCCCTACTGTAATGAGCCAGCCACAGCGGTGCTTCATTTAAGCGCACAACCTTAAACCCGGTGGACGAGTTGAAGAATAAACTTATTATTTTTTAATAGCAGAAAATTATAAGATTTCGAGACTGTTATAATTTTTACTTATGAGAAAAATCTGAGAATCTGTTGCTAAAACTAACGCATTCGTTTAATTTTGGTAGCCACATCAATATAGTATTAGCTCAATGAGAAATGAGTAAGGCATTGAGTTGGATCAATGTAAAAACAACTTAGTTCCTGCTCTTTCTCTCATCTCAACTTTTTGAAAACGTAATTTATATCTAACAGCAGGTTCGACATTGATTGACCCTGCTGTGGGGAGGGTTCTATGTCCAATTTTTCGAGATCTACAAGACGCAGGTTCATTTTTACTGCTGGAGGAGCCGCTGCTGGCTCGATATTACTCAATGGATGCTTAGGCAATCCGCCTAGTACAACAGAGTCGGCTGATACTACAGAAGGTACGCCTGCTACAGCCGCTGCGACTGGTGGCGAAACCCCAGAAACGACTGCAATCAAGCTAGGCTACATTCCCATTGTGGAAGCAGCTGGACTGATTATTGCTAAAGAAAAAGGTTTCTTTGCCAAGTACGGCATGACAGATGTAGAGGTGTCTAAGCAGGCGAACTGGGCTTCGGCTAGAGACAATGTCACCATTGGTTCTGAAGGCGGTGGAATTGACGGCGGACAGTGGCAGATGCCCATGCCTCATCTAATTAGCGAGGGTGTTATCACTAACGGCCAAAAGATTCCGATGTACGTCTTAGCTCAGCTCGTTACGCAGGGCAACGGGATTGCGGTTTCGGGCATTCATGACGGCAAAGGGCTGGGCCTTGATATCTCAAGCGCGGCTGAGTACATAAAAAACTATCCGCAAACTGAGGGACGCAAGTTCAAGGCAGCGCATACGTTTCCTCATGTGAATCAAGATTTCTGGATTCGCTACTGGTTCGCAGCAGGTGGTGTTGACCCAGATTCAGACATTGATTTGCTAGCAGTGCCACCAGCAGAAACAGTTCAAGGGATGCGCAACGGCAGCATGGACGCCTTCAGTACAGGCGACCCTTGGCCCTATCGAATTGTGGCCGATAAGATCGGCTTTATGGCAGCGCTGACTCACGAAGTTTGGCCTTTTCATCCAGAAGAGTACTTGGCCATTCGCGGAGACTGGGTCGATGCCAACCCGATCGCCACTAAAGCCGTGCTGAAAGGGTTAATGGAAGCTCAGCAGTGGTGTGATGATCCTGCCAATAGACCTGAGCTAGTAGAGATTTGCGCGGGGCGTAACTATTTCAACATTCCAGTCGAGATTCTTACACCGCCTTATGAAGGAAAGTACGAGATGGGTGATGGCAAACCAGCCTTTGACGACTTCAATGCAGGCCCACTCTATTGGACAGATCCAAGAGGCAATGTGTCTTATCCGTACAAGAGTCACGATCTTTGGTTCTTGACTGAGTCTTTGCGCTGGGGCTTTCCACTAGGTAGCATGACAGACTTTGACTCAATTCGAGCAGTGATCGACCGGGTCAATCGCGAAGATATATGGCGCGAAGCTGCTGAGGAAGCAGGATTCTCTGATATTCCAACAGAAACTTCTCGCGGTGTAGAGACCTTCTTTGATGGGACCGAATTCGATCCAGAAAATCCTCAGGCTTATCTCGATAGTCTAGCGATCAAGCGCATCTAAGCGATTGCGCCCATTCAAGAACACGGGAGAAGAGAATCCCGCTTTTCTCCCGCCAAAAGAACGACTTTAACCTATCACCTTCAAGGAGTTTCTCGTGATCACTCAACGCCGTAAACGTAAAGCAGCAGTTAGAGCGCCTAAATCGTCCTCATCATTTCAGTCTTTTTGGAAAAAAAGAGGACAGGATATTTTACTGCCTATCGTAGGTGTCCTTGCTTTTTTGATCATCTGGCAGTTTTTCTCTTCGTCGGGGCTGACTAGGCTACCGGGTCCAATTACCCTCTGGACAGATCAGCGTACCAAAGAGCTGTTGCTCTATCCGTTTTACGATAATGGTGGATTAGATAAAGGATTGTTCTGGCAGACTGCGGCTAGTCTCGGTAGAGTTGCTCAAGGGTATTCGCTTGCGGCAATAGTTGGCATCGCTGTTGGCGTATTGGTCGGTGGCAACAAAGTATTGAACAAAGCGCTTGACCCACTTTTTCAATTTTTACGAATGGTTGCGCCTCTAGCTTGGGTGCCGATCGCTTTGGTCGCTTTACAACAAAACCAGCCTGCCGCAATTTTTGTGATTTTCATTACCGCAGTGTGGCCAATTTTGATCAACACCGCTGAAGGGGTGCGTCAGATTCCACAGGACTATCAGAATGTCGCCAAAGTATTGCAGCTTTCTCGAAAAGACTATTATCTCAACATCTTATTTCCGGCTGCGCTGCCTTACATATTCACTGGCTTGAGAATTGCGATTGGTCTAGCTTGGCTGGCGATTATCGCGGCAGAGATTGTGATGTCGGGTATTGTCGGTATCGGCTTCTTTATCTGGGATGCGTACCAGCAGAACTACATCAGTGAGATTATTTTGGCGGTGATTTATATCGGAGCGGTTGGCCTGTTGCTTGACCGGGCGATCGCATACCTACAGCGTTTGATCGCACCTGAATAATTCCCCGGTCAAAGTAGAACATATCAGCTAATTTTTGGAGAGTAAGTAATGACTGCTTTAGTTGCGGTAGAACAAGTTGATAAGGCGTTTCCGCTATCTGACGGTGGAGAATATATTGCCCTAGCAGGCATCGATTTAGAGATAAAAGAAGGTGAGTTTGTTTCTTTTATTGGCCACTCGGGCTGTGGTAAGTCCACTTTGTTAGACATGATTGCTGGATTTTCTCATCCTACGGCTGGCATCGTCACCCTAGATGGCAAGGAAATCGTTGAACCCGGTCCGGATCGAATGGTGGTATTTCAAAACTATTCGCTGCTGCCCTGGCAGACGGTGCGCGACAACGTTGGACTGGCAGTCGATACGGTGATGAGCGATCGCACCCGAGAAGAGCGCCGAGAAATTGTTGATGAAAACCTTAGACTCGTTGGCCTATTAGAAGCGGCTGAAAAACGGCCTGGTGAGCTTTCTGGCGGGATGAAGCAGCGAGTGGCGATCGCCCGCGCTCTGGCTATTCGCCCAAAGCTACTGCTATTGGATGAGCCTTTTGGCGCGCTCGATGCCCTGACTAGAGGCAACCTGCAAACTCAGCTAATGAAAATCTGCGAAGCCAACAAAGTGACCACTGTAATGGTGACGCACGACGTGGACGAGGCCGTTTTACTCTCGGATCGAATCGTCATGCTGACGAATGGACCCTCAGCTAAAATTGGTCAGATTCTGGAGGTAGACATTCCTAGACCCAGAGAACGGATGCAAGTAGTCGAGCATCCTAGCTACTACAGCTTGCGCTCTGAGATTATCTACTTTTTGAATCAGCAAAAGCGGATCAAGCAGTGGCGATCGCGCAAAACCATCCCTGTCTCTCGTCACGGTCTAGAAAAAGTCAATCTCGATATTGGTTTTGTTCCTTTGACTGCTTGCGCTCCACTCGCTGTTGCCAAAGAAAAAGGCTTCTTTGAAAAGCACGGACTAGACGAGGTGAACCTGGTACGAGAAACTAGCTGGCGCGGTATCTGCGACGGCCTTAGAGGTGGTTATCTAGACGGGGCGCAGATGCCTGCGGGAATGCCTTTATGGCTGACTTTGGGCGGTGAAGAACAGCCCTCTATCCCGATGGTCAGCGCTTTGACGATGACTCGCAACGGCAACGCCATTACCTTTGACAACGAGCTAAAAGGACAGGGCGTTCACAGCCTGGGTGACTTCAAGAAATATGTGGATAGGACGCGCGATCGCACTCACACCCTAGGCGTGGTCCATCCCTCTTCTATGCACAATCTACTGCTGCGCTACTGGCTAGCAGCGGGTGGTATCGATCCTGATATTGATGTCAGCCTCAAAACGATTCCGCCTGCTCAAATGATTGTTGATCTCAAGGCCGATACGATTGATGGCTATTGCGTCGGCGAACCGTGGAACCTAAGAGCAGCGGCTGAAGATGTGGGCTTTGTCGTCGCTACCGATCGCGACATCTGGGACGGTCATCCTGGCAAGGTGCTTGGCGTCAGAGAAGACTGGGCAAATCGCTATCCCAATACGCATATTGCCCTGGTCAAAGCGCTAATAGAAGCCTGTCGCTACTGCTCTGAGCCTGAAAATGAGAGAGAAATTCGAGAGATTCTAGCCCGCAAGCAGTACGTCGGCACCTCAATCGAATACATTCATCTCAGCGTTCCTCATCAGCTCGTCCAAGGGCCTTCCGGTAGAGCGTTGCGCCACGCCGATCATCTGTTTTTTGGCGAAGGTCTCAACCGACCTAGCCGCACCGAGCACCTGTGGATGATGACTCAGCTAGCCCGTTGGGGAGATACGCCGTTCCCTCGCAATTGGTTAGAGATTCTAGAGCGCGTCTGTCAGGTGAATGTGTTCCTCACCTCTGCTAGAGAGCTAGGACTCTCTGATATGAAGTACACCCAAGGGTTTATTGAACTCTTTGACGGGACGAAATTCTCACACGACGATCCGATCGGCTATCTTAATCAGCTTGCTATCAAGCGAGACTTCAGCGTTACCGACTTTGCCCTACAAAGATCGGTCATGCCAGTAGCAGCCTAGTTTATCTTTTCTATCTCTTCTTTTCTCTCTTCTCAAAAGAAACAACAATGAATACCCAACTTCAGCCACTAGCTCAGCCAAAGTCTAAAACGCTCTCTTCCTCACAGCCTTTTCTGCTGTTCGAAAATGTCAGCAAGATCTATCCCACAGCAAGAGGTCCCTATCCAGTTCTACAAAACATCAACTTAAACGTCGAGTCTGGAGAGTTTATCTGCGTAATCGGTCACTCAGGCTGTGGCAAATCTACGTTGCTAAGTATGGTCTCAGGCTTTCAACAGCCGACAGCGGGACGGGTAGAGCTGCGATCGCAGCCCATCACCGGTCCTGGCCCCGATCGCATGGTGGTCTTTCAAAACTACGCTCTGCTGCCCTGGCGCAGTGTCTTTGACAATGTGTATCTAGCGGTAAAGACCGTTTTCCCTAACAAGCCGGAAGCTGAAAAGCGAGCCATCGTTCGCGATCATCTGGCTATGGTCGGTATCTTAGAAGCTGCTGACAAAAAGCCGGGTCAAATCTCGGGTGGCATGAAGCAGCGAGTGGCGATCGCCCGCGCCCTAGCCATCCGCCCCGAGGTGCTGATTCTTGACGAACCTTTTGGCGCACTCGATGCCATCACCAAAGAAGAGTTGCAAGAAGAGCTGCTGACTATTTGGAATGAGCATCGCTGCAATGTGCTAATGATTACGCATGACATTGATGAGGCGCTGTTCTTGTGCGATCGCCTCGTGATGATGACCAACGGCCCTGGAGCGACGATTGGTGAAGTGCTGACTATCCCGTTTGAGCGGCCACGCGATCGCGTTCAAATCATGGAAGACCCAGTCTATTACGAGCTTCGCAACTACGTTCTGGACTTTCTCTACAACCGCTTTGCCCATGATGAAGTCGCCTAGCATCGAGAGCTGATCGTTACACTAAGCGTCCACCTTCAATGCCAAAATACTTCTATTAAGGTAGCCTTTGTGGGTTAGCCAACCTTATCGTCTCTAGGAGTCTTTTGTATGTGCGGAATTGTTGGATACATTGGTACACGCACCGCCAGCAATATTTTGATTGAAGGACTAAAAACGCTAGAGTACAGGGGCTACGACTCAGCGGGCGTAGCCACTATCTCCGAAGGTCAACTCCACCGCACCAGAGCAAAAGGCAAGCTAATCAACTTGCAAACAAAGCTAGAAGGCTTAGAAGATCCGGCTAGACTGGGAATCGGCCATACCCGATGGGCCACCCACGGCAAACCCGAAGAGCACAACGCTCACCCCCACACGGACGAATCCGAACGATTGGCCGTCGTGCAAAACGGCATTATTGAAAACTACAGAGAACTCCGAGAAGAGCTGAAGCAAAAAGGCTACGAGTTTCGCTCTGATACCGATACAGAAGTTATTCCTCATCTGATTACCGAATATTTGAGACATCCTGCGGACGGTGCTGTCTTGACGGAGCAGTCTCAGTTTCTAGAAGCCTGTCGTCAAGCGGTGAGTCGGCTACGGGGCGCGTTTGCTTTGGCTATGGTGTCGGCTGACTTTCCTGATGAGCTAATTGTGGTCCGTCAGCAGGCACCGCTGGTCATTGGCTTTGGTCAGGGCGAATTTTTCTGCGCCTCGGATACGCCTGCGATTATGCCCTACACCCAGGCAGTGCTGACGCTAGAAAATGGCGAGCTAGCGCGTCTGACGCCGATGGGCGTAGAGGTCTACGAATTTTCTGGTCATCGGCTCAAAAAGTATCCCCGGACGCTGAACTGGAACCCGATCATGGTGGAAAAGCAAGGGTTCAAGCACTTTATGCTCAAGGAGATCTATGAGCAGCCAGGGGTGGTGCGTACCTGTTTGGAGACTTATTTAGATACGAATTGGGATGTGCAAAGTGGCCAGTCTCCGATCAAGCTGGGCCTGCCAGACACGCTGCTAGATGATTTGCAGCATATTCAGATTCTGGCCTGTGGCACTAGCTGGCACGCGGCCCTAGTCGGCAAGTATTTGCTAGAGCAGGTGTCGGGAATTCCTACGTTTGTGCAGTACGCGTCGGAGTTTCGCTATGCGCCCGCACCGATGATCAAAAACACGCTGACAATCGGAGTGACCCAGTCGGGTGAAACGGCGGATACGCTGGCGGCACTGGAAATGGAGCAAGATCGTCGGACGGCTATGAGTTCTAGCCGGAGCGATGACGACTATGCTCCGCGTATGCTGGGCATCACCAACCGAGTAGATAGCTCGCTGAGTCGGTTGATTCCGCATGTGATGGGCACGATGGCGGGAATTGAAATTGGCGTGGCGGCGACGAAGACGTTTGTCGCGCAGCTGATGTCGTTTTACTTTGTGTCTTTGGAGCTGGCGTATCGCAGAGAGTCGATTTCACTAGAGCGCCTAGCGGAAATTATTGAGGGAATGCGTCAGCTTCCAGCTCAGCTAGAGCAGGTGCTGGAAAGTCAGGAGCGCTATGTAGAAGAGCTGTCTCACGACTTTTCGGATACGCGCGACTTCATTTTTATTGGTCGAGGTATTAACTATCCGATCGCGTTAGAAGGGGCGCTAAAGCTCAAAGAGATTAGCTACATTCACGCGGAGGGCTATCCAGCGGGGGAGATGAAGCATGGACCGATCGCCCTATTAGATGAGAAGGTGCCGGTGGTTGCGATCGCAACCAAAGGCCCTGTCTACGAAAAGGTACTCTCCAACGCCCAAGAAGCTAAAGCCAGAGATGCCCGGCTAATCGGCGTCGTACCGATGAACGACCCAGAAGCCGAAGAGACTTTTGACGCGCTGCTGCCCGTTCCTGATGTGGACGAACTGCTTTCGCCGATCTTGACGGTTGTTCCTCTACAGCTACTGTCGTATCACATTGCGGCGCGGCGCGGCCTGGATGTCGATCAGCCTCGCAACTTAGCAAAGTCAGTAACCGTAGAATAGACCGTTGGATGTAGACCGTTGGCTTGACCAATCTTTCGGCAGATCTTTCGGCTGTATGAGAAAACGCTAAGCGCTTTCTCACTGTTGACTCAGAACGCCCGCTGTGTGGAATCGCTATCCTATTTAAGTATCGAGGAATACATTTCCTCTTTCTTTTAATCTCTCGCTTAAAGCTTAAATAGGAGCCTTCCATGAAACGTTTTACACTTTCGACCACCCTCGCGCTACTGAGTGCGGTTGCCCTTTCCCCTATTGCTCTATCAACTTTTGGACAGCCTGCCTTTGGACAACAGCTATCTAGCCGCAGTCAGCTGTCTGACGCCTCTAGCATCCAGAGCTTGGTTCAGCACAACCGCGATGTACGCAACAAAAACTAGCTAAAATGCACGCAGTAATGTGCGCGATAAAATTAGCTAACAGTCATAAGCCTGCTTGAGCTCCCCAAATAGCTCAAGCAGGCTTTGTTGATCTTGACAAGACGATGTAGTCTGTCTGGAGCGTCGATTTAGCAGGGTTGTCCTCGTCTATGAAAGCAATTGTAGTTGGAAGCGGTGGTCGCGAACACGCGCTGGCTTGGAAATTGCTGCGATCGCCCAACATTACAGAGATTGTCTGCATCCCTGGCAACGGTGGCACCGCGCTACTCCCCGGCTGTCGCAATGTCGCTATGTCTATTAACGAAGCAGAAGGTATTGCTCGGTGTGCGCTGGTGAACAATATGGCCTTTGTGGTGGTTGGCCCAGAGCAGCCGCTGGCAGAAGGTCTAGCTGATGCACTCAGAGCGCAGGGCATTAAAGTATTTGGACCCAACCAAGACGGGGCACAGATCGAATCTAGCAAAGCCTGGGCAAAAGAGATAATGGCTGAGGCTAAAGTCCCAACAGCGGCAGCGGCGGTGTTTAATGAGGCTGAAGGGGCGATCGCCTATGTCAAAGAACAAGGCGCACCGATTGTAGTCAAAGCCGATGGACTCGCAGCAGGCAAAGGCGTGAGCGTGGCAATGACGGTTGAGGATGCGATCGCAGCCATTAAATCCGTCTTCAGCGGACGCTTTGGCGCAGCGGGTGAGCGCGTCGTCATCGAAGAATTTTTAGAAGGGCAAGAAGTCTCCGTTCTCGCGGTAAGCGATGGCCAAACGATTCGCCCGCTGCTGCCCGCCCAAGATCACAAGCAAATTGGCGAAGGCGACACTGGTCCTAACACAGGCGGTATGGGTGCCTATGCGCCAACGCCGCTGATGCCGCCTACGCTCTTAGAGCGGGTGCAAAAAGAAGTCTTAGATCCGACGCTAGCAGCGCTCAAGGCTAGGGGCATTGACTATTGCGGTGTGCTCTATGCGGGTCTGATCGTCACCCCCGAGGGCGATCCAAAAGTAATCGAGTTTAACTGTCGCTTTGGCGATCCAGAAACGCAGGCGGTTTTACCGCTGCTCGAAACGCCGCTCGATGAAATTGTGCTGGCCTGCTGCGAACAGCAATTAGCGCACTTGCCACCGTTCGAGTGGAAAGAGGCCGCCGCCGCCTGTGTGGTGATGGCAGCTCAAGGCTATCCAGCAGCGTACAAAAAGGGACTATCTATCTCATTAAATAATGCAGACTCAGAAGATACAGTGGTATTCCACGCCGGGACTCGGCTGAGTGATGGCAGTCTCAAGAGTACGGGCGGACGGGTTTTGGGCGTGAGTGCGATCGCGCCCGATCTCCAATCCGCCCTCAACAAAGCCTACAGCGCCATCAAAAAAATCGACTTTCCTGGCAGTTACTACCGCCGCGACATCGGTCACCGAATCGAAGGCCAGCTACAGGATGCAGGCCAATCCACAAGCGCGGAATAAACACCAGCGTTTAGAATGGTGATAGATATTTATCGAAGATAGCCAAAAAAACAGCCACAGAACCAGCCAGAGAAGTCCTCATGCAACTGCTTAGCCAATTCAAAGCACTACTCGCCAAATGGTGGAGTGACTTCACACTGCAAACTCGCCTGATGACAGGGGCTACGCTGCTAGTCTCTTTGATTATGAGCGGCCTTACTTTCTGGGCCGTCAACACCATTCAGCAAGACACTCAGCTAAACGACACTCGCTTTGGTCGTGACCTGGGTGTGCTGCTAGCTGCCAATGCCGCTCCGCTGATTGAAACAGGCGATCGCGCCGAACTCGCCCGTTTCTCCTACAGCTTTTACGAAAACACCTCCAACGTCCGCTACATGCTCTACGCCGACCAGGCGGGCGAAATCTTTTTCGGCATTCCCTACTCCGAACCCGCCGTCCAAAACTCCCTGACGCTCAGAAGGCGAATGAAGCTGCCAGCCAACTACACCAGCAGCAGCGACTCGCCAATGGTCCGTCAGCACATGACTCCAGTGGGCATCGTCACCGATGTCTTTGTCCCCCTCGTTGTCGAAGGTAAATACAAAGGCATGTTGGCGATGGGCATCACCCCAAACCCGACGGTGGTGGCCTCCTCGCATTTGACCCGTGATGTGACCGTTGCCGTCTTCGTCTCGATCTGGGTGATGGTCATCTTGGGCGCAGTGATCAATGCGCTGACGATCACTCAGCCGATCAAAGAGCTGTCTCTAGGCGTGAAAAACATTGCCGCCGGTAACTTCAAGCAGCGGATTGATTTGCCCTTAGGCGGTGAGCTGGGCGAACTGATCTACAGCTTTAACGATATGGCTGAGCGCCTAGAGCGCTACGAAGAGCAGAATATTGAAGAGCTGACCGCAGAGAAGGCGAAGCTAGAAAGCTTAGTCTCTACGATTGCTGACGGTGCGATTTTGCTAGATGCCAAAACCAACCTGGTCTTGGCGAATATTGCAGCGCGACGGATACTGGGCTGGGAGGCCACCGGGCCTCTTAGCGGCAGCATTCTCGATGGGCTCCAGCCAGAAGTCCGCGCTCAGCTAGCGCCCGCTCTGGCCCAGGCGCTGATTAGCGAAAGGCACGAAGGCAGTGAATTTCGCATCATGTTAGACGGCAACCGCACTATCCGCGTCTTGCTAAACACCGTACTCGACCAGTCACGAGAGAACGTGAGGGGCATGGCCATCACCCTGCAAGACATCACCCGAGAAGTGGCGCTCAACGAAGCCAAAAGTCAATTCATCAGCAACGTCTCCCACGAGCTGCGCACGCCTCTTTTCAATATCAAGTCGTTTATCGAAACCCTGCACGAATACGGCGAAGATCTGAGCGAACAGGAGCGCCGAGAGTTTTTAGCTACGGCAAACAATGAGACCGACCGGCTCACTCGCCTAGTCAACGATGTGCTCGATCTATCCCGCTTGGAATCGAACCGCCGCTATGAGTTTTCCGCTGTCGAGGTGCATCAGCCGATCGACCAGGTGCTGCGGACATACCAGCTCAACGCTAAAGACAAGCAGATCGTTCTAGAGGGTGATATCGAAAACCCGCTGCCTGCTGTTCTGGGGAACTATGATTTGCTGCTTCAGGTCTTTGGCAATCTAGTCGGCAATGCGTTGAAGTTTACGCCTGCTGGTGGCAGAGTCGCGATTCGGGCCTATAACGCACCGAGCGCTCAGCCCAATCTTTTGCAAAGCGTAAGGATTGAGATTGGCGATACGGGCATCGGCATTGACGATGAGGATCAGGCCGCTATTTTCGAGCGTTTCTTCCGAGTGGAAAACAGAGTGCATACCCTAGAGGGCACCGGCTTGGGCCTATCTATTGTGAAAAACATCATGGACAAGCATAATAGCCAGATTAATCTGGTGGGTGAAGTCGGTGTGGGGACTACCTTCTGGTTTGATCTGCCTGTTTACGAGCTCATTGATAAGCACGTAGATAGCTATGCACATCTAGATATCAATGAGCATATAGACAGCAATCAGCACCCGGATAAACACAAGATAGATGCCAGCGATCCAAAAGCAGCGCAGTCAAAGCAGGACGTTTCTGAGGCGATGGTGAGAGTCGAACCCGAGCCGACACCGTCAGGCGTTGCCTGAGAAGTTCTATAGATATTCTCTAGGTTTAATGTCTAATGAGAGACGTTTATTCCCAGAGGTGCTGACTACAATTGGGTCAGATTATTGCCAACAATCAGGAGGCTTATCCTATGAGCTTGTTAGCTCAACTGAAAGAAATAACGACTGTGGTCGCTGATACTGGAGATATTGGTGCGATTGAACAGTTCACGCCCCAAGATGCCACGACTAATCCTTCGCTGATTACGGCAGCAGCCCAGCTACCTCAGTATCAAAGCATCGTGGATGAAACCTTACAGCAGGCCCAGGAGACGCTAGGAGACGGCGCTTCGGACCAAGAGATTGCCAAAGAGGCGTTCAAGCATTTGGCGGTTGCCTTTGGCAAGCGGATTCTAGAAATTATTCCTGGACGGGTTTCGACAGAAGTAGATGCTCGCTTGTCTTATGACACTGAAGGGACTTTGGCGACAGCGCGTGAGCTGATTGGTGAGTATGAGGCAGCGGGGATTAGCCGCGATCGCATCCTCATCAAAATCGCCTCCACCTGGGAAGGCATCAAAGCCGCAGAAATCCTGGAAAAAGAAGGCATTCACTGCAACCTGACGCTGCTGTTTGGTCTGCATCAGGCGATCGCCTGCGCCGAAGCCAAAGTCACCTTGATTTCACCTTTCGTCGGTCGCATCCTCGACTGGTATAAAAAAGACACCGGTCGCGACAGCTACCCGCCGTCAGAAGATCCCGGCGTGCAGTCAGTCACCGAAATCTACAACTACTACAAAAAGTTTGGCTATGAGACCGAAATCATGGGCGCAAGCTTCCGTAACCTAGACGAAATCAAAGAGCTAGCGGGCTGCGATTTGCTGACAATTTCCCCCAAGCTGTTAGCTCCCTTGTCCGAGACAGAAGCCGATCTTCCTCGCAAGCTCAGTCCTGAGAATTCTAAGGACCTAGACATCGAGAAGCTCTCTATAGACAAAGCGACTTTCGACGAAATGCACAAGGCCGACCGCATGGCCAATGACAAGCTAGCGGAAGGAATTGAAGGCTTTACAAAGGCGCTAGAAGAGCTAGAGCAGCTGTTGGCCGACCGACTCGCTCAGATGGATCAGCCAGCAATGGCATAGGCAAGCTGTCCTAGAGACACGAGCCTAGTGTGAGTAACATAAACCCAGCGAAATAAAGGCGCGTTTGAAAGAGCCGCCGTCGCTGGGTTTCCAATTGGCTGCTGCATCGCCCAAACAGCGTTAGAAAACGATTTGCTTTTGGTCCATGACGACCGAGACTTTGAAATCATAGCCCCAAGTTCGCTCTCTCCAAAACCTCTTTCAGCTAGAAGTCTATGACCGCACTTGAAGTAATTTATCGCAGCGCATGAATGACGTGCCGCTTGATGTCTAAAAACTCAGGCGTTAGCTTCAGGTCAAGATCGCGGTGTGCGGACAGGTCGATCTCGATGGTTTCGCGCAGCTTGCCGGTTCTATTCATGATATGGACCCGCTGAGAGAGAAAGATGGCTTCCTCCACATCATGCGTGATCATAAAGACGGTGATCTGAGTTTTTTCCCAGAGGTCGTGGAAGAAGGCTTGCAGCTGATCCTTGGTTTGAGAGTCTAGTGCGCCAAAAGGCTCGTCCATCAATAGGACTTCTGGATCGTTGGCAAGGGCGCGGGCGATCGCAACCCGCTGCTTCATCCCACCCGATAGCGCCTTGGGATAGGCATGTGCCCAGTCGCTGAGCCCGACGATATCGAGATAGTAGGCAACGCGATCGCGGATCTCATGCTTCGACAATCTACGCAGCTTCAGCCCAAACGCTACATTCTCAGCCACCGATAGCCAGGCAAACAGCGTGTAGTTTTGAAACACCATGCCCCGATCGGCTCCCGGTCCCGGCACGGTTTCGCTGTCGACCAAAATCTCTCCGCTCGTGGCCTGCATCAGCCCAGCGGCAATGTTTAGCAGTGTCGATTTGCCACAGCCCGACGGTCCGACGATACAGCTAAACTCATTGGATGCTAGCTGCACGCTGACATGATCGACAGCTACTAGGCTCTGTTTGCCTTTGCCAAAGACCTTTGTGATATCGCGAATCTCTAACTTTGGTGAGGTCGCGAGTCGCGAATTGGTCTGCGACAAGTCAGCCGGTAGTGAGTCAAACGCTTTTCTATAGACCATAGTCCGTCATTATTGCTGAGTAGAGTCAGCCCAGGGCAGCAGCCAGCGAGCCAGCAGCCTAAAGGCTAGATCAGTGAGCAGGCCGATGCAGCCGATCACCAAAATGCAGAACAGGACTTTGTCGGTTTGGAGAGTGCGCTGCGATCGCACAATCCGATACCCCAGCCCACTCTCCGCAGCCAGCAGCTCAGAAATCACCAAAAAATTCCAGGCCCCCGCCACATTCACCCGCATCGTATCGACAATGCTAGGCAGCGAAGCCGGAAAAATCACGCGAAACAGCAAATCCCGCCGAGTAGCCCCCAGCGTATAGGCCACATTCAGCGTGTCATTGGGAATAAACTTCACCGCATCTGCCACCATGATCGCGTTGTACAGCACAATTCCCAGAAAAACAATCAGCACCTTAGGCAGCTCATCAATTCCCACCCAGACGATCATCAGCGGCGTAAAAGCGGCAATCGGCATGTAGCGCACCGTGCCTACAAACCCACCGAATAGACTATCCATACTGTAAAACGTGCCCATGGCAATCCCAATCGGAATACCGACCAGCGCCGCTAGGCCAAACCCAGCCATCACCCGAACAGAGCTCGCCAAAATGTCGGTCACCAGCGTCCCGTTTTGCAGCATCGCCAGTCCCGCCGCGAGCACCGCTGGCGGCGTCGGCAAAAAGGTCTCATCGACAAATCCGCCGTAGCTCAAAGCGCTCCAAATCGCCAGCGGTATCGCTAGTGCCGCCAGGGTTAAAATCGGCCTCAGCCAGCCGGGAAATCCCTGGCGAATGCTCCAAAATACCGACGGTTTTAGATAGCGCTTTTGAGAACGGGGCACGAGTGACCTGGATATACTAAGAGGGCGATGCTTCGACAAACTGAGGATCGAGCAGCGGTGCAAAGTCTCCCGGCTCTGCTTCTATTTGCCCTTCGCTAAGTAAGAAATCAGCCAGCTCCTTCAAAGGCTCAGCCACATACAGGTCGCTATCAGGCTCAGCCATCATTTCGATATTGGTGGCCTTGTCTGGCAGCTTTACCCCTTCTAGATCGCCTGCAACATCTTCTGGGGCCACATCTAGCGCGATCGCGCCGATAGCATGGCCCTCGTCTGGATTATCTTGGAGAAACTGTAGCCCTTTGAATATACCGTTGACAAACGCCTGGACCGCTTCAGGATTCTCGTCAACGTAGGCCGAATCGAATATGTACATATCGATAATGGCGGTGGGCATTTCACTCGAATCATAGATAATTCGACCGTCTTCAACGGCGTCAGCCGCCTCCTGAAGATAGGGCGCATAGGTCACGGCGATGTCGGCATTGCCCGATTGAAACGCCGCCGCTGCTGCTGCTGGGTCTGTATTGATCACGGTGATGTCGTCTTTGCTAAGGCCCGCTTCCTTAAGCACCTGTAGTAAGAAAAAGTAGCTGACGCCGCTGGTATCTACAGCGACTTCCTTTCCGGCGAAGTCTTCAATGCTGGTAATGCTGTCTTTGGCTAAAATGCCATCGCCACCGACTGAATTGTCCTGGATTAGAACAATCTTGTAGTCCTTGCCCTGGTCTGTGAGGGTGACCGCTTCTGAGCTGACTAGTGAAAGGCTGTCTAGCTGACCGGCCAAAAAGGCTGAGAGATAACCGCCGCTGTCGCCAAAGTTGCGCAGCTCAAAGTCGAGTCCTTCTTCAGCAAAGAAGCCTTTTTCCTGAGCGATGTATAGCGGCACTTGGCCGACCCAGGGCGCGGTGCCAAGGGATAGAGACATCGTTGTCTCAGGACTGCTGGCGGCTTCTGTATCCGTAGTCTCCGTTTCGGTCTCGCTAGTGGTCGTACCAGAATTACAAGCGTGAAGCACGACTGCGCCAGAAGCGCCTGCGAAAAGCTGTAGGGCTCGGCGACGGCGAATTTTGAATGAGTCGGACATATCAAGGGGGCTCCTCTTTTTCAATACTGCTAGCGATCGCGACCTTTCCCAATCGCGCTGCCGTTTGGTTGTGGTCCAAATCAATGCGGTCTAAACCAACCGGCTCAATTTTATGAAGCTCATACTATACGACATAACTCCAAAAAATTAGGTACATCTAAGACCAAACCATTCGCTAGAGCCATTCGTCCCTGGCTTCGTCTTTGGTGTTGGTGCTGCGCGTGGGGGTTTCTCGCTCGAAGTGAAGATGAACAGAGCGAGTCTGCTCGCCATCAGCGGCTACTGCGCGAATAGGATAGTCTATTTGTCCATCAGGGAAGGCAACGTGGAAGCGGAAGGTGCCGTCTGGGTTGAGCGGGATGACTTTATCTCCAACTGTGAGCGTGGCGTCCGGCTCGGTTGCACCATAGACAATCAGTTCTGCATCAGCAACCAGCCAGAACTGACGCGATCGCCCTGGCAAACCAGAGGCTCCCGATCCGATTCCAGACATGTTCAAGCCTGACATATTCAAACCAGAGGCATTTAACGCTCCTGCTAATCCAAACACACCTCCCGACAGCGACAGCGCACCTGGCGGCATTTGCTGCATCGATCCATACAGCGAACCCGCGACTCTTAGCGCTTCTTGGCTCTGCGTTAGCGCAAACAGATCGTCGTAAATTTTTGGCAGATCTGTTGCTTCACTCTCCTTAGCAGTGGCTGTCTCTGGGCTGTAAGGTCGACCCAAATCGCCAAAAGTACGACCCGCTAGTCGCTCCTGCCAGTCGACAGTGACAAACCGATCTTTTACCCAGTTCGATGGGTAGATAGGCGGCACTCTGATCGGGGCCGATCTAGCTAGTAGCAGCCAGCGGTCATCGTCTGTGAGATAGCCAATTTCTGTAATGTAGTTGCGATCGCTAACCGGCATCTCCAAGTACCAGGATCGTGCCATCTCGTGACAGTCTATCTGCTGCATACTGTGGGGCGACTGCGATGTCAAATCGAGATCGGTGACATCGTAGAGTCTGAGCATCAGTCTTTGGCCACCTTGCTGCCGTAGCTCTTCTTTATGCTCGTTAGAGACATCCCAATAGGCATAGGCCCACTCTGGATCGCGAGGCAATAGAACAATCCGACTTTCTCCGTAACCTTCGGGCAAGTCTGCGAGACCACTGTCTACGCTAGCAAGCTCTTCAATTGTCAAAGGACTAGCTCCGCCGTTGCTAGTTGATGCTTGGAACTCGGTTGAAACTACTTCGTCAGACAGGGTCACGGAGGCTGTGCTGCTGGCGATCGCAATTCCACTAAAAATCACTGCACTATCGCCAATGATTGTTTCTCTAGTGGGTTCGATATCAAGAATGGTCTCTGTTTCTGCAATGACCGTATTGCGAGTCGGCTCTATGTTGTCGATATCACTAGAGCGCATTTCAAGAGGTGTCTCAGCCGTCGATGCCTCACCCAGAGTCATTTCAGCAGCGGATAACGTCTCGACAAATGGTGTTTCAATTGCAGGTGTTTCAGCAGCAGGCGCTTCGATAGGAGAAGCTTCGGCGATCGGCTCTTCGACGATTGGCGGCTCTTCGACGATTGGCGACTCTTCGACGATCGGTGGCTCTTCGACAATCGGTGGTGCTTCGAGAGTCACTTGGTCAACTAGCTCTTCAACGGCAGCCTCTCCAGTGGCAGGCATTTCGACAGCAGGCATTTCGACAGCGGGCATCTCACTAGCAGAAATCTCAGCAGGTTCCTGCTCAAGGCTTCTCGACAGGATGGATTCGGCTGATGCTGATGGCGGTTCACTCTCTGACTCGTCGTCTAGGGTGAGCTCTAGATTGTCATCCCATGGATCGTCTGCTGGATCGTCAGCTTCGAGATCGGCGTCGGTGTTACGGCTACCCAACGCTTCATCTCCTAATAGGGCAGCGTCACCTACGCTTACACCACCTAGCCCCATAGCAGCCGTCGATAGGTCTAAATTAGTGCCTTCCAAATCAGGAGACTCTAAATCTGTTGACTCGTGAAGTGATGAGGTTTCAGTTTCAGAGCTGCTGGCGGTGGATGGGATAGTGTGGGGTGTCGTGGCGGTAGCTTCAGTGAACTCGTTAGTCCCGATGACTCTAGACTCATCGACAACGCGATCAGTCGAGATAACGGTCTGTGCTCTGCTGGAAACTTCTCTATTGGTTTCTGGATCGGTTGTTGGGGGTGGAACGGTCACCGTAGGCGAAGTTTGCCGACGCGCTTCGGCATCAGCGGTTCGTGACCGACGCTTGCCCAAAAACAACCATCCAAGACCCAGTACTCCCAACAGCGGAATTAGCCAAACCCACCAGGGTGGTCCATCTACATCAACGTCTGCGGTCTCTGTAGAGGCGATCGCGCCGTCTGCATCAGCCGCTGCTATTTCACCCGGGGGCAGTCCATCTAGCCCCCACAGTCCCTGTCGCCCTTGACTAGCGCCGACGAAAAGGGTCTCGTTGTCTTCAAACTGGAGCGTGGTGATTGCATTATCGTCGCCAACGACTGGCTGGAAAATATCCCCTTTCGGCTCACCGTCAACGCCCCAGAACCGCACCTGACCTGTCTGTGTGCCAGTCGCTAGCGTCTCACCATCCTCGCTAAAGGCCAAAGCCGTCACGACTCCGCCCGTCTCGACCAAAGGCCCTGCGACCGTTTCACCTTCAGCATTCTCAATAATGACAAGACCGTCTTCATTCGTCGCCGCCGTCAGATCACCCTCTGGGGTAGCTGCAATCGGCTTCGCCCCTTCACTGACAGAATCTTGAGCAATTAGCAGATGAGTCCTGTCTACCTCAGAAACACCTTGGGTGATGGCTGCAAAGGCCGAGCGCTGAACCGGAACAGCAAGGGCCGTCAGCAAGCAGAGCTTTGCGAGGGTAGAACGGTTGACGCGCATCATAAAGCCTAAGTTTTCAAATTTATGAAATTACCTTAATATCTCAGTGATTCTTCAGAGAGTCAATTGGGTTTGTTAGAAGATTATGCGATCTGTCTGTAGACTGGCTGTGTCTGCGAGTATTGAAAAATCAGCAATTTAGCTGTCTCTGCACACTTTGCACAGCTTTTTTGCACAGGCTGATGACTCTCTCGCCCGTTTTGTACACAAAGCTGACAATCTACTGGTGGTAGAAGAAGACATCTAAGACGGAATTTATCGAGAGCTTTGTCGTCTCTTTTTGCCAGAGCGTTTGGACTGGCCTGGTGCGGTTTGATGCGCCCCAAAGTATTTTTCGCTGCGGTAGCGCAGCCAAATTCTTAGCTGCTGAGGAATTTTGTCTTTCTGCTCCTTGCTCAGCTGATGGTAGAGCCCTAATGCCTTTTCTCGCTCGTTGCGACAGGCAGCATTGCGATGGGCATCCCACAGTCCTTTTGCGGCTCGAATGCGACGGCAGGCCTCTTTGACTAGTGCATCACCTTCTAATGGACCGTCAGAAGGACCGTTGGTCTGCTTGGATTTGACCATGATATTTCAAGTTATATATATTTCAGTTATATATATTTCAGGTTGTATATGTCTCAGGTTGTATCAAAGTGGGCTGCTAGATAAACTGGCTGTCCATCACACATTTCGGGTATCACTGAGGGTATCTTCATCTTATCTTGCCAATCGATCCTGATCTCGTACGACTATTTATGTCTGAGCATCATCATTCTGAAGGCTGCCATTCTGGCACCTGCCATCATGGTTTGCCCTCTACGCCGCAGCAGGTGCGATCGCTCAGAATCGCCCTTGTCTTCATTACCTGTTTCTCGATTGCTGAGCTATGGGTAAGTTTCCATGCCAATAGCTTGTCTCTGATGGCGGATGCTGGGCATATGGTGTGCGATGTGTTTGCGATCGCACTCTCACTGTGGACCGCGAGTAGAGTTGCCCAATCACAAACTGCTCAATCGAACGCCAACCCTGAAAGGTTGAACGCGATCGCTGCCTTAGTCAACGGCATACTGCTACTGATCGTCTGCGGCTGGCTAGGCTGGGAAGCCATAGAAGAACTGCGAGTGCTACCCACCGAAATCTTGAGTCAGCCAGTGGCGATCACCGCAGCCGTTGGTTTAGGCATCAATGGACTCAACGCCTATCTCTTACACAGCCACGCCGACGATAACCTCAATATGCGCGGCGCTTTTTTACATATGGTGGCGGATGCGAGCAGCTGTCTGGGTGTGCTGGTCGGCGCAGTGCTGATTGCCAAGTATCAGTGGTACTGGGCTGATGGGGTGGTCAGTGGTGCGATCGCCATCCTCATCGCCTACAGTGCCATTCCCCTTATCCGTCAAAGCTGGTCCACCCTAAATCCCGTCGAACTACAGACCTGACCTTCCATCGCGGCATAGAATACAAAGGCTTTGCTCCGCTTTGCCTCAGTGCCTACTAGAAAGCTATATGAAAGTTACCTCCTGGAACGTCAACTCCGTTCGCACCCGACTAGAGCACGTCTGCCAGTGGCTACAGGCTAACCCCGTCGATGTTCTCTGTCTCCAAGAAACCAAAGTCATCGACAAAGACTTTCCTGAGCAGGCATTCACTGACATTGGCTACCATGCTTACTACCACGGCCAAAAGTCTTACAACGGCGTCGCCCTACTCAGCAAAGCACCGCTAGAAGACGTACAGATGGGCTTTGGTGCCATCCTTGATGAAGCCACCGTCCGTGATCTAGATGCTCAAAAAAGAGTTATCAGCGGCGTACTCAACGATGTACGAATCGTGAACCTCTACGTTCCGAACGGTTCCGCCATCGGCAGCGAAAAGTACGAATACAAACTCAGCTGGCTCGCCCTGCTAAAGCAATACCTGAACAAGCAGCTAGCCGCGCATCCCAAGCTAAATGTCTGCGGTGACTTCAATATCGCCCCCGAAAACAAAGACATCTACACGGACAAAAATAGAGACAAACATATCATGTCGTCCCCAGTAGAAAGAGAAACCCTTCGCGACGTGCTCTCCGTCGGCCTATCCGACGCCTTTCGCAAATTCACCGACGAAGGCGGTCACTTTAGCTGGTGGGACTATCGCACCAACTCCTTCGCCCGCAATACTGGCTGGCGCATCGACCATCACTACCTTTCCCCCGAGCTTTACGAACGGGCAATTAGCTGCACCATCGATACCGAACCACGCGGATTAGAAAGACCCAGCGACCACACGCCAGTCACCGTAGAGCATTAGCGTTACCAGTTTCTAGGCTAGTTTCTTTCTGATGAATGCGAGGATTTTGCTGTTTTGAACTTTGAGAGCGGCGACTTCTTTGCTCAGCACGTCAACTTGCTTTTGCAGGGCCGCGATGTCAGTAGAAGCGTCTCCACTGCTAGTAGCTGTGGGAGTGGCAGTTTGAGGACGCGCCTTGCGAGCTTTCGCCATAGCGCCTTTGATCGCGCCAATTAGCTCTTTTTGTTCAAAGGGCTTTTCAATAAACTCAAAGAATTCGAAGGGTTCCTGAATTTTTTCTGTCAGCTCTTCGCGGCGGCCTGACATCATCACTAGCGGAATGCTTTGAAATTCAGGGACTGACTGAATTTCTTGATAGACCTCGTAGCCGCTCATTCTCGGCAGCAAAAAGTCCAACATAATCAGATTCGGCTTTTGAGCGCGAATGGCGTCAATGCCTTCAATGCCGTCAGTCGCTTCAATAACTTCAAAGTTGCCGTTAGGTAGCATTTCTCGTACCCGAGCGCGAATGACTCTGCTATCGTCGATTACTAGAATTTTGTGATTGGCCACGACGAACTCCTGGTGCTATCTGATGAAGGGCAATATTGATGAATGGCAGATTGATGCGTAACTGATGCGAGATCTATTGTTTGAAAAGGGCAAAGATTCGCGCGTCATGACCGCTTTACGCCTGCTTTAAAGTTGCCCAGATCGCCGCGTTGATGGAACACGCAGATGGGGGATGGGGGATAGACCGTTAGAATGTATAGCAAGCGTGCGCGGATGCGTAATTGTTCAGCGTTGAAGCAAATGTCGAAATTGGTCAGTCGCATGAGTAACCGGACCCACCCCGTCACTGCGTGCCACTCCTCCCAAGAGGGGATTTACTTCAGGCAGTGAGGATAAAGGCTATCTACCTCGATCCTCAAACAACACATGGCCGGGACAGATCCCTTCTCGGGAGGGGTGCCCGCAGGGTGGGGCGGGTCGGCACCTGAGGCCACTAACCGATATTTGATGTTTACAACTGACGCTAAATAAGTACTACGTCCGTGCGTTTGCGCGCTACTTGATCAGTTAGTGGAAAGTCAGTTGGTAGAAAAACAGCCGATGAAAGCGGTTCGGGATGCGGCCTGAAATTTTGGCGATGCCGGACTGGCTGCGGCGACCGATCGGCAGGGCGAGCGAGCTGTCGGCGGTGCAAAAGGTGATTAAGCAGCGGCAGATTCACACGATTTGTGAGGAGGGGCGCTGTCCAAATCGGGGTGAGTGCTATGCCAATCAGACGGCGACTTTTTTGCTGATGGGGCCGACTTGCACTCGTAGCTGCGCGTTTTGTCAGGTGGACAAAGGGCATGCGCCGATGCCGTTAGATCCGGCTGAACCGGCGAAGGTGGCAGAGTCTGTGAAGCTGCTAGGTCTGAAGTATGTGGTGCTGACGGCGGTAGCGCGAGATGATTTGGCTGATGGCGGGGCCGGTTGGTTTGTAAAGACGATGGATGCCGTTCGTGCGCTTAATCCGGAGACGCAGGTCGAGGTGTTGACGCCGGATTTTTGGAATGGAGTTGATGCGGAAGCGCAGCAGCGGGTGAGGGTGGAAACGGTCGCGATCGCCCATCCTGCCTGTTTCAATCACAACGTCGAGACAGTCAAACGCTTGCAGGCACCTGTTAGACGTGGCGCAAAATATGAGCGATCGCTAGACGTTTTGCGCTATGTGAAAGCGGTCGATCCGTCTATTCCAACCAAGTCGGGACTGATGGTCGGTCATGGAGAGACGTTGCCCGAACTCGTCGAAGCGATGAAAGACTTGAGAGCGGTGGAGTGCGATCGCATCACCATCGGCCAATACATGCGCCCCTCGCTCGCTCATCTCCCGGTGCAAAAATACTGGACGCCGGAAGAATTCGAGCAGTTGGGTGCGATCGCCCGCGACCTCGGCTTCTCTCATGTGCGCTCTGGTCCATTAGTGCGCAGCTCGTATCATGCGGGTGAACAGCCCTAGCTCGCAGAAGCTTCAGGAATGCTATCAGGAGAGCTATCAGAAGAGAGTGCTGTCAGCTCCCGCCACTCGTGTACTGCGAAAGGGGGAACGACAAGTTCTGCGATACTGCCATCGCCCAAAGTAATATCTATCTGCAAAGGAATATCGCCTGAGAGTTGCGATAGAACTGTCTTCACGTTGTATTGCCCTGCGTAGTCTGGTAGTTCTGCGGTCTGAGGATCTAGCTCAGTAGCAACCTGCCATTGCAGACTAGATCCAGTCGCGATCTTCAGCGGCGCTTGGCTATCGACGGTGACCAGTCCTGGAAAGCCGACGAGTCTGAGATAGAGTCCTTGTAGCTCGCTAGCCTGGTAGCGTTTGAAAAGGATGATTTGCCAGGAGCGATCGGTGCGATCGCGCAAGCTTTGCTTCGATCGAAAAGTCGTCTGTCCGAGGCGCTCGTGATAGGTATGCAAAGAGGCTAGCGGTGAAGACGCCCTTGCAGGTAGCGCAGGTAGAAAGAAACAGCACAGCAACAGTAACAAAGCAACCAAGCGCCGAATCATAATAGCCGTAGAAAAAGAGAGCTGTCTTTAGTCTACAGCTCTCTTTTGGACGGCACAGGATTTTAGACAACGCGAATTGAGCCTACAGTCTACTCATGCGGTTGATCACGGCCCGATAGCCGTCGGCTCTGCCTTCGACTAGATAGCGTTCGGCGGCGATCTGAAAGTCGTTATGTGCGCTGAAGTTATCGCCTAGTGCCATCAGGGTAACGCCCCGATAATAGTAAATATCGGCATCGACGGTTGGGTCTTGGCGGATGATTTGCGAAAAGTCTTGATAGGCCCCTTGAGCATCGCCCGACTCGTATAGAGAGCGGCCCCGAGCGGCATAGGCGGCTGAGTAGCTGTTGTCTAGCTCGATAGCATAGGTATAGTCGGCGATCGCAGAGGATAAATTGCCATGAATTATATAGGCATCGGCCCTCCCCTTGTAGAGATCCTGGCTAGCGGGACTAAGACTGAGCGCACTGTCGTAATCGTCTAGTGCTTCCGAGACATGGTTAGTCGCTAGCCGGACCAGCGCTCGCTGCTGATAGGCTTCACTGGAGTTGGCATCGAGTTCGATGACGCGGTTGAAGTCTGTGATCGCGGCCTCATGCTTGCCCTGTGCGCTGTACAAAGTGCCACGGGCCATGTACGCATTGAGCGAATCCGGCTGAGCTGAGAGAACGTAGTTGATATCGGCCAAAGCATCTGTTGTGCGCCTCATTGCCGAATAGACATAGCTGCGGTTGTAGTAGGCTTCAAGATTGTCTTCGTTGAGCTTGATAGCTCGATTCAGATTTGCCAGCGCGGTTGGCAGCGTGCCCAGGTGGTAGTAAGCCACGCCGCGATTCATAAAGGCTTCTGCGTATTTTTTATTGAGGTCGATGGCAATGTCGAGCGGTGCGATCGCATTCTCATAATCTTCTAGCTCGATCAGCGCCGCCCCTTTGTGCATATAGGCGGGTGCGTATTTTGCGTCGAGTGCGATCGCTTTGTCAAAGCTCACAACAGCGCTGGCGAAATCGCCTCTCTCTGTCTGTACAACGCCCAGATAGTCATGGCTAGCCACATGCATGGGATCGAGCGCTACTGCGGCCTCAAAATCGTTCATCGCCGACGCGATATCCCCAGTGTGATACAGCAACGCCCCTCGGTAGAAATAAGCTAGTGAGTAGTCTGGGCGCAGATAAATAGCAGTCGAATAGTCAGCCATCGCTGCAACCGGGTCTGCCAGTGTCTGTTTGATAGCGCCTCTAAACAGGTAGGCTTCAGCATATTCACCATTGGCTGCGATCGCCGATGTAAAGTTCTCAATAGCCGCTGCATCGTCGCCTTTGTGATAGGTTCTCACGCCTCGGTTGTAGTATTCGATGGCTGTGATTTCAGCAGGTGCGTATTCAATGGCAGTGGCTTCAGCTTCTAGCGCCGGATTAATAGCCCTGTCACTATCAGTTGTTTCAGCACCGGGTCTGCCAGAATTCGGCATTCCAGCCTCAGCTGGTGCTGCCTGGTTTTGTATCGAATCTAGTGGCCGAGCTGGTGATTGGACCGTTGGCAGGGGAAGTGGCTCAGCAGGAGCGCTCTCAAGTGAAGGCAGATTGGAATCGTAATCGCTCTCGACATTAAAGACCGGCAGGTCAATTGCGATTGAAGCGCCTGCTGTGGTGATGCCATCAGCCTGAGCTGGCAGCGTTCCCAGTATGCCACCGAGCAATGCTGTAATACTTAGAGCTGCGATTCCGCTGCGATTCATGACGTTCCTTGCAAGAGAAGACTGTGGTTTTGGATATCGTGATTTCAGATATCGTGTAACTGACCTAGGTTGCCCACTGGCAAAGGGGAACGAATTGAGGGGAACTACCTATCTTGCTGTCGTTGAGCCGGACACGGGGCTGGATACGCCCGTTTTGCAAGTTGGCCATTGCCAACACCACATCAAGTCTGATGGTGCCGCTAGCGGGTCTGATCGATACCGCCTTTTTGGGGCATTTGTCTGATGTTCGCTATCTAAACGGCGTGGCGCTAGCGTCGATCATCTTCAATGTGATCTACTGGAGCTTTAATTTTTTTCGGATGGGGACGACCGGGCCGGTTGCACAGGCTGTGGGTCGCCGCGATGAAACGGACATCTGGCTGATCTTGTGTCGAAATTCTTTGCTGGCTTTGGGGACGGGGGTTGTGGTGCTGGGACTGCAGCGGCAGATTGCGGCGGTTGGCTTCTACTTTTTGCAGATGGGACCGGGCGTGAGGGAGGCTGCGATCGCCTTCTTTGAGGGTCGCATTGTCGGCGCACCTGCTGTCCTGGTCAACTTTGTCCTACTGGGCTGGCTGCTAGGCCGCAGCAGAGGCACCCAGGTCATTTGGCTAGCTGTCATCGGCAACGGCAGCAATATTTTTCTGGACTACTGGTTTATTAGACGGTTGGGCTGGGAGAGCTATGGCGCAGGGCTAGCAACCGCGCTAAGTCAGTATGTGATGCTGGCGGTCGGCATTGGTATTGTTCTTTCTGGCTCAATTCCCTGGCATCTTTGGCCACAGATTAAAGCGAGACTGTGGCAGCCAGCCGCCCTGAGCAAGTTGTTTGGTTTGAATAGAGATATTCTGATTCGCACCCTGGCACTAGTGCTAGCCATGTCGAGCTTCACTAATTTCAGTTCGAGCTTGGGCGAAACGGTTTTGGGAATCAATGCCCTGCTGATGCAGATAGTGCTGATGGCGGCTCACTTTATGGACGGTGTAGCGCTGGCCGTCGAAAGCTATGCGGGCAAGTTCTATGGGCAGCGATCGGTGGGTGATTTGAGGTGGCTGCTGCTGCTGGGGGCGGGTGGAAGTGTGTTTCTAGGAATTGCGATCGCCCTGACGCTAATCATCTGGCCCGTTCCCCTCTTCAGCCTGCTGACCAGTCACGACAGTCTGCTCACTCAGGTTCCAACTTATGTTCCGTGGCTAATTCCGGTCTTGGGCTTCGGTGGTATAGCTTTCACGTTAGACGGCTATTTTCTAGGGCTGACAGCCGGACGAGTTTTGCGCAATAGCGTTCTGATATCGGTACTGCTAGGCTTTCTCCCTCTAGCGCTAGTGGCCGTCCGGTTGAATAGTCCACAGTTGCTTTGGCTAGCTCTAGCGGTGCTGATGGCGCTACGTAGCGCAACTTTGATTCGTCAGGTACCTATCATGAATCAGCGGCTGTTGGATCGAGTACCCGAAGCATCCCTTGAAAACCAGTATTAAAAGCAGTGGCCTATCAATCGAATAGACCACTGCTCCTGCTGTTATTTGTCTTTTGCTTACGCCATGGCGCTCGACCTATGGCATTCGCTACTCCGTCTTGGCAGAGCGCAAGATAATTACTTGCGAATGTCTTTAGCCATATTACGGAACATGTCCATGTCGCTGCTTGCAGGCTTGCGACGAGCAGGTTTAGGTGCAGATGAGCTTGCAGTCGAAGAACCTTCGGCCTTCGGTGCTGATGAGGAAGCGCTATATGAGTTGAAGGTAGCCGCAGCCTGTGAAGGTCCTGAAGAATTATTGCTATTGGCATCAAGACTCTTCGCCGCTGTCGAAGAAATCTGTCTCACGCTTTCCATGTGCTCAGCTTGGCCTTTTTTCTTAGCGAAGGTGCGTCTTACTGTCTTCGAAGAGCGCATGTATTCAATGTTGCCGAAGCTCTTGGCATCGTCATCGTTGAGATAAAAGGCCTGCTTAGTTGCGGTATCGTCCTTTGGCGCGCCTTTTCCGAATACAAATTCTAAAATTCCCATTGTTCTCCTATCTGAGTGTGCTGAACATGTGTATTTATACTAACTTTTATTTCGTTTATTAGAAAGGTGAAAATCCGAACCAGTCAATAAAAAATACAAAAAAACCAGAAGTGCTGAGCGCTCTGGTAGTTTGATCTTTACTTTTAAGCTCTCTACGAGCGCTTGCTTTTAGAGCTTGCTTTGGTAGTCTTCTAATAAATCGACCAGATTGACTAGACATTGCATCGGTAGCAGATCGGACAAAGCGACTGTTTTCCGGCCACCGCCTAGCTTAATGGGTATATCTGCAAGGACTTTAGTAACGCTGTCTTCAGAAATTTCACCTTTGGCAACCATTGGCATCAGCTTTTCTGCTAGCGGCGTGTGCAGCTTGGCAACCCCCAGATACAGATGCCATTTGGCAATGTCCATATAGATATTTTCACCAATTTCTGCGGCTAGGGCTTCGATATTTTCAGAGGAGTTGGAGGCGGGCATAGTTGTTCTCTTTTTGGTGGTGTTTGATTATTTTTTTGGTTAAATGGCCTAGCTAGTCGCCGCTGGCTGGATTGGTGGAGTAGTCTGCGATCGCAAAAAAATAGACTGCATGCGCCAGCAATCCACAAACCCAAACCAGCGAAATCGTCTTGGCTAACGGCAGAGACCCTGGATTCAAAGTATTAAAAAATCCCATGCAAGAGTTGACCGCACCAAAGATGGCAAAATGCACCGCGAGATTGATACGGTCCTCCAGCTTTCTGTATTCAGGATCGTTCGCGCGGTCGGGTTTGCGGGGCCAGCGGGGAGGCATGAGCGGTTGTCTCGGTTAGGTTGTTTCTATTGTAGAGGAGCGGGGAGTGGGTGTAGAGGAGCGGGGAGTGGGGAATGGGAGATGGGGCGAGTTTCCAATAGGATGCATAAGTTAGGCCAAGGTTTGTTTTTGCCAGTGGCCGGATTTGCCGCCGATTTTTTCGACTAGGTGGATATCGCTGATGCACATCGATTTTTCTAGGGCCTTGGCCATGTCGTATAGCGTGAGCGCGGCGATAGAAACGGCGGTCAGCGCTTCCATTTCTACCCCGGTTTCGGATTTTGTTTTGACGGTGGCGTAGATGCGATAGCCGGGTAGATCGCTGTCGGGCTCTATAGTCACTTCTATTTTCTTGAGGGCGAGCGGGTGACAAAGCGGAATCAATAGAGAAGTTTGTTTGGCGGCCATGATACCGGCGAGTCTGGCCGTGCCGATGACATCTCCCTTCGGCGCATTGCCAGATTGAATAGCCGCTAGCGTTGCCCTCTGCATAGAAACCGATCCGGTGGCTGTAGCCTGACGGACGCTCGTCTCTTTGGTAGAGACATCTACCATTTGAGCTTGACCCTGGCTGTCTAAATGAGTGAGTGCTGGGCTGGCGTTTGAATTTGGCATAATGAACACTTAAAGTGGGCTAGGATGCACTAGTCTTGTGCTAATATTAAAACCCGATGTGGGCCTGTAGCTCAGTGGACTAGAGCACGTGGCTACGAACTACGGTGTCGGGAGTTCAAATCTCTCCAGGCTCGCTCACAAAGAAACGATGGCAGACGCTCAGGCTCCGCCATCGTTTTTTTATTGCTCCATTCCCTATCCCCTATCTCTCCGTCCCCCATTCCCCTACTTAATCGCATACACATCCCGCCCGCCGTTCAACGCGAATTGGACAGAATGCGGAACGTCTTTGCTAGAGGTGGTGATAAAGATAATCAGACCGAGGAAAGTCATGAAGCCCGATATCGCAAAGACGAGGGCATAGCTGCCTGTATAGTCGGCGAGTTGACCCATTAGCGGACCGGCTAGGGCAATACCCAGATCGAATCCCGTTAGGCAGAGGCCAAAGGTGAGACCGCGCTGATTAGGCAGTGAGCGATCGGTCATCAGCGCGGCGATGATAGGAATGGTGGTGCCGCTGCCTACGCCTTGAAAGATACCCGCTAGCAACAGGGTTTCTGGGCTGTTGGATAGCCACAGAGTGAACATCGAAAGGCTGTAGAAGAAGATGCCTAGGCTGATGAATCGACCTCTGCCGAGGCGATCGCTAGCGCTGCCGGTGAAGGCGCGGGTGGAGAAAGAGGCGATCGCACTAGCCGTATAAATCAAGCCAATATTGAACGCCCACCCCTGCGCCTGAACGTACAGCGGCATAAAGGTCACCAGCGACCCAAACGCAATCCCTATCATAAATAGGATCAGCGCCGGAACCCGAATCGGCGGCGTCAGCAGCAGGCTCCAGAACAAAGGGGAACGTTTGGCCTGATCGAGACTTGACTTTCCTGTACTAGACTGTGACACCTCATTTGGAGAAGGTTCTTTCGCAGTCAAAACGCATAGCGTTCCCACCGTTCCCATCCCCGTCATCGTCAAGAAGGCCAGCGTAAAGCTGCCAGACAGATAGCCCCCTAACGCTGGACCTAGCGCCAGACCAACTGGATTGGCTAGACTCATCGTGCTAATCAGCTCGCCTCGATGCTGAGGCGGTGCCAAATCAGCGACCGCCGCCGTGTATGCCGTTGAAAACGCCGCTATGCTCAGGCCGTGAAACGCTCGCACCAGGGCTAGCAAAACAGTCGTGCTCTTCATCTGCCAGCCTAGAACCGGCAGCGTCCAGGCTATCTGCGGCAGCAGTCCGACCGCTAGGTATAAGATGGGCGCGATCGCAATCACAATCACCCCGATTAGCAGCGCAGGCTTACGACCTACCCGGTCGCTCAACCTTGCCATCCACGGACGAAAGACCAGCAGACCCACAGCAAAAGAGGCCATTACCCAGCCAATCTCCTGATTGCTAGCGCCAAAGCTACCCACATACAGGGCTAGATTAGGAATCATGCCCGACAGTCCTGCCCAAAAGCAGAGTGCCGCGCAAAAGAAGACAATCAGATTGCGCTGGAGCTCGGGTTCTAGTTTGCGAAAAACGTCCAAAAGAGTGCCCTAGTTTTTGTGCAGTAAATAATGTTGAGGAATAAACGAGTTGGTAAAGATGCTGTCAAAAGAACGGCAGTTTTTGATCAGACGGGTCGATACCGATATCGACTGGACAGACGATGGCAAGTAGGGAATAACTCTGTCGCGTTTGTCATGCTAAACCCGAGCCGAGCGGATGCTAGCTTTGACGATCCGACACTCAAAGCCTGTATGCAGTTTGCTCAGCGCTGGCAGTACGCGGCGCTATCTGTCGTGAATCTGTTTGGCTATCGCACACCGCATCCGACGGAGCTGAAGCAGGCAGATGATCCAGTTGGCGGTGAGAATGACTGCTATCTGTTACAGGCGGTTGAGGCAGCCGATCGAGTTGTGCTGGCCTGGGGTAATTGGGGTAGTTTGGCGGGGCGCGATCGCACTGTCCTAACACTTCTCACCCCTCACCACTCCAAACTCACCTATCTCCAGCTCAACCGCTCGGGTCAACCCCGCCATCCGCTTTATATAAAGCGCAGCATTCTACCCCAAAGCTACCCAGCTCCCGGCAACCCGATCGGCTGAGTCTCCAACGACCTTTTCTATCACCCAGTTGCTCAGCAGCGCATTCACTTCCGCAGGGGCATCGTCGTGTGGGCAGTGGCCCGCATTGATGTGATGCTCCTCTAGGTTGGCGTAGTGCTTTTGGAATAGCTGGCCCCGGCTGTAGGTATCCATCCAGGGATCGGCGTCTCCCCAAATCAGCAGTAGTGGGCAGGTCATCTGCGAGAGCAACACGTCTACATACTCACCGCGTTCTGCCTTGAACAAGGCCGCAAATGCTGCAGGCGCTTCTGGATCGGTGGCCGGTCGATAGACATCTTCGACCAGCTGTTCGGTCACTTCTACTTTGTTCACGTACACCTGCTCTAGCGTTCTGCGGATGTACGATTTTTTACGGACAAATTGGAAGATAACCCAGCTAGGAAGGGGTGAAAGAATGACGGTTTTGATCAGCTGCCCAATCGACTGTTGAAAAGGATTGGGTGCTTGCTCTGGCTGCTGCTCGCTGAATGAGCCGACGCCATTGAGCATACAGACGCCGACAACGTCTGCTGGGCAGGTCGCACCTGTGTAGAGGCTGCTGTAGCCACCGATGGAATTACCAGCAACAACGACAGGCTTGCCGACGATGTCTTTGATAAACGTCGAGATTTGGTCACGCCAGAGCTGTGGACTGTAGCCGCTACTGGGCTTTGAGGACCGGCCAAATCCAATCAGATCGAGAGCGTATACTTCAAACTGGTTTTCCAGCCCGGAAATGTTCTTTTTCCAATGGTCGGTGGACGCGCCGAAGCCATGGATAAACAGCAGCGGCGGTCTTTCTGGATGCTCGGCTCTGATCGCTTCTCCAGCATGGACATAGTGAATTCGATAGCCAGACCAGCTCCAGTAAGCACCGTTGTGAGCAGGTGGAATGATCGAGGAGACTGATGAGGGATCTGGGAGGGAAGTGGTGGCAACCATAGAGAACTGTAAAGAAAAGTAAATGTCTGATTCTTTAGTTTATCGTGGTCAACAGAAGACCGCTGTCCAAGCTGGATTTTCAGCCATATCTCTATCTCTGGAGCGATCGCATGACGCTATCCCCTAATAGATCTCGCCGCGCAAAAGTTCGCTCAAGGGCTACCTGGTTTGAGCGAGTGATGGCTGCGATCGCCCTAGTCAATCTCATCCTTGTCCTATTCGATCTCAGCTACATTCGTTTCCGCGATCTGTACCTAAAGACTTTGCCTCAGCCAACTATCTGGTACGGAGAGCAGCTCAAGGGTATTGAGCCTGAGCGAACAACGACAGCCTATCTCGCCCTAGTCGACCGGCTATCGACGCAGGTTGCGAACGACTCTGATGCGCCTGCAAGCCAGTTGAATGAAAATAGACTGCTAGAGCAGCTGCGAGAGCAAAGCGTTGCAATCGTTGATGAAGATCCCTTTGCGGTAGCTAACAAGTCTGGCACGCTAGAGCGGATCAAGAATGCTATGCGCGATCGCATGGATGAAGAATCTTCTAAGGCCGCCTTTCGAAAATTCTGGCGAGCAGACCTCAGTCCAGCCGCAGCCGCCGAAAATATTGCCTTTTTCGATGAAGAAATCAGGCCGCTGATGGAGACCAACTACTATCGCGGCATCAACGAACGCGGCAATCCGATCGACTTGTTTTGGCGAATAGATATTTGGTTTATGGCGATATTTGCCGCCGAATTCCTCGCACGAACCTACGTGCTGAGCCGTCGCCATCGCGATACCGGCTGGACAGATGCCATGCTGTGGCGGATTTATGACGTGCCGATGTTTATTGGCTTTTGGCGCTGGCTGCGCATTGTTCCGGTGACGCTGCGACTTCATCAGGCTCGCTGGCTGAATCTAGAGCCCGTTCGCAATCGCCTGAGTCGGGCGCTGGTCAGCCAATTTGCGGTAGAGCTAACCGAAATTGTTCTACTCAGGGTGGTCGATCAGGCGCAAAGACTCGTGCGCGACGGTGATATCAGCCGTTGGATTCTAGAGGCTACTGACCGCGATAAATACGTTGACATCAATGGCGTTGACGAAGTTCAAACTATCGCCAAACGCCTGTCGGATGTAGTGGTGTATCACGTCTTGCCC
Organism: uncultured cyanobacterium; assembly: GCA_963799265.1. Lineage (GTDB taxonomy): Bacteria > Cyanobacteriota > Cyanobacteriia > Phormidesmidales > Phormidesmidaceae > Phormidesmis. The sequence continues at coordinate 87,824 of CAWCWM010000007.1, forward strand.
AAGATCAAGCCGGAGCTAGACGCGCTATTGCAACACAGCATAGTGAGCGCTTTGCACCAGGCTCCGGCCTATCAGGGGCTGAAGGCTATGCCGGGATTTGATGGTTTTGCAACGCAAATTTCTGGGCAGATAGTGGCCGAGCTGTCAAAAACGCTGACATCGTCTTTGCAGAGCGCTTTTGCCGATGAGAAAGGGGCGGCGCTAACTGGCGAACTGGTTGCTAGCTTTAGCAATAACCTGCGCAGAGAACTACAGAAAGAAGAAACGATAGATGAGGTTCGTACACTAATCGCGGACTTGCTAGAAGAAATAAAGATTAACTACGTAGATAAGATTGCTACTGAGGATGCTGACCAGATGGAAGCTGCTCGCTATCGGCTGTATGGGGTGACGGGGCGATCGCGCCGCTAACGAAACTGACTGCCTATCTTGCCTCGATCATTGCTCAGACGTTTCCTAGATCAAAAATACTAAAACTATATCTTTCGCAGTCCATGCGCTAGACTGTCTTCACACAGTTTTCACGCCAGGTGTGACGAAAGTCATCCCGAGTTGACTAACTGCTTCAGATTCAGTCGATCTATTTAGCTAGTCGACTTTCGATTCTGGCCTAATTCGTCTGGTCCGTTCGGGCCGCTGCGAAAAGTGGGAGCTTCTTTAGGGGCCCGCTTTTTTTATTGGTCGTTTTTTTACTGATCGTTACTCCCGTGGATTTTTGTCCTCTGGGTTGTCTTATGACGCATCCTTTAGTTCCTCAAGTAATAGAGCTCGCCGCACCTATCGCCAGCAGCGTTGGTTTAGAAATTGTCGATGCGGTATTTCAAACCAATCAAAGTCCGCCCGTTTTGCGCGTAGACGTGCGCAACCCCACTCAGGAAGACACCGGACTTAATGACTGCGAGCGGTTGAGCGTTGCTCTAACCGAAGCCCTAGATGAATCGGATTTGATCCCAGATGCCTATGTATTAGAAGTGTCTAGTCCAGGTGTGTCTGATGTTTTGTCGCGCGATCGCGACTTCACAGTATTCAAAGGCTTCCCCGTCGAAGTTCGCCTCAGCGAGCCCCATAAAAACAAACAAGTCTGGCAAGGCAGTCTAATCGGTCGCGACGACAATACGCTCACCCTCAATCTAAAAGGAAGGCCCGTCAAAATCCCCCGAGAGCTAGTGAAATCTGTGCAGCTCAGCAGTGAAGAGGATTGAGCTGTACAGATGCCTGCTCGACTCAACGGTCGTCAGGTGCTACGAAGCGAAGCGAAGCTAAAACGTTATTCATATCCTTTAGAGAGGTCGTACTTCAATGTCAATGGTAGAGTTGCCCGGTTTGCAAGACATGATAAAGAGTATCAGCCAGCAGCGAAATCTGCCGGAATCAGCGGTGGAGCTAGCCCTGCAAGAAGCTCTGCTAAAAGGCTACGAGCGCTATCGGCGAACCCAAGAGATAAACGCCCAGTTCGATGAAGAATATTTCGATAACTTCGACGTGCAGCTAGACGTAGAAGAAGAAGGCTTCCGCGTGTTGGCTGAGAAAACCATCGTTGAAGATGTCGAAAACGCTGATCATCAAATTGGGCTCAAAGCCGTACAAGAAGTCGCACCCGAAGCTTTGGCTGGAGACCAGGTGGTACTAGACGTTACACCAGAGAAGAAGGAGGACTTTGGCCGCATGGCCGCGATCCAAACCAAACAGGTGCTAGCCCAAAAGCTACGAGACCAGCAGCGTCGCTTGATCCAAGAAGAATTCCTGGATCTAGAAGGCTCGATCCTAAATGCTAGAGTGCTCCGGTTTGAACGGCAGTCTGTGATCATGGCCGTCAGCAGCGGCTTGGGACAGCCCGATACCGAAGCTGAACTGCTAAAGCGCGATCAGCTACCCAACGACAATTATCGGGCCAATGCCACCTTCCGCGTTGCCCTCAAGCGCGTCTCTGAAGGGTCTCATCGCGGGCCGCAGCTGCTGGTGTCTAGATCGGATGCGAGTCTGGTGGTCGAGCTATTTTCCAACGAAGTTCCTGAGATTGAAGACGAGGTCGTCCGGATTGTGGCCGTCGCGCGTGAGGCAAATCCACCGTCTCGTTCAGTCGGTCCTCGGACCAAGATTGCTGTCGATACGATAGAAAGTGATGTCGATCCGGTCGGTGCCTGTATTGGTGCGCGGGGTTCACGCATTCAAGTCGTCGTCAATGAGCTACGCGGTGAAAAAATAGACGTGATTCGCTGGTCGCCCGATCCCTCTACCTATATTTCCAACGGTCTGAGTCCTGCGCGCGTAGATGAAGTCCGGCTGATGGATTCCGAAGGTCGCCAAGCGCATGTGCTAGTCCCCGAAGATCAGTTGAGTTTGGCCATTGGCAAGGAAGGGCAGAACGTTCGCCTAGCAGCGCGGCTGACCGGCTGGAAAATAGATATTAAAGACTCAGCTAAATATGATTACGAAGCTGAAGATGCAAAAGTAGCCGAGATCACCGAAGCTAGAAGGCTAGCCGTCGAAGAAGCTGAAAGGCTAGCGGACGAAGAAGCGGCCGAAATTGCAGAGGCCGAAGAATGGCGTGCAAAAGCCAGGGCTGCCGCCGAAGAGAAAAAAATAGCTGAAGAGGCCGCCGCTGCGGGGATCAGCGTAGAAGAGCTGAAGGCTGCTAGGGCCGCTGAGCAAGAAGCGGAGGAAGCCGCTAGAGCCGCACTAGCTGAAGCGACTGCGGCTGACTATGAAGAGGCCGGATACGAAAGTGCTGATTCATATTCTGAGGCGTCGTATGAAGAGCCAGGCGAAGATCTATACGAGGCCAATGTCGTAGAAGAGGCAGCGGTCGATGTAGCTGAAGACGCGGATGGTGAGGACGCGATCGCATACGCCAAAGGAGAGGCAGAGGCTGTTGCTGAGGGAGTCGAAACCGCTGAAGAAGAATAAGGATGGCAGAGAAAGATCACCGGCTGTGCGTGAGCTGTCGGCAGACAGTTCATCGAGATCGGCTATGGAGAGTAGTCCGCACCTATCCCCACCGTCAAATACAGTTAGACTGTGGAATGGGTCGTTCTGCCTATCTTTGTCCCGACGCTAGATGTCTGAGCGCAGCGAGAAAGAAAAATCGCTTAGCCAAAGCGCTGAGAACGTCGGTACCGCCCGAAATCTATCAGGCTTTGGAGTCTAGGATATAGAACCCCCCCACATTACGGAATGTATTGATTACAATAGGTTCTCGTCAACGAAGCATGAGAGCATAGAGTCAAGGTACATCTCTGTATTAGAGTTGTAGAACAGTAACCAATTGAAGTTATAGAACAGCCGCCGCTTTGCTTTATGCTAAAGAGCTAAGTGGGTTAATTCGATAAGGGCAAAAGGTCTTATGTAAAACACATCTCGTCAAGTCAGGTCTTAAGAGGATAAGGATGAACAAAGGCAAAGTGAGAATTTATGAGCTATCGAAGGATTTAGAACTGGAAAACAAGGATATTCTGGCGATCTGCGAAAAACTAGACATCGCAGTCAAAAGTCATAGCAGCACTATTTCAGAAGAAGAAGCCGACCAGATCAAGCAAGTGGCAAATTCATCTGATTACAAGCCCGCTAGCCGCGCGGCCCGTCCTCCTAAAGTCAACAAGCCTGCTCGTAGCCCTGGTACTAAGCCAATGGCCAAGCCCGTTCGCCCTCGTCAGCAGCAGATTCTAGAAATCCGTCGCTACCCAAAGCCAGCGACACCGACTGGATCTAATCGTTCCGAGACTCCTCCAGCCTCGGGAGACAAGTCTGCTGCCGCTGTGACTAAGCCTACCGCCCCGGCGGCTAAGCCAGTCGCACTAAAGTCGCCTACGTTATCAGCGCCACCCCCGAGGCCGGGAAGTCGATCTACCAGTAGTAGTGCGCCCAGTAGTAGTGCGCCTGCAAGCAGTCCGCCCGCTGACCCGTCCACTGGTGCTGATAGCGCTGATAGCGTGGTTGAACCCATCGCTCCCGCTTCTCCCCCTCGTGAAGCGCCAAAGCCTACTGCCCCAACCCCAGAAAGAATCGTGACGACTTCTGGGGTCACCAGCCCAGAGCAGCTCAAGCCTCGTTTGGTAGCACCGCCTTCTCGCCCTGCTTCTAAGCCTGCTTCCAGTAGAAGCGATGAGGATAGCGACGCCAGTAGCCGAGTGGCACGGCCTGTTCTGAAACGCGATCGCAGCGGTCCTAGTCGTTCTGACGGACGCTCTGATGATGACTCACCTAGAGATCCTCGTCCGAGTCGCCCTCGCTTAGACAGCGGCGGCGATGGCGGTTCGTCCGCTCCCCCAGCTCCCAAAAAGCCTGTCGTAGAGTTGCGCCGTCCGGCCTCTAGAAAGACGGCCACCGAAAGTACCGACACAGACGACGAAACAGATGGCGATGACGATCAGTCTTTTGTAGATCCGGCTCTAGAGCTGCGTCGTCCGACTGCGCCGCGTCCACCCAAGAGACGCGATCGCACTGCTGGAGGAGAAGAAGAAGAAGAAGAAATTCGGCCCAAGAAAGTCACTAAGACTAAGCGTCAGCGCGTCATCGTTGACGATGACGAAGATTTCGAGGATCTAGAGTCAGCCAGCAGCGAAGTCTCACAAGAGCAAATGAGCCTCTCGCTGATGCGTCCGCCCAAACCCAAAGGGCAGCGTCAGGCCAAACCTGCACCAACGACCAAAAAGTCGAAGCAGCGTACGCCTTCTCGCCGTGAGCGTCGCGAACGTAGGCAGGAGGCTGTTGCCGAGAGGCCAGAAATGATCGTCTTGACTGGCGGGATTAGCGTCCATGACCTAGCCGATCAGTTAGCTGTCCCTCAGACCGACATCATCAAGCTGCTCTTCTTCAAAGGGATCGCAACCAACGTCAACCAAACGCTGGATATGCCGACCGCTGAAATGGTAGCAACCGAGTTTGACGTAGAAGCAGTCACCGCCGAAGAAGCGCCAGAAGCTCGTAAAGTCACCGAGATGATCGATGACGCCGATCGAGACAGCCTAGTTGCTCGTCCGCCTGTGGTTACGATCATGGGCCATGTAGACCACGGTAAAACCAGTCTGCTCGACTATATTCGTCAGGCCAAGGTTACAGAGGGCGAAGCTGGCGGGATCACGCAGCATATCGGCGCTTATCACGTCGATCTAAAATCCAACCCCAACAGTGAGCGTAAATCTGGCCAGATTGTCTTTCTAGATACGCCGGGTCACGAAGCCTTTACGGCTATGCGAGCTAGGGGTACTCGAGTTACAGACATCGCGGTTCTGGTAGTGGCCGCTGATGATGGCGTTAGACCGCAGACCATTGAGGCAATCAGCCACGCCAAGGCAGCAGGTGTGCCCATCGTGGTCGCTATCAACAAAATTGATAAGGAAGCTGCCAATCCAGATCGGGTCAAGCAGGAGCTGATGGAATATGAGCTCGTACCTGAGGAGTACGGCGGCGACACAATTATGGTGCCAGTGAGTGCGATTACAGGCGAGAACGTAGACACCATTCTAGAAATGCTGCTACTAGTCGCGGAAATCGAAGACCTACAGGCCAATCCTGAGCGATTAGCTCGCGGGACCGTAATTGAAGCGCACTTGGACAAAGCTCGCGGCCCTGTCGCTACGCTGCTGGTTCAAAACGGTACGCTAAAAGTCGGTGATGCCTTCGCTGCTGGCCCTGTGTTTGGCCGAGTGAAAGCGATGGTCGACGACCGAGGCAATCGCTCAGAAGAAGTGAAGCCATCTTTTGCGGTAGAGGTGCTGGGTCTAAACGATGTGCCGCCTGCGGGTGAAGAGTTTGAGGTGTATCTAGAAGAGCGAGATGCGCGGGCTGCTGCCGATAAGAAGGCAATTGAGCAGCGTCAGTCTCGTCTAGCTCAAACGATGGCGTCACGCCGAGTCACTCTCAACTCTCTGTCTGAGCAAGCTAAAGAAGGCGAACTCAAAGAGCTGAATCTGATTTTGAAAGCGGACGTTCAAGGCTCTTTGGAAGCAATTCTAGGCTCCTTGCAGCAGTTGCCTCAAAGCGAGGTGCAAATTCGAGTGCTGATGGCTGCACCGGGTGAAATTAGTGAAACTGATGTCGATCTAGCTGCTGCTAGTGGCGCGGTAATTATCGGCTTTAGCACCACCGTTTCAAACAGTGCTCGCTTATCTGCTGACAACATGGGCGTAGACATCCAAGACTACGACATCATCTACAAACTGCTAGAAGACATCGAAGGCGCGATGGAAGGTCTGCTGGAGCCTGAGCTGGTTGAAGAGCCGCTGGGCCAGGTAGAAGTTCGCGCAGTCTTCCCTGTGCGCAAAGGCACCGTTGCTGGTTGCTATGTGCTCTCTGGTAAGGTGACTCGCAACTGTCGAGTCCGGGTCAATCGTGGCAGTCAAGTCGTATATGAGGGCAACCTGGATTCGCTCAAGCGGATGAAGGACGATGCCAAAGAAGTCAATTCTGGCTTTGAATGTGGTATCGCGGTAGGTGGCTTCAACGACTGGAAAGAAGGCGACATTATCGATGCCTTCAAGATGGTGTCACAGCGACGGACGTTAGCGCGGACGTAGGCGTTGAGCAGGGATTCGAGTGGCGATGATTGAGTTGCAGCAGAATCGCTATCTTTGGGTACATTTCGCCGGACTGGCGTGTGTGCCCCTGCTGCTGGATATTTGCTTAGCAGGGCTTGCTTCGGCGGGGCCTGCTTTGCCTTTTCAGGGGCAGTTCTGGGCGATCGCACTATTCGGTATTCTCCCAGCCCTAGCCATGCAGTGGCTCAAGCCCTTCTACGTTTTCAGCCTGCCGCCGTCTGCGCTGAAGCCTGCTGCGCTGAGCGAAGATCAGCGGCGATGTCTACAGATTTTCAAGTCCTGGCAGATCAAAGCTTTGGCCTTGCTAGTGGCTATCTTTTCACTGTGGCTGCTGGCGCAAATCTATGTGATTTTGCCGCAGATTCGTCCGTTGCTGCTGCCCAGAGCCGGGTTGATTTGTGGGGCGATCGCATTTTTCACCGCCTCCACATTCATGCAGATTTCTGTCAGTGCGGGTAGGGCGCTGTTGATTGGGCCACAGGCTTTGAAGCGGGTGCCTGCTGTGGATGAGAGTGCGATCGCCACCGACTTTCTCATTCTAGGCATCAGACTCAACAAACTCTTGCCTGACGCGCCTACTCATACTGCTTCGGAATCCGCTGAACCAACGTCAGCAACCCCCGAATCGACCACAGCAGACGCGGAAACGACTCCAGCTTCATTATCAACAGAGCCGCTGGAGCAAGATACAATGCCACCTACAGTTGAAGCGACGACAGTGTCGGAACCAACTGTAGACAGTGATGACGAAGCGGAAATTATAGTTCCTGAAAAACTGCCTGCCGAGAACGAATCAGAGCCCTAGTGCGTAAGCCAAGTTTGCTCGCTCCGGTTAGATCGGTTTAAACAAGGTTCAATGCCGATATTGATAGAGTATTATGTAAGTGCTTACGTAACTTCTTATAGTTTGATGGACTTCTATACAAAAGTGGGAAAGGTAGCGATCGGTAGTCGGCTCAGACAGATGAGTGAAACGCTGACTGAAGATGCTGCCGAAGTTTACAGGCTTTATGGTGTTCCGGCAGATCCGAGATGGTTCCCGGTGCTGTACGTTCTTTCCAAGCAAGCAAGCGCAACTATTACCGAGATTGCTCAAGCTATTGGCCACTCGCATCCCTCTGTCAGTCAAATAGTTAAAAAGATGAAGGCAAAGGGACTGGTAAACGTTAGAAAGAGTGAGCAGGATGCAAGAGTGAGTATGGTTAGTCTCTCTGATATAGGAAAGCAGGCTATCCCCGACTTTGAACAGCAGTGTTCTGACGTAGCACAAGCGACTGAAACGCTTTTATCTGCGGCCCAGAACGACCTATGGGCCGCCATTGAGGAAGTAGAATTCCTGCTAACTAACAAAAGCCTTCTTGAGCGCGTCCAAGTAGTCCGCAAGGCTCGCGAGAGTTTATCCGTGAGTATCTTGGACTATCAACCAGAATTTCGATCAGACTTTGCCCATTTGAACTATGAATGGATAGAGCAGTACTTTGAAATAGAAGAAACAGACCGCCAGTCGCTCGATAGTCCAGAAAAGAAGATTCTCAAGCCTGGTGGACACATCTTCATGGCACAGCTCGATGGCAAGATAGTGGGAACCTGCGCGCTACTGAAGGCAGGCAACGGGGTCTATGAACTCGCTAAGATGGCTGTCACAGAATCGGCTAGGGGAAAGGGCATTGGTTGGCTATTGGGTAGAGCGGCCATAGATAAGGCCACAGAGCTAGGAGCAAATAGTGTTTTCCTAGAGAGCAACACTGTTCTCAAGCCAGCTATCAACCTATATCAAAAGTTAGGGTTTGAGAAGGTAGTTAGAGACCCATCACCTTACAACCGTTGCAACATTCAGATGGAACTCAACTTGTCTTAACGTATCCTATAGACACCGACCTTCAGACTAGCGCCTCAGCTAAGTAGCTAGTGAGAGCGATCGCACAGAGCCTCTAAGTGGCAGATGACTACACAAAGACCAGAGTTCTTAAAGTCAATGATAACCAACCTGGGAAGGGATGAAAGCGGCCAGTCTAGCGCTTGAGCGGCATGGTTTGTTGTCGTATCTGTTTTGCTGGTCCGAACTGTGGCTTTTCTTACAGTATGCGTTGAGGGCTTAAGCTATCCTTTATTCATCGGGAGAGTCGATAAATTCAACCCTTAATGTCAAGACTAACGTCTGAATTGGAGTTCACCTATGACAAATTCATCGTCTACTAGCCCTGATCATGCCACGCAGGATGCTGAGCTTTGGGAGAGCTTGAAGAGTGCGATCGCAGCTAGCTCCGGTTTCCAAAGCTGGCAAGCCGAGCAAACTACTACCATCACTACAAACGCCTCCGCAGAGCAGATGGTGCGCCTCTACCTGCGCGAAACGCTAGAGACTCTGGCTTATTAACCCCAAGTTCCTACGTATCTAGTTCCCGCCTGCCTTCTAGTGCTCTTGCTAGGGTCACCTCATCGGCATATTCTAAATCGCCACCCATTGGCAGACCAAACGCAATCCGAGTCACCTTGGTAAACGGCTTTAGTAGCTGCCCTACATATAGCGTAGTCGTGTCGCCCTCAATGCTAGGGCTAATCGCTAAAATTACCTCGCTGGTGTCCTCTTGGCTTACCCGATGCACTAGCTGTCCTACATTTAGCTGCTCTGGACCAATACCGTCCATCGGTGAAATTAGACCGCCGAGTACGTGATACTTTCCCTTGTACTCGCGCGTTTTTTCTAATGCGATGACATCTCTAGATTCCGCTACTACGCAGATCGTAGTGTGGTCGCGAGACAGGGAACGACAAATATTGCACACTGGTTCGGCTGATAGATGAAAGCACTGCGAGCACTGACCCACCTGCTGTTTCGCTTCTACTAACGCATTGGCCAAGGCTCGAACTTCAGCCTCAGGTCGCTTCAGCATGTGCATAGCTAAGCGCTGCGCCGATTTGGGTCCAATACCGGGCAGACGCTGAAATTCTTCGATCAGTTTGGCGAGGGGGCGCGTGTAAATGAGAGGACTCCAGGGAGAGTATGAAGGATAAAGGATGAACGATGCAGCTATGGGTTAGGTCTGTGGCTTTTCTATGTCAGCTTCTAGCGGCAAGGAGGGCGGACCAACTTGTTCGCTTTTACCGCGAACGGGAGGGAGGCTTTCGACTAGGCCCATCTCGAAGGCGGCGTCGGGCAACTGCCCGGCTAGGTACTTGCCGGGTTCAAAAAGTCCGCTAGGAGTCATGCAGACCTGGCGGAGTTCAACGATTTCGGTCTCGGCAAATATTTCTCTAGATAGGCGGCGCTCAAGTGCCATATTGCTTACTCCTCATTCGTCTGTCTGCCAGTATTCTTGCGTGTAGTTCTCGTCGAATATCTTTTTGGGACGCATGATTAGGGCGATCGCGCCGAGAAGCTGAATCTCAGGTGCTTCTTCAAACCAGCTAATTTCTAGCTGTCCGCCCGCGTCAGTCACGTAATAGCTGAACTCATCCCACTGACGCTTAGCGCGATCAACCACAATCAGCACGTCTTCATCATCGTGGCCCTCAGGTGGATTGGGCAGTTGCCCATACTTTGCTAGTAGCGCAATCGGATCTTCTGTCTTGAGGATGACCTGCCAGCCGGGAACAGGTGCCCAAGCGCCCGTCCCAGAGAATTTGACTAGTCCAAAGGAGTTTTCGGGCTCGACCATAGGCACTTGCCTATAGTCTTCCGTCGCGAGCGGCATTTGCCCGGCAACCGGCACAATCACCGGCGAGTCCGCCTCATTTTCTAGCCGAAAGATCGGCAGTCTAGGTGTAGCCTTGGTTGACACTACAGTGAAGTCGATAAGGAGCTTTTCAATTTTGCCGCGAGCGCTCTCAGAAGTGGCAAATCGTAGTCCTTGAGCAATTAGCCGAGACCTAGTCTGTAAATCGCTCTGCTGCCTCGCTAATCGCCAGTAGTAGTAAGCTGCGCCATCACCCATGGTTTTGTCAAAGCCAGGCGGTGGTGTTTCACTGTAGTAGAAGTCTCTGAGTCCTTTGACAATCTCTTTGACTTGCTCACTGTCTAGGCCATTGCTAAAGGCAAAGTCAGCAGCGGCAGCGCGGTTTTCTTGCGGTAGAATTCTAAACTCGTAGAGGCTATCGCTGCCCCGGGTCCGGTAGTGGGCTTCGGTCTGATCGCCAACGCCGCCAGCTAGCATGGAGTCGAACACCTGGGCCGCGACGATCAGCTGATTTTGCTGGATAGGCTCAAATCCGGTGGCCTCAAAAACAGCCTGTGGGTTCATCTCTGCTTTTTGTAGTGTCTGACAGGCTTTGCCCCAGTCAACCCAGCTACCTTCTTTGCGCCGTAGCTTTTGGATGGTCGTCTGGATATCTGCCTCTGGGCTTTCGGATTCGCCAGATTGGGTGCTAGGGGGGATAGCGGTCATAGGGAGTTGACGCGATTCTCGTTTCTACGTAATTATAGTAGTCTAAGCAAACGTCGGTTTATTTCATTAATAATACAGGCGTAAAAAAACAAGGGGCTATAGCGCAGCTGGTAGCGCACCTCAATGGCATTGAGGGGGTCAGGAGTTCGAATCTCCTTAGCTCCATCCTTCGACTCCGCTCAGAAATCGTTTGACTGAAATTATTGAACTGGCGAGCTGAAATTACGTTATTGGTTCGTCGTAATACTCCCTGTACCAGTCCACGAATTTCTGCATGCCTACAGACAACGGCGTTGAGGGTTTGAATCCAACGTCGTCCATCAAATCTTGTACGTCGGCGTAGGTCGCTGGGACATCTCCTGGCTGCATTGGGAGCATGTTTTTCTTGGCTTTTTTACCCATTGCGGTTTCGATGATGGCGATGAAGTCCATGAGGGTAACGGGGCTGTGGTTGCCGATGTTATAGATTTTGTAGGGGGCGTTGGTGTCCTTTTGCTGAGCGGCGGCTTCCTCTTTGGTGAGGGCGGCAGGAGGATGGTCCATGACGCGGATGATACCTTCGACGACGTCGTCTATGTAGGTGAAGTCGCGTTTCATTTTGCCGTGGTTGTAGACATCGATCGGTTTGTCTTTGGCGATCGCATCTACAAATTTGAAATAAGCCATATCCGGCCTGCCCCAAGGTCCATACACCGTAAAAAACCTCAGTCCTGTCATTGGCAAACTGTATAGATGGCTGTAGGCATGAGCCATCAGCTCGTTGGCTTTTTTGGTGGCGGCGTAGAGGGAGACCGGATGGTCCACGCGATCATCTGTGGCAAAGGGGACTTTTTTGTTTTTGCCATAAACCGAGCTAGAGGAGGCGAAGACTAAATGGCCAACGTTGCTATGACGGCAGCCTTCTAGAATATTGACGAAGCCTAGTAAGTTGCTGTCTGCGTACGCCAGCGGATTCTGTAGTGAATAGCGTACGCCAGCTTGAGCTGCCAAGTGGACTACGCGCTCAAACGACTGGCGCTGGAACAGGTGGCTCATGGCCGTGCGATCGCCAACGTCTATCTGCTCAAAGGTAAAGTTTGAGAACGTCTTTAGCTTGGCAAGTCTGCCTTCTTTTAGCAAGACATCGTAGTAATCATTGAGGGTGTCTATGCCGTAGACAAGAGCGCCCGACTCTAACAGCCGCAGAGATAAGTAAAACCCAATAAACCCGGCAGCGCCAGTTACAAGAATTGCCATAGTGAAAGAATAATAAAGGTCAAACGTTGATTAGACATTGTGGCGCGACTTCGAGAAGGCGTTAGTCAAGTCCTAGTAAATTCGAATCGCTGTCATACCCAGCGAGCTCAAGTTCTTAACCGCTTTTCTAGCCGCAGACGCAAGGCTTCATCATCAGTGATACGATTGCCAAAGCACAAAACGAGAAAACTAAAAAGAATAAGGACGCATCAATGCAAGAAATTGATAAGTCGATTTCAATCGACGGTCGAGACATTCATCTGAAGGTTGGGCTGTTTGCCCCGCAGGCTGGTGGCTCGGTGCTTGTAAGTTCTGGCGATACGGCTGTACTGGTCACAGCTACACGCTCTAGTGGTAGAGAAGGTATTGACTTCCTCCCTTTGCTAGTAGATTACGAAGAACGCCTATACGCTGCAGGCCGCATCCCAGGTGGATTTCTGCGTAGAGAAGGCCGCCCCCCCGAGCGGGCAACACTCACCAGCCGACTAATCGACAGACCAATGCGACCATTGTTCCCCCAATGGATTCGTGACGACATTCAAATCGTAGCAACCACGCTCTCTATGGATGAGGATGTTCCACCTGATGTGTTGGCGGCAACGGGTGCCTCGATTGCCGTGTTGCTCGCTGAAATTCCCTTCAACGGTCCGATGGCGGCTGTGCGTGTAGGGCTAGTGGGTGATGACTTTATCATCAATCCTACCTATCGGGAGATTGAAGACGGCGAGCTAGATCTGATTGTGGCGGGCTCTCCTGATGGCGTGATTATGGTCGAGGCTGGCGCAAACCAGCTGCCTGAGCAAGATGTGATTGAGGCGATTGATTTTGGCTACGAAGTAGTGCGTGATCTGGTTCAAGCGCAGTTGGATCTAGTTGAAGAGCTGGGTTTGAAGCGGCCTACTGAGCCAGCGCCCGTGGTCGATGCTAGCTTGGAAACGTTTTTGAGCGATCGCGCCACTGCTGACATCAAAGAGGTCCTCAAGCAATTCGAGCAGTCCAAATCTGAGCGAGACGATAAACTCGACGCGATCAAAGCAACGATTGCCGAAGAAATCGCCGCCAAGGAGGAAGCCGATCCTGTTCGCGCCGCAGTCGATAGCAATAGCAAAGCGCTAGGCAAGTCATTCAAGAATCTGACTAAAAAGCTGATGCGATCGCAGATCCTAGACGAAGGCGTCCGGGTGGATGGTCGCAAGCTCGACGAAATTCGCAAAATTACCTGTAGAACTGGCGTATTGCCCAACCGCGTTCACGGTACGGGGCTCTTCCGCAGAGGGCTGACCCAGGTGTTGTCTGTCGCGACGCTAGGTACCCCCGGCGATGCGCAGATGATGGACGATCTTCATCCTGGCGACGAAAAGAAGTATTTGCACCACTACAACTTCCCGCCCTACTCTGTTGGTGAAACTCGGCCAATGCGATCGCCCGGTCGCCGCGAAGTAGGCCATGGTGCCCTAGCCGAACGCGCCCTGATTCCAGTCCTGCCCGCGCAGGAAGATTTCCCCTACGTCATTCGCGTCGTTTCCGAGTGTCTGTCCTCCAACGGATCGACCTCTATGGGGTCCGTCTGTGGTTCGACGCTGTCGCTGATGGACGCAGGCGTGCCTATCAGCCAGCCAGTCAGCGGCGCAGCCATGGGTCTGATTCGAGAAGGCGATGAAGTTCGCATTCTCTCTGATATTCAGGGGATTGAAGACTTCCTAGGAGATATGGACTTTAAGGTGGCGGGTACCGATAGCGGCATCACTGCCCTTCAGCTAGACATGAAAATCACTGGCCTGCCGATGGAAGTCATCAGCGAAGCCATTAATCAGGCGCGGCCTGCTAGGCTCCACATCCTCGAAAAGATGCTAGAAGCCCTAGACAAGCCTCGCGATGAGGTGTCCCCTTATGCGCCTCGCCTATTGACTATGCAGGTGAAGCCCGACCAAATCGGCATGGTAATCGGACCAGGCGGCAAGCAAATCAAAGCGATCACCGAGGCTACAGGTGCCAAAGTCGACATCGAAGACGACGGTACGGTCACGATCTCTGCGGTCGATTCTGAGAAGGCCAAGCAAGCTCAGAAGATGATCGAAGGCATTACCCACGTCCCTGAAGCTGGCAATGTCTACATGGGCACGGTCACCCGCGTGATTCCGATTGGGGCCTTCGTCGAGATTATGCCGGGCAAAGAAGGCATGATTCATATCTCTCAGCTCGCTGACTATCGAGTGAATAAGGTCGAAGATGAGGTGAATGTGGATGACGAAGTGCTGGTCAAAGTTCGTGAGATCGACAGTCGAGGCCGTGTGAATCTGACTCGTTTGGGTATTCATCCCGATGAAGCAGAAAAGGCGAAAGCGGCGGCAGGCGTAGCTTAGGAACGATAAGTATGAATGATGAACGATGAGGTTAAAGGCGCTCTTTACTTCATTATCCATTGTTCATACTTCCTACCTCATTGCCTTGGGCAATCATTTACCTGTACGATCTAGGCTGCTATGCCTATAGAAGAATATCCGTGCGAAAAGTTGTAATTGCTGGTAATTGGAAGATGTACAAAACCCAGGCCGATGCTCTGGCGTTTGTGCAGCAGTTGATGCCTCAGCTAGAAGGCGTCCCTGACGAGAGAGAACTGGTGCTCTGTGCTCCCTTTACTACGCTGGGTCTATTAGTTGATAAGTTGCGGGGCAGCCGGGTGCAGGTCGGCGCTCAAAATGTTCATTGGGAGAGGGAAGGTGCCTATACCGGTGAGGTCTCAGGCGCTATGCTCAAGGAAGTGGGGGTGCGTTACGCGGTGGTAGGTCACAGTGAGCGCAGGCAATATTTTGGTGAGACCGATGAGACTGTGAATGCCAGATTGAAGGCGGCTCAGCTAAATGCTCTAACACCGATTTTGTGTGTAGGCGAAACTAAGCAGCAGCGCGATGCCAATCAGACTGAAGCTGTGATCACGAGGCAGGTTGAGAAAGCGCTAGTTGATGTGAATCAGTTTAATCTGGTGATTGCCTATGAACCGATTTGGGCAATTGGTACGGGTGATACTTGCGCCGCAGCGGATGCAAATGCTGTGATCGCTAAGATTCGGGCTTTGCTCGATAACAAAGAAGTGTCCATTCAGTACGGCGGGTCGGTAAAGCCTACCAACGTGGATGAGATTATGGCTCAAAGTGAGATTGACGGCGCGCTAGTAGGGGGTGCAAGCCTGACAGCGGACAGTTTTGCACGACTAGCTGGCTACCATGTCGATTCATAATCGGTGAGTATAGCTTCTGGCACTTTGCTCTCGGCACAATCGAGAGGTACAGTCTTTTTCAAAAAATACAAAGTGCTTAGCAACGCCCAGCGCTATATAGCCTGTGCTGGATGCATTCGGTACAGGCGCGTCACTTGGCCCGTTGTAACATAGCGCTTTCAGCCTGGAAGCTGTACCTCAGCCAAGTGACCAAAGCTATGGTCAATTATTCGGCGTGAGTTTTAGCTTGGAGTCTGTGGCCGCTTCTGCTTTTGGAGCGATGTCAGTGTGGTTAACGGTGTTGTAGTGACCATTGACGTAGGTGCGATTGCGACCCTGCTGCTTGGCATAGTAGAGCGCGATGTCTGATGCCTGTAGCAGCATCTGGGTTGTGTTGTTATGTCCTGGAATGATGGTCGAAACGCCCATCGTGACGGTGACGCAGGGCGCGGCGCTGCTAGGCGCATGGCGAATATGTAGATCGCGGATACTTTCGTGAATATTTTGGGCGACGCGCCATGCGCCCTGGGTATCAGTATTCGGCAGGATGATGGCAAATTCTTCTCCGCCATAGCGAGCGACTAAATCAGCGGGGCGCTGAGGAACTTGAAGCAGCGCTCTGGCTATATGAATGAGGCAGCGATCGCCTGCCGGATGACCAAAGGCATCGTTGTAGAGCTTGAAATGGTCTATGTCGCACAAGATCAGAGAAAGCGGCTGCTGCTCTCTAGCTAATCGCTGCCATTCGTCTGCTACATGTTTATCAAATCGGCGACGGTTGGCCAGGCTAGTGAGCCCGTCGGAGAGTGCTAGCTTCTGTAGCTCTTCGTTGGTAGTGAGTAGCTCTTGGTACTGTGAGCTGTGTGACATAGCTGCAGATAGCTCAATGGTGAGGCTCCTGGCATCGGCGATTGCAGCTTTAGACCACTCCTGGTCGTTCGGCAGTGACAAAGCCAAAACCCCCCAATTTTGTGAGGCTGGCCTGGCAGTCTGCGGAACTGATTTTCTGATGGGAAGTAACAGCCAATTGCCCTGCCAGCGAGCCTTCCATCTGCTGATATTGTGAGCGAGGGTGGGGTGCGATCGCATCAGCTCATCAGCTTTGGACAGGTAAATCAGTTGCCCTTTCCACAGCAGCTCTAAAAGTGAAGGAAAGTCGGCTTGAGAGAAAGTCAGCGGCAATTGCCAAGCCAGTGACTGATTTTGACAGTAGCGCACTATCTGTCGGCAGATTCCAGTCGCCTGGTCAAATTCTATTAATGCAACCTGATCGGCTCGAAATAGACTTGCGACTTCTACGACAGTCGTGCCACAGATAGTTGATAGGTCGAGGGTTGCTCGAATTTTGCGCTCGACTGCTCTGAGGTGCCGCTGCTGAATAAGACGTAACTGAATGAGCTGTAACTGTAGCTGTAGCTGATTTCCCTGTAGGCTGATGTTCTGAGAATTTAGGGGGGGTTCCCTGTTGGATACGCAGGCTGCCTCTTGTGAAGCCAACCCTTCCCAAACGTAAGGCGAAGGACAAACCGGTGTAGATGACGGACCCTGTAGAGGAGGCTTAGACATATCAGACTCTCTGCCTAAACGGGACAGAAGTAGATGAGAAAGGCAGGACAGTCAATCAGAGACCCACATGCCGTACATGACCGTGCCAACTTCCGTGAGGTCAAACACCCAAAGTCGGACGACTGAATCGCTATCGTCGGACACGTTTACAAGCGGGGAGCCCTTTCACTTGGCAGAGATATCAAGTAGAAAGATATCAAGTTCTGCGAAGTTCTTAAACGGGCTTGTCAAAGCCATAAAACTGATACGCAGATACGGCTAGCTTTGGATGCACTACCCACTAGCTAAATGCACAAAATTCACACTGTTTTTAAGACAAACACGTCACGTATTGACAACAACTGAAGTCAATGAGATCAAAACTACCGGTATAGCTGGTCTTAAAAGATATCTTTCAAGACAGGCTCCGCTGGGATAGGTTTGCTGAACATTTTGCTTTAATAAAGCAAAAGTAGAACGAGGACTTATTTACCGATAGTTTGTGAGCGCTAGTGACGGCTTGGCGACGTGAAAAGCGAAGCGGTTAGCTGTGGATTCACGAAAGATTCATTAAGTCTAGATATGGTAGCTCACTGTGGATTTGCGTAGATCCGTGTATCCGCTGATACTTTCTAAGTACAGTAATAAGATCAAGTAAACACAAAAGGACAAGGCTCTAGTTGCTGCAACCTATGTTCAAAAGCATTAGTTCTGTGACCCGAAACCTGTGTGCAGACTCTGTTCTCACTGTCGCTAAAGCTTGAGGAAGTGCTCTAAAGCGCTCACCATCTCCGGCGGCCATCTTCTAATATTCTTGACCCAGTTGAGATCTTTGTACCGAGTATCTAAGCCAACAACGGCCACCCAGTTGCTTTCGGCTTCGCCCCTAGCTCCGGTTTCCCATAGAGCAGCGGTGAGCGCAGCACGCATATCTGCGAAGCTAGGATACTTGCGCACTAAGCTTTTCATGATCTGCATGGATTTCTGAGTATCGCCGATTTCGTAGAGGGCTAGCGCGTAGTTGCCATAGGCGAGAGAAAAGCTGGGCTGTAAAGTGATGGCTGCTTGATAGTCCGCGATCGCGAGTTCCCATTCTCCTAGGCCAGCTTCCGCGTTTCCTCGGTTGTTATAGGCAGCCGGATCGTCTGGATCGATCTGTAGGACCTGATTGTAGTCTGCGATCGCACTTTCCCATTCTCCAAGCGCTTCTTGCACCGCCCCCCGGTTGAGATAGGGATCAGGTTCGGCGGGTGCAAGCGTAATTGCCTGATCGTAGTCTGCGATCGCGCCATCCAAGTCGTTGCGCCGCACCCGCACATTCCCACGATTGCTCCATACCGCCGCTTCTTCTGGCAGCTGTTCTATTAGCTCAGACCACTTTTCCTCTGCCCGGTCAAACTCTCCAGCCTGCGTCGCCGCAAAAGCCGCCTGCCTCAAATTGCCAATTCTTCCCCAGTCTTGGTCCGCCAAAGCAGGCACAGCACCAAAGACAATAGTGCCAAAGACAATAGTGCCAAAGATAATAGCGCTGACGAGCACTAAGGTCCGAATCCTAACTTTTTCCTGGATCATTAATGTCTGGGGTCGATAGAGTAAAATTACCGATCCCAATAAGTGTAAACCTTTTTATGTGGGCTCTTCGGCGTCAATAAGGTTGAATAGAGGTGCATCAGGCACGAAGAAACGGTTGTGTGGCACCTGATAGCCAAGATGTTTACAGGCGGCTGGGGTAACAACTCGTCCTCTGGGCGTACGCTGCAAGTAGCCAATTTGCAGAAGATAGGGCTCGTAGACTTCTTCGATAGTCTGCGAATCTTCTCCGGTGGAGGCGGCCATCGTATCTAGACCGACTGGTCCCCCGTTGAAGTTTTCAATCATCAGCGTCAGCAGCCTTCTATCTGTCCAGTCGAGACCACAAGGATCGACGTTGAAGAGTTCTAGCGCGGTTGCTGCTGTTTGCTGATTGATAGAACCGAGCTTTTTTACCTGGACAAAGTCGCGGACTCGTCTGAGCAGCCGATTGGCGATTCGTGGTGTGCCTCTAGCGCGGCGAGCGATTTCTTCTGCGCCATCAGGTAGAACCTCCGTCTTGAGTACGTTAGCGGTACGCAAGACGATTTGAGTGAGCTCGTCAACTTCATAGAAGCGAAGGCGTTGAACCAGTCCGAAGCGATCGCGCAGCGGTGAAGCTAGTGCTCCCACCCGAGTCGTTGCCCCGACCAAAGTAAAGGGCTGTAAAGGAATACTCCGAGTCCTGGCACTTTGTCCTTTCCCAATCGTAATATCTAGCCTGGCATCTTCCATCGCCGGATACAAAATTTCTTCGGTTACCCGTGAGAGCCGATGAATCTCGTCAATGAATAGGACATCGCCCGCCTTTAGATTCACCAGCAGCCCAGCAATATCTCGGGGTCTTTCTAAAGCCGGAGCCGTTGTAATCTTGCAATCAACCTCCATCTCCTGCGCCAAAATCAGCGCCATCGTGGTTTTGCCAAGTCCCGGTGGACCATAGAGCAGAAGATGGTCGAGCGGCTCCTGGCGAGATCTGGCCGCCTGAATTGCGATGCTCAAGACTTCTTTGAGCGCTTTTTGGCCGATGTAGTCACTGATTGCTTCCGGTCGAATACCGTCTTCGTGACGAGCGAGTTCTGTCTTTCTCGCTTCTCCTTTCAGTAGATCTGTTTTTGCTGGACTCGTCGATTCGCTGTCAATAGCTTCGGACGGGATTTGTGGCGTCGATTCGCTATCCTTGGGTGATCGCTTTTTCTTCTTAGCGTCCCCGTCAGAGGCCGACTGCTTTGAGGAGATGATCGCCATACAACAGCGCCGAATGATATCCAAGTCTAGACAAATGTACTATAGCGCTTCTCGCTTAGCTACAGTACAGAAACCTTGGTGAAACCCTTACTCAAGAATAGGCTAAATGACTAGCGGCGTACGAATGCATCCGCACGCCGCTGTTTGACAGTCTTGGAATTTTGGAAAACTGTTCGTTGCTCTTGGCGATCGCTCCAAGGAAAACTCCGCACCGACCAGTTTGCCAACTAAGACTTTTCAGCCATTTCAACCAGGTTGAGTACTGCTGAAACATCAACGCTGAAATTATCGTGACGATCCTTCCTGTCAGCGCACCAATATTGATAGCTGTGTCCAAGCGACTTCGCCAGAAAATAAAAGTGAGGTAAAACAAAAGGCGCAGGAAATAGCTCGATGACTTTGATTTCGGAAGAGAAAATAGTATTTGTCAGCCCCGCACCGTGCGCTGCGACCACAGCCTCAGCATCGTAAAAAAGGGCTATTTGTTCTTCGGTACTCAATTCCTCAAGTACGTATCGCTCAAATCCATAGGGTCGAAGACCCTGAAAAAGCTCATCCTCATTAAGAATGCATCGCTGAGGCCCTTTTTTTGTCGCAATTCGTGAAATGAAGATACGTTTGTTTTTTTGCCTAGAGCGCTTAGGAGCCACCCTCTCGACGAACCATCTTCGATACTCAGTCGGTAAATAGCCCGAAAATCTACGGCTCAAGAAGCTTGGGAAAATCAGGTTTTCGAGCCGATACAGCTTATTTTTATCTAGAACTACGGGGCTAACATTGTCAGGTAAGAGCTTGTGAAGAAAATACTCTTCTATATTTGTCAGTTGATCTGCACATAGCAGCTTGATATCGTCTATTTCTCGGAACCTTGGGTGATGCAGTAAGTAAAGCCTAGGCAAATTATCAATCAGCGTATGATAGTACGGGTTGTGATGAGAGCGAAATAGGCTGCAAGGCTCATCAAAATTGTGAATACTATTCCGATAAAAAGCACTGAGGCTCAGTTGTGCTAAATCTGTCCGGGTACTGATAGATTCTTTGATAATTTGCCGCGATCGAGTGTGTAAGAGATTGTACCGAGGGCAGAAATATACGTTGTTCAGCGGTAGGGTATAGATATCTGGTGTGCTGTAAGTCGATTCTTGTACAGGCGCAGCATCAGGGAAGAAATGCATGTCAGGCGCTTCTGCGGTGGCTATGCTTTCTGACAAGCTAGGATAAAAGTGGGCTGTTCCCTTCAAGGGTGCCTTTAGCTCAGTCAGTGACACCAGACTCAGAAGCTTTGGTCGCAGTTTTGAAGTGAGATAATTTTTCAGTCGTATCTTGAGGTTCATGCTCGTACGGGTTTTACGTGTATGTTTTATGCGTGTCGACCCTGGTCACTGCCTTCTACTATGCCCAGATCAGTCGAAATGTTCAAAGAACAATTCTTCAATAGCTTATGATTGTCTTCGCGAGATTTCTAGCTCTGTTGTAAAAAGTTGAAAGATAAAGAATTTACCTGCTAGTGCGTCTTCTATCATGCAGTTAATCTAAAGATTTCGTCGATAAGGGAGATTTATCTCAGTCTAGACTTATAGAGCTGGCGTTGAAGTCTATGCCAGCTGGCAGCTTGCGTATTAAGGAGATGGAATCATCATGGGACTTCACTTAAGAAAAAAGATCAGGTTGCTGCCTGGTTTGTCCGTAACTCTAGCTAGTTCAGGGGTTGCAGCCAACGTTAAAGCTGGCCCCGTTCGATGGAACTCCAAAACTAAGAGGGTGTTAGTGAACTTGCCTGGGCCGCTTTCGTATCAGTTGAAGTCTGATTTTAAAGGTCTAACTAGAGCACAGCTGCGCAAAATAGCTCAACAGGCTGGTTTAGAAGAATATCATCAGTTGAAAAAACGAGAGCTTTGGGAGCTTTTGAATCGGTATGGTCTTCTGTAATTTCTCCTTATCTGACGTGGGCATATAGCAAGGGCCGTAAAGAGAACAATCCTAATAAGCGAGCGCCAACCCGGAAGAGCGTAACAAAGTGAAACATCGAGAAATCACAGCGGAAAGCAAAGCGTCCTACGTGGCGATCGAGAAAAATAGGTGCGGTTACACATCAGCGAGGTTCTGCGACTGCAAGTCTGGTACAGCTAAGAAGAAACCGTTGAAGAAATAGTACGACATGTGCGTGGAGTGATTGAGAAAATAGGGAAGAAACTGTCATCTTCAATTAATCCTTGCATAATCTGCACGTAAGCACAGAAAGAAAACGTAAGAATAGCTGCTTGACCGACTAAGTTTGATTAAACTGTGGGGGTCTTTGTGAAGGCTGATAGCCGGTAGAGTAGGCATGGCAAAAATTGAAACGCTTGAGCTGAAGTTCTTGCTGAGGTTGCTGGGTGTGGAAGGATATCGCAGCAAGATTTCAGGCATAACGTTGAACAAGGAGACCAAGGCGGTTAAGCGTGACCAGACGTGCGAAGCGCTAGGGGCAAAAGGGCTGGTCGAATATGACAGCGAAATTGCTAAGTTTGCGATCGCATCTCCCGGCACCACGCTGCTCAAGCTAGACACCACCAGCCTGCCAGTCACCCCCGATGAGCTACAGATACTAAAAGCCTGCAAAGGCCCGATGACCCCTGGCAGCTTGGGTAAGAAGGTTCCGGCTAGCGATCGCCAGCGCCTACTTGCCAACCTCGCCGAGCGTGGACTAATCAAGGTTTCTAAAAATACGATCAAAGAAGTGTGGCTGAGCGCTCAAGGCAAGCAGTTTTTGCTTGATGAGTATGAGCCAAAGGGCAATTCCTTAATGGCAACCGCGACCATGTTAGGTCACTACATTCAGTTCATGCGCGAAAATCTAGGCCCTGCTAGACGTGGCTCTTTGCCAACCCATCAACCGCAGCCGCAGCGTCCTTTGAGCCAGCCAGGTAGCTTGTCGGGTGGCCAAACAAACAGTGCAATGCCGATTGGTTCACAGACGAAGCCAGACAAACAGGCCGTTCTACATCAAATTCAGCAGCTAGACCAGCAGCTAGACGGCGAAAACTATCTCCCCATCTACTATCTGCGATCAGCCCTACAGCCGCCGCTCAACAGATCAGAACTAGATAGCATTCTGTACGCGCTCCAGCGAGACGGAAAAATTGACCTGGATTCTTTACACGATCAAGGTAAGTACACACAAGAGCAGGTCGCTGCGGGAATTCTGCAAGATAACGGTGGCTATCTATTCTTCATCACCGTTTCATAGCGTTCGCAAGTCACAGCATCCGCAGTCACAACAACAGAGAACTTCCAGCGTGGCATCTTTAGACCAGCTCATTCAAAAGAATCTAAATCCCTTCGATCCCACTACCTTTAGACCCGGCAACTTTTGGAAAGAAACACAAGATCTTTCCCACGAGGTCACCTCTATTCACGAGCATGTGGTAGATAGCGTAGAGATGGTGCTAGAGCGGGTTGCCCAGGACCACAAAACCAGAAGCCTGATGCTGCTAGGCGATTCTGGTTCGGGTAAAAGTCATTTGCTGGGCCGGATCAAGAGGCGGCTGAACGATCGCGCTTGCTTTGCCTACATCGGCCCCTGGTCTGATAGTCAGCACATTTGGCGGCATGTGCTGCGGCAAACGGTGGATAGCCTGATGGAAATTCCTGAAGGGCAGAGTGAATCTCAGCTGATGCGCTGGCTCAAAGGGCTCGATTTTTTTAAGCGGGGTGGCTTTGCCAAGCGCCTGATGGGTGAACGCGGCGTTTTTATTCGCGATATGCGGGCGAGTTTTCCGACGGCCTATCAGGGAAAGGAATTTTTTAGCGTGATTTATTCATTGCTGAATCCTGACCTGCAGCTAATTGCGTCTGATTGGCTGCGGGGAGAAGATCTAGATGAAGAAGACTTGCTGCTGCTGCGGGTGAAAAGATCGATCGATTCTGAAGATGCCGCTCAGCGGATGATGAGCAATTTGGGGTGGCTAGCGGATTCTACTCAGCCGGTGGTGCTGTGTTTTGACAATTTGGATAACGTGCCAGATATGCCCAATGGCCAGACGGGGCTAAAGGCAATGTTCAATGTGAATACCATTATCCATAACGAAAAGCTGAAGAACTTTTTGGTGGTAATCAGCTTGATTACTAGCAACTGGAGAGCGAATAAAGATGAGATTGAATATGCCAATCTCGCTCGCGTCGACCAGCAGCTGACGCTGCCCAAAATCACGATTGATCAGGCGATCGCACTTTGGAATTTCCGCCTTGCGCCGCTCCATGCGCAGGCCGACCCGCCTCCCACCTCACCGATCGCGCCGCTGACTAGAGAATGGCTAGATCACAAATATCCCGGCGGTAAACTGCTGCCTCGATTGGCTTTGATGTCTGCCGAGCAGCTGATTCGAGACTTCAAACGCACGGGTAAACTTCCTGAAATTCCAGATCGCACTGTCGTTGATGGCAAAACCGGAGAGATTAAGCCTGATCCCATCGTGCCGACTTCGGATAAGAGCGATCGCGCTAGCTTTGAGCTGACCTGGCAAAAACAGTTCCAGGAAACAGGGAAGCAGCTACGTCGGATCTCTCAGTTCTCTTCTCCAGAACTTATTCGCCGTCTGCAAGAAGCGTTGGAGGCGTTGGAAGTCCCTAACGTTCAGCATGCAATTTTGCCGAGCCCAACCTATGCCAGCTATTCGCTAGGCTACGAGCAATCGCACAGAACCTGCGTCGTCTGGACAGAAGATAGCAACCTGACTTCTTTCTTTCACCTGATGAATGCTTGTATGAGAATAAGGGAAGGGCAGGGACGCGATCGCCTCTATCTCATCCGCAAGGAAAATCTTGGTACACCTAGAAACAGAGGTTACCAGATGTACCAAGAGGTCTTCTCTGACAAAAACCATCCGCACATCAAGCCAGATTTGGTTTCGGTGCAGCATCTAGAAACCTATCACCAGCTAGTCAACTCGGCGGCAGGCGGTGAACTGGTAATCGGGACCAAGACGCCTCATGTGAAAGAGTTGCAGGAGTTCGTTCGAGAAAGCGGTGTTTTATCAACCTGCACCTTGCTCCAGCAGCTAGGCGTTGTTCCCTCTCAATCCGGTGATCCTGTTGTTGTCCTGCCACCGGTTCCACATAATCCAAAGATAATAGACCCAACCGTTTCACCGCCTGTAGCTGTGACTCCGATTGAATCCCCTGATCCCCTGCCGCAAGCTCTGGCAGTGGCCGAGCGCTACATTCTAAACATCATGACTACTCAGTCTCTGATGGGCATGCAGGTGCTGGTGGAAAACACTCAAGAGCAGGTGCCCGCGCTCGATTCGGCGGCGGTTGTCGATCTGATCCGCTCACTGTGCGAAGCCAACCGGGTCCAGATGCTAGACCCCAACGCACCGCCCGAAAATCAGCTGCTATGCTACGTGCCCGCCTAATTTTTTGAGGCCGCTAATCTGATGGATTCTGCCGCGCGATCGCCACAACTGCCTCCCAACTCTTCTAGTGTCACCTCGCCTGACATCACGTCACTTAGTGTCACTAAAGTGCGCTTGGCTTTTGAGTGTCCGAGGCTGATGTATCTGGGGCATCACGAAGGTGGGATGACAATGTTCAGGGCGTCTAATTCATCAGGCGGCGGTGTTGGCAAGGCTTTTCACCAGCTATGTGATGACTGTGTGGATCGCATTTGCACGGATGAGGCGATCGCATCCCTGCTCACCCCACCTGCCCACCGGCTCAGTCCAGAAAACATTGCCCAGCACATCCAGCAGCACCTCTACCGCACCGTCTTCTTTCCTCTCGTTCAATCCACTATCGCCAAGAGTCCTACAAAAGTCGCCAGCATCACCCAGCTTTGGGAAGGAATTACGGGTCTTATCCGCAGATGGGCCAGCTTGCTGGTTAGCAACCGCAAATTCTGCGATCCCGACTCCGTCATCCGGAAAACGTTTTTAGCCCAAGAGCTTTCGGTAAAGTTTGCCTTTGACTTGCCGAATGGAGCGCAGCAGCCCGTCAGCGGACGCTTTGATAGCCTTGTGTACGACTTCGCAAAACAGCGTCTGTGTGTGGTGGAATACAAGACCTATCAGGCAACCGATCCCGCCGCGCAGCTTGCTCAAGTTGCTCTCTATAGCTACATGCTCACACAAAAGCTACAGGTGAGTATTAATTCAGCGGTCTACAGCGTTTTACCCGACTGGCACGGCGTTGAATATTCTTGGGATCTGTTAGAGGCTTCAGTGCATCAGCTGATTCCACCCAAACTACAACAGATCAGCTCCTGGCTGTCGTGGCAGCCGCCAAATCCCAATCCGCCACCTATGACAGCGCACCTAGAGCTGTGTACTATTTGTCCTCAGCGAAAAAAGTGTTCAACCTATTTCGATGTTGCGCTCGCTCAAGTCAGCCCTTCGCTACCAGACGATGTGCTAGCACCCGATCCTGCTCAAACAATAGATATTCCTCCATTATTAACGGGTTCTGTAGAGGAAGGGTTTGCTATCAATACCTCTGCACCGTTGAAAGTGGAACTTCTGCAAGTGGGTGCTTTGCAGGTGGAATCTATTCAAACGGGGCCATTGCTAGCTACTCGTTCTACTACTCCTAAGCGGCCTTTACCATCAGCAAGTTTGCCGTCGTCAAATAGTCCGACTGCTGACAATACTGCCAAACAGCTTGTCGAAATACTGCAAGCCTTTAACGTAGGCGTAGACTACCTCGGCGCAGTCGTAGGTCCGGCGTTCACGCGCGTCAAGCTGAAGCCTCATCTAGGTGTAAAAGTCAGCTCTATTTTGAGGTTTGAGGACGATATCAGAGTACATCTATCGCTAGAAAAACCGCCGCTCATGGCACCTCAAGCGGGCTATATCAGTGTCGATTTGCCACGCCTGGATCGCCAAACTGCTTACTTCAAAGATTATTTCAGTCGCCCTGCTAAACCATACGAGCGCAACAGCCCATCTGCCCGGATCGCAATTGGCGTTAATTTGGATGGCAAACTAGTCGAAGCGGATTTGTCTGATCCCAATACCTGTCACTTTCTTGTTGGGGGGACGACGGGGAGCGGCAAGAGTGAGTTTTTGCGATCGCTCCTCCTGAGCCTTCTCGTCCGACACGACCCGGCTCACTTTAAAGTTGCACTGGTCGATCCCAAGCGGGTGACCTTTCCAGAGTTTGAAACGATGGACTGGCTGTATGAGCCGATTGTGAAAACCAGCGAAGATGCGATCGCTCTGATGGAACGCCTCGTAATCGAAATGGAAGATCGCTATCAACGCTTCGAGCGCAGCCAATGCGCCAACCTCAGCGCGTACAACCAAAAACGACCCCAGCCCGTCCCCCGAATCTTGTGCATCTTTGACGAATACGCAGACTTCATGGCCGAAAAAGAAACCGCTAAAGTTCTAGAGCAAAGCATCAAGCGGCTAGGCGCAATGGCCCGCGCCGCCGGAATTCACCTGATAATTGCCACCCAGCGCCCCGAGGCGAAAGTAGTCACGCCGCTCATTCGTTCCAACCTGCCAGGTAGAGTCGCTTTGCGAACAGCTAGCGCCGCAGATTCCTCAATTATTTTGGGAACCAAGCGGGAGGCCGCCGCTAATCTTCTAGGAAAGGGAGATTTGTTCTATTCAGATGGGGGAACATTGCAGCGGCTTCAAAGTTTGTATGCAGCAGGTTCGACCATTGCAGAGATTATCTAGGTGCGCGATCCCTTGCTTTTGGCCTCGTATATCAAAGTCAATTATTACGTTTTCTATAAACTGGCCCACCCAAAAGCAATCTGAGTAAACTCCTCGCGCATAATACTCTCATTAAGTCCACCCGCCTGTCTCAATAGTCTGAATCCCATATATACTGGTATTAGAGACTGACACTTGGACTTCGATAGACTAATAGATAGCGAGCAGTCGTCTCTGAAAATTTGATCATGGACATACTATTGAATCAGTAGATTGTCACATTACTTCGTGTATTTATTCGGACGAAGTAACGATCAGAGAAAAAGTATAGTCAGACACATCCTTTCGTTCGCTTCCCTTGCTTATATAGGCCTGGATGTTGGGCCCTACGGATTCTCGTCATCTATCCGCCGATGCCTTATCTAGGCTCAAGCGCTTTCGCAGGATTAGTGAATAGTTCTGCTTCCGAGAACAAGCTCTACCTGTTCTATTGAGTTTAATCAATACATTACTGCTGTAGAGGCTTTGACGGGCCACAGGCAGCCAAGCCTTACATACATCCCGAAATTATTTAATGGTGGTGCGACCAGTGAAAATGAAAAGCAAGCAGGTTAGTCAGATCAAACAGTTGGGGCTTGCGATCGCAGCTACCTTCATCGCCGTAGGCTGCACTGATTCACCCATGACCAGCAAGCTACTTGCCAATAACACCTTGGCTCAGGTGAATGCAGCTGAGCTACCTACAGACGCTATGCCGGTAGAGTTTGAAGTGTGCGCGGCGGTCGACAGCTGGCAAAGACCCAGCGAGAGCGAGCAAACAAAACGGCTCAGCCAAGACGTTAGATATGCCGAAGCAATTAGCAGCAATGACTCAGAGGTTTCGCTGAAAACAGCCTCTAGCCAGTTCTGGAATCATCCGGTGATCAGCTTCACGACTTATGGGCTGAGTGCTCGCATGGAGCCAGTGACCCTATCTGGGCTTTGGACCGTAGAAGATCAGCTCTGGGACTGCTATGAGCCCGAAGCAACCATGGCGATCAATGAGGGCGATCGCGCCGAGACTTGGCTACTCAATCAGCAAATCACCAGCTTGCACTGGGACGGCAGCAGCTACCTCATGACCGTAGAACCCAGCTCAGCGGGAATGCAAGTTGTTCAATTTGACCGGGCAGATAGCTCAGAAAGTCTGCCGCTAATGGTGGTGACCGACTCTGGCAATCCTGTTGAAGTGGCCTCTGGAGACTGGCAGTAGGGAGACACTGAATGAAGCCCCTTCTCCTTGTACTTGCAGAGAAGGGCAAAAGCCTACATCGTTCTCATTTCCGACTTTTCTTACCCTTTCATTTTGCGTTTTAAGGCATCGAGATCTTCTTCCGCTTCCCACTGGCGAAAGGTTTCATCTAGGGGATCAAAAGCTTGACTGGCGCTGTAGGTGGTTTGATTCCATCCTGCTGTGCCCCAGTCGGTATCTGTAGTGGTTTGAGCGGTCCTTTGAGTTGCCTGTTGAGCTGCTGCTTGAGCGATTTTTGTTTTGACTTCCTGTCGTTTGGTGCTGACTCGCTGACGCAGTTCTGTGGTTTGAGCGATACGTTCTTTAGCGCTTTTCATCTGTCCCCACAGATGATTGCCCTTGCGCAAAAGGGCAGCTTCTCTCTCCTGTGCGGGTCCCATCAGATCTTGACGGTTGGCAGCTTTGGCCTTTTCTATACGCTGATGCCACTGCTGGATGTCTTGCGCAGTCTCGAGGATATTGCTCTCTAGCTCTTTTTCGCGACGCTTCAAATTGCCTAGCAGTCTGAGCGCGTCTTCTTCTTGTCCTCTTAGCTGATCTTCTAGCGCTCGTAGCTCTAGGTGAGGATTCGCTCGCAAAAATTCATCTAGCCGCGTTTCTAAAAAGCGGCTGAGATCGTCGAATAAGCTCATGGAATTGGCGCTTGGTGAACAGCGCAGAGAATCGGTGCAGAGGAATTAGAACCTTTGACCAATATAAACTGAGCGCACCTCATCGTTGCGGCGGATCACCACGTCTTGACCATTTACGCTGACTAGATTCCAGTTGGAAAGGCCGATGCGATCGCCCACATAGGCCCGCTGAGAACTGCCATCGATATCGAACAGCGCCGCCGACCGATTGCCCAAATTCAAAACGCCCACCAGCACCAGTTCAGCATTAGGTGTGACATCACTGAGCGCCGCTGTAGACCCTGCGGACGAGCCTACCGCTAGATCCACACCGGGGGATGGCAGCGATCGACTGCTACCTACTGGCACAATTGGAATAGACGAGATGCCAGTAGCGGGCGCACCCGGCGGTAAAGCCGCTGCCGCCGCAACTGATTGTGGCACCGGAACAGTGGGTCGCCGTCTTGCATTATTTGCCGATGCTAGAGCAATGGGCGGCAGTGCGGCTGTAGCTCTAGCAGGCGTCGAATTTGCAGCTGTGTTTTGCGATTGGCCATTTTGATAGACCGGGACAAAGATACGCTCAATGATGCTGGGATTCTCGGCTGTTGGCGCTGATAGAGCTGATGGCAGACTTGGCAAAGCACCTGCGGCAGGGGCCGGATTGATATTGGGTACGGTTGTAGGTAGTACACTTGGTGCCGCGACTGGAATGACAGCGACTGCCTGGTTCCCAACGATCTGACTGGTACTGATCGTTTCTAGCGCCCTTTGCAGATAGGCCAAGAAGTCGGCATCTGAGTCATCAGGTAGTTCTGCGGCAGCAGCTTCCGGGTCAAGCGGCACCATCCAGCTACCACCAGACGCGGTGCTAACGGTCCAAAGCCCCAGCATACCGACCACAGAAACGCCAGCAGCGCCCATCATCAAAAACGGCAGAGAAACTCGACGCTTGGGCCCAAAGACAGTCTGCTGTGGCCTCGGAGAATCGTCTGTAAATGAGAAGTCCGAGTCAGCGCTAGGCGGGTAGAGGTAGTTTGAAACGGACTGAGCGGGAGGAGCTTCTACCTCAATGGTGGCTGTGCTCGTGTCTTGCCCAGGAAAATGGCCAGAAGAACGGCCAGAAGAACGGCCAGAAGAACGGCCAGAAGAATAGCTAGAAGATGAATAGATCGGTGCTTGGATTATGCTGCTCTGGAGATTGCCCGCAGGTGTGCGTCTAAACTGATCAGCTGTGACCGGTCGACCGCCAGCTTGATAGCCAGCTGAGTGATGAGTTTGGCAATTTGCCGACGTAGAGCGGTCTGCGGCTATCGTTGCTTGATAGATGTCTGCGGCGCTTCGAGGCGAGAAGTCAGAAGGCAGCTGAACGGTGCGGGCTGTATGCGAGGTGACGGACTGAGGTTTGCGATCGCCACAGGGCGTACAGTCGCTCTGATCACCCTCTAGAATTCGATCCACATCGCCAAAGAGATCGTCCATCAGGCTATTGCTGTATGAATCAGTCACTCGGTTGCTAGGCTGTGGCGTTGAACCGAGAGCAGTATTGCTAGCAGTATTGCTAAAGGGGAGACGGCTGTTCGAGATCATGATTTCAGCGGGTGAGGTAGACCTTGGCATCAAGTTTTTTTGTGGTATTTCTGGTGAGCTAATTTTGCCCGGGCAATTTGCGAACCTATCAAGTTTTAATGTTCGGTTCTTAGAACAGCTATTTTTGATGGGGTTTTCACTGAGGGTGACGATTAGAGCCGATCTCGGATTGCTCTGACGGTGTCTGTGTCAGAGTCTTGGTATCATCTATCAGACGAGTTGAGCATAAAAAGTATGGGCGGTTTCAGTGCTTCTCTCGGTGAGGTTGCCAAAGTGCTTGCTGTAGCGCCGCAGGCTCTTGTAGAAGTAGGTGCGTCAATAGGTGTTCAAGAGATGGCGACGGGCGTAGCGTCAGATACGCGGACGGTACGCGCTGGTGAGCTGTTCGTGGCGCTAGAAGGCGAGACTTTTGATGGTCATCATTTCGCTCGTCGGGCGGTTGAGAAAGGCGCGATCGCAGCCATCGTCAGAAAAGGCGTTTTTCCTGAAACAGCCGCATTTCCCCGGATAGAAGTTGCTGATACGCTGGTGGCGTACCAGACATTAGGCCAGTGGTGGCGATCGCGCTGCGCCACGCCCGTTATCGCCATCACCGGCTCAGTCGGCAAAACAACGACCAAAGAAATCGTTGCGGCGGCCCTATCCCAGTTTGGCGCTGTCCTCAAAACTCAGGCGAACTACAACAACGAAATTGGCGTGCCAAAGACGCTGCTGAATCTGACCACCGAGCATGACTACGCCGTGGTCGAGATGGGAATGCGCGGATTAGAAGAGATTGCGCTATTGACCCAAATTGCCAGACCGGACGTGGCGCTGATTACCAATGTCGGCACAGCGCATATCGGGCGGTTGGGATCACGCGAGGCGATCGCCCAGGCCAAGTGCGAACTGCTCAGAGAACTGCCCGCAGGCGGTACCGCCGTACTCAACCACGACGACGCGCGGCTCATATCTACCGCTGCTAAGTTTTGGTCCGGTACGCAAATTACGTACGGACTAGAAGGCGGTGACGTTCATGGCCAGATAGACAACCTAGACGGCAGCGCTGTCATCGTTGATGGCGTGAGCATTCCACTACCGCTGCCGGGTCGCCACAATGCGCTGAATTTGTTGAGTGCGATCGCCACCCTCAAAGCCCTCAACCTCGACTGTCAAAAACTCGCCCAGGGCTTGGCTGTCTCCATGCCCGCCGGTCGCTCTCAGAGACATCAGCTTCCCAACGACATCTTGTTACTAGACGAAACCTACAACGCTGGAGCCGAAGCCATGGTGGCCGCGCTACAGTTGCTGGCCGATCAGCCAGGAAATCGGCATATCGCGGTACTTGGCACTATGAAGGAATTAGGAGCTCAGTCAGTTACTTTGCACAGAGAGATCGGCGAGACCGTTGCCAAATTAGGCCTTGATCGACTGCTAATTTTGGCTGATCCTGATGAGGCCGAAGCGATGGCCGCTGGTGCTAGAAGCGTACCGAGTCAGCAGTTTGCTAGTCATGATGACCTGGTCAGTAGTTTGAAAGAGCAGATGCGGGCGGGCGATCGCGTTCTATTCAAAGCGTCGCGATCGGTCGCAATGGACAAAGTCGTCGATCAGCTACTAAAAGATTTCATGGTTGCGACGTAGCCCGGTAGCCTAAGATGATATCCGAAGATTTTTTGCGCTCTTTTTAGTTATTGCTTGCAGCGACTGTGGTTCTTATCCTTTCATCTCAGCAATTAGCGGATATGTCAGCGCACGCCGAATGGGTTTACCCAGAAGAGTGCTGTGGGTTGATGCTGGGGACTATTACTTCTCAAGATTCAGGCGCTCAAGATTCAGGCGCTCAAGATTCAGGCGCTCACAAGTACTCAACTGAGCTTGTTCCCCTTGATAATGACTGGGCTCCAGACGTTTTACCAGCGGATTTAGCTGAGTCTGTAGCGGTCGAACACAGTCAGTCAAAGCAGCGCCGATATTGGATTAATCCCGAGGATATGCTGCGCGTGCAAAAAACCGCTAGGGATCGGGGGCTGGTGATTGTCGGAATTTATCATTCGCATCCTGACCATGTGGCTGAACCTTCAGAGTGCGATCGCGTCCTAGCCTGGCCTGCCTACGCCTATACAATTGTGTCCGTTCGACAGGGTAAAGCGGTCGATGTTCAGAACTGGACGCTAGACTCAGATCATCAGTTTCGCTCAGAACCTATTAGAGTGTCGCCCTCCTCAGCTAAAGACCGAATGCCGGTTTCGGCTTAACCTCTTTATCTCTAACAATCTACACCAGACCTCTATAAACTTTCATCTTACTCAGCTAAGCTCCTGCCGCCAGTAGCTTCGGTTATCCCCTTTATCTAGTGTCGGTACACCCCCGACCACTCACCCTTTCAAACACCATGCTGAATCCAAACTTGGATGATATCCAA
This sequence comes from uncultured cyanobacterium, assembly GCA_963799265.1. GTDB lineage: Bacteria > Cyanobacteriota > Cyanobacteriia > Phormidesmidales > Phormidesmidaceae > Phormidesmis. The sequence goes on from CAWCWM010000007.1 coordinate 121,096, forward strand.
CTGACCAAACACGAGTACGAACGCTACTCACGCCATCTAATCCTGCCTGAGGTGGGCCTCGAAGGTCAAAAGAAACTCAAAGCTGCCAGCGTCTGCTGTGTCGGCACAGGCGGACTCGGTTCTCCCTTGCTCCTATACTTAGCCGCCGCAGGCATCGGTCGCATTGGCATCGTTGACTTTGATGTCGTCGACCATTCCAACCTCCAGCGCCAGGTCATTCACGGCACCTCCTGGGTCGGCAAACCCAAAATCGAATCCGCTAAGAACCGCATCCTTGAAATCAACCCTTACTGTCAGGTCGATTTGCACGAAGTGCGGCTCTCTTCAGACAACGCCCTAGAAATTTTTGAGCCCTATGACATCGTTGTTGATGGCACCGACAACTTTCCCACCCGCTATCTCGTCAACGACGCCTGCGTTCTATTAGACAAGCCCAACGTCTACGGTTCGATCTACCGTTTTGAAGGACAGGCCACCGTCTTTAACTACGAAGACGGTCCCAACTACCGCGATCTCTACCCTGAGCCACCCCCACCGGGTCTAGTGCCTTCCTGCGCAGAAGGCGGCGTACTCGGCATTTTGCCTGGTATGATCGGCGTCATCCAAGCGACTGAAACTATCAAAATCATCCTTGGTAAGGGTAAAACGCTCAGCGGCAGACTGTTGGTCTACAACTCTTTAGACATGAGCTTTAGAGAGCTGAAGCTGCGCAAGCCGCCCGAAGAGCACCGCGCTGTCATCGACAAGCTGATTGACTATGAACAGTTCTGTGGCATTCCCCAAGCAGCGGCAGAAGAAGCGAAAAAGGCCTCCAACCTACCTGAAATGTCAGTCACCGAACTCAAGGAGCTGATCGATAGTGGCTCAGATGACTACTTCCTGCTAGACGTTCGCAATCCCAACGAGTACGAGATTGCGAAGATCCCCGGCTCTACGCTAATTCCGCTAGGTGAAATTGAGAGTGGTGACGGTGTGCTGAAGCTCAAAGGTATGCTCAACGGCCACAAGCTTGTTGCTCATTGCAAAATGGGAGGGCGCTCTGCTAAAGCTCTCGCCATTCTCAAAGCAGCAGGGATCGAAGGCACCAACGTCACTGGCGGCATCCAGGCTTGGAGCCGAGAAGTCGATCCTTCAATCCCTGAATATTAAACGCTGAGTTTCTAGTCAGGTCCGATTCGAAAAAGGATTCTAGAGAGGCTCGCAGCTAGCGGGCCTTTTCTCATTTCTCACGTATAGTCAGTCATAGTCGTTAAGTAGCCGGGACGGTTTGAACCATGAGCTTAAAAGATCGCATTTCCGAAGAAATCAAAACCGCGATGAAAGCCAAGGACAAGCTACGCCTTGAAACCGTACGCGGTATCAAAAAAGTCATTCTCGAAAAAGAAAGCGAAATCCGTGCCAAAGGCCGCGACGAACTCACCGAAGAAGAAGAACTCGCCATCGTCATGCAGCTAGCCAAACAGCGCCGCGACTCCATCAAGCAGTTCACGGACGCTGGCCGCGACGAACTGGCCGACAAAGAGGCTCAAGAGCTTGAAATCCTGGAAGAATATCTGCCCGCTCAGCTATCTGACGCGGATATAGAAGCCGCCGTTGATGACGCGATCGCCCAAGTCGGAGCCACTGGTCCTCGCGATATGGGCAAAGTAATGGGCCCTGTGATGCAAAAGCTGAAGGGTCAAGCAGACGGTGGAAAAGTGCAGTCGATCGTGAAAGCGAAGTTGGTAGGCTAACAGCATATGAACTCATATGCCTGTCTTTCCAACAGTTCTCAGCGCCAGAAGAGTTGAGTGCAGGTTTCTAGAGATATCTGTTCTGCATCCGTGGGTAGATAAATCTCTTCTAGAGAGGCTACGCCCGCCGGACTCGTCTGATTGGCTATCTCTATGCTTTGCCCCGACTCCCAGTTTGATAGCGGACTGTATGGGGGACTCACTCGGGTGATGTGGATGATGCGATCGCCCTCAGCCTGCCCACGAAAGCAGTTCAGAACCGGCGCACTAGCCCGGCTGCGATCGCTCATCAGCTCGGCTCCGATCACGACCGATCCGCTTTTGCGAAACAAAAATGTCTGACTAGACCTATCGCCATCGTCTAAGAGATAGCGATAGGTACCTGTTGGCATGGCCGCAAAAGACTGGTCGGCCTGCTGGGAAACTGGGGTGTAGGCCAACAGTAGAGCGATCGCGTGACTAAACATCACTTTTTTATACAGCCTTCTTACTGAATCAAGCGCTGATTTGCGCGGCATAGGCGCTCAAAATCTTTCTAAAGATAGCGCATTCTCTTAAAATACCGACTCTCCTTCTTCTGAAAGAGATTTGGCAATTGTAGTGAAAAGCACGGAACCGAAAAAACTCTCACTGCTTAAGTGATCTAATATGCCCCTTTATTTAATGGTGTCTACCGACGTGCTAGAACAACAACCCGTCACTCTGTTCTTTGAAGATTTTAGCAGTGCCAGCGGTGCTACCCCGCCCCCCGGCTGGTCACAAACGCTGCTCGAAGGCAATCCTGCCACTGACGAGTGGCGATTCGATAATCCGGGTGACCGCAGCTTCATCGGCACCGATCCACTGATCTCTCCAGTCGCTGTTTACGATAGCGACGCGCTCTCTGACGATGGGACAGAAGAAAGCGTCGCCTTGATTTCGCCTGTCTTTGATGCTTCATCTGCCGAGGGAGCCTTTCTAACGTATGACCAGTGGTATTTCGGCTTCACTGAAGAAGAGTACGCCAGCCAAATCTATGTTGAAACCTCGATCGACGGTGGAACCACTTGGGATATTGCTTACTCTGAAGACGGGTCTGGACAGTTCAACGGTCCTCAGCTGATTGACCTAACAGAAAACATATCCGGTAGCGAGAGCGCTCAGCTGCGCTTTCGCTTTGATGGTGATTGGTCCTATGCCTGGGCCGTGGATAACATCGAGGTGGTTGACTATCTCGCGCCGGGTGTGATTCTGCCGCAGGAAAGCGTTGGCGTCAGCGAAGATAACGTTCCCGACCCGCTAGATTTTCAGTTTACTTTGCAGAGTCGTCCTAGCTCAGATGTCACGCTCAACTTTGTAGTGGACGGTCAGCAACTTCAGCCAATCGAATCGCTTACCTTCACGCCTGACAACTGGTTTGAGTCTCAAATATCGACCGTGAGCGCGATCGCAGATGGCATTGTCGAAGGTCAAAACCAGATTAGCAATGTTGAAATCGTTGTTGTCAGCGATGACCCTAATTATGATGGTCTAGTCCTAGACCCAGTGCCCGTACAAATCACCGACGGTACTATTCCCGGCTTCACCAGCTATCGCACCGTAGAACAGACCTTTCGCGATCTGTCTGATTTAGCCGCTAGTCATGCTGATATTGCTAGCTGGGTCGATATTGGCGACAGCTACGATAAAGTAACCCCCGGCGGTGCCGAAGGCTACGATATCCAAGCCCTACAGCTGACGAATAAAGCCACCGACATTCCCGGCTACGAGAAGCCTATTTTCTACCTCCAAGGTGCCATTCACGCTCGTGAATACAGCACCACCGAAGTTGTCACCCGCTTCGCAGAAGATCTGATCAACAGCTACGGCACCGACCCAGAAGCTACCTGGCTCCTTGACTACACCCAAATTCACGTAGTCCCCGTTCTCAACCCAGACGGGCGCAAGTTTGCCGAGCAGGGCTACTCTTGGCGCAAAAACACCAACCCCAACCCACCACCCGGCGCAGACCCAGCGCCCTTTCCCAACTACGGCGTAGACCTCAACCGCAACTACGACTCCACCTTCGGCGAGGTTCCCGGCGGCTCTAGCGGCGATCCTAATTCAAACGTCTATCGAGGCCCATTTCCCTTCTCAGAGCCAGAGACTCAAGCCGCTAGAGACTATCTACTCGCTCTGTTTCCTGACCAAAAGCCTGAAGATCTGTTTGCCCCAGCGCCAGACGACGCCACCGGGGTATATCTCGATGTTCATAGCTTTGGCAACCTGGTCCTCTATCCCTTTGGCAACACCACAGAACCCGCCCCAAATGCTGAAGGACTGCGCAATTTGGGCCTAAAGTTTGGCTACTTTACCGGGCTAGACGGCGAAGCTTACGATGTTCAGCAGGCCATTGGTCTATATCCCACCGACGGCACCACCGACGACTGGGTGTACGAAACCTTTGGCTCAGCCGCCTACACGATTGAGCTAGGCACCGAATTTTTTGAGCAGACCGACTATTTCGAGAACGTCATCGTCCCAGAAGTCACACCCGCTTTCTACTACACAGCAAAGTCGGCCTTTCGTCCTTACCAGACCTCAAAAGGGCCAGATTCTATTGACCTTGACGTAGACCTGAAGACGGTTGTAGCTGGGCTATCCGTCGCGCTCACTGCCACTGCGGATTCAACCCGCTATGACGATGGCAATCTCAGTTCAGACGGAATTACTGAAGGATTGGATTTACCCGACTTTAAGGCGATTAGCGGGGCTCGCTATAGCTTCGATGCGCCGTCTTGGGTTCCGGGTACGGCGCTGTTCGAGATGGCGGCGGCAGATGGCGCATTTGACAGTAATGTCGAGGATCTGTTGGCCATCATTGACACTACCGGGTTAAGCGCGGGTCGACATACGCTATTTGTTGAAAGTTTGATAGATGCTGACACCTACGGTGTTCCTACAGCTATCTTCTTGGATGTGATAGAAGGTGCAGACGGAGCCGAGGTCATAGCGGGGACAGATGCCTCAGAAAAATTGATAGGCGGTGATGGTGCGGATATCCTAGAAGCTCTTGGCGGAAATGATATAGTCGCTGGTGGCCTAGGCGATGATTTTATACTAGGTGGCGATGGCGATGATGTATTGCGAGGCGACCTCAACAAGCGCAGTCCCCAGAACAACGTCATGGGCGGCAACGATATCATCTATGGCGGTGCAGGCGCTGATCAAATAGGCGGCAAGTCCGGAGACGATATCCTCTACGGCGACGAAGGCAATGATGTTATTTACGGCGACGCTGGTGACGATATTCTATATGGGGGAGAAGGTAACGATACTCTAATCGGAGACAACTTCTCGGGAGGTAGCGGTAGCGATATTTTCGTGCTTGCTGCTGGAGAAGGCATCGATACGATTTTGGACTTTGGCGCAGGGATAGATCTACTGGGTCTCTCAGGAAGTCTGTCGTTTGGTCAGCTAGAAGTTGTGCAGGTAGGGCAGGACGCCGCCATCAAGCTAGCTGAAGAAACATTGGCTCAGCTTACGGGGATTATGGCTAGCGATATAACAAGTGACTGGTTTGTGCCTGTTTAGAACCTAGCTCAATCGCAAGTATCACTCTATAGGACACCACTACACGACACCACTACAAGAGATTGGTCAAACTTAGCCGTTCGGTCAGTCTCTTGCTTTGCATTTGCCTTAGAAAACTCACTCAAGGCAAAAAGTCAGTCTCCAATGCCTTTGCCAAGCTGTAGAGACAATCCGTTGGAAATGTCTCGATTGTCAGGCCAGTTTCATCAGCGGCTAGAATTCTTGCACTTTTATACGCCTGATCAACCACAGTCGGTAGATAGCTTCTGAGACTAGGGCTGTCTAATAAGATATCTTCAATTTCTATCCTGGCATTCGATATAGATGCCTTCCAGCTTTTAGACCGCTTGCTAGGCTGTTACTGCCACTTCAGCAAATGCATTAGCAGTATCTTTGAGTAGCTGCGAAGAGCCTTCTTATCCTGCTTCGCCAAATCTTCTACTTCCTCTATCAGATTGGATAGATCCAAATCTTCTAGTCGCTGCGTCTTAAGCGCTACGATTTGGCTTTCCACCCAAAGATTGAAGTCAGTATCGTATAGGAATTTGGGCTTGAGCATAGGAGCAGCCAAAAGAACGCGGTTGAATAAGCTAATTGTGTGCTGTTCTTTCTAATCCTAGCTGAATTAACTTGTCTACTAGATCTGGAAACTTGATGCCAGAGGCTTCCCACATCACGGGATACATGCTGGTTGCAGTGAATCCAGGCATGGTATTGATTTCGTTGATCAAGATTTCGTCGGTTTCTTCGATGTAGAAGAAGTCGACGCGGGCGATGCCTGAGCCGTCGATGGCTTTGAAGGCGGTGATGGACATTTCTTGGATGCGATCGCGCACAACATCCGATACAGGAGAAGGAATCAACAGCTCCGCCGCGCCTTCGGTGTACTTCGCCTCATAGTCATAAAACTCATTACTAAACCTGGTTTCCCCCAGCACTGACGCTTTGGGATTGTCATTACCCAGAATCGAGCACTCCACCTCACGAGCAACAACGCCTGCTTCTACAATCACGCGCCGGTCGTAGCTAGCTGCACTGTCCAATGCGGTTTCTAGCTCCTGTCGATTGGTCGCCTTTGATATACCGACAGAGGAGCCCAAATTCGCCGGTTTCACAAAGCAGGGATAGCCTAGATCTGCTTCTAGGTCATCGCATAGCTTGGGGAAGATACAAGGATTGGAATAGATTTCTGCGCGCGAAACGCCGCGATATTTAACCTGGGGCAGACCAGCTTGGGCAAAGGCACTTTTGGATGCGAGCTTGTCCATGCCCAGTGACGAGCCTAATACGCCACAGCCGACGTAGGGCACCTCTAGCACCTCAAACAAGCCCTGAAGCGTACCGTCTTCTCCATTCGGACCGTGGATAACAGGAAACCAAATGTCGATGTTATCTAGCTTGGCTAGATCGGGCAGTCGCTTGATTGGCTTGGCAGCGGACGGCAGTTTACCAATCGAGCCTTCGTCTGCGGCGGCTGGCTTGCCAGAGTCTAGAACTTGCTGAGCTGTTTCACCGCTTTCCCAGCTGCCGTCTTTGTGGATCAAGATGGGGACTACGGCGTACTTGGTTTGATTTTCGTCTGTGGACAGGGCGTGGGCGATCGCACCTGCCGATCGAATAGACACCTCATGCTCACCGGAGCGACCTCCAAACACCAAGCCCACCTGCATAGCCATAGCCGTCATTTCCTATCAAATGCTTCCGGCTAGCCTATCACGACAGGCATTCTCATTTGGCCAAAAAAAAACGCCTTAGCGCCATCCGTAAAGATGGAATCTAAAGCGTTTGTCAGGGTGCATCTACCACTTATTACTTCTCTAGGCAGAGGACCTGTCCGGGTAAAACTGGAGCGAGGACCTAATTTCAGTAATCTCAACCACACGCTCAAGCGAACTGCCCGTGCGTTGAGGTGCCCCGAATTTGAAAACTGTACGTCAATTTTTGCGAGAGGCTGGACCTTTCCCGTCATAATGAACCCGTCCCAGTTTGAACGGGCACTCACTTTTTACTTATCTTTCTAGACGGGACGCTGTGAAATATTTCTTTCTATCTGAAAGCTGGACCACTGGTAGAGTCTGGGAATTTGGCGGGCTTTGGAATGAGCTGGCCTGGAAGCGCAAGCCCTATGTCAGCCGTCAGTCACTCTATATTCAAGAGGACGGAGAAAATCTGCGACTCTATCAGGTAGAAGAGTCGATTCTGATGATTGAAGTGAAGCCGAAGGCGATCGCAGATCCCGCTATCGGACAAGTCGTCCTCAAGAGGCTACTCACCGCTGAACAGGTGATCGAGCGCCTTTGTCGTGAGAATGTCTTTACCGACATCTAAAGTGACTCATGCAGATAGCCGAAAACAAAGCTAGAAAAGGGCACTGATGTTGCTAATAGCCCTTTCAATTGACACTAGAGCACGGTTGTACCCCAAAATCGCCGCCACATTATTAGCTTCTGCCTGCGTCAGCTCGCTTTGAGCGGTCAAGACATCTAGCTGCGTGCCAACCCCCGCCTGTAGTCGCAAGTTTGCTAGGGCCAGCGCCTCCTCTGCCTGAGTGACAGCCACTTCAGAAGTAGCAATGTTTTCCTGGTTTGCCTGCAAGTTGAAAAAAGACTGTTCTACATCAAATCGAACCTGATCCAGGTTGGAACTAAACTGCTCTTCGGCAATTTGACCGGCAATCTCCTGCTGTCTGGCCCTAGCACGAGCCGCACCACCATCAAAGGGCGTCCAGTTGAAACGCGCTCCAAATGAATAGTTGTCTAGAATCCCGTCGTTGTTGTTTACAAACGTCTGCGCGTTGTAGTTAGCAAATAGCTGCACCCTAGGTCGAATAGCCGCTAGCGCAATTTTTCGCTGTTCCTCATTGAGATCGGCTTGATAGAGCTGCTGATCTAATTCAGCCCGGTTTTGAAAGGCAAGCAGAATGCTTTCTTCCAAGTCGAGAGGCCAACTTTTGGCTACAGCAACTGGCGTCGCTTTGAGGCTGGCATTAGGAGGCAAGTTCAGCAGCTGAGAAATAGCTCGTCGGGCGATGCGCTCTTGGCTCTGAGATTGGATCACCGATTGACGAGCATTCGCGAACTGGACTTCGGCTCGCAAGGTATCAAACCGAGTGCCCACGCCGACCTCTTGTCTCAGCCTAGAGTCGCGCAGGTTGCGGGCCGCTTCTTCTAAAAAAGACTGGTTGATTCGAATCTGTTCGCCCGCATTTTGCAGGTCGTAATAAGCGTTAGCGGTGTTTAAACGAATCTGCTCTTGCTGAACTTCTACCGCGAGCGTGCTGATCTGCTCTTGTAGCTCGGCAGCTCGAATGCTGGCCCGACGCGACCCCCCGGTCAAGACGTTGTAATTGATTTCAGCTGAGCCGCTAATTGCTGTATCAGCTCCACTCGGCTCGCCAACTGCGCCCAATCCGGCAACGTTCGTCGGGCGATTGCTCTCTTGAGTCGTGGCATTGGCAGCGAGGTCTACGTTAGGAAAGAGGGCGGCTTTGGCCTCTCTGACGGCGGCGGCGGCCTGCTCTTGGCTCAGCAGAGCGGCCTGTAGCGATTGGTTGTTACGATAGGCTAGTTCTACAGCTTGTTCTAGCGTAACGAGGGGAGTTTGCTCAATGGTGACTTCTTCTGCTGTGGTCGGAAAGGTCAGTGGATTAGGATCGGCAAACAAACTATCGGGAAGGGCGTCGATCTCAACTTCTGAAGTATTTGAGGGCGTAGTTGTCTCAGGCTCTAAGCTCTCTGGAGGGGCTTCTGGGTTAACCCCCGAAGGGGTAATCATCTCGGGCTCTAGGATCTCGGGGGGAGTGCCCGGTGGAGCCGATGGGATTGGGGATGAGTCTGTCGCTGGGGGCGAGTCGGCTGGTGGAGATGTCAGAGTTGGAAGACGGTTGCTATCTTCGCTGGGTGTCGTCTCGGGCGCTGGTGTCTGGTTGGGATCAGCTTGAGTCAGGATTACTGGCTCGGTGGTCTTTTGTCGAGTAAGGGTGACTTCTGGGGTGACTTCTGGGGCGACTTCTGGGGCGATTTCTGGGGGCAGCGGTTGGGGCGATTCTCCAAACAGGCGATCGCGCAGCTGCGAAAGTCCTGGTGAAGCAGTATCTGCGATCGCCTCCGTCTCAGTAGTAGGCGCTGAGGCAGGCGCTGAGGTAGGCACAGAGGACACTTCAGGTTGAATGTTAAGCGCCGGTTCACTGAAGAGTGGCTGGTTATTGGATACTGATAAATCAGGGAAGGGAGAGAGTTCGCCGAATACCGACTTTTGAGGCGGTTTCTCAACTGGCATCTCCGTTCGTAAGTCGGTATCTGTAGATGTTTCTTCTGAGGCTGCCACAGCAGTTTTAGGTAGAAAAGACATCGAACTGCTGGCTGCTAAAAAAAAGAATGCAGCTGATTGAAGATATCGCATAAAACTGACTGATTCAATGAGTTGGATCGATGACCTGGTTAAGCTTAGCCGACAGAGACACCTTACTCAAAGACACTGATCGCAGGGGTAGATCCACAGCAAATGTCTATAAGTTCTGGCAGTCCGGTGATGGGAATTACTGAACAGTTTAGTTCATTTTCTAGACTCAATAGAGACACATCGTCAAGAAAATAAGCGTCTTCTGGACGCTGGCTGTCGCCTTGCTTCAGCATTAATGAAGGGAGTAGAACGCGATCGCCTAGCTCCTGATGCTTTAGCTGCCGAACCACATCCTGTCCGGTCAGCAGACCTGTCACTGTAATTTCCTGGCCCCAATAGTCGCTGTTAATAGCCACCATGTTCACCGTTAAGCCTTCAACCTGGTTCAGGCGGCAAGCTAAGGGGGCAAAGGCATGTTCAACGGCGTTGCCAACCACCCATGTAACCGTACGTGGTGAAACCACCTTTTCCGGTAGCTCTTTAGACAGCTGTTCAAATTCTTTAAGAAAGAGTCGAATCGAGCCCACTCCATTGCCAATTTGAGGATAAGACTCATAGTGCTGCTCAAGCGGCAGTGGCCGCCGCCCGATCAAAAACCACTCATCTGCCAGCCAGGCGAACGTCGTTCCTAGCTCAGCTTGAAAGTCGGCTTGAATAGCCGTGACCTGATCGATGACTTCCTGCGCCTTGGCAGTAGTTACCGGCACCAGTTCGTCTTGGTCTGGACGAAAGCGAGTGAGTCCGACAGGCACAACAGCGGCGGAAATTACTGCAGGAACGTCGCCGGTATGAAAAGCAGCCAGATCGCGTAGGGTTCTCTCTAAATGAGGACCGTCGTTGATGCCAGGACAGACAACGACTTGGGCATGAATTTGCAGCCGGTGTGATTGGAACCAGCGAATGTGGTCCAAAATCTGAGCGGCACGTTCGTTTTTTAGCAGGCGCGATCGCACATCCGGTTCAGTGGCATGCACCGACACATATAAAGGAGAAAGCCGCATCTGAGCAATCCGCTCCCACTCAGCAGGCGGAATATTCGTCAGCGTCAGATAGCTTCCGTACAGAAAGCTCAGTCGATAGTCGTCGTCTTTTAAATACAGCGTCTCTCTTTTTCCAGGTGGCTGCTGATCGATAAAGCAAAACGGACAGCGGTTGACACACTGAATCAGCCCGTCAAACAGCGCCGTCTCAAACTCTAGCCCTAGCTCTTCGTCAAAATCCTTTTCAATTTCTACGCTGTGAGAGACGCCTTTGGCATCAAGGACTTCTAGGTCTAGCACCTCATCCGCACACAAAAATCGATAGTCAATCAGGTCTCTAGGTCGTTGCCCATTGACAGATACCAGCCGATCGCCCGCTTCGAAGCCAATCTCTTCAGCAATCGAGCCTGATACCACGCTAGTAATTTTGGCGGGGGCGATGGCGGTGGTTTTCATGGGCAGAGGCACAGATCTAGATAGTGTCAGTGTATACAGTTTGATCTATATATTCTGTAGTTTTCCAAGTGCGATCGCAATCAAAATCACCCCCCCAAACGCCAGACGATACCAGACAAAGACCCAGGTGCTGTGCTTTTTGAGAAAATCTATTAGCCATGCGATCGCTAGATAAGACGACACTACCGCCGCCGCTAGTCCACCCAGCAGCGGCACCAGCGCAACCGCACTATCCGCACCAACCACATCCGTCAAAGAAACTAATCCAGAGAGCAAGATAGCTGGCATTCCTAGCAAGAAAGAAAATCTAGCTGCGGTCTCTCGCTTAAGTCCGATAAACAGCCCTGCTGTTAGCGTAGAACCTGAGCGGGAAGCACCAGGAACCAGCGCAAAGGCTTGAGCAATACCGACTAGCAAGCCGTCGGAGAGACCGAGCTTGCTGAAACCACGCTTTCGCTTGCCAATGAATTCTGCGATCGCTAGCAAAATAGCCATCACAATAGAGGTGATAGCGATCGCCGCCGTAGAGCGCACAACCGAATCCTCATAGCCAGGGACAAACAGCTTCAGATACATCCCTACCCCCACAATCGGCAGCGTCCCCAGCAAAATACCCAGCCCTAGTTGAAACTCAGGCGACTCGAAGCGCCTTGCGAACAGCGCCCTTAGAAAATTCATCGTCACTGTGGACAAATCGCCCCAAAAATACCAGAGAATCGCCGCCACGCTGCCTAGCTGAATCACAGCTGTAAACGACACACCGGGATCTCCCCAGCCCAGTACAACCGGCACCACCTTCACATGGGCCGTACTGCTAATTGGCAAAAACTCAGTCAGCCCCTGCACAATCCCAATCACAATTGCTCGAATCAGCGTAATTGACTGACTGTCAGCCTCGGCTACCGCCATTGTCCAAGACAGCAGCATTCCCGGTATCAGCATGGATATTTCTCAACTTTCAATTACTTTCAACTGCGTCAACTAGCTAAGGCGTCATTCTATAACTGCTAACCATCCTCTTACAGACGCATCCTGAAAGGATCTATAAAGACTGCATTAAGTTCACAAGCGGTTTAAATACTTCCTCGCTAAGCTCTACAGAGATAAAAAAGATTCGTAAAACCTTCGATTTAAAACAACACTACTCTCGGAGTACAGCAACATAACCACGGCCTTAGTAAATCGTGTTATGTTAAGAATAGTTAATCTATCTCAGAAATGCCTTGCAAGTTCTCCAGTCAGTCACGCCACAAGTCAAGGATATTGAGACTTTGCAGATTTCTAATAAGAGCAGCACCAGCAGCTCATTGAGCAACAAAATGAGTAATGAAGGTGACTCACCTTCCGCCATTTTACTAGACAGCCCGCTGCAATCAAGCAGTCATCCCAACCTTCAGCCCTCTCATGGACTTATCAGTCGTAGGCTAATCCGCCTTTCGAACAGCACTCGTAGTCAAGCGTTTGCCGCTGCTGCCTTTCTAGTTGCAGTCCCAGTTTTCATTCAAGCTCCCTTGGTTCGACTGGTTCCACAGGTCAGTCTAGCAATGACGGCCATCTGGCTGTTCCTTGGCTGGAAGCTGCTACAAAAAGACGACACGCAGCTTTGGGGCGATTTAACAGTTGGGTTCAGCTGGACCTGGTTAGCCGGTGCTGTCTACTGGGGCTGGTTTCGCTGGGACCCCTATGTGCATCTACCTATAGAAGCGATCGGTCTGCCAGTAGTGCTAATTTTGTTGCGGTATGGCAAAGCAAAAATTGGCAACTATTTCTACCTAGGCTCGCTTTTGGGCACAGCGATCACAGACCTGTATTTTTACTGTGTTGGGCTAATTCCTTATTGGCGAGCTCTGATGATAGGCCCACCCGAACAAGCAGGTACGGTCTTGCATAGCGCCCTGCTGCGAATGGAAACCTACCAAGGTGTAGGCTGCGCGATTGTGCTTCTATCTCTATTAATGATGTTGGGTACTATACCTCTGAGATCGCACAGTACCCAGTGGTGGGCCTTCAGTGGCGCAGTACTGAGCACTATTTTGGTGGATAGCCTGTTTTTTGTAGCTGCTATCTTTGCTTAGGAATGAGAATTAAATAATTTGGCTATTTACTTGCTTCTCGCGGTCCTCACCCCAACTTTCTCTCTAGAAAGAAGGTCAGGAAGAAGGCGCTGAATTTGGCGACCTTTGGTGCTGCTTCAAGTGATCTTTTGAGCGTAGTTTTGCCGATCGTTCTCTGACGGTCTGTGACGATAGCCATAGGCTGGCTAGCTATCAAACTAGCTAACTATCTACAGGGTGCGAATCCCAATCGGGAGGAAGGCTCACATTCCTACGCAATATTCATATGTATTTGAGAGGCTTAAAGTCTCTATCAAATATTCCTATAGCTCCGGTGAACTCAACTAACATACCGTCAAAGTACATAGGTCTAGTAGCTAATCGCGATCGCCCGCGCATGTCGCTCAGCTAATAAAGGATGCCTTTGACTGAGCGTGGCTTGCGTGACTGAGCGTGGTCTCTTTCCTGGTCAGTTTATGTTCTCTCTTAAATAAAGATATTAATCGGTAGCTGTGGCAATTTCTGAGAACGCCCCAAAACTTGGACCCTGCCTAGTTCTAAAAAAGGACGCTAAACAGCGACGGATGCCGCTAGTCGGCAATCATTGTTGGACAGTCGGACGGAGCGATGACAATAACTTCGTGCTGAGCGATCGCTGGATTTCGCGCAACCATGCCATGCTTCAATTTATGGAGACTGGTGAGTTTTATTTAATTGATTTAGGCAGTCGCAACGGCACCTTCATAAACGGTCGTCGCGTCAGCGTGCCAGTTACCTTACACAATGGTGACGAAATTACCTTTGGTCAAACCGAGCTCAGCTTTTACTGCCCGGTCGTCGAACCTGATTTTGATAGTGATTATGGTGAAGTTCATAATTCTACGGCAACGGCCACCCTCCATGTTCGTAGGCTGATTTCGGTCCTAGTCATAGACATTCGCGACTACACCGTCATGACCCGTCAGCTCAACGAGGAGGTCCTTTCTACGGCAATCGGTACATGGTTCCGCTACGCCGGAGAAATTATTGGCAAACATGGTAGCTGGGTCGACAAGTACATCGGAGATGCGGTGATGGCAGTTTGGGTTCACGGCACTAAAGAGGTGACGTCCCAGTCCATGCTGCAAATTGCCAAAGCCATCAGCGAACTCAACCAGATGACTAGTCAGCTTCACAAAGAGTTTCCTTTACCTTTTCCACTGCGCATCGGGGCGGGTCTCAACACGGGCTACGCCATGGTCGGCAATGCGGGCAGCGGCGATTGCCCCGACTACACGCCTTTGGGCGACACGGTGAATGCGGCTTTCCGGTTTGAAAGTTCGACCAAGCATCTAGGACTGGATTTGTCAGTAGGTGAAACGACCTACCACCTGCTAGAGCAGATAGGCGTTAACGAAACAACTTTTAGACGCTATTCGGTTGAGCTGAAAGGGTATGAACATGCTTTAATCACTCACGGCTGCGCTTTCTCCGACTTGGAAAGGTTTCTGTCTGGCCATGAGCGAAACTGTCAAAAGCCCGTAACTATTTAGGTTACTAGATGTAGCGGCTCTCCAGAGATCCGCGCAAAAATGATATCCTCTAGTAAAGCTGCTGAGAGTATATTTAAAGCGAGGTTTGAGCGGATGAAACTAGGGATTAAAAGAGCATTGGGTACGTTAGCTGCCTTTGGAGTCACGCTTGTGATCATCGGGAGTTCTATGCTCTTGGGGGCTTCACAGCCAGCTATGGCACTGTCTTTTGATGGTGGTGCCATTAGCCAGACAGCGATATTAGCTAACGCAGGCGGAAGGGAGTTGCGCAACTCTGTAGACGACAAGATGGCTACGGCCTACGGCAACAAAATTGACGTGAACAATACTAATATTGCTGCTTTTCGCAAGCATCGCGGCCTATACCCAACGATCGCAGGTAAGGTTGTTTCTAATGCGCCCTATGATTCCGTAGAAGACATCCTGGAGATTCCTGGCCTGCGGACAGTCGAGAAAGATCGGCTTCAGAAGAATATGGATATCTTCACGATCTCTGATCCTGACCCGGCTTTGGTAGAGGGCGCGGATCGCTTCAATAATGGTGTGTACAAGTAGCATCCGCCTCATTGACTGAGTCGCTACTGAGTCTCTGAATCTGTGGGCTTCGACTACGCTCAGCCCACGGTCCCTATATTTGTACGAAGCCTTTAGCTAACGTTAGCTGAAGGCTTTGTCTTTTGAAGCGTTGTGACTGATAGAGTAAGACAACTTTCTCACCTGCCGCCTTTCGTAGGAGCATTTCTTGTTGGCAATTTCTTCTGATCCGGCGGGCTTTGATGTGTTGGTCGTGGGGGGTGGTGCGGCTGGGCTCTATTCGGCGCTGTGTTTGCCGAAGCATCTCAAGGTGGGGCTGCTGACTAAGGACACGCTGGCAGTATCGGCGAGCGATTGGGCGCAGGGGGGGATTGCGGCTGCGATCGCACCCGATGATTCCCCCGCCTTGCACATTGACGACACGCTGCGAGCGGGTGCGGGCCTTTGCGAGCCGGATGCGGTGAAGCTGCTAGTCGAAGAGGCCAAAGAGTGCATTGAGGCGCTAGTGGATTTGGGTGTGGCTTTTGACCGCCACGACCAGCAGCTGGCAATGACGCTAGAAGCTGCTCATTCTCGAAAGCGCGTTTTACATGCGGCAGATACAACCGGCCATGCGATCGTTTCGATCTTGGCGCAGCGAGTGCTCGCTCAAAAGAACATAGAGGTATTTGAACAGTCTTTTGCTTTGGATTTGTGGGTGGAAGTGGGCAAATGTAGAGGCGTTTGTCTCTGCCGGACAGACGCAGAGGGAGTAGCTGATATCTGCTGGCTACCGGCGCGGGCAGTTGTGCTGGCTACTGGGGGTGGCGGTCAGGTCTTTTCGCAGACGACTAACCCGGAGGCGAGTACGGGCGATGGGGTGGCGATGGCCTGGCGAGCTGGGGCCGAAGTGAGAGATCTGGAATTCTTTCAGTTCCATCCAACCGCGCTTACAACAGCGGATGCACCTCGCTTTTTGATTAG
Source organism: uncultured cyanobacterium (assembly GCA_963799265.1). Taxonomy (GTDB): domain Bacteria; phylum Cyanobacteriota; class Cyanobacteriia; order Phormidesmidales; family Phormidesmidaceae; genus Phormidesmis. The sequence goes on from CAWCWM010000007.1 coordinate 137,301, forward strand.
TGAGGCAGTGAGAGGTGAGGGGGCTCATTTGCTAGATAGCAAGGGCTATCGGTTTGCGTTTGACTATCACTCAGAGGGAGAACTGGCCCCGCGCGATGTAGTTAGTCGCGCTATTTTCTCCCACCTGCAAAAGCACAGTGATTCGGACGTTGTCTATTTAGACCTGAGCCCAATTGAACCAGCGCGGATTAAGTACCGCTTTCCCAATATTATTCAAGTGTGTAAGCACTGGGGAATCGATCTGTTTAATCAGCCGATTCCGGTATCACCGGCTGCTCACTATTGGATGGGGGGAATTGTTGCTGGGCTTAGCAGTGAGACGACGATCCCTTATCTATATGCGGTTGGAGAAAATGCCAGCACGGGCGTCCATGGTGCGAATCGGCTGGCGAGTAATTCTTTGCTGGAATGTCTGGTCTACGGGGCGCAGTTGAAGCAGATTAAGCTGGCGGATAAGAGGGTGGTGACTGCCTCTGTTGACGTTGGGGCAATCAGCTTGGAGGAGGATGTGCGCTCTCAGATAGCTCAATGGCGAGAAGAGATTCCTCAGCTAATTTGGGCTCATGCGGGAATCAGTAGAGAGCAAGGATTGATGGAAAGTGCGATCGCTCAGATCGCCCAGTGGCAGCAGCAGTTCGACGGGCTTTCTATTAGTAAAGCTCTAAAACTCAATCCTGGAGAAACCGTCAAATTATCATCGGTCAGCGCTGAGCAGATTCGACTGTGGGGGGAGGTGCGGAATTTGTTGGCGATCGCCGCCCTGATCCTCAAAAGCGCCAACTTCCGCACCGAAAGCCGAGGTGGACACTACCGCAGCGACTACTCCAAAACTCAGACAGATTGGTTGGTACACACGTCAATCCAAAATGACCGTCGTTGGAAGTCAGATACAGTCATTGATTCAGCTATCGAATAGGCCAGATAGGTCTCGAAATCCACTGACTACGCGCAATATCTCAACATTTGCTCCAGTAGCAATATAGAGGAGCAAGTAAGTATCGATTGGAAGGCTCCGAATACCAGGAGAAATCTCATTCCTCTGTCGGCCCAGTCCGGGAAACTGGGCAATTCTGGAAAACTGCTCGTTCAATTTCTGCACAAATTGCTCTGCTCGATCAAAATTAGATTGTTGAGCAAGGTAGTCGGCTATTTCTTCGATGTCTTGCACTGCGGATTCGGTCAGGCTGAACTTTGCGGTCATGAAGCCGATGATTCGTTGCGATCGCGCAGATTCTCTCTGATTGTGGCCATAGCAGTCGGCCCATCCACAGTGCGCCCTTGTGCCAAATCCTCAAGACCTATCTCAGCCTCTTTCTGAAGCTCCGTCAAGCGCCCTTGATAGATATCTTCCTCTTGCTGCTGTAGCAACTGAATAGCCGCGATTGCTAGTTCTACAGAACTGCGATATTTCCCGCTCTCTACCTGGCGCTGTACAAAGGCTTCAATTTCGGGCGGTAAGACTAGCTGCATCTTGCTTCACGATAAGCGTACTTTCAATTCTACGAAAAGAATCTCGTAATCACCAGCGACTTATCGATTAAACACCTGCATCAAGACCTCCAAACGAGAGCAGTTCCAATAGTCGATATGTGAGTTGATTAATCCTTCTGCATTCAAGCCTAGTTCGGTGTGACCCGGAATAGAAAGGCGTGCAGACCACGGAACGGGCGGACTCATGTGCAGTGTCCACTTCATCGTTATCAGTGACGGACTAGGCTGCTGAATCTCGTGCAAATCCATCTGGACATTGTTGAAGAAGCGAGCAATAAACCCAATCATCAGGCGATAGCGGCCCACACCAGAGAACGAATTTAGCGGGTCTTTGAACTTTATATCTTCTGCATAGAGGCTATAGGTCTGATCTTCTGGAAAATGAGCATAGTCCTCTTTCAGCCGCTCAACAATATCGCTCATGATTCCTAAACTCCTTCAATATTGACCGTGGGCCACAAGCGTTCTAGCTGCTTTCGCCAAGCTGTCATGGCTTTGTCTTGATAATCTTGCTCGCCCATTTCACCCATGACGCCTTCTGAATAGAAGCGGTCTAGCGTTTTTACGGTGTCTTCTAAAGACTGCCCTTGAAGCTTGGCGGCAGTGATAATTTGCGTGAGCTGCGCTTCCATCAAACGAGAGAAGAAGATCTCTGCGCCCTGCGATTTCATTTCAGCTAGCTGATTAATGGCTCGCTCTAGCAGCGGCGGTGTTAAAGTCTCAAAGTCAAGCTGAGAGACGCCCCAAACAACGTTTTGATGAAAAGCATAGCGAGCTTCCTGAGTTTGATCAAAGTTAGCTTCTAGCATTTGAGTGATGAATGACTGGGCCTCTGCAATTGGCATGATCGGTGTCATCAGCTTTAGCAAGGGGGGATTTGCGATCGCAATCAATCGCATCTTTTCTGTCTCTACCTGCCAAGCATCTGGGGGTGCATGCCGAGCTGCCTCGCCAAATCTATCAGTCAGGGCACTGGTCAAGTCATCGGGTGTCATATCAAAAAGTAGGAAGAGCTTCAACATCAGGGCTCATATTCTGAGAGACCCTGCCTTTTAAAACGTAGCACTGACACTACAAAAGACGGCCCATCAAAAGATAGACCGCCTGGTTTTGGGGTATTTATCAAAAGAATTTAGTCTGGGCCAAATTCCTGTTGTCTAGCAGGTAAGGCTTTAGTAGTCGAAGTCGCCCATACCGCCGCCGCCTGACGCGGATTTATCATCATCAGCTTTATCGACCACGATGCACTCAGTGGTAAGCACCATTGCCGCGATGGAAGCCGCATTCTGCAAGGCAGAACGGGTAACCTTTGCAGGATCAACAATACCGGCTTCTAGCATGTCGACATACTCGTTGGTCGCCGCGTTGTAGCCAATGTTGCTATCTTTCTCTTTGACCCGCTCAGCGACCACTGCGCCATTCTGACCAGCGTTTTCAGCAATCCGCTTAAGCGGTGCGGTCAGCGCCCGAGTCACGATCATCGCACCTACAAGCTCTTCGTCTTTTAGGTTGCTGTTCGCCCAGTCGGTCAAACCAGGAGAGAGGTGAGCCAAAGTTGCACCACCACCGGGAACGATACCTTCTTCAACGGCTGCTTTGGTGGCGTTGATTGCATCTTCTAGACGAAGCTTACGATCTTTCATCTCAGTTTCAGTTGCGGCACCGACTTTGATGACAGCCACACCACCAGAGAGCTTAGCCAAGCGCTCTTGTAGCTTTTCGGTGTCGTAGCTGGACTCGGATTCGTCAATCTGACGGCGAATCTGATCGCAGCGACTCTTCACAGCGGCTTCGTTGCCTTCTGCAACCAAAGTTGTGCTGTCTTTGGTGATGGTGACCCGGCGAGCCGAGCCGAGCTGTTCGAGAGTGACGGTGTCAATCTTGAGGCCAGCGTCTTCAGTGATCAAAGTACCGCCGGTGAGAATGGCAATATCTTCGAGCATCGCTTTACGGCGATCGCCAAAGCCAGGTGCTTTGACCGCAGCCACATTCAGCACACCGCGCAAACGATTGACGACTAGAGTCGCGAGGGCTTCTTTCTCAATATCTTCAGAGATAATCAGCAAAGGGCGACCGCCACGAGCGACTTGCTCCAGTACAGGCACGAGATCTTGTACGAGGGCAATTTTCTTGTCAGTGATTAGGATATATGGCTCATCAAAGTTAGCTTCCATCCGCTCTGGATCAGTGACGAAGTAAGGCGAGATGTAGCCCTTATCAAAGCGCATCCCTTCAGTGATTTCGAGTTCAGTGAACATCGATTTGCCTTCTTCCAAGGAGATGACACCTTCGCGGCCCACTTTCTCCATAGCGTTGGCAATCATTTGACCGACTTCTTCATCATTACCCGCAGAGATAGAGCCGACTTGGGCGATCGCAGTAGAATCTCCCACTGGCTTAGCCTGCTCAGCAATTTTCTCGACGAGATAAGCAGTCGCTTTGTCGATGCCGCGCTTGAGTGCGATCGCATTCGCCCCAGCCGCCACGTTGCGCAATCCTTCTTTCACAATTGCGTGAGCCAGCACAGTCGCCGTAGTCGTACCGTCACCAGCCGAATCATTTGTCTTAGAAGCCGCCTGACGAATCAGCGCAACGCCCGTATTCTCGACGTTATCTTCCAGCTCGATTTCTTTGGCAATGGTCACACCGTCATTGACGATCTGAGGAGAGCCAAACTTCTTTTCAAGAACGACGTTGCGTCCTTTGGGGCCAAGGGTGACGGCCACCGCTTCAGCCAAAATGTCCATACCGCGCTCTAATGCGCGGCGGGCATTTTCGTTATAGATGATGCGTTTTGCCATAGTTTTTACAGGGTTCCTAGAGAGGGTATGAGTGAAATGAACGAAAAACTAGAAAGCGATTGACTAATAAGTAACGGTCGCCAGAATGTCTTTCTCAGAAAGTAGGATGTACTCGCCACCTTCCATTTTGATCTCGGTACCTGCGTACTTGGAATAGAGCACCTTATCGCCTACGCTCACGTCCATTGACTGACGGCTGCCGCTGTCGTCTACTTTGCCAGGGCCGACGGCTGTGATTTCGCCGACCTGAGGCTTTTCCTTCGCTGCATCAGGCAGGATGATACCGCCAGCTGTCTGCTCTGCCGATTCGCTGACTTTGACGAAAACGCGATCGCCCAAGGGCTTGAGTGTTGCTTTACCTAAAGAGATAGCTGCCATTGTGACTTCTCCGCTATGAATCCAAAATAATGTTGTGTTTGTCCGATATCAGCGTCGCCGATACCGCATGGTTAAAGCCCCGCAAAGTAATCAGTTGCGATCTTCGCAGGGCCTTACCCAGAGTTAGAAGGCAAGAGTTAGCACTCTCTGCCGTTGAGTGCTAATTTACCGAATTAGACAAGGTGAATGCAACAGGACAGGCAGTGCGGGTTACCGAACTAAAAGAACGATGAAGTCAGAAGGATGAAGGATGAATAGCGAATGCAAGCCGTAGGGGCAAGCGTTTCAGCACTGAATCGACATTGACACCGTTTAAATTTATCGTTCATCATTCATGCTTCATAATTTTTAAAGCCGAGGCATCTAGTGATAATCTTGAATGTGGCGCGAGTTGATCTCAATTAAGAAGTTACATTTGGAGTTGCTTTGGTTAGGTCACTCAGGCGCGGTATCAGCTAAAACGTAGGACAGGCGCAGGAATGGTCTCCACCGCAGAGAAAACAAACACCGGCTATATCACTCAGATTATTGGCCCAGTTTTAGACGTTAAGTTCCCAAAAGGCGAACTTCCAAAGATTTATAACGCTATTAAAGTTACTGGCACAAACCCTGCTGGTCAAGAGGTTTCGGTTACTTGCGAAGTGCAGCAGCTGCTCGGCGACTCTCAAGTCCGTACAGTTTCGATGAGTTCTACGGATGGACTCGTGCGCGGCATGAAGGTTGAAGACTTAGGAGGGCCTATCAGCGTCCCCGTTGGTAAAGCGACCCTAGGCCGAATTTTCAACGTCCTGGGTGAGCCTGTAGATGAAAGAGGTCCGGTCGATGCCGAGTCGACTCTACCCATTCACAGAGCTGCGCCTAAGTTAGTTGACCTAGAGACGAAGCCTGCTGTATTCGAAACCGGTATCAAGGTTGTAGACCTGCTGGCTCCCTACCGACGAGGCGGAAAAGTTGGCCTCTTTGGCGGTGCTGGTGTAGGCAAAACCGTTTTGATTCAAGAGCTGATTAACAATATTGCCAAAGAGCACAGCGGTGTATCTGTGTTTGGTGGTGTTGGTGAGCGTACTCGTGAAGGAAACGACCTTTACAACGAATTTATTGAGTCTGGCGTAATCAACGCTGACGATCTTAGTCAGTCAAAAGTGGCCTTGGTATACGGCCAGATGAACGAGCCGCCGGGTGCTCGGATGCGTGTTGCCCTATCTGCTTTGACAATGGCAGAATACTTCCGCGATGTGAACAAGCAGGACGTGTTGCTATTTATTGACAACATTTTTCGCTTCGTACAGGCTGGTTCTGAAGTATCAGCGCTGCTAGGCCGGATGCCTTCTGCGGTAGGCTATCAGCCAACGCTAGGGACTGACATGGGCGACCTACAAGAGCGCATTGCTTCTACCACAGATGGCTCGATTACCTCCATTCAGGCGGTGTACGTCCCTGCGGACGACCTGACTGACCCAGCACCTGCAACCACATTTGCTCACCTAGATGCAACCACTACTCTATCGCGAGCGCTAGCTTCTAAAGGCATTTACCCAGCGGTAGATCCTTTGGACTCTACTTCGACTATGCTTCAGCCAGACATTGTTGGCGATGAGCACTACGGCACCGCCCGCGCAGTCCAGTCCACGCTACAGCGCTACAAGGAATTGCAGGACATCATTGCAATTCTGGGTCTAGATGAGCTTTCTGAAGAAGACCGTCAGGTGGTTGCTCGCGCTCGCAAGATTGAAAAATTCCTTTCTCAGCCTTTCTTCGTGGCAGAAGTCTTTACCGGTATGTCTGGTAAGTACGTGACGCTAGAGGAAACTATCAAAGGTTTCAACATGATTCTAGATGGCGAGCTAGACGATATTCCTGAGCAGGCTTTCTACTTGAAAGGCGGCATTGAAGAAGTAATCGAAGCGGCTGAGAAGATGAAGGCAGACGCCGCTGCTAAGTAGCCTTCAATAGCCCACCGGGATTAAATCCCCTCTTGGGTGCGACCCCGCGTCGCTTTGCGGCGTTAGGGAACGCGCACCAAGACAGGGGTGCCCGCAGGGCGGGGTGGGTCCGGTGTGTTCGAGACATGCCGACCCACCCCCTGCCCCCTCCCTCTCGACTCTGCTCGAGGCAACGCCAGGAGGGGATTTACTTCAGGCTTTGAGCCGTTGGATCTCGATCTGCTGTTCTACCTGATGCTTTTAACAACATTATTTCGAGAGAGCTATGTCTTTAGTTGTGCGCGTTGTTGCGCCTGATAGAACGGTCTGGGACGACGAAGCCGAAGAGGTGATTTTGCCTAGTACTACCGGGCAGCTCGGTATCTTGGGTGGCCACGCGCCTCTACTGACGGCGCTAGATACGGGCGTGCTGCGGGTGCGCTCTACTGAAGGATCAAAAGAGTGGACTGCGATCGCGCTCATGGGCGGCTTTGCAGAAGTCGACGAAGATGAAGTAATTATCCTGGTCAACGGCGCAGAACGCGGCGACAGCATCGACCAGGCCGAGGCGGAAAGAGCCTACGCAGAAGCCCAGGAAAAGTCAAACGGCGTCTCTTCTGACGATCGTCAGGCTGTGCTAAAGGCAAACCAAGCCCTGAAGAAAGCCCGCGCTCGCTTGCAGGCGGCAGGCGGCAAAATCTAGATTCGCTACGAATCATTCATGGCTTAAATCGCCTTAGACTTGGCAGCACAGTGCTGAAAGTCTAAGGCGATTTTTCGTTTCATCTGCTTTCTGAACAGGTTTCTGAACAGGGCTAAAGGTGACGCCCTAGAATGTGAATAAGCAATGGCAACCACTATGGCGAATGAACCTGCGACGAACAAACCTGCTTTTCCAGGAATGAATCCCTATCTTGAGAATCCTGGTATTTGGCCGGAAGTTCATTATGGGTTGCTCAGTGCTTTGATGCGATCGCTAAATCCGCAGCTCAATCCCAAGTACCGAGTTGCGGTAGAAAAGCGAGTATACACAGACGCCGTTTTGATAGGCATTCCAGACACGGTCGTCTTTGAGAAGAATCAAGTAGCTGGTGTTCAATCGCAGCCAAGCCCACAAACTGCCATACTCACAAAGCCTGAGATTGTCAGCGTGCCGATGTCAGAGACAGTGACGGAGCGCTATCTAGAAGTTAGAGAAGTAGGCTCGGGGCAAGTCGTCAGCGTTGTAGAACTGCTATCGCCGAAGAATAAGCGCTCTGGTGAAGGGCGAAGGCAGTATGCAGACAAAAGACAAAGGCTGCTGGCGACTCAGACACATCTAGTAGAAATCGATCTGCTAAGAACAGGCACGCCGATGCTGTTAGAGGGTGGGCGGCAGTCTGATTATCAAATCATAGTAAGCCGCGCCGAAGATCGTCCCGCTGCTGCCCGCTATCCTTTCGATCTTCAAGATGCCATCCCAAACTTTCCTTTGCCTCTAAGAGTAGAAGACGCAGAGCCTATCATCGACCTGTCAGCTCTGCTCAATCAAGCTTGCTTGGAAGCTGCCTTGGATTTGGCGATTGACTATGGCGCACCACCAGATCCAGCGTTGAGTGAATCTGATATGGAATGGATGGCAGCGCTGAGCCGCTGATGATCTGTGGCTTTGCGACCTACAGCTTTGTGACCTGTAGCTCTGTATGAGGCGCGATAAATCTGACCTGCGGAAGACACGTAGTTTTCAGTCTTTGCGATTCACTGGAAACTAACTGCTTGATAAAAGCTGTGTAAATTGACAGCCCGTGAGGTTTGCTATGGCTCAGATAAACCAGTTGAAGACCTTACTATTGCTAGCGCTGCTCGGCGGACTGATCGTGTTAGCTGGATATCTGCTAGTAGGTAACGAGCAGGGTTTGTACTACGGTTTGGCCTTCGCTGCTGTCAGTAGCTTTGGGTCTTGGTACTATTCTGATCAGGCGGCGCTGTCTGCATTCAAGGCGAAGCCAACGGCGCGCGAAGAGGCTCCCGAACTGTACAAGCGGATTGAGAATTTGTGCGATCGCGCCAATCTCCCCCACCCCACTCTCTACATCGTCCCTTCAGACTCACCGAATGCCTTTGCCACCGGACGCGATCCTGACCATGCTGCGATCGCCCTCACCAAAGGCATCATCGATCTTCTTCCCCCAGACGAGCTAGACGCCGTCATCGCCCACGAACTCACCCACGTTCGCAACCGAGACACCCTCACCCAAGCCGTTGCCGGAACCCTCTCTGGATCGTTAACTTATCTGGGCCGCATCCTGACCATCGGCGCACTATATTTTCCTGTCGCCAGAATCGGACGCCGAGGCAACAATCCTCTTGCTATTCTATTTCTGCTAGTAATCGGCCCTTTCAGCGCTGGGCTACTGCGTATGGCCATTTCTAGAACCAGAGAATACGCAGCCGACGAAGGAGCCGCAGAAATTACCGGCAATCCTCTAGCACTGGTCCGTGCTCTCACAAAATTAGAAGAAATGGGTCAAAAAGTTCCCATCCATGGCAATCCAGCTTTCGCCCCGCTATTTATTGTCAATCCGCTCTCAAAAGAAGGCTTGATGAGACTATTCCTCACCCATCCGCCGACAGAGGATCGCATAGAGCGACTGAAGGAAATCGCAAAAGGAATAGAACCTTCCCCAACAGCCTCCAAAACGATGAGTCCTGCTGCTTAGACAGGGCAGGTCAGCAGAGGTATCCAAACGCATCAAGCTACGTCGTTTCTTCTATTAATGCAGTGAGTAGCCAGCTACTGACAACAGTAGCTACAATGTAATTACTCTTTGGTTCAAAGCTTATGAACACAGCAGATGGTGGAGTGATTACAAAAGTCGTCAAAATAGGCAACTCGCAAGGTATTCGCATCCCGAAGCTGTTAATAGAGCAGTGCGGACTCTATTCTCAAGTATCGCTGACTGTCCAAGATGGGTGTATTACGATCCGTCCGGTCTCTCAGCCAAGAGCAGGGTGGGAAGAAGCGTGCAAGGAAATGGCTGAACGCGGAGACGATCGGCTTTTAGATGATACGGCCCTGACCGAATGGGACGATAGTGAATGGGAGTGGTAGTCAAACGGTTTGACGTTTTTCTAGTGAGATTAGATCCGACCGTTGGTGCCGAAATTCAAAAGACCAGACCCTGTGCCGTTATTTCGCCTGACCAGATGAATCGCTATCTGTCTACCGCGATTATGGCACCGATGACGACGGGCGGACGGCACTACCCGATGCGCGCGAGCTGCCAGTTTGAGGGTAAGAAAGGTCAGATTGTCCTCGATCAAATTAGAACGGTTGATAAATCTCGGTTGGTGAAGAGGCTAGGAAAGCTGAGTAAACCTGAAAGAGAAGCGGTACTGTGCATTTTGACCGAGATGTTTGCAGAGTAGTCGATAGGGCTGACGAGACTATTCGTAGACCTATCTAGGGTTTATTTAGGATCAAAATCAATAGATAAGGACTCTAGCAAATCAACAAATGACCGATCTGAGATTGATAGGAGCATCCGACTCAGCTGCTGGCAAAAGATCTTTGACACCCTTGCAGAAGTTCCCTCTGGATGAACGCTCATAAACCCATGTGCAACCGCATGTCTCAAAGCAGTAGCCACAATTAGCACGTTGTCATGTTTGCCTTGCTGAAACGCAATGAGCTTATTCTTCAGACTTTCATGACTTACCGTCTTGATCAAGAACTGAATAATCGCATCTGATCCTCTAAGGCTGTCAGCAGGAGACGTAGCCCAATCAGCCCATCGTTCGCTTAGGTGCTGTTTAGACTTAGCTGGCTTTACCGCTTTGTGAAATTGCTCAAGCGCACTATAGGCCAAGAATACTTTCAGCACCGCCCCATAAGCCTCTATCGTGTCGCTAGCATAACCGTCTGCGTCAACGCCGTTGAAAGCTCTCGCGAGTCGATACCTAGCAGCAAACCGATTCAGCTCAGATAGAGAAATGTTCTCTGGTAAGTCTAAAGGCTCGTTATCGCGACGCCACTGACAGAAGACCTTCCAATAAGACGGGTTTGACATCTATAGTTTCCAGCACTCTAGCTTCCGACACTTTGCTTTTATCATAACCAGGAGCTACAGCCCCTTTCAAACAAGGCATAACACATAACGCATTTCGCTATAGCTGCTTCAATAACACTACAAGAAACCCTCCGAGCAAATCTGTCAGAGGGTTCCTTTGTATCTGCGATCGCTACTTCAGCAACCCGAACGACTAATCATGAGCTACCGGTAAAGGCAACTTCAGGAAATTTCTTTTGAGCTTCAGTCATTGGCTTGGTCTTGCCTTCTTCCTGCCAATAGTTGATGATCTCAGTGGCTTTATTTAAGAGCTCGACGCTCTCTTCATCGGTAATCCAGGATTTGGATTCGATTTCTGTTTTCAGCTGTTCCCAGGCATCGTTGCGGGGCCAGAAGAAATAGGATGTTAGTGGGCTAGTGCCTTTGCCGACTACCTGGTCTACTGCCAGGGCAACATCTTTATCTAACCAAAGTACTTTCAATATGAATCGGGCATCCGATTCAGGCATTTTAGCCGTAGGCTCAACAGACTCCAAGCGAAAACCTCCAATTGCGATCCCTTAAACGGGTATAACTACAGTCTCCTACTTTAGCATAGGCTATGAATTGTAACACCTGAACATTTTCAGTCTTCATGCCATGTCTATCACGCTCATCACTGGTCCTAGTCGCTCGGGCAAAAGCGAATGGGCTGAACAGCTGGCGGCTCAAAGTGCTGAGCGGAATGATCGGCAGATCGTCTATATCGCAACGGCACAGACAAATTCTGAGGATCTTGAATGGCAGGCGAGGATTGAAAAGCACCGCGTTCGACGCCCTAAATCCTGGGAAATAGAAGAGGTTCCGGTTGCACTGGTGGATGCAGTGCTTTTGCGAAGGGACAGCGCAGGGCGTGGTTCCAACTACTGCCTACTGATAGACTCACTGGGTACCTGGCTGGCAAACTTGATTGAATACGACGACGATAGCTGGGAACTACAGCAGCAGGCGCTGATAAAAGCGTTAATGCAGACGGAAGGGGATGTGATTTTGGTGGCAGAAGAAACTGGCTGGGGGGTAGTGCCTGCCTATGAACTGGGTCGACGGTTTCGCGATCGCCTGGGCAGCCTTAGCCGTGCCATCGGTCAAATCTCTACAGATGTCTACCTGGTAACTAGCGGCTACGCCATCAATCTCAAACAAATAGGCATTCCGATAGTAGATAAAAATAGCGAGGCAGATTCTTAATTGTTCTAATAGAAAAAGAGAATTCGCTCAAACCAAAGATAAACTCTGTTTTGTAATTGCACAGCAGAAACAATCATCCATCGTTTGCGAATCTATGGCCTCTCCACTCCAGGTTAAGCATTATTTGGCCCATTGGCTTCAGCTGGGGAAGCCAGTAATCACCGCAGACGGTCAGATCGTCTGTAAACCCAAGACAGTTATTCAAGGCGATCGCTTCAGCACCGAATTTGAAGCCTGCTGGACAGAGATCCTAAATCAGGACAATTCGGCCTACTACCTAAAAGGAACCGATGAGAGCATCGCCGATTTGCTCTCACCGAAGTGGGAAATGACCAGCTGCTCCCGCTGCAATATGATCGTCCCCGCGCCAGAAGTATTGATCCATCCATTCCCCTGTCCTTGTAACGATCTGAGCGATTGGCCTAACGAAGAAATTCCTCAGCCGCGCCTCCCGATTGATAGCCAAGACCGGCTCAGTCAGATTCGAGAGCGCATGGTATCTAAATCTGCCGATGACTAAAACTTATGCCGCAGCTTATTCGCCAGCGCAGCGATCGCACTCAACACCTAAACAGCTACTTTTTCCTGAACTTTTTCGGTATGCCGATCAATGTCATAAGTGAAAAAGTCTTTAGCCATGAGCGTATTTGGAAAGATGGCTCTAGCTTCTGTCAGCAAGTCTTCTAGCTCTAAGGCGTTTCCTGGCGCGTAGCGAGGGCTAAAGTGAGTCATGATTAGCTGCTTTACCTGGGCGGCTAGGGCGACTTGGGCGGCCATCGTGGAGGTAGAATGCATCCGCTGGTAGGCCAGTTCGGCGTCTTGATGAGCGAAGGTCGCTTCATGAACCAAGACGTCTGCTTTGTCTGCGAGTTCGATGGCGCTTTCGCAAAATACGGTGTCGGTGCAGTAGGCAAATTTTCGGCCAGTGATAGTGGGACCGCAGAGGTCTGCGCCATTGATTTTGCGACCGTCGTCGAGAGTGATGACCTCACCCCGTTTGAGCTTGCCATACAAAGGCCCAGGCGGAATGCCTAGCGTGGCGGCGCGTTTGACATCAAAGTGACCGGTTCGATCCTTTTCTTCAACCCGGTAGCCGTGGGCAGGAATGCGGTGCTTGAGCTTTTGGCAGATAACTTTGTAGTCCTCGTCTTCGTAGACGGTACCGGGTGCGGTGATGTGGACTTTGATGGGATAGGACGATTGGGTTTTAGAATAGCGGCGGCAGGCATCTAGATATTTGCCCAGCTCTGGCGGACCGTAGATATCGATTTGCTGCTGCCCGGTGCCTGCCATGCCGCAGCTGGCCAACAGACCCGGTAGGCCAAAGATATGGTCGCCGTGCATGTGAGTGACAAAAATGCGACGGATTTGGCTCGATTTGAAATCGCTTTTTAGAAACTGGTGCTGGGTGCTTTCGCCGCAGTCGAATAGCCAGATTTCTGCCCGTTGCGGTAGGCGCAGAGCGACACTGGAGACGTTGCGCGATCGCGTTGGCACTCCTGAACTAGTTCCCAAAAAAGTAATCTGCAAAGCTTTGAAGCCTTTTTATACGCCTTATCTATATTGACAGAGATACTGGCAATATAGATTGGATCGGAGTGTGCTTTGTACTTTTTCCCGCTCGACTGCCAGTTCATAGCAAGCATGTCAGCGTCTTCTGATATTGCAGATAATACTTGGGGGCGATCGCACTTCCCTATCTGTCTAAAGAGTTAGACGAAATAGCCCGACCTGCAAAGGATTGGCCCAATCAGGTTGAGAAAAGCAGAAACCGTCATCTCAAAAAAGTATCAGATTCCCCCAAAGATGATGAAGATTTATTACTGAAAAACGGTAATTCTTGATACACTAATGCTCGAAGCACAGCAAGTTTTTCCGTTTAGTTTTATTAGGCCGACTGGCCGTGACTAATCTCAGAGTTTTCTTGTCCCCACTGTTGTATGGGAGTACGCAGTCGAGCTTCCTCTCGTTTGAGCATATCAAGAGAGAATATTAGTTTAGAAATCGACTAAAAGCGCTTGGGGAGCCCCAAGCGCTTTTTTATTCGGCGATCGCATACTCGAATGCCTAGAAGATCACTGATAATAAGTAGGTCGTTCTTCTCGATAGCGTTTTGACTTCTTCCGCAGATAAGCCCCTTTTGATGCTGGTAGATGGCCATTCACTGGCCTTCCGGTCTTACTATGCGTTTGCGCGCAGTCGCGACGGCGGATTGCGTACGTCTACTGGTATTCCAACCAGCGTGTGTTTTGGCTTTTTGAAGTCGCTGATGGATACCCTAGAGTCTGAAAAGCCAGACTATGCGGCAGTCACCTTTGACCTGTCGGAGCCGACTTTTCGCCACGAGATAACAGACACCTACAAAGCAGGACGCGCAGAAACGCCAGAAGAATTTACTGAAGATGTCGAGAATCTGAAAGAGCTGCTAGGCGCTTTTCATCTGCCAATTTTTTGTACGCCCGGATACGAAGCTGATGACATGATCGGCACGCTAGCGACTCGTGCCAGGGATAAAGGCTATCGCGTCAAGATTTTAAGTGGGGACCAGGATCTCTTTCAGCTGATTGACGACGATGAAGACATCAAAGTGATTTACATAAGCACTGTCTTTGGTAGTCGGACAAGCTCAGCCAAAGAGTATGGCGTGGCGGAAGTGCTGGAAAAGCTGTCGATCTTGCCGTGCCAGGTGATTGATTACAAAGCGCTGTGTGGCGATTCGTCTGATAATATTCCAGGGGTGCAGGGGATCGGCAAGAAAACGGCCATCAAGCTGCTAGATGCCTATGGGAATCTGGAAAATATCTACGCTTCGATTGATGAGCTCAAAGGAGCGGTCAAGAAGCGCCTGGAGACTGGAGAAGCGGACGCTAAGCAGTCAAAGACTTTGGCGACAATTATTACCGATGTGCCAGTAGAAACCGATCTGGAGTCTTGCAAGCTAGAAGGGTTTAATCCTGAGGATGTAATTCCAGCGTTAGAGCGGTTAGAGCTTCAGCATTTTGTCAACCGCGTGAGTAAGCTACAGGCTTCTTTTGGCGGCGAGTCTGACTATCAGCCCAGACCAAAGGCGGTTCTCGTCCCAGATGATTTTGAAGACCCGGATCTGGCCTTTTTCAGCGCCGAAGAGACGGACGCGCTCAGCAGCATGGGACTAGATTCTGTTGACATTCAGCCGCTGACGGTGACCACTGACGCGCAGCTGAAGGAACTGGTCAAAACGCTGAAAAAGCAAACTGACGCAGATAGTCCGGTTGCTTGGGACACAGAGACAAATTCGATTGATCCGCTAGAAGCTGACTTAGTAGGGATTGGCTGCTGCTGGGGTGAGGGACCAGCGGATTTGGCCTATGTTCCAGTCGGGCACGCGGTAGGCAAGCAGCTGAGCGCTCAGACCGTGCTAGAGGCGCTGAAGCCAATACTCGAAGATAGCCAGTATCCAAAGGTATTTCAGAATGCGAAATATGACCGCTTGGTGCTGCGACGAGCAGGGGTAACGCTGGCAGGCGTGGTGTTTGACCCGATGCTGGCAAGCTATGTGTTGAACCCTGAGAATAGCCACAATCTGTCGGATATGGCGCTGCGGTATCTGGAGCTGACGACGGTTAGCTATACGGAGCTGGTGCCGAAGGGGAAGACGATTGGGGAAGTTGCGATCGCAAAAGTAGCCCAGTACTGCGGCAGCGATGTCCACGTCACCTATCGCCTAGTCCCACTGCTAAAAGCCGAACTTCAGGACTTCCCCGACTTGGATAAGCTCTACACAGACATAGAGCTGCCCGTCGAACCCGTCCTAGCTAATATGGAAGCGACCGGCATTCGGATTGACAAAGAATATCTAGACAAGTTTTCTAAGCGGCTAGAAGGTGACTTGGCCGGTATCGAGACAGCCGCTTATGAAGCCGCCGGAGAAGAATTTAATTTAGGCTCGCCCAAACAGCTGAGCGAACTGTTCTTTGAAAAGCTCGGGCTCGACAAGCGCAAGTCGCGTAAGAACAAAACAGGCTATTCAACCGACGCTGCGACCTTGGAAAAGCTGCAGGGCGATCACCCAGTCGTCGATAGCGTGGTGGAATATCGCACGCTATCGAAGCTGAAGTCTACCTACGTGGATGCCTTGCCCGCTCTAATTAGGCCGAATACAGGCCGCGTCCATACCGATTTCAATCAGGCAGTCACCACCACAGGCCGACTGTCCTCTTCTAATCCCAATCTGCAAAATATTCCAACGCGCACGGCCTTCAGCCGCCAGATCCGTCAGGCTTTCTTACCCAAAGAAGGCTGGCAGCTAGTGGCGGCTGATTATTCTCAGATTGAATTACGCATCCTGGCGCATCTGAGCGAAGAGCCCATTTTGATCAAGACCTATCGGGAAAATGAGGACGTTCACCGGCTGACAGCAACGTTGCTGTTTGACAAGGCCAAAGAAGAGATCACCTCTGATGAGCGGCGAATTGCCAAGGTGATTAACTTTGGCGTTATCTACGGGATGGGTGCGGCTCGGTTTGCGCGTGAGATGGACATTCATCGCCTCGATGCCAAGACATTTATCGATCGCTTTAACCAGCGCTATCCGAATGTGTTTGAGTATTTGCAGCAGATGCAGCGGGAGGCGATCGCACTCGGCTATGTCAAAACCATCGCCGGTCGTCGCCGCTACTTCAACTTCACCACCCGCAGCCTGCAAGCGCTGAAGGGCACAGACCCCAAAGATATCGACCTCAGCAGCCTGCGAACCAATGGCTATGACGCCGGTTTCTTGCGAGCCGCCGCCAACGCTCCGATCCAGGGCTCCAGCGCCGACATCATCAAAGTCGCCATGATTCGCCTGCACGAATTGCTCAAAGACTACCAGGCAAACATGCTGTTGCAGGTACATGACGAGCTGATCTTTGAAGTCCCCCCGGACGAGTGGGAAGAGCTACAGCCAAAAATTGAGCAGACGATGGAGAATGCGGTTTCCCTTGCCGTGCCGCTGAAAGTCGAAGCGCAGGCCGGAAAGAACTGGATGGAAGCAAAGTAAAGCACTATTAACAATCGCCACAGCCGATGCCGTCAATATGGTTGCATCGGCCAGTACTAATAGCTCACCAGCCTATGGAATGGTAACGGTACGTTCCGTTTTACTTGAAGTTAACAGCAAGAACAAGAACAGGTTTGTCTCTATTTAACCAAGAAAGGGAAAAAAGAAGAAAACTCTTCAGGAAGCGCCGAATAGTAAAAAGTACACAAATCAACTTTTGTATACATGAACGCTCAAACGACTGCTGGAATAGGTTTTGTGGCTAGTAATCCCATTATTCACGCAGCCTCTAGTGCCATTGGAGTTGCTAAAACAGGAACAGCCATTGGGACTCTTCACGGCGCAGCCCATACGAGTGCTACTGCAGCATGGGTGGGGTTAGGCAGTATGAAAGTTGGAATGTTTATGATGAATGCTTTTCCTATTGTTGGAGGGCTACTTATTCTTGATAGTCTCTGCGGTCCAGACCACGGTTCTCCGCTTATCGATTGGTATGAAGAGTCCTGGAAGCAATACGAGGCTCAATGCGAGATGGAAGAACTAAAGAAGAAAGTTAAAGTAGACCCCGATCACAGAGTTTTCGTAAAGAAAACCCCTTCCTCTCTTTCTCAGCAAGAAGATCTATTTAGAAGTCTAGAAGTAGAACATGATCTCTATTTACTTAAGAAGAAGCTAGGTCTTCTCTAAGACTAGACTCTTTCTATTCACTCTCTCGCGATGAGCTGACGATCTGGCTTTTAGGCAACAGATTCCATCCAGTTGATGCATGTTTTCATGTGATCGCGCATCTTCCCCCTTTGTTGCCGAAAACCGTCTGCCATGACCTGGTAGCACCCATTCAAACGAATAATATTGGTGTACTTCGCCAGCTGCTTCATTGACTCAATCTGCTTTGGCCAAGAGTCCCAGCAGAAATCACGAAAGGCATAAAGCTGGTTCAACCGCGCAGACCAGGCTAGATGATCGCCCGTGAACAAATATTTCTGCTTGTAGAGCAGCACTGTATGACCAGCGGAGTGTCCGGGCTGTGGAATGACCAACAGATCATCGTCTATTGCCACCGGCTCTGTTCCCGATAGCTGAATCTCTACGCCTTTGGTCTCAGCAGTAATGTCGTCACTGTGCAAAATGCGCTGAGCACCAAAATGATCGCGGAATTTTTGATGATCGGCCACGTCATCCCGGTGCGTTAGATACATGTACTGCACGCCGCCGAGTTCTTCTAGGCGCTTGACCAATGGCGGCGTGAATCGAGGTGAATCAATTAGCACGCTGCCTTCAGTTCTTTGGATGAAATAGCTAGCCGCGCCAAAGGACTTTTTCGAGTGATAACCACAGTAAAAGACGTTGTCTTCTATTGGCAAAGGAAATTTCTGCTGGACAGAGCGGATATCGGTTGGTTTGTCCTGCGTGCCGATCGATGCGGTTGGGCAGGCAAGTAGCGCTTCTAGCGCGGCGACTCGCTCCGATTCTGTCGTTGGTTGATGATGGACGATCGACTGAGAGTCAGCGCGACTGTAGATTTGCGGAGCTACCCAGCGGCAGGTGTCACAATCGATACAGCTGCTATCGACGTAAAAGTCGCCCGCTACGTTTTGGTCGCGTCGGTCTTTAAGATTAGCCATAGTCTGCAATGTTAGTCTGAAGATATCAATTGGTTTTGATAACCAGTTGTTTTAGTGATCTTTAGCCTAGCGCATCTATTCTCTAATGCGTACTCACTACGACTTTGTATAGTGACTGCGAAAATAGTGCTATGAAACGTACGTCTCGCTCTCTGCTTGTTGTTGGCCTTGCTCTGCTGGTGGGAACCGGTTTAGGTATTTTGCTGCAGTCATTTTTCCGGATTGGCGATTCTCAAATTGAGAGGCTACGCCAACGCACTGCTAACACTTCAGCTAGTTCATCAGCGACTATTCCAGAGCAGCTACAGGGGAAGCTCAAGCTCTATGTCCTTGTCGGACAGTCCAATATGGTTGGCGTTGCCGATATTCCGAAGGATGTGAGGACCAGCGCTAATATCTATACCTTTGGCAATGACTATCGCTGGCGGCTTTCGAATTCGCCCGTCGACGATGCCACCAATCAAGTAGATGCAATTTCCATAGACAAAAATGCCAAGTTCGGTCCGGCTCTACCCTTCGCCCAAGCCCTGATTGAGGAAAACAACAATCAGATCGTCGGCTTAATTCCCTGCGCCAAGAGCGGCTCATCCATTACTGACTGGCAAAAAAATCCTAGTGACCAATCGCTCTATGGCTCTTGTCTAAAGCGGGTCAGAGCAGCTTCGACGATGGGAACCGTCAGCGGTATCCTGTTCTTTCAGGGCGAGACGGACGCCGTTTCTCCGGAAAAATTTCCAAATCTGAATCCAGATCCGGCGGCCTGGGCGGAGAAATTCGCTACCTTCGCCTACAGCTTTCGAGCTGATGTTGGCAATCCATCCGTGCCACTGGTTTACGCTCAGCTCGGTCAACCAGCGGACTTAGAAGAACTGCCCTATTGGGAGGCCGTACAGCAGCAGCAGGCTAGTTTGCAAATTCAAAATGCTGCTATGATTGCAACCCAAGATTTGCCGATGGAGGGCGTGCATTTTACGGCGGAGGGATACAAGACAATTGGGGAAAGGTTTGCTGCTGCGATCGGTGGCATGCCGTAGCGCTAGGGTCGCGTCAGAGTCCAAAGAAGCTTTTAGCTAGACGGTAAAGCAGTGTAGTGAATGCACTCACCGCAAGGGCCAGCGGGATTAATCGCGCAGCGGACGAGCTCTGAGCGGGCGTTGTATGTACAGGAGATATCGCCGATTACCCAGGTCCCGTTGAGCAGGGTGCGTTCTTCTGGAATGAGGGTTTCTTTGACATGGACAACGGCTTTGTGGAGATAGTAGCGGCCTAGTCTGAGCTGGTACTGGTGGCGACGGACGAGGATTTGGTAGGTCTGTCCGTCGATATCTACGAAGGTGCCAGGGTGCAGGCTGCGGTCCATTGGGAGATGACCCAGCACGGTTTTGGTATCGCTGAGAACGATGTCGGTGGGGAGTGCTTTTTTCTCCATAAGCCTTTTTCTCAATAAATAATGAATTAAAGGATGCTCAAAAGCAAAGCGCACTCCTCAGCGTTAGCCAAGGAATGCGCTTCGGTCTAGCTCAATGGCTGGTCATACAACTTCTGAAGAAGCTTATTTCTTCGCGGCTTCCTGACGCTCTTTGGCTTCTTTGATGACTTCTTCGGCGACGTTCTTTGGACATGGAGAATAGTTGCCAAATTCCATGGAGAACTGACCGCGACCAGAGGTCATGGTGCGCAGATCGCCGATGTAGCCAAACATCTCACTCAAAGGCACGTCTGCTTTGATGCGAACGCCCATTGGGTTGGAGTTTTGAGATTTGATCATGCCGCGACGACGGTTCAGATCGCCAATGACATCGCCCATGTGGTCGTCTGGTGTGAACACGTCGACGTTCATGATTGGCTCTAGGATCTGCGGGCCAGCTTTGGGGAAGGACTGGCGGTAGGCGGATTTGGCGGCGATTTCGAATGCGATCGCACTAGAGTCAACCGCGTGGAAACCACCATCGGTGAGCGTCACCTTCACATCCACCATCGGATAGCCAGCCAAAGGCCCTTTCTCCATGCTGTTAGCAAAGCCTTTCTCGACCGCAGGCCAGAATTCACGAGGCACATTACCACCAGTCACCTTGGATTCAAACTCAAAGCCAACGCCAGTTTCGCCGGGCTCGATGGTGTAGTCAATTTTGGCAAACTGACCGGAACCACCGGACTGCTTTTTGTGAACGTAGGTGTCGTTGAGGATCTTGGTAATGGACTCGCGATAGGCCACCTGAGGCTTACCGACTTCTACTGCAACGCCGTGAGTACGCTTGAGAATATCCACCTTAATATCCAGGTGTAGCTCGCCCATCCCTTTGAGGATGACTTCGCCGCTTTCCTGATCGGTCTCTACATAGAAAGAAGGATCTTCTTGAACCATTTTGCTCAAGGCCAGGCCCATCTTCTCGGAGCCACCTTTGTCCAAAGGTGCAACGGAAATAGAGATAACCGGGTCGGGGAAGACCATCGGCTCTAGCGTGGCTGGGTTCTTCGGATCGCACAGCGTGTGGCCCGTCTGTACGTTCTTCATGCCGACGATAGCCACAATGTCACCCGCTTGGGCGGTGTCAATTTCCTCACGGGAGTCAGCGTGCATAGAAACCAGTCGGCCTACGCGATCTGTTTTACCCGTGAAGGTGTTGAGGACAGTGTCACCCTTGCTGAGCGTACCGGAGTAAATCCGGATGAAGGTGAGCGCGCCGTAGCGGTCGTCCATAATTTTGAACGCGAGGGCGCGAAGCGGTGCATCAGGAGTAACCTTGGCAACGCCGCCTGTCTCATTACCATCGAGATCGACCTCGGGCTGAGGCTTAACTTCGGTAGGGTTGGGCAGGTAGTCTACGACTGCGTTGAGTACGTTCTGAACGCCTTTGTTCTTGAACGAAGATCCGCAGTAGGTGGGGAAGAAGGCTAGCTCGCGCGTGCCCTTGCGAATGCACTTCTTGATGGTGTCGATGTCGGGCTCGTTACCTTCGAGGTACGCTTCCATCACATCGTCGTCCATCTCAACGGCACCCTCGATCAGCATCTCGCGGTACTCGGCCACCTTTTCTATCATGTCTTCGGGAACATCGGTGATCTCGTAGTTCATGGGGTCACCGGAGTTGTCCCAGATCCATGCCTTTTCGGTGAGGAGGTCTACGACGCCAATAAAGTCATCTTCAATACCGATGGGCAGCACCATCACGAGGGGCTTGGCCACTAGAATTTCTTCGACCTGCTTGATGACGCTGTAGAAGTCGCCGCCGGTACGATCGAGCTTATTGACATAGATAATGCGAGCTACTTTGGAGTCGTTTGCGTAGCGCCAGTTGGTTTCAGACTGGGGCTCTACGCCACCGGACGCGCAGAATACGCCGATGCCGCCATCTAGCACTTTCAGCGAGCGATACACTTCGATGGTGAAGTCTACGTGTCCGGGCGTGTCAATGATGTTGAGCTGGTGGTCGTTCCAGAAGCAGGTTGTGGCCGCAGACTGAATAGTGATGCCGCGCTCTTGCTCTTGGTCCATGAAGTCTGTGGTTGCCGCACCATCATGAACTTCACCGATCTTGTGGATCTTGCCGGTGAGCTTCAAGATTCTTTCAGTAGTGGTTGTTTTACCTGCGTCTACATGGGCAAAGATACCGATATTGCGGTATTTGGTCAGATCTTTCATGGTGATTTGTGTTAGTTGAGTGGTAAAAACTGAAAGCACACCACGCCCTAAATCCGGCAGTGGTGCTTACAAGTACGGTGGATATGGGCCTCACACCCTTTTGTTGAGCGTTAAAGGCAGTCTAGCGGCGATGACTAACCTTCGACAAAACGCCGACAATCGGCATCTCAGGTAGCTCAATGGTGCTGCTATTACATCTGGTATAGGTACCAACTGTTAAACATTGTAAATTATATCGTGTGGCTCGTGTCGGTGGTTTGCCTTTGGATAGGTGCGGATTTTACGACCTGGTGGGTTAGTCCTGTTTGGCGTGAGACGCCGAGGCCCACCCCGTCACTGCGTGCCACCCCTCCGAGGAGGGGATTTGTCTCGGCGGTGACATTTAAGTTTGTCAGATCGCCTAAACATTCACAGCCTGAAGTAGATCTCCTCTTGGGAGGAGTGCCCGCAGGGCGAGGTGGGTCGGCAACTCATGCTACCTAGCCAATCTCTTTTACTTGTGCGTACGCGGTAGATTGCGAAGGGGAAGCTGAAGGCAACGCTGAGCACAACCTGACTAAAACTGATGTATGAGTAAGGTCAGCTAGACGCGTAGACAAATCGCTCAAACCCTATCACAATCCCGTATGGAAGACTTTCGCGCCAAAACTTTGAGGGACGCTTTTCGGCTGTGCGATGTCGATCCGCTTTTGGGTGCTGGGCTGGAGCGTTACTACGTTGATTTGTCGTCAGTGCGGAAGACGGAGGCGATTGAAAGTTGTTGAAGCAAGATGGCTGAGTCTGACGCGGCTAGTATTTTATCTGAGTTGGAGTTGAGGCGGGAGACTCAGCTCAGGACTCGCTTGTTTTTGGAGCAAAATCAGGCGGAGTTTGCAGAGCTGCTGACTTTTATTGATTTTGCTCAGGGGCTGACGATCGGGTTTGTTGAGGTGAATCAGGAACAGAATAAGGCGCTGTTGGTTAGTGCGCTGAAGGAAGCGCTGAGCGATATGGAGAGTCGTCTGGAGGTAATAACTTTTTGAGAGAACAGAACTTGCGAAGGCTAAAGGATGCCATCGTACAGCGGCTAGAGCGTGTTGAAACGGATAAAAAGCTAGTTGTTGTTGTTCAGGGATTAGAAGCTGCGATTGGTACTGACGGCGTGGGTGCGTATCCTCCCGTGTTGCAAGATTTGAACTTTATTCGTGATGCTTATCGTCGGGATGTGCCGCACCCGCTGCTGTTTGTGCTGCCGGACTATGCGATTACGAGGGTGAGTAAGTATGCGCCGGACTTTTATGCATGGTGTTCGGGCATATTTCGGTTCGAGACTTCGGTAAGGGAAGTGCCCTTAAATAAAGTCCCATTCCATCCGGCCTTCGACTACGCTCAGGCCTCGGTTTCAGCTTTGCATGTTAGGTATTCTATTTCTGAGCGAATCCCTAAAGACGGTGGAGCAACTGAAGGTAGATACGTTGAAGCGATCCGTGTCTTAAGAACAAAGAGAGTATGCGCAGGTGCGATACCACTATCAAGAGCCGCTAGAAATCTTTGTTGAGTTCAGTGGCAATCACAATGCAACGGTTGCTTTGCGAGGATTTGCTCGACTCCATCAAACTACTAAAGACAAATCTCTCCTAACTGACGTTGCCTAATGTTTGAACTCAACCGTTGAAGAAGTCACTCAAAGATTCGACGAGCTAAACAACGACAGTTCTGCCTAATTTCAACCCGCTACAGCCAGAAATCGTTCAGTCGCTAGCCAAAATCGTTCAGTCACGCTCAGGAAACCTTCCGCATCAGTCGGGAATCACTCAGTCACCAACGGGACTTTATCAGTCGCGCCGGGAATCATTCAGTCACCAACGGGAATTGTTCAGTCGCAGCCGGGAATCGTTCAGTCATCAACGGGACTTTATCAGTCGCACCCGGCATCAATTCCGCTTCATATCATTGCCTTTGCTGAGCGTTCCTACTTGACTCAGCGAAAGAATCAGCCTATCTTCATTAGCTAAGGCCGTGATGCCAATTACGCCTATCTCAGAACTCGATTGACCCAGGCGCTATCGGCAGGTGCGACCAACACCCACCGACAGCTAGGCTCACAAGCTGACATCAGCAGTCTGTGGCTTAAGGGCACTGTACCTTAGCCATCCCGATTTGCATACGTTTTGCGGAGTTGCTAAGGTCACTTGAGTTCTGGTTTCTTCCCGACTGTTTTGTTGGGAACTGTCCTTTCAGAAACCAGACACTCATGTTTATTCCTTCTACAGAGGGCGCTGCGGCGTCTACAGATTCGGCTACCTCGTCGGTAGCGCTTCCTTCGGCCACGCTGCCTGTTCCGCGTGAGCAGGTGCGGCATTTACTACTCGGTTCACCTGCTGCAGTGCAAAGCACCATTCGTCTACTGCACAAGCTGGGCTATGCGGAGGTGAATGATTGGAGTCGACTCATGTCGACGGGGCGAGCGGGTGAGGTGATGGCGATTTTGACGAAGCGGGTGGAGGTGGAGTAGGTTTTGGAGCCCTCATCCCCTAGCCCCTTGCTCCCGAGGGGAGAAGGGGGATCGGAGTCAAAGTCCTTCTCCCCTCGGGAGAAAGATTTAGGATGAGGGCCAACGCAGGATACTAAGCCACCTATCCAAACCCTACCTTCTAGCATCCAAACACTCACAAATTCTATCCAGCACGATATCCAACCTTTCCTGAACGGCTTCATTCTCAAACCGCAGGACCGTTAATCCGCTTGCTATCATCCAATCGTCGCGCATTGCGTCACGCGCTTTCTGCTTGTCGTGAATTCTGCCGTCTAGCTCTATCACTAGCCGCGCGTCGTGACAGTAGAAATCAACGATGAACCTGCCGATGTTGTGCTGTCGCCGAAACTTGGCGTTGCGCAAACGGCGACCTCTCAAGAAGATCCAAAGGAGTTCTTCTGTAGGGGTTTGTTGCTACCTGAGTTCTTTGGCGCGTAGCAGTAGAGGTTCGGGTATGCAGCGATATTTGCCTGCGATGAGAGAAAGATCGGATTTCATGGGATTATCGTTCCCATGAGTTTTTGGCTCTTACCTGGTTCTCGAAGCCCTCATCCCCTAGCCCCTTCTCCACTCGGGAGAAGGGGGACCGGACTGGGTTAGAGTTCCTTTGCTTTCTCTAGAAAAGACAGGGGGTTGCTCATGTTCTCAGCGAATCCGAGAATACCTGGATCGCGCCACTCATACAAAATCTCTCCTTCCGTCCCAATTAAAAAAGTCGCCCCGCGCTGCGTCAAATACGCCGCATCTGGCACATAGGTCCGCCAGTTGCTCAGCACTTCACCCATATTTCGCAGCCGCAAGGTTGCCAGCTCAAACGGTCTTTGAAAACCTTTGCCGCCTGCCGTTTTGAAGACTTCTCCTTTCAAAGCAGGTAGCGGCTTCGCTTTGATCACTTCCTCATCGGCGATTAGCTGAGGCGCAGACTTGTCGCCCGTGTAGCCACGAAAGACTTCTTTGAGCGTGCCGGGGCTGCCGATGCCAGCGCACATTAGTAGCAGGTTTAGATAGCCGTTTTGCTGTGCGTTGAAACCAGGTAGAGAGGCAGATAGTCCCTTGTATAGGTCGAGCTCTTGATGGAGTTTGGCAGTGGGGTCTATGTATAGATGTTCTGAGGGGAAGCCGGTGTAGTCGCAGAACTTTTGTCCGGCAGGGCGATCGCCGATGGCTACCGCTCGCACTTGGATGTTGGCTGCTTGTAGGCGAGGGCGATCGCGCTCAATCCACCAGGCGTATTCCAGCGTGTCAAAGTCACCTAGCTGCGGCCATACTAAGACAAGCAAAGTCTTAGTGGCATCATAGGTATCGAACAGTGAAGCGCTTTGTCCGTCACTTACTCGAACAGGTTTGGCCGCACGCAAGATTGAACAGAAATTCATAACGATGGCTCAAATTTTTGACGGAAAGCTGTACGTTCATTATGGACAGGCGTACATCTTCACATATATAGGATGCGATTTCTATTTAGACGATTGCTTTACCGGACAGGTCAATGGGCTGTGCGGAACGGCTGTACCGGGTGTCGTTTTTCTCATAACGGGTCTGCATACTGGCGATGTAGGGTTGACCGTCGAGGTTTTGGAGTCTCGACCTCCGGTTGATGCAAGCTGGGAAGAGATTGTAGAAGCGCCGTTCACGGTTGGAGCAGAAGCGGATGAGGACGGTCCTAGAATAGAAGACTGGAATGGCGATTTGGTATGCAATCTGCCAATTGCTATGGGCAACTATCGCATTCGCTACTGCGCTCGGAATATGGATGAGGCAAGTGGTGTGGATACTCTACTAGAGGACGAGGACACGATTGATTTTTACGCTTTGTATATCTGGCCAGATGCGGTAGCTCCGGACGAAGTCATTAAACAAACTTCTAGACGTGCTCGTTACTGGCACGACGTAGCGCAAGATTGGACCCAACATGCAGGGCTAAGCCGAAACCCAGACGGAGACTGATCCAGGAGGACACAGGAACTTGCCAATGCCTTTTTCGTTGGTGGTGACCTGCTCTTCAATATGTCCGGTCGCGTCGATGTAGGTTCGGTTAGGCTGGCCGATGTGCATGTGTTTGGAGCCGCGATCGCCATTGCTCATCACCACTGCCATGCCGCCCGGATGTTTCTCCGTACCTAGTCGCGTCCAGCCAACAACGTTCCGATGATTGAAGTAATCTTGCTGTGGGCCATGGCCGTAGGTGTGTCGCGCCTTCAAGAAGACATCTATCAGCACTTTGTGACTAATTAGAACAATGTCGTAAAGCTTGCCGTCCCATCCAGTATCCGTGTATTCAGCGCCGTAGTAGTCGGCATAGAAAACGCAGGGATAGCCGTCTCTTCGCAGCAGAATCAGCGCATAGGCTAAAGGCTTGAACCAGGGTTCGACGACAGATTCTAATGACTGTAGTGGCTGCGAATCATGGTTGTCAACCAGAGTAACGGCTAGCTCGGGGCGGGTTTTGACCAGGCTATTGTCAAAGATGCGGCGCAGGTCGTAGTGGTTTCCTTTCAAGCTCGCATGGTGAAAGTTGTAGTGCAGCGGCGCGTCAAACAGTGGCACCATGCCGTCGGTGAGATCGATGAATCTGTGCAGCGCCTGGAGGTGACCAGACCAGTATTCGCCTACTGAGAAGAGCGATCGCCCGCTGTAGCGCTGCATGTGCTTCATCCACTGCGGAAAGAACCCAGCTCGCACATGCTTGACAGCATCAAATCGAAAACCATCTAGATCAGTGATATCGATATACCACTCGCCCCACCGCTTCAGCTCTTCGGCGACCTCTGGATTTCTGACATCGAGATCGCAGCCCATCAAATAGTCAAAGCTGCCTTTCTCTAAGTCAACTTGGTCATCAAAGACTTTGCCTTCAAATAGATAGACGGCTTCATCTGCATCTGGTTCGTCGCTGTTGTAGTCGGTTGCGTTGAAGTGCCACCAGTGCCACTCCATGTCGGAATACTTGCCGTCGCGTCCAGGGAAGGTAAAGTGCGTCCAGGCTTTGATCGGTTGCTCGTCGCCAATGGGTTTATGGCGATCGTCAGGGCAGACAGGCGTCGCATTAAAAACCTCTTCTTTGTCGGCTCCGAGCATGTGATTGATCACCACGTCGGCGTAGATGTCTAATCCTGCTTGCTGAGCCTGGTGGATGGCGGTGACGTACTCTGCGCGCGTGCCGTATTTCGTACGGGTTGTTCCTTTCTGGTCAAATTCGCCTAAGTCATAGCGGTCGTAAACGCTGTAGCCAACATCGCGATCGCCGTCCGCTCCTTTATAGGCAGGCGGCAGCCACATCGCTGTTATCCCCGCATCAGCCAGGGCTTCTGCTTTTTTGGCCAGCTCATTCCATAGAGATCCATCTGCTTCCACATACCAGTGGAAAAACTGCATCATGACGCCGTTAGTTGCAACCATAGAATGGAAAATCCTGAAAGACGCGGAAGATTTGAAGTTAGGTTAAGTGATGCTACAAACTATTGGAATCAAACCTAAGAAATAAACTTTTCTTAAGCTTTCGACACAAATGATGTACATCCGGAAATCAGGAAAGCAACGAGTGACAGCTTCAAGATAGTTTGTTCTGATTTATTAAAGTGTGCGGAAAAGCACTCCCTGGGTTCTCAAACTCTAGGTTTCAAAACCTGAAACGGCTTCGCTTTTGTCCGAAAAGCAAGAGAAGCTATTGATGTTACGACTATATGATTCGGATAGGCACCGTTATGAAACGCTTTTGGATGCTGCTGTTGACCGGTTCGGCTTTGGTGACGTTTGGCCTAGGTAGCTGTGCCCAATCGCCTAGTGAGAGTCAGGCGGATTTGGCAGCACCCGCAGCCTTAGAAAGCCAAGCGGCACCCGATGCGCAGAAGGTAGTAGCTGATGCCGGGGCAGCGTCTATGAACGAGCCAGATAGTCGGCCTCAAACCAGCAGGCCCCAGCTAGTCAAGCGGGCCTATCTGTCGGTGAGCGTGGAGTCTGTAGAAGACAGCTTCGACCAGGTACG
Source organism: uncultured cyanobacterium (assembly GCA_963799265.1). Classification (GTDB taxonomy): domain Bacteria; phylum Cyanobacteriota; class Cyanobacteriia; order Phormidesmidales; family Phormidesmidaceae; genus Phormidesmis. The sequence goes on from CAWCWM010000007.1 coordinate 165,957, forward strand.
TCAAGTTATTCGACAGCAGCAGGGTGATTTGCTGTCTTTGCAAGATAATGATGACCGTCAGCGCCATCTCAGCTTTGAATTACGGGTTCCCCAGGAAAGACTCGACGCTACCTTGGATGCTTTTGCAGCGCTAGGCGAGGTCCGTAACCGGTCAATCACTACAGAAGATGTTTCTAGTCAGCTTGTAGATTTGCAGGCCAGATTAAAAAATGAGCGCAAGTCAGAGGAGGCATTGCAAAAGCTGATGGAGCGCTCTGGCGACATTTCTGATGTGCTCGAAGTGTCTAGAGAGCTGAGCAATGTTCGTCAAACTATTGAACAGATGGCAGCTCAGCAGCAGAATTTGCAGACGCAGGTGCGCTATTCGACGGTGAGTTTGGATTTGGAGAGCGCGATCGCACTCACGCCGGATCAGCCCGCTCTCACCCTTCAGCTTTCTAATTCTTGGCGGTCGGCAGCTCATTCTGTCGGGAGTTTCACCACGAATCTTTTGCAGATTGGCCTTTGGTTGCTGGCGTATAGTCCATATCTGGTAGTTTTGCTATGCGGCGCAGTCTTGGTGAGACAAGTTCGGCTAGCGAGTCGTAGCTAAAGCGATCGCGCAGAGATCAGTGAGAAGGCTGCCTAGGAGTAGACAAAAGCACAGAGGAAATTCAGTACATACTTACGCCTCAAGCTTTGAAGGCGGCAGAAATTGGCTGCTTGGAGAAGGCTAATGGACAGTGGAACTACTTGAGGAAAGACCTGTGGAAAACTCTGTGGAAAACTTTTGAACCGGGCGAAATGTATAGAAAATTCTCAGACGCCTTAAGGAAATCTAATGCTTTGTGAGGTGGCTACGATTCCCTGACAGTCGCTGATTGAGAAATTGTCAAGTCGTATACAGTTCCGTATAAATACTTATATGTTTTTGTTGAAAGTTTTCCACAGGCTCGCTGAAGTTGAGACGAACATTCCGGAAAAGTTGCTGCTGTTTGCGTATAAGTGAAGCTGGGGCCGAAGAGATTCTTAGGTCTATTTACAGTAGCATGATGCCTTCGACTGTCTTCAGTTGCGACGATTTAAAGGCACAAGGTTTCACCGTAAAAGTGAGGAACTGAGACAGATTTTTCACTATTTTTACAGGGCAAAGATTTGCCGGAAGAGTCCACCCTTGTTGTTCTTTCCTGCGATCAACTGGTGTAAAAGCTCGTACTGCCAGCGGTATAAAAAGCTTTCGCCGTGAGCCGCAATATTGCGGAGCTTGCTAATCTGATCGAGACTGGAGGCAGCTTGCTTGGCTTTCGTGCTAAAGCAGGTGGACATAGGATGTTCCCACTGTGCCAAAAACCGAGAAAGCAGCTGGCGATCGCGCCCCGAAACCTGCCCGCTGCCATTGACCTTGACCATAGAGACCCCTGAGTCTGGACGCGATCGCGACGACAGCTGACCAGATTGAAAAGATCGCCACTGCTCGGCCAGCAAAGGCGGCACCATGCCAATCGTGTACTTGCGCGCTGGCCCTAGTAGCACACCCGCTATTTCCGTCACCCCTTCATCTAATAAGAAGCTGTAAAGGTCATGGAAAAACGGATTCACCACCTCTCGCTCCACGGCAAAACTCAGGCGAATTCCTGCTTCAGAGTAATCCGCAATACTGGCATCAGAGCCGCTAGTGCCGATCAGCTGATCGTTTTTGTAAGCGGCTAGTAGGTCTTGCTGGCTAGCGGGCTGTAGGCAAAACCAGACGCTGTCACCAATGGCATCGCGTAGCTGCTGTTTAAGATTGGCTGCGGTAGGCATTGGCATAGGGCTAACCTGCACCTGAAGCCGTTCAATATGAGCCTCTTGTCCTTGGATTGTAGACTCTTGAATCTGCATCTGAGACTTTAGCACCGCGAGCTGAGCCTGCTGTTCGCCAGAGAGCTGCGTGATCTTTTCCTCCAACAGCTCTATCTGAGCCTTCATGGTCGTAATCTGACCATCCTTTTGCGCTAACAGCTCTTCTTGCTTGATTAACACCTGCGTTTTTTGCTTGACCTCCAGCGCACTTAGACCCGCTCGAATCAAATTGAAGTAGCGCAGCTCCGCGATATCTACCACCTGAGGCATCGCTTCTGGAAGGTACAAAAATCCCTGACGCTGGCTCATTTGCACGACTAGCAGATGGCCTTCATTGTTCTCAATCGTGAGCTGTCTTTCTCCGTTCGCAGTTTCTAAGGTGCCTTTATAGCGCCGTTTGCTGTGATAGAACTCGACGTGAAGGGAGGTTTCGGCAGCGTGAGGGTGCGAGATAGAGGATGGGGTCGGGATTATAGGTTGAGTGGTGTCTGCTATTGAGGATTGAGTAGGGTTGTCCGGTTCGTTGCTGTTTGATTTGCCGCTGCTTAATTCGTCGCTGCTTGCAGAGTAGTCTGGCTTAATTGTTTCGGTAAGGCGAGCTGAAGAGGTTGATAGTTTTGCTTGTTTGTAGACGTTCGGGAGGGTTCGGTTGGGCTGAGTTGGGCTAGGTCGGGTCGCGGATTCTGGCTCTAGTGATGGGGTGACTTTTCGGTCGGCTGCTGGTTCTAAGACGGCCCTTGCTGATCCTAAATCTGTTGGTGTCTTAGGTGGGACTGATTCTAGCTGCGGTTTTTCTGATTCAACGACTGACTCAGTTTTTGACCAAGGGCGGATGCCTGCGTCTGTCTGGGGAAGTAGGCGAGCGGGGCGGACGCCGACTAGCTCTAGCTCTACGGTGCGACGGCCTTTCCATTCGTTGAGACGGAGTTTGTAGGCGATGTCTACGGATCTAGGGAGGGGGTGATGTTCGCCCCAGCGCCAGGCGATCGCTTTCATCACGACTTTCTCGGCACCCTCATGGGCCGCATGCGCTACCGTCAGCTTCAGGTGGGCGCTGGTTTTCCCAATTACTTTTTGCTCGACGATCGAGACATTGGCGCTCCAAAATACTGGATCGGGATTCTTGATGCCGCAGGGATGAACCTGGTCAATTTGCTGATAGAGATCTAGCGTCACTTCTGCTAGGGGCGCATGGGCATCGACTGTCACCAACGGCTTCAGGTGGTCCGGCTGTAGATGCCTGCGAGCAAAGTTGCTGAGCCGAGACTTGAGCTGTCTGAGTTTATTGGCTGGAAAGGAGAATCCGCCTGCTGCTCGGTGACCGCCGTACTTGTCTAGCAGATCGTCACAGAACTTTAGCGCTTCGAACACGTTGAATTCTGGAATGCTGCGGGCCGAGCCCCGAATCTCTTTCTTATCCTTATCTTCGTAGGTGCCGATAAAAACGGGCACTCCGTAGCGCTCAACGAGCCTGGAGGCGACAATGCCGATGACGCCGTGATGCCAATCCGGTTGGACCACGACTAATACCCGGTCTTTTTTCAGATCCAACAGACCCGCTTCTATCTGCGCTTCGCACCATTCCACCGCCTGCTTCTCAATCAGCTCGCACATTTCGCGGCGCAGCAAGTTCGTTTCTTCGCACTGCATCGCCCGCTGCAAGGCCACGCCTACATCGTCGGTTGTGAGCAAGTCGATTATGATTTGGGGATCGGCAATTCGCCCTACTGCATTGATCCGTGGGCCTAATCGAAAGCCGATGGCTTCTGGCCTGAGGGCGGTTTCTTCGCTGAGTCCGGCGACTTCGATCAGTGCCTGTATGCCAGGAATTAATGATTTAGGAAGCAGCTTGAGTCCTCTTTTGACCCAGCGTCGGTTGACGCCTGTGAGGGGAGCTAGATCGGCAATGGTTCCCAGTGTGAAGAGTGCTAGGAGAGTTGCTGTGAGATCCTGCATTTTGTCCAGGCGCTGAGCTAGGCAAACGGCTAAAATGTAGGCAACGCCAACCCCTGCTACGCCTCTGTATGGAGAGGTTTCGCGGATTAACTTGGGGTTTAGAATGGCGTCGGCTGGCGGGAGCTGCTCGGGCAGATCGTGGTGATCGGTGAGGATGACGGTGAGCCCGAGTTCTTTGGCACGGGCAACAGGAGCATAGGCGGCGATGCCGTTGTCTACGGTTAAGATGATGCTGCCACCAATGGCGTGAAAGTCTTCGACGATGCGTTGATTGATGCCGTAGCCTTCGCTCATGCGGCTGGGGATGGCGTAGTCGACCTGCGCACCCAGGTATCGGAGCGATCGCATCAAAAGCGCCGTGCTAGTCATCCCATCAGCGTCATAGTCACCGCAAATCAGGATTTTTTCTTTGATGGCGATCGCATCTACTAGCAGCTCCAGGCTCTTTGCCAGGTCTGGAAACTCGTCCAAAGGCGAAGGCAGCTGGATGGTTTCAGGGTCCAAAAACTCCCATGCCTGCTCGGGTGTATAGATTCCCCGGTTGATTAAAACCTGAGCAAGCAAAGGCGAAAGTGCGGTAGCCTCAGCAATATGGTTTGCCTGAGATTTTTGCGCAGGAAAAATTTGCCAACGCTGCTCTGGAACCGGTCTAGGCGATTTCGGAGGTGACTTTGGCGGTGACTTTGAAGACGATTCTGGAGACGGCTCTACAGGGGCGACTTCTCCCCCGGCTAGAGCCGTTTCAATAGTCTGTTCTGACACGTTGGACCACAAAAATTAGAGCAGATAGAGGCAAAAAGCACTATATAGCGCTAGCTTCGCACTCTACAACACTTTTGAGTATGTCTGTAGGGAAAGAAAGCGCTATAGATCACCTGTTCTAATCATAGCGGATGGTTTAAACGTGGTGCCGCGCTCGTCATGATGCCCTAGCAAATTGGGACGCAAAGCAGGCTGTTTTAGTAGACCAGGACTCTGCCATCATTGGCGACGTGAACAGCGCGATCGCTATCATGACCGCTCGGCAGCAGCTCTACCTGTAGCGTTTCTGCATCTGGGCGATGCAGCACGGCGCTTATGGGCTTGTTGTTTTCATCCCAGAATACTAGCGACATCTCCTCATCCACACCGACTAGCGTCTCGATCGCAAAGTCTGTTTGGGGCATTAGTCGAGGTAGGTAAACGTCTAGCACGCGCTCTAGCCGTACGAGTCCATTGGTGTGGTTAATAAACTCAATGGTGATAGGTTGACCGGGCACAAACCGAATCTGGTTCGAGCCGCACCGATAAGTGCAGGGTTCGGCAGGCTGCTCGACAGCGCGGGCGCTCAGCGCACTCATAGGTAGAGTAGCGACGATGAATGCGGCGAGGCAGCTAGGTAAATGCTTAAGGCGTTGACTGAAGAGTTGGGTAGGCTGGTGCTGAGCCATGATGCTGTGTCCTTTGATCGCGAGTATGCTCTTAAATTTCCCACCCATCCTTCCTGCTGCTGTCCGTCAACGCTACGATCTATTGCAGTACTGAGTTACTTTTATCTGCTGTAGCTTCCGAGAATATGCGCTAGACAGGAATTTTTGATGGTCATCTGTGAACTCTTTTAGAGAGACTGTGTCCTTTGAGCGGTCGGTAGTAGCGTTTTTGAAGCGAGTCTTTCCCAGCTATGACAGAGAATATGGATAAGATCGTAGAGACCGAGGTTTCAGAGACCGAAGTTTCAGAGACCGAAGTTTCTCGTGGTCTCTATATATTGGCTAACGATGTCGTGCTAGATCAGCTAATTGCTTTGATCAATAGTATCGAGCGAAACATCGGAACTGGTATGCCGATCTGCATTGTTCCTTATGACGATAGGATTGGCCGATCGAAGCTGGCGACTCAGGAATATCCTCAGGTTTGGTGGTTTGATGATGAAGCAAGCTTACGAAAATGGGAGGAGTTTGCGGCGCGGATTTGGCGATCGCATCCCACTGCTTTCGACGTATGGGCGCAAAGAGGCATCGAAGGCGTTAATCGGATGGGTATGCATCGCCGGTTCTGCTGCTTTGACGGCCCGTTTGAGCAGTTTGTTTATCTAGACGCGGATATCCTGGTAATGGACTCATTCGATCTGTTGTTTGAGCGTCTGAGCAATCACGACTTTGTCACCTACGACTATCAGTACAAGGATTTGAGCCATGTGTTTGATGTGAGCTCAAAACGCCTGCCGGATGTTTTTGGGCCCAGTCGCTTAGAAAGCGAAATCTTCTGCGCTGGTCTCTACGCTGCTAAAAAAGGACTGTTCACAGATACCATGCTGACTGAGCTACTGGCACATTTAGAATCTGGAGAGTCCGACATCCTATACTTCAATGGTCCTGACCAGTCCATTTTGAACTACATGGTGATGAAATCTGGCGTAGATGCCATCAATCTGTCTCGGCAACTGCCAGCAGAAAAAAGAACGGGCTGCTGCGTCACCTCAAACCATTTCTTTGAAAAAGACCATGTTCTGTTTGATCGAGAAGAACAGCTAACTTATCTACACTATATCGGTGTTAGCTCCAAATTTTTTCAACAGGTTTGCAGCGGGCAAAATGTTCTTTTTCCCTATCGCGATCTCTTTCTTTATTATCGCTATTTGAAAGAAGAAACTATACCTACGCTAGTTGGTCCTGCCATTAAACACGATCGCTCCGAGAAAGGTAGCCTGCGTCAGCGAGTGTCTCGCAAAATGCGTCAGCTGTTACCAGGGTAGTCGGCTCCCATCCCAAGAAAAAAATTCTCCGCTATCTTTGATTGTGACATTTTCTAGCACGCTCAGCAGTTGAGAGACTGTTTTTTCTGTTGAAAACAGCTTCTCAGGCGGGACTCCTCTTTGGAACGGTTTCGAGAGTCTAGTATCTGTCGTGCCGGGATGCAGCATTACAATGGCGGTCTTTGGACTGCGCCTACTGTATTCGATAGCAGCCGTCTTTAGAAACATATTCAGCGCTGCTTTAGAGGCTCTATAGCCGTACCAGCCGCCGATTCGATTGTCTCCAATGCTGCCAATTTTGGCGGAGATAGTGGCAAAGATACTGGGCTCGGTATGCTTCAACAGATCCAGTAGATGTTTTGCCAACAGCGCTGGCCCAATGCTGTTGATCTTAAAATAAGTCAGCAGGTTTTCTGAATTGAGCTGTCTGAGCGCTTTTTCGGGCTGCTGCTGATCGTTGTGCAATAGCCCAACGCAGTTAATCGCGATATGAAGATTGGGTGCGTTGGCAAAGCCTCTGCGTAGGAGAATCGCCTTCACTGCGGCCACACCGTTTTCAATCTGCTCCTCATCGGTGATGTCCATCTGGATAAGGTGCAACCGATCGGGATACTGACTGGCCAATGCCAATAGACCCTCTGTGGTTTGCTTTGAGCGATAGCTCGCAAACAAATGCGTAATCCGCTCCTCGCCCAGCAATTGCTGAACAAAAGCCATCCCAATTCCCTGAGTTGCGCCGATGACCAGGGCATTGATAGCAGTGACAGATGGCAGCAGCATAAGCTCAAACCTTTGATAGTAGGCGCTTTGAGCTTATCACTTTTTTCTTTTTGAGGCGTAGTGCCCTATGCTCTTACGTGGGTGGGCGTTTTTAGTACTGGGGGGTGCGATCGCGTGCAAGGCTCTGACGATAGCTTTCTTCTAAACGTCGATGAGCCACCTCTAACTCTGCTAGCTGCTGCTTTTGAGTCTGAATAATCGCCTGCTGCGCATCGATCTGTAGGCTCTGCTGGCGAATTTTGAGCTGATTTTTTACCCGTGCGATCACTTCTGCTGGATGAAAAGGTTTATTGATATAGTCTGCCGCCCCCACTTCAAAAGCTTTGACTTTGTCGAAGGTTAGATCCAGAGCGCTCAAGAAAATAATTGGGATATCTACGCCCTGCTCAGTTGACTTGATCTGCTGACAAACGGCATAGCCATCCATCTCTGGCATTACGATATCGAGCAAAATCAAGTCGGGCTGGAAACGAGGAACATTGCTCAGCGCTAAAGCACCGTCGGGAGACTGCCGTACGTTGTAGCCTTCTTCGGTGAGTAGCTTTCTCAGTAGCTGCAAATTTTCAGGGCGATCGTCTACGACCAGTATTTTGGATCGCTCGTTTGGCGAATGGATATCCATAGCTTGAGAAAGGTGTGATGGAAATAAGCTAGTGACTTACTATTCCCTGAGTGTAGGTGTGTCCATATCGGTGAGCCTACGGGAAATATCAATGATTATTGATGCATCTAGAATGGGCAGCCTGGATTATGAAGATTACGCTGGCTGCCAGATTTTGAGGAAGTTCGCTTGTGAATATTCTGTTGGTTGAAGATGATTATCTGCTGGGTCGCAGTACGGTCCGTTTACTGGAAGCATCCGGTCAACATAGAGTGAGGCTAACTCATAACGCTGCCGATGTTTTTAAGCTCTGCGAGGCTGGGAGCATTGAGCTGGTCCTGATGGATGTGAATCTGCCTGGGACTTTCTGGCAGGACAAAGAGGTTACAGGGGTTGATTTATCTCGGATATTGAAGTTAAATCCGATGACTTGGCATCTGCCAGTTGTATTGCTAACGGCGAATGCTACAGAGGTAGATCAGGTGAACCTGATGAGCTCTGGGCTAGCTGATTTGGTCTGTACGAAGCCAATTAAAGATGCAGACAGGCTCTTGTCTGTGCTAGTCCAGGTAACTAGTGCGCCAAGTATGCCTAGCCTTGGTCTATCCGCTTCGTAGGACCGAGGCGCTAGAGATGAAGATGCCCAGAGAAAGGTGCCCAGAGAAAGGTGCCCAGAGAAAGGTGCCAAGGAGCAAGACGCTAGGACCCAGCCCCTGCTAGCCGACTGTTTTCAATCGTGTCTAACAGCTTTTTGTAGGATAGATTCTTGACGCTTGCTCGAACGGCTAGTGCTAGAGGTTCATGTTTGTCTGATAGCTGAGCTAGTAGATCGAGAATGGTGTCATCGTCTAGGTCCAAGATTGCTTGGGTCAGCTCGTATCGCCAGGCATCAGAGGTATTCTCGAAAAGCTCTGGTGTGAGTGCTGGAATAGCCGATTGACCGGCTGACGTGCCGCTGTCGGCATACTGGTAGCGGACGTTTAGATGCTCGGCTAGCTTATCGAAGATTTCGCTGGCTTTGATGGGTTTGCTGACAAAGTCATCGCAGCCGCTAGCGATCGCAGCTGCCCTATCCTCTGCAAAGGCGTTGGCAGTCAGCGCAATAATCCGCGTCCGATGATGAGGGTCGAAACTCGACGTTTTTTCTAATGTCTTGATGCGCGTTGTTGCTTCTTCCCCAGTCATTACCGGCATACGGATATCCATCCAGATTAGGTGAGGCCGCCATGACTCCCAGCGGGCGATCGCCTCTTTGCCATTTTCTGCTTCACGCACTTCAAATCCGACATTCGTCAACAGGTGAGAAAGCAGCTTGCGGTTGATGATAACGTCGTCTACCACCAAGATTCTATAGGCGGGCTGACCGGATGCTAATCCAATCACTCGTTTCGTACTCCCTTCTATAGCCGATAGGCTAAGCGCGTTGTCGACAACGGCGACAGACACATCGAATGAAAAGGTAGATCCCACGCCTAGCTCAGAGTCGACGGTCAAATTACCTCCTAGCAGTTGAATGTATTCATATGAAATAGCCAGACCTAGCCCAGTGCCATCATGAGTGCCTAGCCCGGATTGGGCTTGAACAAAGGCCTCGAATAGATGAGGTCGATCGGCAGCCGCAATACCAGGTCCGGTATCTTTGACTGCGAAGGTGAGTAGCGTCGTAGTTTTTCCGGGGGCTGGGTGACTGGGTTCTGGCTGGCTCTCTATTGATAGTGTGACCGTGCCAGTAGCTGTGAATTTGACAGCATTACTCATTAAGTTGATTAAGATTTGTCTGAGCTTGAGGCGATCGCTGAAAATAACTCGGGGTAGGTTTGGCGATCGCACCACCAAAGCCCGCAGACCTTTCTTTTCTACCGTGCCGCTGAACATCTGCTGAAGCTCATCGATCAGACAGTACAGATCGAACTCGCTGTAAGTCAGCTCAACCCGTCCGGCCTCAATTTTAGAAATGTCTAAAATGTCATTGATCAAAGTCAGCAAATGTTCACCGCTGCTATAGATGATATCTAGATTCTCCGCCTGCTCTGGATCGGGATCAGACTCTTTGAGGACGTGTGTAAAGCCCAGTATGGCGTTGAGGGGCGATCGGAGCTCATGACTCATATTTGCCAGGAACTCGCTTTTAGCTAGATTGGCGCTCTCCGCTGCCTTGGTAGCGTGGGCTAGCGCTTGAACCGCCTGTTTGCGCTCAGTAATATCTTCAAACATGTATAGATAGGCAAAGGTAGAGTCGTTCTGTTGTACAGGCCCATAAATACGTCTAAGCGTCCGACCATCCAATAGAGGGACTTCGTCTTCAATAGTTCTGTTGCCGTGAGTAAAATCTTCTTTGGTGGAATCTGCAACAAACTTACCAAACTCTATATTGCTAAGACAGGCCGTCAATAGCTGTTCTCCATTAATGGTGCCGCTGCTGACCTCTGCTTGCAAATGTTCTAGTCGCCAAATGCGATAAAATTCGGAATTTACAAAGAGCGCTTCATTGGTGTGACAGTCCATCACGAAGATGCCCGTAGGCGGCAAGTCATTGATGGCGCGCAGTAGCGCACTGCTCCGATTTAACTTACTCTGGGCTTTCTTGCGTTCTGTAATGTCTACTAATACGCCAAGCATACTGCCGCTACAGCTTCCTTCGTCACATTCAGGGGTGGTAGAGAGCAGCACATCAAGATGACTGCCATCTTTTTTGATGAATTGGCAAGGGCGATTGCGATCCAGCGTGTTTCCTGTGAGTGATGTTGTTGCTCGACTAATGTCCTGCTTGCAGCTATCTGCAACGAAGTCTAATAAGACTCGCCCAATGACATCTCCTTTTTCGTAGCCAAGCTTTTCTAGCCAATAGTTACTGGTCCCTACAATCTGGCCCTTTGCATCTACAGAGTGCAGCATTGCGGGTGTCTCTTCATACAGCTGCCGATAGCGGGCTTCACTTTTTTGGAGAGCACTAAAGGTATCGAGATAGTGAGAAATGTCAATTTGCGTACCGACGTAGTGAGTCACCCTGCCGTCAGCATCCATAATCGGCGAAAACGCAACTTCGCTCCAAAAGGGAGGTCCGTTCTTGCGATAGATCTGTAGCAACACCTTGCAGGCGGTACCATCAGCCACTGCCTGGTCGATAGTTGCTATGCCTGCCTGCTCTGTTTCTTGGCCTTGCAAAAATCGATAGCTACAGCCTAAGACCTCCATCGCTAGATAGCCAGTAAGCGATTCAAAACTTGGGCTCGCGTAGACAATCGGTAAGTCTAGCTGCTGCGCATCACAGATGATCAGTCCACCCGCCGTATGTTCTATGGCTTTGCGCAAGATCGCTGGAGATAGCCGGTTCAAACTAGCGCTCTTCAAGCTATCGAACTCATTGGCTAGTTCATCAGCCGATGCCCGTATCTGCTGAGATTTAAGTCGATTTAGAACGAGTCGAAAGACACTCACAGAGGCACCGCAGCTGGCTAGCGCTATTGACAAATCGAACAGCGTTCCGAGCGGCATTACACCCATCATGTTGATTTCCTTTAGCAGCAGTCATTGGCACTACTGAAATGTTGCCCAAAACCGCCTGTCAGCTAGATGGCGCAATCAAGTCTACTAGCGTGGTGATGATGCGATCGCGCTCCATTGGCATTGTTGCTGCTGCGCCCAGCATCCTTTGCAGCATCACAAAATAGATCAGCGTCCCCATAAACGTTCGCGCCGAAGCCGCCGGATCGCTCAGCTCTAGCTCGCTGCAAGCAGCTAAGTAACGTGTCAGCTCATCCAGCACCGGTTTGGCTACATTTTGAATATAGGGTTCAGATAGCTCAGGAAATCGACCTGATTCTCCGATGATGAGCCGCATAAATCCACAAAATTGAGAGTTGCAGGCAGCCTCATCCAAGATCTCTTCAGCCAGATGAGTGAGAACTTTTCTCGGTTCGCCGCGCAGCGTGTTTTCGTGGCGTAGATCAAAAGTGGACGAGCGAAATTTTTCTTCTGCTATCTGCTGCACCAGCGCCGAAAACAGACTGGCCTTATCCTGAAAATGGTTATAGACCGTTGCTTTGGATACGCCAGCAGCCGCCGCCACCCGATCCATACTGGTAGCCGCATAGCCATTTGATAAAAACTCCTGCTTCGCACCTTCTAAAATGGCCGCTGTCTTGACAGCTGATTTCCTACGTTCGGGGCGGCTAGAAGGTTTCACAAATTAAAAATTGACACGGTAAAAAACGCACCCTCGACCGGGTACCTAGCGAAAAGTCACCCTCAGCGCGAAGCTACAAGTGGGCTTATTATATTGCGCCGTCTGTGGCCACGTCGTCTTTACTTTGATAGACGCTCCTTCTTTGCGCACAAATCACGATTGACAAATAGTCCATTTGGTTCTTTTGGTCCAAAAATTGATGGTTCATACCGGCGTAGCGGCTTCTGCGATCGCCGCGCTCCTCCTCAATGCGTGAAATTGGCGTCAGCTCAACGTTCTGCCAGCCATACTGTTCCAGTACGCCCACATACTGATACGGTCGCATCCTATTAGGAATACCCCGGAAATAAAACGCATCATAAACAAACTGAGGATATCGATAAATATTGTTCGGGTCTTTAGGCGTAATCCATCTAGAATGCGTCTTCAGATCGATTTCAATCACCAGCGTTGCCTCAGGCTTACAGACCCTACTCATCTGAGCCACCGTCATCTCAACATCATCAAAATGCTCAAAGGCCGCCTGACTAAACACAATATCCACAGTGCCTTCTCCAAACGCAGCCACCAGATCAAAATCATCGCGCACTACATAATTCAGTTGTGACGGCTGACCTGACTGCCACTGCTCAAGCTGCTGCTGCAAGAAAGCAATATCCGTCTGTCCATTTTTTTGGCCGTCTTTTTGGCTCAGCCAGTCAAACAGCTCTGTATAGAATTCGTCGGGCACAGCCTTGACCAGTGCATTGACATCACAAGCATCGTACTGAGTGCATCCTTTGGCTAGTAGCATGAGTCCGGCACCCAGATCCGATCCAGGTCCTAGCTCTAGCACCCGTTTATTCAGCAACGCATTTTCATCATTCGTGTACTTCGTTAAGTACTTCAACCACTCGTCTATCACCTGCCAATCATATTCAATACATCGCTGACTTTCTGAGACATCAAACGGTTTCGGTGAGGTATAGCCCTTTAAAAGATGTTTCGCCTTGGCCAGCGCTAGAAAAGCAATCCCGGCAGTAAAAAAGAATGCATTTCGCAAGGGCAGCATCGGGTAGCCTCCATTGTCGTTTTGAATTAATTATGAAACAATTATGAAAAGTGAAACGATTATGAAATGCGCTGGTCTTTATGAACCGTCTGGTCGCTGCCAAAAGTCATCTCAATAGGCAGCTTAGCAACAGGCATGTTATGGCGTTCGGCGCTAGCTGCCTACTGCTTGTCATGGCTGTTAGTCTGAGCAGCTGCGTATCGTCTGAAGTTTCAGAAGAAGTCAGTCAAAGAGTCGGCGAAAGCGGCAATCTGGCCTCTCAAAACGCGCAAGCTCCCGATAAAAAGAAAGTCTTGACTACCTTTACTATCCTGGCAGATATGGCGCAAAACGTCGCTGGCGATGCGCTTACGGTCGAGTCTATTACGCGGGTAGGCGCAGAAATTCACGGCTATGAACCCGTTCCTAGCGACATTGCCAAAGCGCAGCAGGCGGATCTTGTACTGTATAACGGCCTGAACTTGGAGCGGTGGTTTGACCAATTTCTTGGCAACCTCGAAGATGTGCCTACAGCTATTCTCACCGAGGGCATCACGCCTATCCCCATCGCCGAGGGTCCCTACTCTGACAAACCCAATCCACACGCATGGATGTCTCCTAAAAATGCACTGATCTATGTAGAAAACATCCGAAAGGCATTTGCGGAACTCGACCCAGACAACGCCGATATCTACAGCGCTAATGCCGAGGTCTACAGTCAGCAGCTCAGTGCAATTGATACCACGTTAGAAAGTAGCCTCAGCTTGGTTCCCTCAAGCCAGCGATATCTAGTGACTTGTGAAGGTGCCTTCTCTTATCTAGCACGGGACTATAGCCTAGAAGAGATTTATATGTGGCCTATCAATGCGGAACAACAGTCTACGCCAAAGCAGGTGAAACAAGTCATCGATGAAGTAGCAGCGAACAACGTATCAACCGTCTTTTGCGAAAGCACCGTGAGTAGCGAATCTCAGAAGGAAGTGGCTAAGGCTGCTAATGCCAGCTTCGGCGGCGACCTGTATGTGGACTCTCTTTCTAATAAAGACGGCCCTGTCCCCACATTTTTGGACTTGTTGAAATATGATGCTCAGCTGATCGCGGATGGACTCTTAGAAAGAGCACCTTAGACTGCTGCTTGCTTCTTTTGATTGAGGCTACTTTCTTTAAAAACTGTTTATTATTTTGCTTGGTCTTTCTCCGTCTTTTGCTGTCTCTTGTTGTCTCTTGTTGTTCTAACCTATGCCTTACCTGACTACTCACACTCAGCAGTCTGATACCTACGGCATTGCTGTAGACAATATCAGCGTCACCTACAGCAACGCAAGGCTAGCACTGTATAACGCTAGCTGCTATGTAGAGCCTGGAACTATTACAGGATTGGTCGGCCCCAACGGTGGCGGTAAGTCTACGCTCTTTAAGTCCATTATGGGTTTTTTGTCGCCTAGCCAAGGCCGTGTGTCTATTGACGATATGTCGATAGATAAGGCTCAAAAGCAACAGCTAATTGCCTATGTACCACAGGCGGATGAAGTGGATTGGAATTTTCCGATCAGCGTGTTTGACGTGGTGATGATGGGTCGCTATGGCTATATGAATATGTTTCGTATTCCTGGTCGCAAGGACCGTCGAATTGTCAAAGAAAGCTTGGCACGGGTGGGAATGAGTGCGTTTCAAGACCGCCAGATTGGAGAACTGTCGGGCGGGCAGAAGAAGCGGGCTTTTCTCGCAAGGGCTTTGGCACAGGAGGGAAAGGTGATTTTGCTAGATGAACCGTTTACGGGTGTAGATGTGAAGACGGAGAAGCGCATTATCACTTTGCTGATGCAGCTACGTGATGAGGGCCATACGATTTTGGTGTCTACGCACGACTTGTCTGCTATTTCTACGTTTTGCGATCGCGTCATCCTCCTCAATCAAACTATCCTCGCCGCAGGTACCACCGCTGAGACCTTCACCGAAGAAAATCTCGCCATGACCTTTGGTGGCCTGCCACTCAGCAGCCTGAGAGCCAATTCACCAGAGCCAACCCTCCACAATCAAGACCCTAGTCAATCGCTCAGTTACTTACCCGATCAATCATCTAGTCAATTGCCCAGTCAGCCTGGTCACTCAGTCATTCGAGCGGCCAACGCTGAACCCAGGAGTTTGGACTCGTGAATGCCTTGCTGGCAGTTTCGCCTGAAGCTATTGGCAACTGGCTGATTGAACCTTTTCAGCTAGGATTTATGATCCGGGCGCTGTGGGTGAGCTCTTTCGTTGGTACCGTCTGTGCGGTGCTCTCTTGCTATATCACTCTAAAGGGGTGGTCGCTGATGGGAGATGCAGTCTCTCATGCGGTTGTTCCTGGCGTAGTCGTGGCCTATGCGTTAGGACTGCCGTTTTCGCTAGGCGCATTTGTTTTTGGGTTTGGCGCGACGGTAGCGATTGGCTACGTAAAGTCTCAAACCAGGCTGAAAGAAGACGCTGTTATTGGCGTAATTTTTACGGGATTTTTTGCATTCGGGTTAGTGCTAGCAACTAAAATTCCTAGCAATATTGACCTTTTCCATATCCTTTTTGGCAATGTGCTAGGCATCTCTCAACAAGACATTATCCAGACGCTGATTGCTGGTTTCTTGACGTTGGCGATTATCTTGTTTCGACGCAAGGATCTATTGCTTTTTTGCTTTGATCCAAACCATGCAAAGGCAATCGGGCTGAACACTCAGATGATGTATTATACGCTGCTGTCAGTGCTGGCTCTAACGATTGTAACGGCGCTGCAAACAGCAGGCATTGTGCTAGTAGTGGCGATGTTAGTCACGCCGGGCGCTACGGCTTATCTGCTGAGCGATCGCTTCGATCGAATGCTGCTGATTTCTGTTGCGACCAGTGTTCTTTCTTGTTTTTTAGGAACATATATCAGCTACCACCTAGATGCCTCAACTGGTGGCTGCATTGTAGTGCTGATGACGACATTTTTTGTGGTGGCAATGCTATTCGGGCCAAAGTATGGAATTTTGCCACAGAAGTTTCGCAGGCGTTTGCACGAGGTACCTATGCAGCCTTCACAAGACACCTGATCGAAAAGACGGTTAAATAGAGTGCTCTCTTTTTCAGTTGTTTGATGGATTCGTTACAGCAGCTTATAGACTTGGATCGGCAACATGTGTGGCATCCGTACGCAGCGATGCCGAATCCACTGCCTGTCTTTCCAGTGCGTTCAGCAAAAGGCGTACGGATCGAGTTAGAAGATGGGCGATCGCTAATTGACGGCATTTCTTCCTGGTGGACCTGCATTCACGGCTACAACCACCCTCAGCTCAACGCAGCCGCCCATGCTCAGATCGAAGGCATGTCTCACGTGATGTTTGGCGGACTCACACACCGCCCAGCGGTCAATTTAGCGAAAAAGCTGATTGATATGACGCCCGCTGATTTGCAGCATGTTTTCTTCAGCGATTCCGGCTCTGTCGCTGTTGAAGTGGCTATGAAAATGGCCGTGCAATACTGGCACAATCGCGGCGAAGCGGATAAAAATCGGTTTCTCACTATCCGCAATGGCTATCACGGCGATACGTTTGCGGCAATGTCGGCCTGTGATCCGGTCAACGGAATGCATCATCTGTTTCGCAGTATGCTGACGCAACAATATTTTGCCGACGCGCCACAGGTTCGATTTGACGAAGACTGGAGAGAAGAGGATATTTCCAGCTTTGCGGCGATTTTAGAAGAGAATAGCGATCGCATCGCCGCCGCCATTTTTGAGCCCGTCGTACAAAACGCAGGCGGCGTTCGTTTCTATCATCCTGAGTACGTACGCAGAGCCAGTGAGCTATGCAAGCAGCACGATGTTCTATTGATTCTAGATGAAATCGCAACAGGATTTGGCCGCTCCGGAAAGCTGTTCGCTTGTGAGTATGCAGAGATTTGTCCAGACATCATGTGTGTCGGCAAGGCGCTTTCAGGCGGCTTTATGTCGTTAGCAGCGACGCTGACGACTAGTCATATCAGTGAAACCTTTGCTGCTGGCGAAGCTGGCGTATTTATGCATGGACCAACTTTCATGGGTAATCCGTTGGCTTGTGCTGTGGCGCTGGCAAACTTGGAGCTGTTGGAAAGTTACGACTGGCAGACGAAGGTTAGAGAGATTGAGGCGCAGCTGAGAATAGAGTTGGAGCCTTGTCGAGCGTTAGCGGCGGTGAAGGATGTGCGGGTGTTGGGTGCGATCGCAGCTGTCGAACTCTACAATCCAGTAAATATGTCTATTGTCCAACCCCAGTTTGTCAATAAAGGCGTTTGGCTACGGCCTTTTGGTCGGTTGCTGTACACTATGCCGCCGTACATCATTCAACCAACAGAGCTCAGCGCAATCACCTCTGCAATTTACGAAGTCGCTGCTGAGCTCTAGTTTTTACGCTCGGTGTAATTCCACGCGAGTCGCGCTCTATGGCACGCGCTCTATGGCATAGGTTCAAACAGCTGCTTGGAGATGACGCCGTGGACACCTTTGACAATATCAACCACCTGTGAGACTTCAAAGTCAATAGCGGCACTGCCTAACAAGAGCGCATCTTGCTCCGTTAGCTCATATTCCTCGTTGACAATTCGCAGAGATTCTCTCACCGACTCTTTCATCGCTTCGTCGAGATCTTCATCCAATCCAACAGAGATCCAGGCGTCGTCAGTCTCGCCCATCGGCTGTTCAAGCATCATTCCTTTGTGCAGCACCAGTTCAAAGGTAGGCGTTAGTGAACATTCAATCGCGGTCAGCGCGACCTCTCCATTTCCCTGAGCGCAGTGCGGATCGCCAGAATAAAACAGCGCTCCTGGCACCTGGACCGGTAGATAGAGACTGCTGCCGACGCCCAGCAGCTTAATGTCAATATTGCCGCCATAGACGCCCGGTGGAACAGAGTTTACAGTCTCTTCTACATCAGCGGGAACAACACCCATGATTCCCATGAAGGGCTTTAGAGGAATGCCGATATCAGGCTGTCCGTTGCTAGGACGAAAGACGCCTATATCTTTGTCCATATCGATAGGAATAACCTTGGTGTAGATATCTGCCCCATCTACGGGAAACTCTCCTGGTAAAGAGCCTTTGCCATGACGATTGGAGATGACGCCGTAGGGCACTCGGTAGGCAATATCAATAGTTTTTATCTCTAGTACATCGCCAGGTTCTGCATCTTCCACATAAATAGGACCTGTGATAACGTGAGGCCCCGGACCCGTTTTTTCTACGTTGGCTTTGACGATGAGCTGGTCGGGCAAGATGTTTTCTCGTTTAATGCCTCGACTGGTTAGGAAGTCAACTGTATCGCCTTGATCCGCTAGAATCCCTTCGTGAGAGATTGTTTCTACGGTGATGCGATCGCCCGACTGAACTGACAGAATTGGCGCGCTGTCTGGCTTGAAGAGTTCGCCCCAAATCACGTGGTCGGGCGAGGATTTCACCGTATAGGCAGTAGGCGTTGCCTGTGAGACATCGGTCGCGCTAGATAGCCAAGCAAACGATTTAAGCGAACCGTTGATAGCCCAAAGAGAAAGCATCGTTGTTAGAGCGAGGGCAAGGGGCGATCGCACAAACTTACCTGTAGAAAGCTTTCCTTGAAGCCACACGAAACTCTTTTGGAGTCTTCCGATCAGCGCTCTGAACCATACTTTCATCTCTGTCATCGAAATGCATCCTCACTTTGTTGCCTGTACTGATACGCAATAGTGAACTAGCTTTTTATACATCAATATGTAGCAGAAACTACAGAGGAGAGCATTTAGTCTGCTTTCTCTGACAAACAAAAGATTCGAGATTATTTCACTCTTCTCACCTATTCACTCTTCTCACCTGTATGATGGCTGAGGTCACTAAATTCTTTTCCGTGCATTTCACTTTCTGTTTAGTCAATACAGATACAGAACTTACTTGATTTGTTCTCTATGTTGATTGGAGTGACCTGAACAATTCTACTGGTTAGAAGAGACTTAATTAGTCAATCTTCGTCGTCCTACAGCAGATCTGTGCGCTCTCATCTGTATGCTCTCACAGAAGTTCTATTCACGAGTCTTGATGTATAAACCCCATTGCTGTTGTTCGCTTCTTGGCATGGGTGAAGATAGAAATGTTCGGATGCTTTTCTCTACGCTAGTCTCGTAAGGGTGATTCGTATGATAGATATGTTTCTGCAAAGGTGGATTTGGAAGAAACTGTTGCCTGTTTGTTTAGGCGTTGCAGTATGTGTTGGAATTTGGAGTGCGCGAGCGATCGCACAGGGGCCAGTGCCCGATCCCGATGGGGGAAAATCCTATGTGCTATTGGCCACGCCAGAAACAACGCACCTCGGCTTTTTTAGTCCTGATCTTCCGCCTGTCTTACGAGTCAACTCAGGAGACACGGTGACTTTCTCTACTTTCCCAAACATTGGTGAAGAAGCGAGGCCAGGACTATCCATAGAACAGCTTGTTGCTTCTGCCGATGCGCTCGCCAAAGAACGGAATCTTATTGGTCCGCATTCTTTGACTGGTCCTGTCTACATAGAAGATGCTGAGCCAGGGGATGTGCTAGAGATCAAAGTCAAGGAGGTTATTCCGGCTATCTATGCTGGCCAAATCGTATTTCCAGGCGAGAGAAATTTAGGACTATTGCCAGATGAATTCCCTCAAGGAACAATTAGCCACCTGTACGTCGATTTAGCTAGTCAAACGACCAAGTTCGCAGATAACGTTGTTTTGCCAGTCACTCCCTTCATGGGAATCATGGGAGTTGCGCCACCAAAAGAGTTTTCTCCAGGAAACCCAGAAGCAGGTGGAGCATGGCTTGCTAGGCCAGAGCGAATCGATGAATATGAAGGACTCACGCGCCTCTCTAGCGTTCCGCCCGATCTTTGGGGCGGCAATATGGACAACAAGGAGCTAATCGCGGGATCTTCTTTATTTGTTCCTGTTTTCAATCAGGGGGCTTTGTTCTCTACGGGCGATGGTCACGTGAATCAGGCGAATGGTGAAGTTGGCCTGACGGCTTCTGAAACGGCTATGAGAAGCACGACTGTTCAGTTCATAGTGCATAAAGACATGGGTTTAATTCGGCCTATTGCTGAAACGCCTACTCACTTTATGACGATGGGCTTTGATCCAGATGTGGACACCGCTATGAAGATAGCGACCCGTGACATGCTAGACGTGCTGACAAAATCAACCGGACTTTCGCGATTGGAAGCTTATTCTCTCGCTAGCCTGGCGATGGATTTAAGCATCACTCAAGTTGTGGATATCAATAGAGGCGTTCATGCGCTGGTTCCCAAATCTATCTTTGGCAGCTACGTTCCGATTTCTGAGCTAGCTGGGCCAGTCCAGTCTGAAGTTCCTCCCTACCTTTACTAAGGTTTGTTCATTTCGCACTTTCGATCAGCCTGTTTTCTTAGGAGAATTCAAATGAAGACGCCATCTTCGTCTTTTTCAGTTTCGTGGCCGTCAATGCGTCTACCTGATCTTAGATCGGGCCTTTGGCAGCTTGGTATTGCGCTAGCTGCCCTGTTTCTCGGTCTGACTATCTGGCTGTTCTCTTCTCAGGTATCTGTTCCAATCGTTGATGCGCTGGTTGCGAAAACGCCCATTGCGGATAGGTCAGCTGAGGTTCAGCAGCCTTCTGTTGAAGTGAGCTTTGGCCATGCTATGCAGCTTCGCCAGTCGGGCAATCTGGTTGCGGCCTTGCATGAGCTAGAACAGGTGGCGGCAATCGACCCCGTTTCTGTACCTGTGCTTTACGAACTAGGTCGCGCAGAATTTCAGCTAGGCGAGATCCGCTCTGCGATCGCCCACTACCGAGCAGCCGTATCAGTCGATTCATCCCATGCCCCTTCTGCTTACGAACTGGGAAGTATGCTAGTCACGCTAGGCAACGTAGATGAAGGCATTCAGAGGCTTCAGCAGGCAGTTTCCTTATCACCGAAGCCTCTATACTTTTACGACCTTGGGATTGCACTGGGCAGAGCCGGTCAGCCTCAAGCTAAAATTGACGCGCTTGAAGCAGCCTTGGCCCTTGATCCCAATTATGCAGATGCCCATTTAAACCTCGGTCTAACCTACGCCCGATTGAACAATATCTCAGAAGCCAAGCACTCTCTTCAGAGGGCGCGCGATCTCTACCAAGCAGAGATTGAGACCATAGAACATGCTCATCTAGGTCGCAACAGCTTGGATGCTCAGATTATCGATCAAATGTTACTGGCGCTGGACTCTGGCTGTGGTGTTGAATGTTGGGCAAATGAGCAAGCTAATTAGGGACAAGGCCAGCGCTCTACGGAACTTTGTAATTGGTTCAAAGGGGGCCTGTCACTGCTCAGATAGTAATTTGTTGCAAGGCAAGCTACCTGAGCCAGTATCAGTAGCCCAGCAAAAGATCCACACGCTAAGCCTCGGACTGCTCTTGTCAGGAGGGTTCTCGATCTTTGAATGGACGGCAGGGTGGTGGAGCAATAGTCTCACACTAGTCACAGACGCAGGGCATATGCTGTCTGACTGTTTGGCATTGAGCCTGGCAATCGGTGCTGCGTGGCTGGCGCACTTAGCAACTCGGCGAAAGCAGGTCTGGGGCGCACAAACGGCGGAAGTTGCGGCGGCACTTGCCAATGGCCTGGGTCTGTTAGTACTGGCGGTATGGGTGGCGTGGGAAGCGGTAAATCGGTTTCAAGGGGAGCATCCCGCCGTTGCCAGCGAGGTTGTTTTAGTGACGGCTATTGTGGGTTTGGGTATCAACGCGATCGCCGCCTCTGCTTTGCACGATTGCTCTCAGCATGATCTCAACGTTCGCGGCGCGTTTCTGCATGTTCTCGCAGATACAGTCAGCTCAGCGGGCGTCATTGTCTCTGCTGTGCTGATTTGGGCGTTTCACTGGAGCTGGGTTGATCAGGTTGTGAGTCTGTGCATTGCTGCAATGATTGGCATCGGTTCGCTCCCGATAATTTTCAACAGTGTTCAATCCCTGCAAGATCAATCGTTGCAGCGTAGAAGATGAGAAGACACCTCTATCTACAGAAGCTGTAGAAACAATTAGCTGATAATATTAGTGTCTTGACTAATAGTCAGCCTGTTGTTTTCTATAGAGAGTATGGCCGCTTCCAAAAAAACTCGTTTCTCTTGGGTAGGACAGTTCCTAGCTTTTGTTCCAGGGAAAAAGTCCCCTTATCACTCTGCTTTTGTACAGGTGGTCGCCGCCGAGAAAGGCGCGCCAGTTGGTGCAATGCAAAGCTATCAGATCAAGCTAGACAAAGATATTCGGAAGGCAGCGTCTGATTCCATTGATGCTCGAGACTGGGTCAAGGTCGAAGGAAAAGGCAAGCCGGATAAGGAAACCGGAAAAATCAGGTGGAAGGCCGATAGTATAGAGAAAGTCTCACTTCAGGCGGTGGCTGAGATTAAAGAAAAATCAGAGGCGCGATCGCAATCCTCACAGCCAGAATCGGACGCTTCGACGAAGGCCAAGCCTGCCAGAATATTAATTTGCCAGAAGTCTAGCTGCCGTAAGAAGGGCGCTCAGAAAGTGAGCGAGGCAATGGAAGATGCGATCACGAAAGCAAAGGCTTCCGATCAAATCACTCTGAAAGCGACTGGCTGTCTAAAATGCTGCAAAACCGGCCCGACTGTCGTTGTTTTGCCAGCAGATAGCAAGAACAAGAAATCAACTAAAGAGAGATATCGAAAAGTGACGCCAAAAACAGCCAAGAAAATCGTCGCTGGCATCTTGTAGTACCCGAATCTTAGTGCCCGACTTTAGCGCGGTAGAATCGAACGCTGGCAGGCAGGACAAACTGCATGCACAGAAAGCTGGCAGTCCAAGAGCTGATAGCCCGCCTTTTCTGCTGTCTTAGCGCCTGCTTTCAAGACGGAGTCGTTTTTAAATTCGATGGTCTTATTACAGCGAACGCAAATTAAATGATGATGATGATGGGGGGCAGGGCGATTAATTTCGTACCGTTTTTGGCCTTCCGCAAGCTCCAACTCTCGCAAAATACCCATTCGAGACATCAGCTTCAGGTTTCGATAGATAGTAGATAAGCCGATAGGTTCGCCTCCTTCTCTTAGCAGTTCGCAAAGGTCTTCGGCGCTAAGGTGACGACCTTCAGGCGTGTTTTGAAACGTTTTAAGAATAGTTTCGCGTTGAGGAGTCATGCGCCAACCGCGTTCGTGGAGCTCAGCTTTTAAGGCAGATGGCGTATAGACGACCATGACTTTTTCCCTTGTTTTCTATCAATAGCGTTTTGTTAATGAGAATGATAGCGGACTCTTTCCTTGTTTGCAATAGTGCTGGCTTATTGAGAAGTGACCTAGGTGCGGCAGTTGTTATCTGTATGACAGTTCGATCAGTATCTTAGACTAGGTGTATCAGACTTTATTTTCTACTCGCTGGTATATGCGGCTGCGTTCCTCTCTTTCCTTTCCCTATCTTTTCCCACGACCGAGCGGGTGGGCGATCGCAACCTGGATGACCGCTGTCCTGGTTTTTCTACCGGTACTTGTCGTCCTCGGTAGCGTCTTTGCTGATGCAGGCGATGTCTGGGCTCATTTGGCGCAGACCGTCCTGACTAAATACGTCACGAATTCCTTGATCTTGATGATTGGGGTCGCAATCGGCGTTCTAATCATCGGGGTCGGTACGGCGTGGTTGGTAACGATGTGCCAGTTTGTCGGTGTGCGGCTGTTTGAATGGGCGCTGCTGTTGCCTTTGGCCGCCCCTGCTTACCTGTTGGCCTACACCTATACTGATTGGCTAGAGTACTACGGTCCGGTTCAAACGGGCTTGCGATCGCTGTTTGGCTGGCAGCAGGCGAGCGACTATTGGTTCCCCAATGTGCGCTCTGTGTGGGGTGCGATCGCCATGTTTACCCTCACTCTCTACCCCTATGTCTATATGCTCGCCCGCGTTGCCTTTTTGGAGCAATCTGTCTGCACTCTAGAAGCTAGCCGTTCGCTAGGATGCAACCCCTGGCGTAGCTTTGTCAAAGTCGCGATTCCGCTGGCTCGGCCTGCCATCATCGCCGGGCTTTCGCTGGCGCTGATGGAAACGCTCAATGACTTTGGTACGGTGCAATATTTCAGCGTCGCCACCTTTACCACCGGTATCTATCGGACGTGGTTTGGCATGGGAGAGCGCGTCGCGGCTGCGCAGCTTTCGGCAATGCTGATGCTGTTTGTGCTGGCCTTAATTTTGTTAGAAAGATGGTCTCGCAGACAGGCAAAATACTATCAGGCGAACAACAGTATGCAGGTGCCGACGGTTTATCGGCTGACGGGCGGGCGTCAAGTGCTGGCTTTTTTGGCCTGTCTGTTGCCGATTGGGCTAGGGCTGCTGATTCCGGGTGGCTTGCTGGCGCTGATGGTCCAAAAAGACTGGGAAAGGTCACTGGGCAGTCGCTTTGGTGAGCTGGCGACGAACAGTTTGATTTTGGCGGGTATCACGGCTGCGATCGCGCTGATTCTCTCTCTCGTGCTGGCCTATGGTCAAAGGCTGAGCGGCAGCGGTCCTATCCGTCTAGGCGTCAGGCTGTCGGCGATGGGCTATGGAATTCCAGGGGCGGTAATTGCGGTAGGTATTTTAATCCCGGTGACCGCGCTGGACCGGACGATCGCCGCCTGGTCGAAATCAGTATTCAACAGCTCACCCGGTCTGCTAATCAGCGGCACCATTACAGCGCTGATATTCGCCTATCTCGTGCGTTTTCTAGCCGTTGCCCTCGGCTCGGTTGAATCGGGATTGGACAAAATTCGACCCAATCTAGACAATGCTGCTCGCAGTCTGGGCTATTCGCCGACGAAGACATTGATCAAAATTCATACGCCGCTGATGACCAGTAGCTTATTGACCGCAGTCATGCTTGTTTTTGTCGATGTGATGAAAGAGCTGCCTGCCACGCTGGTCATGCGCCCCTTTAATTTTGACACGCTGGCAGTGCGGGTATATCAATATGCGGCTGATGAGCGACTAGCTGAAGCCGCCGCCCCAGCGCTGACTATCTTGATCGTTGGGCTGCTGCCAGTGATTGTGCTGAGCTGGCAAATTAGCCAGAGTCATCGCATTAGAGAGTAAAAGTTTTTCGGTGAATTGCTAGGGTCCGCGCGGCCTTGGAATTTATAGTATGTGTCACAGCTTTGATGGCATACGGCACATAGAGCTTTGACAATCTAGATACTCACAAATTTTTATCAAACATGACTAATTCTCCTGTGTCTGCCCCTTCTCCCGGTTTGAAGGAACCGCTACATCCCTTGAAAAATCCGGTGGCATGGCTACAGGCTTTTTGGCAATTCTCTCGTCCTCATACTGTCATTGGCACCAGCTTGAGCACGCTGGCGCTGTTGTTGATTGCGATCGCAGCATCTCCTACCTCTCTTCCAACAGGACCTGTTCTTGGCAGTTGGTTGATCGCGTGGATTGCTTGCTTGTGCGGCAATGTCTACATCGTAGGACTCAATCAAGTAGAAGATATCGCCATCGATCGGATCAACAAACCGCATCTGCCGGTGGCTTCTGGTGAGTTTACCAAGTGGCATGCGCAGAGACTGGTGTGGTTGATGGGTGCGGGTGCGATCGCCCTTGCTCTGATTTCTCAAAACGTTTATCTCATGCTGACGGTTGGCCTCAGCATCGTAATTGGCACCGCCTACTCCCTGCCTCCTATCCGGCTAAAGCGCTATCCTTTCTGGGCCTCTCTGTGCATTTTGTTAGTCCGTGGCGCTATTGTGAATCTGGGCCTGTATCTGTACTTTGCAACGCAGTTAGGACTAGGCGCGGCGGTACCGGCTCGGGTCTGGGCGCTGACTTTGTTTGTGTTGGTGTTTAGCTTTGCGATCGCAATTTTCAAAGACATTCCAGATCTCGAAGGCGATCGCCAGTTTAATATCTCCACTTACACCCTACAGCTAGGCCAGAAAAAAGTTTTCAATCTCGCTCGTTGGGTCCTCACTGTTTGCTACGGCGGCTTAATCATATCCGCGCCTTTCCTGACTGGCGTTAACGCTCTCTTTTTGATCGTTGCTCAAAGTGTTGGCATTTTCTCTTTTTGGTGGCTCAGCCGCCGAGTGGATCTCGATCCTACTCCCATTAGAAAAGACATCTCCTATCCAGCCTTCTACCAGTTCATTTGGAAACTCTTCTTTGTCGAGTACCTGATCTTTCCTCTTGCCTGCTGGCTCTCTAGTTAGCAGGCTCTCCAATTAGCTGGCTCTTTACAGGTATAAAACAGTTCGCAGTCCATCATCCACTCTCTCTTGAAACGAGGATGGTAAGGAGGAGATGCGTTCTATCAAGTCACGCTTACTAATTGTGAAAACTTGAGAAACGTTCACTTCATCCTGAACTACCCAACTTGACTAGGCTGCAAAACAGTTCTCAACCCCAGCAAGATTAGCATCATACTCACTATCATCCAGGGCGTAACCGGTTCGGCGAAGAATATCCAGGCCAGCAGCGCTACCCAGACGGGCACGCCGCTGTAGACGATGCTTGTCGATTTGGTTGGGCCGATGCGTTGGGTACTGATGGTAAACAGCAAATAGCCGATACCAGATGCGCCAATGCCCATGTAAATTACGCCCAGAACAGAAGGAAGAGACAGCGCAGGTAAACCAGTAGCTTTCAGCTCTGGGAGGACTAAAAGAGAAAGCTGGGCGACGCCAAACAGTGCGCCATAGTAGCTCATTGCTAGTCCGCTGTATCGTTTGCCGAGGTGCCGTAGCAGAATGGAATAGCAGGCCCAGCAGAGGACGGCGCACAGCATCAGTAAGTCGCCGTTGTTGAACCGAAGCTGAAGTAGCGCTGCGAGGTTGCCGTTGGTCAGTAAAACCAGGACACCTAGAATGGCGATCGCACCGCCTAGATAATTTTTCACCGCCAGCTTTTCTTTCAAAATCACCGCTGCCAAAAATCCTGTGACCACCGGATTAAACGCGTTGATGATGGCTGAATTCGTAACTGCCGTGTAGCGCAAGCTAGAAAAGAAAAAGAAGTGATAGCCAACAACGCCTGTAGTACCAAGCAAGAATAAACAGATCTTGTCTGTAACAGAGGCGGCGCTGATACGTGGCCCAATATTTTTCTTTTTCCACACCAACAAACCTAAAAAGGCGCTGGCAATGACATAGCGTAGTAACGTAATTAGCAGCGGTCCCATCTCATCGGTTGTGTATTTGCCAGCAACAAAGCTACCTGCAAATAGTAAGCTAGTCAGGACCGCTAATAAGCTTTGACTCCAGATACTGCTGTTTTTCATTCAAGTTGTCCCTATGAAGCCGATTGCGATCGCTGTATTTGATATTGATGGTGTGATTCGAGATGTGGGCGGGTCTTATCGGCGGGCGATCGCAGATACCGTAGAACATTACACCAACGGTAGCTATCGTCCCACCCTAGAAGACATCGATCAGCTCAAAAGTGAAGGCATTTGGAACAACGATTGGAAAGCCTCCGAGGAAATGATCCACCGCTACTATACGAAACAACAGCAGCCACAGCCAGAGGCTACCTACGCAGAAATTACCGACTACTTCCAAAAACGCTATCGCGGCCCCGACACCGAAGATCCTGACCAGTGGACCGGCTACATTGCCAGCGAACCCCTCCTAGTCAATCAGAACTATTTGAACACACTAGCCCAATCAGGTATTCCCTACGCTTTCTTTAGTGGAGCCACGCGCGGCTCTGCAAACTTTGTGCTGCAAAGGCGGCTCGGCCTCGACACTCCTATTCTAATTGCAATGGAGGATGCGCCCGGCAAACCAGATCCGATCGGTTTGATGATGTCTGTACAACAGGTAGAAGCTCAACTTTCTACTGATAATTCCTTGCCGGTAATCTACGTAGGTGATACAGCCGCAGATATGAAAACTATCGTGGCTGCAAAACAACAGTTTCCCAAAAGAAAATGGCTAGCGATTGGAGTTCTGCCGCCCCACGCACAGCAAGATAGCGACTACCAAGCTAGCTATGCTGAAAAACTGAAAACCGCAGGTGCGTCGATTGTGCTTGAAAACATTCAACAAATCACAACTGAAAGAATAAAAGGTTTCTTGTAGAGAGCGACGAGCTTTCAAACATTTTTATACAGAATGGGCCTACTACAATACACAGACTGGGTAGGCACGAACTTCTGGATCTACGGTTGCAATGATCAACTCGTTCTGTAATGCCTGACAGATGAGCATTCTGTCAAACGGGTCACGATGCAACGGTGGCAGCTTAGCCAGTTGAGCCACACTATCCTCATCAAGAGCAAGACTACTTATTTGATGAAGCTCGCGCTGCCTGGGCAAATAAGTTACGGGATGCTCGGGCAAAGGCAGCTTGCCTAATTGATACTTGACGGTTGCTTCCCAAACTGAAACTGCGCTTAGATAAACTTCATTATCTAAGTCGCGAACCTCATCTCGAATGCTGGTTGATAACCGAGTATTTCCACTGATGAACCAGAGGAAAGTATGTGTATCTAGTAAAACCTTCACTTAACCCTCAAACGCGGCTAAAATCTCTTCTGGTAAAGGCATATCAAAATCTTCAGGGACTACAAAATCTCCGTTACACAGACCAAAAGGTCGTGACTGCTTATTATTGTCGGTAGTAGATGTAGTTTCGGCTCTTGACTTATATGAATGAGCATCCTGTTTTGTGTCAGCTATTAGATGATTATTCTGTTTAGGTTCTTCAATTGCATCAATACGTTCCTCGACCTTCAGAATAATGAGGCTACTATAAGCTCTAAGCTGAGTGACTAAGTTCGATAGCTCCAAATCGTTCTCGAAGTATCCTGTGATGTCACGTATGGAAACAGAGATGGTATTTCTAGCGCTGTAGTGAATCTTCTCTAGCTCTGAAAGTGAGAAGAAATCCAGGAATATGTCTATAGTTTCGGAGAGTAAGAGAAAACCTGAAACAATTCTTTTAAGATCTGCTTCGTCTTCACCTATCCTATCTTCGTTTATTAGGGAAAGACTTAGACATAGGTGAGAATAGGCCATAGAATAGTTGGTTATATGATCAATTGATTGGCCCAACTCGATTGCTTCTGGAATGTCTTTATAATGTCCCCATGCTGTAAACCAAGAGTGAGTCAACTGACTAAAAATGCTGTATTTCTCTTGATAAGTTTTAGAGTCATCCTTAGCTTGTTCTATCAAAAACTCTGTTTCTTCAATAAGATTTTTGATTAGAGTCTGATCTGAACTGACAAGGATATCGTCAAGATGTTGCTCTAGATACTGAATATCCTCTAAAACAACTTGACTAAGAGTACTATCAACCCCTTCCATCTGAATATTGTTCATGACAGACACTTCCTAGGTAGCAATAAAAAGTCAACGAGCAATCGACCCATCACTCATTATAGAGATAAAGAGCATAGCGTTGGTTAGTCCTGAGGCGATCGCACTCAACCCAACCCCTTCCCTAGTACACTCAGCTACCAATTTTTTGCGATAGTGTTCGTTAGTAGTTCGCATGTTCTAAAATATATCTACTGGATTGGGGTAAGCAAGTGGCAAAGTCAAAAAAGCTAAATCTTGCCCTAGAACAGATTAGGACAATTCAGAGATTAGATACTCTGACAGAAAGTGATGTTGCTGTATTACAACAGATTTTGAGAGAAAAGCAGGCGATCGCACTTCTCCCCACAACAAAACTCATTATTCGCCACAAACTCACCTCGCTCATCCCCAATCTCATCACCGTCTTTCAAAAGCTGCTCGACAAAGGCGAAAAGACAGACCCCGGCTGCAAGGCGAAGTGGGCGATCGCCAATACTCTCTACCAGCTAGAAAAACCCGACAGCGATCTTTTCCTTGCTGGCATTCGCCATGTTCAGCTAGAACCTGTCTGGGGTGGTACCGTCGATACCGCACCACCGCTGCGAAGTCTGTGTGCGTTGGGCCTGGTCCAGGCGAACTATCCCTATGTACTGAACGAACTAGCAGATTTGCTAGCCGACGCCGAACACGATGCTAGAGCAGGCGCAGCCCGTGCGATCGGCTACAGCCAGAACCCTGCTGGCATTCCCTTGCTACGGCTAAAGATGCACTTTGGTGACCCGGAGCCGCAGGTAATGTCGGAGTGTTTTATTGCACTGCTACAGCTGTCGGCTGACCAGGCGGCAATGGTGATGGAAAGGCTGCAATCGGGGAGTGAAGCAGAGCAAGAGCTAGCCGCGATCGCCCTCGGAGAAGCCCGCATCCCCGAAGCTTTTACCGCAATCAAACGCCAGTGGCAGCGAACCCGTACGGCTGAGCTGCGCGGCAGTTTTCTACTCGCAATTGCCACTACTTAGAACAGAAGAGGCGATTGACTTTTTAATGAGCTTGCTGGAGCGTGGTAATCATCAGGATGCGGTGGATGCGATCGCAGCTCTAGAAATTTATCGGCACACCACCGATATCTGGCAGCAAACCAAACAAAAAGTCGACATCAGAGGAGATGCCGACCTGATAGCGCTGCTGAATCGATAGCTCTGTGGTAGGCGCACTATACAAAAGACAGTGCGAGCTACGCTGACGCCTTGTTTCCTTGGTTAGAGACTCTGTGCTGATTGGCCTTCTCGTGCCGCACGCTGAACTGCCAGGCATCCGAGAAAACGTAGTGAATCTGACTATGAAAGTTCATCGTCTTCAGATTGTCCCACTCGTTCTGGTCTAGCCACACGCCATGACAGTAGCTACAGCGATCGATATAAAAGCTCAGGCCCTTGCCAACTTGTGCTTTTCTCATCAAGCGAGCACAGTCAGCGCAGAAAATAGCCGTCTCATTATCAGCTACCGGCAACAGCCCTCGGTGCGTGTTTAGGCTGACGAGTACAGGCTTAGTACTTGGACTGTCCATAGAACGAGTAGGCTGATGTGATTCCAACCACTCCCAGTACTGTTCAGAAGAGAGCCAGTGCCCAAAGCACTGATCGCACTGGCGGGCGAGTAAGCCAGTATCCAAGCTAATTTCTTTGAGCGAATTGATACGACATATTGGACATTTCATAGTAGTTGCACTGTAGAGGGTCAGCAGATGTCTTTGAGTCTGAACATGCCCAATCTGTTACAGAAAATATTGATGGGTTACATAACTGTCAGGGAATGTTCCAGCTTTTCTGCAAATATCGCAAGATCAAAATGCGTTCTTGACTGGCCACTCAGTTCGCTGTTGTTTTATGAAGCTTTCGACGGTGTGGCTATCATGGCACAACAGCAGCAGCTATAGAGTAGAAGCTATACAGCAGGGGCTTCAGCTTCTTCAAGAAAAGATGGCCAGTCTGCCGGAGATTCTGCGGAGCTGACAATGTTCATACCGGCTTGTTTGAAACCGTCGTAAATTTTGTTTGCCGAGTCAGTGAAATCGATTACGTCAGGAACGACGACAGGCGACGTGCAGTCCTCTAGCAAGTAGATTTTGTTTGCTAGGACCGGATCGCGCTGTTGGACTTCGTATAGCAGATCGCTTACGGTCCAGGCGACACAGTGACTTTTGGCCTGTCCAGCAATGATAATAGCGTCAAAACCGAACAGATGTTGAATCAGCCAGTTGTTTTTTTGGGCGATGGGCTGTCCCTGATTGTCCGTGAGCACTTCAGGACTCAAAACAGAGTAGTTTTCGGTCAGTGGATGATCGCCTTTGGCCTCAAATCGGATGGGATAGGCGCGTACCAGGCTGTGGAAAAAGCAGGCTTCTTCAAAGGCTGGTACGAGGGCATGGCCGATTCCGCCCAGCATGGAATGGTAGGGCCAGATAGTGAGCGGATACTTAGCGCGATCGCTTAATTCACGAACATAGTGACGGGCAAAAGCTGTTACATCTGTTTTGGTGGTCTCGGCCTGCCGATAGGATAGATCATTGGCTATCAAAGGGTTTACCTTCCAATTGCCTTGTTCTACATCGTCAAATGAAATCATTGTCATTGGCTCAGGATGCTTACCCGACTCGTTTACCCAAAAAACAGAATGAAAAATTTGAACAGCGCTGTGAGTATCCATCGTTGGAATGATCTCTGTAATCGTGCCTAGATTGCGATATACAAACTCGCACAGCCGTCTGGTGTCGTCGATTGCGCCCATACCGGAGCGACCACCCACAAAAAGCTCAAAATCTGGCTGACAGAAGGTGTTTTGAACATCGATAGCCAGCAGGCAGACGCGGGCCGTGTCTGTGTGGGAGGCAGCTATTTTGTGAGTTTGACGATAGGCGATCGCATCGGCAGCGCGATTTTGATAAGGAACGCGCCAGATCTGGCCAACGGTTTCTGGATTGAAGAAGGCGGGAATCGGGGAATTCATAGCAGGCAGGCAACAAGCAAAGGCCATGGGAGAGGTGTTGTAATGTGTCTTAGTGTTAAAGTTACACTAACATATCTGTTATTGCCAAGTTCTCGGCCTCTCGTCAGGTACGTTTTGTGCCTTTTATGCCTTCTGTCTCTGTGCCCACCTGTATCACTCACATGGCCTATACCTACAAGTATCCCCGACCGGCTTTGAGCGTAGACTGTGTTGTCTTTGGCCTGCAAAAAAATGCGACGCCCAAGCGACGCTTAGAGTGCTGTTGATTCGTCGTCAGCTCAATCCTTATAAAGGTGACTGGGCTCTGCCGGGCGGTTTTGTGCAGCTAGACGAATCTGTGGATGCAGCGGCGCGCGAGAGAGCTAAAAGAAGAAACAGGAGTAGAAAATGCTTTCCTAGAGCAGCTTTATACCTTTGGGGCAGCCCGATCGCGATCCGCGTGAAAGAGTCGTGTCGGTGGCTTACTACGCGCTGGTAAATTTGCAGGAGCATCCTTTGCAGGCGGCAACTGATGCGTCTGATGCTCAGTGGTTTGAGCTATCGGCTAGGCCGCGAATGGGATTTGATCACAATCTGATTTTGGAGCGTGCGATCGCCCGTCTCAGAGCCAAAATTCGCTACGAACCCATCGGCTTTGAGCTGCTGCCCACTACATTCACCCTCTCTCAGTTGCAACAGCTATATGAACAAATTCTAGAGCGCGACTTAGACAAGAGAAACTTTCGCTCAAAGCTGTTGAAAATGGACCTGCTAATGGATACCGGTGAAAAAGAAACGGATGTAGCACATCGAGCCGCCAAGCTATACAAATTCGATGCAAAAAAGTATCAACTGCTAAAGCACGAAGGATTCAGCTTTGAACTATAGATTTTCATAGTGATTGTAAGGAATAGGCATGACAAGCAAGGGAAATGAGGTGAATCGAGTAGGCGTTATTGGGGGTGGTCAGCTGGCCTGGATGATGTCTGCGGGTGCGATCGCACTAGGTATCGATCTGTATATTCAGACGCCGAGTGATGAAGATCCGGCTGTAGCAATAGCAAAGACTATCCTAGCTGGCGAGGTTGACGATGCCGCTGTGACCGCGCAGCTAGCTCGGCAGTGTGATGTAATCACCTTTGAAAATGAATTTATTGACTTGCCAGCGCTACGTTTGCTAGAAGGTCAAACGGCAGACGGTGAGATTTTGTTTGCCCCCTCGCTTGATGCGCTATCGCCATTGCTCGATAAGTACGATCAGCGGCTGTATTGCGATCGCATCAACCTCCCTTCCCCTCCTTTCACCACGCTAGAAAGCAAAGCAGATCTGCCTAGCCTAGCCGAAAAAGTAGCCTCGATCGGTCTGCCCCTAGCGCTCAAAACCCGTCGACACGGCTACGACGGACAGGGAACTTTCATTCTCAAAACGCTGAGAGAGATAGAAGCTGCTTGGGAAAAGCTGGGCTATCAGCCGGTCCTGCTAGAAGCCTTTGTCGAGTTTGAAAAAGAGCTGGCGGTGATGGTGGCTCGCAGCGCGTCAGGTGAGATAGCCGTCTACCCGGTGGTGGAAACTGAGCAGATTGATCAGGTTTGTCGCCGGGTGATTGCTCCAGCTCGGGTAGAGGACTCGATTAAGCATGAGGTGAGTGCGATCGCAACTACCCTCATCAACAGCCTAGAATTCGTTGGCATCCTTGGCATAGAGCTGTTTCTGACTGCTCAAGGCAAAGTCACCCTGAATGAAATCGCGCCTAGAACCCACAATTCTGGCCACTACACGCTAGACGCTTGCTCTACCTCCCAATTCGAGCAGCAGCTCAGAGCGGTCTCAAACCGTCCTTTAGGTTCCATAGAACTGAAAAGACCTAGCGCGGTCATGATCAACCTACTCGGAACCCAATCGACAGTCAGCGATTATCAAACCAAGCGCGATGCCTTATCACAGATCCCTGATGCACATGTCTACTGGTATGGAAAAAGACAATCGCGCCCAGGCCGAAAAATGGGGCATGTGACTGTCTTGACGGATAGCCCAAACGACGACGACGTAATAGCTGAAGTGATTCAAACTGTCGAGAATCTATGGTACTGACCTGGCTCTAAATCCCCGTGACTTTTGAAGATCTAATCGATAAGGAGAATAACCGTCATTCTTCTGTATGGATTTGCCCTTGTCGAATCGGGGAAGCAGTTCGTTATGATGTGCGTAGTTCGGCTACGGCGTTGGTGACTGCCAACAACGTTTTCTGATCTATGTTTTTCATTGTAAGGGTATCGAGATGCTACGGCAGCAGTATACCGAGCTTGTCCTTCACCGGACTCGTACTCGGAAACTATAAGCCTTTAGCCGAGATTCCCACCTGGTCACCCCAGGTCAAAAACTGAGGTAAGACGGCGCTGCGGTCGAACTAACCAAGATCCTTTCCTTCGGGCAAGGATTTTTGCTTTTTAAAGGACTTGAAATACAGGCATTCAACACAAGATATTCTGAGACAGCCGAATTTTTTGACCTTATTTTTGACTTTGGATTGTCATAAAGGCTGCTAAACAGGTGTTCATATCGCTACCATCTATAGACCGATCGTCCTGTAGGTTTTAGCTTTTGAACCCAACTGCTTCTCACTCTGCTTCCTACCGACCTACTTCCTGCCAAGAACCGCCTTCGCAACTGGCGTCCTGCCGACAAATCGAATCGGCGACGGTGACGACGTTGCCAAACGGACTGACGGTCATCCATCACGAAATGGCAACGCCAGCAGCTGTAGTGGATGTATGGGTACGCGCTGGTGCAAAGCTAGAGCCTGCTGAGTGGTCCGGGATGGCTCACTTTTTAGAGCACATGGTGTTCAAGGGGACTGATCGGCTTGCGCCAGGGGCGTTCGACTGGGCAATCGAGAGTAGAGGCGGGCTGTCAAACGCGGCTACCAGTCACGACTATGCGCACTTTTACATTACGGTGGCAGCGGATGCGATCGCCCAAACCCTTCCTCATTTAGCGGAGCTGCTCTTGCAGGCCACCATTCCTGCCGATGAATTTGACCGCGAGCGCCAGGTTGTCCTAGAAGAAATTCGTCAGGCCAATGACGATCCAGACTGGATCGGCTATCAAATGCTGTGCGAGCTGCTCTATGGCACCCATGCCTACAGCCGGGCGGTGCTGGGTACGCCAGAGGTTTTGGAGGCGCGATCGCCCGAAGAAATGCGCCGATTCCACCAGGCCCACTATCAGCCCCAAAACATGACCGTCGTCGTCACGGGTGGCATCGGTTATGCTCAAACAATCGATCTTGTCAAAGACGCCTTCAGCCAGTTTCCGCAGCCGCTGTGGTGCCCAAAAGCAGAACCCATTGCGCTATCTGTGCCCGCGCCGCAGCGCCAAATTTTGCACCTGCCCTATTTAGAGCAAAGTCGTCTGACGATGGCCTGGATAGGGCCTGGCGTCACCGATGTAAGAGCAGCCTGTGGTCTGGATTTATTGAGTATGCTACTGGGTAGCGGTCGCACATCGCGCCTAGTTAGAGAGCTGCGAGAAGAGAAGCAGCTGGTTCAAGAGGTCAGCAGCAGTTTTTCACTGCAGGCGGAGTGTAGCGTGCTGAGTGTGGCTATTTGGCTGGAAGCGGAAGATTTGGAAGCGGTTGAAGAGATTGTGTGCGATCGCCTCACCACCCTAGCCAAAACTCCCATTGCACAGAGAGAACTTGCCCGCATCAAACGCCTCTTACTCAACGACTACGCCTTCTCCACCGAAACCCCGGGCCAGCTCGCCGGGCTCTACGGCTACTACGCCACCATCGCCACCCCAGAACTCGCCCTGACCTATCTACAACAGATCAACGCCATCACCGTCCAAGATTTGCAGCAGCTAATCCAGCAATACCTACAGCCCAACCAATACGTTGCCGTCATCCTAAAACCATCCGCCGAGAACTAAAAAGCTTAGAAAGTCTGGCCAAATACAGAAGACACTAAATACAGACACAAACAGCGCCTAGCCCCTCTCCTCCTTTGAGAATGCTATTCTGCTGTAGACATTCCGCCTTGCTCTATTCCCCATCTCCCATCCCCTATCTCCCCCTCCCTCGTGACCTCCACCCTAACCAAACAACCCGCCACCCTCCGCACCAAACTCGCCAACGGCCTCACCGTCATCGCTATCGAAAACCCGGTTGCAGACATCATTTCTGCCCGCTTCTTCATCCGCGCCGGACATGCCCACGAGACTTCACAGAATTCCGGCACCTTTGATTTACTAACGGCTGTGCTGACCAAAGGCACGGGCGATAAAAGCTCTCTAGATATTGCTGAAATTGTTGAATCTATCGGCGCGGGTTTGGGCGCAGATGTCTCCTCTGACTACAGCACCATCAGCCTCAAAACCGTCTCCTCCGACTTTGAAACCGTGCTTGCCCTCGCGGCTGAAGTGATCAGATCGCCTAGCTTCCCCGACTCAGAAATAGAGCTAGAACGCCGTCTGATTCTACAGAATCTCAAGTCTATGAAAGAGCAACCTTTCAGCGTGGCCTACAACCATCTGCGAGAGGCCCTCTATGCTGGCCATCCCTATGGACTGACCACTGCCCAAACCGAAAGCTGTGTTCAGTCGCTGACTAGGACCGATCTCCTGTCTGCTCATCAGCAGTATTTTCGCCCGGACAATATGGTGGTCACCGTTGTGGGTCGCCTTTCCCCGACGCTTGCCATCAAACTGATGGAGCAGTATTTTGGCGACTGGCAAGCACCGAGCCAACCGTTACCACTGCTACAGTTTCCAAAGGTGTCGGCAGCCACTCAGAAAATTGTCACTGTCCAAAATACAAATCAGGCTTTTGTGGTCATTGGTCATTTGGCCGGTTCAGTGACTAGCCCAGACTATGCCGCCCTCAAAATCGTCAGCACTTATTTAGGCAATGGGCTATCTAGCCGCCTATTTGTCGAATTGCGCGAAAAGCAAGGTCTGGCATACGATGTCTCCGCTTTCTATCCCACCCGTCTGGGGGCTTCACAGTTTGTCGCCTATATCGGGACCGCGCCCGAGAATGTCCCTGTTGCTCTATCCGGATTGCAAAGCGAGCTAGCGCGCATGACCACGACCCCGCTGACTGCCGAAGAGCTACAGGTAGCGAAGAACAAGATACTGGGTCAGTACGCTCTCGGTAAGCAGACAAACGGTCAGATTGCGCAGACCTTGGGCTGGTATGAGGTGCTGGGACTAGGTATTGAGTTTGACGAAGCCTTTCAGCGGGACATTGCTGCCGTTACGATCGAAGAGGTCCAAGCCGCTGCCCAACGCTGCTTTGTAGAGCAGGTGCTGTCTGTGCTCGGCCCTGCTGCTGCCATCGAGTCTTTACGCTAAATGTCTACCTCCTCACCGTCTACCCCCCCACCGTCTACCCCCCCACAGCCTGTCTCCTCGCAGCCTACTTCCTTTCAATCAAACGCGTCTGTGCTTTCTACTTGGCAGTGGCAAGGCTTCACGATTGGCTATCAGTATGCAGGTCCAGCGCAGTCAGACCAGCCGGACTCACCAGAGTCAGCAGCAGCAGACCTGCCAGCAGTGGTAATGATTCATGGTTTTGGTGCGTCTAGTATTCACTGGCGCAAGAATATTCCTGACTTTGCCACTCGCTACAGCGTCTACGCTATCGATCTTCTGGGCTACGGAAAATCGGCTAAGCCCACGCCTGGTGAGCCGTTGGACTATACCTTTGAGACCTGGGGACAGCAGGTCTTGGACTTTTGTGAGCAGGTAGTGGGCCGTCCTGCTTTTTTGGTTGCTAACTCTATTGGCTGTGTCGTGGCTATGCAGACGGCTGTGCTGGGTCCAGAGTGGGTACGAGGGATAGCGCTACTCGACTGCTCTTTGCGCCTGCTACACGATCGCAAGCGTCAAACTCTGCCTTGGTACCGCAGTGTTCTAACGCCGTACATTCAAAAGGTGCTGGGCTACCGACCGCTGATTCAGCTCTTTTTTAAGCAGCTGGCTACGCCTAAATCGGTCAAAAATATCCTGCGTCAGGCTTATGGCCGCAAAGAGCAAGTCACAGACGAGTTAGTTTCACTGCTGCTAGAGCCAGCCTTCGACCCTGGTGCGGTGGATGTCTTCTTGGCATTTATTCGCTACTCGCAGGGGCCGATTCCCGAAGATTTGCTGCCTCAGCTCACCTGTCCGACGCTGATTCTCTGGGGCCAAGTAGATCCATGGGAGCCGATTGAGCTGGCCAGGGCCTACGCCGACTATCCAGCCGTAGAGGAGTTCATCGAGCTAGAAGGAGTGGGCCACTGCCCTCAAGATGAAGCGCCTGAGGTTGTAAATCCAATCGTAATGCAGTGGATTGCTGAAAAGTGCCAGTGATATATAGCGTGTACCGGATGCATTCGGTACACGCTAGTCACTTGACCTGTGGAAGCATAAAGCTTTCAGACGGTGCGCTGTACCTCAGTCAAGTGACAAACGCTATAGGCAAAAAAATATCCTTCGTCACGGCCTGACGAAGGATAGGGGCAACAGTTAAACGCT
The DNA here is from genome assembly GCA_963799265.1 of uncultured cyanobacterium. Lineage (GTDB taxonomy): Bacteria > Cyanobacteriota > Cyanobacteriia > Phormidesmidales > Phormidesmidaceae > Phormidesmis. The sequence continues at coordinate 204,833 of CAWCWM010000007.1, forward strand.
TGTGCTGTAAACACAGTGACCTTTGATTTTGTGAAATCAAAGTAAACCTGTGCCGATTTGTCGAGTGCCACAAAAGCTATATCCAAGTTTCTTCAAAAAGAAGCCAGCTGATCCCCAGGCCGATTAGAGAAGTGGCCACCATAATTGCGAAAGAACGCTTGGCTCCAACTCTGCGGGTGTATAGATTGATTCGCATCAACAGAGCGGCGGCGATCATGACTAAAAAGTAGCTAGATATCTTTGCCCAAGCAAGAACGATCACTGCTAAAGAAGCACCTACAAGTGCCATGAAAGAGTAGCCGACATCCGATTTGAAGCCGAGTAGGAGCAGGTCGCGAACAGGTCGCCAGCAGATGCTCAGCACGCCGCACTGAAAAATGATGTAGGCAACTGCCAGGCTCCAAACCGGCCCTGGAATTCGGCGCTCGTGCAGAAATGAGCCAAAGGCAATATTGGCTAGCAACACTAAGCAGATCGAGAGCCAGGGAAAGGCGCGCATGGCTTTTATAGATTGGTAGAGATGGCTTGGACCGGGCAGCTAGGCAGGCACTGTTCGCACATGATGCAGCGCGATCGCACAAACATCAGCTTGTGCGTTTCCGGGTCCAATCGCAAAGATTCCGTCGGACAGACGCCCGTACACAGGCCGCAATGCACGCAGCTATCCTGGTCGATCACAATCTCACGGCTGACCATCGATACTTCAATATGGTTCGCTCGCAGCCATTCGATCGCCTCATCTAGCTGGTCGATATCGCCTGATAGCTCTACCAGCAGCTTCCCAACTTGATCGGGTGCAACATGGGCGCGAAAGATATTCGCCGCCACGTTAAAGTCTTTTGCCAGCCTATAGGTGATTGGCATGTGGATAGTGCGCTTCGGGAAGGTAAGCGTCAGTCGTTTTTTCACGGCATTAGTGCGGTTTCACTAAGATTCAGTGCTATCAGTCTATCGCTTGGCTAGGTCGGAAGCCTGCACGCTGCTGGCAAAACCCTCCCTCTACCGGCAGCTGAAGGGATAAGATAAGTAAAGCTATTCTTTACAAACGAACACATGTCGGTCGAATCTTCAGAAATGACCAAGCGGGTCAGAAACTTTGTTGTCGTGGCGATCGCAGCTCTTCTCAGCATCGCTCTCGTCCTCGGTATGCAGACCAACTCACCGGCTGCTTCTCTATCTGAGATGGCTGAGCAGTCCATACCGCTAGAATCTGCCATGGCAAACAAAAAACCGACCCTGATCGAGTTCTATGCCAACTGGTGTACTAGCTGCCAGGCAATGGCTCCCGACATTCAGATGCTCAAAGAGAGCTATCGCGATCGCGTCAACTTCGTCATGCTAAATGTCGACAATACCAAGTGGCTCCCCGAAATGCTCAACTACCGCGTAGACGGCATCCCCCACTTCGAATTTCTCTCTGCCGACAGCAACGAACAGGGCGCAGCCATCGGCGAACTGCCCCGCGCCATCCTCGCCGAAAATCTAGACGCACTGATCGCCAAGCAAACCCTGCCTCACGCCCAAATCAGTGGCCGCATCTCCGAACTAGACACGGCCACCAATCCAATTAATTCATCCGCTAGCGCCTCTGATCCGCGCAGCCATGGCGCTCAAGTCGGCGCACAGGCAACTCACTAAAGTCTCCATGTGCAGGTTCTGACTACGGTCTTTTGGCTATAGGTTTTCAATGAATTCTGCTGCTTCTTGACCGCAGATGTCAGGCGAACTGCCCAAAGCCCCGCATCTTTCTCTATAGATCATACGAGCGGTGTCAGGTGGAAGCTGCTCGGCATAAGCCAGCGCTTTATCAAACGAGGCAATACTGTCTGCTGTCTGCTGCTGCCGTCTCTGTAGCTGTGCCTTTAGATAAAACAGCTCTGGGTTCTCAGGAGCCGCTTGCAAAGCCTGATTAACGGCTACCAACGCTTCAGCATCTTCACCTAGGTCTCGGTAGCCCAGCGCAATGCCACGATAGGTCAAGTAGCTGGGACTGCTGTACTCCGCTAGTCGCTCAATGGTCTGTTCAGGATTAGAAAAGGGCAAATTGACCGCCAGCATCAAATCCATAAATCCCTGAATTAAATTGAGCTCCGGGTCGGTCTTATCAATCTTCTCAGCCTCGTCTAAGTGGCTAAACACCTGCTGTAGCATCCCTAATGCCGTCGGTGTACTGCGGGCGACTCCCTCAGTCGTCATCAGGTGCGCACCGTCCAAAAAGATGCCAACTGCCGAATAGATATGTCCTCTCAAAGGGCTGCTGTCCATCAAAGCCGCCGCTGTTGACTTAGTCATTGCTGCCTGCTGGGCCATCTGGTCATAGTCGCCATCTAGGTATGCTATGGAAGCGGCTAAGCTGCGAACTAGGGGCTCGTCACCTTCAGAAGCGATCGCTGTCTCGATGTCCTGACGAGCGCTACGGTAGTCCCCGTCTCTGAAGAAGGCTTCGAACGCTGCTTCTGTATCGGGCCCGATATTGTATTCGTTGCCCGGGCGAAAGGGATCGCCAGCCAAAGCAGGACCAGATAGTAGAGACAAGGTAAGTGCTACCGACGCCCCGGCGAGCGTCAGACCTCCCTGCTTTAGCAGAGGGAAGGAGTTCATCAATCGAGATGTCGCTGTCCGAAACGTCATATGCCTGTCCTTAAATAGAGTCGAGAAAATAGAGTAAAGAAGGTAATTTTTATCGCGTTAGAGTTGAGTATAGCGATCTATATCTAACGGTTATAGGTCAGTCTGTGAAGCTATGCCATCTGGCATAATCGTATCCAAAATCACGGTTCACTCACTGTCTGACGCTGCTGCGATACACCGATACTTTTGCTGGCGGGTCCCTTCGGTGCTGATCTGCTCACCCGCTGCTGAACAGGTCTGATTGGACCACGCAACTTCTGTGGGAAAAGGAATTTCACGCTTGGGTTCTACTAGCCAAAGGACTGCGTCTTTTGGAGGGGCTCCGTCGATACTAGGTTGCCAGCGGTTGGCACTGGCTGATTCGGGTAGCAGTGCGATTTGATCGCTTGAGTTCGGAGGAATAGCCAGTATATAGCTCAGAGAAAGTGCCCGATAGCTGTCTTGTCCAGGCGTAATTAGAACAGCCGTAGGAGCGGACTCAGCCGCGATGCGTCGTCCAACCTGACCAGGCAGGAAAGGCTTTAACAGGGCAAGGTCATAGCTAATTAGAATTTGACTGAGAATGCCTGCTGCGATCGCAGCAGTTAGCACCCAATGCCGCCGATTCAGCCCAATCTCTTCTACTATGAACCGATAGTTGTGCGGTGGTGGGTTTGTCATAGTCAACACAAAGCGCCGCCGTCGTAGCCCAGTGGCTAGCAACACACTCACCGCCGGGTACAGCATAAAGAAATAGCGCGGTGCTCTAGTGAGATCTTTTCCTAACCCATAGGTTATAAGCATCATGATCGCCAGTACGACCAGGCTGTAGCTCACAAGCGCGCCCTTTGCAAATCGAGAGGCATCTAGAGACGTATCTAGAGACGCATACAGCTGGGACGTTTGCAGCTTAGATTCATTTTGCCAGCCCTGGATGAACTGCCATATCACAACGCCAAATACGCCCAGCATGATTAGCGCTGATGGCAGCACAACCCACAGCGGCATCTGCTCTACTGGCAGCATAGCCAGCATGAACACCGCTGCCGCTAATGTCTGAACTAAAGGATAGAGAACCGTTTGATACAGCGGTAGATCGTGGCTTAGCCAGCTAGTTCCCCCATCGCTTTGCAAGTGAGCGATCGCGCTCGGCACCCAAGGCAGATACACCAGCGCTGTGCTGACAATCGCCAGCAGCCAGCCGAATGCCTGAGCGACTGTCTGTTTTAGCGTCTGAGAACGATTTTGTAATCGTCTGAGCAGAACAATGGCAGTGACTAGCCACTGGGCAGCAATACCAAAGCTATAGAAGTAATGAACGTACAGGCCCAAAGCATTGAGTCCAATCCAGCTCAGCCAGCGAAAGAGGGTGCGATCGCCCTGAAGCAAAGCTATCCAGTTCAACAGCGCAAAGGTTGCGATCGCCATTGCCATGCTGTAGTGTCTGGCTTCTTGGGATAGATAAATGCCGTAGGGCGATACCGCCATCAACAGCGCCGCGAGCTGACCGACATGGTCGCCCGCCACTCGCCTGCCTAAATAGAACACACCCGCAACGGCCACCAGACCCCACAGCACCGCAAAAGCCCGCAAACTCCAGACAGAAGTTCCCACGCTTTGTAGCCAGCCATTCATCAGCATAAAAAACAGCGGCGGATGGTTGCTATACGTCGCCACTGCTTGCGCCGCCTGCCAGGGCGTCCCCGGATCAGAGATCAGCGCCCAGTACGTCTCGGGTGGCAACAGTTCCCCAAACGGAATGATCTCTAAACTTTTCCCCAGGCTGTAGAAAGCGGTATAAATCTCATCTACCCAAAGCGGCTTAGCTGCCAGCCGATACAGCCGCAGCCCCGCCGCCAACAAGAGCAAAAGCGGCAGATGAAACCACTGAGACGTTCTAGGGGCCCTAGCCTTTGACAAGAGGATGCGCTCATAATGCTTCCATAGCATAGTACCGGACCGCTCGTCCCTAGAAATAGCCCTGTAACTTCAGTCAAAAAACAACAAATTATTGAACTTGTCTCCTCTGAAAAAAGACACCGTGGAAAAAAGACACCGTGGAAAAAAGACACCGAAAACAAACTTGTTCGATGTCTCTCTCATTTGGTTAGATACTGAGCTTGCATACAAGCTCTATGGTATGTAGCTGGTGTATAGCTATCTAGCAGAAGTGTATAGCTATCTAGCAGAAGCAACCGCAGGCACCTTAGACTTCTGCATTTCGGCTAAAATCGCCGATACATTTGCCTTGGCATCACCAAACAACATCTGCGTATTCTCTTGGTAGAACAGTGGGTTGTCCACACCTGCGTAGCCGACAGACAAGCTGCGCTTCATTACTACAACATTCTCTGCCTTCCACACTTCCAACACTGGCATCCCAGCAATGGGACTAGTCGGATCGTCAAGCGCACTGGGATTTACCGTATCATTAGCGCCAATGACTAGAACAACATCGGTCTCGCCAAAATCTTCATTGATTTCGTCCATTTCCAGAACAATATCATAGGGCACGTTGGCTTCTGCTAGCAGCACGTTCATATGACCGGGCAAGCGACCTGCGACCGGGTGAATGCCGAATCTGACTTTGGTGCCGCGATCGCGCAAAATCTTCGTAATATCCGCCACCGCATGCTGAGCTTGAGCCACCGCCATGCCATACCCTGGCGTAATGATCACGCTGCTCGCACGGGTCAACAGCTCAACCGTTTCTGCTGCTGTGGTCGCCGTCGCCTCACCGCCGGGTGCGCTGCTGCTGCCACTCGCAACTAACGCATTGCCAAAACCGCCAAGAATCACACTCAAGAAAGAACGATTCATCGCCCGACACATAATGATGCTGAGAATCGCACCACTGCTACCCACTAGTGCCCCCGTCACAATCAACAGATCGTTTGAGAGCATAAATCCTGCCGCTGCTGCCGCCCAGCCAGAATAGCTGTTCAACATCGAGATCACTACCGGCATATCGGCCCCGCCAATCGCCGCCACCAGGTGAATGCCCAGTAGTCCAGCCAAGCCGCACATTCCCAGCAAAGCCAGCAGGCCAGCCGTTCCTACTGCGCTCCCAGAAGCCTTCATAAAGACGACTCCAAGCGCAACCGTACCGACTAGCAAGCCGATATTCAATAGATGGCGACCAGGTAGCGTCAGCGGCTTACTGCTGATAATCGCCTTCAGCTTGCCAAAAGCAACGATGGAGCCAGTGAACGTCACCGTACCAATGAATACACCCACATAGATTTCCACTAAATGAATGGTTTCTTCCGCCCCCACCAGAGCAGCTTCTGGCTGCAAGTAGTTGCCAACGCCGACCAAGACCGCCGCTAAACCCACGAAACTATGCAGCATCGCCACTAGCTCAGGCATTGCTGTCATTTCAACTCGAGAGGCCATTACCGCCCCAATCAACACACCTGGAATCAACACGCCGACTAGCGCTACGTAGTTAGTCAGCCCCGCGCCAAAAGCTGTTGCCGCGATCGCCAGCACCATTCCAATGATGCCGTACAGATTGCCGCGCTTGGCTGTCTCCTGATTAGAAAGACCACCCAAACTCAGAATGAACAAGACAATAGCCGTGATGTAGGCCAGCGTCACCAGATTATTTGACATGATTATTTCCTATAAGTTGAGTCGCTGATTCTGCGGGATTACTTGCGGAACATTTTGAGCATTCTTTGCGTGACCAAAAAGCCGCCAGAGATATTGATGGTGCCGACTAGGATTGCGATCGCACCCAGCACGCTCGTCGCACTCCATCCCGCTGCTGAGCTACCTACCGAGCTACCTACTGAACCACCTAGCTGTAGCAATCCACCGATAATGATGATTCCGCTAATCGCATTCGTCACACTCATCAGCGGTGTATGCAGCGACGGACTCACATTCCAGATCACCTGCCAGCCCACAAAACAGGCCAACACAAACACCGTAAAGTGTGACAAGAAAGACGCCGGAGCCGTCAGTCCAATCGTCAAGAACAAAGAAGCCGCTGCGGCAATACCGATCCACTTCACTAGATCTTGAACAGCAGAGCTTTTTTCTTCCACAGCTGGTGCGACAGTCGAAACCGGCGTTTCACTCACAGCCACAGGCTGCGGTAGCTTCTCCAGCCTAGGTGCAGGCCAGGTTACCTCGCCCGCATGGGTAATCAGCGCTCCCCGTACCGCCTCATCTTCAAAATCAATCTTGTAATCATCAGAGCCACCCATATCACTGAGCAAGTGACAAAGATTCGTGCCATATAGCTGACTGGCCTGGCTAGCCATGCGACTGGGAAAATCAGTGATGCCCACAACCGTTACACCCTTATGTACAGACACTTCCCCTGGCTTCGTCACCGCACAGTTTCCGCCCTGCTCAGCTGCCATGTCTACGATCACAGATCCTGGCTTCATCAGCTCAGCCGTTTCCTGCGTAATTAATAGAGGTGCCCGCTTACCTGGAATCAGCGCTGTTGTGATAATGATATCCACCTCTTTTGCCTGCTCGGCAAATAGCGCCATCTCAGCCGCAACAAATTCAGGACTCATGGTCTTGGCATAGCCACCTTGACCCGTGCCATCTTCTTCAAACGTCAGCTCTAAGAACTCAGCACCTAGGCTTTCAACCTGCTCTTTGACCACAGGCCGCGTATCAAAAGCACGTACGATCGCCCCTAAACTCTTCGCCGCACCAATTGCCGCCAATCCTGCTACGCCCGCGCCAATCACCAGCACTTTAGCTGGTGGTACCTTGCCCGCAGCGGTAATTTGACCCGTAAAGAATCGACCAAACTGATTCGCCGCCTCAATCACTGCTCGATAGCCAGCAATATTTGCCATGGAGCTGAGCGCATCCATCTTCTGCGCCCGGCTAATCCGAGGAATCGCGTCCATCGCCAGCACCGTCGCCTGCTGATTGGACAGCCGCTCAACTAAGTCTTGGTTTTGTGCGGGCCAGATGAAGCTGATCAGAGATTTATCAGCCCCCAACATGTCCGCTTCGTGGCTACCATTGGGATGCGCCTGCGGTGGCTGCACCTTTAAAACGATGTCGGATCTTTCCCACAGGTCGCTGGCCGTCTGCACAATCTCGCAGCCAGCCGCCTGATATGAAGCATCGCTGAAGTTTGCAGCTTCACCCGCCGTACGCTCAACTAGCACATCGAACCCGAGCTCTTGCAGCTTTTTGACAGTGGCAGGGGTGGCAGCTACTCGTCGCTCGCCGGAGACTATTTCTTTGGGAACGCCAATCTTTTTGGATGGCTTCGGCTCAGTAGAACTGGCTTTGGCAGCATCTTTTTCAATTGCCAGGGTCATAGCATCTCCTTACTTCTGAAGTTTGGGCAATTTGGGCCACTAAATTTTGACAGAAGAGAAATCGACTTAGCTCAGAGTGCTCACAAAGATTGATGTCTATTCGTATAAGTTTTTGAAGCGCTTTGTGAGCCTATACAACACTCAGTCCACTGCTCTAGCCTCTATGATTCAGCTCGCAATCAGGCGTCAGCAGGTCATCTCAGCAGACATTCAGTTAACAAACCGTCCACCGAAAGATAGGTGGACAGCTGAGACAGTGATAGAAATATACTAAGTACATGTGCTTCGTCTCTTTGTGTGAGGAATTATTGCGAATGTCTGCTAAGCGTTCTTTCAAACGGTCTACGACCAGATTTTCTACGGCTCGGTTGTTGTCGGGGTTAGCGCTTTCTGGCGTGGCGATCGCAACCACCCTATCGGTTTTGCCCATCCAGCCTAGCGCTGCTCAAACCAACCCTGGCATCACGCTTTGGGGCGGCGTCGATTCCGAATACCGCCTGCCCTACACCCTGCGAAACAATCAGCCTCGCAGCACTAGAGCTCAATACTCTCTGCGAGTGCCAGGGACCCGTATCGACAGCGCTGTTTCCAAACTCAGCATCACCTATCCCGAAGCCTTTACCGAGCGAAACGGCTCTTTTGATACCGACCAAATTCGGGTCTTCCGGGGTCGCAGATCTGGTGGTCGTGAGATTTCTGTGGATGAGGTCGTTTGGATTCCTGAAGCTAGCCGCTTGGAAATCTACTTGAATGAAGATATCCCTGCCGATACTAGCTTCGTGATCGACATGACCGATATCCGCAACCCCGACCGCTTCGGCATGCTTCGCTTTAACCTACAGGCAGAATCTAGAGGGGATGTCCTACCGCGCTACCTCGGCACCTGGGAACTTCTGGTTGCAGAAGAAAGAAACAACCGGTAACATAAAGGGTCCGTACCTGCCGCTCGTTCCGTTTCGATAGCTTCGATTCGATAAATTCGCTCGGCGGGTATCGGTACGTATGAGGGCTTCCAGCTCATTGGAGGCTTTTAATCAGACCTTTTATCAAAGCCGGTTTTAGCGAGACTGTAGCAGGAGAAACCAACCGATGACGAAGCGCACCTTAGGCGGAACTTCCCGCAAACGCAAACGAGTGTCTGGCTTTCGTGCCAGAATGCGTACAAAAAATGGCAGAGCTGTGATCAAAGCTCGTCGCTCTAAAGGGCGTGCGCAGCTAGCTGTCTAAAGTTTTAGCTCTCTAAAGTTTAGCTCTCTAAAGTACTGTGTCCCTTCCAAAGCAAAATCGGCTGAAGTCATCTCGTGACTTTAGCCGAGTCCATCGCAAAGGGCAGCGAACCACTACGAAGCACTTAGTGATGAAAGCGCTGAAAGCCAAGGCGCTGAAAGTCAAGGCTTCTGAAAAAGCAGGAAAGGGCGTAGACGGTAATCCATCTACGCCCTTGTTGCACGCAAGCTCAGGTTTGCAGGCATGCTCAGGGCCGCACTTTGGTATTTCGATCAGTCGGAAAGTCAGTAAGAGAGCAGTTGTTCGCAATCGCATCAAAAGACGACTACAGGCGATCATTTACCGGCATTTGCCGACAATTGATCCCTGCTGGCAGGTGGCGATTGTCGTGCGTCCCTCTGCAGTAGAGTGCAGTTTTGACGACTTTTTGAGAGAATTAGATTATCTGCTGAAAAAGTTAGAAATAGCGGCTTAGAAAGTGCTGCTCAGCGAAACTGATTTAAGAAGAGGTATCCCATGGCCATCAAAGAAGACGTATATTACGAGGGCGGTCCTCATATTGGCGAGCTGATTTTTAATATTGGACTGGCGTTTACTATTATTTGTATTCCGTTGACTGTGGGTGCAATTGTTAGGGCGCTATGGCTGCGCTATCGCATTACCGACCGGCGGATTTCGATTACGGGGGGCTGGATGGGACGCGATCGCACTGACATCATCTATTCGGAAATTGCGAAAGTTGTCACCGTTCCTAGGGGCCTAGGCGCATGGGGCGATATGGTTGTGACGCTCAAAGACGGCAGCCGTATCGAAATGCGCGCCGTTCCTAAGTTCCGAGACCTCTACGAATTCATAACTGACAAAATCTCGCCCAACGCCAAAGTCGCTAGCGGTGCAGTCGGCACGGCGTAGTACAGATAGCAGAACAAAACAAGCGTCGGTGCCGCTGAAGAAGTGCGGTTAACCGAAAAAATGAGTACCTTTAGCTAGCCAATTATTTCAACTAGGATGGATTAGCGACACTACTCATCCCCAAACTCACCTGCATTCAGATAAATTAGACATAACAGCCCGATTAATAGACTGACAACTAACGGATAACTACAGAGCGCACGCATGGACTTCGGTATTGGCTTCCTTTCAAACAATGTAATGCTGCCAATCCTAGATTTTTTCTACGGAATTGTGCCCAGCTACGGGTTGGCAATCGTTGCCCTCACCTTGGTAATCCGATTTGCGCTCTATCCGCTAAATGCGGGCTCTATTCGCAACATGCGGAAGATGAAAATTGCTAACCCGCTGATGCAAAAGCGGATGGCAGAAGTCAAAGAGAAATACAAAGACGATCCGGTCAAGCAGCAGGCAGAGATTAAAGATATCTATTCTGAGTTTGGCAATCCGCTGGCGGGCTGTTTCCCGGTCGTGCTACAGATGCCAATTCTGTTCGCGCTATTTGCCACCCTGCGGGGATCGCCGTTTGCTGATACAGCGCTGCCAGTCAATCTCAAGCTAGTCCCTCAAGAAGCGATTGAGCAGGTGCAGCAAGCGCCGCTAGTCAATAAACCCAGCAATATTTTTGTTGCTGATGGTGAGCACTTTAGAGTCAGTACGGTGGTGCCGACCGGCGAAAAGCTAGCAGTTGGTGATACCACCAAAATTGAGCTGCGCTCTGTTGATAACAAGTCCCTCGACGAACTCAGAGAAGAGTACAAAGAAGAGGGCGTCGATATTACGCCTCAGTGGGAAATTACCAAAGGCGACGAGCTAATTACGGTTCAGCCGGATGGCACAGTCAAAGCATTAGCGCCCGGCGATGTCACGATCCAAGCAAAAGTGCCGGGTCTAGCTGCTGATAAGGGCTTTCTCTTTATTGAAAAACTGGGTCGAATTGGCGTTACGGGCGACAACGGAGAAATCCACTGGGATATTCTTGGCATGATTGTCTTCTTTGGTCTGAGTCTGTATGTTTCTCAGCAGGTGACCAACTCAGGTAATGCGGCGGCTCCGGACGGGCAGAACGATCAGCAGCAGGCGATCGCAAAGTTCACCCCAATTATCTTTTCTGGCATGTTCTTGTTTTTCCCTTTGCCAGCAGGTGTATTGATGTATATGGTGATCGCCAATGTTTTCCAGACGGCGCAGTCCTTTATCCTCTCTCGTGAGCCACTGCCTGAGAATCTGCAAAAGCTAGTGGATGCGCAGGAAAAGCAGGCTGCTAACAATAGCGGCGAAAGTCGTGAGAAGCTAGCTTTTGAGCCGGGTGCGGCTAAGCGAGCAGCTAAGACTGAAGCAAGCAGCAAGAAAGGTACGAGCAAGGTGGATAAAACGGCTGCTAAGACCACTACTAGTAAAAGCACTACTAACAAGACAACTACGAAGAAGGTAGCTAAGAAGAAATCTTCTTAATGCCTTTGCTTGCGTTTCAAAAGTGGATTTCGCGATCGCTCACGCGTTGGCCCTTGTAATTCGTATAGCGCCGCATAACTCCGATGCTAACACTGTAAAATCTGCTAAGTAACCTGCACAAGTAACCTACAACAGTGGCATTGGTCGCAGATCTCAATTGGACGGGCAAAAACATGGAAAAAAGCATTAGCTGGCTAGAAAAATTGCTGAAGCTTCAGGGCTTAGAAACTAGTGTGAGCGGCCACCAGAACAGCGAAGAGCTAGGCGACGACAGCTACTGGCTAACGATTGATACCGAGTCACTTTCGGACGCAGAAATCGAAAGCTTGATTGGCGATCGCGGTCAAAACCTTGATTCGACGCAATATCTAGCCAACACCATTTTGAATATGGACATCGACGAGTCCGAGCAGCACTCGTACACGATTGAAGTCAACGGCTATAGAAAGAAGCGTCAGACCGAACTCAAGTCGCTAGCCGATGAAGCCGCTGATAAGGTTCTCAACCAAGGTCAAACTGAGTACGAGCTCAAGGGCCTCTCTGCCGCTGAGCGTAGACAGATGCACGGTCTTCTAGGCGAGCAAGATGGCCTAGAAACGTTTAGCAGAGGTCGAGAGCCCGAGCGTCACCTAGTCGTCAAGCTAGTCGATATCGATAGCGATCGCGCTGATGCTAATAGTAATAGTGCCAGCGAAGAAGAGTAGTCGCGTCACCTGGCTGGCAATACGAAACAGCTCTAGCGACTGATGAAGTGAGCAATCGCCTAAAGCTCAAGTAGCCAAAACTTAAGTAGCCAAAACTAGAGCGGCCAAAGCTAGAGTGGCCAAAACTTAAGTAGCCAAAACTTAAGTAGCCAAAGCTTAAGTAGCCAAAGCTATAGTTACCAAACCCATCTTACGACTGATGAGAGCTATCCATATCCCGCAGATCTCGAACGCACCTGATAAGACAATTTCAATAGATGTAGCAGAGCATCTGCTTGATTTGGAAACGCTGACACCGGTAAAGGGAGTGTTGAGCGTGCAGCACCGGGGCACGTTCTTAGAAGTGAGGGCAAAGGCGAGCGCTATTATGACGCTGGAGTGCGATCGCTGCTTGCAAAGCTACAACACCCGAGTGCAGGTCGACACCTCAGAAATTCTGTGGCTAGAAGAGCCCAGGCCAATAGAAGCCAGTCAAGAAACAGAAGTCGAGCTTGAAGATCTGGTAGAATCGCTGCCACCACAAGGGTATTTCAAGCCAGATGAGTGGCTCTATGAACAAATGTGCCTAGCTATTCCTCAAAAGCAAATCTGTAGAGCCGACTGCGAAGGCATCGAGATCACCAGCAATCCGCCCAAAAAGGTAGACGATCGCTGGGCAGTACTGTCCATGCTCAAGCAGCAGCTTTCTGAGTAAAGCGTCCCTTCAAAGAAAGGCCAATCTACTGCTAATCGACTTCCTGAACTTGAGGCCAATTCACCAAATCTACGTGCCATAGTTCTTTCTTACTAAATTCCCGCCATTCCTATGAAGTTTGGTAGCTGCTTTATCCGCTCGATCCAGCCTAAAACCTGCGGGTAAGGAGAAAGGTCAATCTTGCCATCTGGTGCTAGCGCTACATAGGGGAAAACCGCGACATCAGCAATGGTCACATTGCTGCCAGCTAGCCAGTCTTGCAAAGCGAGATGGCGATCTAGCTGCGTCAGGATGAATTGAGCTTTCTGCGTGGCGCGTTCAATATTGATAGCGGACACTTTAAACAAATGGTATAGCCTGGCCGATTCTGGGCCCTGGCGCACTTCTCCTGTTGCGACCGACAGCCAGCGGACAACTTCTGCGATCGCACCTGCCTCCAGCGGTAACCACGCTAGACCATCCGAGCTATCCCCATACTGACGCGCCAAATACACTAGTGCTGCTTGCGCATCGGCAACCACGCTCTCACCATCGATCAGCACGGGTATCTGACCAAAGGGGTTGAGTACCAGGAACTCTGGCCGCTTATGCTCCCCGTTGAGAATATCCACATCGACCCATTCATAATCTAGTTTCATCAAAGCCAGCAGCAGCTTCACCTTATAAGCATTGCCCGACCGGGCATGACCGTAAAGCTTCATCATCAAGTGACCTTTTTAAGAGTGGCCTTTTATGAAAGCCTTCTAAGAATAAACCGAACGAGCGAGACATCCCTGTCTGCTAGCCACGTTACACCAGCCAAGGCTTATGATCTAAAGGGTGATGAAGCGGAGCTAACGAGAAGCTGACATGCGTTTTAAAGATGAGCTGAGTTTGCTGGTGCGATCGCGCTATCCTCTGATCTACATTCCCACCCGAGAAGAAGAACGCGCCGAAAGAGCTGTCGCTGACTGCGCCCAGTCTCTAGGTAGCGGCAATGGTAGCAGCCGTAGCATCTACACCTGGGACTACGTAGACGGCTACCAGGGCAACCCTACAGACAATGGCTTTGCTCGGCGTAATCCACTACAAGCGCTTGAGCTGATCGAAAAAATTCCCGCTTCAGCCGCCGCCCTCTTTGTCCTGCGAGATTTTCATCGGTTTTTAGAAGACATTGCTATCTCTCGCAAGCTGCGCAATCTGCTCAAGCTGCTCAAATCTCAGCCAAAAAACGTCATTATCCTTGCCGCTGAGCTCACCATTCCTAGCGAACTGAGCAGCGCTATCACCGTCCTAGAATTTCCCCTGCCTGATGTCGGCGAGATTCGCACCGAAGTCGAACGCCTGCTTTCGGCAACTGGCAGCAGCCTTTCCCCGCGTGATACTGACGAGCTGGTCCGCTCCTGTCAGGGCTTGGCGATGGAGCGTATCCGCCGAGTGTTGGCCAGAGGAATTGCCGCCCATGGCAGCTTTGAACCTGGCGATATTGACCTCATCCTCGAAGAAAAACGGCAGACCATCCGCCAAACTCAAATCCTGGAGTTCTATCCAGCCAGCGAAAAAATCTCTGATATCGGCGGACTAGATAATCTCAAAGACTGGCTGCTGAAGCGTGGCGGCGCTTTCTCTGAACGAGCACGTCAGTATGGACTGCCGCATCCTCGTGGATTGATGCTAGTCGGCATTCAGGGCACAGGCAAGTCGTTGACCGCGAAGGCGATCGCCCACCACTGGCACCTGCCCCTCCTGCGCCTGGATGTCGGCAGACTTTTTGGCGGACTTGTGGGCGAATCAGAATCGCGTACCCGTCAAATGATTCAGCTAGCCGAAGCCCTCGCCCCCTGCATTTTGTGGATCGACGAAATCGACAAAGCCTTCGCCGGATTCGACGGTCGCGGCGACTCTGGCACTACCAGCCGCGTCTTCGGCACCTTCGTCACCTGGCTAGCCGAAAAGTCCTCGCCCGTTTTCGTGGTCGCTACTGCTAATAATATCCAATCTCTGCCTCCCGAAATGCTGCGCCGAGGTCGCTTCGACGAAATTTTCTTCGTCGGCCTGCCCAGCCAAGAAGAGCGCGAAGCCATCTTTTCTGTTCATCTGAGTCGCCTGCGTCCCCATAATCTAGGCAGCTACGACATCAACCGCCTCGCCTACGAAACCCCCGATTTTTCTGGCGCAGAAATCGAACAGTCCCTCATCGAAGCCATGCACATCGGCTTCAGCCAAAACCGTGACTTCACCAGTGATGATGTGCTAGAAGCCATCAGCCAAATCATTCCTTTGGCCCGTACCGCCAAGCAGCAGATAGAATCGCTTCAGCAGTGGGCTGCCGATGGGCGAGCTCGGCTAGCATCTAGGCAATCCCCCTTAGCTGAACGGATTGAGCAGCAGCGCAAGGGGGAAAACTAATTCCTTTACCAATTCACCCCTTCACGCTATAACCATAAGAATCTTTCGTCTTGGCGCTGCATCATGGTGATGAAAAACTTCTTACTGGGTCTGAGCAAATTCATTCTGGGCCTGATTCTAGCCATGCTGATCATGACCTTGGCAGGCGCTTCTATGCTCAGATACTTCATGGCCCGCAACGCCGAGCTGCCAGAACGCCCCACCTATACCAACGATCTGCCCGAAGAACCTCCAGCAGAAGTCAGCGCATCTGCAAGCACCTCTGAATCAGATCAGCCGCCAGAAGAAACCGCCTTAGAGTCAGAAACCGAGTCAGAACCAGAACTAGAACCGCGCGCCGAGGGCACTTATAGCGCGGTGGTCACGCAGCCAGTTGGACTAATCCTTCGATCCGGGCCAGGGACAGATTATGACAACATTGGCGGGATTGGCTATCAGGAAAGCATCACCGTGATCGGCGAGGACAGCGGCTGGCTCAATGTCCAGCTCAGCAGCGGAGAAGAGGGCTGGATTAAAGACGGCAATGTCAGTCAGTAGTAATGCTCAATTTTGAATTGTCAGGTTGAAACGCTAGTCGAGATTGCAGCTTAAGTATCAAAGCAATTCAGCGCTGGAAGCTACAGTTCTGAGAGCTGTGTTAAGAAAGCTCTCTCAATTCAACGGTTGATTACAGAACCTGTCTGGATAGTCAGGTGGGGTCACGCCCGGTGATACGTTAGAACCGCTGATACCGCTAGCCCTCTATCGGGCCAACTACGCTATGCAAGAATCAGGTAAAGACTGGGTGAGTTCACTGTTGATTGCGGCACTGGGCGCGGGTGTCATCACCAGCTTTGCGGTTAGTTTGGGGCAAAGTCCGATCGATGGACTGGGGATTACTGCGATCGCAGCCATGTTTGCGGTGACTATAGACAGTCTTCTCTAACTTCTTCAGCCTTCTTTTCTACACGTTCTTTTATGCTATTTGTTACCAATCGAGTCCTCGAACAAGGACTCACACCTCTGCCTCCTCCCGGTGCAGATGTTCGTCTTGAGCGCTCTGTCAATTTCGTTCTCGAAAACAACCAAGCAGAGCAATCCTTTTATTGCTGTCGTCGGGCTGGACTTTTTGACTACATCGAAATTGGCAGCAGCAACTTCTTCGACGCCCTCAAATCTCTCAACGCCGACCAGCTCTTATTCTTCATTCACGGCTTCTCTACCCAGCCAGAAGACGCCTTCGGTCAAGCCGAACGGCTCCAAAATTTACTCGACGCCCTCCATCAAGTCGACAAGACCCAATCCATTGAAAGCCCGAAAATAGTAGTCATTCCCCTCATTTGGCCCTGCGACAACGACTTTGGCAAAGTCCGCGACTATTTCGACGATCAAAAATCTGCCGACGCTAGTGCTTTTGCCTACATGCGTCTCATGCAAAAATTTCTGCACTGGCGAGAAGAAAACAGCACGCTAGACGATCCTTGCTTCAAGCGAGTCAACGTTCTTTCCTTTTCTATGGGCAACCGAGTACTGCGCGGCACGCTCCACCTGTCTGCCAAGTACTATCCTCAAAATAGCCTCGGCCTTCTCTTTAGAAACGTCTTCATGGCCGCTGCCGATGTGGTCAACGAAACCTTGGAGACCGGTAAAACGGGGGGCATTATTTCGCTTGTGAGTCGCAACGTCGTCGTCTACTATGCCGCAGACGACCTAGCCCTGCGCGCTAGCAAAGTCGCCAATGTCAACAATGCCTCTCGCCGACTCGGACACACCGGACCAGAAGACATCGCGAAAGCGCCCAAAAATGTCTACGCTATCGACTGCGATGATTTCAACAACAAATATGATCGCGTCGGTCATACCTACTTTCTAGACGACCCACAAACTGGCGATGCCGGACTGCTCCTGCGCCATGCTTGGGAATGTATGCGCACAGGCCGCGTCCCTGTTGATCCTGCTAGAGCCAAACCAATCAACCGTATAGAAATCTTGAACAGCCTACAGCAGCTTTAGAATCAGCTAATGCAAAACGCTAAGAAATTGCTCGGAGCACACCTGTTCTAGACTTGATTGACCGCAATCTAACAAAAGCTCTCATCCAGACAGATGAGAGCTTTTGGAAATGAGTGTTTGTAGCTTCTGAAAACTAAGCCGCAAAGATTAATTCAGCACTTCCAAATAGTCACGAACGCGGTTACGACGCTTGGGCTGACGCAGCTTCTGTAAGGCTTTGGACTCAATTTGCCGGACGCGCTCACGCGAGAGTTCCAACGTGCGGCCAATCTCGGCTAGGGAGTAGGGGACACCGTCACCTAAGCCGAAGCGGAGGGTAATGACTTCCTGCTCACGTGTAGTTAAGTCGGTTAATAGCTGGTTGAGATCGCGCTTTAGCGACTCGCGCATCAGCTGCTCTTCTGGGGAGATATCTTCGGTCTCTAGCAGGTCGCCTAGCTCTGTGTCCCGGTCTTTGCCAACCTTGGTATCTAGTGAGACTGAACGCGGCACTTTGAGTAGGACTTCGCGGACTTGAGCGACGGTCATATCTAGCTCTTGGGCGATGTCTTCGACTTTGGCGGTGCGCCCCTGGGTTTGTGAAATCTTGCGCTGGGCTTTTTTGATTTTGTTGAGCTTTTCGGTGATGTGGACCGGTAGGCGAATGGTGCGGCTCTGGGTGGCGATCGCGCGCGTAATTCCCTGACGAATCCACCAGTAAGCATAGGTGCTAAACCTGTAGCCCTTAGTCGGGTCAAACTTTTCAACCGCTCGCTCTAGTCCCAAAGTGCCCTCTTGAATCAAATCCAGCAGCTCTAGTCCTCGGTTCTGATATTTTTTGGCAACAGAGACGACCAAACGTAGATTCGCCTTGATCATGTGCTCTTTTGCCCGCGTTCCCTCTTTTTGGATATCAACGATTTTTTCTACGCTGAGCCCGGCTAGCTCCGCCCAAAGCCGTTTTCCCTGCGCTAGCGCAGGCTTGAGATCTACAATATCAATGTCTGCAACCTTGGCCCAGCGCTCTAGCGAAGGTCGGTGGCCTAGCTGTGCTGTCATCTGCGCCCGAGTTTTTAGTAGATGAACATAGGTAGCTAATGGACCGCTCATCTCTTCAGCAGCTTTGTCTCGTAGTGCTAATAGATCCATATGCTGCTGCACGTACTGAGCTTCGGCGACCTCTTCATCGCGCTCTAATAGGCTGACCCGGCCAATCTCCTGTAAGTAGAGCCGAACTAGATCTGTCGAGCGGGTTGCTCTGGGATTAGCATGTGCTTCCGAATCTAGTCCTTCGATATGAACATCACCTAGATCGTCTTCCTCGCTCAGATCTAGATCTACATCGGACGGTTCTTCTGGTGTGTAATTGTCACTATCTGACGGCGTACTAGCCGCAGAGTCAGCAGTAGATTTTACGACAGAGTCGAATGTAGCTTTCATGATGGTGCAAGATAGCGAGTACAGGTTGAGAATCGGCGAAGCTCACCCCTTGTAAAAGGAGTATTCCCAGCCGATGGGGGCTTAGAGCAAAAAAGGAGACCTTGCTAAGGCCGTCTCATTACGGAACTCTCAGATCAAGCAGCAACTATTCTGCAAGCTTCACAAAAGAGAAAAGTAGGCAACATCCCTCTATCTATACGCGTGGGTAAAGCATCTTAAGGAAAGATATTTCACCGGATATCAAATAGCGGTGTGTTCGGTCGTTGATCACCTAACGGCTCTATTGAAGAGATACCAGTTTGCTTTCACCTGATTCGAATTGGCTATTCCAGGTTTATCATTGGCACAGACAAAGTCAGCGATCGCCTAAGAGAGCTTAGCTTGCAAGAAATTGCCTGAGAAATCGGTAGGCGTAAGGCGTTAGCTATTACGGAAATGCTTTGCTTTTAATGAACTTATCGCTGCTGACGCTGTGACTGCCTGGTATTCTGGCTTTAGTCGACCAGTCTTTTTTCTACTGTTACAGCGAACGAATGCATGGGTAATCCAACTTCCATTGTGGAAGAAATGTTTGAGCTGCTGCCCACTTTGCGCACTCAAATGTATTTCAAAACGTCGCTGACGGCGCTCTCCCATGCTATGGAAGACCAGGTCTTGGCAGGATCGGAGCAGCCGCTGATCATTGCTAGTTTTCAGCAGGAAAGGTTCTATCGTCAAGAAGCGCATCGCTATGTGCGCATCGGCGAAGTGAGCAATCAGGTCTATGTGCTCTCGGCTAGCGGGACTCAATTCAACGAAACTGTCGATAGCTACGAAAAGATAGATTTTGACGAAGAAGATGCGCTGAGCGAAGAGTGGCATCTGGTCGTGGTTGGCGATCACTATAGCGCTGCGCTGATCTGCCGTGAGCGTCAGCCAGTGCTAGTAAATCCCAGACGGCTAGGAACCAAAGCTGATCCTAAACATGCCGAGTCTCATTTGGATCAAACTCGCCGGTTTGAAGGTATTTGGACGCTGGACCGGCAGGTCAGTTTACGCGCCGCTAAGCTGTTGCT
This sequence comes from uncultured cyanobacterium, assembly GCA_963799265.1. Lineage (GTDB taxonomy): Bacteria > Cyanobacteriota > Cyanobacteriia > Phormidesmidales > Phormidesmidaceae > Phormidesmis. The sequence continues at coordinate 224,631 of CAWCWM010000007.1, forward strand.
AGATCGCATTCAGGCGTATCGACCGGAGCTATCTGACAAGATTAATCGGGCCCGCAAGCGCTTTATTCCCGATATCTCGAGCACCGCTCTAGATTTAGAGGTGGTCGAAAAAGATCCCTTTGCACAGCGGCTGATCACCTATCTACAGGCAGGTCAGTACAAGCAGCTGAAGGCTTATCGGGCGATCGCCCTCCAAGAGCAAAGGGCTCGCCTGGTCAATTCGATTACAGCAGCTATCCGCAAATCGCTCAACCCGGATGAGATCTTTGCGATCGCAGCCGAGGAGCTCGGCAGTGTTTTAGACGTTAGCCGCTGCATCATTTATCGCTGCTCTGCGGACGACCCAGACGCCACCATCCACCACGAATATCGCCAGCCCCACATCAACTCCTTAGAAGGCGCTACCTGGCCGCTAAGGCATAATCCGCTCTACCAATGGGTAAAAGCTCAGCACCAGACTCTAGCCATTGATGATGTCACAGGTGCAACCAGTGGCCCGATCGAAACCGATCCGCAAATTGACCTTGATACCGTCCAAACCCGGTTACAGCGTTGGCAAGTTCGAGGCTGCTTACTAGTCCCACTGATTCATAAACACCGGCTGCTCGGCATGGTTGAACTGCATATGGACAGCAAACACAGCCATCATTGGAGTGAGGACGAAATTAGTTTGAGCGAGGCAATCGCCAACCAGCTCAGCGTCGCTTTAATCCAGGCCGAAGCCTACGCCCATCTAGAAGACTTCAACCGGCAGCTAGCCGATCTAGAACGTACCCGCAGCAACCTAATCGCCATCACTGGACACGAGCTACGCACGCCCCTTTCCACTATCCGTGTCTGCCTAGAAAGCCTGCTAACAGAACCCGATATGTCCGCCGATTTGCGGCAAGTCATGCTAGACACCGCTCTCACTGATGCCGAACGGATGCGCAAGCTAGTACAAGACTTTCTTACCCTCTCGCGACTAGAAAGCCAGCGGGTAGAGTGGAACTTAGAATCGCTCTCTCTACATGAATGCGTCGCCTTGGCCCTCAGCAGCCTCCGCTGGCAAAACTCTTCTAATTCAGCGCCCGCCATCCGGATCGAAACGGACCTGCCCGACGATCTTCCCTTGGTCCGTGCCGACGGCGAATGGATTGTAGAAGTTCTCTCCAAGCTGCTCGACAATGCCTGCAAGTTCACAGAAGGCAGCAGTAGCGAAAGCAGTAGTCGCAAAGCCAATAGCAGCGAGACCAATGATGGCGAAGCCGGTAGCACAGAAGGCTATGGCAAGATTACCATCAGCGCCAAAATGCAGGAGCCGTCGACCGTCGAAATTATTGTCGCTGATACCGGTCGTGGCATCGAAGCTGAGCGATTAGAGACGGTTTTCGAGCGCTTCTACCAAGAGGAAGGTGCTCTGCGTCGATCGGTTGGCGGTACAGGCCTAGGACTTGCCATTTGCCAGCAGATCATAGAAGGACTGAAAGGCAAAATTTGGGCAACGTCTGCTGGTAAGAACCAAGGCACTCAGATCCATTTCACGCTGCCCGCAGTGGATAAATCAACCCGCTATCTGTCAACCAAGCCACGAACAAAAGAACGGCCTATTCAATCAACAAGTAGTAAGCAAACGGCCTTTAAGTCGTCTACGAAAGGTCGGTAGCGCAGGCTATGAAATGCACTGGTCGTCTAGCTAATCAAGTCATTTCCTTTCGATGAGTACAGTTAAAGAACTGTTACGCTTCTTTTCCTACTGGTTCAAGTGTCTACGGCGCAATGTTACGATTTTGGTCATCACGGTTGAGAGAGATTATTCATGGCACTAACTGGCTCAATGCCCAAATTTGGCGGCAGCACCGGCGGTCTCCTAACAGCAGCTTTCGTAGAAGAGCGGTACGCGATCACTTGGACTTCTGAAAAAGAACAGGTCTTCGAAATGCCCACAGGTGGCGCAGCCATAATGAACGAAGGTGAGAACGTGCTGGAGCTGGCTCGCAAAGAGCAGTGTCTAGCGCTAGGCTCCCAATTTAGAAGTAAGTTCAAGCCCAAAATCACCGACTACAAGATCTATCGTATTTTGCCTAACGGCGAGACTACCTTCATCCACCCAGCAGATGGCGTTTTCCCTGAAAAAGTCAATGAAGGCCGTGGATACAGCGGTAAGAAAGACCGTCGCATTGGCGAAAACCCAAATCCCGCAGCCGTCAAGTTCAGCGGTCAAGAGACCTTTGAAACTGATATGAAGAAGACCGACGTTAAGACGACTGGGCTACCCCGCCCATAGATTGGTTGTCTATGCGTCGTGAAAGCTGAGATAGATAGCTGACTATCGAACGAATAGCTGGTTACCGAATAACTGGCTACCCGATTGGCTGTCGAACAACTGGTTATCGAACAACTGGCTATCGAACAACTGGCTATCTACACTGACGAAAGGGACTAACGAAAGGGCTGCTATTTTTTTAGCAGTCCTTTCGCTTTTTTATAGCTGGCATCAGGTGCATAAGCAGAGATAGTGAGAAGATACAGTCATTATTGTTAAAGTCTTGCACTTGTAGCGCTTTCTGCCATGATTTTTCCAGACTTTGAAACCTTTTTGGGCTTGGCCTCACAGGGAAATTTTGTACCGGTATACCAAGAGTGGGTGGCCGATCTAGATACCCCTGTTTCGGCTTGGTACAAAGTTTGTGCGGGGCAGCCTTATAGTTTTTTGTTGGAATCGGTGGAAAGCGGCGAAACGCTCGGACGATACAGCTTTTTGGGCTGTGATCCGCTGTGGGTATTAGAGTCAAAAGGCAATAAAACAACGCAAACTTTCCGTGACGCTAGTCAAAAGGTCTGGGAGGGGAATCCGTTTGATATCCTGCAAGAGTGCATTGCGCCTTTGACCCCGATTCGCCTACCTCAGCTGCCGCCTGGGATTGGTGGGCTGTTTGGCTTTTGGGGGTATGAGCTGATCAAGTGGATTGAGCCGACCGTGACGACGCACGAGCGTAGTGAGGAGGATCTGCCGGACGGACTGTGGATGCAGGTGGATAATCTACTGATTTTTGATCAGGTGAAGCGCAAGGTCTGGGCGATCGCATACGCTGATCTCAGAGATCCTGATGTAAATCTAAGAGAAGCGTATGATGCAGTGTGCGATCGCGTTACCAATCTAGTCACTAAACTCCGTGCGCCCCTGAGCGAAAAAGACACCTTGCTGACCTGGACCTCGCCTGAAGCCAGCACTGCCCCGCCGCTGGCGTATACCAGCAACCGCACCTCAGAGGAATTCTGCGAAAGCGTCGAAAAAGCCAAATCTCACATCCGCGCTGGAGATATCTTTCAAGTCGTCATCTCCCAGCGCCTTCAGGCTAGCTATGACGGTAATCCCTTCGATCTCTATCGCTCGCTGCGTCTGGTCAATCCATCTCCCTACATGTGCTACTTCAACTTCAACGGCTGGCAGCTGATCGGCTCTAGCCCTGAAGTCATGGTCAAGGCGACCACCACTGGCCCTGAGACGCCGATGCAGGCGACCCTGCGACCAATTGCAGGTACCCGGCCTAGAGGGAGAAACGCACTCGAAGATGCTGAGTATGCTGCCGATCTCTTAGCCGACCCAAAAGAAATCGCCGAACACGTCATGCTAGTGGATCTGGGCCGCAATGACCTGGGTCGTGTCTGTGCCAGTGGCACGGTCGAAGTCAATGAGCTGATGGTGATAGAAAATTACTCTCACGTTATGCACATCGTCAGCAATGTCATCGGCGATCTAGCCCCTGACAAGACCGCCTGGGATCTATTAAAGGCCAGCTTTCCAGCAGGCACCGTCAGCGGCGCACCCAAAATCCGCGCCATGCAAATTGTCAACGCCTTAGAGCCTGATCGCCGAGGCCCCTACTCCGGTGTCTACGGCTACTACGACTTTGAAGGCCAGCTCAATAGCGCCATTACCATCCGCACGATGGTCGTCCAATCCGCCGCTGATGGCAGCCAAACTATTAGCGTTCAAGCCGGTGCTGGCCTAGTCGCAGACTCCGTGCCCAAGAGTGAGTATCAGGAGACGCTGAATAAGGCGAAAGGAATGTTAGAAGCGGTGCGGTGTCTAAAGGGACAAATGCCTTCAGCCTAGTTGAACAGTATGAATCAGGTGAATAGATTCGTACTGTCCAGTCTGCCAAAATACTGTTTTATGCTTGCGATCGCATCGCCTCAATAATCTGACTGTTCGCCTTCGGAAACGGATACTGATCAATTTCGTCAAGCGTAACCCACTTCACCTCATCGCTCTCAAGAGGTTGAGGGTCACCGCTGAGGTGTTTGCAGTTGAATACGTTGAGCGTCACTTTGAAGTGAGTATAGGCATGTTCGATGGTGACGAGCTTGTCTTGAACAGCTATCTCGATGCCGAGCTCCTCTTTGATTTCACGTTTGACGCATTCTTCTGGCGTTTCGCCGGGTTCGATTTTACCGCCTGGAAATTCCCACAGGCCACCGAGCAGGCCTTCTTGCTTGCGGCGATCAATCAGGATATTACCTTGGCTGTCGGTGATGACGGCGACGCCAATATGTTTGTGCGGGAGCGGCTGACGGGATTCTGTCATGGGAAAGCGGGAGACGGCATTTTGATTGTACGCTGCGCAGCTTGTTTGCCAGGGACATAGCAGACAGGTGGGATTGTGGCGGGTGCAGAGAGTCGCGCCCAAGTCCATAATGGCTTGGTTGAAGTCTCTAGGATAGTTGGGATCTAATAGCTGTTCGGAAAGCTTCCACAGCGGCATTAGGGCTTTGTTTGGAACGGCGCGGTAGGCAATCAGGCGAGAGAGGACTCGTTTGACGTTGCCGTCGAGTATGGGGGTGGGGGCGTTGAAGGCGGCGCTGAGGATACCGCCCGCAGTGGTGCGTCCGATGCCTTTGAGTGCGATCGCGCCTTCTAGCTCCCGAGGAAACTCCCCCTCAAATTCGGCCACGACTTGCTGGGCCGCCTTATGCAAATTTCTAGCCCGAGCATAGTAGCCTAGTCCTTCCCATAGCTTCAGCACGACCTGTTGGTCGGCGGCGGCTAATGCCTGAACCGTAGGAAAAGCCTGTAGCCACCGCTCGTAATAAGGAAGGACGGTTTTGACCTGGGTTTGCTGGAGCATGATCTCCGAAATCCAGATCGCATACGGATCTTGGGTGCGTCTCCAGGGAAGATCTCGGCCCTGCTGCTGATACCATCCGAGTAGCGATCGCCTCAGCTGTTCAACCTTATCGTCAGATATAACAAAGCCCGGCAGAGCTGATTCCGCCGAGCTAGTAGATGGATCGTTTGGCTTTATCCCGTTTTGAGCCATTGCTGGCTAGGACTCAGTCCCTTTGTCAAACTTTTCGCCGAACTTTTCGCCAAACTCTTCGCCAAACTCTTCGCCAAACAGTGCGCTACTGAAGCTTTCTTCAAAGGCAAGACGCTGCTCTGCGCCGCGTAAGAAATAGCCGCTCATCATGGCAGAAGCCAGCAGGCGACCTAGGTTCTCACGGTTTGTGGTGACAGAGACATCAAACTGACTCGAGGGGAGGCCACCTAGTAGCCCAATCACGTTGTGCTCCATTACCTGCATCACTTCAGATGAGTCTGGACGCGACAGCTGAGTAATCGTGTCTGGGTCCATGGACTTTACATACTGGAGTAGTGAGTTGTCTGTCATAGGTTTGGAGTCGGTGAACTCTGGGATTCTTCCGGTTACATCATCCATGCTGATACCTTTGAATAGCTAGAACGCGATTCTATGAGTGGTTTCGCTCTAAGGTGTAAAACTTTCTTTCCTTTGGTTACTACTGTAGCAATGATATTTTACATACCACATTAGGTGAAACCGAATGGTAACCGAACAGGCGGCTTCCGGCTCCGCTGGGCCGTTGGGAGAGGACGATCACCAGCTAGGGTCGTCGAAGAGATTAACTTCTATTGGTTCGGTGGTGTTGGGGATGGCCGTCAAGCACGCTCGCACAGGGTCTTCCGCGCTCGTCATCTCGACTTCACAGGCGTAGCAAGCGCCCATCAAACAGCCAGTAGAAATGTGGACACCCGCACGGTGGGCAACCTCTAGGAGGGCCTCACCAGGTTCGGCAGTGGTAGTGATGTCATCGGGTAGAAAGCGAATCTGAACGGTCACGGCGTTACTTTGAGCATGGCGACTAGGGTGGTGTGAGCGTCGGCGGCGTCTTTGAGTTCGTGGTCGAAGGAGATGCGCAGTGGGAGGGTTTGACCGTTGACTTCGGCGCTCAGATCCATGCCGGTGCTGTCGATAGCAGTGAGGGTGGCGGCGGTCGCTTCGGACTGATCGCCGTAGCGCTGAGCGTAGGTGAGGACAGCCAGAGCGTGGTCTTTGTTCATGTGTTTGCAGATGCGATCGCTGATTTTTGCATCAATCTTTTCAGATTCTTTAGCGGCTGTATTCTCTGACATATCTTGCTTCGCCCTTTGCTATTCTAACCAGTGCTATTCTAGCTAGATGACACGCCGTTTTCTATGAGCGCGAGTTCTCACCCTTTGCCTACAGGTACCGTTTTCGAGAGCCCAGGTGCTCATCTCACCTATCGGGTCGTAGGTCCCTGCTGCCGTCTGTATGACCGGGAGCAGCTGCCCTGGCCCTGCTGTCGAATCCAGTGGCGCAGTAAAGAACCTAGCTGGCGACGCGTTGGAAAACGCTTTACGGTTGATCTGTCCACACGCAGACATCCTTCGTATTGCGTAGAAATTATCGGACAGAGCTATCGAAGCGGGCCCATCATCATGACGCTATATCCGATCAGGCTATCAGCGGCGCAACAGAACTGGTGGCATACAAAACGAACTACTAAATAGGCTGCTAAATAGACTACTGACGGCGAATCTGCTCAGGAACAGCTACTTGGCAGCCTTGACGATGCTCTATGCCCGACCAGGTAATCGTGCCACAGGTACTGGCATGAGAGAAGTCTGCGCTCAGATGGAAGGTATCACGCAGGTCTGCGCCATCTAGAACAGTGCGGTTGAGAATGGTTTCGTCTATGTAGGATTCGCGTAGGTCAGCAGCTATCAAGGAGCTACCGCTGAGATCGGTGCGATTAAGGATGGCATAGCGCAGCTTGGCGTTGTCAAGATTGGCTCTGCGCACGCTGGCGTATGCAAGGTTGGCGTCTATCAGATTGGCGTTCTGTAGCTGGGCACCGTCGAGATTGGCATAGTAAAAGTTGGCCCCTTCGAGGTCGGCTCCGGTGAGATCTGCGCCCGATAAGTCGAGTCTGCGTAAGTCGGCATCGTGAAGGTCGCATCCCGGACAGCGGTTGGTTTCTATGAGCTGTTGGATCGCGGCTGGGTCGGCTGCGATCGCACTCTCACCATTCATCCACACACCACTAGCGGCAATGGCCGCAACTGTGCCGACTGCAAAAGCGCCCCTGCGGTGATAGCACGCATGAAATAAATCTTTTATCCCTATATACATGATACGGACAGACCTTTTGAAACTTAACTCAATCACAGCGATTGTTTTTGAGCTTGTCTATAAGCTGCCCAAATCATCATCGGCGACCCATGCAGTCTTGATTAAGCGCTACTCACATAGCCTTTAAGGGACAGCCCTTATCTGGATAGCCATCTTCAGATACTCATTCCACGGACAGTCCTCATAACATATCTTGAGATGACTTGACTGATATTCCAGGTAATCTGTACTCAGTTGAATCAATAAAATTCAAACTATAGCCAAGCTACGCAGTTGGCAGCTTGAATCTCCGTGTCTTCATGTCGGGTGTGCAACCCTCACGCTGTCGCCGACCATCGTGAACTCTACTATTAATAAGGATACGCAAAGATGAAATCATTTCGACTCACAGTTACTGCGCTCGCTGCTGCTGCCGTTGCCGTCACTGCTAGCAACCTGCCTTCGGCTTTTGCACAAAGCCAGCCCGTAGCTCAAGGAGCAGCTGGATCGACTAACGCTATTCAGCTTGCACAGGCATCCCTATTTGGTATGCAAGAAACGGCTCAAGAGCCCTACCTTCTAGTTGCGAATCCCACCTCCAATATCGGTGGCAATCAGCGCTATGGTCTGATGATCCTAGAGCAAAAGCAGCCATCACCCCCTTGCTATTCTTTGTCCGGCACTAATCCGACTGTGGTCACACCGCTGACTTTTAACAATCCAGCCTGCGGTCGCAGTACCGATACCAACGGCTATCTGCTGCGGGCTGCGGGTTCTGATATCAAGTACAGCCCTGTTTTAGAACAAGAAAACGGCGTTTTAGTGCTCTATGCAAATCCTTCTCCGTTTGCCGGTAGCGGCGCTAGAAAGTTTGTGATTGGTCAGACCGATGGCATTGTTCCAGGTGGCTATACGAAGATCTCTTTGAAGCCGGGCTGGCGGCTTGCTAAGCAAACCTTTGAAGGCAGTGCCACCGGTCGTACCTACATCGCTAACGATATGACCACTGCGGCGCTGATTGCGCAGGATGCACCGGTTGTTGCTGGACCTACTGATCCTGATGTGTCTGGTCCTGTAGTTGTCACTCCGCCTGCTCCACCGTCTTTCCCAGATGTCGCAGGCGATATCTACGCAAATGAAATCAACCGAGCTGTCCAGCTTGGCTTCATCTCTGGCTTTGCAGAGGACAATACGTTTAGACCCAAAGCGCCCCTGACTCGCGAACAGCTAGTATCGATTGTGGTCGAAGGTTTGGGCGTTGCGCCTGCAAGTGGAGCCGCTGCTGGTAATGTGCCATTTAAGGATGTGCCGACTGCTCGCTGGAGCGCAGCAAAAATTAAGAAAGCCCAGGAATTAGGAATTATCAGCGGTTACCAAGACGGCAGCTTTAGGCCCACTAACCAAGTGACTCGCGCTGAGCTAATTGCGATTATGCGTCGCGCTGCTGAGTACAAAAACAGCACAACTGATCTTCAGGCTAATCAGCCTGTTGTGGCTTTTGGCGATATCAACGGTCACTGGGCAAAGGATGCGATTTCTGAGCTGTCTGGCTTCTGCGGGGTGGCTACGCCATTGAACGAAGTGGGCAACAGTTTCCGCCCTGATACGTCAGCTCAACGTGACTATGCGGCTGCGGCAATGGTCCGTTTGCTCGATTGCACTCAGACTTTGGATAGGCCATAGGTGCGTTGGATTATCTAATTTTTTGTCTTGAGGTTTTGAGTAAGTAGAACTGGCCCTAGCTGACAACCGTTAGCTAGGGCTTTTTTTACTAGAAGGGGATCATTTGCTGCCACTGAGGATGCCGTAGCGGATCAGACCGCGATTGAAGCCTGTGGTCATCAGTGCGATCGCAGCTGTCCCGCGAATCGTTTCCTCCCCAGCCTGCAAAATGCCAGCAACAGCCTCAATATTCAAAGCCGAACGCACCACATCCTGCCAGAAGAACTCGACCTGCCTGGACCAGTCCGCCATCCTCACATCCGTAAATCCAACCTCCTGAGCAAGGCTGCCGTAGCTGTCTAGAGAAATGACATAGGGCAGGTGATACAGCTCGTATAGCCGGTCTAGGTGTTGGCTTTCGCTATCGGTGAGGGGGCCAGCGAGGGTGTGGGTAGGCCGATGGCACCAGGTAGCCATCAAAAACGTGCCGCCTGGTTTTAGGACGCGGTAGCACTCTCGCAAGAAACCGGGCTTGTCTGGCATATGTTCGCCGCTTTCCATCGACCAGACAAAGTCGAAGGCATTGTCTGGGAAGGGCGTAGAGAGTGCGTTAGTGACTTGAAACTGGACGGCAGGAGCATGCGCAGTCGCAAAGTTCTCGTAGGCAAGCAGGTCGATGCCCTTTTCGGCAGCGCGTTCGCCAGCGCGCTTGGCCTGAACTGGGCTGAGGGTGATGCCAACGGCTTGAGCATCAAATTTGCGGGCAAGATACAGGGTACTGCCACCGATGCCGCAGCCTACGTCTAGAATCGTTTGTGCGGTGGTGATATCAGCCCATTTCAGCAGTTCTTCGATCAGATCGATCTGGGCCTGTCTACGATCTTTGCGGTGCTGCCCATTTCTGCCGTAATAGCCATGATGCATATGCTCGCCCCAGGTCTTTTCCCACAGAGGGGATGAGGTGTCATAAAACCGCTGGATTCTCTCAGCTAGGGGCGTACTTGCAGTCATCAATATTTTGGGTCCGTTGTAGAAGATCGCTAGAAGATTGGTCATATGGTAAGTCAATCTTCTGGGTTACGCTGGCTTTTATGACTTGCTCTTTGTCTGGTGCCTTGAAGGTGCTTTTGATCAGTTTATGACCGTCCCTAGAACGATCTGCTTTGGCTTTTTGGTGCTGATTGCGGTTGGCACGTTGCTGCTGCTGCTGCCTTTCTCTACCGCTAGCGGAGATTGGAACAGTCCGCTGGTGGCTTTGTTCACATCGACTTCAGCGGTGTGTGTGACTGGGCTGATTGTAGTGGATACGGGCAGCTATTTTTCTTCGTTTGGCCAGGGGGTGGTGCTGACGCTGATCCAGCTGGGCGGGTTAGGCTACATGACGGCAACGACGCTGCTGTTACTGCTGATTGGGCGGCGGCTGTGCTTGAAAGACAGGCTGGCGATTCAGCAGGCGATGGATACCTCCGAGCTGTCGAATGTGAAGGCGCTGGTGGTTTCGATTATTTCGATGACGGTGATTTTGGAGCTGACTGGGGCGTTTTGCCTGATGCCAACGTTCCTGAAGGACTTTGGGCTGGGGCGATCGCTGTGGCTGTCGATTTTTCATAGCGTTAGCGCGTTCAACAATGCCGGGTTTGGTTTGTTCCCAGATAGCCTGGTGCAGTATGCCGATTTTGCCTGGCCGATGGCGGTGATTTCGGTGCTGATTATTATGGGCGGGATTGGCTATCAGGTGATTATGGAGGGATTTATGTGGGTACGGGCGCGTCTGCAACGCCGCAAAACTCACAGTGTCTTTTCTCTACACTTTAAAGTGGTGACTAGTACGACGCTAGCGCTGCTGTTGCTGGGGACGATAGCCTTTTTCCTGATCGAATACGACAATCCGGCTACGCTAGCGGGAAAAGGGTTTGGTCTGAAGATGCTGCTGGCGGGGTTTCAGTCGGTAGTGATGCGGACGGCTGGATTCAATTCGATTGATATCGGCGCGATGGAGACGAGTTCTTTGTTTGTGGCGATCGCACTAATGTTTGTTGGGGCTAGTCCGGGCAGTACGGGTGGCGGTATCAAAACCACCACCGCTCGCATTTTGATAGTCTCGACCAAAGCCGCCCTGCGCGGAAAAGAAGAGGTGAACTGCTATCAGCGGCAAATTCCCATGCCCAGAGTGCTGAAGGCTTTGGCGGTAGTGGTGGCTTCGGCAATAAGCGTGATCACCATCACAATCTGTGTATCGGTGAGCGATCCAAGTTTGGAGTTTATCGCTATCTTGTTTGAAACGGTATCTGCGTTTGCAACGGTAGGGCTTTCGACCGGGATCACGGCGGATCTATCCGTGTGGGGACAGCTGTTTATTATCTCCATCATGTATATCGGACGAGTCGGTATTTTGCTGTTGATGTCTGCTCTGCTAGGAGATCCCAGTCCTAGTGCGATTCATTTCCCAGAAGAAGATTTGCTCACAGGCTAAAGCCGCTATAAGCCTCTACGAGCCGCTATGAACAGGGGCTATACGATCCGATAGGACTGTAGTCCGCTGGTTTCTAGCGGCAAAAAGACTGTCCAAGTTGTGCTTTGGTCCGAGCGCTCGCGAACGGTGAGTTTGGCCCCAAGCGCATGAAAGAGATTTTTGGTGGCTTCCAAATTCAGGCTCAGGCCACCGGTTTCTGGTTGAAACATGAGCAGATGACCGAGGGACTGGAGTGGCGGCGCGGTGCAAGCAGGCCGTGAGCTGGGCTGATTGGGATCGGCCTGGGATTGGAACTGGAGCTTGAGCTGATCGCCAGCGTGGAGAACGTGGAGCTGGATATGGCTACCGGGCGAAACGCTGTGGGTAAAGAGTTCGACGAGGCCAGTGAGCACATGCTGAAGCATAGTGGGATCGCTAGCGACCATAGGTAGATCTGGCGGCAGGCCGACTTCTAAAGAGAGATTACGGCGCAGCGCAGCCTGCTGCCACTGGGGAATGGCGTTTTGAAAGACCTGGCTGAGCGCGATCGCACTCAAAGGCGATTTGGGTGACTGACTGGCTGCCTCTAGCTCTACGGCTTTGAAGATCAAGCTAAATCTGTCGATCTGCTGAGTGCATTCGAGGTCAATAGATTTTAGGCGTTTGACGACTTGGGGGCTGAGATCTTTACGCTTGAGCAGCGATCTTGTGTAGGTCCGAATGGTGGTGAGCGGCGTGCGAATCTCGTGAGCCATCGCCTTTAGAAAGGCACTATCCGAAGGCTGTTCGTGGTCAGCGCTGAGGTTCTGAAAAGCCGGGATCTTGTCACCTTTCAGTTCGCTCTGTAGGTCGCTGTTCGACTCACCGTTTAGCTCTCTTTGCGGCTCACTTTGCGGCAAACAGGCGAGCAGCCAGCGATTGAACTGGCTAACAATACGGTAGCTGGGCTCTGTAGGCGTAAATTTTTCGACGAGGGTTTCGATGAAATCTAGCTGCTGAGGCCGGGTTAATAGGATACGCGATCGCAGCAGTCGCCATACCGAGCTGACCACTTCCGGCATAAAGGAAAACTGAAAGCTCAGTTCATTATCAGCATCTTCCCCTAAGACCAAAACTAGGGAAAACTGCTTAGTCAGCACTAGAGCAAACTGCTCCTGGGTAAGCGGATCGTCTTCTAGAAGCGGCAGGAGACGAGTCGTGTGAGCCTGCTTATGAAATGTTTTTTGAAAAATTCGCTCTACGGGAGAGAGGGCGCTAAACGCGGCGAGCGCCTCTGACGAATGGGGGACAAAAGTCCAGTTAGAAAGCTGTGGAAGCCGGTCAGGATCATTGAGTAGTGGGACCGGACCTGTCAGGAGCAGCCCCTGAGCCTGCTTTTTTGCTCGCTTGCTACTTCTAGAGACTGCGTGCTGCTGCTGATTGAGGAGCTGAGTAAGCGCTGCGATCGCGCCTGACCATTCGCGATTAGCCCTTTGCTGTCGAACGTCTGCGGCTAGTCCTTCACTCAGGGTCGGAATAGTGGACATGTCATCATTCTGGTCGTCCTGGGCGAATTCTCCCAGAGCAACCAGTGCGCTAATAGTCGGTAGAAGCTGCTCAGGTGCGCCCATAGAATGTACAAAAACCGTGTGTCGGCTGGGAATCGCGTATACAATGCCGTCTCTATTCACACTACCCGTAAGCCTTTTGACTTGACTATGGGTAGAACCGAACGTTTGAATTCGGTGCTAACAAGTGTTGAGCGAGTAACGATCAGTAGGTGCTATGAGCAATCAGCAAATCGGTGAAACATCCAGCGCTCCGCCAGAGAAAAGCTGGTCAGAAAACACCTTGTTAAAGACGCCACTACCGGCTAGGCAGCTGCCTGTGATTATTTGTCCTGGATTTAACCAGGCGGCGCTGACGGAGGGGTTCGTGCGATCGCTTCCGGCCTTTACTCGCCCGCACGTTGTGCGTAGCCTGCCAATATCACCTTTTGATATCTATCAATGGATGATCGATACCCTAGGCAACCCGGCAACTCGACCGCCAATTGTAGGCATCGGGTTCAGCGCTGGGGTTATCGGACTAGCAGGGGCCTTGTTTCTGTGGCAACAGTCAGGCGGCAAGGTAGCGCGGCTGCTGGCCGTCGATGGATGGGGCGTACCGGTGCTGGGCCTAAGCGTTATTCGCATCAGTCACGATCGATTTACGCATCTGACGACGTTGCCGCTAGGCGCTGGTGACATCAACTTCTACGCAGATCCGGCGGTAGAGCATCTGAGTCTGTGGGGTAGCCCAGATCAGGTGATGGGACGCTGTACGCCTTGGTATCAGGTGGCTAAAGACGCGGGAAAGCGGATGAGTGCGCAGGATTTTCTGCGCCATTCCCTGACCGAAGCGTTTACCACCTATGAGTCACAAGGCTGAGCTACAAAGCTGAGTTACAAAGCTGAGTTACAAAGCACGATAAAAAGTTAAGAGATGACAACAACCAAAATAATGAAATCTTGTTGTTCGCTAGGCTACAACTTACACTAATTAAAAGCATTTTCGAGTCAGCAGCATACGTTCTCGATGCTGTAGAAAATGCTTTAAGGAATAATAAAAAAGTGAGGCTTTGTCGTAAGACGACCTTCCTGCTGATTAAGATCTATCTCGAACAAAATATTTTCCCAAAAGAAGATTTCTCAAGAAGGGCCGATCGCCCTGTCAACAGAAAGTCTTTTTCAAATCTATAGTTTGCATTTCTTGCGGTACCGTCTATGGCCTCTCCTGTTACGTTTACATTAGATTCTCCTACGTCTACCCAGCGAGTGAGCGGAGCCTATGCGCTGATCGACAGCCTGGTGCGTCACGGTGTCAAGCATATTTTTGGCTACCCAGGCGGAGCCATTTTGCCCATCTACGACGCACTCTACAAGGCTGAGGCTCAGGGACAAGTTCAGCATATTTTGGTCCGTCACGAGCAAGGAGCCTCTCACGCTGCAGACGGCTATGCCCGTGCAACTGGAGAAGTCGGCGTGTGTTTTGCGACCTCCGGCCCTGGTGCGACCAATTTAGTCACTGGAATTGCCACAGCGCAGATGGATTCGATCCCGATGGTGGTGGTCACTGGGCAGGTAACTCGAGCAGCGATCGGAACCGATGCCTTTCAAGAGATAGACATTCACGGCATTACGCTGCCGATCGTGAAGCATTCATACGTGGTGCGCGATCCCAATCAGATGGCTCAGATTGTGGCGGAAGCATTTCATATCGCCAAAACCGGAAGACCGGGGCCAGTACTGATCGATGTTCCCAAAGATGTCGGCATAGAGGAAATTGATTACATCCCGGTGGCTCCTGGCGATGTGAATATTTCAGGCTATTCTCCTGAGATCAGCGTTGATGATGACCAGGTCGACGAGGCGTTAGCGCTGTTGCAGGCGGCAGATCGACCTTTGCTGTATGTGGGGGGAGGCGCGATCGCATCCGATGCCCATGCCGAAATTCAGTCGCTAGCCGAAGCCTTCTCAGCCCCCATGACCAACACTCTCATGGGCAAAGGCGCTATAGACGAGCACCATCCGCTTTCTGTCGGCATGTTAGGAATGCACGGCACCGCCTATGCCAACTTTGCCGTCAGCCAGTGTGATTTACTTGTGGCTATCGGCGCTCGCTTCGACGATCGCGTCACCGGAAAACTTGATGAGTTTGCCTCTAGAGCAAAAGTCATCCACATCGATATTGATCCTGCTGAAGTTGGGAAGAACCGCGTCCCTGAAGTACCTATTGTTGGCGATGTCAAAGCTGTCTTGGCGCGGATGCTGGCGCGGATGCAGGACCAGGCCGCGCCAGACGCCAGCAAGAGCCAATCCTGGCGAGACCAGATCGAAACCTGGAAGCAAGATTTTCCGCTGGTTGCTCCTGTCTATCCAGATGACATCTCACCGCAGTCTGTCATCGTAGAGCTGACCACACAGGCTCCCAACGCTTACTACACCACCGATGTAGGACAGCACCAAATGTGGGCAGCGCAGTTTCTAAAGAACGGTCCGCGTCAGTGGATATCGAGCGCAGGGCTTGGCACAATGGGCTTTGGTCTGCCAGCGGCGCTAGGCGTACAGGTTGCTTTACCAGATAGTCAGGTCGTGTGTGTCAGCGGCGATGCCAGCTTTCAAATGAACCTGCAAGAGCTGGCAACGCTGTCTCAATATGGCGTCAAGGTGAAGACCGTGATCATGAACAACGGCTGGCAGGGAATGGTGCGTCAGTGGCAAGAGACATTCTTTGGCGAGCGCTATTCTTCTTCTGAGATGACAGCGGGAATGCCAAACTTCGAGCTATTGGCTGAGGCGTTTGGCATCAAGGGCATGACGATCAGCGATCCTGGTGAGCTAGCAGATGCGATCGCGCAGATGCTCGCCCACGACGGTCCGGTACTCCTAGATGTGCGAGTTCGTCGAGATGAAAACTGCTATCCCATGATTCCGCCCGGTAAGAGCAACGCAGACATGGTAGGGCTACCCGATAAGCCCAGACCACAGCGTTAATCAATAGCCCCGATCCTTCGGTGCTATCCTTGCTAAAAAAGGGAATTTACAAAGACAGCTAGCCTTTTGCGCTGACTGCGACTAGCAGTTGGCGCATCTGTTGTTTTAGGGCTTGCCTAGTAAGTGCTTTAATAGTGATTTGTTAATTGAGTCTGCGTACTTACACAGAGCTTTTCCGCGTTTCATAGTGAATTTCAGAAAAAAGTTGCTATTGACCTTGTTCTTATGACACTTGCGGGGTAGTATTCGCGTAATTTGACTTCCCTACATAGCCGCATGGTTTTCGCTACTGCCTTTGACCCTTCTGTGCAACCTACCCAGAAGTTGCCCGCCCAGCCATCGCTTTCTCAGCAGCCGTCCGGTCATCAGCCTAGTCCAGCCAGCCTCAGTCCTGCTCGCCAAACCAACCATCTCATTGCCCGAGCTAGTCAGTCGCGAAAGGTGTCTGAACCGATCAGGCTAGAAAAATGGGCAAAGAAAAACGGTTTAGATCGAGCTGAGGATTTAGCATTTTCTGAACATGAGTTTGCTAAGCATAGCGGGCCAGCTTCGATCTCCACGCTGCCAGCTAGGCGAGTACAGAAAGACGAACTAGTCGATCGCTCATCGGTCTTGATTCCAATCGAGCTGCCCAAACAGACTCCTCTACCGCTCGGCTTAAGACTATTGCACCGAGTCCAACAGGGGTCGACGGTCCTGACAGGGTTGCTCGTCGCGAGTGCTTTGGTCATTTATGGCTCAAGTGTGTATGTAGACAAGTCGACGAACCAGGCCCTGGCTCAGCTGAATGCTTTGCAAAGTGAATCGCAGCAGTTGACCACAGCGAATGAGTCGATTAAGCAAAGTTTGGCAGAGCAGGCGATTGAAGCAGACTCTGGCCTAAAACCTTACGAGCCCGGAGATATGCTGTTTGTCACACCCGAGCCTCGGCGGACAACCACAGAAGCTGAAGAGAGTGAGCAGCCGGAGCGGTTGCAGCCTTTAGGCTACTAACTGGGGCATCAGGCGGCGGTTTAGAACAGATATTTACTACTCTTTTGCTTTCTCGTTTCTTTAGACGGCGAGGGCGAGGGTAGACGGGAAAGGGGAGTTTTTATGGGCGCATCTACTGAACCGGCGCGTCAGCCAAAATCAACGTCGCTGCGGCGGCGGCAGTCTAGCCGTCGGGCGAGAAACATTCGAGCAGGGACCCGACCAGGGACGAGCACGGGAATTGAACTAGACGCTAGACCAGGGTCTACGTCACGCTCGGTTCGCAGCGCTAGTCAGCAATCTCCTCCGCTACGATTGATCGGCGTGTGGTTAATGCTGATGCTGATGATGGTTGGATTGGGTGGGCGTCTGGCCTATCTACAGCTAGTGATTGGCTCTGATCTAAAAGCGATGGCTCGAGAGCAGCAGGCGATTCAGGCGACGCCTCGAAGTGCAAGGCGAGAGATCGTAGATCGCCAGGGCAATGTGGTGGCAATGGATCAGGTGCTATATACGCTGTATGTACATCCGATGCTTTTTAAAAAACCAGCGGCAGCGGTGGCGGCAGCAATTAGCGAGGTGATAGAGCAAGACGTGCAGTCTTTGGAGCAGCAGTTTCGAGCGCAGGAGAGCGGGATCAAGCTGTCTTCGGATATTTCGGAGGAGACGGCCAAGCGGCTGCGATCGCTAGGTCTAGACGGTCTCGATTTGGTGTCCTCGCCGCAGCGGATTTATCCCCAAGGCGAGCTGTTTTCGCAGGTGACCGGCTATGTGGATCTAGACGGCGTGCCCAAAGCGGGGATTGAGCTAAGCGAAAAAGACGAGCTGACCTACGACGAGCCTGAGTCTCAAGAAGCAGCGCCTCTACAGCTAGTGACCCGCGACGATCTAAAGATGCAGCTGACAATCGATAGTCGGCTACAGCGAATTGCTCAGGAAAATCTGGCAGCTACGGTTGCTGAGTACAAAGCTAAGCGTGGTGCGTTGATTGTGATGGACGCTCAGACTGGAGAAGTCCTCACGCTGGCCGTGGCTCCGACGTATGATCCGAATCGCTACTACGACGCGGATTTAGAGTATTTCAAGAACTGGGCAGTGAGCGATCTCTATGAGCCAGGATCGACGTTTAAGCCGATCAATGTGGCGATCGCATTAGAAGACGGCAGCATTGGACCCAATGACACCATCTACGATGAAGGCCAGATTCAAGTCGGCGGATGGCCCATCCAGAACGTCGACTATTCTGCGAGGGGCGGTCGGGGAAGTCTTTCGATTACAGATGTTTTACGCTATTCGAGTAACGTCGGCATGGTCCATGTCATGCAGACCATGGATCGCGCTGACTATTATGCTTGGCTAGAAAAGCTAGGACTGGGCAGCCTAACGGGAATTGAGCTGCCTGGAGAAACCAGCGGTCAAATCAAGGATCGAAATCAGTTTATTGACAGTCCTATTGAGGCGGCGACGACGGCTTTTGGTCAGGGATTTTCGCTGACGCCTTTGCAGCTAGTACAGCTTCATAGCACTTTGGCCAACGGTGGCGAGATGGTCACGCCTCGCGTTGTGCGAGGACTGGTAGATAGTGAAGGTGAGCTGAGCTGGACTCCAAAGAGAACAGCACCCAAGCGGATCTTTTCCGCCGAGACGGCGCAACAGGTGCTGAATATGATGAAAGAAGTCGTGGATGACGGGACAGGATCAGCCGCTAAAGTTAGCGGCTACCAGATTGCGGGGAAAACGGGTACTGCGCAAAAAGCAACAGAATACGGTGCTTATGGAAATCAGCGAATTACCAGCTTTGTAGGTATTGCTCCGGTCAGCGATCCCCGCTATGTAGTGCTAGCAGTCGTGGATGAGCCTCAAGGCGAAAATGCCTACGGGGGAACAGTTGCCGCACCGTTAGTCAAGAAAATGTTGGATTCTCTAGTAGTGCTAGAAGGCGTGGCTCCAGATCAGCCCGTCACTGAAACCACAGAACCTGAATCGGCAGAAGCTGAACCAGCGGCAGTGGGAACGGACTAGCGCTGTATAATCTCACTCATGAAATACATCGTTGGGATAGACATTGGCACTAGCAGTACAAAGGCCGTAGCTTTTGACACAGAAGGGCGACAGCTAGCACGAAGTGCGAAAGGATATCCGCTAAACGCACCTGTGCCGGGTGCGGCAGAGCAGGATGCGGACCAGATTGTGCAGGCAGCGACGCAGACGGTTGCGGAGGTTGTGGCGAGTGCAGCTTCAGACTCTCATGAGCTATTAGGACTGTCGTTTAGTACGGCGATGCACACGCTATTGCTGCTAGATGAGGATCACCAGCCGCTGATGCCTTTGCTGACTTGGGCGGATAATCGGAGCGATCGCATGGTCTCCTCTGTTCGCACTCAAGATCCTGACCTCTATGCGCGAACCAGTCTGCCGATCCATCCGATGTCACCAGTGGTGAAGCTGGCATGGCTATTTCAAGAGAAGCCCGACCTTTGTAAGCAGGCAGCGCGGATGGTTTCGATCAAAGAATACGTGCTGCATCGCTGGTGTGATGAGTGGGTGGTGGACCTCTCAATTGCTTCGACGACGGGTTTCTTGAATTTGAAGGCGCAAGATTGGGATGAGGGCGCTTTGAAAGTTGCGCATATCAAACCCGCTCAGCTCTCTAGAATTGTGCCGACGACCTATCAATTGAAGCTACAGGCTGACTACGCGCACAAAATGAATATCCCTACCGCTACCCCTGTGATTATCGGTGCGAGCGATGGCGTGCTGGCTAATCTGGGGGTGGGTGCGATCGCCCGAGGAACCGCCGCCATCACGCTGGGCACAAGCGGCGCGGTGCGGCAGGTTGTAGAAACGCCAACCACTGAAAGCAAAGCTCAGCTTTTCTGCTATGCGCTGACTCCAGAGCGCTGGGTAATGGGCGGAGCTGTGAACAACGGCGGGTTTACTTTGCAGTGGACAAGAGATAGCCTGGTGCCCTATTCGGTGCCGCCGGATGAAAAGTGTGAAATGAACGTGGAACCGAGCCATTCGACCTATGAGCGGTTAACAGAGATGGCACGGGCGATCGCGCCTGGCTCAGAGGGGTTGATCTTTCACCCTCATCTGCTAGGTGAAAGGGCACCGCTGTGGAATGCTCAGGCGCGGGCTAATTTCTTTGGCTTGGGGCGCAATCACACTCAGGCTCATCTGGTGCGAGCGGTGATGGAAGGGGTGCTGTACAACATGCATACTGTGTTTAGCTCACTGGAGCTAGCAGGCGGTGAGGTAGAGACGTTACGAGCATCTGGTGGATTTGCGCTGTCGGATTTGTGGCAGCAGATACTAGCGGATATTTTTGACCGACAGATTTTGGTGCCGGAGGTGATCGAGAGTTCGGCATTTGGCGCGGCGGTCGTTGCGTTTGTGGCTTTGGGAGAATGGTCAAAGCTGGAGGATGTGGAAGAGAAAGTTGCGATCGCGCACACCCGCAGTCCCATTCCAAAAAATGTGAAACAGTATCAGAAAATTTTGCCAATCTACAGCGATCTGTTGGACGATCTAAAACAACACTATGGAAGCCTGCATGAAGCTATCAAAAACGGTATCAATCCAGATGAGCTGTGATGGCTGGTTTTAAAGAGTGACTTTTTGAGAGATGGACTCTGTCTGAAGAGAGAGAATTACAACAAACCATGAGTCTCTTCTCCTTTCGACAACTATTGATGAACTTAGCTCGCTCAACCTATGAGTTCAGGCAGAGGCCAAATGAAGAGAGACCTTACACACTGGAATCGTAACTCTCTATTTGGAAATTCTTTTGATGTCTGCTGAAACAATGTCTGCTGAAAAGAAGTGCGCCTTAGCGCTAGGTCTCATCTTTACTTTTTTAGGAATTGCTGGACTGATTCCCTCTCTTGTTTCTCTGCCTTCTGCTGCAATGTCGGGTGCTGCTCCGATTACCGCAGACCAAATTCCTGCGACTACGGGCGCTAACTATGCTGCCGCCTATCTCCGAGGATTTGGGTACGTGTTCGGGCTCTTTCCCACGAATTTGCTGCACAATATTGCACACTTGGCCGTTGGTCTAACCGGCCTATATTCTGCGACAGGCGATCGCGGTGCTTTTAACTACAACAGATTCTTTGCTATCAGCTACCTGGTGATAGGTCTTATGGGTCTTATCCCGGTGACTAATCACTTGTTTGGGATTATGCCTATTTTTGGTAACAATGTCTGGCTAAATCTGGTTACTGGTGCGATCGCCGCCTACTATGCTTTTGTCTGGCATCCTCAGAACGCTGACCCTACTGTTCAGCTATAGATACAGCTACAAGTGTACGTAATCGCTGCGGCTAGAGCTTCCTTGGCCGCAGCGCACTGGTCACAACCAAACCTTCTCTATTTCTATTTTCATGACTGCCTCTGTCAATGCTCGATGGCTATGTTGTCGTGGCCACGAATTAAAGACTACAGTTGACTATAGCGTCTGAGATGGTTTGATTATGGCTAAAGATACGACTACTGAAATCCGCTTGAAGATTGGTGAGGTTTCTAAGCGAACGGGAGTAGCCGTAGGTGCCCTGCGCTATTACGAAGAGTTGGGACTGCTGGCATCTAAACGTGGTAGCAATGGATATCGCTACTATTCTCCTACCGCTGTGCGGCAGGTGCTGTTTGTCAAAAAGGCGCAGGCGTTGGGCTTTTCACTCGAAGAGATTGGGGAAGTGCTGACGGTACATAAGAAAGGCGATGTACCTTGTGAACTGGTGCGATCGCTGCTTCAAGAGAAAATCGAAAAGCTCGCCGTTCAAATTCAAAGCATGACTGAATTCAAGAGCGAGCTAGAACAGTACCGCGATCGCTGGGCCAATACAGAGCCTGCGATCCAGCCAGAAGACATTTGTCCTCTGATCGATACGATCCCGCTAGCGGATGTCATCCGTAGTGAGTAAATATAACTAACTATTTACCTAGTAGTGAAAAAAATGTGACAGATCTTGGTAGATGATTATATCAGTAATGCTACTGACCATTCTAGAGAATATTCCAACTGGAAAACACTCTCTACAAGGCAGCATCATCAACAATGTCTGATATTCAACTTGCACTCGATCTAGACACTCAACTCGTTACAGTTGAAGATTCTTCTCCAACTATCTCCGTCCGGTGGGACAAGATTGTACAGCAAGCCGTCATCAATACCAGCGTAGGGCCAACCATCGGTGCTCGTGCCTTCGCGATTATGCATACGGCCATGTTCGATGCCTGGTCTGCATACAGCCTAGAAGCCATCTCCACCCAAACTGGCGACGACTTTCAAAGGCCCGTTTCAGAACGCACAAACGCTAACAAAATCGCAGCGATGAGCTTTGCTGCTTATCGAGTACTGTCCGAACTCTTTCCAGACAGTGAGAATACAGCGCTTTTTAACAATCTGATGACCTCGCTAGGTCTGGATACTAGCAACAATACTACCGACACCAGCACTGCCGCTGGCATTGGCAATGTGTCCGCCGAAACTCTGATGGCCTTCCGCCGCACCGACGGCTCAAATCAAGAAAATGGCTATGTCGACACAGTTGGATATGCCCCCGCCAATATAAATGCTAATAATATTGTTGACTTGCAAAAATGGACCTCTGAATCTGTTCCAATCGATGCCATCAAGTCTGTTTTAGAAGGTGCAGAATTTTCAGGCAAGCAGCAAAAGTTCCTGACGCCTCAGTGGTCGATGGTAACCCCGTTTGCGCTAGAGTTTCCTAATGCTTTGCGACCTGAGGCACCTAAACCTTTCTTATTGGTCGCGGCAACCGTTGATCTAGAAAAAGGCACGATTACCCTAGCGGGTGAGACTGAGGCCAGAAAAATCACTGCTGATATGGTGGGCACGGTAGGTGAAGCCGGTAAGTTTATCAACCGAGCTTTTATCGACCAGGCGGAGCGCGTAGTGGCGGCGAGTGCAAATCTAACCGATGAACAGAAGCTGATTGCAGAATTTTGGGAAGATGGCGGCGGCACTTCTTTTCCCCCTGGGACCTGGCAGACTTTCGGTGAGTTTGTTTCAGCTAGGGATAGCAATAGTCTAGATGAGGATGCGCTGCTTTTCTTGAGCCTTAGCAATGCCCTATTTGACGCCAGTATCGCGACCTGGGAAGCCAAAGTCTTTTATGATTACGTTCGGCCTGTTCGCGCTATTCGAGAGCTAGGCAAGTTGGGTCTGCTGAACAACGCCGCGATCGGTACGGATGAGATCACTGGGGAAACTGGTTTTGTGATTCAAGCCTGGGGCGGACCAAATCAGGGAACAAAAACCATACTCGCTGACAATTTTTTGACCTATCAGACGCCGGGTGGAAATGCCTCTCCACCATTTGCTGAATATACCTCAGGGCACAGTTCCTTTAGCGCGGCAGGTGCAGAAATTCTGAAGCGATTTACGGGTAGCGATAATTTTGGGGCTGCGGTGACCTTCGAATCGGGCTCTTCTCGTTTCGAGAATCTGCTAACGCCTACAGAAGAGATTACTTTAGCCTGGAATACTTTTACGGCGGCGGCTGACGAGGCTGGACTTTCTCGTATCTATGGTGGAATTCACTTTGATGATGGCGATTTGAACGGGCGTACGCTGGGTAGACAGGTGGCAGATAGAGCCTGGAATAAAGCGCAGGGTTTGGCGCACGGGGCTGATATTGTCACATTAGATTTTCGAGCGGATAAATTTAGCTCTGATTCGGAAGTTGGCCTTATTGTTGTAGATGATAAGAATGGCAGTATAGACGGCCTTTCCCCTGAACATGAAGGCTATCTCGCGGCGGCGCTGGCTCGGGCTTCTGTATTGTTTTCGGCGCTGCCCAATAATGCAGAGCTTGAGTCTAGTTTGACCGCGCTTAGCACTCGCTCTTTCCTCAAGGGTAGCTACGTTAGCTTTTTCTCTATTAGTGGCGGTACGATTGATAGCTTTCTGCGTGATGGCATTGGACAAGTTTCTCTATCTAGTACTGATTCGCTAGCTAGCATTAAACAGATTACTGAGACAACTAATTTAGATTCAACAGTTGCAGGACTGAACGTGACCGCCTCACTGTCGAACTTCGCAGTTGCTGGAGTCGGATTACAGGGCACTACTCAGTCCGAGATTCTAGATCTGACAGGACTGAGCGCCGACGTTGAAGTTACTTTCACGGTTCAAAGAGAAGCCGCCTTCAACAATATTGTTGGATTCTATGTCATTGACGATTTGACCGGGCAAATTACCGATTCTATGGGTAATACTTTTTCTCCAGAAGATACATCAGACTATATTCGAGCTGCCTTGGAGAACCGAATCGCTGATATCTCTTTGAGCGCTGATAATAATAGCGCTAGAACCTTCTCGGCTACGCTGGCGGCGGGCCAAATTCTTGCACCGTTTCTGATCGTGGACGGTACAATTGACGCGCTGATAGACGACGACATGAGCAACGATCCTACTATCTGCTTTCCGTTTATTGGGGCAAATTCAGACGGTGGCGATCATGTGCGCCTGTTTGGTAATAACACCTTTGGCTTTGAAGATATGGCGGGCGGCGGCGATCGCGACTTTGACGATGTGATTGTTCAAGTTGAGTTTGCCTAGGTTGCGCTTATCGCTGCTGCATAGCGGGACGAGGCAATCTAGAAGACTGTGACTTAGAGGACTGCGACTTAGAGGACTGCGACTTAGAGGACTGCGACTTAGAGGACTGCGACTTAAATGACTGTGATCTAGAAGGCCGTGACGTAGAACGCTGATTGATAAGAAGCGGTATGCTCAATAAGCCCAAAAGTGTGACTAACGCCGTTAATACCCAGATGGTCCAGCGGCTAGGTCGATAGGCCCCGCGCTCGATCTGATGGAATACCTGGTTGTAGCGCCAGCCTGCTAAGACGATGACGGCTACGCCTGAGATCACGAGGCCAAGCCCTAACATCTGTGAGTTGGCAGCAGAAGCGCCAGATGCGTCACCGGTAGATTGGAATTCTTGAAGAAAGAGTCCGAAGCGGGCGATCGCAAACCCAAATCCAATCAAAGAAATCGATGTCCTCAGCCAGGCCAAAAACGTCCGCTCGTTTGCCTGATGCTCTCTCTGACGGTCCATAGAGTCGATCCATAGAGGTTCATTAGAAAACGCAATAGGTCAACAATCCGGTAAGGGGTGGATTGCAAACCTGACCCTATACAACAAATCTATCGAGCGCCATTTTCAGTGCCTCGATCTCTTCTTCAATATTGCCTTCAGCCGCTGCACGGGTAATACATTCACTCAAGTGCTCGTCTAAAATTACCCGCGCCACTCGATCTAGCCCGCCACGTACTGCTGCAACCTGAATTAATACGTCAGGGCAAGGCCGATTTTCTTGCACCATGGTTTTGATGCCACGAATGTGACCTTCTAAACGCGATAGCCGGTTCACGATCTTTCTTAGAGAAGCTTCGCTGTGAACGTGGGAATGGAGTGCTGGAGAGGACGGGTCTTCAGATAGTTCTTTATGAGTGTGATCATGCTCGGTTGAAGCATCAGCAGTTGGAGCATCAGCAGTCGAAGAATTGGGAGACAAAGGGTTTGCGGTCGGAGAATTGAGGGCAGAAGGCTTCACTGAATAACGCGCTTGGGATAGAGAAAAACGACCGGAGCTAGTCAATAGTTGATGAGTTTTGGAGGTGTTATTGAGCCAGCACACTGCTTAGCATAACGAAGTCAATCCTTAAAATCTAAATCTCTTAAACAATGTTTCACTTCCTATGCCCCCCTAGGGCATTGCAAAGTTTGGAAGCAATGCCTCATGATTAGGCGAACTCCATAGCAAGGATGGAAAGGCAGTATGCGCAATCAGCTCTTGCCAGGTTTAATGCATCAGGAATCCAGGCTGTCTCATGCCAAAGGTATGGCGACGACGATGACTGCCGTGCTGGCGATCGCAGTAGTCGGCTGTAGTGAGACCAGTCCTCAAGCCGCTGACGAAGCGACCATGACGACAGCGGACGCACCGGGAACGCTCGAAATCCGCGCCAACGGCGAAGACTTTGTTCGCCAGGGGTTTATCTCTAAAGACGGATGGAATATTGAATTCGATCACGTCTATGTGACCCTAGCAGATGTCACTGCCAGTCAAAGCGACCCGCCATTTGAACCAGGCAAGGGAGAACTAGTAGCACAGCAGCAGGCCAAAATTGCTGAGCTGGTCACGGTGGATTTAGCCGCAGGCGACGAAACGGCTGATCCGGTCTTAGTGGGTGAGATTTCTCCGGCTCCGGCTGGCCGCTACAATGCGCTGTCCTGGAAGCTGGCTCCGGCAAAAGACGGCCCCTCATCTGGTTATCCGCTAATGCTAGTGGGCAGCGCGACCAAAGCTGACGCCGCCGATGCCACGCCTGTCGCCTTTCAAATCAGCCTGAGTGAGCCTTATGCTTTCACCTGTGGTGACTTTGTCGGCGATGCTCGGAAAGGAATCTTAACCGCAGACAAAACTGCTGATCTAGAAGCAACTTTTCACTTTGATCATCTGTTTGGCGATGGAACTGCGCCAGCAACCGATGAAATTAACACAGGTGCGTTAGGCTTTGAACCTATTGCTCAGCTCGCTGAAAATGGAGCTGTGGATACCAATAGCGAGCAGTTAAAACAATCGCTCTCAGATGCAGATTATCAAACGTTACAGACTGTGCTGCCCAGCCTGGGCCACGTCGGGGAGGGCCATTGCGAAGCAATCAACTGAATTCTCTAGTCTCTATACTGTCTTTGACGTTCGGCCTGTCGCTGCTGCTAAAAGTACCTAGCGCGCAGGCTCATGGCGCTGTTGTGGAAGTTGGCCCTGCTACTGTCGAGATCAAAGCCGCTTTCGATACGGGAGAGCCGATGAGCGATGCGCAAGTTTTGATCTATTCGCCTGCTGATGTGGAAACGCCCTGGGCAAAAGGCCAAACTGACGGCGAAGGCCGATTTGTGTTCTCGCCTGATCCGAGTTTGACCGGAGATGATGCAGTGGAGAATGGCCGCTGGGAAGTGACCGTCAGAAAGGCCGGACATGGCCAGACGACGAGCTTTATGGTCGGGAATGGAGCCTTGCAAGCACCTTCTGGCGGAACTGCTGCCCCGAGCCAGTCTCGTTTTACGCTTCAGCACTGGATCAGCGTTGGCGCAATTATTTGGGGATTTTTGGGCACCGCGCTCTACTTCAAGGCTAAGGCTGAACAGTCTGCTGAGAGCCGCGCAGATAGACAGTCGGCGGCGATCGCTGCTAATGTCTCAAGCGATGTGGCAAGGAGCGATCGCTAGTGCATATTCCGGACGGCATTCTTCCAGCGCAGGTCTGTATTGCGGGCTATGGATTGACAGGGCTATTTACCTGGTATTCGCTGCGTCAAATCAATCGGCAAGGCGATCCCAGCTCCAAAATTCCCAAGGCGTCTTTGCTAACGGCTGCTTTTTTTGTGGCTTCCTCTATCTATATTCCGATTCCCCCAAGCAGCGTTCATTTGGTTTTGAACGGCCTGCTGGGTGTGGTGCTGGGCTATTTCGCCTTTCCTGCGATTTTGATCGGGCTGTTTTTTCAGGCGCTGGTGGTTGGCCATGGCGGCCTGACGACTTTGGGCGTCAACGCTAGCATGATGGGCATTCCAGCGCTGCTGTCGTACCATATCTTTCAGCTAAGGCATGTGGGCAACCCAGAGGGGAAAAGAGATCCGCTAGACGAGCGAGCCGAAAGAAATAGGGTGGGCCTGTTTGCCTTTTTGGGTGGTTCTATTGGGCTGGCACTAGCGGCGCTAATTTTTACGGGGATCGTGATTACGACTGTGCCTGCTGACTTTGACTTTAGGACCGAGCGGGTCGCTATTTTGACGCTGCTGCTTTTGCATCTGCCGCTAGCTCTTTTAGAGGGAACGTTTACGGCGATGCTGGCTGTTTTTTTGCACCGGGTAAAGCCAGAACTGCTGGCTGGGAGATAGAGACCTATGGCACTGGCTAATTTTGAGACCTATGTGAGCGGGCGATCGCGTCTACACACTTGGACACCTAGACTAAAGCTCATCAGCCTGGGCCTGCTGATGTTCGCCTTTGCCGCTGTCAGACATCTACCTTTAGTGTTGCCGATGCTCGCTCTAACGGCTGTTTTATATCTGCTCTCTGAGCTGCCATTCTCTTTCTTGCTCAGGCGGCTGCGCTATCCAGGATTATTTATCTTGATGGTGGTGCTGGTGCTGCCGTTCTCGTCTGGCGAAACTGTTCTTTGGCAGTGGGGCGGCCTGGCTCTGCGGCAAGAAGGCATCGAGAACATGATCGTAATTGTGGCTCGATTTCTCTCAATTTTGACCCTGGGGTTTATTTTGCTAGGGACGACACCGTTTGTGACCTTGCTGCGGGCACTGCGATCGCTAGGCTTGCCTCATCTAATTGCGGATATGACCTTGCTCACCTACCGCTATCTGTTTGAAACCGCAGAAATGCTCAGCACTATGCAACAGTCCATGCGGCTGCGGGGCTTTGGTCAGCGGCGGCGCTGGTTTCGGCTAGAGCGTCAAGATCTGCAAAGACTGGCGGGGCTGCTGGGGACTCTTTTGATTCGGAGCTACGAGCGCTCAGAACGCGTCTACAAAGCGATGCGGCTACGTGGCTATGGCCAGCTCAAGCAGACTGTCGTCAACCCGGCAATCGATAGCAGCAGTGCGCTGTTGACTGGCTTTAGTGCGATCGCGGCGCTAAGTTTTGTGATTGCAGAGTTCTCCCTACCCGCTCTTGATCTCTAGTGCCTGATTAATGCCTGCACTTGACTACCAACCCAAGCCATATTTTCAACAGAATTAAAAGACCCTTTAAAACTACCCTCAAAAGCTGCCAAGCAAAGTAAAGTCACTGTAGATGTCAGGATAGTTAGAATGAGTCCAGTTTTCACCCAGCAGTCCGTAGAAAGTGAAGTGTTTTCAGAAATAGAACAGGGATCAGGAGAACAGGGATCGCGAACAGGATCGCAAAAGGCAAGAAGCGCAATCAATACCCGAAATCTCACTTTCCACTATCCCAACTGTGAGCCTGTTTTGAATGATATTTCTCTAACCGTTCACTCCGGCCAACGCCTCGGCATCATCGGGCATAACGGCTGTGGCAAAACTACCCTTTTCATGCTGCTGTGCGGGGTGCTTTCTCCAACGGCGGGTGAAATTTCCCTTTTAGGTCAGCCAGTGGAGCTTGGACAGTTTCGCCCAGAAGTGGCAATGCTGTTCCAAGACCCAGACGATCAGCTATTTTCGCCTACTGTCAGAGAAGATATTGCCTTTGGTCCGCAGAATATGGGGCTCGATCCCGAGGCAGCTACAGACCGAGTGAACCAGGCGCTAGCGATTACTGGGACGGAATTTTTGGCCGACCGAACGCCTCATCATCTCTCTGGTGGTGAAAAGCAGATGGTAGCGATCGCCGGTCTGCTGGCTATGCATCCTGAGGTTGTACTGCTAGATGAACCGACCGCTAGTCTGGATATGCGCACCCGCAGACGGCTGATCGGCTTCTTGCAAAAGTCTGCTGAAACGCTGCTGATCTCTTCTCACGATTTGGAATTTGTGCTGGAGGTGTGCGATCGCGTCCTGCTAATTGACGATGGCAAAATCATTGCAGATGGCGACCCATTAGACATCATGGGCGACCAGGCGCTGATGGAAAACCACGGATTAGAAAAACCCCACTCCCTGATTCCTCACGTTCGCCCTCATCATCGTCGCCTGCTAGCAACCGATCAGCCGCTCCCTGTTCGGCCTCTGGAAGTGACTAAAGAACCGACAAAGTCGCCAGCCGAAAAAGGTGCGCTCAATAGCAATCGAGATTAGACGACTGGGATTAGACGACTGGGATTAGACAAGCTTGCTGCTAGCCAGTGCCAGACTAATCCAGCCGATGATAAAGGCCAAACCGCCCAGAGGCGTAATCGGTCCTAGTGCTTTAATCCCGAGCAGGCTCAGTCCATAAAGGCTGCCAGAAAAGAGCACAACGCCTGCAACGAAGCACCAGCCTGCTGCGACGAGTTCTTTAATCTCTGGATTTTGACTGATCAGCAGAGCGATGATTAAAAGCGCGATCGCGTGATACATCTGATAGCGCACCCCCGTCTCAAAGCTGCCCAGCGCGGTCTCAGTCAGCTTTCCTTTGAGCGCATGGGCTCCAAACGCGCCGCCTGCGACAGAAAGTGCGCCGAGAATAGACGCGATCGCAATAAACAAACCTGCCATACCTTCAACACCTCATAGCAACAAAACCAGTCGACAATCGCCTAAGCTTCCGGTAAACGAAAGCAGTAAATTACTGTCCCAGACTCATCCACATCAAACTGCGCATTCATAGCACCAGACCAAGTATCTAAGAATGCTTTGGCCTCGTCCAGTGAAACTTGAGCTAGCATCGCGAACTGAACGGCGCTGAGGCGACCACTGTTAGCTCTGATCGCCTTGTAGAAAAGAGACTGGAGCTTTTGCGAGTGGATAAGGGTGCGATCGCGCTCTAAATCTCGCAGTATCCACAGCGCTCCTGCTCCTACCGGCAGACCGATTAGCAGCCCGGCGGTCACGGTCTCTCGCTTTCCCTGCCGATTCGGATTGCGATCGAGCCCTGTCTCTATAGCTCGGCCTAAACACAAAAAGCTGAGCAACAGTCCCGTCGCTGATAGCGTGATTCCAGCAATTCGTTTCGCATTGCCCATTTCAAACGGCGTCTGCGCGAGTGGCCTCTAACAGTCTAGAAAAATAGAACGGAGCCTTGTTGAGCGATCGCCGTTCGATCTTCCAGCCATTTTCTTCTAGCGCTTTGGCCACGTCAGATTCTCGATGCAGATAGGCGCGAGTGGCCTTGCTTGGTCCAGGAAAGAAATCTCCTACTTTTTTCAAAGTCGCATAGAAGCAGGTCTTGGGCGCGAAGCTCATTAAAATGCGATCAGTTGCTAGCGAACTGAGATGGCGGATCATTTCGTCGGCTTTTGCCTGGGGATAGTGGATCAACACATCTAGGCAGACAACGGTGTGATAGGTGCCCGCGATCGCCTCCAAATCTTTCGCTTCAAATTCCGGCATTCGTTCGGCAGATAGCTCGTCACCGAGCGCCGCCTTTGCTCGCACCTCAGCTTCAGTCACCATCTTCTCCGAAATATCGCTAGCAAACACCTTTGCCCCCATCTTCGCTAGCGGAATGCTCAAGCTGCCGACCCCGCAGCCCGCATCACACACCGTCACCTGCGAAAGATCCTCATCTTCTGCGAACCATTCGAGCACGTTGTCAATCGTCTTCTGGTGGCCCGTGCGGATATTCGCCTGCACCTTGTTGACTTCGCCATCACCATAGATGCGCTGCCAGCGGTCAAAACCCGTCGCGTTGAAGTACTCGCGAACAACCGCCTTATCATCGATCGTAGAATTGGTCATAGCCGCTGGTAATAAATGCCTAGTGTCTAGAGCCTGCGACTTGATCTTAATACGTTTTGGATGAGGTCACCCCGATTCTTTGAGCGTTGATAGTCTAGCGAGCAGACGGAGTCGTTGTTTCAACTGGGTCGCTAGCGTTGTTCTCAATGCCGCTTTCTGGCTCAGCGAATACGTCCTCGACTTGCTCAGACGACTCGGTGGCTGACTCCGAGCTGAGAAACGCTTCGCGCAGGGCCGTGTTGTGTCCTTTATAGGCATTGACCACCATACCTAGCAGCGGTGTCTTGAGACTTTGCAGGTTTTCTAAAGCTGGCCGCAGGGATGCTTTCGTGGTTTGATCGAGTCTGACAACCAGCACCATGCCATCGGTGTGACGGTTGACAATCGTCGCATCTGCCAAGCCTGAAATAGACGGCGTATCAATAATTACTAGGTCGAAAGAGTGTCGGTAGTGGGCTAGCAGCTGCTGCATCTTAGGCGAGCTGAGTAGACTGGCCGGATTTTCAACACTTTGTCCAGCGGTCACCGCACAGAGCTTGCCGTCGGGGTGAACTGGCTGAATCGCCTCGGCGGGCTTGAGATCCTGGCTGAGCAGATCGCTAAGGCCTATGTGATTGGATAGCTGTAGCACCCGGTGAAGCTGGGGGCTGCGCAGAACAGCGTCAATCAACAGAACGCGCTGACCCATGCTGACAGCAGTTTGTGCCCAGTTTAGCGCCAGTGTGGATTTGCCATCGCCTGGTGTGGTCGAGCTAATGGTGACCACGCCTATCGGCCCAGAGGCTTCACTCATCTGCAAGTTGGCGTGCATCACTCGCAAAGCTTCGACAAATTCAGCAGAGCTGTCGTATTCATCTAATAGCGAGAGGGCAATAAAGCTCATTGACTTAGACACTTTGGCGCTGGCTTTGATTGCCAACAGGCGCAGGCGGCTGAGCAGTTTTCGTCGGCGCTGCTGGCCGGTTGCGCCGATGCCTTCGTTCAAGAACAGCTGCTGGTTGAACGGCAACAGCCCCAACATCGGTAGTCTGACATCGTGCTTGAGTTCTTCGGGCGTGTGATAGGTATTGTCTAGTTTATCTAGGGCAAACGCGACGCCGCCGCCTAGTGCAATCCCGGTGAGTAGGGCAGTCAAGATGCTTTTTGCAACGTCAGAGGGAATGGCCTGGGCAACAGGTTCTTTGACTAGTTCCCAGGGCAGCTCTTGCTGAGCGGCTTCGATTTGCAGCTTTTGCTGCGCTTCTAGCAGACTGGTAAGACTGGCGTTTGTGATTTCTAATTCTTTTTGTAGGTTGCCGTATTCGCGGTTGATTGTGGGTAGAACCTGGATTTGGTCTTGTAGTTCTGTTTGGTTTTCTCTGACAGAGCGTAGCTGCGTTTCTACGGTCTGTTGTTGAATGGAGACATCGGCTACTCGGGTATCGAGAAACTGCTGGGCCTGTTGTTCTAGCAGGGGCAACAGATTTTCACGCTGCTTTTCTAGCGTCTTGATAGCCAGGTTTTCGGGTCGAAATCGAGTGAGTTCGGTGGCAATTTGAGCATCAATTGCTTGAATCTGATTGAGAATTGTTTGATAGGCGCTGGCTTGCTCTAGGGCAACTTGCATTCCCTGATCTTGTTCTAGAATATTTTTTTGCGATCGCAGCGTCGCGAGCGCCTGCTCTAATTCTTGCTGCTGCTGGGCGAGCGTCGCCATATTGTCTGTAATCTGCGTAGAGCGCACGGCTGGATCAACAAAGTTGTTCTGCTGCTGGAATCTCTCTAATCTGTTTTGCAGCTCGTTAAGGCGCTTCTGCAAGGTCTCGATCTGTCCTTCTACAAATTGCAGACCCTGACGCAGATAGGTCTGGCGTTCGCTAAGACTATATTCTAGATAGGTCGCGGCCAACGCGTCCAGAACGGCCTGAGTCTGAGTCGCTTTGTCGCTTTGGTAGCTAATCTGTAGCAGCTTAGTCTCGCCGAGACGGCTGATGTCGAGCTGGTTAGAAAGCGTGCCGTAGTCGAGCTGTAGATCTTCGGCGACAGTGCCCAACAGCTCTGGGCTTTTGAGAATGGCGATTTGAGTGGGATAGTCTAGCGCTGCCGAGCGATTGCCGTTTCCAGAACTTTCTGTAGGTGCTGCCAGATTAGCATTGTCAACGTTGACCGGTTCTACCAAGATCTGGAAATCTCCTCGATAGAGAGTGGTTTGGTTGAGCGTTTTCCAAACGGAGTAGCCGAAAAAAGTAGCTGCGACTCCGACAATTACCAGTGCATGGCGTCTAGCAATCCCTAACAGTGGTGCCAAACCAGTCGCCGGCTGTGGCGGTGGGGGTGGGGGACTAGGCGGCGGCAGCTGCCCATTGCTCCCAGTCTGATAGGGTTTGACATGAACTAATTTGGAGAGAGGGGCTTGCATAGCTCAAGAACAAGGTGGGCACTAAGTCAGGAAAATCTATTGCGAGAAAATTAGAGTGAAAAAGCTCAGAAGAAAAATTCAGAAGAGAAATCTAGAAGAGAAATTCAGAAGCGAAATCTAGAAGAGAAACAAGAAAGGCCAAACTAAGTTAAACGATCTAGAAAATCCACCAATCGCATCGTCGAATCTAGCCTTGCCAGAACGCCCGACGATAATCACGTCATTGGGGCGCAAAATCGGATTGGTCTCTGGATTGATATCTTGGGATAGATCAACGTCAATAAGTTTTCGATCGACGGTTCCGTTGGGATTGAATCGAACTAGGGTCGCTTCGCTTTTGGAGCGTCGGTTTAATCCACCTGCGACTAACAGGGCCTGGTTGAATGAGCTATTGGCGCGTAGCTCTAGGCTACCAGGGTTCTCTACTTCTCCGATAATGCTGACCTGGATGGTGCCAGTCGACAGGGTAGAAGAGGCTAATGTAGCAATCTCTGCAAACGGCAAGTCCTCTGCGGTAGGTACTAGTAAGGTATCACCCTCTTGCAGAACCAGGTCTTGACTGAGATCGCCGGTTTGAAGGGCTTCCCACAGGTTGAGATTAAAAAGTTGGTCCGCGCCTTGACGGGTTCTGCGTCTGAGCTGAATCTCTCGCAGATCGGCTGAAGCGGTGATCCCGCCTGCCTGCTGAAGAGCTTGAATAGCTGTAATCTGAGTGCCTTCACCACCTAGCTGATAGGGTCCAGGCTGCGTGACTGCGCCGACGATCGCCACGCTAATTGGCTGGGCGACGCTTGCGCCCAAGTTGGAATTCGATAGCTCGTTTAGATCGGCTCTGGCGACTTCGGTCGATGCGGGGATAATGATGGCATCTCCATCTTGCAAAAAGATATTTTGGCTAATATCACCATTCTGAAGGAGCGACAGCAGGTCTACGTTAAGGGTTGTTTGAAGGCCGTTTGCGCCCTGGCGCTGGACTGTGACCTGCTTGAGATCGGCTGCTTGGGTCAATCCGCCCGCTTGCTGTAGCGCCTGGAATATTCGCGGATAGGTGGTCCCGTCAGCGGCTAGGGTATAGAGCCCAGGCTGAATGATTTCCCCTGCGATCGCAATCTGCATAGGCCGCTGCTGTAGCACGTTGATGGTGACAATTGGCGACTGTAGCTGATTCACGTAGCGCTGGGCGATCGCATCGCTGGCCGCATCTAGCGTTAAACCTTTGATGGTCAGTCGTCCGATCAAAGGCAAGTTAACAGCGCCGCTAGTAGAGATGCGCTGCTGTCCGCTGTATTCTGGAACGTTAAAGAAGACGACTTCGATAATGTCTCCTGGGCCGAGAACGTAGTCTTCGTCGACGCCGACGCTGAAGCTATTAGGAGTCGGCGTACCAGGCGTTGTGGTTCTAGAAGGGAACGTACCAGGAACGGGGATGCTAGGAGTAGTTGAACCCGGAAAAGTGTTGATAGGGTTCGAGGTTCCAGGAGAGGGCTCGGGTGGATTGAAGCTAGGAAGCGCCGCTGGTCTGGCCGCTGGTCTGGCCGCTGGTCCGGGCAGATTTTGTGCGATTGTGATTGGGGATGATGCTAGACTGGTGAGCTCAGGCGTAATCTGGTGCGGCTCATCTGGCACTGAGCTGTCAGTCAGACTATTGGTCAGACTGTCAGTCAGGCCATCACTGAGACTGTGAGCCGGACTACTGGCAGTGCTGAGAGCGGAGCTGTCGGCCTTTGCCTGAAGGGAGTGTTTCTGATAGGAATCTGGTG
Source organism: uncultured cyanobacterium (assembly GCA_963799265.1). GTDB lineage: Bacteria > Cyanobacteriota > Cyanobacteriia > Phormidesmidales > Phormidesmidaceae > Phormidesmis. Next base: position 260,196 of record CAWCWM010000007.1, read on the forward strand.
TATCTGAAGAGGGCGTATTGACCGCAAGAGACAGAGGCACTTGCCTATGGGCCAAGCCCTCTACTGGGTCTGCAATGTCGATTTCAGAACTTAAAGCAGGGATAGCCGCTACTGTAAAGGCTGCCGTATTAGAAGCCACTATCTCAGAAGCCACTATCTCAGAAGCCACCGTATGAAATGGATTGCTCTCTGTGGCAGTCAATCTCTGGTCTACTTCTTTAGTTGGCTCTGTCAGCACTGGCTCTGTCAGCACTGGCTCTGTCAGTATCTGAGCATCAGTTGCTGCTATCTTTGGCAGTGATCTAAAAGCCGTATTATTCACCGAGAAAGCAGGCGAGCGTTGGCTGACTGTCCTGGCGACTACTGCCTGTATGCGGCTGAGATTCAGATCGGTTGGCAGAGGCTCAAACAGGTGACTAGTGCCCTGATTTGGTGTGTAGGCTAGCGCTGAGTCAGCCAATGATGGCTGAGCAACTGTTCTGGTCTGAACCGACAAACGACTAGATATGTCAAAAGCAGGACTAGGCGCAACCTCTATCTGGGGCGCTATTCTCTGACGATCTGTTGGGGACGTTGCGATCGCAGATGCTGCGGTTTTAAACGTTTCAGCTTTGAGTATTTCAGCTTTAAACATTTCAGCTTTAGAGGTCT
>CAWCWM010000008.1:0-170995 GCA_963799265.1 uncultured cyanobacterium
TAGCGATCGCACCGCCGACATCCCCTTACAAAACCTCACCCTCCTCACCGGCAACGAAAAAGGCAACACCCTCACCCCCACCCCCCTCGCCGACCTCCTCGAAACCCCCCGCACCTATCTCACCAATCCCGACTCTTGGACAGGCCGCAAAACCTCCCTCCTCGCCGAACGCGACTCCCACATCCTAGTCAGCGCCCAAGCCGCCTTCCTCCCCATCGCCGCCAACGGCAAAGCCACCTTCAACCCCGTCTTGTTTAACTACCAGTCCTATCCCGGCGATCCCGCTGTCCTCACCATCCTCGCCACCCGCGAAGGCACCAGCATCACCATCATCGACAATCAAAGAGACGGCTTCGACACCGGTAGAACCTGGGGCCAAAGATTATTCTTCAACAAAGAAGGCGATCGCGCCCCCCTCACCGGCCAACGCCTCAGCGATTTCAGCACCAAACCCGCCACCGAACAAACCGAAAACAACCCCATCGAAGTCACCGAAGCCGAAGGCCTCAACATGGTCATGCTCATCCAAGTCCCCCTCAAACAAAAAGAACCCTTCGGCAACTTCTCAGCCCAAAGCGACATGCTAATGGAAGCCGCCCCCGCCCCCACAGCCAGCATTCAACGCGCCATCAGCAACGTTGAAGCCGCCGTCATCAGCCACGGCGACATCGAAGGCCCCTACACCGAAATCGACAATCTTCCCATCGAACGCGACCCCGATTTCCCCATTCGCGCCACCATCCAGTTCTACAAAGCCACCGACAACGGCCTCGTCTCCGCCGCCGATCTAGCCGAAATCGACGAACAAATCCAGCGCATCTACGCCGACGCCGACTACGTGGGCAGCCTCGTCACCGATGGCCGCACCAGTCGCCCCACCGAATACGACGGCAACCACCAGGAACCCCAAGACTGGTGGGAAGAATTCTGGAAGCACAGCCAAAACCGTCAGGGCTTAGGCCGTGAAGAAGCAATGGATCTGCTGAGAAGGCTAAGGGGTGAAAACTAGCCACATAGTTTAACGATTCTATGCGTTTACATACCATCGCCACTCATATCTGGTACTGTTTAGCCAACACCTCTATAGAGATTACTGCTGTGTATTTGCCGATACTTGTAATCGCCAACGGTTTGTTCTAATGGTTTTATTCTCCAAAGACCGTATCTTAGTCCCCACCGACTTTTCCGAAAAGTCTATCCAGGCAATCAAAGAAACCATTGCCTTCGCCGATGCCAACACCAATGTCTATATCGTCCATGCCCTGAAGCCCCTAGAAGCCACCGAGCCTGGCGTCGTGTGGGAATCAGTCAACAACGAAAACCGGATAAAGACCATACTCGCGCTGTTCGATGAAACATTTCCTAAAAGTGAGTATGAAGGACTCAATTTTGAGATTAAAGAAGGCGATCCGACCTCTGAGATTATTGACTACGCCGAAGAGAAAAAAATCGGCTTGATCGTAATGCCTTCACGCGGAAGAACGGGAATTTCCAGGTTCTTCATGGGCTCGATTGCAGAAAGAGTTGTTCGCTTTGCGCACTGCCCCGTCATTGTTCTAAAGCAGTAGGTCATTCCGTACACAACCTATGCCTATCTACTTTTTGCATAGGCGCTATCTGCTCAGCCTTTTGTTGTTTCCAATTGGCATAGCTACATTGGGAGTATCTTCATTCAAGGGACTCCCAATGATTTTAAACACATCTTCTGCATCTTCTGCGATCGCAGCAAAACAAAACCACCGCAAGCCCCTGATAATCAGAGGTGTGCAGTGGTTCTGGAGATTCAGCCAGTTCTACGGTGAATACACTGTCAGATCGCCCAAAGAGCGTCAGCAGTGGATTCACCAGCAGCGTGACTAAAGCCTACTGACAACAGCCTACGACTCGACCATCACCATCTGGCCAGATGTTAACCTCGCCCAATAGTCTTTTAGATCGCCCGCTACTTCATTTGAGAGAATGTAGCACCCTAGCAAGTTAGGGAACGCCATACCCAGCAGCAGCAAGTCGCTAAAGTCAATGATTAAAGAAAGACTGGTGAGACAGCCCAAGAACGTACACACTACGTAAATAACCTTGAAAAGCAAAGTGCTTTGCTCACCAAACAGATAGGTCCAAGCTTGAATGCCGTAATAGCTCCAAGAAATAATCGTGGAAAAAGCAAACAGGCAAACTGCAACGCTCAGCACTACCGGGAACCAGCTAACCACAGAGCCAAAGGCATTGGCCGTCATGGCAACGCCGCTCAGCTCTTCGCTCGTATCTAAGTAAACACCGGTTAGAACAATCGTAATCGCCGTCAGGTTACAGATGATCACGGTATCGATCAAAGGCTCTAGTAGAGAGACTAGCCCTTCTCGGACCGGCTCATCTGTGCGGGCCGCTGAGTGGGCGATCGCAGCCGAGCCCACACCCGCTTCATTAGAAAAAGAACTTCGTCGAATTCCCTGTACCATCACGCCCACCAGACCACCTATCCCAGCTTTGGGAACAAAAGCTTCGCTGATAATAGTGCCAACCGCGCTAGGCACCTGGCCAATGTTGACAATGATGACCACTAGACAAGCAACAATATAGAGCGCGGCCATTGCCGGGACTAGCTTTTCGGCCACAGAGCCAATGCGCTTGATGCCGCCAATAATCACAAACGCAGAAAGCGCCGCTAATACCAAACCAAACAGCCAGGCAGGCAGCCCTGGAATCAATCCAGAAATCGCCGCATATGCCTGGTTAGACTGGAACATATTGGCCCCACCCAGGCTGCCCCCCAGACACAGAACGCTGAACAGCACGGCCAAACCCTTACCAAATGGGCGCATACCGCGAGCGCCCAATCCCTGAGTAAGGTAGTACATCGGACCACCTAAAATGGTGCCATCGGGCAAACGGCGGCGATATTTGACCGCCAGCGTACATTCTACAAACTTGCTGACCATACCGCACAGTCCAGCAATCGTCAGCCAAAACATTGCGCCCGGACCGCCGAGCTGAATCGCGATCGCCACCCCGGCAATATTGCCTAGACCCACCGTCCCCGACACCGCCGTCGCCAGCGCCTGAAAGTGCGTGACTTCACCTTCGTCATGCGGATCGTCAAACTTGCCTTGAACAATGTCGATCGCGTGCTTCAGCCCCCGGAAGTTGATAAACCCCATCCGTACCGTAAAAAAGATCGCAGCGACAAACAGCCACAGCACGATAAACGGAAAGCCATTTTCACCCCCGATCTTAAAAAACAACAGGACCGACAGAAAATCAACAATTGGCTGAAAAATGCTGTCCGCCAAAGATCCAGACTCAGCCGTCTCTTGGGCAAGCGCAGCAGGCGCGGCGATCGCCATCAGAACCAGCAGCATCGGCAGCATCGCCCAGCCGTCCGCTCCCTGGTTAAACCATCTGGCCGATAGCCGAGTCAATCGCCAAAACCGTTCACCCGCCCAGCGCTTGGCCGCTGGTACGTACCATTCCTTTCGATTCATTATTCGAGTTCCACTTGAAATTTCGTCATTCGATTAAATTAGGTTGTTCAGGTGCGTCAAAACGCCACAGACACCTTTGGACCCCTGCTACAGAACAATTGCTTTCCATGTATTTGCCGATATCGAAAATTACCACGTAGTCTAGACGCAGTATTGTTAATTTAATTACCGTCTTGTGTATTTGTACTTACCCCGATCTATGGTTACTATTACTTAGTGCGAGAGGATTCTATGCGAGAGGATTCTATGCGAGAGGATTCTAATTGCTCAAAGTCAAACAAGGCAGAGTCGGCTAGCTGAGAAGGGGCAATATTTTGCAAGCTACGGAACATAGTTTCGGTGCGTCCGGGCCACTGCTTTTCCCAGTCTTGCAGCATTTGTTTGATCTGCGATCGCTGCAAGTTGGCCTGAGAGCCGCACAGCGTACAGGGAATTAACGGAAACTCTTGGTAGCGAGCATAGCGGGCCAATTCTTTCTCTGCGCAGTAGGCCAACGGTCGAATCACGATATGGCGGCGATCGTCGGTGAGCAGCTTGGGCGGCATCGCTTTGAGTTTGCCACCGTGAAAGAAATTGAGAAAGAAGGTTTCAACAATGTCATCGCGGTGATGTCCGAGGGCGATTTTGGTGGCCCCTTCCTCAGCGGCGACGCGGTAGAGCACACCCCGCCTCAACCGAGAGCACAGGCTGCACATAGTTTTGCCTTCAGGCACAACTCGCTTGACGGTGCTGTAAGTGTCTTGTTCAACAATTCGATACGGCACGCCGATAGACTCAAAATATTCTGGCAAGACATGAGCTGGAAACCCTGGCTGCTTTTGATCGAGATTCACGGCCAATAGCTCGAAAGGGGTAGGCGCGCGTCGTTGCAGGTGCTGCAAAATGTCTAGCAGAGCGTAGGAATCTTTACCGCCGGAGACGCAGACCATGACGCGATCGCCCGTCTCAATCATGCGATAGTCCGCGATCGCCTTCCCTACTAGTCCTCGCAGCGATCGCTGTAGCTTCTTCGCATTATTAGACACTCTGCGAGTGGGGATCTGTTCAACGCTATTCATTCACCTAGTACCTCCGCTGTCTCACATCATCTTACGGATACATTGGACGCTAGCTATATAGTTTGCTCAGATTCTGAAGTCATTTTAGGAGGAGTTGTAGCCGATCCGATTACGTTGTGACCAAAGCTATAGTCCGGAATAATCTGAGACCTCTGTGTATTTCCTCAAGATGTCGTCTATTGTCGCTTTGGTATTAGCGTTGGCTCAGTTAATTGCTTATGTCGCTAGCCATCCTACCCTAATTGGATATCCGATAACCTTCAGTACAATAAGTTCGTACAAGTAGCTTTCAACGAAGCTCTTTAGAAAAGCTAGATCGTACCTTCACTAACCATCATGGGCAACTCAAACAAAAGTTCTTCTAATCATTCTTCAACTCGGCCCGTTTCGTCAGCCGCTCACAGAAAATCTTCTAAAAAGTGGTGGCGTCTAGGTGGGGTCGCGCTCACAGCCGGAATCATTATTGGTAGCGTCGTCTACGACAAAGTTAGAGGAAATGACTACACGGTAGAACCAGTCAGCTCAGCGCAACTGACAGATACAGGACCATCGATCTACAAAACAATCGACGACCGATTCAGCACAGGCGATCGCACCATCATCCAAGCTGAATCAGAATATATCCCCTGTGCTAATGACAGGAAAGCCGTGCTCAATAGAGCTAAGAGTGACGGCACTCGGGCCATGCGACAGCGAAAGTACGAAGAGGCTGTTCAGTCTTTTGACGAAGCTTGGAGCCTTTGCCCTGCGCCCGAAGTGCTGATCTACAAGAACAACGCAGCTGTTGTCAATAACACTGCTCATACCCTAGCGGTTGTTGTACCCATCGACTTTAATCCTAAAAATGCGATCGAAATGCTGCGAGGAGCCGCCCAAGCGCAGACCGAGATCAATCAGAGCGGCGGTGTGAACGGTGTTCCTATTAAGCTGATGGTAATTGATGATAGCGATAATCCAGAGGTCGCCAAGGACATAGCGACTACGCTAATTGACAGCTACCCTGAGGTGCTCGCGGTAGTGGGCCACTGGACGAGTGGCGTTTCCTTGGAAGCGGCTTCTGTGTACGATTTTCGCAGAGAGCTACTTTTTATGACCCCGGTGAGTACAACCCGCGAGCTCAAAGGAGAAACCGGCTGGGTCTTCCGGTCTACTATCAATATGCGTAACGCCCAAGCGGTGCTTGCCGACTATGCATTTTCACAAGCGCGTTACCGAAAAGTAGCAACGTTCTCATTGGACTCTCGCAAAGTAGGAAAAGCCAGGGCGCTTTACAGTGAGGGACTGCAAGACGAGTTCGTCCAGTCTTTTGAAGCCAACGGCGGCGAGGTTACCAACAACTTCAACCTAGCTAGTGTGGACTTTGATAGAGACCCGGAAGCCACTGCGGAAAAAATGGTGCGTCAGGCTAAGAAAGAAGGCGCTAAAGCAGTGATGCTGATACCGGATAACTCGCTAGTTGCCAATGCCGAAGCCATCATTAAACAGGCTGATAAACAAGGACTAGGGCTGCTCGGTGTGACCAACTTATACCGAGATGAGGTGCTGCGGGAAACTTGCCCAGCCATAGAAGGGCTGACCATGACTATTGCCTGGATTGCTGACGGTGAGGCCAACCCTGAGTTTGTCAAATCTTCTAGCAGCTCAGAATTTTGGAAAGGAGAAGTCAACTTTGCCACCGCCATGACCTACAACGCAGTGCAGGCAATGGCGACAGCAATGGAAAAAGACCCAACGCGCAGCGGTATCCAAACAGCGCTGAATAGTCCTGACTTTATGGTAAAAGATACGGCAGATGCGCAGCCTATGACCTTTATGAAAGGAAGTCGCACTGCTAATGCTCAGCTAGTGACCGTAGAAAAAGTGAAAGACCCTTCTGGCAAAAATCAGTGGCTATGCGACTTTACAGCGGTTAAATCTGAGTAAAAACCCTATTTTTGTCTCTAAAACTGTTCGATCTTATTCGACCGCTAGCTCATCTACTGAGTGATTACTTCGCGGGTCAATCGCCGGTAGATACACTTTGACTTGGGTGCCCTGGTTCACTTCGCTAGTGACGCGCACAAAGCCACCAGCACTTTTGACAATACCCAGTACGGTGGCAAGCCCTAATCCAGTGCCTTTGTCAGGAGATTTGGTCGTAAAGAACGGGTCGAAGATGCGATCGCGCAGCTCCGGTGCAATGCCGATCCCAGTATCAGCCACGGTGACCACCACATAGCGACCAGCTGATACGTCTGGATACAGGCTGACCTCAACTTCATCAAACGAGACGCTGTCCACTGAAAGCGTTAGAACGCCGCCTTCAGGCATGGCATCATTGGCATTAATGCACAAGTTCATAAACACCTGATGCAGATGAGTGGCATCGGCAGAAACGGTCCTTTGCGACCTCTCTAGATATTGATGCTCAGGCATCTTTATCTGAATATCAACGCTGTTATAAAAGCCCTGCCTAGCCACATCAACCACTTCTTGCAAAAGGACCAGAATATCGATTGTGGTTTTATCACCAGGACTCCCTTGAGCAAAGGTGAGAATTTGTTTAACCATGCTAGCGCCCCGCCTAGCGCTCTGCTCTAAAATGTCTATATGTCCATGAGTAGCAGCGTTTGCGTCCTTTTGAGTAATTCGCAAAAGCTGAGCAATGCCCAGAATGGGCGTCAAAATATTGTTCAAGTCGTGGGCAATGCCGCTGGCTAGTCGGCCCAAGCTTTCTAATCGCTGCGTCTGATAAAACTGAGCTTCGAGCTGCTTTTTCTCAGTAATGTCGGTGTTCACCTCTAGCAGAGACTGAGGGCGTCCGGCGCTATCTTGCACCGATGTCCAACGGCTGGCAACCAGTATCTCTCTTCCAGATTTGGTGGTTTGGGTCATTTCTCCCTGCCAGGAGCCTTTCTCCAAGGTGGTCTGGATAATTAAATCCAGCGCTAGCTCACTTCTCTTCTTGAGTAGCTGCTGCGCTTTCTTGCCAATGGCTTCTTGTTTGCTCCAGCCATAGAGTCGTTCGGCTCCCTGACTCCACAGCACGATCTCGCCTTCTAGATCGCGTACAAAAATCGCATCGGTCGCAATATCGATCAGCGCTGCCTGTTCGCGGGTTTGACGATACAGCTCCGCCTGGCGAATCGCCAAGCCCATCTGGGTTGCCACCTGCTGCAAGAGCTGAGTATTTTCTAGATCCCACTGCCGGGGCTGACGACAGTGGTGGGCAATCAGCAAACCCCATAGGTTGGTGCCCTGCAATATCGGCACAACTAGGTTAGCGCGAACCTGGAATGGTCTCAAAAGTTCTACATGACAAGGATTGATGTCTGCTGTATCGATATCTGCGATCGCGCTCACCCTACCTTCCCGGTAGCTCTGGGCATATAGCTCGTTAAAGCAACAATCGTGAATTTGCATTCCCAGCGTTTTGGTCCACCTAGGCGCAACCGATTCAGCCTCTACAATCCCCTGCCAGTCAGGAAAAAATCGAAAAACAATTACCCGATCTGTCTGCAAGAGACAACGCAGCTGATCGACAGCGGTATGCAAAATTTGATCGAGATCGAGCGTTTGTCGAATCGAGTCCGTAATTTCAGCAATCAGGCGTTCTTTCTCTAGCTGCTGCTGAAGCTTGGCAGCCGTTTGTAGGCGATCGCTCACATCTTTCATAAAGCAGTAGTGTCCGCTAAAGCGCTGCTGGTCGTCGTATGCGGATACCATCACCAGCGTCTTATCAAAGACAGAGCCATCTTTTCTAAGCCCTCGAACGTCTAGCTCTACTTTTCCCTGAGCGATCATTTGCTCATAGGCCGCGATCGCCCGGTCTATATCATCCGGATGAACCGTCGTCTGCCAGTCACGACCAATCATCTCCGCTGGCACGTAGCCCACCATCTGAGCATAAGCATCATTTACAAACAGATATCGGCCCTGAGGATCTAATCGCGAAATGCCCTCGACTGCATAGCCCAACGCAGCGCTCATTTCCTGTAGCTGAACAGTCGTATCAGGCGTATCAGGCTGCTGAGTCAAGCGCTCACTGCGGTGCAGGAGAAACTCGATCCGGGCGATCAGCGCCTTTGCCTCTGCTAGGCTATCGCTTGTTGGCGTATCGCCTATTGGCCTATCGTTGAATCGAACAAAATACTCATCGGCACCCGCTTCAATCGCAAATAGAGCCGGGTCGGTGCGATCGCTAGCGGTAATCAGTAGCGTGGCAGTGCGATCGCCCCTCGCCTGTAGCTGCTGGCATAGCGCCTTCGCCTCTGCGCACGGTAGCGAATCACCCACCACGATCAGATCATAGTGAAAGGTCGTTAATTTCTGCCACGCCAAGGCGCTATCAGCCGCTGTCTCTATTTTGTGACCGCAGCGAGAGGAGAAATTCTGAAGGAGACTGGTAACCGTTTGGTCCGTCTCCACGATTATAATCTTCATGGTAAAGCCCAGAAGAAAGGTGTGCGAAGGGCTTCGGATTAGCTAGCCCATCTGGCTCGATGAAATGTCACACAGAGATTTTTTAAGAATCTTTGCGCGTCAGTTACTTAATATAGATCTATGTTGACGTACTTCATAGTTTACTCATAACTGACCGCCATAATTCTTACAGCTTCAGTAAACTCATCCACAGAACCCTATGAACATCCTCAAACAGCTCGCTTCTCCGATTCGTAACGCAACGCAGCCTTGGTGGGTCAAAATTCAAACTCAAGCGCCAGAATGCACCTACTACTTCGGCCCATTTGATAGCAAAAAAGAGGCTGAATCTTTGCAGCCAGGCTACGTCAATGACTTAGTTCAAGAAGGCGCACAAGACCTAAAGCTTGTCCTCGAGAAGACTCGTCCCGTCAACCTCACGAGCTGTCGGTTAGAGTAAGCTATCACCTGCGTACAAGAATATCCGTCCGGTACGTAGAGAAGCCACAGCCTATCTACGTGGCTAGTTGCTATTGGGCCTAGAAGAAGATTTGGACCGCTGCTCCGCTTGGCCGTTTCCCTGGTTTCTTGTATGAGCGCCACTATCGCCTAGTAGGGCTCGCTCCTTGAATCCCTGTACATCTCTAAGCGCAGTTGCCTGGGTGATATCTAGGTCTTTGATCACGCTAAAGCTGCCGTCCGTTTCCAGGATGACCGCATCGATGTCTGCTAGGCTGCTACCGCCGCTGAGTCTAATTGCCGCCAAAATTTCACCTTTGGCTACGCGCTCTTGCATTCTCAAGCTCTCAATAAACTCTCCTTTGAAAAACAGCAGCGTGGGTTTTGCCTTGATTAGATTTTGGATCAGGCTAGAGCGTACAGATAGCCACGTAAGAACAAATTGGAAGACCACCAACAATCCGACCGCCAGCATCGTTTGTACGAAGGAAACGCTTTTTGTGAGCAGCACGCTTGCTAAAAGAGAGCCGAGTGCGATTGTGACGACAAAGTCGAAAGAATTCCACTTCGATAAGGTTCGCTTGCCTGATACGCGCAGCCACACTATCAAGCCAAAGTATGAAAGCGTGCCAGCTATGAGCGTGTGGGCAATGCTCTCCCAGTTTGCGGCGATGTCTTCCACCAGCGAATAATCTTCCATTTCGGCCTTGCCTGAGAAATACCTGTACATACCTAAACATATAGGCGTCATAGAGAGTCTTCTCTACCTACAAAGGCAGAAGTACTGACTACGCCGCCACTAGCTCACCTCTGACTACGCGATCGCCCCTACGCTCCCCGTGAGTTTCAGTCACGATCGTACATTGACCTCGGTGACTCTCTTCCCCATTTGCTTTCTCGTAATAAATAACGACCCAATCATGCGTTTTACCTAGCTCGTGCGCTCTAGCCGTGTTGGAATAGAGCGCATTAAGAGACCAGCCTGCTTTCTTCATCTGCATGACAGGTAGCCAGGGCTTTCCTTGTGGATTGAACCGACGAGGCGAGACCATTCTGAGCTGACCAGCTTTTGCCAGATACCGATAGTGCGCGTCCACTTCTAGCAATAGCTCGATAGAAGGCGAGTCTACAGTCTGTTCTAAAGTCTGTTGATGCTCATCTGGACCTTGCCAGCGGCTTGCTACAGACGGTGAAGGTATTGTTCTAGAGGTTTCTCTAGATATCGCTCTGGACATTGCTCTAGACATTGTTCTTTTTAGCTGCTGACTAGTGGCCCTATCTAACATGGCACCGACCGAATCACGAATTAGCATAGTTCGCCCTTCCGCAAAGCCAGAAAGCTGGGTCAAGGTGCCATCGTGCGCGGCTTGCTCTAGCGCTTCTAGAGAATCAATCTTTAGCCCTTTGTGGATACGCCGAGCTAGGACTAGACCAATACCAGGGATTTTTGTAAACAGCTGTTCTGGAGAAACGTCTGTCTGCAATCGAGCTAGTAGAGTTAGCTCTCCGGTCTGCGCTAGCTCTTTGATTGAGGCGGCTAGCCGCTTGCCGATGTATGGCAGCTGCTCTAGGCCCGCTACGCCTTCGGTCTCAAAAATATCTACGACAGGCCGATCTTGAGCGCGAATAGACTGCGCTCCTTTGCGATAGGCGCGGATGCGGTAATAGTCATCGCCTTGGGTTTCTAATAGATCTGCGACTTGCTCGAATGCGATCGCAATCTCATCATTAGAAAGAGAAAATAATTGCCTAAAAGTGTCTGGGAACAGGGTGGTCTGAATCATGCTTAAATCGTTGCGCAGCGAGATTTGTAGAGGTCGCTCTAACCTTTCTCTATTATCCAATATTTAAGCAAAAACGACAGGCTATTTCCTATCCGAAATGGCAGCTACAGAACAGTAGAAATAATCACAGTAACCGTAGCACTCGCAATCAGTGTAAAAGCTAGCTGCACAACCCACTGCGTCGCCTGCTGATAGTTACTGAACTTGCTGTCAAAAAGGTTGAGATTCGTTTCTAACCTATCAAAATGATTCTTAAGTCCGTTTACGTCGGTTTTGAGCCCGTCTACGTCAGCTTTGAGGCCGCCTACATCAGTCTTGAGGCCGTTTACGTCAGTCTTGAGTCCGCCTACGTCAGTCTTGAGGCCGTCAACATCGGCTCGGAGCATGACAAAGCCATCTGTCAATATATCGAGCTTACTTTCGATCCGCGCGAGGCTATCGTCACTGGCCTGGGTCATAGACTTTCTTCTCAGAATGCACTTAACATTCTATTAGAATGTTGCCCAAGACGCCGTTATGACCCTCAATCTCAAGTTTGCTGTTGTCAGTGATTTACACATCGCTTTGCCCCATACGATTTGGGATACACCGAATCGATTTCATTTGGTCGAGGTCAGCATTCCAGCTTTTGAGCAGATTCTCGATCGACTGGTTGCCGATCGGCCTGATTTCTTGCTGCTGCCTGGAGACCTGGTGCAGCATGGCGAAAGAGAGAATCATGAATGGTTAGCTAATCGACTAGCACAGCTGCCTTTTCCTACTTATGTGGTGCCTGGCAATCACGATGTCACCCGGAAAGAAGGCAGTGTAGTTAATGGCGACCAAACAAAAGATCGGATTGCTTTGGCTGATTTCCCTAAGATCTATCAGAAGTTTGGCTACGCCGATGGGAAACAGCTTTATTATCATCAGGAGATTTTTCCTGAAGTTCATTTAATCGGGCTTAATTCCAACGCCTTTGACGACGCTGGAGAACAGATTGGCACAGGATTGATAGACGAGGAACAGTTTGCGTGGCTAGACGCGCAGCTAGAACAGCTAGCGGGCAAGTTTGTGATGGTGATGGTGCATCACAACGTCCTAGAGCATTTGCCAGGCCAGTCAAAGTCGCAGCTAGGACAGCGCTATATGATCCAAAATGCGCCGAAGCTAGTGGCAAAGCTCCAAGCGGCAAAGGTGCCAGTGGCGTTTACCGGGCACCTTCATGTGCAAGATATTGCTAAGTCAGATGACTTTTATGCGATTACAACTGGCTCATTGGTCAGCTATCCGCATCCCTATAGATTGCTGTCTCTTTCGATAGATGAGCAAGGACGCCAGCGACTGAGCATAGAGACGAGAAGAATTGAATCAGTGAGTGACTGGCCAACTTTGCAGCAAACCTCTAAAGACTGGATGGGCGATCGCTCTTTTCCCTTTATTGTTCGACTGATGACCGATCCGCCACTGTCTCTATCGCTAGAACAGGCGAAAGAATACGCGCCTCATATCAAAGACTTTTGGGCGACGGTAGCAGCAGGGGATGCCTGGTTTGACTATGACAAACTGCCGCAAAAGGTGCAGGCGTATTTCAGTGCGTTTAATGCAGCTGGAGAAGATGGCGGCAAAAGATTCATCGACAACAATGCGGTGCTGTGGTTGGCAAGCTGACATGAGCTGACTTGGATTGAGCCTGGTTTAACTGGCCTGGTCTAACTGGCCTGGTCTAACTGGCCTGCGCTGCTGTCATAGGCGATCGCTGCTGCTGAGCTAGCTGATGTAGCGCTGAGGCGGCTTCGGGTGAGATAGCCCAGATCATGCCCGCTAAGTTACCGGTAGCCGCGCTGTATCCCTGTCGGGCTGCCTGGTAGTACCAATGGATAGCAGCGGCTTCATTGACCTCTACGTCGCCGATGCCAAGCTGGTAAATATTCCCGAGCATACACTGGGCTTCTGCATGTCCCTGCTGGGCCGATTGCAGTAATAGCGGCAGCGCTTCTGTAAACCGCTGTGTGCGAAATTCTTTGACGCCGGGAATAGACATTGCCCAAGTCCTTTGATTTGGATAGGAAGGTGCAGCTATTGCGGAAGTGGTTTTCAGTGACATAGGTACTCGGTGGATAGGGTTGGCAGTTGCCTACCAAACTTGCCTGGCAGAAGCTGTAAGGCAAAAGTAGGCTCAGACATATAGTAGTACATAAGAACTATATTTGTACTACAGTTTAACCTTATGTTTGGTTTGGAGCGTACGCCTTTCGAGAGGCGGCTTACAATTATGACAATTAAAGACTGGCTGCTTCGATCAGCAGCTAGATTGGATAGATTTTTAGGTAGAGGAAGTTTGAGTGAGCGGGTCTTTGGTAGAGCGGTATTTGGGTCTAATTGATGAGATTGTGGCGCAGACGCTGAAGGGGAACGTGCGCTCAAAAGAGCAGGTGCGATCGCAACTAGAATCCTCTGTAGAAACCGGTACGGGCGAAATTTTTGAGCGATCGCTTGCTACTCGTATCAGCGAAACCGAGACTCAGCTAGAAGGCTCACTCAAAGCGCCCCGTATACTGCGAGCCCTCAAGACTATCGAAGGCGAGTGGCAAAAAGGTCAGCAGGATCGTCAGGCAGCCAGTGGAATCAAAGTCGCGGTAGATCAGCTCAGGCAGGCAGAGGCCGCCGAACGGCCCGAAATATTCCTTGGCTTTATTGACCCAAACCAGTCCAATAGTCTCAATCGCAAACAGCTCAAGCAGCTTGCCAAAAGCCTAGAAGCGGACGAAATGCGTCCATGGCAGCAGGGGATTCTCGCGGGACTGGCCAACTACGAGCGACTAGAGGCAGACCTTGTCAGCTGGCTATATACGACTGCTGGTCAGCCAGTAGGTTTTGGTGAAAGAGAGCAGGGCGGTCCCTGGGTAGCTTGGCAAAAGGCTGCTACGGGGCTACCAAAACTGTTGTTTACGACTCTGGCACAGGGTGAACCCGTAGATGCAATTACTCGTACAGCGGTAGATGTCGCTAGCTGGGTGGACCTGGCCGTAGTGACGCATTTTTTGCAGCGCGGTCTGATCGTTTGGTTTGATAAACAGCCCTACAGCGCCAAGGCAGGCAAACAGCTCTCTTATAGCACTTCTCTAATTTTTGCAGCAATCTGGGGACGGCTTTCTCAAGGGTTCGCCAGCACTGGCAATTCATCCTATCGAGCTTTGGGAAATGGCTGCTTTCAGCTGATGCTACAGATTTTGAGAAGTTTCTCTCAACGGGACGACTTTCCGCTATATGGCGGTGTATTTGCATCTTTTTCGGGCGACTATTTGCAAGATACGCTCGACTATTTTAGTGAACCGCTAACACAGGTAGAGGGAACACAAGAAAAAGCGAGAATCCTGACGCTGTTAGGCTATTCCAAGCAAATGTTAGGCCGCGCTTCTGAAGCCGAGGCTTTCTATCAGCAGGCGCTAGAAATTGCGCAAGCGGCGGGTGACCTGGCCTGTGAAACAGCGGATCTTTGTCATCTGGCAAGAAATGCGGTGTTGGAAAAAGACTATGCGCAGGGCGTAGCGACGAGTCAGCGGGCGCTAATCTTGGCACGGCAGCGAGGCGATAAGGTCGGTACGGCAAATGCGCTGGTGAACCTTGGCTATGCGCAGGTGTTGCAGGCGAGGGCGGATGATGTGGGAGATACGACAGTTTATGATGGCGCGATCGCCTATCTCAACCAAGGATTAGATCTCGCGCTCAAACAAGGAGACTTTCAGAGTCAGGCGCTAGCTTACAACAGTTTGGGAATTGGCTATGTGATGTGCGATCGCCCCCAAGACGGTCTCGATGTTCTCACCAAAGGCGCAGACGCCGTCAAAGGCTCTGGCAACATCTATTTGCAAGGGCTCTACACCCTCTACACAGCCGAAGCCTATCACGCTCTAAAGAATGCAGACGAAGCCATTTTCTACAGCGCCTTAGCCATGCATCTACTTCACAGCATTGGCTCGGAAGAATGGCGACAGGCCGCCGGACTCGCGTCTATTCTGCAAGGTCAGATAGGAGAAGACGCCTTTCAACAAACTTTAGAGAAATATCGCCGCCAGCTGACGCCGATTATGAGTATGGAAGGCTATGAAGCTTTGCCTTCTCTGTTGACAAGCTATCGAGAGATCTAATCGACGTTTACGTAGGGGTTTAGTGTGCTAAACCTAGGGCAATATTGAAGGATGCATTTTGATAGCATCTTTAGATCGTAGCATTACAATAAAAGCGGCCTTTATTCCCTTCCCATCATGAAGTTCTTTGAAAAACCTGGCGCTGAGCTAGCCGATCGCGTTCCCCCCGGACAGCATCTAGCCAAAGGCTTTCCCGTCTTGACCTATGGCGATACGCCGCAAGTTGACACAGACAGCTGGCAGTTCACCGTTTCAGGTCTGGCGACTGCAAAGACATTTTCGTGGCAAGACTTCATGGACATGCCGCAGACCGAATTTACCGCTGATTTCCACTGCGTTACAACCTGGAGCAAGCTAGATGTAAAGTGGCGCGGTATCAGGGTCACAGACTTTCTAAAAGAGATTGACACAGACCCAGCCGCTACCCACATCATGGAGCACTGCTACGGCGGCTACACCACAAATATATCGATAGCAGATTTCACGAAAGAAGAGAACTTCTTTGCACATACTCTATTTGGAGAACCGCTTCCAGCTGAACACGGCGGACCAATGCGGCTAGTTGTCCCACATTTGTACGCTTGGAAGAGTGCCAAATGGATCAATGGCATAGAGTTTTTAGCCAACATGGAGCTGGGATTCTGGGAGAAAAACGGCTATCACCACAGAGGGGAACCGTTCGCAGAAGAGAGATACAGTTCCCTATAGGATTTTCACCTATCTATCTTCCAAAGGGCGGGGTAAAAGCTGACTCTCCTTCTGAGCAGGCTCAGCTTCTACAACAGGTTTCTCTGGCATCAGTTTCTTCTCTAGGAACTCAATAATTTTCCTCGAAACGTCTATATCTGTAGCCTTTTCGATTCCCTCCAAACCAGGAGAAGAATTCACTTCCATCACCACTGGACCATGGTTGGATCTGAGCAGATCTACGCCAGCGACTGTCAATCCCATGGCTTTGGCCGCTCGCACCGCCGTACTTCTCTCTTCTGGCGTTAGCTTGATTCGCTTAGCGTTGCCACCTCGATGCAGATTAGAGCGAAATTCGCCCGGCGCACCCTGGCGTTTCATAGATGCGATTACCTTGCCGTTGATCACAAAGCAGCGAATGTCAGCGCCCTTGGCTTCAGCGATAAACTCCTGAATTAGAATGTTGGCATTCAGCCCTCGGAATGCTTCGATCACTGAAGTCGCTGCCTGATAGGTTTCAGTCAAAACGACGCCAATGCCTTGAGTTCCTTCTAGCAGCTTGATTACTAGCGGTGCGCCGCCGACGATACCGACAAGCCCATCAATGTCTTTGGTAGAGTGGGCAAAGCCGGTAATCGGTAGACCGATACCTTCTTTAGAAAGAATCTGCAAGCAGTGAAGCTTGTCCCGAGCGCGAAGAATGGCCTGCGAAGGATTGGTCGGAAAGACTTCCATCATCTCGAACTGGCGAACGACGGCGGTACCATAAAAAGTATTCGATGCGCCGATGCGGGGGATAATCGCATCGAATCCTTTTAGCTGAGAGCCCTGGTAGAGGACTTGAGGGTTGTGAGCTGTGATGTTCATGTAGCAGCGCAGATAGTCGATGATCTCGACAGTATGGCCGCGAGCTATTCCAGCTTCTTTAAGACGACGAGTCGAATAGAGAGAAGAGTCTCTTGATAAAATTGCGATTTTCATTTTTAGTTTGTTTCTGACCTTTCTTTCGGCCTTTGAAGGTTTGAGTGCGGGCTTTACTTTGAACGTAAGATCTGCTGGAATCGACAAGAAAATTTTGACGGAGGGCCTGCCTACCAAGGAGCATGCGAAAGCCCATTACGTCGCGATTAGTCAGGGTGAGCTCAATAGGCCATGAATGTTCGTTGAGGGTGACGATAGTTTCGATAACGGGACGCGATTCACTTTGACCGCCAGAGTTACGGACAGTGCGAACGTCTAGCAGCTTAGCTTCTGTCGTGACGATTTCGTCTTCGCTGCGCTGAGAGGGATGGACGTTGAATCGGACGTAGTCAATGCTGCCTTTTTTGAAATACTCTATGTTGAAGGCATGGAGAGCAGAGGAACGGGCACCGGTATCAATTTTGACTTTGACACTGATAACGCCTAGAGCCGGGAGGGAAACCCGCTCTCGCCAGCCAATGATAGGTAGACCAATAGCGGGTAGACTGGAGCTTTCGTGGTCTGTCATGATGCGCTAAGCCATGATGCGCTGAGCATAATTGTCGTTGAAATGGGCTGATCTAAACAATACGGTGACGGTACTGTCAAAGTGCCTATTCATTATTACCACTTTAGAAACAGCTACCCAAAAAATATGTAGTCTGTGTTTACTAGCTAGCGAAATGCTATGAAGTCTCGATTCCCCGATCCGTCTCGCCGTAGAATAACCACTAAGCGCGATCGCACCACCCGTCAATCCCCACGCCGATCGCCTGTCGTCAGGGTTTTTCAGCTCCTGGCTATTGCAACCACAGGCGGTGCAATCATGCTTGCTAGCCTGGCAGGACTGGCCTTTTTGCGCTCCGGCAGTCGATTTATGGAGGGCGTCAAAGTCGCACTGACACCACAGCCGCCAGAACAAACTGTAGACATTCGCACAGTTGTGATCAAGCAGGTGCGCGAAGTCAGCGAGCTGACCACAGCAGTCTTTACAATGGAAGCGGTCGTACCGGCACAGAGCAGTCGCAAGCTAGGCGAATTTACCCTGGGTGAGACCAATCTGCTGTACGTGGCCTATGGAGAAGTGCGAGCAGGCGTAGATTTAGAAGATTTGACGACGGCAGATGTCACCGCTTCAGAGACAGGGCGAAGTATCAGGCTTGTTTTGCCAGCGCCTGAAATTTTAGGGACTGAGATAGACGTTGATAGATCCAACGTCTATGACTACAGCCGAGGGCTATTCAACCTGGGCCCAGACACTGCGCCCGAGCTACAGCAGCTAGCACAGAAGGAAGCAAAGCTAAAGATTGAACAGGCCGCTTGCGAGCAAGATATCCTAGGTCAGGCCAACGATCGAGCTGAGCTAGTAGTGACACGGCTGCTACAGAGCGCCGGGTTTGAGGAAGTGATTGTTGAAACATCACCAGCAGCAAATACGGCCTGTGAAGCGCTGAGTTGATCGAAAACTGCTCTGGCGCAGCTCAGCAGGAAATATTGACCTGCTGAGCTTTTGACTGACGCCAAATTACTGACCCTGAACCGACGCTTGATGCGTCATCGAGTAGTCGTAGCTGTCGAAGCGCTCCCAGTTAAGGCTGAAGGAGGAATAATGACTCGATCGATGACGTGGATAATGCCGTTGCTGGCGACGACATCTGCGGTGATGACTTGGGAGCTGTTGACGGTAACCGTTTCCGTCACATCAATAGCCACGGTGCTTCCTTCTACGGTGACCATATCGCCCGACGCTAGATCAGTAGAGCGCAAGGCTCCAGGAATGACGTGGTAGGTCAACAGCTCAACTAGTGACTGCTTATTTTCGGGCTGCATCAGAGCCTCTATGGCAGCTAGCGGCAGGGCGGCAAAGGCTTCGTCGGTAGGAGCGAAAAGAGTAAAAGGACCGCTGGAATTCAGCACCTCAGTGAGATCAGCCGCGTCCAAAGCAGCAGCTAGTGTGCTGAAGTTGCTGCTACTACTAGTGATCTCAGCGATTGTGTAGTTCTCAGTAGCCAGAGATGTTGGCTTTTGTGGCAGCGGAAGTGAATCAGATGCTCCCGCCTGAGCTAGCTGTAGCGATGCGGATGGGGTTTCTGCTTTGGCTGCATCAGGCAGTGTGGTTAGTAGACCTAGTGATATTAGACCTAACGGTAGTAAACCAGAGGTCAGTAAACTTGGAGCCAAAGCCCTGACTGCTAGCTGTATGGTTGAGCCTTTGGCTGTCGCTTTGGACGCTGCGCATGACGCGCCTTTGTCATGTGCGCTTTCTTCATACGTGCTTTTGTTATACATATTGTTTCTTTGGGGCTTCAGCGAGTTTTCTATCAATTTTGCTTAACAGTTTAGTCAGGCTGCTTACTCAGGCCGTCTAGGCGTAGATGGCCTATTCGATATAGCTACACAGCGCAGAATAGCGCAGAGCTTCACAAAGCATAGCTAACAAGAATCAAATATCAAAACCCAATACATTTCAGGATCGCAACGCTATAGATAGATGTCTTTTGGCTGCGTGGCTTTTACGCTGAAGGCAGCCGAGCTAGAAATTGTGGTAGAAATCGGGTGACTTCTGCTTTGTGTAGATTGGGCTCAAGCCTTGTGATACAAAGAGATGGACACTTTCTGTTTCTACTGAAATTTGTTCAAAATGTTAAGGATTAAATTCAATGTTAGAGCTGCACCAGTTTGAAGCGTCTCACTATTGCGAAAAGGTCAGGCTGGTCTTGGATTACAAGCAGCTGCCTTATAAGACAGTTGAAGTTGCCCCAGGGATTGGCCAGCTAGACCTCTATCGGCTGTCGGGCCAGCGCCAGGTACCGGTGCTAAAAGATGGAGATGAGGTGGTTCCTGACTCGACTGCGATCGCGCGCTACCTAGATGAGAAATATCCCGATCGCCCGATTATTCCTACCGACGCCAGGCAAAAGGGACTGTGTCTGATGATGGAAGCCTGGGCGGATGAGTCAATTGGCCTAAACGGTCGCAAGGCGATGATCGGCGCGTTCAATCAGCATCCCAACTTTCGAACAGCGCTACTGCCTGTGTCCACACCAGAAGTCGTCAAGAATGTAGTCGGTTCGGTGCCAGGCGATTTGCTCAGCCTGATTGGTGCTGGCGCTGGCTTTGGCGGAGACGCTGTTAAATCAGCAACAGATATTTTGCGGCAAGACTTGGAGGCGCTGTGTCTGATTTTGAAAGATCAGCCCTATCTCTGCGCAGAGACGCCGACGCTAGCTGACTTTGCCGTGGCTGGACTGTCCATGTATTTGAAATTTCCTTCGACGCTGTATGTGGATCTGCCAGCAGGTATTGGCGGCAAAGGCGTGCCGGGGCTAGCAGACGCGCCAGAGTACGCAGCGTTTTGGGCATGGCGCGATCTTCTCTATGCGGACTTTCGCAAACCCAGAACCGGACCCACAGCGACCGCACCAGCGACCGGCAGCGGTCCAGTCGCCATTGGAATTGACTGATGGGCGTTACCGTAGCACCACTTGCCGATCTCCTCGGTGAGGACTATTGCATTCCCTGGCAGTCCGTCGACGGGGCCAAACAAAAGCAGATTGAAAAGGCTACAGATCAATCACCGGCTTGCTTGGTTTTGCCTGGCACGACTGAAGAACTCGCTCAGGTGATGGCGATCGCCGCTCAGCAGAATTGGCGAGTGCTGCCTACGGGACAATCTAGCAAGCTGGGCTGGGGAGGACTGGCTGAAGGTATCGATATAGTCTTATGTACAGCGCGATTGAACCGGATTGTAGAGCATGCAGTCGGCGACTTTACGGTGACGGTAGAGGCTGGCCTGAAGGTAGCAGATCTGGCGGCGGTGCTAGCAAAAGAAGGTCAGTTTTTAGCCGTTGACCCTGCTTTCTCAGATAGCGCGACTGTTGGTGGCATCGTGGCGACAGCCGATACAGGATCGCTGCGACAGCGCTACGGGGGGCTGCGAGATATGTTGATCGGCGTGCAGTTTGTCCGGTATGACGGCAGGCTGGCGCGGGCGGGCGGTCGCGTTGTCAAGAATGTCGCTGGCTATGACCTGATGAAGCTGATGACGGGTGGGTATGGCACGCTTGGCTTACTTAGCGAGCTGACGTTTCGGCTATATCCGGTGCAGGCAGTCTCTCGGTCGCTGGTGTTGACCGGTGCTGTAGAGGCGATCGCCCAAGCCGCTGCTAAGATCAGACTTTCAGGACTAACGCCAGTAGCGTTTGATGTCTCCCTAGAAAAGTCAGTAGCGCTGGTGGCTAGATTTCAAGGCATCGCCGCAGGTGTAGAAGAACAGAGCGAGCGGCTAGAGAAGATAGCCCACAGATACCAGCTATCCGTGCAGCAGCTAGATCAGTCGGCAGACGCTCTGTACTGGCAGCGGGTAGCCGATCGGGTGCGGGCCGATACGGTGCTGTGCAAGGTGGGCATGAAACCGAGCGCGATCGCCGCTTTGATCAAACAGCTAGAGAGGCGCAAACAGTCATCAGACTCCCTTGAAGTGCAAGCGAGGCTGCACGGCAGCAGCGGTTTGGGCTGGGTGCAATGGACAGCCTCACAGAGTGCGGCCCTTGCCAAGGAGATCGAGATAGTGCGATCGCACTGCCAGCAAAACGACGGTTTTCTCAGCCTGCTACAGGCACCGATTGAGCTCAAGCAATCGATGGATATCTGGGGCTACACTGGCAACGCCTTACAGGTCATGGTCGATATCAAACAAAAATTTGACCCCCAGCGGTTGCTTAGTCCTGGTAGATTTGTCGGCACTATTTAGGGCTCCCTCTTTTGGTATAGACCCCTCCGATACAAGCAGGCTCAGAAATCTATCCCCAGTAACAAACTTTGCGCAAAACAAAGCCTGAAAGATAAAAACGTTCCCCTAGCCGCTACGATCGTTAGGCTAAATAATTTGAAAAAAATTCAGGAGAACTTTCCCCATGAGTATGACCTTGAGCGTTCCATCAATTAAGTGTGACGGTTGTGCTGAGGCAATCACCAAAGAGATCAAAGTACACGACACCGATGCAACGGTAAAAGTAGACATCGAAGGCAAGACCGTAGAAGTAGACTCTGAGATGTCAGAATCTTCTGTAAAACAGGCTATTACAGCCGCCGGACACAAAGTCGCCTAAAAGTCGCCTAGAAGCTGGCATTACCCATGGCCCCCAAAACAATTACTGTCAAATGTCCCCAGTGCCAGCAGATATATATTGACTGGTCTATCCCGGCAGTTGGGACCATTGTCACGCCAGAGCAGCGGCCTAGTACAATTTGTTCTCAATGCGGACATCGCTCAATTCTAGACGAACTAAGCGATCAAAACGGTGTCTTGGTAAAGTCAGCAGAAACATACTGAGCTAGCCTTAACGGCAACGCCTTTGAGCGGCCCCTTTGAGCGGCCAGACTAGCCTACTGAGGCTCACCTGGAATTGGGGTCGCACCGTCTCCAATTCCGCCATCTGGCTCCACTGGAATTGGCTCAGCTGGTACGCTATCAGGGGCATCCGGCCTCACATCTTGTTCGGGGTTAGGACGCACTAGCGGCGAATTGGCTGGCGAATTGGCAGTCGGTGGACTACCGCTGCTGCCTGTAAAGAACTGCGCTTCTTGACGGAGCGAGGTCGCAGAAGCGACTTGGCCCTGCTGCTCTAGCAGATCAGCTGCCTTGAGATAGTCGCTGACCACAGCCTCAATAACCGGCTGAGGGAGGTCAGATGGACTGGCGATCTCTACTGCGGAGGTGATGTAGGCAAGATTAAGTCGAGATTCGGCCCGTCCTAGATAAGCACCAGGGTCGGTATCGTCTAGCGTGATCGCCGCACTATACGCTTCAATCGCGTCCGCAAAGTCTTCCGAAACAGAGAAGTCATAAGCGCGACTAAAGACCTGTTCGTATTCACTGGCTGGACGCACCTCAATTTGATAGCTGCCCCCCAGCCCAGAAAAAGAGCTAGCTACAGCGCTGTATGTTCCTGCCTGGGGCAGCTCGATCACGATCGTAGCGTTCAAAGTGCCGCCATAATCATCATTAGACGTTAGCACTTCCCCATCCGGGCCTTTTAGCAGTAGCATTGGGTCAAATTCTTCGCTCTGTAGCTCTATGGTCATAATTTGACCCGCTTCACCCTCAAAGCTATAGGCATCCTCGACCGGCGCTAGCGTGCCTTCTTGCTGTACCAGCACCTGAGCCAAAGCCGCCTGATGCGCGATTCCGGCAGCACCAGCGAGCGTCACGGCAGCGATCAGTCCTCTAGCGACTTTATGACTAGCAAAACTGGATAGTTTCTCGCGAATAACTCTCATAGCGGCGGTATTTCCTGCTGGGTCTACTTGACTGGATTTACTTAACTGGGTCTACTTGGCTGGGTCTATTTGAAGGTGGACTGCCCAAGGCACCACATTAGTGCATGCGTCCACACCTCACAAATCTAGAGGGAACTAGAGAGATTCGTTGATAGGCTGTGGGACACTACGTTAGCTGTCTTAGAATACCAACTGAAGGCAGACACCGATCGAAAGCAGATTGCCGAGCTCATCCCCTTCAGACAAGTTTATCTACAGACGCTATAGAAACAGGCAAACCAGTTATAAACAGTTTATAGATAGGGAAACCCCAAAAAAAGGTGATAGTTGAGCCGATACTTGAAAAAGCTAATGATCAAAAAAGCCAGTCGCTATCTCGCTATAATCGCTGGTCTGACAAGCATAATCCTTCACGCGCAGGCAGCTCAGGCCAACGCTTTGGATGAATATCCGACTGACATCGACATCCCTGAAGAAATTTTACGCACAGAAATCATAGTGGAAGCTAGATCGCCACTGACGGGGGATCTGCTGACGGCGGCTGAGTACGCCCAGCTACAGGCAAGCTTAGATAGAGAAGGCAGCCCTCGCCAGCTCAACTCTGATATTCGTCAGCTTGTCTATCTCCTACGGCTAAGACGTATCTTGAAGCCCATCATTCCTTTTATTAAAGAACAGCAGCCTGTCAAAGAACAGCAGAATCTGCTAGTCGAAGAGTGAGGCAGTACTGGGTAGCAGTGCCTGATACGCTCTTGTTTTAGCCCTCATTCTTTCATCGAAGAAAATTCGCTTAAACAACTAAGCTTTGTTAAGCTAACAGCTATATCAAATTCCTCATAAATTTTTACGCAAGTCAGGTCACCTATATGTCGTCAACGATTGCTCTAGAACAAATTGAGCGAGTTGTAAGAAACCAGCATCAGAATCCCTTCGAGGTGCTGGGGCCCCACGCGATTGATCGCGACGGCAAACAGGTTTGGGTAGTGCGTGCCTATCTTCCTAGTGCGGATGTAGCCTGGGTAGTGCGCCCAGAAACCCGCAAAGAATATCCGATGACCAACGAGCAGCACCCCCAATTCTTTGAGGCTGTTATCGATGAAGCCATTGTTGGCAAAGAGGGATTAGCCAACTACCAAATTCGCTACAAAAGCGGGGGAAGCGAGCATGTTGCCTATGACCCTTATGCTTTTACGTCTCCTGTAATTACGGGCTTCGACGAGCATCTATTTGCCGAAGGCAATCACCATCGCATCTATGAAAAAATGGGCGCACATCCCATGACTAAAGGCGGTGTAGCAGGCGTATATTTTGCTCTGTGGGCACCCAACGCTCGCAACGTTTCTGTGATTGGCGATTTCAATAGTTGGGATGGTCGCAAGCATCAGATGCGCAGAGGTAACAGCGGCATTTGGGATCTGTTTATTCCTCAGGTAAAAGTTGGCGACTCCTATAAATACGAAGTCAAAAATGGCGATGGCCATATCTACGAAAAATCTGATCCTTATGGCTTTGAGAGAGAAGTTAGACCAGATACTGCCTCTATCGTGGCCGATCTAGACAGATACGAGTGGAGCGACCAGGTCTGGATGGAACACCGCCGTCAAAGCGACCCGATGGTTCAGCCGATCGCTGTCTATGAAGTGCATCTGGGCTCGTGGATGCACGAATCTTCGGCGCAGCCTGCCAAACGCGCTGACGGCACTGATGCCCCGGTGGTGACCGTTGCCGAGCTCAAGCCCGGTGCGCGTTTTTTGACCTACCGAGAACTGGCGGCAAAGCTGATTCCGTATGTCAAAGAAATGGGGTTCACTCATATTGAAGTGCTGCCCATTGCTGAGCATCCGTTCGATGGCTCTTGGGGTTATCAAGTGACTGGCTACTATGCGCCAACCGCTCGCTATGGCAGTCCAGAAGACTTTATGTATTTCGTCGATCAGTGTCACCTGCATGGGATCGGGGTAATTGTTGACTGGGTGCCTGGTCATTTTCCAAAAGATGCTCACGGCCTGGCCTTTTTTGATGGCACGCATCTATACGAGCATGCCGATCCTCGCAAGGGTGAGCACAAAGAATGGGGCACGCTGGTCTTCAACTATGGCCGGAATGAGGTTCGCAATTTTCTGATTGCGAATGTGCTTTTCTGGTTCGATAAGTTTCATATCGACGGCATTCGGGTCGATGCCGTTGCCTCGATGCTGTATCTGGACTACAACCGTAAGCCTGGCGAGTGGGTGGCCAACGAGTATGGCGGCAGAGAGAATATTGAAGCGGCGGAGTGCCTAAAGCAGGTCAATCATGTGCTGTTTAGTCACTATCCTGGGGCACTGTCGATTGCGGAGGAGTCAACCTCGTGGCCGATGGTGTCCTGGCCGACCTATGTCGGTGGCCTGGGCTTCAACCTGAAGTGGAATATGGGCTGGATGAATGACATGCTTGACTATTTCAGCATGGACCCCTGGTTTAGACAGTTTCATCAGAACAACGTCACTTTTAGCATCTGGTATGCGTTCAGTGAGAATTTTATGCTGGCGCTTTCTCATGATGAGGTGGTGCATGGGAAGAGCCACATGATTGGCAAGATGCCGGGCGATGACTGGCAGAAGATGGCGAATATACGGGCGCTGTATACGTATATGTATGCTCACCCTGGTAAGAAGACGCTATTTATGGGAATGGAGTTTGGCCAGTGGAGCGAGTGGAATGTGTGGGGCGATCTGGAGTGGCATTTGCTTCAGTTTGATCAGCACAAGAGCTTAAAGCACTGTGTCGAAAGGCTCAACGCTCTCTATCGACGCGAGCCAGCGCTGCATACCCAAGACTTTTCGCAAGAGGGATTTCAGTGGGTAGACTGTAGCGATAATCGACACAGCGTGGTTTCTTTTATCCGCTATGACAGAGCAAGCGAAGAGTTTATTTTGACGGTGTGTAATTTTACGCCGCAGCCTCATAGTCACTACCGGGTAGGCATTCCTAAGCGGGGATACTATCACGAGATTTTCAACAGCGATGCGAGAGAATTTGGCGGTGCTAATATTGGGAACCTCGGGGGGAAATGGTCTGACGACTGGGCTTTTCACGAGCATTCCTACTCGCTTGACTTGACCCTGCCACCGCTCAGCGTGATCATGCTGAAGATAGATGTGCAAAAAACTCAAGCGACTTTGAACCCGGATAGTTCTGATTGATCCTTCTAGGCCTTGAGCGCTTGACTGACTGGCTGGCTTGGTTGGCTAGTAAGCGTTTCAACCATTCGATAAATCCATCTTTAGACAGCATTTTCCCTCTGTAAGAACGTTTCCTTTGACAGACGAAATTATTAAAGAGAAATGATTGAATAGTATATGTAGATAGTGCAGGAATAATAATAGATGAATCCCATTAGCATTGGTTTGACGGAAGAACAGAGACAAGGTGTGGTGAGCTTGCTCAACCAGGATCTCTCTGATGAGTATTTGCTGGTTATTAAAACTAAGAAGTATCACTGGGATGTCATTGGACCGCAGTTTAGAACGCTACATGAGCTGTGGGACCAGCATTACGAAGCGATCAGTATGAATATTGATGCGATCGCAGAGCGCATCAGGATGCTAGGTGGCTACCCGATTGGTACTGCCAATGGGTTTGTAGAGAGTGCAACCTTAAGAGAGCATCCCGGTGATTTGCCTACAGCAGAAGAAATGGTAAAGCGGTTGGTCAGCGACCACGAGCAAATCATTCGCAACTTGCGCGATCATGTCGATCAATCTGGCGAGAACTTCCATGACGAAGGTACCGCTGACTTTTTGACTGGTCTGATGGAACAGCATGAGGAAATGGCTTGGATGCTACGCTCCTTCGTCGAAGGGAATTCCCTTACGCCTAGCGGCGAGCGCGAGACAGATTTGAAAGTGCCTGCGGCGGTATAGGTTACTCTGACTCTTTTCGAGCGAGATACCTAAGCTTTTAGAAGGCTAGGGCACAAAAGAAGCTCCCTGTGAACACAGCATATTGTGTTTACAAGGAGCTTTTAGGTTGTGCAGTCATGTCTTGCCCAAAGTATTTAAGTGATTGTCATTCACAAGTAGATAAAAGACGAATATGTCTATGGAAAGATTCAAGTATTAGAAGATATTGCTAAACGTCTTCTGCTGGAGGGAAGTTTGAGTCACCATATATCTATATAATTGGTCTACAAACTTTGAAGAGGATATTTTATGACTCTGCTACTAGAAAATGCTGTCACACAAGCGCCTTATGCTTTTTCGCTGACGACTGTTGGAATTGTTGGTTTTATTGCTGCAGTGACGATAGGTTCTATTGCATGGTACAACTCTAAGCGACCAGTAGGCTGGGAAGACAAAGAGCGACCAGACGCTGTGCCCAAAGTAGAAAAATGAAAAAGTAGAAAAATGAAAAAGTAAAAAAATAAGAAAGTCAGCTGCCATTCTGATTGCTATTGCTAACAGGAAGCAGGCGTCAGCGTCAGCTAGCTATTCTCAGAAATTGACAAAAGAAGGGGCCTGGGACACTAATGTTCTAGATCCCTTTTTTGGCTTGCCGTTTGCAGACATCTCTTTAGAAAAGCTGGCTACGCACTCATAAAAACGGTCGCAGTAAATGCACCGCGACCGCTCAAACTGTATAAAAAGGAGAGATGATAAAAATCTGATAAGCGCCTAATCTACTGCATCTTTTACAGAGTCTTTGACGTTCTCTTTGGCTTTAGTGGCAGAAGCTTCAGCCTGCTTGGCTTTTCCTTTGGCTTGAGCTTCTGTGTTGTCTGTTGCTTCACCAGCAGCTTCTTGGACTTTGCCTTCAACATCTTTAGCAGTTGCTTTTGCTTTATCTTCAATACTCATGGTGTAATATTCTCCGCGTAATCTTGTTGACTACTCGATGATAAAACTTGGTGTCTCTCTATACCTCCGCCTTTAGAGTCTGCTTGCATAGCCAGAAGATGTATATAGGAGGAGGAATCCTTCTTAATTTACCCTGGTGAGAGATTAATTGGAGTAAAGGACTAGGGTATTGTTATGAATTAGAGACACGCATACTTGAGGACTAATTAGCTATGTCTGTACGTGGTAAGAGCGACTCCCTGCTAGAGCCGTCAGATCCCAGTCTGGAGCAGCCTGCTATCACCGAAAAGACAGAGCCTGAGATCAAGAAGCCAAAGGTACCGAAGAGTAAAAGCGATCGGCCCAATCCCTGGCGACTGCGTCCGATGGTACGGGTGCGATACTATTTCCCACCGAGTATTTATCGCCCGATAATACGCGGGGCCCGCTGGTTTGGCAAGAAATTTGCGGTGAACAGTGGAAACTGGCACTGGATGGCAAATAATCCAATGCCGCTGAAGAGTCTGAATCGGAGTTTGTGGCGCAATGCCAATCCCTCCTTTGACTACTATATGATGCTGTTCCTTTCTGCCGTGATCTCCACGCTGGGTCTGTTGGCAGGTAGTGCGGCGGCAATTATCGGAGCGATGATTGTTGCACCTCTGATGGGACCGATTATTGGGATGGCATTCGCGATCGCGATGGGCAACCGACGTTTGCTAAAACGATCTGGCTTTTCGGTAGTGACAGGAGCCGTACTAACAGTAGCTTCGGCATATTCGATTTGTAGCATTGTAGGGCTGAATACGCTGAATTCGGAAATTTTGGCGCGAACGCAGCCGACGCTTCTCGATCTAGTCATTGGTTTGGCAGCCGGGGCAGCAGGAGCCTTTGCCAAGACGCGGCGAGAGGTAGCAGACGCACTGCCGGGCGTGGCGATCGCAGTGGCGCTGGTGCCTCCGCTGAGCGTTATCGGTATTGGCCTAGCAAATGCCGATCGGACGGTGTTTGTAGGCGCTCTGCTATTGTTTGGAACGAATCTAGCGGGTATTATTCTGAGCGGCGGCCTGATTTTTCTCTGGCAGGACTACGGCTCTCTCAAGCGAGCGCGACAGGGATTAGTAACCTCGATGATTATCCTTGGCGTATTGGGCGTTCCGCTAGGATTAGCGATGCGAGATCTGGTCATTGAAGAACGAACCAGGACGCTAATTGGCGGTCTAATTCGCCGAGAGACAGAGACCTTTAGAGGCAGTGACATTCGTAGGCTACAGGTCAGGTCTGAAGGAAAAACGATGCAGGTTTATCTAGAAGTCGCAGCGCCACCGGAGTCTATCTCACAAAATCAAATCTCGTTAGTACATGACTTTCTAGAGAGTCAGCTAGAGCGGCCAATCGAGCTGAAGGTGAGCGTTTTTCCGGTGCGTGAGTTTGATGTCGAAACATCAGAAACTACAGATTAGGAACTACCGAGTAGAAACTACAGAGAGAATCTAGGAAAGACTATTTGTGGGCAGCTACTTTCTGGCGCTGCTTCACGCTTGCGGTTGGTAGCGCTAGCGTGAATGTACTGCCTGTGCCCACCTTTGACTCTAGGGTCAGTGTGCCTTTGTGCATTTCAGCAATGCGCTTCGACAAATGAAGGCCAAGACCGCTGCCCGCTTTCATATGAGCCCCCTGATAAAACCATTCAAAGATTCTCTTTTGAGCTTCTTCTTCAATTCCAGGTCCCGTGTCTTTGATAGCAATTTCGACGGCTTCAGATGAAGGCATTTGTTCAGCTTGGGGGTTAATTGAAAGCTGAACACGGATATAGCCCGAGTCGGTAAACTTAATGGCGTTGCCCAGTAGATTGGTGAGCAAGCGTCTAAGTTCGATGCGATCGCCCTCAACCCAATAAGATACAGCCGCAGCATCTGTGGCAGGCGCTTCGTCGTCTGTAGAAAGTGTCTCTAGACTTAATGCAATCCTCTTCTCGTCGGCTAGCGGCTTTAACTCTTCAACGACTTCCCTAGCTAAAGTGTATACAGAGAAAGCAGAGCAAACTAGCTTCTTATGACCGGCTTCATGGCGATAGACCTGAAGCAGAGTGTTGGTCATTTGCAACAGATTTTGATTGTTGGCGATGATGCTAGAAAGCGCTTCTTTGACGGAATCGGGCGGGGTGCCAAAAGTGTCGTCGATGCAGAGGCTGAGCATTCGATTGGCAGCTACCAGCGGTGTGCGCAAATCGTGCGTCAGCCGAGCGACAAAGTCGTCACGCTGACGGATCATTTCACTTTGTTCGTCTAGTGCGCGCTTCATTCGGATGAGCGATCGCACTCTGGCCATCAGCTCATCGATATCAAAAGGCTTACGGATAAAGTCATCTGCACCAGAGTCTAGTCCTTCTGTGAGGCTAGAGTGATCGTGAGCGGTGACCAGCAGGATCGGAATGTAGGGAAGTGATTTGTTGCTTCGGATGCGCCTAGTGACCTCGTAGCCGTCTATACCGGGCATCATCACGTCCAACAAAATTATATCCGGCGGACTTTCTAGCACCCGCTCAATCGCGGTCTGACCGTCCTCTACGCAGCTAAGATTATACTCGTCAACCTCGGCTAGAATAGATTCTAGGATAAAAAGATTGTCTGGGATATCGTCGACGGCTAGAATTTTTACAGAGTTAGATGACACAAATTTTAGTACCTATTTTATTAAGTGACGTTCTTTTAAACACTATGTGAAGCAGAATGTCTAATTTATCTTAATAAAGCGTACCATTTGCTTACAGCGCTTGTAGTCTAACCAAAGATGTAATCTTTCATCCGTTACGGCTGGTCGAAAGGCACTACGGTTGTACAGTCGCTTTTTCTATAGATTGTCGACATTTTCTTAGCCTTTTCTGGGGACTTCTGCAGGAACTTCTCTGGAAACTTCTCTGGGGATCTCTACTAGAAACGTAGAGCCTTTGTCTACTTGACTCTCTACAATGATCTCACCGTGCATCATCTTTACTAAGGAGTAGGTGATAGCCAGGCCAAGACCCGTGCCCGCGTGATGTCTGTTCGTCCTTTGATCGCTCTGATGAAACGCCTCAAAGATGTAGAGCTGATCCATTTCACTGATGCCGCAGCCGGTATCAGCAACCGAGAGCAGAATTCTCTCACTCGATCCCTTCGTAGTATTGTCCGCTGGCAAAGACTTAAGCAATACAGTAATTGAGCCTTTGAGAGTGAATTTGATAGCGTTGGAGAGCAAATTAATCAGAACCTGCCGCACTCGCGTAGGATCGTTGACTATGATTGGATTGCTTAAGGCGATGTCTACCGTTAAATCAAGCTTTTTTTGATTGAGGAGCGATCGCAGCTCTTCGACAGTTGCTTCCACTAAAGCGACTAGATCCATATTGCGAGGCTCAAGATCTAGTCGCCCTGCTTCTATTTTTGAGAGTTCTAGAATATTGCTGATCAGCTCTAGTAGATGGCGACCGTTAGAAAGAACCCGACCTAGCATGTCTTCCTGAGTCCTGTTGATATCTCCTTTTTTTCCGTTGAGCAAGATCTGAGAGAAGCCGATAATGGCATTGAGCGGCGTTCTTAGCTCATGAGACATCGTTGCCAAAAATTCAGACTTCAGACGAGAGACTTCCTGCAACTGTAGGTTCTGACGATAGATTTGCTGTTGTTTTGTTTCTAGCTCTCGGTTGATTCTTTCTAACTGCTTGTTTTTGTCAGACAGCCGCATATTCGTTTGCTTCACTAGAATTTCAGCTTGATGCATTCTCAGTGCACTGCGAACAATGCGGGTAAGGGTCTCTGACGAAAGCTTATTCTTTGGCAGATAGTCTGACGCCCCTGCTTTCATCAGCTCCACAGCGGTCTGTTCACTCCCCTGTCCTGTCAATACAACTAGGGGCGTATCGATACCCTCTTGTCGAATTCTTTTAACAAGCGCCAGTCCGTTTTGGCCCGGCAGATGATAGTCAACGAAAATAAAGTCATACTTGGAGCGAAAGACAGTTTCGAGCGCTTCTTCCGCGTTAGTAACTTCTTGAATAACTGTGTCTAAGGGGGTGTCTCTGAGCGATCTTTGCAGTGCCATTCGATCGATTGCATCGTCGTCTACAACCAAAATGCTTATGGGTTTACTTGGAACGTTGCACATCGCTTCAATCGCATCCCCTCTATCGGAGCCATAGAAGAATTCGACTCTATAGACCTAGTAGGGGCAGTTGTTGGCATTACAGGTTCAAAGTAGCTCGATACAATACACCGCAACTAGTGTCAATGGGATGAGATAGCCACTCTCTGATCGTCTGCTAGTACCTAATGGTTAAGCAAGTGCGGAATGGTTAAGCAAGCATGGGCTTGACAGGCAAATGCGCAAACGATAATGCACTGCTAACCTTCGACGAGCAGGCGATTAGAGAAGTCATCAGTAGCAGAAGCGTATCTGTTTAGCGTCAGTCGGTTATTGGTCTGTGTTCCCGTAGGAGTATTGTATGTATCTGCTTAGCGATAAAGCCAACAACCTTTGGACCAGGCAGTCACCGAGGGGTGAGCGTAGTCGAACTCCGGCTAGGTTGTGGCTTCGACTGCGCTCAGCCAGCGAAATTTGTTGCTCTGTGGCTTGCGCTGAACATGTACGTGGAGGCTCTGCTACTGAGATTCTGCTGCTAAGGGATCTCACAGAGCGTCCAGTAGCGGTTGAGGGTCGTTATCAGCTCAAAGAAGCTGCCGAAAGTGACAGGTTTTAGCAAGTAGCCAGCGACGTTTAGATTGTAGGCTTCCATCCGGTCTTTTTCTTGATTTGAGGTGGTCAGCACAATCACAGGTGTAGAGCGCAGAGCAGGGTCTTTTCTGATGTTCTGCAACAGCTCTAATCCGCCCATTTTTGGCATGTTTAAGTCCAACAATACCAGGCGACGAACTTCGGGCATGTTGACTTCTTCGTGATTGCCTTTGAGTATAGCTAGTGCGTCTACGCCATTGTTGGCGATATATAGCGGATTAGTGATGTTTGCCTGCCGAAAGGAACGCTGGACGTTCATGACATCTACTCTGTCATCTTCTACAAGCAGAATATTAGTAGTGGCCATATCTGGCATATCGCGTACTGGTTTTTGACAACGCTATCTAGAGAAACTACCGATTGAAGAGCTACCGATCTAAAAGGTGGATGACTTGCAAAACTGGCTTTAAATCAGTTAAATACATTGTTTCACAAAGAGACAGTCAATTGACCGTGTCGAAATGTGGATGTCATTCTCTGTCTGAAGAGAGATTTTGTGTTTTGCTAGCATCACTCTGTAGGCTGATTGAAAGATCAACTGCTGCTGGCGAGCCTGTCATAAGTCCTCAGCCCAACATGAGGTTCTTTGGGCCAGGTAAAGGAGAATGTAGCACCTTTGCCTTCTTCTGAGCTGACGCTGACTTCTCCACCTTCGGCTTTCACAGTTTTTTTGACGAGGGAGAGACCGATGCCAGTGCTTTCTAGATCGTCACGCGATCGCAAAGTCTGAAAAATTGTAAATATCTTGTCGTGGTAGATTGCGTCGATACCGGGTCCGTCGTCTGCAATTAAAAACTCGTAGCTATCGTCATGTTCAATCGCTGAAATCTGTACCCGGCCATCCTTGCGGTCGTGATGCTTGATTGCATTGACAATCAGGTTAGAAAATACCTGGATCAGGGGGACGCGTTTGACCTCGAGTGTCGGCATCGGCGATACGATCTCGACTGAGAACTGACCCAAAGGGGAAATAGAGTCAAGAATATCGGCCAATAGCGCTGCGATATCGACCAGCTCATTACTCTGATGCGTACGGCCAATTCGAGAATATTCTAAAAGACCGTCGATAAAGCCTTCCATTCGCAGCACTCGATTCTTGAGAAGATCGAACTGTTCTTTGTTTTCGGCTGGCAGCTTGTCGCCTAGATCCTCTTCTATCCAGCTCGACAGGTTGGCGATCGCTCGCAAAGGCGCTTTGAGATCGTGAGAGGTAACGTAGGCAAACTGATCGAGTTCGTTATTGCGCTGCTCTAGCTGCGACATTGTATTAGTCAGCATCACATTGACCGCCACTAAGTCATTCTTTTGCCGCTTGAGCGCTGTAATGGCTTGCTTTCTTTCAGTGATGTCTTGAACAGTGACAATAAAATAGAGAGCATTTGTGTCACTATGACCGTCACTCCTATGGGTATCGGTCTCGCGAGAGCCAGTTTAGGGAAGTCAGTTTTAGGGAAGCCAGCCTCGCGGAAAGTAGAGACTGTCACACAGGCCCATAGCGTTTCACCGTCATGAGTAAGGTAGCGTTTCTCATAGTTGACTTGAGGCTGCCTTTGATCGATTAGCTGTTCGTAGGCCGTCTGGCTAGTTTTGAGATCTTCTGGATGTGTGAGCGCTCGATAGTTCTTGCCCAGTAGTTCAGGCATCGAGTAGCCCAGCAGATCACAGAGCCGCTGGTTGACCTGTATCCACTGGCCTTCCAAAGAAACTCTACCCATGCCTACAGCCGCCTGATCAAACAGGATTTTCAGCTGAGCAGCTTGGTCTAAGCGAACGGCCTCAGCCTTTTTTCGCTCGGTAATATCGTCAAAAGAAATCCCCACACAATCTTCAGTCAAGGGAAAGGCTTTGACTGCAAAGGTGCTTTTCTCGACGCGGCTATCCCCGTAGGAAACTTCTCCTAGATCGACCATCATTTTGCTTTTGACAACGCCTGCATAAGTCTCTGGAATATCTGTATCTGTCAAAGCTGGAAAGGCTGCTAGAATCCTCTGTCCGATCACCTCCTCCATCGGAATACCGGTAAATTCGCTGGCGGCTTGATTCGTTGCCACCATCGTCAGACTAGCGGGATTATCAAAGTCAGTAAGCTGCCATATATAAAGACCTACCTGCATGTTTTCAACCGCTTCTGCGTATAGCTGTGCGGTTGCTTTTGCTAGCTCTGCTCTGGCATAGCCTTCTCTCTCTATCTTCAGCAGATCTAGATAGCGCTCTTGAGACGCTTCTAGCTCCTGGGTTCGACGGGTAACCCGGCCCTTTAGCTCTACATTGAACTGTTGAATCTTTTGCTGGGCCAGGATGCGCTCGGTGATATCACGAGCGACGACAATGATCTCTTTAACTGCTTTGAAGGAGGACTGAAGCTGTTGGATTGCAGGCTGCTGGCTGGAGGTCTGCTGGCTGGAGGTCTGCTGATAGGCGTCGGTAGGTAAGTTTGGCAGACTATTAGCAGCAGGCTCGATGATTCTGTAATCGTCGAGGTCTTCTTCTTTGTACAGCTTCCGCTGGATGGCCTCCATCCAGACGTAGTGTCCAGCTTTGTGCCTAGCTCTAAAGACGAAGGGAAAAGTCTCTGGCTGTTGATCTATCTGGCTAATAGTCTGCTGAATATGAGCAACGTCTTCTGGATGAATGAACTCGTATCGGCTGCGACCAATCAGTTCGTCGGGCTGGTAGCCTAGCACTTCGTAGCAGGCGGGTGATACGTAGATGTATTTGCCTGCGATAGTTTGCCGGGAGATGATATCTGTGGCGTGGTCGGCTAGCAGTTTGTAGCGAGCTAGGCTGTCCATGCGATTGGTGGCATCGTGGCCAACGCAATACAGTACAGCATCAGCAACTGAGATGGTCCACTCTAGCTGACGCCACTCACCGCTTTTGCAGACGCAGCGATTGGCAAAGCGGACAGTAGCAGTTTGGCTAGCAGCAGTTTGGCTAGCTATCAGATGAGCAAGGTGGGCCTGGCTGTCGGATCGATCGTCTGGATGGACCAGGTCTATTAGGGTGCGATCGCGCATTTCGCTAGGCGCATATCCCAGCACCCGCTCGAAGGCAGCGTTAACTGTTTGAAAGCGCCCCTCGACGCTAGCGACACCCATCAAGTCCGAGGTCAATTCAAAGAATTTTGCAAGTTCGACCATTATTCACAAACCGTCAACACCCTAATGATATAACCGAATACTTATGGCGAAAGAACTTCGTACAGACTGAAAAACAGGCGCTGGCGTCTGCTCAAAGCTATAGGTTGCTATGTCTTTAGACGGAAGCGTTTTTGGTTTAGGCAGCGGCTGGTCTCTCGTATGGTAGATGGAACCTTATTCTGAGACTGCAATGGTGGTTTGACAACCATAATGACATCCAAATTATAAAGCCGTGTTGACTGCTAAAGACACATATATAGACACGAGTAAGGTATAGACACAAGTAAGGCTCAAGGGCAAAAGATGATGGCAGAAGAAATTAGCGTCGCACTGGTAGAAGACCACGATTTGACTCGGATGGGTCTCAGGGCGGCTTTTCGTCAGGCGGGGCTGAGGTTCCTAGGCGAAGCGGACAGCGGTATGAAAGGACTAGATCTAATCGCTGAGATGCGGCCTGATGTTGCAGTTGTAGATGTGGGTTTGCCCGATATTGACGGTATCGAGATGATTCAGCGTCTAAAAAAGGAGAACCCTGAGGTCAATACGAGAATCTTGATGCTGACGATGCACGATAGCGAAAAAGCCGTGCTAGCAGCGTTTGCAGCTGGCGCAGATTCGTATTGCACCAAGGAGATTGATACGAGCGATTTGATTGCAGCTATCAAAGAAACTCAGGCAGGGAACTCGTGGATTGACCCGACGATTGCCAGTCTAGTGCTCTCTCAAGTGAAGCCAGCAGCGGCTGTCGGCGGCAGCTTCAATGCTAAAACGGTGGAAATTCGTGCGGTTGAGCCTGAATATGAGCAGATCATTGAGGCGTATCCACTGACTGAGCGCGAGCTAGAAATTCTAGAGTGCATTGTATCTGGCTGTAGTAATGCGCAGATTGCTGAAAAGCTGTTCGTGACGGTGGGCACTGTCAAAACGCATGTGCGCAACATTTTGAATAAGCTAGGGGCGAGCGATCGCACCCAAGCCGCCGTCAGAGCTCTACGCGCAGGCTTGATCAGCTAGCAGCTCCCGGCTAAAAACATAAGAAAACAACAGCGGCAATCTATGAATCCTTCTATTCTTTGGTCTCTTCTAAAACAGACAGTGGCAGAGTGGCAGCGGGATAAGGTCTCTAGGCTGGCGGCGGCGCTAGCCTACTACACCACGTTTTCTTTAGCGCCGGTGCTAGTGATTGTGATTGCGATCGCCAGCTTCTTATTCGAGCAAAGTACCGTACAGACCCGCATCATTGAACAAATGCAGGGACTATTAGGGGAGAATGCCGCCGGGCTGATTGAAGAGATGTTAACGAGTCGCTCAGCTAGCGAGGATGGACTTTGGGCGACGATTATTAGTATAGGACTGCTAATAGCGGGTGCATCTGGTCTGTTTATCCAGCTTCAGGACGCGCTAAACACGGTGTGGAATGTAGTGCCCAGAGAAAATCAGGGCATTTGGAAGCTGGTGCGCGATCGCCTGCTCTCGTTTGGAATGGTACTAGCAATTGGCTTTTTACTGCTGGTCTCTCTGATGCTGAGCGCAGGTCTAACCGCCGTCAGCACTATGTTTAGCGATATGCTATTTGGCTGGGATCTTGGCTGGCAAATTTTGAATGCAGCGCTTTCTTTTGGCATCATCACCCTACTATTTGGACTGATTTACAAGATACTGCCCGATGCCAGAATCAGCTGGGGGGATGTGTGGATTGGTGCAGCAATTACCGCTCTCCTATTTACTTTGGGAAAGACACTGATCGGGCTGTATCTGGGCAATAGCAGCGTCGCGTCCGCCTATGGTGCGGCAGGTTCATTTGTAGTGCTGCTGCTGTGGATTTATTACTCTGCGCAGATTCTATTATTCGGGGCCGAATTTACGCAGGTTTATGCCAATCGATTTGGATCAAACATTCGGCCTGACAGCCACGCAAAGTTTGCGCCCGACGCTACTCCCGATGAGAAGGGGACAGAAGACCCTGATGAACCCGAGCTGCCGCAGACACGCTCAGAATACCGCGCCTCAAAGCAGGCCAGAAACAAGGCTAGAAATAAGACTAGAAAACTAAACAAACATCCTCAATAAATCCATCTTAGTGATGAGCAAAAAGCCGCTCTAGCCGGTTTGATCGCCTTATTATTGCTAGCTTTCTATACCCAAAGACAGAACCAGACCGCCTCTATCTGATGACTTGCTTCTCTGCCTTATTTCTCATGAGAGAGGGAGAGTATGTACAAACGCGCGTTAATAGACTAGATACTTATTCTTGATCAAAAAGAAAAGGAGAAATCATGAACTTTAGCGAAAGCCTCTTGCTAGCTAAAGATATCTGGCCAAAAGATATTTTCTACACGGCTAGCCTTTTAGCTCAGACGCCGACTGGCGCTGTCGACGTTGTAGCCGTCCCAGTGGTCGAGCAGGTCTATGGTCCACAGTTCTTTGTGGCCTTGCTCTCTGGTGTGATCCTAGCATTTGGTTTTCAACTACTGTTGACAAACCTTTCAATGGCCGCAGGCGTTTCCTATGTAGCGCACTCTAGCAACAGCAGCAGCGACTCTAGCAAAAGTGACAGTGGCTCTGGGATCAAGAAGATTGGCCTTGCTTTTGGTGCCTGGACGCTGGTCACAGTATGTATTGCCTTATTCTTTGCTTGCTTGTTAGCAATCAAGCTAACCGCCTACGGAAATCCGGGGCTAGGCGCAATTACTGGCTTGGTGATTTGGGCGACCTATTTCACACTGTTAGTGTGGTTTAGTTCTACGACGGTAGGTTCATTAGTCGGCTCTGTGGTCAAATCTGCCACTAGCGGTTTTGGTACGCTCATGGGCACAGCAACAGCTGCGCTAGGTGCCAAGACGGCTAGCGATCAGGTTGTGCATACTGCTGAGGCAGCTGCGGCAGCCATTCGTCGTGAGCTCGCAACTGGCTTCGATATTTCGGGTCTCCAAGATACGCTACAGGACTATCTGTCTACCTTGAAGTCTGCCGAAGTCGATGTCACCTCAATTGAGCAAGAGTTCGAGCGACTAATCAAGGAAGCAGGACTCTCCAATATTGATCGCGATGCGTTACCAACGATTGATAAGAAAACGTTCGTCGATCTGTTAAACGAGCGCACCGACCTCTCTAGAGAAGAAGCTAGTCGCACCGCTGATCGCCTCTATCGCATCTGGCAAAACAACACAGACAGTACCGAAGGTCTAAGCGATCTAATGAAGGTTGTGGCGACTGCAACCGGTGGACAGCTTGCTACTAAAGGACTAGGCAAAGAGCTCAGTTCGCTAGTAGACACTTTGCGCAAGCAAAACAATCAAAGCAGCTCTAATAAAGATAAAAAGAAAGACAAAGACAGCGGTTCTTCCATGAGCCAAGTCACGTCAATGGGAATGAGTATGCTGACTAGCGCGATTCTAGGAAAGTCAGATCTTTCTGATATGGACGCCAGTAAGCTCATCAGCGAAATCAAAGCTGCGCAGGAGAGAATGTCCAGTGGTGGCAGCCTTCTACCAGCACCCGCAAAAGAGGCCCTGCCTTTCTACGATACGCTTGTCCAAGCAGATGTCGAAAACTATATTCAACATGCCTATATCGGAGAGCTCAAGTCGGCTGAGCTAGATGAGGGCTTTCGGAATGTGATCTATGACGCTGAAGCGGAGCCTGCTGAAGTTAGAAAGCAGCTGTCTGGATTTGGCCGTGACCTGTTTTCCAAGTGCCTGCGCGATCGCGGTCTGCTAACGCAAGCCGAAATCAATGACATCGCAACTCGCATGGAGATTATTCGCCAAGCGGTGATCAAAGAGATCATGGCCGCCGAGGTAGCAGTTGCGCAGAAGAACGTTAGACAGTATGTAGAAAGCTTCTTTAAGTACACGCCTGCTAACGAGCTAACTGCTGAGATGGGCGATCAGGCTTTTAGAGCCATCATCGAAGGTGAGGATCTAGAGGCAGCGCACCTACGATCTGCGCTCTCTGAATTCAACGCTGAGTATTTCCGTCAGTTTCTAGTGACCAGAGACGATGTGGCCGCTCATGAAGTTTCTGAGCACTACGGGCAGCTGTTAGAAAGGGTGATTGCTGACGCAGAAGGAATAGACAAAGCTGCCAAAGTTCGTCTACAGCAGCAGCAGCAGTCTTTAGAAGACTATTTGCGCAATACGGGGAAAGAAGAGCTCAACCCTGATAGCATCAAGGACGATATCCAGACGTTGCTGAGCGAGCCTAGCGAAGGCATCCGCCGAGTCCGCGCTCGCCTAGCTAGTATGGATAGAGATACTTTAGTAGCCTTGTTGAGACAGCGCCCTGAGTTCAGTGGAGAGGAGATCGACTACGTTCTCGACACGGTTGAGTCTGTCTGGCGATCGGTTGTCCATGCACCCCAAAAAGTGAGCGCTGAGTCGCAGGCGCAGTATGAAGAAGCGAACAGTGCTATCGAAGAGTACTTGCGCAACACTGGTAAGCCAGAGCTGAACCCTGATGGCATCAAGCGCGATCTAGAAAAGCTGATGAATCATCCTAAGGCAGGGACGCGGGCCATTCGCTATCGCCTGTCCAAGATGGACAGAGATACGCTAGTGCAGCTACTGAGTCAGCGAGACGATATGAGCGAGCAAGAAGTCAATCAGACCATTGACAATCTACTTAACAATATCCAAAACATCGTTAAGCTTCCTCGTAGGCTGGCTCGCCGAGCGCAGGATGGCGCTCAGTCTAGGGCGCGCTCTTTCCAAGGAGCACTAGAAGACTATTTGAGCAACACAAACAAAGACGAACTGCATCCAGAGGGCATCAAGCGCGATCTAAAGCTGTTGCTTAACGATCCTAGGCTAGGTGCTAGCAGGTTGGGCGATCGCATTGCCCAAATGGACGATTCGACGATGGTAGCGCTACTCGCTCAGCGACCTGATATGACCCAAGAAGAGGCCGAAGCCGCTGTGGGTCGTATTGTTGAAGTTCGTCATCAGGTCAAGGACCAGATTCGCAGCGTTCAAAGCGCGATAGAATCCACGATTGATAGCATCTTTGCTCGCATTCGCATGTTCCTAGAGTCTTTAGATCGCCCAGAGCTCGACTACTACAGCATTCAGCGAGACGTGCAGAAGATCATGCACGATCCGCAGTCTGGCTTTGATGTAGTGCGCGATCGCCTCTCGCAGTTCGATCGTGACACGCTTGTAGCGCTAGTGAGCGCCAACAGCCGTGTCTCTAAAACCGACGCCAACCGCGTGATCGACCAGATCGAAGGTGCTAGAGATAGCGTTTTGAGCAGAGCCGAAAGACTTGAGCGCCAGTTCGAGAGTCGGATTAACAGCATCAAAGCGCAGACCAACCAGCAGATAGAAGATACCAAAGCAGCGGCAGAAGCGGCGGCTTGGTGGCTGTTTGGTACAGCATTTCTATCGGCGATTGTAGCAGCGCTAGGCGGGTTCCTAGCAGTTGCCTAATGAACAAGCTCGTACAGCCTGATAGCGCCACCGTACAGGTTCGCTACCGTTAGTTCTCAAAAACTAGTTTGCGAAACCTCGCTACCACAGCGCCCGTCTGTTGATGTCTTTTGACGCAGCAGACGGGCACTTTCCATCTCTACGTCATTTCTCTCCTATCTTCATGGACCCAAAGATAATTCTGTATATCAGCTTCGGTCTTTCTCTCCTAGGACTGACGTGGCTGCCTAGTTTGAAAGGCGCTCGGTTTATCAATGTGCCGCTGCTCTATTTTTTGCTGGCAGCGCTTTTGTTTAGGCTAGTCACCGACCTGCCTCTAATCGATCCAATCAACGATAAGACGCATTCTGTGGTCACAGAATACATAACCGAGCTGATCGTAATTCTTTCCTTAGCGGGAGCGGGCCTGGCAATTGATCGCAGGTTTCGGCTTTCTACCTGGCAATCTACTATGAGGCTGCTGTGCATCTCGATGCCAATCTGTATAGCAGCAGCGGCCCTACTGGGCAGCTGGATATTTGGACTGTCGCTAGCGGATGCCATTTTGCTAGGTGCCTGCCTAGCACCAACCGATCCGGTAATGGCCCACAGCGTGCAGGTAGGGCCACCGAATAAAGGCGGTGAGGACCCAGTTAGATTCAGTCTGACCTCAGAAGCAGGGCTGAACGATGGGCTAGCTTTTCCGTTTGTCTATCTAGCGCTGGGCATAGCTGAACATCAGGGAAAGCTAGGAGGATGGCTAGTGAACTGGATGGCCTACGACTTTATCTACCGCGTGCTGATGGGCACGCTGGTTGGGGCAGTGGTGGGTCTAGTGCTGGCCCAGTACGCCTTTCGGATCTCAGATGAGACCGTTCGAGAAGAAACTAGAGAAGGACTGTTTGTAGTCTCTGCTATCTTTTTATCCTACGGACTGGCGGAGGCGGCTCACGGTTATGGCTTCCTAGCAGTGTTTGCAGCCGCGATCGCAACTCGGCAAAACGTGCAGAAATTTCATGACTATCACTCAAAACCGTACCAGTTTGCGACTCAGCTAGAGCGGATTTTTGCAGGACTGCTGCTGCTAGCGCTAGGTGGGTTTGTGGCTACCGCAGATATGAACTTACTGACCTGGCGCAACTTTTTGTTTGCCGGGCTATTCATGTTGATAGTTAGACCCTTATCAGGCCAGCTTTCTTTGTGGGGGCTGAAGCTATCTAGTCTAGAGAGAAACGCGATCGCCTTCTTAGGCATTCGAGGCTTCGGTTCCTTCTACTACCTGGCATATGCGCAAAACAACGGCAGCTTCGAAAACGCTGCGCTAGTGTGGAACATTGTGACGCTGACGGTCGTTTTGTCCTTTTTTCTGCACGGAAATGTAGCCACCATCGCTATGAGAAAAATTGACCAGCAAGAATACCATAAGAAAAAAGCGCGAAAGATCAATCAAAAAAGTAAGAGAGAAAATCAACCGTCTTAGAAGACGCTCCTATAGATCAGGCTATATTTCATGACGGCTTCTGCGAACTCTTCAAGCAGCTCATCAACTTCTTCAAATAGGCTTTCTCCGATTGAGCTGTACAAGAACGCGGAGAAATCCGCAAAGATTGCGGGCCTGCGCTACGTCAGCGATCAGCAGCCAGGCATCCGTCGCCAGCGCTGGGGCCGAGGCTTTAGCTACATTGATATCGACGGCACTCGCATTCAAGAGCCCAAAAGGAAAACGCACTTCAAGGCACTGGCAATTCCGCCTAGCTGGGAGGATGTCTGGATTTGCTCTGACGAGAATGGTCACCTGCGCGTCACCGGTCGAGATCTAAAAGGACGCAAGCAATACCGATATCATCCAGAGTGGATTGCCTTGCGTGAACAGCTCAAATTCGATCGGCTGATTCCATTTACAGAGGCGCTGCCGGTTTTGAGACAGGCGGTGCAGGCTGAAGTCGAACGCGCGGTAAGTCTCAGCAAAGCCTCAAAGCAAAAGCGCAAAGCTGCTAAATCTGGCCTAGATAGATCCACTGTGATCGCCGCGACCGTGCAGCTACTAGATCGCACTTTTATCCGCGTAGGCAATGTGCAATACGCCCAGGCCAACCAGTCGTACGGATTAACAACGCTAAAAAAGAAGCATGTCGATGTCTCTAAAACAGACATTCAACTGCACTACATCGGCAAGAGCGGCGTATCTAGAGAGGTTCATCTGCAAGATGCTG
Source organism: uncultured cyanobacterium (assembly GCA_963799265.1). Classification (GTDB taxonomy): domain Bacteria; phylum Cyanobacteriota; class Cyanobacteriia; order Phormidesmidales; family Phormidesmidaceae; genus Phormidesmis. The sequence goes on from CAWCWM010000008.1 coordinate 43,589, forward strand.
CATTGGCAAAACTCATCAAACGCTGCGCAGAGATTCCTGGACACACCCTGTTTCAATACTTTGATGGCGAAGGCCAAAAGCAGTCAGTTGATTCTGGTGATATCAACGAGTATTTGCAAAAGGTTATGAAAGGACCTTTCTCAGCAAAAGACTTCAGAACCTGGGGCGGAACCGTTGCAGCGGCAACAGCCCTATTAGATAAAGCGGCAGCAAGAGAGAAACCCGCTGATCAAAAGATGCTGAGCGCTGATATGGTAGCAGCAGTCAAGGTAGCCGCAAGGCAGCTGGGCAACCGACCAGCGACCTGCCGCAAGTACTATATTCATCCCTGTCTTTTTGAGGCGTATGAGACAGGGGAACTGAGACAGGCGATCGCCGCCAACCCAGTCAAAGAGCCCGACCTAATCGAATTTTTAGACTTAGAAGAACAGAACACGCTATCTATCTTAAGAGCGAACCAGCTTTAGCAGGATCTATCTTTTGTTGCGCTTGGTAGCTATCAGTTCTGTAACCGTTGGCTGATGAATCGATGACTTCATTTTCCTACCATATTTACAAAGGCAATCTTGGTGACTGCATTCAACAGCTTTAGCTAGATAGCTGCCCTCAGTCATCTGAAGATGACAGAATCGAAATCATCAAGATAGCTCGCAACGCAACAAATTATAGAGGACATATCATGTCTACTGAAGAGAAAGGCAAAGATCTAGACACCAGTGACAAGCAGACACCTTTAGAGGGTAAGACGCGTACCACTGGCCAGGGCTCGAACACTGAAACTAGAGACGGTGCAGAGCCAGAAGCACCTGGTAACGACGGTACCAAAGCCGGTAGTCCCAACCAAGGAACCGAGGCTCGTTAGACCGTCTCAAAGGTCGGTTGGCATCTGCCCTTGAAGAAGTTGGATAGTGAGTGATAACCGCTTGCTATCCAACTTTTTTATCTCCGCTACTTAGATAATCGTATTCAACAAATGTACGTTCGTACGCTAGCTACACAACGAAGGTGAAATCAGTGAAATTCGGCAGTCTAGTTGGAATCATTACCCTGCTGTTGGGTCTCTATCTACTATGGCTGGTCCGATTTGTCGTACTGCTGGCGTTCACGGCTATCACCTTAGCAACGCTGCTAAATAGAATAGTCCGCTGGCTGACGAACCGGCATATAAAAAGAAATCTTGCAGTTGGTCTAACGCTGACGGGCTCAATCATTATTTTTGTCGCCATTACCGCTGTAGTCGCACCTCCTTTCATCAACCAGGCGAATCAGTGGCTAGATCAGGCCCCGCTAGAAGTAGCCCAAATCAGCATTTGGCTCCAAAGGATAGATAGTCGTATTCCGGTCGAGCTCTCTGAGCAGCTACAGAAGCTAGATACCTTTATCCAAGATATTCCTATGGTCGCAAGAAGCGTGTTTAACAACGCTTTTCTCTTCCTTAGAAGTACGCTGACTGTTTTGTTCAATGTGCTGCTGGTGTTAGTAATCACCATCATGCTACTGGTCAATCCAAAACCTTATCGCAATGCATTTATCTGTCTGTTTCCTCAGTTTTATCGCTATCGAATTGCTGAGATATTAGAGCGCTGCGAGAATTCTCTGGTGGGATGGGGAACCGGTATCTTGTTCAATATTGTAGTGATTACGGTCTTGAGCTTCTCTGGTCTAGCTGTCATTGGCGTACCGCTGCCGATCGGCAATGCTTTTGTAGCTGGACTGCTGACCTTTATTCCCAATATAGGACCGGTGCTGAGCGTGATTCCGCCGACTATTTTGGGCTTGCTCGAAGCGCCGTGGAAGGGAATAGCGGTGGTTGTTTTATATGTCCTCATTCAGCAGATCGAGAGCAACTTGTTGACGCCAATGGTGATGAAAAGACAGGTTTCTCTACTGCCTGCGATCGCACTCATCTCTCAGCTAGTCTGCGGCATTCTCTTTGGTTTTCTAGGACTGTTCCTAGCACTGCCGCTAACGGTTGTTGTCCAGGTTTGGCTAGAAGAGCTCGTTGTCAAAGACGTGATGAACAACTGGAGAAAGAAAACTTCTATTAGCAGAAGGGTGCTATCAGTTCAAAAGCCTGTGACCGCTGGCGAATAAACGGTTCAGGCGCAGGCTTGTCTTCTACTTTGTCAGAGGACTGGCCGCAGGCGCTTTGTTATCACCTGTAGCACTATCCTCAGCTGTCACGCTTCAGACTGACAGCGCAGCATTGGAAAATCTAGCATCTGGATCTGTGCCATCCAATCCAAAGAGAACATAGCCGATCGGGAAAGCTAAAGACGGTGCTCATCTTACCTCTTCAACCCTACAGTTATGGCTCAGTCTTCAACGAGTAGTAGCGTATTTTTATCATTGTCTCAGCAAAGCCAAGGCCGGTTGGCAGAGCGCGTCGAGGATCTTTCTATTCCAGATTTCATCGCGTTCCTAGATCGAACGACTAAAGATTTTAGACAGTTTCTAAAGGTGATTGATTTAATTAACAATCAATCTTTAGAGCCCATGCTTGACGAACTGCTAGAGACCTTTACTCTCAAGATTGGTCAGATTCTGCGAGCCGAGCGAACGACTATTTTCGTCGTGGATGAAGACCGCCAGGAGCTGTGGTCTAAGATCGCACAGGGTAGTGACGCCGACAGCCTAGAGATTCGGCTGCCGCTATCCCATGGAATTGCAGGCTATGTGGCTACTACAGGGGAAGGGCTGAATATTCCAGATGCCTATGCAGATGCCAGGTTCAGCGACGCCACCGACAAACAAACCGGCTATCGCACCCGCAATATCTTGTGTATGCCGGTAGTCAACAGCGATCGCAAAGTCGTCGCGATCGCCCAGCTCCTCAACAAAATTGGCACCCATCCCTTCTCCCAAGAAGACGAAACCCGCTTTGCCCGCTTTGCTCCCTCCATTGGCATTTTGTTAGAAACCTGCCAGCGCTTCTACCTAGCCGCTCGCAACCAAAAAGGTGTCGCCGCTCTACTCGAAGCCATCTCGTCTATGGAGCAAAGTCTAAATCTCACTATTACGCTACAGTCCGTTATGGCCGCCGCTCGCCAGCTGATGCAGGCCGACCGCAGCACCCTCTGGCTACTCAACGAAGCCAAAAACGAACTCTGGTCCCAGGTTCGCAGCGCCGACGGTCAATCTCTCATTGACCTGCGCCTACCTACCGACAAAGGAATTGTCGGCTATGTTGCCGCCACTGGTCAAAAGCTCAACATTCCAGACGCCTACAAAGACAATCGCTTTGATGTCTCTTCCGATCAAAAGACCGGCTACCGTACCCGCAACATCTTGTGCATGCCCGTCTTCAACTCCAGCGGCAAACTCATCGGCGTCAGCCAGCTGATCAATCGTATACAGGGTCAATTCACCCCGCTTGATGAATCGTTCATGCGAGCATTCAACACCCAAGCTGGGATCGCCTTGGAAAACGCGCAGCTCTTCCAAGAGATTTCCTTGGAAAAGCAATATCAAAAAGACATGCTAGAGAGTCTTTCTGATGCGGTGATTTCAACCGATATGACCGGGCGAATTGTGACAATTAACGAGTCGGCACTCAAGCTGCTCGGTGCGCCGGTAGGTACGATAGAAGGCTGGGCAACAGCCACTTTAGAGCGCGGGTCGGATGACACTAGCAGTCAGGACATCGTCGAAAGAGTCAGCAAGGCGATCGCAGCAGAATGGCAGCAGCAGCTAATCGGGCGCTATCTCTGGGAGGTCTTGCTTTTAGATCGCCTACAGATGCGGCTCGAAGATAGCCTCAGCTCCGGAGCGCGGCACTATGTACCAGAGCAATCATTAGTGGTCTCAGTCGCAACCTTAAAAGCACCTCAATCTCCCCCTCCCGCCTCCCCGCCTCCCTGCGTATTAGTCGTCCCTGAAGGTGAAGCAGGCTATCGGCTTTGGGGCTCGGCAGAACCCACCGACCACCTGGCGCAAACCGACATTGATCAGGTGGTCGGCTGGAATCGCAGCATCAACTTGACCGTCAATCCGCTCAGCGATCCCCAAGGAGGCGTCCGTGGCGGTCTAGTCGTGCTAGAAGACATTAGCCAAGAGAAGCGAATGAAAACGACGCTCTACCGATACATGACGCCGAGCGTGGCCGAGCGAGTCATGGCCTTGGGCGAAGATGTTCTGATGGTAGGTGAGCGTAAGGATGTAACCGTCTTATTTTCTGATATTCGCGGCTACACCACTTTGACCGAAAAGCTAGAGGCTGCTCAGGTCGTCTCGATGCTCAACGAGTACTTTGAAACGATGGTAGAAGCGGTCTTTCACTGCGAAGGCACCCTAGATAAGTTTATTGGTGACGCGCTGATGGCCGTCTTTGGTGCGCCGCTACCGTTGGAAAATCACGCCTGGTCAGCAGTCCAGTCGGCGCTAGACATGCGGCGGCGGCTAAAGGTATTCAACGCAGACAGGAGAATGCAAAAGCAGCCCGAACTTCGCATCGGAATTGGCCTTAGTTCGGGCGAAGTCGTCTCTGGCAACATCGGCTCGCAGCGAAAGATGGAGTACACCGTCATCGGCGATGGCGTTAATCTCAGCTCCAGGCTAGAGAGCATCACCAAACAATACGGCTGTGATATCGTCCTCAGTGAGCATACCTTCGAGCTGTGTCAGGATAAAATTTGGGTGCGAGAACTGGATTTAATTCGGGTAAAAGGAAAGCTAGAACCCGTGAAAATTTATGAGCTGATTGGCGATCGCACCCAGCCTTTAGATATGAAAACCAAGTCCTTCCTAGATCTCTACACCAAAGGTCGCGAAGCCTACAAAGCTGCGTCATTCGATCTTGCCATTGCTCTATTTCGACTAGCTCAAGCGCTCAGGCCAGGCGATCGCGCCATCGAACTACACCTATCAAGGGCCCAAGCGTACCTACTCAGACCACCCGCCGAAGATTGGGATGGTGTACATACAATGACAATGAAATAAAGTGCGTTATGAAACATGTGCGCAGTTACGTGAACGCGAGAGACTATGAGCAAAAGAGATGTATTTCACGAAGCCGTCAAACGCGGGCTCGAAAAAGAACAGTAGTACATTTCCAGCGATCCCCTAGAGCTGAACTGGGAGGATGTCAAAGTAAAAATTGACCTGGCGGCAGAGCGTCTGATTGCTGTCGAACGTGGCGAAGACAAGATTGCCGTCGAAATTAAAAGCTTTATTAGCCCTCTCCCATCAGTGACTTCCATACCGCCTTAGGTCAATTCCTCAGCTACAAAATTATCCTAGAAGTCAAAGATCCGGAGCGGCAGCTCTATGTAGCCGTTCCCCTAGAAACTTACGAAACCTTTTTTCAGAGCCGCTTTGCTACAGTTGCCATAGAACGACACAACCTAAAGATGATTGTCTATGAACCCACATCGGAGGAAATAGTGCAATGGACAGATTAGACAACTACCGTAGGGCAATCCAGACGCTGCTGGAGCAGTACAGCCAGTCAAACGACTCAAACGCGGACATTGAAGACCAGCTCTTTTTTGATACCACTCGCGATCACTATCAGCTCATGCGCGTTGGCTGGAATCATCTCAAGCGCACTTACCACACAGTTCTCCACTTCGATATCAGAGACGGTAAAATCTGGCTCCAGCAAAACACCACAGACAGTGACGTAGGCCAAGAACTAATCGACATGGGTATTCCAAAAGACGACATCGTGTTGGGTTTACATCCTGCCTATAAAAGACCTTACACCGGCTACGGAGTCGCATAGGCGTCTCAGATTCGCCAGCCATCGCTCACCAGTTTCAATTCGCAAATGATGTTACAGAGCTAAGGTTTCGTAAGCGCTTGCCCCGATAATAAGCAGGTTGCTTTCGCCTCCCTCGCTGACCTATGCCTGACATCCCCGCCAGTAATTACAAGCCCGATCAAAAGCTATACGAAGGCAAAGCCAAAATCATCTACGCGACCGCCGATCCAGAGGTTTTAATTACCTATTTCAAAGATGATGCCACCGCTTTCAATGCGCAAAAAAAAGGACAGATTGTCAACAAAGGCGTCGTTAACTGTAAGGTAACCACCCATCTATATAATCTGCTAGAAAAGCAAGGCATCGCAACTCACCTGATCGAATCGACTGGCGACAGAGAGCTCAAAGTCAAGCGCGTAGATATCGTGCCGCTAGAAGTCGTCGTCCGCAACATTGCCGCCGGTAGCCTCTGCAAACAAACCGGCATCGCACTAGGCACACCGCTATCCCCTTCTCTAGTCGAGTTCTATTACAAAAACGACGATCTAGGCGATCCACTGCTGACGCCGGGTCGCATTGCCGCCATGCAGCTCACCACCCCCACTCAGCTCGATCGGCTAGTAGACAAAGCCCAAACCGTGAACACTGTCCTCACTGACTTCTTCGCTAGCTGTGACATTACCCTCGTCGACTTCAAGCTCGAATTTGGCACCGATAAAGACGGCACCCTCCTCCTAGCCGACGAAATCAGCCCAGACACCTGCCGCCTGTGGGACAAGAATGAACCCGATCAGAACAAGCGAGTCATGGACAAAGACCGCTTTCGCCAGGACCTAGGCAATGTTGCCGAAGGCTACCAAGCTGTACTAGCGCGAATTCTCACCCAGATCGGCAGCTAATCAAGTTGGACCTCGACTGCGCTCGGTCCTCGGTGTATGCTCAACCGTCAACTAACAAAGTCAGAATCAGAATACACGGGGGCTGAGCGTAGCCGAAGCCCACCTTCGCTTCTGTCACAACAAAACAAAACCCCGTGCTTGACGACAGGGTAATATCGTCGGACATTGATTAACCAGGGAGTAAAAACACCCCTGGGCATGTCAGCACGTCCCTCCGTGTCGGCATGGTGTGAGGAATGAACATCTATGTATTGGAATTCACTGGTTATGCGCGTTTCCCCGGCTCTTTTAGCCTGTTTTAGTTTGGTAGCGGTTTCTGGGCTACCAGCTCGTGCTGATGCTTCTGCTCAGGCTGTTGAGGGTGCGATCGCTGAGCCGCTCTCTCCAGATCTGGCGATCGCCCCCACTGACAATCTGCATGCTCGGCTGCTAACAGGCGTTCTACAGCCATCCGATTCTCCGCTTTTGGCCGATGTTCCCACCACTGATGTTTCGGCAGCAGGCACACCGCAAACAGACCTCAAGCAGCTAGAATCACCAGATCCCATCAATGATGCCCTACCCGAAGCTGACGATCCCACTCCGATTGAGCCAGTCATCATCGACGAAGACGGTATTGATCTAGAAGGCACAGACAGCGCTGACGAAGATTCGGAAGAGCAAGATGTCGAGTCCGTTGTCGACGAAGCTATTGAAGACGCTACTGTCGACACGCCGCCCGTAGAAGCCGTTCCTGGACAGGCCCCCCCCGAGACTCCCCCAGTATCGCCAGAAGAACCGGTACCGCCAGAAGAAACCGTTCAGGAAGAGGTTCGCGTCCTTGTCGCTGAAGTTGACGTTGTTTCTTCCGATCCACAGCGACCGCTGACTGCCGAGCTCACCAACGAAGTCTACAGCGCTATCTCCACCGTTCCCGGACGGACCACCACCCGCACGCAGCTTCAAGAAGACATCAACAGCATTTTTTCCACTGGCTTCTTTGCAAACGTACAGGCCAACCCAGAAGATACACCCTTAGGCGTTAAGGTCACCTTTGCTGTAGAACCCAACCCTATCTTGACCCAGGTCGATATCCGCAATCGTACGGTGCTCCCGGATGAGACTATCAACGATATCTTTAGCGATCAGTACGGCCAGATCCTCAACCTCAGAGATCTGCAAAACAGTATCCTCGATCTCAACGACTGGTATCAAGACAACGGCTACGTACTAGCTCAGGTCACCGCCGCGCCGCAAATCTCAGATCAAGGCGTCGTTACTCTGATTGTGGCTGAAGGTGAAATCGAGGAGATTACCGTTCGCTATATTACTGGCGATGGTGAAACCACAGATGAAGAAGGCAATCCCATCAAAGGTAAGACAAGAGACTTCATTGTCACCCGTGAATTTGACACAGAACCGGGCGACGTTTTCCGAGAAGAAGCCATTCAAGAAGATGTCGCTCGGGTGTTTGGACTCGGCATTTTCGAAGATATTCGCCTATCTCTAGATCCTGGCGACGAAGATCCCCGCAAAGTCAAAGTCGTTGTTAATGTCGCCGAACGCGACACCGGATCAATTGGTGCTTCACTCGGCTTCAACCTACGCGGCGACCTGTTTGGCCAGCTTAGCTACAACGAAGACAACTTTGGCGGCAATAACCAAAAGCTCCGTACCGAAGGCCGAGTCACTACTCGCGGTGATTTCCTATTCGACGTTAGCTTTACCGACCCTTGGATTGCTGGCGATCGCTACCGAACCTCTTATACAGCTAGCTTGTTCAACCGCCGTGCCACCTCCCTCATCTTCGACAACGGTCCAAGAGATGTTGATATCCTTGATGACGACCCGGCTCTAGGTTCTGGCGATACCCCAAGGCTTAATCGCCTGGGCACAGGGCTCAGCTTCAGTCGTCCCCTAGACAATGGATTATCGCTGTCTCTAGGTGGTCAATATGAGCGCGTAGCATTGCTTGATAGCAGTGGCAACGTTTCTCCACTCGACGAATTGAACAACCAGCTTACTGCTAGTAGCAGTGGTCGTGACGACCTTTTCACGCTCCAGTTCGGTGCTGTGCTAGACAGGCGCAACGATCCGACTGTGCCAACTAGCGGTAACCTGATTCGGCTTGGCACAGAACAATCTATTCCAGTCGGCAATGGCAACATCTTTTACAACAAAATACAAGGTAGCTACAGTCAGTACGTGCCGATCAGGCTAATCGGTGGCGACAGTGGTCGTGAAACGATTGCCTTCAACTTGCAAGGGGGAACAACTTTGGGAGAAATTCCACCGTACGAGGCTTTTCCACTAGGTGGTGGCAACTCTGTGCGTGGTTTCCAAGAAGGCGGCGTTGGATCAGGAACTTCCTTCCTGCTGGGTACTGTGGAGTATCGCTTTCCGCTATTTAGCCAGTTTCTAAATGGCGCGCTGTTTGCCGACTATGGTACAGATTTAGGTTCGGGTAGCTCCGTCCCTGGCAATCCAGCAGGTGTCAGAGGAAAACCCGGAAATGGCTTTGGCTATGGTGCGGGTGTAAGAGTACGAACGCCGCTAGGTGCCCTGCGCTTAGATTACGGAATCGGCAGTGAGGGCGACAGCCGATTTCACTTCGGCTTTGGAGAACGGTTCTAAGATTGAACCAGTTAGAGAACAGACCAATGTCTAATGCCGAAGCCCAAAAAGTAGAAGTCCAAAGCTCACAGTCCCAGATCCTAGAACAGATTCCAAAACAGCAAACCCAAAAACAGCAGATTCCAAAACAGCAGACCCAAAAACAGCAGACCTTAAGCTCTGCTGTTTCCGTCGAAGGCGTTGGTCTACATCTGGGACAGCAAACAGCCGTTAGGCTATTGCCAGCAGACCTAGACGCTGGCCGTTGTTTCATCAGAACCGATCTTGCAGACGCTGTTCCGATCCTGGCAACAGTTGGCAATGTGGTCCAAACTCAGCTTTCTACGGAGCTAGGTGTCGATAACGCGACTGTGCGCACAGTCGAGCACCTGCTCTCGGCGCTGATGGCACTAGGAATTGATAACGTTCGTATAGAAATAGATGGACCAGAGCTGCCTCTATTAGATGGGTCGGCAAAGGAGTGGGTGGCGGCGATCGCACCCATTCCCATCCAGCTACAGTCCGCCCACAGGCAGACGCGATCGCCGCTCACCCAGCCAATCTTTGTCCAATCGAAAGACGCCTGGGTCACCGCCATCCCTAGCCCTGAACTACGCTTCAGCTACGGCATCGACTTCGAGCTGCCAGCTATCGGCAACCAGTGGCACAGCTGGTCTCCAGCGCTCGGAGATTTTGCTAACGACATCGCGCCTGCTCGCACCTTTGCAATGGCTCACCAGATCGACTATCTACGCGAACAAGGTTTGATCAAAGGCGGCACTCTAGATAACGCCCTAGTCTGTAGCCAAGACGGCTGGCTAAATCCACCGCTGCGCTTTGACAACGAGCCCGCCCGCCATAAGCTGCTAGATTTGATAGGAGATTTGAGCCTGTTAGGAGATATTCCCACCGCTCATTACGTCGCCTATAAAGCTAGTCACAGTCTGCATATAGAACTCGCCAAAAAGATTGACGACGGCCCCTGTCTGTAGCGCCAGGCACCGTCTAATGGCAGAATCGTTGAGGGCTTTAACCGGCCTCGCTTTTGTTTTCAGCTTTTGTCTCACGATTGAATGCCTTATGCCAACTAGTGCCCCTGCTTCCCCTTCGGCTACGCCAGCGGTCCCTGCGCCGTCTAGCACCAGCGATGACTCCCAGAACAGCAGCCAGAATATGGCTCAGAACGACGCCAGCGACGGGTCCAATGACAGCGCCAGCGATGTTCAGAAAACCTTCACCCTAGAAGAGATTCAGCGGCTGCTACCTCACCGCTATCCGTTTTCGCTCGTCGATCGCATCATTGACTACGTTCCGGGTGAAAGCGCGGTCGGCCTCAAAAACGTCACGTTTAACGAGCCGCACTTTCAGGGACATTTTCCCAATCGCCCTCTAATGCCAGGGGTTCTAATTGTCGAAGCCATGGCTCAAGTCGGCGGCGTCGTGCTCAGCCAGCTGCCTGGTGTAAACGATCGCCTTTGTGTCTTTGCCGGGATTGACAGGGTCAAATTTCGGCGGCCTGTTGTCCCTGGCGATCAGCTCGTGATCACTACCACGCTCGTAAACGTAAAAGCCGGGCGATTTGGCAAAATGAAGTCAAGAGCCGAAGTAGAGGGGCAGCTGGCCTGTGAAGGAACGCTGATGTTTTCGATCTTGGACTGAGATTAGATTTTTGGGTTGTTCTATGTGCTCTACTCGTTTGGTGGCTTTGCTGGAGGCATGGCTTTGATGGCTACTCTGATTCATCCGACGGCGGTTATCCACCCAGACGCTCAGGTTCATGCCAGCGTCAGCGTTGGCCCCTACGCTGTAATCGGAGAAAAGGTCTCCATCGGTGCGCAGACAGTCATTGGTGCTCATGCAGTCATTGAGGGCTATACCAAAATAGGCGATCGCAATCGCATTTTTCCCCACGCAGCCATCGGCCTAGAGCCTCAAGATCTAAAATACGACGGCTCAATGAGCCTAGTAGAGATCGGCAACGACAACGCCATTCGAGAGTGTGTCACCATCAATCGTCCCACCCGCGTTGGCGAAGTCACCCGTCTAGGCGATCACAATCTGGTCATGGCCTATGCCCACGTCGCCCACAACTGCGAACTGGGCGATCGCGTCATCATTGCCAACTCAGTCGCGCTCGCAGGCCACGTCAAAATCGAATCCCACGCCCGCATCAGCGGGCTTGTCGGCGTCCACCAGTTCGTCCACATCGGTCGCTACGCCATGGTCGGTGGCATGAGCCGGATCGAAAGAGATGTGCCGCCCTACACCATGGTCGAAGGCAATCCCTCACGAGTGCGCGGACTCAACCAGGTCTTACTGCGGCGATCTGGCATCGCCGCAGAAGCCGACGGCCAGGTATACAAAGGACTAGTCAACGCCTTTCGCATCCTGTATCGCTCTGGTCTCACCCTCAAAGAAGCCATCAGCAAACTAGAGGCCGTCTCCGACAATGAGCGCGTCCGGCACCTGTACGAATTTCTACAGGCCTCAACTAGCGAGGCAGGCAGGCGTGGCCCCGTCCCAGGACGAAAACGTTAATTATTGGAATGGTGAGCCTTGAGAGTCAGCATCAGGAAAAAGATCTTTATTCACACTGGCGAAGTCTCAGGTGACTTACAAGGTGGCCTGCTAGCCGAGGCGCTAAACCGACAGGCCAAAAAGCGTGGCATCAAGATAGAAATTACTGGCGTCGGTGGACACCAGATGGAAGCTGCTGGTACAAAAATTTTGGTCAATACGCTGAGGCTCAGCGCCATCGGCATTTTGGAGGCACTGCCCTACTATCTGAAGGGACGTGGTTTGCAAAAGCAGGTACAGCAATACCTGCTTAACCATCCACCCGATCTGATGGTACTGCTGGACTATAAAGGGCCGAACTTGGCAATCGGCAAGTTCATGCGAAAGCAGCTGCCAGATGTCTCAATGGTTTACTACATTGCGCCGCAGGAATGGGTCTTCGCCACTCCTAGTACCCAGGCCATTGTCGATGTCTGCGATAAGCTACTGGCGATTTTTCCAGAAGAGGCGACCTATTACCAGCAGGCAGGGGCGAATGTGGAGTGGGTTGGTCATCCGCTAGTAGACATTTTGGCGGAGCCCATCCCCAAAGCCGCCGCCCGCTCAGCGCTGAAAATTGCAGCAGACGCGCAGATTGTTACCCTCTTACCCGCTTCTCGCCAGCAGGAGCTGCGCTATATCATGCCAGTGATGTTCGAGGCGGCTGCTCGCATTCAGCACCGACAGCCAAAAACGAGATTTCTCATTCCCGTATCGCTGCCAGACTTTAGAGATGAAATAGGGCTAGCCGCCAAAAGCTACGATCTAAATGCGCGCCTGATCGATAAAGCTGACGGGCAGCAGGCGATCGCAGCCGCCGATGTAGTCGTCAATAAATCGGGCACCGCCAATTTAGAAGTTGCCCTAATGAACGTTCCCCAGGTGGTGATGTATCGCTTGAGCGATCTCACCGCATTCATCGCGAAATATGTTGTTCGCTTCACCGGAGACTACGTCTCGCCTGTGAACCTGATGGAAAATCAGCCAATCGTACCAGAGTTCTTGCAGTGGTCAGCCACACCAGAAGCGATTGGGGACGCTGCTCTAGAACTGCTGCTAGATGAGGAAAAACGACAGCAAATGATTACAGGCTACGCCCAGATGAAGCAGGCGATGGGAGAGCCCGGTGTGTGCGATCGCGCCGCCAGTGAAATTCTAGATATGCTGTGACACCGTAATAACCGATACAGCGCGATGCGGGGCATACCGCAATGCACTAAACTAGTGCAGAAAATGTGACTCAGTACAAACCGCAGCATAGCGCTAGAATCGGTAGGCTGAGAACGTGTGGAGTGGTTAGGAGGCGAGCGTGGAACTCTCGGAATTATTTAGACAGGGTGGCATTGCCATGTGGCCCCTGCTCTTTCTATCAATTTTGGCGCTGGGCACCGTTATGGAGCGGATCTGGTTCTGGTCCAAGATCTTGACTCGTGAAAGAGAGGTTGCCGGTCGGGTGCTAGAATCTGCTCGCAGAGAATGGACGACCGCTACCCAGATAGCTCAGGCCGCTAACCGTCTGCCGATGGGCCGATTTCTATTTTCTGCCCTCAAGCTCAAAGACCCCGCGCCAGAAGTGTTCAAGCTAGCGCTAGAAACCTCCGCTAGCGAAGAGCTTGCGATCATGCGCCGTGGCGAAAAAGTCCTCGAAGCGGTGATTGCAATCGCTCCTCTACTGGGTCTGCTCGGCACCGTTGTCGGCCTGATCAACTCTCTAGGCTCGATCGATCTCAACGCGCTCGGTGTAGGAGATGCCACCGCAGGCACCGCCCTCGGCATTGGCGAAGCTTTAATCAGTACCGCCGCCGGGTTAATCATTGCCATCATCAGCCTAGCTTTCTATCGTATCTTTCAAAGCTTCGTCTTCGGTCAAGCCAAAGTCCTTCAGCTATCGGGCAACGAGCTAGAGCTACTGTACCGGCAGGCGTGGGCCTATACAGACGGCAGACCTAGCTCTCTGAGCGAAAACCTATCAAACTTGCCGCCCTCTCCTATCGTCGATTTGCCAGAGGCCCCTAAACCCGAGCCCACACCGACACCCCCCCCCACCTTCTAGAAGCTTGCTTGCCCTATGAAAGTCGACTTTAACGATCGCGAGCCAGACGTGCAGATCAACATTCTGCCAATGATCGATGTAATCTTTTGCATCCTCACCTTCTTCATTCTGGCAGCCGTTGGTTTGACCAGGCAGCAGGTTATCGACCTAGCGCTTCCTTCCGTCGATAACAGCTCACCGATTGCCGGAAACAGTCGCGATCGCCTCTACGTCAGCATCGACGGCGTCGGTCAAATCTACATCGACGCGACCCCCGTACAGCTTCAAGATCTGTACAGCATTATGCTGAAGCACCAAGAAGTCGCCCCTACCGGTACGGTCGTGCTCTATGCCTCTAGCAGCGCTCGCTACGAATCCGTCGTCAAAGTCCTAGATTTGCTGCGCTCCGTCGGGGGCGATCGCGTTGCCCTAGCCACCCTTCCCAACGACGCCTCCCTAGATCCTACCCAGGGCAAAGACCCAAACAATCCGCTAGGAGCCCCCATCCCCCAGCAGCCCGACATTAACCAGTTGCCAAACCAACTGCCAAACCAATCGCCAAACCAACTGCCAGGCAACCTCCTACCAAACGATCCCTCACTCGGTGGCGATATCCAAATCATCCCCAATCCGACCGCTCCCGACACCGGACTCCCCCCCATCACCCCAGACTCTCCCCCAGTGTCCAATCCTTAAGCAGGCCCTTCAATAGGCAGTACAAGCGCCTGGTCTCCTACTTACGCCTTCTGGCTTTCCCCTTTCCCCCTTCCCCCCATCGAGATAAGATACCTGGGTCCAGCTACGGGGCCATAGCCCGATTTTTTTGTAATGAAGCACACGCTTTCTGTTCTAGTCGAAGACGAATCCGGCGTTTTGACCCGCATTGCCGGTTTGTTCGCCCGACGCGGCTTCAATATTGAGAGCCTAGCAGTAGGACCGGCTGAGGAACCAGGCATCTCTCGGATCACCATGGTCGTGCCCGGTGATGATTTGGTAATTGAGCAGTTGGCCAAGCAGCTATACAAACTAATCAACGTGCTAAAGGTTCAAGACATCACTGAGACGCCCTGCGTTGAGCGAGAGCTGATGCTGATGAAGGTCAAGGCCAATAGCAAAGACCGCGCAGAAGTCGTCGGTTTAGCCCAGATATTTAGAGCGCGCGTCGTTGATGTTTCCAAAGCATCAGTGACCCTAGAAGTCGTTGGCGATCCGGGCAAATTGGTTGCTATCGAACAAATGCTCAAACCCTTCGGCATTCAAGAAATTGCTCGGACTGGAAAAATTGCGCTGGTCCGAGAATCCGGCGTTAATACAGAATATTTGAAATCCTTGGAAAGCAAAGTGTAGAGACAGAGTAAAGTACCTTTCTTAGCATGTGCTACAGTCACTGAGGTCAATTGCCTTTGGGGCTATGCTTCGGATATCTACGCAGACCACTCAACTAGCTACTGTCAAAGAAACTATCACTGAAATTGCCGACCGTCGGGCGGTATTAATTACGGTTGTCGATAGGAAAGGATTGCCGTTTAGCTGGGCTCAAATTGCTAGCGCTTTGGTTGACGAAAGTGATTTTCGGGAGCTGTGGAATCAGACTTGGGCAGCGCTCGATTTTGACTACGAGTGGAAACCAGTGCCGATTCATCCATATACGGCGCAAAGCCATCCTTTTTTCGCGATCGCATTCCCCACCACCTTTCGTCCCGCCGATCCCACTGACTTTCAGCCTTACTTGCGTGCGCTAGGAGAGAATGAGCTAACCGCCAAGTTTGCTAATTTCTCTGGTGATGCCCAGCTGCTAGTGCCTAAACCCACTGGCAGCTACGGTCATATAGCAGCTTTCTGTAGAACGGCAGATTCTCAGATTCAGCACGCACTCTGGCAAAGGGTAGGTGAAATGTGCAGCGAAGCGATCGCTCAGCAAAAGTCCGTATGGTGCAATACCCACGGACATGGCGTTCCTTGGCTACATGTCCGTTTTGATAGCCGGTTGAAGTACGCAGCCTTTCCGCCTAGAGGTAACATCAGCGCTAACAGTCAGGCGATTTGGTACCAGCAGATCTATCAGCCAGCTTGGGATATTCCTGCGGAGGATGGAGAATGACAGCGACTGCCAGTGCCTGGCGGCGATTTCAGCGCGATCGCCCGGCACTCATTGGCGCAACGGTTCTACTAATCTTCGGCCTGGCGGTTTTTGTCGGTCCGCTGGTGTACTCAGCTTCCTATAGTGAAATTGATTTTACTAGGGCGACTAGCGCCCCTAGCTGGCAGCACCCTCTCGGGACAAACGACTTGGGCCAAGATCAGCTCGCGCGGCTGCTATGGGGTGGACGAGTGAGCATTGCTGTAGGGATTACAGCAATGCTGGTATCCATTTCTCTAGGGACACTGGTCGGGATGATTGCAGGGTTCTGTGGTGGTATCGTCGACAATGGTTTGATGCGGTTGACTGATTTGTTTCTATCTTTGCCTCAACTGCCCCTGCTACTGCTAATTATTTATTTGTTTCGAGAGCCGATGCGCAGGCTAGCGGGACCAGAAGCTGGAATCTTTGTCCTAATTATTTTGGTGATTGGTGGCTTGACCTGGATGTCTACTGCTCGGTTGGTTCGAGCTGGTTTCTTGGCGGTCAAAGAACAGGCTTTTGTCCAAGCGGCGCGATCGTTAGGCGCTCATCCAGCGCGAATCGTCTGGCGGCATATTCTACCCAACGCCATTGGGCCAGTGATTGTGGCCGCGACCCTGGGCGTCGGCAATGCGATTATCACCGAATCGACCCTCAGCTTTCTAGGAATTGGCTTTCCACCAGATGTGCCGACCTGGGGCCGAATGCTGTTCGACGCCCAAAATTACGTTTCGAGTGCGCCTTATCTAGTCATTGCTCCTGGATTGGCTATCTTTCTGACCGTGCTGAGTGTGAATTACCTGGGGGATGGACTGAGAGACGCTTTGGATGTGAGATCGTCTTTGGGAAAGTCTGCCGAGTCCTCACGTTGAGAAAATCTGAGAAGAAACGGGTTGTAACAGCGTTGTGTTCATTTCTTGAGAAACTATAGGCCAGAATCTCGCACTTTGTACGCGATTTCTTCGATCGGTAAGTGGTCACTGTCCCACTCGTCATAGCGTAGCTGTAGCCTTTTCTCTCCGGCGTGCTCCACTAGTCCAGCACTGTAGCGCTTGGCGTCTAGACCTAAGCTTTGGATGCGAATTTTGCCATTAAATACGGTGGCTCTAGCGAGGTAGATGACTAGATCGTCTCTAGAAGGGCGATTAACGGTGGTGCTGGCGGTGAGGTGAGCTAGACCGCGTTCGTCCATCTCTTGGCCGAGGGCGATCGCAGTGTTTCTAATCCCGCGAATGGCAACGATGACAGCAGCAACAGCCATGGTAATTTCGACACCTTCGTCTGTCAAAATGTGATTTTGAGATAGATATTGAAAATTTCTTTCTCCTAAATCGCCCCTGATCCGGCGGTGGATCAGGTTTTGCGAGTGGTAGTTTGTCAGTGCGCCAACGATAGCGCCACAGGCAGCTCTGGGTTCACGCCAGGGAGATTCACGAGTTCTTCCATAGACAACGTGCTTGTTCCCCTCTCGCAGTCTGCCAACGTGAGTCTTTAGATCGATCGCGACCAAAGAAATAGACTGAGGATTTCCCTCATAGAGCTGATGCTTTAGCTGTTCATCTAGCTCGTGGGCGACAGTGACATGAGCCAAGGTTGCTCCATTGTCAGTACCGCCGCCAGCGGGGAAAAAAGCTTCTAGCTTAAGTTCTCCAATCTCTGAGAGGGTAGCGAATCGGGAAGCAACGACATCTCGGTAGCGCTTGGTAGCTTCGCCCTGGTGGATGCGATCGCCACAGTTGGTATAGGCCAGTGTCGTCACCACGCTGGGCAGACTCAGATCTGCCCCGCAAACGTTCATGTCCGTAGGGCTTTTGGCGGCAAACTGAAGCTCATCGCGCAGAATTTGTAGCCCTCTAATTAGGGCATAGCGATCGCTTACAATTTCGTTTAGATAGTTGTGATAGGCATTGCGCTCTGTGCCAAAGCTAGCAGGCAGCTGCCAAAATTTATCGACCCGCTGTTGAGTTGCCGCAGCATCAAAGGGTAAAGACATAGGCCAAACAGGATACGGCCAGAACGCAGCAGTGCGTCGAAGCCTGAACCTAGTCCATGGTAGCGGGTATAAAGCCTTTTCTGGCAGTACGCTTTTGATTGGTCTGCCTAGCCCTAGACTCGCTAAGCAGAAACCTGAAATGGAACGTCCTCGGTCTGGGTGTAGAGCGCACCACTATTGGTTGTCTGCTGAATTTTGACCCGATACAGCGCGTCGTAGCCTGGTTTCAACCAAGCGCGAAAGCGATTTCCTAGATCAAAAGTGTAGGTGTTGTCAACAATGTTGAGATTGCCAAAGTCAATGGCTTCTGTTCCTTTTCTAATGTAGAAAGTAGCCTCATGCCGAGGCTGATAGGTGTCAGTTGTCAGGCCACTAGCTGACTGCTTGGTTAGCAGCGAAATTTCAATTTCTGTTTGAGGCAGCAGGTTTCGCAAGTCTCCTTTGTCTATTAGAACAAGCTTACTTTCTCCAGCTTTGGCAAATACGCTTTCTAGCTCAAAAGACTCTACGCGATCGGGCGAAAATCCGCCGGTAATCCTGGCAACTTGTACGCCTGACTGCTCGCTCAAGGTATAGTCGAGCGTGCCGGGAATATTTAGATCCAACAAGGCGCGATCGCCTACCGATCTAGCTACGACGCCAGTGCTAACGTCAGTCACTCCCAGACTCTCTGGCGTTTCGGCTGCGGCCCATTCCAGGCGATACTTGGGTCGTTCAGTCGATTTTAGATAGCTATAGCTATCTGGAGTGTCAGCCGCCGGGCTCAAGAGTGCTCTCAATCCTGTTC
Source organism: uncultured cyanobacterium (assembly GCA_963799265.1). GTDB lineage: Bacteria > Cyanobacteriota > Cyanobacteriia > Phormidesmidales > Phormidesmidaceae > Phormidesmis. Next base: position 62,271 of record CAWCWM010000008.1, read on the forward strand.
TTTCTTCCCAAATGTTTTTGACGAGTTCGACGGTTTGATCTAGCTGCATGTTCAAGGTGCCGCTGTATTCGAGTTGCTCTTGAGGAATGTCAGCTCGAGGAATCAGCCGAAAGCTACCGTAGCGCCCCTTTGCGCCGTCGCGTCCATCTGTGCCAGACTGACCGCGATCGCCATTTTTGCAGCCAAATCTCTTAGTTTGCGAAACGCCTGCATATCGCAGCTCGTAGCGATAATCGTCGGCATAGCTCGAGTGGAGATTAGGGATATAGTCACGGCTTTCTATAGGCGGCACATGCTCTTGCAAGTCAACGTTTCTGACGCCTGTACAGGGCTCTATTTTTCGGGAGGCATACGTCCATGCTGGCTCCTCGCTTTGGCCTTCTTCAGGGTTTTGGCGCTGCCAAACTTCCCACTCGCAAAATTTGACTACCCAGGCAGGCTCGATACATTCGCAGCCGTCTGCACCGACTTCTCCTCGACCCGAGCGGCCCCCCTGTCCCCCAGAGTTTGCTACAGCAATCTGTTTCAACACCACCTCATCGCCGTAGTAAATCGAGATATCGCTACCGTTTCCGCCGTCTCCACCGCTACCGCCATTTCCGCCACTGCCACCATCTGCGCCAGCTAGCGAATAGGGCGGTCGATAGGGCACGCGGCAGCTATGGGCGGTTTCACCAGGCGTGCCGTTTTCTCCTGGTTCACCTTCAGCGCCAGAAAAATTATAAGACACCTCTGATGATGGAGCTGATAGGGGGTTAGACGCTAGGTTAATTGTTTTAGCCGCTTCATCTGGCGCTGAACGACCGTTTCTCCCCTGTCGGCCATCGCGCCCGTCTACGCCGAAGCTGAAATATTCGTGTCCGCGCTCAGTTAATCGATAGCTGCCGCTATCCCAGCTAGAACCGCTGTAGTAGCCGGGATGATTTGCCCTAGCGGACGTGTAGTGTCCTGATAGGGCAATGAGGAACGTGACGGTCAGTGCGATCGCAATAAAAGATCGAAATCGAGGAGAGAGCATGATAAACAAGCGGATCTAGAGTCAAACAGAACCGCAAGACAGAGCTACTAATACATACATCTGGCGGCTTCGGAGCTATACACTTGTCAATCTAGTTCGGCACAGTTGCTGAAATCAAGCAGCTGTGCCAGTTCGCTTGATCAATTTCCGATGCCTATGCTCTAGTCCGTTTCAATCTGTGTACGTTTCAATTCGATAGGCTCTGATAGACGATTGTCTGGAACTGTTCGGGTGTCAAGAAGCCTTCGCCTAGGCGCTGGTCGTAGTCTGCGGTTGGGTTTGAGGCAATAAATTCCTCTAGATTCAGCCCTTGGGCGATCGCACTTTCTGTTCTTAGGCGCACTTCTACTAACATCTCTCGATACGCTTCTAGCTCCGCTCGATTCGACAGCGGCCCGTGCCCTGGAATAATTTTCGTGTTCTCTCCAGCTAGCGCTAGCACTCTCTCTGTCGCGCTGATCATACCGGTAAGGGAGCCACCGCTGCTGGTGTCAATAAAGGGATAGAGCCCGTTGAAATAAGTATCCCCCGCATGGATCACATCTGCTTCTATGAAGTGAATAATCGTGTCACCATCTGTGTGAGCAGGCGCTACATGAAAAGCTTCAATGGTCTGACCGTTGAGATGGAAGGTTGTTGTATCGTTGAAGGTGATAACAGGCAAAGCCGCTGGTGGAGAGGCGGGAATATCAACCTGAAGGGCTTCGATGAACTGATCTGTGCTCATGCGCTCGTAGACTTCATCATGAGCGATGATCAAAACGTCCGCCTCGCCTAGATTTTCGTTGCCGCCTGTGTGATCAAAATGCCAGTGAGTGTTGATCAAAAAGCGGATAGGCTCTGATGTGATATCTGCGATCGCATCGACAATTTTCTCCGTCAGCGGTGCAAACTGATCGTCGATCATAAATACGCCGTCTTCTCCAGCCGAAACGCCAATATTACCGCCTTCACCCACCAGCATGTAGACATCTTCGGCAACGGGCACCGTCTGAACTTCAACCTGGCTAAAGTCTTGCGATTGGGCAGCAGCAGATTTGTTAAAGTCACCGCCGACGCAGACCAAACCAGCTCCAAAAGCTAGGGCTAAAATTTGTTTGACGCTATTCATCCGTTACTCTCTTCCACAGTTTTATAACACCGCACAAGTGTATCTGAGATGGTCGCATTTGTCTTGATTGTACGGCTTCTAGCCTCTCTAGCTTCCGGTTAATGCAGGTTTGTCTGTGTGGAAGATAGAGAGTATTAGTTTTCTCACTTTTATTGAAAACCTGTAGTTTCAATAAAAGTGATTTGGTGTTGGGCGATCGTCGCCCATTCTGTATTTCCCTGAGAGAGATACATAGTGCTGGCTATAATCAGCGTTTGTTTGGCTTCTTCGTAGCGCTGCAAGTCGGCAAGCGCAAGCGCTTTGGCGTAGTAGGCATGAGCAAAATCTGGCTGTAGATTTAGAGCATTGTTGAAGGCAATGATGGCGGTAACCGGGCTGTTTTGCCGAACGAACGATACGCCTAAATTGTAGTGAGCTTCTGTGTAGGTTTTATCTAGTTTGACGGCATTCTCAAAGGCCTTTTGAGCGTTGCTGTACTGCTGTTGACTTAGATAGATTAGGCCGATTTGATAGTGCGATTTGGCAGCGGAGGCTGGCTGATTAAGTCCTTGATTAAAAGAAGCAAAGGCAGCGGGGAGATTGCCTTCTCTTTTGTGCAGCAGTCCCATGTTGTAGTGGGCAATACCCAGCTCGGGATCTAGTTCGAGGGCGCGGGTGAGGTAGTCTTTGGCCTGAGCAGTGTTATCGCCTTCTAGCAGGGCTGCGCCTAGATTCACATAGCCCAAGACAAAAGTAGGATCTGCTTGAATGGCTTGCCAAAATGAGCTGGCGGCGGCCTGTAGCTGCTCGTCTTGGCGGAAGGCAAGGCCTAGATTGTAGTGAGCGGCTACCAAGGAGGGATCGAGGCTCACCGCTCTTTCAAAAGCTTGAATAGCAGCAGGTACGTTGTTGCTACGGATGAAACTAATGCCTTCTACGACCGCGCTAACAGCAGGCGTATCTTCAGCTTGGACAGATTCAGACTGTTTGCTTTGTTCAAGGAGTCCGGTGGAAAAGGCCACGGCACGGGTCGTTTCGCCTCTTCCCGCGCCGTGGAACAGCGGACTGATGTTGATACCGATCGACGCTATTATTACAGTCAACCAAACACGATAGCGACTGCGCCGTTTTGCTGCTATCTTTTCTGTACTTTGCTTTTTTATGCTTCGTCCGACTATCTGCCTGATTTTCGCTTCAACCATTGTTTGTACAATCAAAGAACTGTCAAGTTACCCTCTAGCTGACAACCTCTAGCTGATAGAGGTATCCATCTATACAAAGGTCCATGCACTGTAATCTACTTATAGATTTGCTAGATTACCGCATCCATGACCGATCAGAGCACTTTCATCATCCAGCATATATACGGTCAAGATGACGCAGTCAGAATTAAATTATAGAACTGTGTTGTACACAGGCCCTTTACTACATACGAGAGAGCAGATTAACTTTCGCACGTTTATCTGCTGTTAGCCCTGCTAGCTCTTCTTTTTTCAGTAAGCCGTCTTTAATTAGCTTCGAGAGTGTAAACATTAAGAACGCCTCTCTATCATCGTATTTACCATCAATGTCATGCCTACGAGCACTCAATAGATCGTGCAGTTGCCAAACATCTTCTAGATGCATGAGCTTATTAAGGTGCCCTTTCACATACTTTAAAAGGGAATCAACTTCTCGATCATATGCTTTTTTGAGTGCGTCCTTTGCGATCTTTTTTTCTGAACTACTCCATTGAACATCAGTCTGTGTCATTGCTGCTAATTGAGGGATATATGCTTGGGTCGAATCTACCGGCTGATTATTAACCCCCCAAACCTCTCATAGGACAGGTTTAGGAGGGATAGGAAAAACGGCGGATCTGTGTTTGTGATCCAAACTTTGTGTTTGTGATCTAAGAGGAGTTATCAGCGAACCAGATTCAACAATTCTTTGGGTGAGGCCAGCAAATCAATCGCGACAAAGAAGATTTTGCCCTCTGGATTTAGCAGAAATCGCCAGGCAATATTCATGCCAACAGCCGCACCGAACCAGGGAGTCTGACACTTGCCAGTCACCTTTATCGGGATATATCCATCTTCATCAGATTCAGCTACACCGCGCTCAGGAATAAGCTTTAGATTTTGGCACTCTTCCTTGAAGAACTGCAAGATGGCATCGCGTCCAACAATGGGTCTACGGAAGGGAGGCTGTAGGGCACCATCTGCCGTGAAGAGATTAACTAAGGCATCAAAGTCGTTGGCATTCAAGTTATTCATGTAGCTCAGAACGGTATCGTTATCGATGCCTTCGATGGAAACGTTAGTTCGCTGTCCTATTGCTTGAGGTGCCATCACGGGTTCAGAAACTCGCTGATAGCTACCCATCTTGCCAGTATCGAAGCCCATATCAACAGCGGCGTTGCGCAGAACGGTAATCTGCTGGCCAGATTCTAACCCTCTGATTGCTTGCAAGACAGCAGAGGCATTAGCTGAAAGCTTGTAGCCTTCGGGAATAGGCGCAACAAACCCCTGCTCCATCCATTCTCCTAATCTATACCAGAATCCCAATTTGATGTTTGGCGTCCAGGTCGCGTAGGTTCGAGATATCTCAGAATCGGCTCTGTTCGCTAAATCGCACATTGCCTGTGACTGCTCTAGCGGCGTCATTTTCTTGATTTTGTCTAGAGTGATTTCGGCGAACTGCATGTTAGCAGCGCCCGTTGCGGCTACCGTAATCGATTGGCCCATTTCTAGATAGGCAAACCAAATTAGGGCTAGCTGGTCTTCAGCGCTGAGCTGGACAAATCTAGCAGTAGTCGCGGGAATAGCGTCAGCGGCCAGGGTATTGGGGAAGATACTGCGGGCGCTTTCAATGGTATAAGCCATGTTTTTTATCTCTATCTAGAGTGCGATAATAAGATGGTGAGTAGCCAACTCAACAACGGAATTCTTCAAGCTGTGCGCATAGCGGTTTACGGATGTATGCCTACATCAGAGGACTACGCCTACGGAAATTGCAAGATACTTTGTCGGTTGCTACACCGGACTTTAATCCGAGGCGCATGTGCTCGAGCAAAGTAACTGGTGCTGGAGCTAGCAGTAGACTATGCAAACTGCGACTATGCAAACTGCGACTATGCAAATTGCTAACTTTTCCCGAAACTCGAAGTCGTCAACTAACCGTAACATAAATTAACACTTCACAATGCCTGAAATGCAAAGAGAGCATAGATCTCTTTCAATAGTTAGCTCCTACTGCGATTGGATTTTGCTACGCAGGCATTGCTGTGACGCTTGCTAGGTCTGCCGGGTCTAAGTGATGGTTGAGCACTTCACCATCTCGAAACCAGACTACCCGGTTGGTGAGCCGGGCGACTTCAGGCTCGTGGGTGACCATGACGACGGTGATGCCGCTCTTATTTAGCTCAGAGAATATGTTGATCACATCCTGGGTGGTTTGGGTGTCTAGGGCTCCGGTGGGCTCGTCAGCTAATATCAGGAGTGGATTATTGACGATGGCGCGGGCGATCGCAACTCGCTGCTGCTGTCCTCCTGATAGCTGGTTGGGCCTATTGTTCAACCGATTGCCCAGTCCCACTCGCTCTAGTGCTTCAGCCGAACGCTCTCGTCTTTTCTTGCTAGGCACTCCCGCATACATCATGGGCTGTTCTACATTCTCCAAAGCGCTCAGGTGCGGCAGCAGATGAAACTGTTGAAAAACAAATCCAATCTTGCGATTGCGAATGTGGGCTAGTTCGTCTTCGGCTAGCTTGGCGACATCCTGCCCGTCGAACAGATACTCTCCCTGGGTGGGCTGATCGAGACAGCCAATCATATTCATGGCGGTAGATTTGCCAGAGCCTGACGGTCCCATAATAGAACAGTATTCACCGCTGTTGATGGTCATGTTCACGTTCCACAGGGCGCGAACTTCGGTATTGCCGGTGCCGTAGATTTTGGCGATATTACAGAATTGAATAAGAGGAGACATGGCTTCGGCTGCGCTCAGCCACCGGTGGAGGGTTGGTAAGGGGTTGGACTGGATTATGCACTGCGTAGGGCGATGATGGGGTCTAGTTTTGCCGCTTGTCGGGCGGGAACAACGCCAAAGAATAAGCCGATACTGCCCGAAACGCTGACGGCAACAATCACGGCGCTAGCGGAGACGGCTGCTTCAAAAGGGCTAATAGCAGCGATTAAAAGAATACCGCTAGCGCCGAGAGCAGTGCCGACTAGTCCGCCAAGAGCAGAGAGAATGACGGCTTCGATCAGAAACTGGCTAAGGATGTCTCTTTGCGTTGCGCCGATGGCTTTGCGCAGGCCGATTTCTTGGGTGCGCTCGCGCACAGAGACGAGCATGATGTTCATGATGCCGATGCCACCGACAAAAAGGGAAATAGATGCGATCGCAGCCAGCATCAAAGTCAACGCACCTGTCACCGTATTCGCAATATCCAACAGCGTATCTTGGCTCTGGATATAAAAGTCGTCCCCATCCGTCACTCGATGGCGCAACCGCAGCAGATTGGTGATCTGAAATTCAGCGGTCTCCATCGCCTCTTGACTCACTGCTGAAATAGAGATGAACCCTACGTCAATGCCATAAGGAGAGGTGCGCCCTACAATTCGACTGGCCAAGGTCGTAATCGGAATCATCACCGAATCATCGTAATCGAGCCCCAGGCTAGATCCTTTCTTTTCTAGAACGCCAACAATTTCAAACGTAATGCCTTTGATCCGAATCTGCTTGCCCAGGGGAGTTTCGCTGTCAAACAGCCTTTCTGCCAGCGTGCTGCCAATGGTGGCGACCAGACTGTTGGAGCGCTCGTCCAAATCGTTCAAAAATCGTCCCTGTGCGACTTCAAAGCTGCGCACGGTTAAGAAGCCTTCTGTCGTGCCGACAATACTCGTACTGGTATTGCGATTGCGGTAGCTGACAATTCCTTGAGTCGTTTTTTCTGCGGCGACCGCTGTCACCGAGGGAACCTGAGTCGCCAGCGCCTTGGCATCCGCTAGCACCAAGTTTCTGGGGATGTCTAGATCGCCTAGCTGCCTCGCCTCGCGATTGCCGGGCACAATGAACAGTACATTTGGCCCCAGGCTCTGTAGCTGGCCGTTTACGTATTTTTGCGCGCCTTCACCAATGCCGATCATCGCGATCACAGAGGCGTTGCCAATGATGATACCTAGCATGGTCAGACCGCTACGCAGCTTGTTGGCGCTTAGCGTTTTGGTCGCCATCTTCAGGCTTTCGGCAAAATCCATACGGTAAAACTTATCTTTTTCTTTTGTTATCTATAGAGTAACGAATTCTACCTGTCTTATTATGACCTTGAGTCTTTTGGCCTTATGAGAAAGATGAGGTAAAAATTGATGCAAACGACCGATATCACGCCATCCCTCGCACCCGACCTAGTGAAGGATGACTGGAATGTCTTAGAGGTTTGGGTGGATTCAATTGGCTTTTGGAGGATGAATACGAGCCACTTGAAGGACGACTCTCTAGCTCCGAAATTCAAAGTATTTAAGGCTTCGTGAGCGAGGCGGCGTAATCTTATTTGTAGTGATACCTAACTCACGCTGATGGTTCCTGCTTTATCCAGTGGCCAAAAGCGTATGGCGGCGCGACCGATGACGTTCTGCGCTGGCAAGAATCCCCAGACGTGAGAATCGTTGCTGTCGTTGCGATTATCTCCCATAACAAACAGATTACCGACGGGGACTTCTACTGGGGGCATTTCGTAGGCTGGCGCTTCTAGGATGTAGTCTTCTGCTAGCGGCTGTCCGTCTATGTAAACCTTACCCTGATTGACCTGCACGGTCTGACCCGGCAGGCCAATCACTCGCTTGATAAAGGCTTGGCTGGCGGTGTAGCCGTATTCTTGTAGCTGTGGGGGTGGCTCAAAAACGACGATATCTCCTCGGTGGGGCGTGTGAAGGTGGTAGGAGACTTTCTCGACGAGCAGGCGATCGCCCACCGCTAGTGTCGGCACCATAGAAGGTGACGGGATGAAGCGAGGTTCGGCAATGAATAGGCGGACGGTGATGGCGATGATGAGTGCGATCGCAACTAGCCGAACATTCTCAGCCACCAGCTTGCGCCAGCCTGCCTGTACTTTTGGCCGAGCTTTTGACTGAACTTCTGGCGGAGCTTCTGGCGGGGCTTTTGACTCCGCTGTTGTCGCTATTTTATCTTCACTCACCGTTTGTCATCTTTGTAATTAGCTCAACTAGTGTATTCCATCGCTGCGCTTGCATTCCGCCTGAGCATCTGAGGCTTGATTCGGCGCAGGGCTGAGGCGGGAAAACGATGCTGCCAGTCTGCTTCTGTGATTTCCGCTAGCTCACTCAGCGTAGGCGCTACGTTACTGGGATAGGGTTCAAATTCCGCGATGTCTGTGGCCTTGGCGAATCGCTGATTCCAGGGGCATACGTCCTGGCAGATGTCGCAGCCTGCTACCCAGTTTTGAAGGTTGGAGGCGATTTCATCCGGTAGTCTGTCGGCTCGATTCTCGATGGTGTGATAGGCGATGCAGCGATTGGCGTCGACAACGCCCGGTGAGCGAATAGCCTGGGTCGGGCAGGCCGCAATGCAGCGGGTACAGCTCCCACAGTGAGCAGTATGCGGAGCGTCGGGCGTCAGGACTAGATTGGTGATAATCTCTCCTAGAAAGATCCAAGAGCCATACTCACGGCTGATGACGTTGCCGTTTTTGGCATTCCAGCCAATGCCTGCTTGCTGCGCCCAGAATTTATCTTGGACTGGACCGGTGTCGGCGTAAGGACGGGCCATGATTTCACTGTTTTGTTCTTCGTTAGAACGGCTGTGGGATTGTAGCCAGGCCGAAAGCTGCTTGAGCTTCTTAGAAAGGACTCGGTGATAGTCTCTTCCCCAGCCGTAGCGAGAGATCTTGGCATATTGCCTGCCTGTAGGTCTCTGGTGGTCTGTGTAATAGTTGAGAGCAACGCAGATGACAGAGTTTGCTTCTGGCATGACGGCGCGAATATTCTGCCTTTTGGGATTGTTCATCCAGGCCATATCGGCCTGATAGCCTTGGGATAGCCAGGTTTGTAGTGAGTCTTTCACCGTCTGTTCTGACTCAGAGATTTCGGTAGACACAGCAGCAATGCCAACTTTGTGAAAGCCAAGAGCGATCGCCTGCTGCTTGACGGCTTTACTGTCTAAAGGATTCATTCATTTATCCTGCTTTTGTCTAGCCCTAGTGATGTTGTTTCTGGCAATTTTTCTGGCAATTTTTCTGGCAACAGCCTGTGCATCACTACCCGATGCTTTTGCGCAAACCCATAGCGGGCTTCGTGCTGCACGATTGCTTTGATCTCATAGGACCAGCGATCGGGCGGGAGAATTTCAAAGCCGCACTGCCGATAGAAGGGAATATTCCAAGGGATATAGCGAAAGGTGGTGAGGGTGATTTGCTTTTGGTTTCGCGATCGCGCCCCCTCACAACAGCCATCAATCAGCGCCGCCCCTATCCCCTGCCGACCATAGGCAGGAAGAACGTCTATCTCTACAACAAAACAGCTTTCCTGTAGAAACTTAGCGACGATAAACCCGACGGGTTGGGCATCGGCGATCGCCACCCAGACTCGTTTTTCTATCTGCGCCCGCTCTAGGAAGCTCATCGGTGTCAGTCCAGAAAGTAAATCCACTGAAATTTCTAGCTGCGCGGCGTAGGGTTCAAATAGCCTAGCCGCTGCCGCTTCGATCGTGGGTATATAGCTAAGATCTGCTTTCTTAGCTAAACGAACACTGTAGTTACTCAAGGTTATAAACGGGTGTGCTACGGCTAGGATTTTACAGCTAGGTCATCATAGCTGTCGAACTTCTGCCGCAAGCGTTTGCGTTTGACGCTGAATTTGTTCAAACTGTCGAATTAACGGCGTTAAACTTTCTTTTTCTTTCTCTACATAATCATAGAGATCAACAAAGCTAACGTTAATTTCGTCATAGATTCCGCTCAGCCGAGCGTTCAACTGTTCCGACACCGTCGCCTCAAACTTGGCTTTGTTGCTCTCTAGCTCATCGTCTAGTTTCTGAATGAGCTTACGCCGCTTGGCAAATAGCACCCCGCCTGCTAGCAGCACCCCTACGCCTAAAAATACGCTGCCGATAATGTCCAAAATCACAATTTGTGTCACCGCTGCAATGGTTCCACCAATCACCGCTAAGATTCCGCCACCAGCGACGCCCGGTTCTACACTATCGGCGGTATCAGCTAAACAGTTCATAAATGTTTCGTCATCTAGCAGGCTAGAAACTTTGCCCTTTATGCTTTCGATCACCTCATAGCGATATTCGAGCATCGGCAGCGTAATTTCTGTTTTTCTAAGCTGGTCGTTTTGCAACGTGGTCAGCTCTGCTAAGAGCTGCTTTATCATTAGCTGGATACCGTCTACAAAGCGCTTAGCCCCGTCTTTTGAGGTTTCGTCTAGGGTCATTTCTAGATCTTCTTGGGCACGCATTTTGAGATCGTTCATCCAGGTTTCTATGCGCTGCTTGCGGTTGAAGACCGAGAGCACAGAGCGCCTAGCTAGTGTGAAGATAGAAAGGCCGTCTCGAAATTCTTGTTTGATCTGGTAGATAGTGCGCTCGTACTGAGTCATCAGCCGCTCGACGAGCGCGTCAATTTCGTAGTGAGACTGGCTCTGACCTTGGCCGAGGCGATCGCGTATTTTTGCCACTACCGCTTCATCGCGCTGTAGCTGCTGGCTGATCAAGTGCATGTCAGTCCCTAGCCTTTCTACGATCTGTTCAGCCGATCCGATATTCGAGGTGAGCTTTAGCCGATATCCCTGTCCGCCTGTGATCGTGCTGCGAATCAAGTCCTGAATATTGGCAAATCCACCGTCCGTCTTTCTTTGAATACCGTTTTCTTGGCCGTCGATAGCCAGCTTTGCCGAGGTTGCAAATACTTTCGGGTCGGCAATCTGCCTCTGCTGCGCTTCTTGTTCTATGTATTGGATCGAAGCCTGTAGCTCTCTGTCGTCTGCTAGGTCGGCCTGCTGTAGCACAAAGATAACCGGCTTTCTCCATTCTCTGTTGGCAAAATCGACCAGGGACCAGGCAGTGTTGGTATAGGGATTTTTTGAGAAAAAGACAAAGATCACCAGATCGCTGTTGGGAATAAATTCTTTGGTGATATCTTCGTGCTGCTGGAAAGGGCTGTTGGTTCCTGGGGTATCGACGATGGCAATCTGCTGCAAGATTGGCACCGGACGGCCAATTTCTCGTAGCTCACCGGGTTTAGTTTCACGGCTATAGCCTTCACCTTCTGCGTAGACAATCTTGGCCACCATATTGGTCCGAGGGTCCGCGCCGACTTCGCAGATTTCACCACTGCCTAGCAGCGCATTGATGAAGCTACTTTTACCGGCCTTAACTTCGCCAATAACGACAAATAGAAAAGGCTGAGTAATATTTTCTTGCAGATTTTGAACGGTTTTAGTCAGAACTGCGTTGTCGATCGCCTGAGCAAACTGCTTGAGCTGATCTAGAAGCTGTGCGATCGCCGATTTGTACCGTTCTAGCGTCGGATCAACAATCGCACCATTCATGACACATCGCCTCAGTATGAAAGCCAGGTTTCAAAGACGAAAACCTAGATAGAGAAATCATACCGTTTAGAGCAAATTTGCGGCCCGCGCTGCTAAATCTGAGCGCTCACCTTGATACAACGTAACGTGGCCAGCTAGCGGATCGTTGCGAAAGCGTTCGATCACGTAAGTCAAACCGTTGCTCGCCGCGTCTACATAGGGATTATCAATCTGGGCAGTATCGCCTGTGAGTACGATTTTGGTGCCTTCACCCGCCCTAGTCAAAATTGTTTTGACCTCGTGAGGGGTAAGGTTCTGCGCTTCATCAATCACAAAAAACTGCTTTGGAATCGTGCGTCCACGAATATAGGTGAGCGCTTCGATCTGCAAGATGCCCATCTCTAGCAAATCCTCGTGGCCGCGACGCCAGTGGCCGGGTTTATCGGTGGTATCTTGCGTATTAAAAATTAAATCGAAGTTGTCATATAGCGGCTGCATCCAGGGCGTTAGCTTCTCAGTCATGTCACCAGGCAAATAGCCAATATCTTTGCCCATTGGCACAACCGGGCGCGAGATCAGGAGACGGGTGTAGCGCTTTTCCTCGGTTACCTTTTGTAGGCCCGCTGCGATCGCTAGCAATGTCTTTCCCGTACCTGCCTTACCGACTAGCGTTACCAGCGGCACACTGTCATCTAGCAGCAAAGAGAACGCAAACCGCTGCTCCCGGTTCCGCGCCTGAATGCGAGAAATCCCGCTATAGGGCAGCTTTGGCAATGGTGACAAACGGCCATCTGCGCGAATAATCGCCAGCGCCGTATGGCTCGGATTATTGACATCGATCAGCGTCAGCGCCTGGTTAGGAAAGAATTTGCCCTCCAGAGGTTTACCGTCTGCAAGCTCAGTTTCCCCCGTCTGAAATAGCGCACTCATCTGCTCAGCGCTCATCAGCACTTCGCCCATCCCGGTGTAAAGATCGTCTACATCGATTTTGTCCGTTTCATAATCTTCAGCCGTCAGCCCTAGCGTATCGGCCTTGATGCGCATATTGGTGTCTTTACTCACCATAACGACCGGGCAGTCACACTGCTGTTTTGCCTCTAGCGCCACCGCCAAAATCGCATTGTCTCCGCCCTCGCCCATCAGTTCTACGGGCAGTCCCTTTAAAGTCTCACGATGGCAGAGTGCGACCTTGAGCTGACCGCCATTCTGAAGCGCGATGCCATCTGTTATGCTGCCTTGCTGCCTTAGTGCATCTAGCATTCTCGAGGTTTGACGAGCGTTTCGACCCATCTCTTCAGGCCGCTTCTTGAAACGATCGAGCTCTTCGATAACCGTGATCGGCAGCAGCACCTCATTGTCCTCAAACCTCAGCATTGCATTGGGATCGTGCAGCAGTACGTTGGTATCGAGGATGTAGATTTTCTTCATAGCGTAGCTTTCATAGCAAGAGCTTAATATCGTCGTTTTTGCAAATTCGCTTTCGTCAGCCCGTCTCTATAGAACTGTCTTTATAAAATCGTCTTGACAGTGGGATCTGCCGGGGGCCGCTCTGGAACAGGGTCGTATCCGCCAGGATGGAGCGGGTGGCAGCGACAAAGGCGTTTGGTGGCTAGCCAGGTCCCTTGCAATGGACCAAAGCGATCAACCGCTTCCAAGGCATAGCGTGAGCAAGTGGGCTCAAACCGGCACGTAGGAGGAAGTAGAGGAGAAATCAGCTGTCGGTAACCTCTTATCAGCAGTAAAAGGGTAAGTTTCATTTCTAAGAAAAACCTGATAGCGCACTATCTGCTTGAATAAGGGAAGTAGGTGAAGTAAATAGAGATCTAGAAGTAGTAAATAGAGATCTATAAGGTAGCGCTTTTCACAAAACCCACACACCTTCAGGCTATAGTAAAGCTTTTGTGCAGATGTACTTTGGGTGATGTGTAAGATTTAACAGGGTATGCAACTATATATCTTGATAGATTTAGAAGTGCCCTTTGGGATTACTCAGTTGGGAACTTTCCGTTGGGAACCGCCAACAGGTTTATTCCTTGATGTGTGCTTATGGAAGAAATCGCCGTATGTCAGCAGTTCTTCAAATTGGTAAAGAAAGACTCGACGCAACGGAGCTAATCGCCAAGCTCCAAAAGTATCGTATGCTCCCACAGTTTGTTCAGGAGTTTGTTATCGATAGCGCTGTTGCGCAAATCACTTGTGATTCTCAGCAAGCAATGGACGCTTTCTGTGGCAAGCGAGGCGTGTTCTCGGAGGAGCAGCGTCAGGCGTGGTGCAAGCAGCAGAACTGTTCTCTTGAAGAAATGACGGCTGCTGCGATTAGAGAGCGGCAGCTAGAGCTGTATCAAGAAGAAACCTGGGGCGCTCAGATTGAATCATATTTTTTGCAGCGAAAGTCGCAGCTCGACCGAGTAACCTACTCCTTGATTCGGACCAAAAACGCCAGTCTGGCCCAGGAGCTTTACTTTCGATTGAATGATGATGGCGCTTCTTTTGCAGATCTAGCTCGTCAGTATTCTGAAGGGCAAGAGGCAAAGACGGGCGGGCTTGTCGGTCCGGTGGAGTTGAACGTACCTCATCCAATCTTGAGCAGAATGCTGACTGTGAGTAAGCCAAAACAGCTATGGTCTCCAACTCAGATCGGCGAATGGTTAGTGATTGCCAGGCTAGAGCAGTTTGAACCGGCACAGTTTGATGAGACCATGCGCAAGCGGCTACTGACTGAAAAGTTTCAGGCGTGGCTAAAGCAGCAAGTTCAGACGGTTTCTATCAGTACAATCACGCCTGAAGTGGACGATGATCAAATGGCGACTAGTCAGGTAGGAGCTGGTCAGGCAATGGCTGGTCTTGCCTCGTAGCATCTATATGTTCCTGATTGCCGTACTTATTCCGCGTAATTAATGTTGTGAGGGCAAATGTCATGAGGGCAAATGTTGTGAGAGTCTAGTCCTGAAAGCGATGTCGCACAAGCTTGGACGGCGGTCTCCGGTAGCGAAGCCATTCGTTTAGCGAAGCCATTCGTCTAGTGAAGCCATTCGCCGTTAACCAGAATCGAAATCTAGCGTTAACCTCTTTCTCATTTAGGCCAGTCATTCCTGTTTTATATGTATAGCGCTCCCTCTGCTCGTTAGTAATACAACGATCCCAGGCTTATTTTCTGTTATGACCTACACCGATGTTTCACTTGACCAGAGCTTGAGGGAGGTTTTTCCTTTCGACCAGCTATCTGCGCCGGTTTTAAAAGTCTTGGCGGCTGATAGTCAACGGCTACGCTACCGAATTGGTCAGCCGATTCTAAGACGAGAGTCTATGCCTCACCAGGTTGTGGTGATTTTAGAAGGACAGGCGAGGCTGCTAGGCTATGACGCTAATAAGCGAGCGCCGATGACGCTGGAGCTACTGAAGCCAAAGTCAGTGCTAGGCCTAGCAGGACTGGCTAGAGGGGTGGCCTGCGAAAGCGCGATCGCCTCGTCAGAAATAGAAGCCATCACCATTCCTATCGGGACCGTTCGCCAGCTAATTGCAAATAACGAAAGCTTCGCCCAGGCGGTCACTGGCTACTGCTATCTAGCGGAAGTATTCGATCTAGTCAGCCAGTATTTTCAGGCGCAGGCCCGCAGCGTCAGTGACTTAGCTGGCGCGGCGCGGCGGCTGCAAGAGCACGCGATCGCCCGCACCCTGCGATCTGGCCCTGTCATCCTAGATAATTCCTTACCTGGCCATCTCTGGTTCGTTAGCTCACAGAGTATCGCCAAACATCCGGCGGGCAGCTGGCTGCTGCCAGAGATGCTAGACGGACGGATCACCAGCGAGAAAAACACCCGGCTGATCGGCATTGATATGCGCCATTTGGCGAGCCAAAGCGTTTCAGACGGCGCAGTGCCCACCTCGGCGCTGACCGTACACGACTCTGAGAATGACATCGACGATGACGCTTTCGTCATGCCCACCTTTGTCGATAGGACAGGTGGAGAAACGCCATATGCTCCCGAGCTAAACTACGACTCCAATATCGTAGAAGAAGGCTCAGATCGAGCCAAAGCCCTGAAATACCCGGTAATGAGGGGCAAAGATGACGTTGGGACAGCCCTAGCCTGTTTTGCTATGATCGCGCAGCATTTTGGTATGCCTTTCAAGCGAGATGTGGTCGAGCGGGTACTGGTCAATCAGCGAAGCAGGTTGGGCCATCTGTCTTTGACCGCCTGTGGTGCAGTAGCGGATCTTGTTGGCCTCAAGCCTCAGCTAGCCAAGGTGCCCGCTAGCTCGATGGGTCGTTTGCCTAGGCTGGCCATCATCAACTGGCGCGATGGGTTTGCCGTCGTTTACGAAGCCTCTCCTTCCGAGTACGTGCTGGGCGTTCCGGCAGAAAACAAGATTGTTCGCCACTCCCCCGAAACGTTTGCCGAAATTTGGGGACCAGAGGGCGAAGTGCTTCTCGTAGAGACCACCGAGCAAACGCCACAGCAAAAATTTGGTCTGGCCTGGTTTGTCCCTTCCCTCAAGAAATATCGCGGCACGCTGAGTCTGGTCCTGGTCGCCTCGCTGTTTGTGCAGATATTTGGTCTGGCCAATCCGCTGATGGTGCAGGTGATCATTGACCGCGTGATCATGCAAAACAGCATCGATACCCTGCACGTACTGGGCGTTTTCCTAGTAGTTGTGGCCGTCTTCGAAGCGATCTTGACTAGCCTGCGGACCTATCTATTTGTCGATACCACAAACCGGATCGACATGGCCCTGGGCGCAGAAATTATCGATCACCTGCTGCGATTGCCGCTAAGGTATTTCGATCGCCGCCCGGTGGGTGAGCTTTCTAGCCGAGTCAACGAGCTGGAAAACATTCGACAGTTCCTGACCGGGACCGCGCTGACGGTCGTGCTGGATGCGCTGTTCTCGGTGGTCTACATCTTGGTGATGTTCATCTACAGCATCAAGCTGACGATTGTATCGCTGGCGACGATTCCGCTGTTTATGATTTTGACCTTTTTTGTCTCGCCGATTGTGCGGCGGCAGCTCAGGGCCAAGGCCGAACGCAACGCGGAAACGCAGTCCTTTTTGGTAGAAGCGCTCTCGGGCGTACAGACGGTGAAAGCTCAAAACATGGAGCTCAAAACTCGCTGGAAATGGCAGGAAAAGTACGCTCGCTATGTCAGCGATGGCTTCAAGACGGTGCTGACATCGACTACGGCAGGTTCGGCGAGTGGCTTTTTGAACAAGCTCTCTGGGCTGCTAGTGCTGTGGTTCGGGGCGTCTTTGGTCCTAGAAGGCAACCTGACTTTGGGTGGACTAATTGCCTTTAGAATTATCTCTGGCTATGTGACTCAGCCGCTGCTGCGTTTGACTCAGCTCTGGCAGAACTTCCAGGAAACTGCCCTGTCTTTGGAGCGTCTGAGCGATATCATTGACCATCCGCAAGAGCAGGCGGAAGAAGATCGCGCTCAAATCCCGATGCCAGAAATTGCGGGCAATGTGAAGTATGAAGATCTGTCCTTCCGCTTTACGCCGTCTGGTCCGCTACAGCTGGTCAATGTCAATCTAGAGTTTCACGCAGGTGAGTTCATTGGCATTGTCGGTCAGAGTGGTTCGGGTAAGAGTACGCTAATGAAGCTGTTGCCCCGCTTGTACAACGCGGAGTCGGGCCGAATCTTGATTGACAACTACGATATCAACAAGGTTGAGCTGTACTCTTTGCGTCAGCAGGTAGGAATTGTGCCTCAAGACAGCCTGCTATTTGAAGGTAGTATCCAAGACAACATTGCGCTGACTAATCCTCAAGCCGATACAGAGAGCATTATTACGGCAGCAAAGATCGCTAGTGCTCACGACTTTATTATGGAACTGCCCGGTGGCTACAACTCCAGAGTCGGCGAGCGAGGCTCTTCACTCTCAGGGGGACAGCGGCAGCGAATTGCGATCGCCCGCACCGTCCTCCAAAATCCTCGCCTGCTAATTTTGGACGAGGCTACTAGCGCCCTCGATTACGATACCGAAGCCCAGGTTTGCTACAACCTGAAGCAGTGGGCACAGGGGCGGACGGTATTCTTTATCACGCACCGCTTGAGCACTATCCGCCAAGCCGATCGCATCCTCGTGATGGAGAAGGGCTCGGTTGTAGAGCTAGGTACGCATCAAGAACTGATGGCTCTCAAAGGCCGCTATTACTGCCTATATGAGCAGCAGGGAGAATAAACCAAATGACAAGTACTTCTGGTAGACCAAAGCTAACGCCGGGTAAAGGCCTAGCGAGTAACGGCAATGGGAACGGCAATGGCAATGGTGCGCTCACCAACGCCAACGGCAACGGCAATGGCAACGGCGGGTTTTCCTTTAATGGTGGGGGGCCTAGCCACGGTGATGGTGATGCGCCAGTCGTTCCCTACGTGCCGCAGTCCTTTGACCAGCCTGTTATTTTACGGCAGTCACCTCGTTGGGCCAAGGCGATCGCAATTTCAATTATGGGCGTCACGGTGGCTTCGGTCACCTGGGCTAGCATCGCTAAAGTCGAAGAGACGATAGCGGCTCAAGGCAAGCTAGAGCCAGAAGGCGTCGTCCAGGTAGTGCAAGCACCCGTCGGCGGCGTGGTCGAAGAGATACTGGTAACTGAAGGCGAGCTAGTCGAAAAAGGTCAGGTAGTCGCGACCCTAGATGAGGCGGCAACCGATGCTCAGATCGTCTCGAATAAAGAGATTGTCGATCGACTGACCGCTGAGAATAACTATTACCGGGCACAGCTCTCGGGCGCTGATGCGGTGGCTCCCGCTGGGGTATCGGCTGACTTGGTTGAGCGGGGACGCAATCGGGCTCAGCTATTAGCTAGCAATCAGCTCTACCAGGCTCAGATTAGCGGTGACACGGCTGGACTTTCTCCTGACCAGATCGATCGGCTGGAGACAGCCGCCTCTAGGCTAGGATCTCAGCAGCAGATCAACCGTCTGCAATCTTCTCAGCTAACTGAGCAGCTAAAGCAGACAAAGCTACAGTTAGCCAACGCCCAGAGTCAGCTGGCTACCAATCAGGACATTTTAAGCAGACTCAAAGTCCTCAATGAAGAAGGTGCGGTCGCAGAGCTTTCCTATCTAGAGCAAGAGCAAGAGGTGAACAACAGCCAGACTCAGGTAAACACCCTGCAGCAGGAAATTGACCGTTTGGCCTATCAAATCTCACAGGCCAATCAAGAAGTCACCAGAACGTCTTTTGAGTCTCGAGAAACGCTACAGGAGCGAATTTCGGTAAACAACCAGCAGATTGCGGAAATTGACAGTCAGCTCACCCAGCGTATTCTAGAAAACGAGCGTCAGCTTTCTGAACTGACCAGTCAAAGGGCGCAGCTCGCCCAGAGTGTCAAGTATCAGGCCTTGACCGCCCCGGTCAGCGGTACCGTGTTCAACCTCAAGGCGAACCGCGCTGGCTACGTGGCCAATTCCACTGAACCGATGATGGAAATTGTGCCTCAAGATGCTCTGGTGGCGCGCGTCTTTATTCAAAACCGGGACATCGGCTTTATCAAAGTAGGCCAGAAGGTCGACGTGCGAATTGACGCCTATTCGTTTAGCGAATTTGGCGATGTAGAAGGCACCCTTACCAACATCGGTACGGACGCGCTGCCACCAGATGAGGTCTTTCCGTACTATCGTTTTCCAGCTGAAGTTCTGTTAGATTCTCAGCAGTTCGTCGCTGACGGCGTTCCGCTGGAATTGCGTTCTGGAATGTCGCTCAATGCCAATATCAAGCTGCGTAAGCGCCGAGTAATCACCTTCTTGACCGACCTGTTCAAACGGAAGCTGGACGCGGTCACCTCCGGAAGCTAAGTGCCAACTAGCTAAGCTGGCTTTTAGACTCAAAAATTCTTGCCTTTTCCTATGTAAAAAACGGAATAAGACTATTTGTTTTTTGCGTGTTTTGTAATTCTTTGCAGAGAGAACTGTAAGGCTGACTACAAAAATGATTTCGTACAGCTGAGAGTCTATGAAGGTCATCTTTCTTTAGGAGGATCTATGAACTATCTAGCGTCTTTGGTTGTGCCAGCGGCTTTGGGGCTGATTGCAGGATTGGCTCATGGTGTCGTTTCCCACACGATGGATCTACCCGTGCCTCTAAGCGAGCAGATTCTGATGCCCTTGGAGTCTGTGCAGCCGCCGCTAAGAGATTTGTGAGCGGTTGAGCAGCAGATCTATCTCTAGAGAGGTTTTTTAGGTCAGTTACTGAGGTAGCTGGCCTTTGTTTATGGGCAACCGTCAACAGCTGATCCAAACGAAGTAGATTGCTTTTGGTGGTTCTGGTGTACTATTTTGACAGCGCTTAACCTGTGGAAAAGGGTGGTAGATGAGGAAATGACAAAGGCAATCATTGCCCAGCTTTCTATGAATGAGCTGACCGGGCGGATTTTGGAGACGGCTCAGTCTGGGGTGTATCGAGAATCGCTGTTTGAGACGTTTCGACCAATGGCGACCAAAAAGCAGGTGAAGGCTGCGATCGCACTTGCCAAACAATTTGGTCTTCATTCTGATCCAAGCTTGCGGGACGCAGAACTGGGCACTTATTACCAGGTCGAGAGCCAAAAGGTTGAACACTTCCAGATAGCTATTCAGAATTCAGCTAGGTCCGGCATTGTGCTAAGCGCTGGGGATGACCTGGCGCAGCGGCTACAGAACGCGGTGCGGACGGTGCGACTGATGTTAGTGGTCTCAGGCGCGAGTGCGATCGCGCTCCTCCTGATAGGGGGCAGCTACCTGATTGCCGGAAAGTCGGAGTCGGCTGCGGTATGGTGGACGAGTGCGCTGTGTGTCGGTGGTATCTGGCTATGGCAAAAGACAGTCGCCAAACCGCTGCTATAGGGTCCATAGTTAGAGTTCATAGTTTTGTCATGTTGCTCATCGGCAGCTCCGTCAGCTAAAAGTCTGATACAGCACGTCTGATAGAGCAGCAGGCAGCACGACTAGCAAAGTAGGAACGTATCCTCACTTTCCTATCGCTTCTCTCACCATAAAACTGCGTCTATGTCTCTATTGGCACAAGTCGTCGACTCCCTGGGACCGCTGGCAAACTCAGATCTGCGAAACAATCTGATTGCATCGGTGGTGGGCCTAGTCGCGATCAGCATTCTACGGCTGGGTGCGAACCGGCTGATCAACCAGCAGCTCAAAGATCCTCGACAGCGCTATGCATGGCGCAAATGGACCGGCTATATTTGCTACGGCCTCTACGCCTTTGCGGTGGTCATGCTCTGGCTACCAAGCATCGCTGGTCTCTCGACTTTTTTAGGCTTATTTGCCGCTGGCTTGGCTGTCGTCCTGCGCGATCCGCTAGTGAATTTAGTGGGGTGGGTGTTTATTCTGTGGCGACAGCCGTTTCAGATGGGCGATCGCATTCAGGTGGACGAACACGCGGGCGATGTCATTGATATTTCTCTTTTCCAGTTCACCCTAATGGAAATCGGCAACTGGGTAGAGACCGATCAAAGCACTGGTCGAATCATTCACATTCCAAATAACCGCGTCTTTCAAGAGCCCATTGCCAACTATTCTCAAGGTTTCAAATACATCTGGCACGAAATCCCTGTCCTGATCACCTTTGAGAGCGACTGGGAAGCAGCCAAAACTATCCTGTTCACACAGCTCAACACCCATGCTGAACATCTCAGCAGCTCCGCCGAAGAGCATCTGCGCAAAGCCGGACGCAAGTATATGATTTCTTATTCCAAGCTTACGCCTACGGTCTACACCACCGTTAGAGACAGTGGCATTCTGCTGACCCTACGCTATCTGTGCGATCCAAGAAGGCGGCGCGGATCAGAACAAGTGCTATGGGAAAATATTTTGCGCGAGTTTGCCAAGAATGACGAAATTTCTTTGGCATATCCCACTCAGCGCTTCTATACCACGGCTGTTGATAAGAGGGGACCGCTGCTGCCTCGGGCCAGCCGCGAACAGACGCCTTTAGATAATTAGCAAGCAAATATGGGATAATACCATAATGCAGTGTCGTATTTCTGAACACTGTATGTCTAAAGTTCCTGTGTGTCTAAAGTTCCTGAATGTTTGTAGCAGTGGCAAAGGTAATGAAAGCAAAACGATCGAGTCGATGGCTGTTGGGAATAGCGATCGCATCTACCTTGAGCCTGTCTTGCTCCAACAGCCTGCGCAACTATACTCAGGTCACCCTGGCCTCTCAGTCAGCTGTCGAACTCGATCCAGACACTCTCGAAAAAACGGAGGCCGTCTTGGAAGAGCGCCTCAGCAGTCTCAACATTGAAGACGCTGAGATCCTCTCTGCCAAAGACAATCCGAGTCGTATCTTGGTTAGGCTACCGGCTGGTGTCGATGCTGAGGCGAGCGCTGATGTCTTTGCCGATACCGGACAGCTATCGCTGCGCAGTCAAAAGCCGGATACAGAAGAAGCCTTGGCCGAAAATATTGAAGCCCTTCAGCGTCTTCTAGTAGAGCAAGAAACGCTAGTGCAAACCGATAAACCGAGCGAAGCTGAAGCGCTACAGTCTCAGATTGATGAAACTAGAGCCAGCATTGTCAAGCTGTATGAGCCTAGCGAACTGACGGGCGACTTGATTTCGGATGCGCAGGCCATTCTGATGACTGGTTTCAACACCTGGGAGGTGTCTGTTTGGTTTGACGATGAGGGCGCTGAGAAATTTGCCCAGCAAACCAAAGCGATCGCAGGTACTGGACGCACTATCGGCATCTTTATGGACGATGTTTTGTTGAGTACGCCAATTGTGGATGTAGCCTACGCCCAAACCGGCATCACTGGTGGAAAAGCAGCTATCTCTGGCAATTTTACGGCTGAGGCTGCTAGAGCATTAGAAGTCCAGATGAAAAGCGGCGCACTGCCAGTGGATCTCAAGATGGTGGATATCGAAGTCGTCTCTCCTGAGTATTCTGCGCTGCCGAAGGAAAAGGAAGAGCCAACGCTGTAGTAGAGAAGAAGCGCCTACCTTCTAGACGAAGCAAGCGCTGTGCCAAACACGTAATTTTGAGTACACAATATCGCTGATATTGGCTGGTATACTCCTTCAGGATGCGCAGACCCAGAAGCTAGGAAGATTTCATGCCAGAACAACCCGCTACTATCATCTACACCTTCACAGATGAAGCCCCTGCTTTGGCCACGCAGTCTTTTCTCCCTATTGTTCAAGCTTTTGCCAAAGCCGCTAACGTGGTCGTTGAAACAAGCGATATTTCCCTGGCGGGCCGCATCATTGCCAACTTCCCGGAGCGGCTAACCGAGGCGCAGCGACAGCCGGATGCGCTGACCCAGCTAGGCGAGCTAGCAAAAACGCCTGAGGCCAATATTATTAAGCTGCCAAATATCAGCGCTTCGATTCCGCAGCTGGTGAGTGCGATCGCAGAACTTCAGTCCAAAGGCTACGATATCCCCGACTATCCAGCTAGTCCTATAAACGACGCCGAAGCCACCATCAAATCCCGCTACGCCAAAGTCCTCGGCAGCGCTGTGAATCCGGTATTGCGCGAAGGCAACTCTGATCGCCGAGTCGCCGCCGCTGTCAAAGAATACGCTCGCAAACATCCGCACTCTGTCGGTGCCTGGAGCGCCGATTCTAAATCTCACGTTGCCCATATGGAAAGCGGCGATTTCTACGGTAGTGAACAGTCTGTTGTGATTGAAACTACTGGAAACGTGAGAATTGAGCTAGTTGAAAATGATGGCGCAATCACAGTTCTAAAAGAGAAAACGCCTGTCTTAGCAAAAGAAGTAATTGACGCCGCCGTGATGAGCGTCCAAGCGTTACGCGCCTTTTATGAGAAAGAGATTGAGGCAGCAAAGAAGGAGAATATTCTACTTTCTCTACACGTCAAAGCGACGATGATGAAAGTCTCCGATCCGATTCTCTTTGGCCATGCCGTCACCATCTACTACAAAGACGTTTTCACTAAATATGCGGATACTTTTGACAAGCTAGGCGTCAATCCCAACAATGGCATAGGCGATGTCTATGCCAAAATTCAGTCGCTGTCTGAAGATCAGCACACCGCCATAGAAACTGACTTGCAGGCCGTTTATGACAGTCGCCCCGCGCTAGCGATGGTCAACTCCGATAAAGGCATTACCAATCTCCACGTTCCTAGCGATGTGATTATTGATGCTTCTATGGCCGCTGCGATTCGCACCTCTGGTCAGATGTGGGGCGCAGACGGCAAGCCTCACGATATGAAGGCGATGATTCCCGATCGCTGCTATGCCACTGTATATCAGGAATGCATCAGCTTCTGCCAGGAGAACGGCGCGTTTGATGTGACGACGATGGGCAGCGTTTCTAACGTCGGACTCATGGCGCAGAAAGCTGAAGAATACGGATCTCACGACAAAACATTTGAGATTTCGGTGGATGGCACAGTGCGAGTGGTCGATGAAGCGGGGAAGACGCTGATGGAGCACAGCGTGGATAAAGGCGACATCTGGCGGATGTGCCAAACTAAGGACGTGCCGATTCAAGACTGGGTGAAGCTGACGGTCAATCGGGCCAAGGCTACAGGCGATTCAGCAATCTTTTGGCTAGATGAAAACCGAGCGCATGATGCCAATATCATCAGCAAAGTAAAGCGGTACCTATCTGACTACGATACAACAGATTTAAATATCAAAATTCTGCCGCCAGTTGAGGCGATGCGCTTTACCTGTGAGGCGATCAAGGCTGGGAAGAATGTGATTTCTGTAACTGGAAACGTTCTAAGAGACTATTTGACTGATTTGTTTCCTATTCTTGAGCTTGGTACTAGTGCGAAGATGCTGTCTATTGTGCCTTTGCTAGCGGGGGGTGGATTGTTTGAGACAGGAGCGGGAGGGTCTGCACCGAAGCATGTACAACAGTTTGTAAAAGAGGGGCACTTACGCTGGGATTCGTTAGGAGAGTTTTTGGCGCTGGCGGTGACGTTAGAAGAGCTAGGCCGCAAGACGGATAACAAGCGAGCGCTGATTGTGGCGGAGGCGCTAAATCAGGCGACGAGTAAACTGTTGGATATGGATAAATCGCCGTCTCGTAAGGTGAATGAAATTGACAATCGAGGCAGTCATTTCTATCTGGCGCTGTATTGGGCTCAAGCACTGGCAGCGCAGCGCGAAGATGCGGCGCTAAGCGATAAGTTTGCAGCGATGGCTGAGTCTATGGGCGAGAACGAGGCAAAGATTATGGCAGAACTGACAGCGGTGCAGGGTCAGTCAGTAGATATTGGCGGCTACTATCTGCTGGACAAACAGAAGGTGGCAAAGGCGATGCGGCCTAGTCCGGTGCTAAATAGTGCGATCGCTCTCGCCTAACCAGCGTTGCCGCCGAGTACGTCGCTTTGTTTATTTGCGGATTTCTAGGGGTTAGTCCCGTCCTCATCTGCGTCGTTGGATCGGTTCGTAAAACTGTAGCCGTCCAATTCCCAACCGCTGTCCACCCCTGTTCTCTCCTGGCGGAAAGCCCACTACGCGGTAGATGTAGGTGCCGTCGCGAGGGTTGCGAAAAGAGTTAAGTACCACCGTGATTTCTCGCCCAGGCTGTACAGGCGGGTCAAAGGTGACGGTCATGGTTCTCTCATCGGAGTCATTCGTTACTGAGCCCAAAGGGAGCTTTTGATTGCGATCGCCCCCCTCATAAGCGAATGTCTTCCGTACGCTGTAGTTTGGATAGTCTGCGCCTTCTATCTGTGAAAAAACAACCTTTTGAAGTGGCGCTGTGGCACTGCCTGGGATGCTGATGTCAAAGCGATATTCGGCGTCTCGAAACTGCCAGCTATTTGACACTCTCACATCGGTTAAGTTCAGTAAATCCAATTCTTTAGAGTAGATTGCAGGTGCTTCTGATGAGATCGTTAGCGCGATCGCAATTCCAAAAAAGACTGAAGGCCAGTATGTCATAGGTGCATGGCAAAAATTAAGACAAGCTGCCTTTCAGCAGTGAGGGTAATATCAGCGCCGATTGTAAGCGCACGTATTATTCCTACAGTCACAGGAGTTGATGAGCAGAGGTCACTGCCACTATGAGTATATAACAGCACTCACCCTCAAAGTAGGTCTGGTAATGCTGTATACAACGCTTGCTCTGAGAATACGTTAAACGTTCGATGGATACCTAGTGCAGCACAAAAGCTAAGAGTTTCAATCGCATCGCTGCTATCGACAGCAAAGAGGATCAGATAAAAAACGCTGTAGACAGTCAACATCGAATCCGATACTATCGCCTCTATGCGTTGGTTGCTTTGCGGTCTTGTATTTTTTGAGGAGTCCCCTTTATGTCGCGTCCCATTCGATTTTCTAGAAGACAGGTTGTCCGTGGCTTGCTCGCAACCACCGCTTTTGGTGTGGCGACCAAACTCAGCGGCTGCTCGCCATCTTCAGAGGCAGATGGCGACACCAGTTCAGCCACGGCAGGCGGTGAGGGGCAAGAGGTTATTGTCGGGTTCATCTATGTAGGGCCGAAAGACGACTTTGGCTACAATCAGGCCCACGCAGAAGGTGCAAAGGCGATGGCCGCCGTTCCAGGCATTAAAATTATTGAGGAGGCCAACGTCCCTGAGACATCGGCTGTGCTAGAGACAATGCGCAGCATGATCGAAATCGACGGGGCTACGGTGATCTTTCCAACCTCATTTGGCTATTTCGATCCGTACATGCTGGAGCTAGCTGCGGAATTTCCAGAGGTGCAGTTTTTCCATGCTGGCGGGCTCTATCAGGACGGCGTTCACCCCGAGAATGTAGGGAGCTACTTTGGCTATATTGATGAGGCTCAGTACGTTGCCGGTGTGGTTGCTGGGCACACGTCTGAAACAGGACAGCTAGGTTTTGTGGCGGCTATCCCCATTCCTCAGGTCTTGCGCAATATCAATAGCTTTACGCTTGGCGCTCAGTCGATTAACCCAGCAGCTACCACGCAGGTTGTATTTACTGGTGATTGGGCCGCACCTGTCAAAGAAGCCGAAGCGACAAACAGCATGGCCGACCAGGGTATTGATGTGGTTACCTGCCACGTTGATAGTCCTAAAGTGGTGATGGAAACCGCCGAAAAGCGAGGGCTTTATACAGTGGGCTATCACGCGAACCAGGCACCGCTGGCTCCTGAAGGCTATTTAACTGGAGCCGAGTGGGACTGGGAGAGTATCTATACCTTCTTGGGTGAGCAGTTCGTAGCTGGTAAGACGCTGATGGCTGGCGACATTGATCACGTTCTGCGTGGAGGGCTTGCTGACAATTTCTGTAAGCTTTCTCCTTATGGACCAGCCGTCAGCGCAGAGGCAAAAGCCGACGCTGACGCTGCGAAAGAGGCGCTAATGAAGGGTGAATTAGTCATCTATGAGGGCGAGCTAGATGACAACAAGGGAGGTGTTATTTTGCCCGCTGGTGAGGAGTATAAACAACAGAACATTGAACTAGAGAAAATGGACTGGCTGGTTAAAGGTGTAAAGGGTAGTACGGGTAGCTAATGGCCCATTCGTCTCCGCCACAGCCTGTGTCAAAGAATGTTGAAAAGAGCGGGGCTCCGTGGCGGCGATCGCTAGAAGCCGTTGTTCTGCCCATTGCTGCGCTTTTGGTTGCTCTGCTGATTTTTGGCGGATTTTGTGCGCTAGCAGGCGCGAGCCCAGTCGGTGTGTATAGCTCTATCTATAAAGCTGCTTTTGGCAGCTGGAGCGCTTGGCAAAATACCCTAATTCGAGCGTCGCCGCTGATGCTAACAGCACTATGTACCGCGCTGCCTGCTCGCTTAGGACTTGTCATTATTGGCAATGAAGGTGCGCTAGTCATGGGTGGGCTGGGCGCAACCTTTGTCGGATTGGGATTGGGTACTACCTTGCCGCCGGTTGTGGTGCAGCTAGCGATGGCGATCGCTGGTATGATCTTTGGCGGACTATGGATTATGCTAGCAGGCGCGCTGCGTCACTATCGCGGCGTCAACGAGACAATCAGCAGCCTGCTGTTGAACTACATTGCGATCGCATTCCTAAAGCACCTCGTAGAAGGCCCCCTGCGCGACGCTGACTTTGTCACCAAGCCCTCCTCTGCCGAACTCGATCCCACTCTCTGGCTAGGCACCCTACCCGGCACCCGTATTCACTTTGGGCTGCTCTACGGGCTAATCATCTGCGTCCTAGCCTATTTCTTGATACAAAGAACCACCTTCGGCTTTTCCACCAGAGTCACTGGCGGCAACATCAGAGCTGCCAAAATCGCTGGCCTTCCTGTCGGCAAACTCACCCTTGCCATCTGCTTCCTCGGCGGATCAGCCGCCGGACTCGCTGGCATGATCGAAGTCGCCGCCGTCCAAAAGCGCATCAACGAATCTCTCGTTTCCAACTACGGCTATGCGGGAATTTTGGTCGCCTTCGTCTCCAGACAAAATCCCTTAGCTACCATTCTGGTGGCCATATTGCTAGGCGGCATCTTAGCTAGCGGTGGCATTTTGCAGCGATCGCACAATCTTCCCGACGCTACCGTCCTCGTCTTCCAAGGCATCGTCTTCCTCTGCGTCCTCTTCAGCGATTCCCTCTACGGCAAAATCCCCTACCTACAAGAAACAACAAAACAATAAATCCCACGTCCACCATTCCCCTTTCGCCTTCCCCATGTCCCCTCTTCTTACCCTCATCCTCGGCATCCTCGCTGGCACCCTACGCGGCAGCGCCCCCTTCCTCTTCGTCAGCTTAGGCGAGTGCATCACCGAAAAGAGCGGCAAGATCAACCTGGGTTTAGAAGGAACACTATTGATGGGCGCGATGTCTGCCTATGGCGTTTCCTATCTCACAGCACCGACAGTGGGAGACTTCTGGGCTCCCTGGTTGGGGGTCTTAGCAGCGGGCATCTCAGGTATGCTGCTAGGTGTGATTCATGGCTGGCTGTCGCAACAGCGGCGAGTCAACGATGTGGCCACTGGCATAGCCATGATTATCCTGGGCAGCGGGCTGGCGTTCTTCTTTGGTAAGCCGTTTATTCAACCGCAGGCGCCGCAGCTGTTTACGTTCAATCTCGGTGGCTGGAGCGATGTTCCTCAGATCCAGTCAGCGCTGAGGATTAGTCCGCTGTTTTTGGTGGGAATTGCGATCGCACCTTTCCTTCACTGGCTCTTTCGCGCCACCCGCTGGGGCCTCTACATCCGAGCAGTTGGCGACAGCCCGCAGGCGGCATTAGCAATGGGGATTTCTCCTTTTAAAGTACGCATGCTCAGCATTATGGCAGGCAGCTTTCTCGCTGGGATCGGCGGCGCTTGTCTATCTCTCTACTATCCAGGCGTGTGGACAGAGCGTATCTCTAGCGGCCAGGGGCTGATGGCCGTCGCGCTGGTGATTTTTGCCCGGTGGAATCCGATTCAGTGCCTGTGGGCGTCCTTGCTATTTGGTGGTACGCAGGCCATTGGTCCGGCCTTCCAATCGATTGGAATTGATAGCTATTACTATCTGTTCAACGCCGCTCCGTACGTGCTGACCCTGTTGATTATGATCATCACCTGCTCTCCGAAAAATACCCTAGCTGGCTCGCCAGGCGCTTTGGGTCAAGACAATCAAGAATAGTTACGAATACAAGAACTATCAGAAGAGAAAGGCAATGACTGAAACCTTAAAGCTAGCGGTTAATGGCACTCTGATGCAGGGATTAACCCTCTGCTCGAATCTGTTGAATGTAGGCGCAACGTTTGATAGAGAATCTCGAACAGAAGCGGCTTACAGATTATGGACAATAGACGACAATTATCCAGCCATGATCAAAGTGCGCGAGGGAGGGACTGCTGTTGCCGTCGAGGTCTGGGATGTGCCCTTAGCTGGGCTAGGCATTGTTCTTTCTCAAGAGCCGCCCGGTCTAGCGATTGGCAAAGTGATGCTAGGCGACGGAGAAGAGGTTCTAGGTGTGATTGGAGAACCGCTCACTGTGGAAGGAAAAAAGGAAATCACTGAGTATGGGGGCTGGAGAGCCTATCAAAAAAGTTTTGTCCGTTAGTAAGTACACTTGGTGCTATTCTAATCCGTAGAATCCACGGTTACAGCAATCACTTTTCTGGTGGGTACAACATAAGTACCCAGAGAATACTGAGTGCGTAATCGCACATCTTGTCGAGAATGGAGGCACTCCGCTTCCACAAGATACCTACAGACTCGATATGCTAAAACTTGGTTCATCTCAGAAAAACTTAAGAAGACTCGGTTTGTGTGTGTCTACTGCGCTGCTGGCGATATCTGCTAGCGCACAAACTCAAAGCTACGCTCAAACCATTCCTCAAGCCGCTGCTCAAAGCGGTATTCGTATAGCAGCTGGGCCGGACTGGTCAACAGTTGAGCAAAACTTGATCGCTGAGCATAGCCGCGTTCGACAAAATCCACAGAGCTATATTCCGATTTTAGAAAACTATCTAGATACTATGAACGCGCAGGGCGGTATCCCCGGTGGATGCGGTCGTAACTGCACATTGCTCACACAGGAAGGACGGGCTGCGGTCGAAGAAGCGATTAATTTTCTACGCAATCAAAGCCCTCTTGGACCTGTAAGCGCTTCGAGCGATGTCGCCAGAGCAGCCAAGGCTCATGCTAGAGACCAGGTTCATGGTGCGGTGGGCCATACTAGCTCGGATGGCAGTAGCTTTTCTGACAGGCTCGACAGCTTTGGTATCAAAAGCGCAGGGGCTGGAGAGAATATTGCCTACGGTCCTAGTACGGCTCGCGATGTGGTCATGAATTTAATAATCGACGATGGCGTTGCTAGTCGAGGCCACCGGGCAAATATCTTTGCGCCTGACTGGACAGCGGCAGGTGCAGGATGCGGTCCCCATGCCACCTATAGCACAGTTTGCGTAATCAACTATGCGACTCGTTGAGCCAACTGTAGCGTTTGTCAGCCTTCTCTTCGAGTGTGCGTCCGGGAACCGCTACATTCACACGATGCGATCCGTACAATCAGTGTCGATGTTTAGCTGATTTGCTAAATCGCTTCATGGCATCGTCAAAAGGAGAGGTCGCTCAACTAATTGCTAGGCTGGAGCTACTACTATTTACATACCTTCCATGTATCATTAAACACAACGTCTGGTAGAGAAGCAAACTGTAATCCCATAGGATTATCAGTAGGTACCCCAACAACCTACGACCAGAATTGTGGTCGTAGGTTGCAAGGTTTTAAGCAATAACTTTAAGGTTTCTCTAATAATGAAAGCAAGCAAGCACATAAGTAAGGGATTTTTCCTGTCGATATCCGCACTGTCAGCAGTCGGTCTGCTAGCGACACTACCCCTATCAGCTTCAGCGCAAACAGACACTACAAGGGACGATGCTGCGGCTCAGACCTCTCCTGCATCTCCTGTCGCGGACGAGGACATGATGCCTAGCAGCGGCGGTAGCGTTGTTAATGTAGAATCCGATGGTATGACGGGCGTTACTAGAGATGATGCTGCGGCTGAGACCTCTCCCGCTTCTCCTGTGGCGGACGAGGACATGATGCCTAGCAGCGGCGGTAGCGTCGTTAACGTAGAATCCGATGGTATGACGGGCGTTACTAGAGATGATGCTGCGGCTGAGACCTCTCCCGCTTCTCCTGTCGCGGACAATGAGGACGACAGCAACATGATGCCCACTACCAGTGCTAGTCCTGCTTACAGCAACAGCCCTCGCGCTCTGTGGTAACTCTTTGCCTGTTGTAAAAGGCCGATTGAAAGTTTGCTCATACTAATGCAATCGCGCTGAATAAAGCCCTCTGACTTTTATTTGAAAGGCGGGGGGCTTTTACTTAACGCTGTCTAACGAAATTTGCTTTGGTTTGAGGGTGCGTTAAATGCGATCGCATCCCCCTCACAAACAACATAGGCGCAGGTGTTTTGAATCAAATTCACCTCGTAGCCACCCGTGAACTCACCAAAAGAAGGTAGCGTTAGCCGCCGCTGGTCGCGTTCTACAAAAAAGCAGGGGAGACGAAGGCTGTCGGTACGCGATCGCAATTTCACCACCGGATGAATATGGCCGCAGATATTCAGCGCCGCATTATGGCCAATTTCCGGCTCGTGACTGAGTAAAAACGGTCCGACTGTAACCGCGTCTATCTGGCAGTTCATTGCCATCGGCGGCAGCGCTGAGACCAATCTTCTATCGTGATTGCCCACAATCAAAGTGACTCGAGCTGGAATTTCCTGTAAAAAAGTCTCCCACCCGGTTAGCACTTCTGAAACGAGAGATTGTTTAGAATGAAACAGGTCGCCTAAGATGAACAGATCTTTGGGCTGTGTCTGATTGTAGAGCGATCGCAATCTTGAGAGGTTCTCTTCATTCATCCGACTGGCAATTGGAATACCCGCAGATTGAAAGGTTTCTGCTTTGCCCAAATGCACGTCCGAGACTAGCAAAGCTTCTGCTTCCGGTAGATACAGCGCCCTATCGTCCAACAGACGCAGCTGCAAATCAAATAGTTTAATCTCGTTCGAGGCCAAGGTCTTCATGTCGTTAGGCTGTGATTGTCCGGCGCAACAGATTTCCGTGACTAAAGACAGAGCTGAACAGTCCCCATCGAACAGGACCCGACGTTCGGCCAAATAGAACCAGCATCGCCTGGACAATTTCTGGTAGCGTTGAGGTATCTGCTAAAAAGCCTGCCCACTGAGATTGTTCTAGCTCAAAGAAGGTTGTAAAAAACTGCTGTAGCTCAGCGGTTTTGAACGCCATCAGGTTTTCTAGTCCGAAGGTATAAAGATAGTGTTTGCGCAGCCTGTCGTCCGGCCAGAGGGTCTCCCAGGCGGCGCGGGCAGCTTCGGCAGGAACGGTGCTGTGATTGTGCAGCGACTGTGCGATCGCCCGCGCCAGATCCGGTCCTCTTCTCAGCACGGTTCCCTGCATATAGCCCGTCGCCGGATGCACCATACTCGCCGCTCCGCCAAAGCCGACCACCGCCTGCGTCAGATCGGGCAGCGGCATATTCATCGGAAATAAACAGCGTTCTACATGGTGGGTCTCTGTCACTCTCACACCGCGATCGGTCAGTCGCTGATGCAGCCGTCGCTTCAGCGTCTCCATTGATATGCCCGGCGCATGTGCCAGAGAAGTCTCTTCTACGAAATAGACATCATCACCGAGATCCATCGCATACAAAAACGTCGGCGGCAGTCGTCTTTCAGGCGCAGGCAAGAAATCGTCTCGATAGTCCATCAGCACCATCTGCCCTGGTTCAACGGGCGGCGCAGAAAATCTTCCTACAATGCCATACGCCGCCTGATACGCCACCGGCTTCGTCGTCGAAACTCGCTTGATCAAAGCCGGTTTGTGTCCGCTGGTATCCACTACTAGCCGCGCACTGTAGGTCGTTCCCTTTTCATCGGTCACCTCTGAGCGCTTGGAGCCATGACTCACAGTCGCCGCTTCGCCCTGATGCCAGACGATACCGTGGTGAGCGCTCTGCTCGAGCCAGTGTCCCTGAAGTTTTTTGCAATTAATCAGCCCATATTCCCGCTTTAGCGAAATGGTATTTTCACCCATATGAGCCACAGTATTTTGCCAGCGATGTTCCAAAAACTCGCTCATGCCCAGCGATTCCAGCTCATCCGCCCAAATGCCGTATGTATTTGGCCACGGCTCCTCTGGTCTCACTGGACTCAGGCCCTCTACTTGCAGTCCTCGCTGCGCCAACGCTGTCGCTAGAAACAGCCCCGCAGGCCCGGAGCCTATTACCAATACATCCGCCATCTAATCACCGAATCATACCTCTATCTACTCTAGCGGGTATGGTTCAATCAGGGAGCGGATTCAGTTGATTAATGCGTTTACAGGCTGGCTATAATGACGGGATGAAAAGCAATGCTCAAAATAGAATCAAACTCTCTCAGCTACAGATTCTAGTTGCGGTTGCAAGGCACGAAAATTTTAGCGAGGCGGCGCTGGGTTTGGGGATTTCGCAGTCGGCGGTGAGTCATGCGATCGCATCCCTAGAAGACTACCTGGGTATTGTTCTATTCAACCGAGGTCGACATGGGGCCACGCTGACACCAGCGGGCGATCGCATTCTTACTCATGCCGAGACGATTACCAACAGCACGGCGGCAATTTTGCAAGAAGCGGCGATCGCCAAAGGGCTCGAAAAAGGTCAGGTTCGCATTGCCAGCTTTCGCAGTATCTCTACTCACATCCTGCCCAAAGCCCTTAGAACTTTTCATCAAAAGCTACCGGGCATCACTCTCAACCTGACCGAACACGACAGCAACAAAGCGGTTGAACAAGCCCTCAAAGAAGGCCGAGCAGATATTGGCATTGTGCTCATGCCTGCCGGGAAAGGACTGAGCGCCTGGGAGCTTCTACAAGATGAATTTGTGGTGCTGCTGCCGTCCGAAGTCGAGCTTAAGAACAATATGCTGAGCTGGGACGAACTATCCAAACAGCCGCTGATTATGCCACCAGTGGACTATCCGGCAATGCGCCCAGTTTACGAACATATCAACGCTTTGGGCCACTGGCTAAATGTCGTTAATGAAGTCGAAACCGACGCGGCTATTGTCAGTCTGGTAGAACAGGGAATTGGCGGTACCATACTGCCCAGGCTGGCGGCTGAGCCTATTCCTAAGTCAGTTCAGGTCTTTTCTTTGCCCAAGCCTTTAGTAAGGACGATTGGCGTTGCGATCGCCACCGAAACGCTTCAGCCGCCTGCCGTCTACGCCCTGCTCGAAACGCTAAGGAATGAGAGTTAGATAGCTTGGCCGTTTGCCTACTCATCGCTGCCCTCACCCCACCCCTCTCCCGCAGGCTAGTCTTTTAGGGGGTCGGAAGAAGCGCTAGCGCCGAGCTTGATAAAGAAGAAGCATTTTCTTTTTTGTACCACTTGCAGAATGTGGCTAGCGTATACAGGCAGTCTTCTGCAAAGCTGACTAGAGTAGCTGAGTCGTAACTTAACTACCTTTAGCGACCAGGAAGAGAACCGAGTGATGCCTTCCATTCCAAAACTCAGCATTAAATTGACCTGCGCGCTACTGGCCGGATTGAGCCTTCCCTTCACAGCGCCCACTCTTTTTCAACAGACAGACTACGCCAACGCCCAATCGCAAAGCGTTACCTTCTCCGATGTTTCCGCTGACTACTGGGCCGCCGACTACATAGAAGGACTCGCTCAGCTCAATATCGTCAGCGGCTTTAACGACGGCACCTTCAAGCCGAACGATCCGATCACTCGCGCCGAATTTGCAGCTATTTTACACCAGGCTTTTCTCCAGCAACAGACAACCACTGCTCAAACTTTTGTGGATGTTCCTGCCGACTATTGGGCCGCTGACGATATTTATGCGGCTCGTGCAGGGGGCTTTTTGGCGGGCTATCCAGGCAACAGATTTGCACCTAATATCAACATCCCCAAAGTGGAAGTTCTTGTCTCGCTAGCCAATGGATTAGAGTACACAGCGGCTAGCCCATCTGTTCTATCCGTCTATGAAGATGTAGATGCGATCGCAGCCTATGCCCGTCCTAGCATCGCGGCTGCGACCGAGGCTAACCTTGTGGTTAACTATCCCTATTCACAGCAGCTTTCTCCCTTTATTCCGGCTACCCGCGCGGATGTGGCGGCCTATGTCTATCAGGCTTTGGTCACCGAAGGTAGAGCTGAACCCTTGGCGGTAGAGGCAGAACGCCGATGGCAAAATGCACCTGTTGCAATCATTTCGAGTGCTACTGAACAAATGAGCATTAGTGACAGCGGGCAGCAGATAGCGACGATTCCTATCGGCGGCAACAAGATTCAGGTATGGAATGCTCAGACGGGCGTGCTGCTTAAAGAAATTCCAGCCGACAACAATCGTTTTAACAGCGTAGCTATCAGTCAGGACGGTACAAAGGTAGCCGCTGTTGACCAAAACTCACCGGACAATACGATTGAGCTATCGGTATGGTCTGTTGAAACGGGCGATCGCCTTTGGCAAACGTCACTCGGCAGCGCCCAAGATCAGCCACCACACACCGATAGAATCGTAGAGCCTTCAGTTGAACTAGCCTTTAGCCTAAATGATAGCCAGATTGTAGCCCAGGCTAATTTAAGCCAAGAGAATGCTCAGATCTCTGTTCATGATGCAGCTACAGGTGACACTTTACAGTCCTTAAACCTCAGTGACTACGAACAAGATCCCAACACTAAGCTTAATCTTAGCGATCTTACACTCAGCGCCGATGGCCAATTCCTAACGACACTTATTCATGTTTCTTCTTGGTTATCCACGCCAGAACTCCCTCAAAAACTCATGAACCTATGGCAGCGCGATGACAGTGGTCGCTTCGAGCGGGCTTATGGCTGGATGCTCTCGCCCGCTGGCTCAAATGGAGAGTCATTCGGTGACGCGGTATTCACCCATAGCGGATTCTTGAGCGTTTTGACAGGCGGGCCTATAGGCGGATGGAATCAGCTTGACATGCTCAATCCTCAGACCGGCATGGGGCCTATGAGCATAGCCGTGCCTGCGGATCGCACAGATGCCTTTACTCGCCTCAGCCCAGACGGTGAGTATTACTTTGTTCGCGGCGATGTAGCCGGGAGTCGTTTGGTCAATATTCAAACCGGAGAAATCCAAAACTGGGAGGGAGACAAGCAAGATACAGAGGCTGTATTCAGCCGTAATGGAGACTATTTAGCGTTGCTAATCCTGAGAACATTCGCATATTCTCTAAAAGTCTCTAGCGCCATCTAAGTTCGGCTAGCCCTTCACTATTACGCCCATGGCAAGACTGCGACAAATGTCTCTTACTTCAAAAATTAGCTTAGCACTAGGCTTGATGACCGGGCTTGGCCTCTCGTTTGTAGCCCCTGTAGTTTTTCAGCCTGAAGGTTTTGCACTCCTTTATCGGGCAGGCTATGCCAATGCTCAAGCCCCTGCTCAAACGTTCGCCGATGTACCCGCAGACCATTGGGCGCACGACTATATCGAAGCGCTGGCCAAGTCCAACATTGTTAGCGGCTTTGGCGATCGCACCTTCAAACCCAACGACCCGGTTACTCGCGCCGAATTCGCAGCTATCTTAGATCGGGCTTTTCTTCTCTCTTCGCAGCCCATCACGGTTCAACCACCGTTCACCGATGTTCCAGATAATTACTGGGCCGCTGATGCTATTGCAGCAGCTCGTTCTGGCGGATTTCTCTCGGGCTATCCCGACAATACCTTCAAACCCAACGATCGAATTGTTCGAGTACAGACACTCATCTCACTCGCCAACGGTTTGAAATATCCTGCTGGCAACCCGCAATCTTTATCCAACTACAAAGACGCTGACACCGTTCCGGCATACGCCCGACCTAGCATCGCCGCTGCTGCCCAAGCGAATCTGATCGTCAGCTATCCTGCGCCCGATCAAATTTCGCCCAATCGTTCGGCGAGCCGAGCTGAAGTGGCGGCCTTTGTTTATCAAGCTTTAGTCAAGGCGGGTCGGGTTGATCCGATTGCCACGAAACTGGAAAGACGCTGGCAAATAATGCCAGCAACAGTAATTGCAGCCCAAGCCTATCAAGTGAGCCTGAGTGAGAATGGTCAGCGACTAGCGGCCATAACCGGTCAAAGCATTGGTGAACCCGGCCCAGACATTCAGGTATGGAATGCTCAAACAGGTTCGTTACTGAAAACAGTTACCACAGAGGCTCTAGATAGTGTCTTCAATGCGATCGCTATCAGCAAAGACGGAACTAAAATAGCATTTATCAAAACAACGCCATCAACAGGTGCGATACAGCTAACGGTGCAGACTATTGAAGATGGCAGAGTGCTGCTAACTAAGTCTTTGAACCCGCCTAAAGACCAGATTCTTAAGACAAACTATCCGATAACGCCCGAGGTGCTCTACGTTGTTTTTAGTCCCGATAGTCAACAGGTGATAACTCAGGTCAGTCTAAATAGCCTAAACACTCAAACCTATCAATCTGACACGCTTTACAACCGTTTAAACTTTCAGGACATCGCAACGGGGAAAGTCGCACAGTCTATAGATATGCCGCTTGCAGACGGACTATACGTCAAACCTGTTTTAAGTCCCGACGGCAGTCTTTTAGCTACGCCTAGCGTTCTTCTCCCGCGTTCTATAAATCCTCCGACTGTAGTTATATGGCGACGGAACAACGACAGCCGATTTGTTCCCTTGACGGCGCTGTCTACATCTGAGGAAGATTCTTCGTCTTCGGTTGAGGCAATGACTTTTACCAACAGTAATCTATTGAGCATAAGTGGCAACTATTACGGCACTTGGAATCCTCAAACCGGCGAACAAGTTCAAAGCAATGTGTTGTTCCCTAGTGAGGAATGTATTCAGGAAGGAGATGTTCTTCCTAGCCCAGACGGAACTTCCTACTTCGTTGGTACTTACCCCAACCTGGGAGACTGCTTTGGCAACATTCAAACGGGAGAATTTCAAAGAAACCTGGATGGATGGTCGATAAATCTTAAGACCGGCGTCTTTAGCGGCGATGGAGACTCTATAGCAGTTGTGGGCGATCGCGAAATTCGCATATTCACAAAAGCTGCCCCTTAGATTATTTTGCATTGTCGCTAGCGAAGCCATGCCCGACAGGGCTATAGTCTCTTCTTCAGAAAATCGTCCCTATTCATATTCTTTGATTAACCTGGAAGTCACCGGAAATGTCTCTTACTTCACGACTTGGCATCCGTTTAACCTTTGGTTTCCTACTTGGACTAAATACACCTTTTATAGCAAAGCGCGGATGCATTTGCACTTTGCTATGGCGCTTTGCGCTATAGAACAAGGAGTGTAGCCTTTTGTAGTGTAGGAAGCAAAGCGCGGAAAGCTATATGTGACGCTAAATGTGACGCTAAATCTCTAAAGCATCACAGTCTGATTCGCTTGGTTAATATCGCCATCATCTCATTGGGTCTGCCCGTAGAAATAGGCTGGCTCCAATCGTTCGGTTCAGCGTAGCCTCGCTGGTGCAGCAGGCATATGGTAAAGCGGATAGACGATAGCGAGCCAAACAGCATATGATGCACCGTTTCGCGCCCGCCGTTTTCGCTGTTGAAATTGCTTGGCGGTGGTGAGAAGGCGTCTGTCGATGACAGATTGACGGTAGGCAAGTCTGACGCAGATGAGCTAGAAGCAGAAGAATCTACAACAGAATCTGTGGACGCGGCTGCGCCCTGCATGGAAGGAATAAACATGAGATCTGGTCTCCGAGGGTTGGGTTTGAGGAAACCAGAACCCAAAACTGCCTAGCCACCCCGCAAGTCGATGTAGTGCAAGTCGGGGTGGCTAAGGTACAGTTGACCTTAGCCGTCCGGGATTGCTGTTGAATCCTTGAGGGTTAGCAGTCAGTGGGTGCTTCTACACCTGCTGGCTGTGCTAAGTAGAATTGAGTTCTGAAAGCGACTGCGATCGGCATCACAGCCATAGTTATTGAAGATAAGCTGATTTTTGACTGGCGTCAAGTAAGCGTGCGTAGAGTGCATAAGCCTAAGTACGCCTAAATGTTTAGGTCATCCCTGAGTTGAAAACGCGATAATAGGCTCAGCCTTAAGGAAGCCTCAAGTATGCTGGAAAAGTTTAAGCAGAGACCGTCAAAGGCAAAAATTAGCAAGTGGTGGATGATTGGAGCGATCGCAGCGACAGTCTTTCTTTGGATAGTGTGGTGGTATGTGGGCGCGATCGCAACAGTTGCAGGCGGACTCTTCCTACTTCTCGCTTTTCGGTCTGCCAATAGAAACGCAGCAGCCAACCTCATTGGTGTCGATCTCAGCGGTGCTAACCTCGGCGGCGCTGACTTCAGCGGTGTCGACCTCAGCAGCGCCAACCTCAGTGGTGCCAATCTCAGCAGCGCCAACCTCAGTGGTGCCAATCTCAACGGCGCTGACCTAATTAATGCCAACCTTAGCGGCGCTGATCTCAAACGTGCTGAACTCAGATATGCCAACCTCAGCGGCGCTGATCTGATCAGTGCCAACCTCAGCAATGCCGATCTCAGACATGCTAACCTCAGCGGTGCCGATCTCAAATGCACCTTCCTTCACGGGGCAAACTTCAGCGATGCCAACCTCAGCGGCGCTTTGCTATTTTTTATAAACTCACGGGATGTTCTAAACCTTGAACCCTTTCAGCTAAAGGCAAGCCCTTCGCCAATTTTATGTAACGTCGCGCTACCGGCTTATGGTCAACAGCCCGACGTAGACCCCAATCGAGACTGCGATCGCATTCCTCACCTGCTGCGCGATCGCTACAACATCTCACTCGAAGAGGCGCAGGAAATAGTCTACGAAGCCAGACAGCACCGCTGGAGTTAATCAAAGCTGGCATAGACCTTAGATGAAAAGCTGTGCCTTCGCTGCTGACATATCCAACAGCTGCTGATAGCGCCAGCCGGTGCTATTTACCTTTTGTCCTCTAGCGATTTCATCTGTTCCATAAGACTGATCGAAGCTCTCTGAAAGATGCACAAGCCGAGCAGCAGTCCAACAATTAGCTTTCTGCTTTTTAGTAAGAGATTGTTTCATGGTGTAAAGGTTCCTGAAGAAGTCTGATTGCTTACACCTTGATAATAGGAAACTGTATCGGAATATACCAAAAACAGCCGTTATCTGATGCATGAGAAGATTAGATGCTTTCCCCTTCTCTATCTCCTCATGCTCTACCTGCCTACCCCTCGCCGCCTTCTAACTTCCCCGATACGTACTGTATGACCAGGGTGATGCCAGCAGCGGCACATGGTAATGAACTGTGTCATCTGCGATTCCAAACCGAATCGGGATCACATCTAGAAAAGGAGGACTGGGCAAGGCGTTCGTTTTTTGAGAAAAATACTCCCCGGCCATAAACAACAGCTCATAGCTACCGACCGCCATCGTTTCGGCCATCAGCAGCGGACTCTCTGTACGACCGTCTGCGTTCGTGATTTGGCTAGAAACTTTCGCGTATCCCTGGTCTCCTAATTTCCACAGTTCTATCGTCATACCCGCCGCTGGAGCGCCGTTTGCGGTATCTAGAACATGAGTGGTGAGCTTGCCTTTCATAGTGCTTTCCTATCCCATTGGTCCCGCTAAGATGGTTCTAGAAATCGCATCCATAATATTCTGACCATCTTCTGTCGCTAGTTCGGCGTACCACTGCTCTGTTTTCTCCGGCTCTTTGGCATGGGTCATATTCGAGCGCTTCCGTGCTCCTAACACAATATCTGCAACTCTCTCTTTTCGGCGAGCTTCATAGCGAGTCAGCGCATCTTCTACGCCCAGATTAGTCGTCACCAAACAGTTCGCCAGCGCCCAGGCATCTTCCATTGCCTGACAGCCGCCTTGACCTAGATCTGGCGAAGTGCTGTGCGCCGCATCGCCAATTAGTGCTATTCGTCCTTTTGCCAATGTTTCTAAAGGCTCTATATCGTGAATTTCTACCCGATTCGTTTTCTCGGGATCGATCTGTTGAATCAGGTTTTGTACCGGCTCGGCCCAGCCTTTGAAATGTTCAGAAAGTTCTTGCTTGAAGCGTTCAGCATTTCGCTCTGTGCCCTTTGGCAGCGGCACATCGAAGAAGAAATAGAAGCGATCGCCTCCCACTGGCATCAAAGAAGCCCGCTGACCGTCTCCCACATAGATATCCCAGCTATCGAGAGGTGCTAATTCCTCGCTCGCAGGCACCAGCCCGTTCCAATTCACATAGCCCACGTATCTGCGCTCTAGCTTTTGGCCTAATACATGAGCCCGGATAATAGAATGCGTTCCATCCGCGCCCACTACCAAATCGGCGCTTGCCCGGTGACCGTCTTCAAAGATAGCTGTTGCCTTCGTCTCTGTCTGTTCGACCCCGATGCAGCGCCTGTCTAGCTGCACGTTTTCTTGACCCACGGCTTCTAGGAGCATCTGCTGTAAGTCTGTTCTAGACACTGGATATGGCGGCTGTCCCACCTCTTCGATCAGCGGCGACAGGCTAAACCTGGTCAGCAGCTCACCCGATTTGGCGTAGTAGGCCATCTGCTGCATCGGCCCGCCAATCTTGGCAATTTCTGGGCCTAGCCCTAGACGATTCAGCACTTTGACGCCATTAGACCACAGTGAAATGCCCGCACCTGCTGGACGTAGCTCCTTCACCCGGTCATAGATTTCCACGTCGTAGCCAGCCCTTTGCATTGCGATCGCAGTTGTCAGACCACCCATTCCCGCACCGACTACAACAACTTTCAAATTTTCCATAGTAAAGTATTGGCTTTCGTTAGTCGAAAAAAGTATAGGTGAAAAGGAAGTGAGAGTGTTGTTTGAGAAAATACCGAAGAGCCAATGATAGGGTAAATCCTATAGCTAGACTCTGTATGTTTATACTCTCAAGTGCAAATTGTCTATCTGCTAAAAGCGATAGCCTAGATTGAAATATAGGAAAACGTCTTGATTGCTGTCGCCTGCTTCATTCAGCCTGGCTGAGGGGATACCCACATCTACTCGCGCTTCTACGTATATCAATAATATTGGCAATTAGACCCACGCCTGTTCCCAGCAGAAAATTCCGGCTGTTGGTGTTGTCGCCATCGTTCCAAGCTGATGAACTGGCAGTCGGCTTGCCCTTCTCGATCGGTGGCATTTAGCAGCCTGGTGCCGATGTTGAGCTGCGATCGCGCTCCCTAGGCTCCAGAGCGATCGCGCCGCAGATAGTCTTGACCTAGCTGCACAATGCTCGTGCGGGTCGAATCGATCACCACATCGCTAATCAGCGTTTCTCCCGTCTCAGCGTTTCTCCCGTCCGATGTCGAAACTCCAGCGAAAACGCTAGCTCATTTGGCTTACGAATCACTAGCTGGGGAGGTAACGGGCCTAAAGTGTCTCATTCATTGCGTTCTTTCGCCGGGCACAGGCAATTGCTCTCCTATTCCGCTATGCTGACCTGAGTTGTTTTTCTATCAATCCGCACGGAGTATTCTTTCATGGCTGCTAACAAACCGCTCACAGGGTTGACCCTGATCGACTGTGCCAAGGCAAACGCACCCGAGGGTGCAGATGTCGCCGCTCGACTCTGTGGCTATGGCGAAGATGTCAGCACATTCCGTCAGGCGCTGATCCAGGCCGGTGAGGAGGCGGGGATTACCCTTACAGGCGTTGAGGATCTAATCATCGAGCCAACGGTTGCTAGTATCAATCAGCCAGTCTCGGACATGGGACCGGCTTAGCGCTGACAAAATGCTAGCCGCCTATCCCAGGAATCAGGCTCGTACCAATTCGCTTGATCACCCGGTTGGCAATATCGGCATAGCTGATCTCACCTGCCAGAATTTGGCCTAGTCGCTTGGTTGAAGTCGGGCGCTTGATACCGACCTGGTAGCCAATGTTTGGTAGGCGGAAGAATACGGCGGCAATTCGCTGAGCCCACTGCATGTCGGCTCCCCAGCTTTCGTGGATGAGTTTGGTGTAGTTCGCGATCGCACGCTCATCTCCCTTCAGCGCTGCCCTTACAGCCTGCGCCGCTAGCATCGCGCTATACATCGCCGGACGAATTCCCTCTGCCGTCAGCGGATCGACAATTGCTGCCGCTTCACCCACGATCAGTGCCCGGTCTGTGTGCAGCGGGTAGTTGCCATCCCACAGCTTTAGAGGATGCGTATAGAAACTACCTTGCTCTGCGCTCACTCCAAAAGCAGGCGCATACTGGCTCAGCAGCCTCTCAGGATCTTTGATCGAACTGCCAATAAAGCTACTGACTCCTAGCGAATAGCCAGCTTGCTTAGGAAAGCTCCACAGACAGCCATTCTTAGCCAGGCCAAACTCAAAGCTGAACGCGCCCTGCTCTACCGGTGCTGCCGTGTCAATTTCCAGCACACCGGCTTCTCGCAGCGTATGCTTTCTAAAGCCTAGCCAGCC
Organism: uncultured cyanobacterium; assembly: GCA_963799265.1. Classification (GTDB taxonomy): domain Bacteria; phylum Cyanobacteriota; class Cyanobacteriia; order Phormidesmidales; family Phormidesmidaceae; genus Phormidesmis. The sequence continues at coordinate 105,671 of CAWCWM010000008.1, forward strand.
AGCCACCGGTCCCTTCGCACCATCTGCCGCAATCAGGTAGCGCCCGCTCAACTGGCTGACGGCAGTTCCATCGGCGATAGATACCTGCCAACAGTCACCTTTAAAGGCAACGCTAGTGACCGCTGTCTGATCTTGGACTTTAGCACCAGCCAGCTGCGCCTGATCCACTAGAAACTGATCAAAAATCTCTCTGCGCACGCTCCAGATGGGCGCTGTCTCTAGCTCAGCCTCTATAGCATCGCCCAGCTTCCAGGTATAGCGCACCCGTCGAATCTCGCTGTCAATCGCAGGTGCAAAATCAAAATCAAACCAGTCTGCCACGCTAGGCGATACCGCTCCCGTGCAGGCTTTATACCTTGGCAGCGCTGCTTTTTCTAGCAGAAGCACAGAGCATCCGGCTTTTGCTAAATGATACGCAGCCGAGCTGCCCGCCGGGCCCGCACCGACGATAATGCAATCGAACATAGATGCACAAAGTGTGGGATTAAACCGTCTGGATTGCTTTTTCCTTGTCGGCTAAAGCCTCGTCAATTTGCTTGATGTACTTATCGGTGAGCTTCTGCACGTCGTCTTGCATATCGCGTGACTCGTCTTCAGAGATATCGCCGTCTTTTTCCTGCGCTTTGGCAAAGTCAATACCATCACGTCGCACATTGCGCACAGAAACTCGTCCTTCTTCAGCGTACCTGCCAGCCATCTTGGCAAATTCCTGACGACGCTCGGTGGTCAGCGGTGGAATATTTAGCCGGATCAGCGATCCATCGGTATTGGGAACTAGGCCCACATCCGACATCGAAATAGCCTTTGAAATTAGCTGTACAGAGCTAGGATCAAAGGCTTGAATCATCAGGGTACTAGCATCAGGCGTGGTGATATTGGCCAGTGACTTGAGGCTGGTCGGGCTGCCGTAATAGTCGACCATAATTCGATCTAGCAACGAGGCGCTAGCTCGACCTGTGCGAATCGTGTTGAAAGAGCGTTTGGTCGATTCGACGGCCTTCTGCATTGAAGATTCGACTTCGCTGAGATCAGTTAATTTCACAGGACTCTCCCACAATTGTTCCAATAGCTTCGCCCATCAGAGCGCGGTTGATATTCCCCCTGACCGAGAGGTTAAACACCCTGATGGGGATATTGTTATCTTTACACAGCGCAATCGCCGTGCCATCCATTACCTTAAGATCTTTTGCCAAGACATGACTATAGGTCAGCGATTTGTACTGTTTGGCGTTGGGATTGGTGGTTGGATCGCTGTCGTAGACGCCGTCTACTTTGGTCGCTTTGAAGAGGACTTCGGCGCTGATTTCGGCGGCCCTGAGAGCGGCTGTGGTGTCGGTGGTAAAGAAGGGATTGCCAGAGCCGCCGCCAAAGATGACGACTCGATTTTTTTCCAAATGGCGGATGGCGCGGCGGCGGATGTAGGGTTCGGCTAGCTCTTGCATTGAGATAGCGGTCTGGACGCGAGTGGGAACGTCGATTCGCTCTAGGGCGTCTTGTAGGGTCATGGCGTTCATGATGGTGGCGATCATGCCGATGTAGTCGGCAGTGGCCCTATCCATACCTGCCGAAGAGCCTTTGACCCCTCTAAAGATATTGCCGCCGCCGACGACGATGGCTAGCTGAATGCCTTCGGCGACGACGCCTGAGATTTCTTGGGCGATCGCGTCGACAATTGCCGGGTCAATGCCATAGGCCAATTCTCCCATGAGAGCCTCGCCGCTGAGCTTTAACAGTACTCGCTGATAGGGTTTGCCCATGCGTACTCTATAGTTAGTTGAGATAGTAATTTCTACATCAAGATAGCAGCCAAAGCGTTTGGGCGATACCCTATGCTGCTACTAATGCGTGTTTCTTTGCCTGATGAGCCGTGCCTCCTTTATTTTTTGATTGCATAGTGGTGCTGGCCTGGCTCGGGATTGTTGGGGGGCTGTCAGAAGGCGCACGGCGAGCGGGATACGGCCCAGAAATCACTCGCAAGATTGTCCATATTGGCGCTGGGCAGGTGATTTTGCTTGCTTGGTGGCTGGCGGTCCCTGCTTGGCTAGGCGTGGTGGCCTCTGTAGTATTCAGCGGGGCGGCGCTGCTGTCCTATCGCCTGCCGATATTGCCGGGGATCAACGGCGTCGGTCGCAAGAGCCTGGGCACTTTTTTCTATGCGCTCAGTATTGGCGTTTCGATGATCTGGTTTTGGCCAGTGCATCAGCCTCAGTATGCTGTGATTGGAATTTTGACGATGACCTGGGGAGACGGGCTAGCGGCGCTAGTCGGTCAGCGATTTGGCGCACACCCTTATCAAATTTGGGGGGAGAAGAAAAGTTGGGAGGGTTCTGTGACGATGATGCTGGTTAGCTATGCTGTCGCCATGAGCGTACTTTGGGCTGTTCAAGGCCCCGTCCTGGCGACTTGGCTCGGCGCAGCGATCGCTGCGATCGTCGCGACTGTCCTAGAATCTGTTTCTAAGTACGGCCTCGACAACCTCAGCGTGCCGCTGGGCACAGCAGCCGTCTGCTTTTGGCTGCAGCAGTTGCTTTGATAGCACTCGCGTTGACGATCTGCCTAGACAACGATCTGCCTAGACAACGTTAGCCGAAGTGAAAAACGCTTACAGCGCGATCTCACCCTTCTCTCCGGTCCGAATCCGAATCGCCTCTTCTACTTGAGAAACAAAAATCTTACCGTCGCCAATCGTCCCTGTTGCAGCCGCTGACGAGACGGTCTCGATTACCTGAGTCAGCAGTTGATCTGGGATTACCAAAATCAGACGCTTCTTCGTCAAAAACTCTACGGTGTAAGAGATGCCTCGATAGGTGCTGGTCTGTCCTTTTTGTCGACCAAATCCTCGCACGTCTTCTAGCGTCATGCCGGTAGCGCCGATTTCTACTAGCGCAATCTTTACATCTTGTAGCTTCTCGGGGCGAACGATTGCCTCAACTCTTTTCATACTGATGCTGCTCCAAACGTCAGGCTGAACCGACAGTTCCCCTACAGCGCTTGTCTGCGGGCTGATTTTTTGGCCGGTTGTTCTAATGAACCACTCTAATTGTTACAGCTTATACCGATTCCATACAAGCCCTGATGTTTTAGCGCTGTAGCTGAATTTGAATTCTCTGGCGGTGAATATTGAGCTGTCGCAAGAGCTTGCAAGCATCTGTCATTTTGCCTTTCCGGGCAGTTTGCTCTAGCTGAGAGGCGACGGTTGCTAGGGCACAAGCGCCAACGTTGGCACTTGCTCCTCTGAGTGAATGGGCGAGGCTTTCGATATTTTTGATGCTTTTGGTGGCGATCGCATACTCCAACTGCCGCAAACTTTCTTCTGCATCACCTAAAAACATAGCTAGCAGCTCCGCTTCAAAATCAGGATCGCCTCCTGCTAGCTGGCTCAACTGCTGCCAGTCGAATTCAGCCGATACGGTCTCTGTCGATACAGTCTCTGTCGAGATAGTAGTCTGCTGAGCCTGTTGTAAATAACCTTTCCACATAAAAAGTCCTTTGCGCAAACGAGTAGAACTGAACCACAAGACGCTGCCAATAGAGTCCCTAAGTTACAGTATTGAGTCCGTTCAAGCTAAAAGTCACACAGGTGAGTCTTCCTGCAAAAGCCACGTAGGCGAGTTTCGCTAAACAAGTTTTATTCTGTTTTTAAGCCATTTGTATGTATTCATTGGTACATTTATAGGCTATAGGACCAAATGTCCGGCTTTATCATTGGTCTTCCATGCACCAGGCCAAAAGAGAGAGTAGCACTATCCAGGCTAACCACTGCGGCCAATGAATCCATCCCCACAGCAGGCCGGGAAAAGCATCCAGAAACACAGAGAACCACAGTGCAACAGACATCGTCAGTAATAGGACAATCAAACTCATGGCACTGAACTCGCGAGGCTAAACCCGCTACAGACATAAGCTGAGCATAACTAATAACTAGTGTGTTGTTCTGTAAATTGTTTTGTGAAAAAGCGGTTTATTAATTATCGGCGGCTAAAAATACTCCATAGGCGATCGCGCCGCACAACAGTCTCTCAATCAACCACAGGCCCTACGTCAATGCAGCTTTACAAACGCAACCTAGCCCCCACGGAAGACGACACTCAAGAACGGATTCTAAAGGCGGCTCAAAAGCTGTTTGCGCGTAAGGGCTACGGCGGTACGACGACCAAAGACCTGGCGCAGGCGGCAGGCGTAGCGGAAGGCACGCTGTTTCGTCATTTTGAAAATAAGAAAGCGATTTTAGTAGAGGTGGCGACTCGGGGCTGGATGGAGATCTTGACCGATTTGCTGACGGAGCTGAGTGAAATGGCCAGCTACAAGGCGGTGGCGCAGGTGATGCGTAAGCGGATGTTGAGCCTAAATTCGAACGCGGATATGCTGCGGGTGTGCTTTATGGAAGCGCAGTTTCATCCTGAATTGCGCGATCGCATCCAAGCAGACGTGATCGATAAAATGACCGACGTGGCCGAAGCTTTCTTTCAGACCGCGATGGACAGAGGCGAATATCGCAAAATGAATCCTAAGATTGTCGCCCGCATTTTTCTAGGCATGTTCACTGTCTCCGGCTTCAGCCAGACCACCCTATCAGCCGACGGCGGCTCTCCCCAGGACATGAAAGAAATGGCCGAAACCCTAGCCGATATTTTCTTGAACGGCGTGCTACGCGAAACTGAGTAAGGCAATTGCCGATACAATGAGGCTTGCAAACAAACCGTTCTTAGCCAATGGCCTCCAATCAGCCCTCTAACGCACCAGCACCCAATAACGGGCCTAACGACAGCAGCGACTCTGGATTAGAAAGTATCCGAGCGACTCGCTTGCAGAAGGTAGAGGACCTAAAACAAGCTGGCCAACAGCCCTATGCCTACAGCTGGGAAATTACTCACCCGATCGCAACGCTGCAAGCTAAGTTCGCAGACCTAGAGGCGGGCGCAGAAGCAGACTTTGAAGTTTCCATCGCTGGGCGAATCATGGCAAGGCGTGTTTTCGGCAAGCTCGCTTTTTTCACCTTGCAAGACCAAACCGGCACCATTCAGCTCTATTTAGAGAAAAAGACTATTCAGGCTGAAATGGGCGAAGCCGACGCGCAGGCTTTTAACCACCTCAAGCAGCTGACTGATGCGGGTGATATCCTCGGCGCACGCGGCACGATCAAGCGCACTGACAAAGGGGAGCTGTCGGTAAAGGTAAAGCAGTATGCGATGCTGACTAAATCTTTGCTGCCTTTGCCTGATAAGTTTCATGGGCTGACCGATGTGGCCAAGCGCTATCGGCAGCGCTACGTGGATCTAATTGTCAATCCAGAAGTGCGGGACACGTTTCGCAAGCGGGCGAAAATTACGGCGGCGATTCGTCGGCATCTAGACGAGCTGGGCTATTTAGAAGTGGAAACGCCGGTTTTGCAGTCAGAGCCGGGTGGCGCTGAGGCGCGGCCTTTTGTGACTTATCACAATACTTTGGACATGAAGCTGTATTTGCGAATTGCAACAGAGCTGCACCTGAAGAGAATGGTGGTGGGCGGCTTCGAGAAAGTGTTTGAATTAGGCCGGGTGTTTCGCAATGAGGGCATTTCTACCCGGCACAATCCAGAATTTACCACCATTGAAATGTATCAGGCGTATGGCGACTATGAAGACATGATGGCGCTGACGGAGAACATGATCGAACAGATTGCCAAAGAGGTGACCGGTAGCGAAACTGTGACCTATCAGGGCGAAGAGATTAGCTTTGCGCGACCCTGGGCAAGAGTGACGATGCACGAGGCGGTCAAAGCAAAAACAGGCGTTGATTTTAGTCAGTTTGAAGATTTGGCCGAGGCTAGGCAGGCGGCGAAGGCAGCAGGCGTGGGTGAAGTGGATGCTTGTGAGAGTATTGGCCACGTGTTGAATGAAGCGTTTGAGCAAAAGGTGGAATCGACGCTGATGCAGCCGACGTTTGTAATGGATTATCCGGTGGAGATCTCGCCGCTGTCGAAGCCGCATCGTAGTAAGCCGGGGCTAGTAGAGCGGTTTGAATTGTTCATTGTTGGTAGAGAGACGGCGAATGGTTTCTCGGAGCTGACCGATCCGGTGGATCAAAGGGAGCGCTGGAATTGCAGGCAGCGAAGAAGGAAGCGGGGGATTTGGAGGCTCATAGCGTGGATGAGGACTTTATCACGGCGCTGGAGTATGGAATGCCGCCAACGGTAGGGATGGGCATTGGGATTGATCGGCTGGTGATGGTGCTGACGGATGCGGCGAGTATCAGGGATGCGATCGCGTTCCCTCTACTGAAACCCGAGAAAAGTGAGAGTGACCTAACCCAAGCGCAAAGTCAGTCATAATCGTCACCGACTACGGCGGTCGAACCTGTCATGCGGCCATTGTCAGTAGAGAGCTAGGCAAGCGACATGCTAGAGACCACTACTAAAATTATGTTGAACATTGCTAGCCCAGGGGTGGCCTTCGGCTGGTGGCAGCTCCCGGCAGAAGGGAATCCGATGCTGGGGTTTCGGGGAGCGGCGAGATATTACAGCGATCGCTATCGAGCTGGATTTCTGTTGGAGCGCCAGGCGCTGAAAAAAGTTAGAGAAGAAATGGGCTTTTAGATGCGGCGAATTGAATTCGCACATTAATTCTAAACTCTTCTATTATTCAGGCCGGTTCTCGTTGATGATCTGGCGCATGTTGTTGACAGCTGCTTGTAGATTTGATGCTATGTAGTCTCTCGCTCTGCCGCCAGTTGCGCTTTCAAGTCAAACCCCCATGGTTTACCGCGCTCCCAAGGTGCGTTCTTCCCTTCAGATGAAATGCAGTTCTCTCTATCGGCGCTGCACTTGAATCCCATTCCCAGTCGCGAACGATATCGGCTACAGCCGTTGTGAGCTGAGGGCTAAGTGGCGCGCCAGCGTACGTAGGCAGAGCCTTCTCTTCGAGTAGGTATTCGGTAGCTGCGTCATTGTTGCGACCAAATTCTTCTATTTCGTTGATCTGAAGCAGCTTACAATCAATTTCGTCCAGTTTAGACCCGTTAGAATGCATTTCCAAACGAGACTCTGGAAATGCCTCAAACAAAATACGCTCTTCTGTGGAGACGATGCGTTCTAGGTGACATGCCGTTCTGTGCATAACTCGAACAGTTTGAATGCTCTCCGTGTCATTAATGTAGTAGCAGAGCATGGGAAGTGGCCCTAGCGCAGACAATTCGGATTTCAGCAGAGAAAGCATGTGGGTCACAGTTTTTGATGCCTTAAATTACATATTTACAAAGCTACCTATAAAGTGCCACGGAGATGTTTCGTCAAATGTTTGATTTGTGTGATTTGAGTCAGAATGCATCATATTGTTGCATTTGAGCTGTGATAGGTTGTCCCTGGCCGAGCATGTGCTGTAATCTTGCAGAAGAGAACATGCTCGTCTCTTGCAGGTTTGTAGCTGGCGCTCATCTAATTTTCTGTATAAATCAATCAAAAGAGATGTTGATGATGAAAGTCGCCGATATCATGACCCGCGAAGTCATGACCATCCGGAATTCTGCCCTAGTCGCAGACGCGATCGCGCTGATGAATCAGCGAAATGTTCAGGCTCTGATTGTACAGCCGGTAAACTCCTCCGATGCCTATGGAATTGTGACGACAAGTGACATTGTGGGCAAAGTGATTGCCTTTGGCCGCGATCCTCAGCAAATGCGGGTATACGAGATTATGACCAAGCCCTGTATTGTTCTTAATCCCAACTTGAGGGTTGAGTATGCAGCGCGGTTGCTGACGCAGGCTCATCTGCACAGTGCGCCAGTCATTCAATCTGGACTTCTAGGGATTGTATCAGTTTCAGATATCTTGCAGCATAGTCGCGCCACAGAAAAACCGCAGGTGCTAGAACTAGCTGACGACATTCGAGCACTGAGCGAAAAGGCCCGTCAGATCTGTGAAGATAACGGGCCCAGCTCAGAAGCCTGCGCTGAAGCCTGGGCCGCCGTAGATGTATTGCAGGCAGAGCTAGCCCACCAGCAGTTCCAGCCGCTTCATCAAACAGCTTCTGAACAGTTCTGGGAGGACTATTCAGAGGACTTTGAAAATCGCGAGTACGACGAGTGGTGCAGTGGTTGAGGTGTAGTGGTTGAGGTGTAGTGGTTGAATAAATGGAACGAGTCAGTTCTAATAAGGGATTTCTAACCACTGAAGTTCTAGCTGCTTTCGGGTCTTTTCAACCAGACAATCTTCAGCCAAACAGCGCTCTAAGAAATCAACCTGACAGGTCCTTCTCGAAGCAGGCGTTTTTGGGTGGCATTCCTGTGCTAGGGAACGTTTTAGCCGATTTCAAAGGATGGACAAGAACGAGCGGTTTTGATTTTCCTGAGCCATCATTCCCAGCTCTCCTAATTTTAAAGCTTGTTTTCTATTTACCGACATTTTCTAATCCAAAAGCATCAAAGCGACCAAAAACAGACAGCCTAAACGCCTCGGGGCGATACATATTTTGAAAATTAAGATATTAGTTTGAGATTCTTGAGACCTCCACCGAGCCCTTTTGCAACAGGCACAGTCACTTTTTAGAGAGAATACGAGAAGCGTTCAATCGTATTCTCTAGATTGGTTCTCCTAGGTTGGTTCTCCTAGGTTGGTTCTCCTAGGTTGGTTCTCATTGACGTGACCTCGTAGCGCGGGGATAATTGGGCTCTCTTTTGCTTACTATTTTCTAGCGCTTTCACCGCTGAATGGCTGAGCGCCAGTAGCTGGATAGTCATCATCATGCGGGCTGAACAGTCGCAGCGCTGCTTCGGCCAAAGCAACAAAAAAGCCTGGCTGTTTCTTTAGCTCGCTCAGGGCCTCATCGACGTGCTGAGCAGAGAAATCGTACCCGGCCTCGTTCGCCACATCAACCATTTCTTCGGAATTTGATGCTGTCTCCAGCCGCGACTTGAGAGGTTCATTCTCAGCTGCATCTGTCAAAAAGTTCAGAACACTTTCTTTAGACATGGTTAGCGATTCTCCATTTGTATTTTTTCAACTTCTTTCCTATGATCGAATAATCTCGTAGTCGAGCTTTTTATCTCCTGACTAGTTGTTTTTAGGCATCATTGCTCCTCTTTTTCTCTGCTCTGCGTATGCTTTTTTCTGCGTGCGCTTTTTCTGGGTAACGGCATCTCGATCAACTAGCACAGAGCAAGGTGCATGGTGCATTACATAGCTGCTGACGCTTCCTACCAAAAACTCATCAAGCCCTCTACGTCCATGGCTTCCGACGATAATTAGCTCAGCGTTTTTCGCTTCAGCCACATTGCAAATCACTTGGCCAGGATCGCCCAGCTCTTGCCTGAGTTCGGCTTGTACGCCTGCGGCGATCGCACTGTCTAGATAACGGCTGAGGGTAGCCAGCGATTCGGCCCTACGAGCTTCGAAGTGTTCCTGATAAAGCTGTAGAGTAGAATCTGTATTCATGAGCGGATAGCCTGTCATCTCCGGGAAGGACGATAGAGGTAGCGCACCGTCCCCACCTGGCACTAAAACACCTAGTAGAATAAGATCGGAGGCAGTGACTTGAGCAAGCATCATAGCCTTTTCAAACAATGGACTGCAGGATTCTGCAGTGTCAAGCGCCACTAAAATTTTGTTGAACATAGTAATATTCTCCATAAACGCATGGGCTTAATAGCCCACTCTATTTACTTGCCTTTTCCGTAATTGCCTCTTCCGTAATTGCCTCTTTAGCACATTGCTTAGCGTATTGGTTCTCTACGTACTTAACTATCAAACATAGATTGGAAGTGTGAGGAACTTGTGAAGGCGTGTTTATAGACTGTTAGTTAACGTCGCGGAAAAGAAAGTTGCGAGAAATAGTAAGACAAATTTGTTTGACATACCGAAGCGCTGATTCAGCAAAATCAGCAGGAGGCCAAAGCCATCGGATTAGTGGCTTAGCCTTATTGGCTGTGTAAAAGTGTCGCCCGATACGGACTGGACTCTTTTGCATGATTTGCCAAGATGACGCTATGTTCGGGCATAGTTCGGGCATCAGGATTTGAGCGGGAGGCGATCGCACGCCCTCCACAAAACTAATTGCACCGACGGCGACTTGACCAATCAAAATGCATTGCTCTATATTTAATCTCATTACAAAATAAGACCTCTAGGGTTCCGGTCAAGCTTCAAGCAGCTTGGTGTCTGGTCCGAGAGGGGTCGAGCTAGCGCTAAAAGCTAGCTTACACGGCGGGATAAAAGCCCGGGAGAAATCATAGGAGTGATATTCACTTCAGCGTTTCTCTCGGGCTTTTATCGTATGTTTTTCCATCTCTGTTTTTATGGTTCTTTAAATTTTGACGGTCTTCTGACGCAGGCTTACGCTTTAATAATTGACGATTCGTTTAATCTTGTTTCTACTTGTTGATATTTGAGGCTTTCTCATGACATCTACCCCTTCGAGTGATTCTGCCTTTCAGAATTCAGATGACCTTTCTGAAGCGCAGCGAGCGCTAGAGCGTGAGTCTCACCTACCCCTGACCGGATGGCAGCAGGAGGTAGATCAAGGGTTGACCTATGGATTGGAGGCAGCGCAAAGTATTCGCGATCGCACTATCTCCACCTTTTCTAGAGGAGAGCTGCCGCACTACGCGGGCATCAATACCTTTATGAAAGCCCCCTACGTAGAAGATGTCCGCTTAGTCGGCGACTACGACGTTGCAATTGTGGGTGTACCGCATGACTCTGGCACGACCTATCGCCCCGGCACGCGCTTCGGTCCTCAAGGCATTCGCAAAATTTCGGCCCTGTATACCCCCTATAACTTTGAGCTAGGCGTTGATCTTAGAGAACAGATTAAGCTCTGCGATGTCGGCGACATTTTCACCATTCCCGCTAATAACGAAAAATCTTTTGACCAGATCTCAAAAGGGGTTGCCCATGTTTTTCAATCCGGAGCGCTGCCAATTCTATTAGGCGGAGACCATTCAATCGGCTTCCCTACAGTTCGAGGCATCTGTCGGCACCTGGGTGATAAAAAAGTTGGCATCATCCACTTTGATCGCCACGTCGATACTCAAGAAACCGATTTAGACGAACGGATGCACACCTGCCCTTGGTTCCACGCTACCAATATGGCCAATGCACCTGCCAAAAATTTGGTGCAGCTGGGGATTGGCGGCTGGCAAGTGCCTCGCCCAGGCGTGAAGGTGTGCCGAGAGCGAGCCACTAATATCTTGACCGTGACCGATATTGTGGATATGGGCCTAGATGCGGCAGTAGATTTTGCGGTAGAACGGGCAACTGACGGCACTGACTGCGTGTGGATTAGCTTTGATATTGACTGTATTGACGCTGGATTTGTGCCAGGAACAGGCTGGCCAGAACCGGGTGGACTGCTCCCTCGCGAAGCACTATATCTGTTAGGAAAAATTGTGGAGAGAGTACCTGTTTGCGGCATAGAAGTGGTCGAAGTCTCGCCACCCTATGACGTGAGCGATATGACCGCGCTAATGGCGACTCGCGTTATTTGCGATACGATGGCTCATCTGGTGCTCTCAGGGCAGTTGCCGCGTCAGCAAAAGCCCGACTATATCCATGATGAAGCCAATATGGACGTGGATGAAGCCTGGTCTTAACGCTAAGACAGTAGCATATTTGTCTTGACAGCGGCTTCGATCAGGTCGAAGCCGCTGTCACTGCGTGTGAAAACTGTTGCTTTCTTTTGAAAAAAGATAGTTGAGGAAAGTTAATCGAAGAAAGGTAACTAAGTATGACAAAAAAGAAACGCTTAGAAAGCTAAGTCGCAGTTGATGTAAATTTAGGCACATTCAGATAGTTTTTCAGATGTTGAAGGACCAGAATTATGCCAAGACAGAACAACCGACTGTATTCTTTCTTAGCGTTAGGACTGATGACTCTGGTCAGCGCCTGCATGGACCCATCCGTTTCAAACGACGGTACAGAGGAAACCGCGCAAACCACAGAAGGTGCGTCCACACAGCAGCCTAGCGATCCAATCTCTTCGGGCGAGCCAGCGTCATCTGACGTAACGCTGGCTCTCAACGGAAGCGGCTTGCAGCTAACTGGTGCGAATGCAGAAGGCAGTAAAGGCGTAACGTTTGGCGAAGGAATTGACGATGCAACAGAGGTAGCCTCTCTGGTTCTTGGACAGCCAGCCCCCCCGCAGGTGAACAATGAGTGTGGTGCGGGTCCGATTGAGTTTACTAGCTGGGACAATGGTTTTGCGCTACATGCGATGAATGGTGAGCTGGTGGGATGGAGTTTGCGATCGCGCGATGTAACCGGCACTCAGCTCTTTACCGACAAAGGCATCGGCATTGGGCGATCGCGCTCAGAGCTGGAATCTGCCTACAGTACTACGATCGAAGAAAGCACGCTGGGCACAGAATTCGCAGCGGATGATGCACTGTTTGGCATCTTGTCTTCTGATGCGCCTGATGCCACCATCGACTATATGTGGGCAGGCACTTCGTGCAACTTCCGATAGCAGTCGAACCTAGAAATTTGGGTAGAATCGCATCCTGCTCACATGGGCGATGTTAGCTAGCGCTGTGCAACCCACAATGGTCGGTATATACAACGCTTTGACAGGCCTATGAACACCGCACTAGAAACCCTATCTCAAGATCTTTCAGACATTATCACCCGTACTAGCCGATCGGTGGTATCCGTTCGCGGCAAGCGCTCTGCTGGAACGGGCATTCATTGGAAGCAGGGCATCATCGTCACCTCTTGTGAAGCCCTATCTGCCCAAGCCTCTTTTGAAGACAGTCTCAAAATCAGTTCACCTGATGGTCAAACTGTCGACGCAGAGCTGTTGGGCGCTGACCCGACTACTGATGTTGCCCTATTGTCCCTTCCAGACTCCATGGATCTCCCTGCTGCTGTTCTTGGAGATCCGCAAACTTTAGCCTTGGGGCAGTTAGTTTCTACTGTCGGCTATCAAGCGAGTCGTGGCCGCCAGTCCAGCCAGTTTGCCAGTCTGGGAACGGTTAGTCAGATTGGTTCGGCTTGGCGATCGCAGCGTGGCGGACAGATCGATCGCTACATTGTCGTTGATCTCAATCTTTATCGGGGCAGTGCTGGCTGTCCGCTGATCAATGCCGGTGGCCAGGTCGTCGGCTTCAATACGTTTGGCCCCAGGCGAAAGGTTTTAACTATTCCAGCGACTAATGTCAGTGCTGCCGTTACTCAGCTACAGCAGCGTGGCAAAATCTCGCAAGGCTACCTAGGACTGGGAATGCAGGCGATTTCGCTACCCGAGAATGTGCAACAGCAGCATGACCTCACGCAATCTGTCGGCATTCTCGTTGTCAGCGTCGAAACGGGTAGCGCGGCAGATACTGCCGGGATGGCTTTAGGTGATGTGATGATTGCCTTTGACGGGGAAGCGCTAGAAAGCTTGAGACAAGTGCAGTCTTCTTTAGGTCCTCAAAGTGTCGGGAAAGCGCTGCAAATTCAGCTGCTGCGCGGTGGGGAGCTGCGCACGATGCCGGTCGTCGTGGGCGAGCGCTAGGCAATGGAGGATATTGTTGTTTGCGCCGCCCAGTCTGTGACTAGAGCCGGGATTGCGGCGATGGCAAAAATTGCAGCCACTCAGATAGTTGCCAAAGTTGACAGCTTGCAGGCATTAGAAAATTGGCTACAGACTCAGCGGGCTGATCTAGCAGTGATTGAGATTTCGATGCTGGGACCTGCGGAAAGTGAGGCAATTTTTCAGCTGATTGAAGGGTTGCCGTTAGAAGACACGCTAAGTCTGCTGCTGTTGTTAGAAAAGGGCATAGAAGCAACAGCGAAAGCAGGTGCAGCGCAGCTCATTGGCACAGGCATCGTTAACATGGTGCCGATGGATATTTCGGCTGACCAGTTGAGATGTGCGATTCTAGCGGTTGTCAGTGGTCTCAATATTCTGTATCCAAGCCTCACAGAAGTTCTCTTTACTCGTGACTTTACCGGCGCAGATCCGCCCTTTAATCTGACTGAGAGTTTGATTGAATCGGATTCTGTAGACCCGCTGACGCCTAGAGAGGTTGAAGTGCTCAATCAGCTAGCAAGTGGACTTTCTAATAAAGCTATTGCAAAAGCGCTCACTATCTCCGAACACACGGTAAAGTTTCACATCAGCGCTATTTTAGCCAAGCTCAGCGTCTCTAGTCGTACCGAAGCTGTTAGCGTTGGCATTCGAGCAGGACTGGTGAGGCTTTAGGTTTAGAGTAGGGTTACCCTGTACACATATTTGTGAGACCTGCTGTGGGACATTGATTACAGCCTGTGTTGAATGCTGTCGCATCCTAAAATTGCTGCTAGTGAGGTTAAGCTATGGGACGTTTTGTAGAAGCCGAGCCCTATCCGTATCCTTTTAATGGCGATTTGCGCCCAGACAATACCGCTCTAATCATCATCGATATGCAGACAGACTTCTGTGGAGAGGGCGGGTATGTCGACAAGATGGGCTACGATCTGTCCCTTACGCGCGCGCCAATTGAGCCGATTAGCCGTGTGCTGAAAGCCATGAGAGCAGCAGGCTACGCAATTTTCCACACTCGCGAAGGGCACCGGCCCGATCTGGCGGATCTGCCGGAGAACAAACGGTGGCGATCGCAGCAAATTGGCGCAGGCATCGGCGATCCTGGCCCCTGCGGTAAAATCTTGGTGCGCGGCGAACCGGGCTGGGAAATCATTCCCGAACTGGCCCCAGTCGATGGCGAGGTCATTATCGACAAGCCGGGAAAAGGCTCTTTCTACGCCACCGATCTCGACCTAATTCTGCGCGGTAAGAGAATTCAGAACATTATTCTGACTGGCATTACCACCGACGTATGCGTTCACACCACCATGCGCGATGCCAACGATCGCGGCTACGAATGCCTGATGCTCTCCGACTGCACTGGCGCTACTGACTATGGCAACTATCTTGCCGCCTTAAAAATGATTAAAATGCAGGGCGGTGTTTTTGGCGCTGTCGCAACTTCTCAGGCGTTGCTTGATGCGATCGCCTAATCACCCATCTCTAATCACCCAGCAAGACCCACCCGCAAGTTACACCAAACATGACTACTGTCACTCCGCCTACTCGTCTCGACTCTCTAGTCAAGCCACCAGAATTACAGGCCACTGGCATGACCAAACATTTCGGCACTCTCGTTGCCCTAGATAATGTCAGTCTGCATCTCAAGCCGGGCTCTTTCCACGCTCTGCTAGGCGAAAATGGAGCCGGAAAAAGCACTCTGGTGAAATGCATGATGGGCTTTTATCAGCCCACTGCTGGCACCGTGCAAATCGATGGTCAAGACGTACAGATTCACAGTCCCCGCGATGCTCATAAGTATGCGCTAGGTATGGTGTATCAGCACTTCACATCAGTGCCCGCGATGACCGTCGCCGAAAACTTGGTCCTATCGCGAGCAGACAAGGCCGTCTTGATCAACTGGCCGCAGGAGATGGAGCGTTTGCAAGCTTTTATGGCGACTTCTCCTTTTCAGGTGCCGCTAGACGTACCCATTGCCCAGCTCGCAGCCGGACAAAAGCAAAAGCTAGAGATTCTCAAACAGCTCTATCTCAACAGCCGAATTCTGATTCTAGATGAGCCGACTTCTGTGCTCACGCCTGACGAAGCCGATGAGGTGCTAGGGCTATTGCGAGAACAGGTCAACGCCAACGAGCTAAGCGTATTGATGATTTCCCACAAGTTTCGCGAAGTGATGGCCTTTGCGGATGAAATCACGGTGCTGCGCAAAGGTTGCCTGGCTGGACAGGGTGCTGTCGCAGACTTGAGCGCAGCGGATATGGCGGAAATGATGATGGGCGAGCGCAAAGATCCGACGCCTGTCACCAAATCCGCTGTAGAAAATCCGGTGCCTGTGCTTGAAGTGATCGATCTCCATGCCAACAAGGACAGCGGCCTAGAAGCCGTGCAGGGTGTCAGCCTCAGGGTTCAAAAAGGAGAAATTGTTGGCATTGCCGGAGTCTCTGGCAACGGTCAGCGCGAACTGGTAGAAGCCTTAGCCGGGCAGCGCGAACTGACGCAGGGAAAGATTCGAGTCAATGGCGAACCCTACAGGGCTGTCCGATCCGAGATGGCAAAGCATTGCGTTTACGTACTGCCTGAAGAACCGATGCGCAATGCCTGTGTCCCCAATATGTCTGTAGCCGAGAATATGGCGCTGCGAACCTTTGATCGCCCGCCCCAGTCCAAAGGATTCTTGCTCCGGCTCAAAGCCATTCGGCAGATGGCAGTCGGGCTGATTCAGCAATTTTCTGTAAAAACGCCATCGCCAGAAACCCCAATTCACAACCTGTCTGGCGGCAACGTTCAGCGCACTGTCCTGGCTAGAGAACTGTCGTCCAACAATATCAATCTGCTGATTGCGGCCAACCCTTGCTTTGGTCTGGATTTTAACGCGGTTGATTTTATCCATACCGAGATTGTCGAAGCGCGTAATCGGGGCGTTGCAGTGCTCCTAGTCAGTGAGGATTTGGATGAGCTGCTGAAGCTGAGCGATCGCATCATCGTCATCAGCGAAGGCAAGTTCGTATACGAAAGTGAGACTAGCACCGCCGACTATGTCCTAATCGGCCAGAGCATGGCAGGCCACTAAACCAGGCCACCAAACCAGGCCACCAAACCAGGCCACTAAACTAGCCAACGAACATGGAAATTCCTTCGGCCTTACCCTACCCCTATCCGCTGCCAGATAACCCGAAATCGCTCGCCCTAGTCATCATCGACATGCAGCGAGACTTTCTCGAACCAGGCGGCTTTGGCGACGCGCTTGGTAATGACGTATCAAAGCTTCAGGCCATCGTTCCTGCGCTCCAGACGCTGCTAGCAGGCTTTCGCGAACTAAACCTACCTGTCATTCATACACAAGAATGCCACGAGTCAGATCTCTCCGACTGTCCGCCCGCAAAACTCAGACGCGGCGGAGAAGGTAGCCTCAAAATTGGTGACAAAGGGCCAATGGGTCGCATTCTGGTGAAAGGAGAGCCAGGAAACAGCATCATTGCTGAACTTTCTCCTTTGCCCGGAGAAACGGTGATCGCCAAACCGGGCAAAGGAGCTTTCTACCACACCCCTTTGCAACAGATACTTGCAGACAAAGAGATCACTCATCTTCTGTTTACTGGCGTAACGACTGAAGTCTGTGTACAGACTACTATGAGAGAAGCCAACGACAGAGGCTATGAGTGTTTGCTGGTCGAAGACTGCACAGAGAGCTATTTCCCTGCCTTCAAGCAGTCCACTCTTGAGATGGTTAGAGCGCAGGGTGGCATTGTTGGCTGGAGCGCAAGTTCGGCAGCGGTGCTAAAGGCTTTGGAAGGCCAGTAGGTTTTAGGACCTACTGGCTATTCCGGTGGGGCCAGCATTGCTGGATTTATTTTGTCACGGTTCAGCTGACTGTATCAACCTGGAGTTCTTTGAGCACCTCTTTCATTGCTGCGCTTTCGTCTACTAGATCACTTTCTTCATTCCAGCCTAGTCGTCTATGACGTATAGCCTCTTCGACTTTTTGCGATAGATTCTCAGGCAAGCAGACCGCTTCTATGTTGCTTTTCATGATGATATCTGAAACAGAGACGACGCCTAGTAGCTGATTGTTTTCGACCACAGGAGCCCGCTGTATGCCCGTTTCTGCTAAACGTTTAGCCAGGACTGGCAGGCTAAAATTACTTTCTACCGTCGTGCAGGGGCTAGTCATAATCTCGCCAACCATCAGTTTGCATGGGTCTGCGCACTTTGCAGTGACGTTGTAAACAATGTCTCGCTCTGTCAGTATTCCGTAGGCACCGGTTTCAGTCTCTCGTTCAACGATCAGCGATGGTACCCGTCGTTCTTGCATCAGGGCGATCGCCTGTACCACCTTGACAGAACTACGAATAGTCACCACGTCGCGCGTCATGATATCGGTAACAGTCAGCATAGTAGAGCTCCTTTAATGAATTGCCAAATGGTGACATTCATTGAAATTGTGGTTCAGCTTAATTGATCGCTGATAAGTCTGAAGAAGTTATGAGGATTACGAATGCATGTCTGCTGATTAAAGACTGCACCGGAAACTATTTTCCAGCTTTCGGTGCAGCTAACTCTCAAAATAGTTAAGCACAGGACGGCATTGTCGGCTAGGCGGCAAACTCAACAGCGGTGACAAGCGCCTTACTTTAGACCAAAAAGCAACAGCGGGACTTCTCAATTAGCTATATGACACTATATGACAATAATTGATCTAAACGATTTGACCACAAACCCGAACAGCTACGAATTCTTCACCTTCAGGCCAAACCTGGAAAAGCTGATTCTTTCGGGAGCCGCAGACACTGAGCACATCAGCATTTTGTGGTACACCACTCCTGATGGCAGCGTCGGCGAGCACTACCATTCGATGACCGAGTCGGTCTATGTAATCGACGGTACGCAGACTGACGCTAAGGGCGTTTATCCCACGGGCTCCTTGTACTTCAACCCGCCGGGCAGTGGTCATGAGATTTTAGAGAGCACCGGTTTCTTTATTCTGGCCTACGCGTCACCACCAGATTTTGCCAACACGGATTTAGTCAAGGAGTATACGCCTGTTCAGATCAATACGGCTGCTGACGATATTGAGGCGCTTTATCCGTTCAAGAATACTCCATTCGAGAATAAACAGAACGGAGTCTGGCTATACGATGTTCCTTTGGACCCGATGGGTGGGATGAGTTCTCAGCTGATCAAAAGCACTTCTGCCAAGGGCTATCAGTACCAGGGGAACTATTTACTCGTGCTTAAGGGAAGCTGCAATATTAATGGAACAACATTCGGCGAGAAGACGCTGGTTGTCGCTAGTACGGTGGCAGCGCAGTCCTATGAGATTCGCGCGATCGCACATCGGCCCTGTCTAGTGCTCGGCCTTTCTTTTCTCGTCGACACGTAGACGATCCGACAGAGGCTGCGATCAGTTCCTAATTCGCGCAAACTTAAAGCAGCTCCTCTATTATTAGAGGTGTTTATTATAGTGCTGCTGTCGCTTTACTTATGGTCTTTTCCAAGCCAGTATTTTCTATTCCAGATCAATATCGCGGCTTTTTAGCTCGCTTCTATCGGCTGGCAGCGGTCGCTGTTTTCTCGAATATGATGGTGCCGCTGGCGGGCCTGTGCGATGCGGCGTTTTTGGGCCATCTAGAAGATATTAACTATCTAGCAGGTGTGATTCTAGGCGGCCTGCTGTTTGACTATGTTTATCGCATTCTCAAGTTTTTGCGCAACAGCACCAACGCGCTGACGGCTAATGCAGTCGGACAAAGCGATGAGACGGCGGTGCTGGTGGCCCTGCTGCGCTGTGGGTTGATTGCGCTGGCGATCGCAACCTTCATTCTGTTGTTTCAATATCCCATCCACAAGCTCGGCTTCTGGGTGCTCTCTGGCTCGTCAGCGATCGAAAGCGCTGGTTTAGACTACTTCAACGCACGGATCTGGGGCGCACCTGCGGTCCTGCTCAACTTTGTTTTGATTGGCTGGTTCTTGGGCCGTGAAATGAACGGCACGGTCTTTCTGATCTCGCTGGTAGGTAATGGCGCTAATGTGCTGCTGGACTACCTGATGATTGTTCAATGGGACTGGCAGAGTATGGGCGCAGGGCTGGCCACCGCGCTCAGTCAGTATCTGGCTTTGGGAGTAGGTCTGGTGGCGATCGCGCTGACGACGCAGTGGACGCTGCTGAAGCCTGCGATCGCACAGATCGGAAATCCACAGGAGCTAGCCTCAACGATCGCGCTCAATAGCAACATTTTGATCCGCTTTCTCGCTTTGATTTCGGCCTATGCCATCTTTACCAATGCAAGCGCTGCTTTTGGTACGCAGGCTCTAGCAGAAAATGGACTGCTGCTACAGATTGCGCTGCTCAGTCAGTTCACGGTGCAAGGCGTAGGGATGACCGCACAGACGCTGATTGGCAACTTTAAGGGGAAAGGCAATATTGAGCAGATGCTACCAGTTCTACGAGTTGCGTTAGCGACAGGATTAGCGATCGCCCTAACCTTTGCCCTTAGCACCGTGCTACTGCCCAATGCCGTTTTCAGGCTACTCACCAACCATTCAGAAGTCTCTCAAGCGATGCAGCAGTACACGATCTGGCTGGTGCCACTGCTGAGCCTAACGGCAGTAGCGTTCATGCTAGAGAGCTACTTTACTGGCATCAAAGACGGCACAACCCTACGAAAAGGGGCTCTGTCAGCCTTCTTTATCGGGTTTTTGCCGATGATGCTACTGGGAATATATCAGCAGAATGAACAGATACTATGGGGTGCTTTGACCGCCTATATGGGCGTTTTGCTCTCTTTTCTCACCTACCAGCTGGTGAAAACACATCGGCTGCTACTGGCCGATGAAGAGGCTGATATTGACGCTAGCGAAACCCAGACTGCCTAGTTTTCTTTTCCCGTTTAGACATGGCTAACAGGTGCTGCTGGACGTTTCCTAGCGCTAGGCCAAAGCTTTCTTCGGTATAGGCAATGCTGTGTTCTGCGCAAAATTCTTTGACAATTGGGCTGGCGGCTCGATAGCGATCGATCGAGACCCAGGGAAATAGATGGTGCTCAATTTGATAGTTGAGGCCGCCAAAATAGTCGTCGAAGATAGCTGGGACTAGAACGTTGCGCGAGGTGATGGTCTGCTGCTCGATAAATGAGAGACTGTGGCTGCCTGATAGACCGGGCATACCAATATGGTTGGTGGCAAACAGGGTAGCTAGGATGAAGCCTGACGCCATCGTCGAAATCATATAGTTAGCTAGCGCCATTTGCCAGCCGAGCAGGGCGATTGGCATGGCCAAGTAGACGACGATGTGCAGAGGCACAAGAATGCGCTCGGCTCGGCAGCGTTCGGGATTTTTGAAGGCGTAGATCCAGCTCAGGCGTTGGAAGTCAAAGTTGTGAAACATCGCCAAAATCCACAGCCAGTAGGACTGACGTTGAACAATCCAGCTCACCCAGGCGGGTTTTGGAGCGGTGTCGGTTTCATAGAGCTTGAGGAAGAACGTGTTCATGTCTGGATCATGAGGTTCTTCATTGCAGAAACGGTGGTGGATGTCGTGTTTATATTGCCAGAAGCGGAAGCTGCCGCCTGCGATGAAGGTATGACCGATGTGGCCAAGGCGTAGGTTTGTATTTTTGCTATCGGAGATGGCGTAGTGCCCGGCGTCGTGACTGATGTAGTAGAACTGATTGGCCGTCAGCGCTAAAACAAACAGAGCTAGCCAGCGCCAGGGAGTATCAGCAAAGATAAAAAGGCTTAGATAGGCAAGGATGTGTAGACTGCCGTAGGTAAGGGTCCTACGCCAGTAGGCAGCGGGATTGCGTTTGAAGAAATCGGTGGTCTTGAGGCGATCGCGCAATTCTCGATACTGTTGCTGGCCATGATTTGGCAAAGATAAAGCCTAATAGAAAGAGCAAAGGGGTAGATGGGTCTAACCCCCTGCACTTTATCAGCTATAGACGGGAACTGCCCGCTGTCTACAGATTAGAGATTCCAGAGACGGCGGCAATCAGCACCGGAGGAGCCATACGGCAGTTTTGCTAAACCGAAACCTTTTGTCGCTGGCGAATATCTTCGAGTTTGGCGTCGGGAATGGCAGCGATCAGCTGTTGAGTGTAGGGCTTTTGAGGTGAGTTGTAGATAGCTTCGGACGGACCGATTTCTTCAATTTTACCTTTGTTCATCACCATGATGCGATCGCTCACAAATTTCACTACGCTCAGGTCGTGCGAAATAAAGATATAGGTGAGATTAAATTCCTGCTGCAAGTCTTTCAACAGATTGAGCACCTGCGCCTGTACCGAGACATCTAGAGCCGAGACGGATTCGTCACAGATGATGAATTTGGGCTCGCAGGCCAGCGTTCTAGCGATGCAGACTCTTTGCCTTTGCCCACCGGAAAACTCAAAGGGCATACGACCCATGGCGCTAGCGTCGAGTCCGACCCGCTCTAGCAAATTGGCTACGCGCGATCGCCTTTGCGCCTCATCGCCACCTAGCCCGTGAATTCGCATCGGCTCCATAATCGCTGAACCAATCGTCTGCCGAGCATCTAATGAGCCATAGGGATTTTGAAAAACAATCTGCATCTCGCGGCGTAGGCGTCGCATTTCTTCACTGCCTAGATCTAGAACAGATTTTCCATCGAATTGAACCGAGCCAGAAGTCGGTTCAATTAGCCGCAGCAGACAACGGCTGAGGGTGGATTTACCGCAGCCTGACTCCCCGACTAGTCCCAGCGTCTCACCGGGATAAACGTCAAAGCTAACGCTGTCTACTGCCCTGAATTCTGTCTTTTTGCCAAAGAAACCATGGCTGACCGGAAATCCCTTGGTCAATGCTTGTACTTTCAACAAAGGCTGCTGCTGTAAAATCTCGGCCCGATGCTGTTCGACTTCGGCTGGGCTGACTTCGGCTAACAGCTCTGCTTTTTCTGCGGCTGTGCGGACGGTGGCCGTAATCTCTTCATCTTCACTGACGCTCATGAAGTCACTGACGGTAGGCAGTCGCCGCAGCTGTTTGTTCGGACGCGGTCGACAGTTCAACAGTCCTTGCGTGTAGGGATGCTGTGGATTGGCAAACAGATCGTATACCGAGGCAATCTCAACTAAATTACCCTTGTACATGACGGCTACGCGATCGGCAATCTGCGAGACGACGCCCATATCGTGGGTAATGAACAGAATGGCGGTGCCTCTAGCTGCCTGCAAGTCTCTGAGCAAATCGAGGATAGTAGACTGAATGGTGACATCTAGCGCGGTAGTCGGTTCGTCAGCGATCAGGACAGCGGGGTTGCCGGACAGGGCGATCGCAATCATCACCCGCTGCTGCTGTCCGCCTGAGAGCTGATGCGGATAGCGGCCTAGTATCTGTTTGGGCTCAGGCAGTTCGACTTCTTCGAACAAGGCGATCGCCTCGGCTTCAGCCGCACTACCGCCCAAACCTTGATGCAGCCGCAGCGCCTCTACAAGCTGATCGCCGCAGGTATATACCGGGTTTAGCGAAGTCAGCGGCTCTTGAAAGATCATCGAGACCAGCTTGCCTCGATACTGTCGGCGCTCTTCTAAGGGCAGTGTCAGCAGATCGATCGGCTGAGCGTTTGGCTTGCTCGGATCGCAAAACCACACTTCGCCTGAGACCTGCGTACTATTCTCTAGCAGCCCAATGAGTGCTAAAGAAGTCACCGACTTGCCCGAGCCTGATTCACCCACGAGCCCCAGCGTCTGCCCAGATTCGATAGAAAAAGAGACTGACTTCACTGCTCGAATTGCGCCTGCCTTTGTAGGAAAGACAACAGAGAGATTGCGAACGTCAAGAATCGGGAAAGTCATGTTTGAATCCTATAGCTTCTAATTTTCTTCTAGATTTTTTCTTCTAGATTTTTTTTGATGAAGCAAGTTATGACGTAACGATACCGCATAGAGATAAACAGACTGTAGCAAGTTAAACGAAAGCTGCTTTCACACAGCGGCTGGGACAAAAAACAAAGCTCTCGATAGGCCGGGCGCATGTCATAGCGCTGGCCATATATCTAAAGGCATGTTTTGAGAGGGCGATCGCCTAGACAATAGTCCGAATGTATCGATTTACTCATTTTATGGGGAGGGTTTCACGTAGGTTCCTATAATCCTCGTAACCAATTCCCTGGTTTGATCACTAGTTACCAACAGCAGACACAGCAGTAGGAGTCAACAGAACATTATGCGCCCATACGGTTTTCTAAGACAGCGTTTGCGAAGAGTTCTACTAGCGATGATGGCGCTGACGCTGGCGGTTGTCCTGGCGAACTGCGGCGGCGCAGCAGACGAATCAACCACGGCTGATAGCGCTGATGGATCTGCTGCCTCAGGCGGGGCGCTGGTGTTTGGTTCGGTGGGCCAGCCGGTGAATTTGACGCCTGGCGATATCACCGACGGTAACTCGCTCTATGTACAGCAGCAAATCTATAATTATCTAGTCGGCAACGAACCGGGCAGTACCGATCTCGCCCCGGAGCTAGCGACCGATTGGAGCCCTTCTGAAGACGGCAGGACCTGGACTTTCAATTTGCGTGAGGGAGTCAAGTTCCACGATGGGAGTGACTTCAACGCAGAGGCAGTTGTGTTCAATGTCAATCGTTGGTGGGATCCAGACTTTGAGTTTGGCTATCGCGATTCGGGCAGCCTGTATGAGATTTGGACCGATCTATTTGGCGGATTCAAAGGCGACGAGGCATCAACCCTCGTTGACGTGCGAGCTGTTGACGATCTAACAGTTGAGTTCGAGATTGCTGAGCCGTTTGCCGCCTTTCCAGCAGCGATTTCGTCAGCCTATTTTGGTATTGCTAGCCCAACCGCCATACAGGAGAGTCCTAGCTACGGATCGCCTTCTGGCAAGGCTGTAGGCACCGGACCTTTCGTATTTGACTCTTGGATTAGTGGCGATCGCGTTACCTTCACCAAATTCGAAGACTATTGGGAAGAAGGCACGCCCAAAGTCGATCAGCTGGTCTTTAGCTTTGTCGAAGACCCGGCGGCTAGACTCGCTCAGCTACGCGCCGGAACGCTAGATTTCACCGTAGATCTCACGCCCGACCAGCTGACTGAAATTGAGTCGGACCCTGCTCTAGAAGCGGTCTATCGACCTTCGTTTAACGTCGGCTATCTGGGACTAAATCCTAGCTATGAGCCATTGGCCAAAAAAGAAGTGCGTCAGGCGATCGCACAGGCAATCAACAAACCCGAAATTGTCAAAGCCTTTTGGGGCGATCTAGGAGAAACTGACGGGCACTTTGTTCCACCCTCGCTAGAAGCCTTTAGAGATAACGCGGTAAGCGATTACAAGTACGACGTGGAAGCCGCTAAAAGCGCGATCGCTGAAGCAGGCTATCCAGACGGATTCGACCTAGACATGTGGTATATGCCCGTTAGCCGTCCGTATTTCCCCAATCCCAAGCCAATCGCCGAAGCTTTCGCTGCTGAACTCAGTCAAATTGGCATCAACGTCAATCTACAGACTAAAGACTGGGGTGCATACCTAGCCGATCGCAACGTTGCGCCCGGTTTTCAGTCCTTCATGCTGGGCTGGACCGGTGACTATGGCGATCCAGACAACTTTCTCTACGCTCATTTTGGCCCGGGAGCGACGCAGGATTTAGGAGACTATCAGAACCCAGTACTGTTCGATCTGCTTGAGCAGGCGAGAATCGAGAGCGATCCAACGGCCAGAGAAGGACTGTACAAACAGATAGATGCGCTCACGTTTGACGAAGCGCTGAGAATTCCGATCGTGCATTCTCAGCCGCTGTTAGCAAAGCGTACGGGTGTCGACGGCTGGGAACCAAGTCCCTTTAGCACTGAGCCGTTCGTAGCAGTTGAGAAAGGTTAGTTAGAGCAGGGGTAGCAAGTTTCTCGTAGGCAAATCACTCCTAGAATCACTATGGGCAGATACATTCTCAGACGACTGCTTCAGCTAGTGCCGGTATTGCTGGGCATTTCACTGCTGGTGTTTGTTTTCTTGCATTTGATTCCGGGCGATCCGGCGGTGACCATGCTAGGCGATCGCGCTACCCCCGACGCCGTCGAAAAGCTACGAGAGCGAATGGGACTAAACGAACCGCTGCCGCTCCAGTATCTTTCTTTTCTAGGCAGTTTGCTCAGCTTCGATCTGGGCACTAGCATCTTTACGGGTGTGCCGATTGCCGATGAAATTCGACTGCGCTGGCCAGCCACCTTTGAACTGTCGGTGATTGCCATGCTGATCGCGCTAGTAGTTGGCATTCCGGCAGGTGTGCTAGCCGCCGTCAAAAAGAACAGTTGGATCGACAACTTGACGATGACAGGCTCTTTGCTGGGCGTGTCGATGCCGGTTTACTGGCTAGGTTTGCTGCTGATTTATCTTTTTGCCGTCAATTTGCAGTGGCTGCCGCCAAGCGGACGCACGAACATCAGCGTAGCTTTCAAGCCCATTACTGGATTCTTTATCTTTGACTCGCTGATTCAGGGCGACTTTAGAGCGCTAGGCGATGTGCTAGCTCACTTGGTTCTACCGGCGGCTACGCTGAGTACCATTCCTTTGGCAATTATTGCTCGAATTACCCGCAGCGCCATGCTGGAGGTGCTGTCGCAAGACTACATCCGCACGGCTAGATCGAAGGGATTAAAAGAGATTGTCGTTATTGGTAAACATGCCCTAAAAAACGCCATGCTGCCGGTGGTCACGATCGTTGGGCTAGAGTTTGGCACGCTGCTAGGCGGCGCTATCTTGACAGAGACTATCTTCTCTTGGCCAGGAATCGGCAGCTGGATTTATGGCGGCATCTTACAAAGAGATTATCCAGTGGTGCAGGGTGGCGTTGTATTTGTGGCGGTTGTGTTTGTGTTGATCAACCTGCTGGTGGATCTTTCCTATGCGCTGTTAGATCCTCGCATTCAGTACAAGTGAGGGGGTTTATGCGTCTAGATAACGTGCCAGTTTACAGCCGTATTTGTTGCCGGGCACAGCGGTGCTGTGGTCTCTGTTTAGCGCACACGCAGTGACGGGGTGGGTCTCGGCGTATGACGTTAAACCCAGCGCAACAAACATTGTCTTATCTTTATATACTGTTATGGCGATCACACCGACTCCTCTACCCACACCGACGCCGACGCCACCAGAAACGAAACGTCGGCCTAAACCCCTAAAGAACCGAGCTGTTCAAAGATTTCTCGAATCGACTTCTGGTCTGATTGGGCTAGGCCTGACTATATTCATCGTCCTAGCCGCGCTGCTAGCGCCTGTGCTCAATCCCTACGATGCCGCCTCTGCTAGAGACTATGCGGCTAGGCTGCAAGGTCCGAGCATGGCGCACTGGTTTGGCGCAGACGGACTGGGCAGAGATATCTTGACACTGGTTTGGTACGGGCTTAGAACCTCACTGGTGATTGGCTTAGTCTCGGTTTTGATTGGATTGTTGATTGGCGTAGGGCTCGGGCTAGCCGCTGGCTACTTTCGCGGCTGGATAGAGACGGTGGTAGGGTGGGTGACCGATGTGATGCTGGCGTTTCCTTCTATTTTGCTGGCGATCGCAGTGGTCACCGTCACTGGTCCTAGCGTCATCAGCGTCATGGTCGCCGTCGGCATTGTGCAAATTCCCAAGTTTATTCGGCTCACCCGCAGCATGGTGCTGTCCTTGCGCGAACAAGAGTTTGTTCAAACCGTCCGCGCTTTTGGGGCAAAGCCGCCGCGCATTGTCTTTCTACATATTCTGCCTGCTAGCCTAGCCCCTTTAGTTGTTCAGGCCACGCTAGCAATCGGCACCGCCACCCTTGAGGCCGCAGGACTGGGCTTTCTCGGACTGGGCGCACAGCCTCCAACGCCGGAGCTTGGTACCATGCTCTCCGACGCCTTCAAAGGGGGATATTCACTCTCAGCCCCTTGGACAATTGTATTTCCAGGTTTGTTTATCACCTTGACAGTGCTGGCTTTTAATCTGCTAGGCGACGGACTTAGAGACGCACTAGATCCCAAGGGCAGTCGCTGAGCCCGACTTCGACTCTGCTCAGCCCTCGGTCTCTGTAAATGCTCTAAGACGCTCTAAAAAGAGACTTGTGCCTGCAAATTAAAGAAGAAGATATCTGGATTATCGCCAAAGTTGTTGGCATTCATCACCCAGTAGATTGAAGGGATGATAGCTAGATTAGGCGTGACTGGGTAGCGGTAGGTCGCTTCCACTTCTCGCTGAATAGCCCCGTCGCCACCGCCCGCGATCAAGAACTCTTCTCCATCTAGAACTTCAAAGGGCTGTAGATAAGAGACAGTCGCTAGTGCGCCCGGTTTGAACAAGTCTGGGAAAGCAACCCCAGCTTGAATCGACTGAGCGTTAACGTCTCCGCCATCACGCCCTTCAGTAGAGGGATTCAGATTGGTACTGCCATAGCTATAGCGGCCAAATAGTCCAAATCCTTTAGTCACCAGCCAGTCGAAGTTAAATAAGAATGTATCCGCTGTCGCATTGTTTAATGGGCCGCCTTCGCCATCATCAGCTAGACCATACAGGGGCTCGCTGACCGCGCCGCCGACAATGCCAAACTGATTGGCCTCTAGATTTGAGCGCGTATACAAAAACCTCAGATTAATGTTGTCCGTAGGATAAATGCCTAGCTGTCCGGTCAAGGTGTTCGCCCCGCCAAACAGACCGCGTTCAGGATCGCTAGAAGATCTTGGTCCTGGCAAAAATTCTGTGTTTTCGGCCAGATAGGCTAGTCGCAGATCTGCCCACTTAGCGATGTCGATCTCAGCCACAACGCCTGCCCCTCTATCGACCGCATTCACCTGCGTGCCGCCACTAGAGTTAAAGCTGTTGGCACCGGTTAGGAAGAAGGTGAACCGGTTGTTGTCGAAGTATCTGTACCAGTTCACGCGAGGACCGATAGTCAGCGCTAGCTTTTTGCCGACAGGAAACGTGTAGAAGACTTCTCTGATAACGGGCTCATCGTCTCTAATAACTCTAGACTGAGTGAACGGCGTGCCATAAGTGTTGAATAGACCGGCTGATGTAAACTTGTTGGCAGATGAAGAGGCATCGCCACCTGCTATTTGGATCTGTAGACGGTCTTGACCCGTGAAAGAAGAGATCAGATCCAACCAGGCTAGATAGCCAAAAGTCGGCTGAATGTCGCTCTCTATGGATTGAACAATAGGATCGCCATTGGCGTCGCGTCCGCCAGCAAAGGGATTGGTTGCACTCGCCCGCTCGGACAAAATATCTCCGTTTGCTGTGGCATAGCTCAAGTAGGAAAAGACGCTGCCTCTCAGCTTTGTTGTTGTGGAAAACTGATTGGCCTGTAGCTCAGCGACATTGGCCTCAAGGTCGGTTACTTGAGCGCGAACGGCTTCTAGTTCTACAGCGAATTCTTCCTGCAACCGGTCAAGATCGCTTAGATCGTCACCGCCGCTGACTAGCTGCAAAACCACGTCCAAGCAGGCGTTTAGCCCTGCGGCAAATTCATAGCGGGTCATGGCGCGATCGCCTCTAAAGGTGCGATCCGGGTAGCCTTCTAGACAGCCATATTCTTCTACTAGCCGCTGAAGCGCGGTAAACGCCCAGTCGTCCGGTTCTACGTCGGATAGCTCCGATACGCTGGTGACTTGAGCGATATCTACTGAATTTTCTACTGCTGGTATCTCTACAGAAGCCGTCTGTACGGTTTCGAGGTCTAGATCATCTAGCGCTAAACCGGTTGGTTTCGATTCAGAATTTGAGACCTCTAAAACGGCGATATTTTCCTCAGCTTCCGCTGTCGCATCTTTCTCAAACTCTGTTGTAGTACTTACTTCTTCAACAGAATCTAAGCCATCTGTAGCACTGCTCGCATTAGCTACTGGAGTGAAACCAGTATCATAAACGGCTAAAAGTAATAAGACTTGAAAAGAAAACTTGAGCCGCCCCAATCTGACTCGCTCTAGGAGCGATAGACCTAACAACATTAACTAAACTCCTAACCCACACTTAATTGAGAGCCAAGCTATCAGCAAAGAAAAGCAACAAAAGTATCGTCTATTACATTTCAGTTGCGTATTTTCCTTAAGTAATGACGTTGAGAACGGTGTGATGTACAGGCAAAATCCAGCCCAAGCAGCATATCAGCCTGAATAAAAATAGGAGGTCCCTGATGAGCCAGCGAGATAGATTTGTCGAGAACCCAGACGAGACCGTTGCAGAGTTGCCCCCCGTACCGGCGATCGCAATTCCAACAGATTTGATCTACGGACTAGAAGATCGCCCTCCCCTGAGAGAAGCTATCTTTGCCGCTGTTCAACACGTTCTAGCTAGCTTCATTGGCATTATTACGCCCGCCCTGATTATCGGCGGAGCCTTGGACCTGCCGCCAGAGGACAGAGCCTACATCATCAGCATGTCTCTGTTTGTCTCTGGTATTGCCACCTTTATTCAAGCGAAAAAGGTTGGACCGGTCGGCTCAGGGCTGCTGAGCATTCAAGGCACTAGCTTTGCCTTTATCGGTCCGATTATTGGTGCGGGTTTAGCGGCAACCGCAGGCGGTGCGACGCCGACTGAAGCACTAGGGGTTATCTTTGGACTGTGTCTAATCGGGTCGTTTATTGAAATGATCTTTAGTCAGTTTTTAGAAGTCATCAGCCGCATCATCACGCCGCTGGTGACAGGTACGGTGGTGATGCTGATCGGGCTGACGCTGACAAAAGCTGGCATATTGGCAATGGGTGGGGGCGCACTAGCCAAAACCAATGAAACATTTGGCAGCGCTCAGAACATCTTTCTTTCTCTGTTGGTCCTGGCAATTATCCTTGTTCTTAACAGCAGCAGCAACACCTTTTTAAGAATGGCCTCTATTGCCATCGGTTTGATTGTTGGCTACATCCTCGGCATCTTCTTGGGCATTGTCGATCTGAGTGGGCTGAGTTCTTTCTCACTGTTTGCCTTGCCGCAGCCTTTCCGCTATGGCTTCGGGTTCAACTTTGCGGCCTTCATTCCCTTCGCCTTTCTTTATTTGATTACTACGATTGAATCTATCGGCGATCTGACAGCGACTTCTGTTGTAACCGGTCAGCCAATCAAAGGAAAGATTTACTTCGATCGAATTCGTGGCGGCGTATTGGGTGATGGTGTCAACTCTTTTATTGCTGCGCTGTTTAATACCTTCCCTAATACCACCTTTAGCCAAAATAATGGTGTTATTCAGCTAACGGGTATTGGCAGTCGCTATGTTGGCTACTTTATTGCAGGCATTTTTGCCCTGCTGGGCCTATTCCCAGTTGTTGGCGGCGTGCTACAGGCGATTCCTCAGGCGGTGCTAGGCGGCGCGACAATTCTTATGTTTGGCAGTGTGGCAGCAGCCGGTATTAAGATCATTTCTACGATTGAGCTAGGCAGAAGAGAAACTTTGATTTTGGCGACTTCTCTAGGGCTAGGGCTTGGGGTAACCTTTGACCCTGATTTTCTAATAGGGCTACCACCGCTAGCGCAGAGTATCTTTGCTTCTGGCATTTCGACTGGTGGCATTAGTGCGCTGGTGCTCAATATTCTTTTGCCAGGTGAACGCCGATAGTCGTTGCGGCTGATGTTTCTCTTGCTAGTGCTTTTTTCCTGCTAGGAATTCTCTATTGCTGGTGCCTCTGGACGCTCCAGCTTGAGGTTTTTCTATGCAGGTGCTAGAGAAACATAGAGTTTTCAGCTTCCTCAGCCTGTATTATGACCGGTATTATAACTGTGTAGGCCGAGGCATTTTTCATGACAGTCGCTGTTTCTATCCCCGATTTCTGCAAAGGTATTCAGCATTTTGGCGCTGTTACCTCTGATTTTGAGCAGTATGGTAAGACAGCCGCGATCGCAGAAGGAAAGCAGGCGATCGCATCCCCTACAGACCCCGCCGCCGTCTACCAGACCCGCCTAGCTGCCGACGCCCTGCGCTACTTGACCTTGCGCACTACTGCGAGCAAGCAGTCCGGTCATCCCGGCGGATTTGCCAGCATTGCGGATGTGATTGCCTCGCTAGTCATGCTCGGCTACAAAAATCTGATTACCGAAGTCGGTCACCACGCCCCTGGCTTTTACAGCACCGTTTTCCTAGATAGCTCTTTAGAACAGATGGGTATCAAAACCGTTGAGGAGCTAGGCGATCGCTTCAGAGAAACCCACGGTCTGCTCGGCCACCTCTCCGGTCAAATTCCCGGCTTGCTCAGTCCCGCCGGTCCGCTCGGTCAGGGCCAGCACTTTGCCATGGCCGCCGCCAAGCTTCACCCCGATCAGCTCTTTCCCGTCACTATCGGCGACGGTGGTCTAGGTGAACCCTACATCATGAGTAGCCTCGGTCACTTCAACACGATCTATCCCAAGGTCACCAACTATCTACCCATTCTGGTCTGGAACGGCTTTTCGCAAGAGCATCACAGCATCGTCTCGACCTACACCAACGAGCAGATGATTGCCTACTGGAGCGGTAACGGCTTTGCCAAAGTCATCCTAGTCGATGCCAAAGCGTACGACGATGCGGACCAAGCAGGTGCTTATGTCGATAGCACCGCCTTCTCTGACAAACAGCGAACTGTCTTTACCCAGGCCATTCTAGAAGCAACAGACGAGGCGGCGAAGTCTGCCCTAGGCGGTACTCAAACTGTTTTGATCGTCAAACAGCTAAAAGGCGCGGGCGTTCACAAGAGAGGATCACAGTCTCATAACCTCTACCCCGGCGACAGTCTAGACAAAGACTACATCGTAGCCGCACTAAAAGAGAGAGCCCTGCCGCCTGAGGGATGGGCGCTGGTCCGAGAAAATTTTGCTCGCTCTCACGGTGGCCCAGCCGCGCAGACCGCCGTGACCGAATCCGAACTACCGCTGTCTGATTTGGGCACGCTCCCGCTCAGTGAATTTCCGGTTGGAGAGGAGAATAAACAGGTTGCCACCACGGCGATGGGCCTTCTCGTTGCTCATGTGGGCCAGCAAGATCCAAACTTTGTGATTACCAACGCGGATGGTAATGCTGCTTCGGGTATCAACAATATTAACCAGGCGCTCAAGATTATTCACCCGACGACAGACGACACTTATTTTCAGGGTCCAAAAGGTCAGGTGTATGAGCCGCTGAGCGAAGATGCCTGCGCTGGGCTTGCGGCTGCTCAGGCACTGATGGGCGCTCGCAGCCTGTGGTGTTCCTATGAATCTTTTGCGATCAACGGCTTACCGATTTGGCAGACCACCACTCAGGCAATGGCCGAGCTGCGTCGACCGACACCTTCCACAATCTGTTTGTTTACGGCTGGCGCACTAGAGCAGGGGCGCAATGGCTGGACCCATCAGCGGCCAGAAATCGAGAATTATTTTGCGGCGATGATGAGAAATGGCAATATTTTTCCGCTGTTTCCGATTGATGCGAATAGTATTCAGGCTTGTTATGAGTGGGCGATCGCAACCCAAAACAAAGGCATCACCATCACCGCTAGCAAATCTCCTTTACCGATTCGCACCACCTTTGAACAAACTCGCACCGCCCTAACAAAAGGAGCCGTCGAGATACAAGAAACCCCAGGCGAAAAAACAGTTGTTTTTGGCGTCATCGGCGATATGATGCTGATTCCGGTTTTGGAAGCAGCAACTGCATTAAACGAGCGCGGCATTGGCAGTAAAGTCATCAGCATCGTCAGCCCTAGACGGCTGTATCGTCCCAGTGATGTAGCCTGGGAGAGCTGTTCCTATGCGGACGGAGACTTTTTGAGCGATGCGGAGTTTGCCGAACTGTTTGATGGAGACGCGGTGATTGGCGTAACCGGTGGATCGAGTGCGACGGTAGAGCCTTTGATGCTCAGAAGCACTGCGCCGCGAGATGTCTTTGCCTGGAAGAGAGGAGAAACAGCCGCTAGCGCGCGTCAGCTATTTTCACTCAATGATTTGACTGCTGATGCCATTGCCCAGCGTGCAATGGCGCTGCTGGAGGCATAGATGATGACAAGTCAAGACACGCCTAAGATTATTGTTCTAGATGACGATCCGACCGGGTCGCAGACGGTGCATAGCTGTTTGCTGCTGCTGAAGTGGGATGTGGAGACGCTGGTTCTAGGACTGCAAGATGCCTCGCCCATTTTCTTTGTACTGACGAATACGCGATCGCTCACCCCAGAAGCCGCTGCCGCTGTCACCGCCGAAGTCTGCGACAATCTCAAGCAGGCC
Source organism: uncultured cyanobacterium (assembly GCA_963799265.1). Classification (GTDB taxonomy): domain Bacteria; phylum Cyanobacteriota; class Cyanobacteriia; order Phormidesmidales; family Phormidesmidaceae; genus Phormidesmis. The sequence continues at coordinate 139,283 of CAWCWM010000008.1, forward strand.
CTCGTCCAAACCCAGACGACTAACTTCCTGCTAGTCAGCCGCTCAGATTCCACCTTGCGCGGGCACTACCCTGTAGAAACCGATGTCATCGCTGAGCATCTAGGGCCGTTTGATGCTCACTTCATGACGCCGACTTTCTTTGAAGCAGGGCGCGTGACGATAGACAGCACTCACTATATTGAGTCCGACGGTCAGCGCATTCCCACCCACGACACCGAATTTGCCAAAGATTCTGTATTTGGCTACAGCACCAGCTACCTGCCTGACTATGTAGAAGAAAAAACAAACGGCAGAATTCCTGCCAGCGAAGTCGAGCAGTTCATGCTCAAAGATATTCGACAGGGCAGCTTAGACCGGCTTCTAAAACTTGAGGGAAATCGCTGCGTTGCTGTCGATGGACAGACCCAAAGCGACCTAGATCAGTTTGCCAAAGATCTGCTCTCCGCAGCCGCTCAAGGGAAAAAGTTCTTGTTCCGCAGCGCCGCTAGCCTGTTGACATCTCTAGCTAATCTCCCACCTCAGCCCACCGCACCCGAAGAGATGTATCAGCTGACCCATGCATCGGCGGGCGCTGTGATTGTCGGCTCTCATGTCCAAAAGACGACCCGCCAGCTAGAAGCTCTCTTAAACGCACCCGACACAGTTGGTGTAGAAGTAGACGTTTTGCAGCTAAAGGAGAATTCCGATACAGGCCATGATCAGATCTTGGATTTTGTTGTTCAAAAGATAGAAGACGCCCACAGCAAAGAAAAAACGCCTGTTGTTTATACCAGCCGCACAGAACTGGCTTTTGACAATCCGCAGGCGCGTCTTGCCTTTGGCGATGCGATTTCCGCCCTGTTAGTAGAAGTAGTCCAGGCACTGCCTAAAGACATTGGCTTTCTAATTAGCAAAGGCGGCATTACTTCAAACAATACGCTTAGTAAAGGATTAGCGCTCACCTCAGCTAGGCTGCTGGGTCAGGTCATTCCGGGTGTCTCTGTCGTGAAAACACCTTCAGATCATTCCCAGTTCATTGACTTGCCAGTTGTTGTTTTTCCAGGAAATGTGGGGGACGATGCAGCGCTGACACTAGCTTATAAACGGCTGGCAAACCTCAATTAGAAGCAGACTGTGGGAAGATTTTGAGCATGATAGAAGCTACAGCGGCAGCTTGATTACAAACTCAGTTCCCTGCTCTGGCGAAGATACAACAGTCAAGCGCCCCCCGTGCTGCTGTGTCACAATCGTGTGACTAGTAGACAGTCCTAGCCCTGTCCCTTGACCTACAGGCTTGGTCGTGAAGAAGGGGTCGAAGATTCTATCTTGAATGTTTTGGGGAATGCCCGAGCCATTGTCAGCAATTGAAACCACGATCTCTTGTGTACTCGATAGTTCAGTTGAGATCTTGATTTGAGGGTGCCAGTCGCAGGCTAGCTCGGCCTGAACAGTCGAATTCTGACTCGATTGATTATTAACTTAGGCTGTCATAGTGCTCATCTAACGCATCGATAGCATTAATCAAAACATTCATGAACGCCTGATTCAACGCATGAGGAGCACAGTCTATTCGAGGGAGCGGACGGAAATCAGTGAAAACTTCTATCTTTGGTCTAACTGACTGTGCTTTCAGCCGGTGCTGCAAAATCATCAGCGTGCTTTCTATCCCTAGATGAAGATCGACTGGTTTACGGTCTGATTCATCCAAGTGGGAGAATGTTCTTAAAGCGGTCACAATCTGGGTAATTCGCTGAGCGCCCGCTTTTATGGAGCTTAGCAGGCGCGGAAAATCTTCGACTAAAAACGCTAAGTCTATCTCTTCTGTCATTGTTTCGATAGCTTCAGAAGGCGTTTCACACTCTTTTTGGTATTCCTCTACTAGGCTTAGCAGGTCGCTGGCGTATTGCTCTGCTAGATATACATTCCCCGTGATAAAATTGACCGGATTGTTGATCTCGTGAGCGATACCGGCCACTAGCTGACCCAAGCTAGACATCTTTTCGCTTTGAATCAGCTGCGACTGAGTCTGCTTTAGATTAGCTAAAGTCTTTTCTAATTTGTCTGTTTGCAGCCGATAGCGATCTTCAGATTCAAGCACTTGCTGATATTGGTGTGAAAGTAAGTAGTCTGCTCTACGAATGAACAGCAGTAAGATACCGTAGAGCACTGTTAGAACCAAAGCGCTGCTTAGAATAATCGTTCGCTGGGCAAGATGAATTCGGTGCTGTGTCGAAGTGACATCAGTATAGACTTCGAAGGCACCGATCACTTTGCCGCTGAAATTTCCGGAGCGAATCGGAATATAGCTAGAAAGTAGATATTGTTTAACAGATTTTCCATCTGTAGCTTGAGAAATACCGCGATGGTTTATTTGACTAACAATTTCTCCTGACTGCGTAGCTAAAAAACCTGAAGATTGGCTCTTGTCAAGGCCGATTTGGGAAGCATCAGTTGATAAGATAACTCGTCCATTAACGTCAAAAACTTTGACTTTTTTAACTTTTGAACCTTCGAGCGTAGCTGCTACCTTTTGAGTCGCTTGGCGAATGGTCGCATCTGATGACAGTGATTGGTTGTCTAACGAACGAATAGAAAATAGATACTGTCCGTATTCTGGCCAAAGTGTGTTCGAGAGAACTTGGGTAAGGGCTACATGGTTTTCTTCCGTCGAGAGCAGCAAATCGCGCTGTGCCTGCTGTCGGTAAAGCGCAGAGAGTAAAAAAATAGCGATCGCAAATCCACCAACACTAATAATCGAAAAATTCTTGACTAGTTTGAACCGCTTGGCTGCCGTTGGGCTGTTCGTTTTCAAAAAAGCTGGAAGAAATGTGATTTTCATCAATTTGGCCTCAAACTAGAATATTATTAGAGATCCGATACAGCGCCTGAAGCGAAGCAATCTAGAACACCTAGACTAGATTTCCCGGTAAAGGCGGGCACCCTAGCCTCTTGGCTATCGACAAGGGTAAGAAAAACATCAACATCAAGCTGCTAAAAGTCAAACGGCAACCAAGAGCTAGCTACCTGTTCGCATCGCTGAGTTTGAGCAGATGTCGATTTCTGTAGATCTAGGCATTTAACGTCAGCTGTATTCCGTTCTGCGGTAGGTTCAGGTGAAGACGTTTTTTGAAAAGACCTTGGCGTTTATGGATATTCCTTCGCACTCTTCTGGGCGTCTCGATGATGGAGCAGATGCAATCGATTTGGGCCTATCCAAGCAAGAGATCGCCTGGCTACAGACGGAGACTATTTTCCGTGACCTGCCATCAGCTTTAGTCGAGGCGATCGCACCTTGCCTTTACAAACTACCGTTCGCTGCTAATCGCCGCCTGATCCTAGAAGACACAGAACCCGACGCGCTTTATATTCTCAGGTCGGGCCAATTAGAAAGCTATCGCACTCGCCGAACCAGCCAAGCCACCGTTGTAGAATTGCATCCTGGCGACGTTTTGAATTTGCAAGCGCTTCTACTGGGAACCACTTCTACTAAAACGGTTGTTTCGCAAACAGATTGCCTTTTGTGGAAGCTAGAAAAGTCTCGCTTTCAGCAGCTAGCCAAAGACTATCCCGAACTTAATCAGGAGCTGTCAAAGCTTCTAGCTGCCTGTCTAGAAGATGTCTCAGAACAGCTGATCTACGAGCAAGAACGTCAGCAGGCGCTCAGACCATATCTGATCACTAGAGTCAAACGAGGGGTCGTGGGTCGCAGCCGCTATGCCAGTCGGCTGCGGCAAAAGGTGAGAGAGGCGACTAACCTAGAAACCGGCAGCTTAGAAACCGGACAAGACCGACGACCTCCTGTGCTGATCTTCGGTGAGCCAGGATTGAACAAAGACAACCTGGCTGCACTGATTCACTTTGGGTCGGCAAATAAAGCGCAGCCGATGATTCAGGTCAACTGTGAGAATTTGCGATCGCAAGACCTTTTTGGCCGAGGCGAGAGTCAGCCTGGGTTGCTCGAATGGCTAGGGGCGGGAACGCTGCTGCTCAACAATATTCAAGATCTTGACGAGAGTCTAAAAGCGCCAATCCAATCGCTGTTAGAAACGGGCGCATACCAACCGGCTAGTAGAGAAGGAGAAGCGCCTGCTGCCCGGTGCTATAGCTCTGCCTGGATTTTGCTGGTGGCCGAAAAAGCCTTGCCAGAAATAGCTAAACTCTGCGAGCTGCAAATAAAAGCGCCTCCACTGCGCCTGCGCAAAGCCGACATAGCCGCTTTAGTAACCTACTTTGCCCAACTGCTCTGCCGCCAGCGCGGTCTATGCAAGGTCAAGCTCGACTCAGCCGCGCTTAGACGACTGCAAAGCTATGACTTTCCAGGCAATCTCACCGAACTTGAAAGTATGGTAGAGCGGGCGGTGAGTCAGTCAGAAGGCCCTGTTCTGACTGAAGAAGTCTTCTGGGCTGAGGAAAATGAAAAGCGGCGCTTCCGGTTCAATCTCCTCCAGGGCTATCCCAAGCTGCGCAAGTTTTTGCTTAGTCCCTGGTGGCCGGATCGGATTAACTATGGCTTTACGCTTTGGTTTTATCCTATTGTTGTTGCGATTTTAATGTGGGGCCCTCAAACTAGAGATACTAATTTTGCGCTGAATTTCTTCTGGGCCTGGTGGTGGCCACTGATTCTGATTGGCTTTCCGTTTGTGGGTCGGCTGTGGTGCGCGGTTTGTCCATTTATGATCTATGGCGAAGTAGCCCAAAGGCTCTCTCTTAAAGCCTGGCCGCGTCAGCTTCAGGGCTGGCCTAGAGCTTGGGCCGAGCGCTGGGGCGGCTGGATTCTCTATGGGGGGTTCGCGCTGATTTTGCTGTGGGAAGAGATTTGGAATCTAGAGAATACGGCCTATCTTTCTGGCTGGCTACTGCTGATTATTACAGCGGGGGCCGTTGTCTGTTCTGTTCTATTCGAGCGGCGATTTTGGTGTCGCTATCTCTGCCCGATTGGAGGGATGAACGGTCTGTTTGCCAAACTCTCGATGGTAGAGCTGCGCGCCCAGCAGGGAATTTGCTCGGCGACCTGCAATACTTACCACTGCTACAAGGGCGGACCTGCCGAAGGCGAAGGACAGGAAACGAACGGCTGTCCGGTCTATTCCCACCCGGCTCAGCTGAGCGACAATCGAAACTGCGTTTTGTGTATGACTTGCCTAAAGGCTTGTCCACATAAGTCTGTAGCGCTGAATCTACGACCGCCAGGGATAGAGCTGTGGACCGGTCATCAGACTACTAGCTATGAGGTGGCGCTGCTGCTGTTGCTGTTGGGCGCTGTTTTCTTGCATAGGCTGCCGCAGCTGACGACGATGCTGCTGGGCGAGGCCACCCTGTTGGAGAGTTTTTGGGGGCATGCGATCGCTTCTACTATTGCTCTGTTTCTGCCAGGGGCGATCGCACTTCTAGTCGATCAGCTTCGCGCTCAGCTACAGGGCACGGGAGCCAACCGAAACTTTCTCACCCTTGCCTATGGCTATCTACCGCTGGTCTTGCTAGCTAGTTTGGCTCACTATCTGCTGCCTGGCTTGTCAGAAGCAGGGCAGATTATACCGGTCTTTTGGGCGACAGTCGGTCGGCCTGCTGTGGGGGTTAGTGCGATCGCTCATCCGGCGGTGATTGCTTTTTTACAGGGCACCGCTCTACTGCTAGGTGCCTGTCTCAGTATCGTGTTGACTCAAAAGATAGGCCGCCAGTCCTGGCTCAAACTTGCCCCGCAGCACAGCGTCACCCTAGGATTTACAGCCCTGTTTTGGCAGCTCATAGTATAGGCGAATTACTCAGGTAGATTCACTGAACAGAAACTTTGAGCAGAGAAAATCTTTAATCTAACACACATACGATGGTCGTAAGCTGTACTATCGGGCTGATTTGGGTCTATATCTAATTCGGTATTTTCTCCGGAAAGCGATGCAAACCTACGTAAACATACATAAGGTCGCTATTCGCCCCGTAGCACCCGAATCAGTAATTGCTAGGATCAAGGATCAGTAATATTCACAATTCTTCAGCCCTTATCCCCGGCCTTTCTCCTTAAGGGAGAAGAGAGCTTATCTCCAGCTAACTTTCCCTTCGAGAGAGTGTAGCGTTGCCCGGATGCCTTCGGGCAACGCAAAGCGACGCGGGTCACACCCCTCCAAGGAGGGGGATCGTTCCGGTTGCGCTGATCGAGCTGGTCAGATCGCTGGAAATTTCACAGCCTGAAATAGCTGCTCTTCTTAGGAGGAGCGGTCATAGGCAGGGGTGGGTTTCGGTGTAGCGCTAAACAGGTACTCGGAAAAAGGTTGGAGTAAGGGCTACAAGAAGTAAGTGAGTGGTCAAGCTATTTGATTCTCGTTCCTAAGCTAGTGATTTTCTTTTTTAACTTCTGAAACTCAGCTCACCTCAACATAGATCGAAAGGGATTATGAACGTAAATAGTCACTACCACTTGGGACTTAATTTAGGCCACGAACGCTCAGCCGCGATTGTTTGCAATGGCAAAATCGAAGTTGCCATTGAACAGGAAAGACTAGACCGCAATAAGTTCAGCCTAGGTTACTTGCTGCAGTCGCCGGGGCGACCAGAGCTGATGCAGATTCCGCTAGAAGCCATACGGTATTGCCTCGATGCTTGTCAGCTGAATCTCAGCGATTTAGCGACTATTACTGCTAATATGCCTGGCGAAGATAAAGCGCCGGATATTCTTAGACGCAGTCTGCCGCCAGAAGTTTGCGATCGCATCCAACAGATTCCCAGCCACCATCTCGCCCATGCCTACTCGGCTTATTTGCCCTCCGGGTTTGACGAGGCGCTAGTCTGGGTGGCCGATGGGTCTGGCGGTGTTCACAACCGTCGCACCGAATCCTACAGTCTTTTCCTGGGCCAGGGGACCAAACTGACCAATCTCCACACAGAAACCGTAGAGTCTCATCTCAGCGGAATTTCGACCCTCGGCTTCCTCTATGAATACATCACCAAAGAAGCAGGATTTGTCACTCGAGTCAACGATCATATCAAGCACGCAGAGGCCGGAAAGCTGATGGGGCTGGCTCCCTTTGGCGGTCCGCAGCCTCAGTGGAATCGTTGGATCAACACTCGGCCCGATTCTTACAGTCTGGATATCTCCCCTTACGACATCTTCTTGGAAGTTGAAGCAATCAAGAAAACCTATGGCGACAGTGCTGGTAAACCTTATCTCCGGGCTCATATTGTCGATTTGGCCTATAAAGTACAACAGGAATTAGAACAGGCTGTTCTGCATGTCGTCGGTCTGGCTCTAGAGCGCACGGGAACAAAGAGACTTTGCATAGCAGGTGGCGTGGGTCTTAACTCTGTCGCCAACTATCAGCTGCTTCGACAGCTCGATTTAGAAGACATCTTTGTCTTTCCCGCCGCTGGAGACTCTGGAATTGCTGCGGGATGCGCCTACTGGGCCTATCACACGATTGAAGGTGGCAGCCACCGCGAGCCGCTTCGTAAAGCAGATCTAGGACGGGCTTATTCTGATGCTGAGATGGAAGCTGCGATCGCCCAATTCTCTCATCAAGTCCAGGTAACGCAGCTAAGTGAGGCAGAGATTCTCGACCAGAGTGCAACGGCGCTTTCTGAGGGCAGCATTGTAGCTCGGTATGAAGGGGGCGCAGAATTTGGCCCTAGAGCTTTGGGTCAGCGATCGATTATGGGCGATCCTTCTTTCCTCAAAATGAAGGATATTATCAATGCTCGAGTCAAGTTTCGCGAAGCCTTTAGGCCCTTTGCTCCAGTCATTCCATTAGAGGCTATGACTGAGGTCTTTGAGCAGGAAGTCGCCGCGCCATTCATGCTGCTAGTTGCCAATATCAAGCCTGAATATCAAGCTCAAATTCCTTCTGTTACGCATGTGGATGGTACGGGCAGGGTCCAATCTGTTACTGCTGAAGACAATCCCTTTTTCCACCAGCTTTGTCATCGTCTTGTCGCCAAACGATCGGGGCCACCTGTCCTGCTCAACACCAGCTTTAATGTGGCAGGTCAACCCATTGTGGAGACGCCTGCGGAAGCGATCGCTACGTTCCTCGACACGGATATCGATTTCCTGGCGCTGGGCAACTACTGGCTTGCCAAACAGCATGTCCCGGTGCTGGACTACGAATCTCATCTGAGTAAAGTAAAGCCGAGTCCCACACCCGCAGGACTTGGGATAGAAGCCCCTTCTGTCACAGAATTGATGCGATCGCTAGATCGAGCCATGTTTTTTGGAAGCGACGTTAGCTGCCCTTGGAGTCCAGCAGAAGTCAAACAGCTCGCTAGCAAAATCGCTCATACGAAAGAAACCTCTAGGCTGTTTCCAGAGCATCCTTATCCCGGTGCTTTGAAGACGAGACTCTCTGACGATGTTGTGCTCCTGCTCGATCCTCAATCTCAATCCAGCATCATTCATCTAGATCAGCCGCAGCGGGCGGGTCACTACAGCCTTGAGCAAACAAAGCTCCTGATGGCGTGCCTACAAGAAGACTTTAGAGAACTAGATAGCGTTCGCATCGAGATGCGTTTGACCCACCGAGAACTTCAAGACCATCTCGACTGGGCCTTACAGGAACTCGCCAAATATCAGCTAGCGCCCGGCCATTTAGCCAACCAGGCTCAGAAACCTGATTCTTCTCTAGACCACTGCTTTGAGAGCAGTTTTGCCGCGACCTTTGAGGGCTTTCAAGATCCTAATTTTTCGGCTAGAGAGATCCTGTCAAGCTTTTACGATGTCCTGAAGGCAGCCGCCTACAGTGCTGACGAGATCTGCGATCGCCTACAGGTCGAGTCGCTTCAGCAAATCCAACCCACTCATCTTCCTTACTATCATCGGCATCTTTTAAGCTCTGATGCACTATCAGATTTAATCCGGCTCTTTCAGCTTCGAGTGGCCCTACCCGCGACACGCATCGCTCAGCTATTGGGCGATCGCCTTTTCCAGACCCTCTGTAAAATCGGTCTTTTCATTCCTCGACAAGAACAGAATCAAACCCTCTGGGCCTCCAGAATTGATCTGTTTGATGTAGAAGGTTTGTTTATTGCTACAGACCATCGATATATGCTCCTGGCTGAAGATAAAACCTTAGTCGAGAGTCCGATTATGTATCTCGGCATGGATAGTATGGGCTTGGTCTACAGCGCTCCTCAGTATGAGTGTGACCACTTGCTAGACCTTTGCTGTGGCAGCGGTATTCAAGGGCTTTATGCTTCTCGCTATGCGAGGTCTGTGATCGGCGTTGACATCAACCCTCGAGCTATCCGCTTTTCTAGATTCAACGCTCAGCTCAACGGCATTGATAACATAGAATTTCGCCAGGGCAGTCTCTACGACACCGTTCCCGAAGAGCGATTCAATACCATCCTCGCAAATCCACCTTTTGTCCCTAGTCCCACTCGAGACTTTAAGTTTAGAGATGGCGGAGCCAACGGCGAGGAGATTTTGAGATCTATCATCCAAGGCAGCGCCGATCACCTCTATCCACAAGGTCGAGTCCATATCGTGACTGACCTTGTAGATGTAGATACCTATGACTCCAAGCTTGACGACTGGTGGCAGGGCCAGGCCACAGAGCAGCTGGTTCTGGGCACTGCCGATCGCAACGACATTTTGTTTTCGGTGCCCCACAGCCATGCGGCCTTTGGACAAAGCTATGAGCAGTATTGCGAAGAGCTAGAACAATGGCTCCAGAACTTCCACACAGCGCAGCTCACCGCTGTCAATTTTGGATATATCTTCATTCAGCACAATCCGGCTGCCAGCCAAAGCACCTACCACTACCGCACTATTCACAATCCCGAAGCGCCTATTCACAGCGCAGTAGAAGCGCACTTCCAGCAGCGGCAGCACCTCTCTAGTCCCAGAGATCTACAGCTGCGACTCCACAAAGACATTAGTGTCAGAACAGAATGGCATCAAGGCCAGTCCCAGCTAGAACTGTTTTCCAAAACGAATCCCTATTTCACTACCTACCCTATTAGCGATCAGGCGTTCGTTATGATTCAAGACATCATGAGAATGCAGCCACTGTGGAAAAACTATGTCAATCTCGCTAATCAGAACTTCATCAAAGAGCTGATTTTCAAAGGGATTCTAGAACTACAGTCGGTATCATCTAGCTCACAAGTGGCATCGCCGTTTGCGCTTCTAGGCTTTTCGGCCATGCAAAGTTCGCCTGCGGTTCTCCCTGTGCAACTAGAAGAGGCCGTACCTTCGGAGCTAGCGTTGAGCATTGGCGAATTACAAACTAAAACGACCCCCACCTGCTTGTCGTCCTATCTATAGAGGCAATTTCCAGTCTGTGGTTCAAACTTACGGTTTAATTAATGCTTTGTACACGCCAGCTTTGTTGGGGCGACTCGAAGCGGTTTGACCCTTAGGGGCATATGTTTAGCGTCACACACCGAAACCCACCCCACCCTATCGGGCACCCCTCCGAGGAGGGGATTTGCCCCGGCTATGCGGCATTTGAGAGTCGAGCTAGATCGCTTTGATCTCATAGCCTGAAGTAGATCCCCTCTTGGGAGGGGTGGCACGCAGTGACGCGCTTGGGCCCTGCAACTCACGCGAGTAACCGGCTTCGCTAAACACATACCAGCTGAAGGGTTCTTACTTAGCGCGGCTCAATTTCGCGATGGTAGTTCTCTCGAATTATCATCTGGCGATACAGGTCAATGAGGTTTGCCTGAGCTTCTTCCTTCGATAAGCCCTGAATTTCTTTAGTCAGTACTCGCAAGGTATATTGCTGCTCTAAAGACAGCTCAGCGCAATCTGCCATGTTCTTCTCCACATGCGTGTATAGTTATCTATGGTGTGTATCGGCCTATAATTCTGCCATCAGAATACACACTGAACTTTTCAAACTAATCCTCCTAAGGTTAGAGGATCGTAGTCACGCAGTTGCTGATATTTAGGGCAAAGATTAATAGAAGTCGCCACTTGCTTTGGAGCATGTTGCCGCCAATTTAGGAAAAATTTGGGTACAGCAGAGCGCACAGGTACTCTGATGTGTCTGAAAGGGGTATATCGATCATTTTAAGAGCAAGATGCCGGAAGCTACGGTTGAGCGGCTGTGTCAAATACAAAGGCAGGAAGCGTAATTTCCATCCCATCTGGTAGAATCACGCTCACTTTGAACTGTTCTTGCCGATCGCCCTGCACCTGCGTGTATAGGTAGGCCTCACTGGAGGCTTGATCTAGCACTTCTTGAACCAGCACTTCAGCGCGATCGCTCACCTGTAGCTGAATTCCCTCTGGCAAAATCTCTCCGGTCTGAGGTCCTAGCAATAAAAACAAAGTCCATTCCGACTCGATTCCTATCTCCAATGGCCATACCCAAGCGTATATCTGAAAAGTACAAGATCCGATCGATATCGGTCCGCCTACGCCTCTGGCTTCTTCTGGTAGGCTGATGCCCTGCTCAGCTAACGTCTCTAAAACAGTATCGACAGACTCTCTGATTGGTCGCATCGCACTTGACAAAGGCGGTAAGAGGGTCCATTTGAGCTGTTCTGTCACTGTGTCTAGCCGCTCTTGCAACCAGCTTCCTACGTTGACCACACTTTCGGCAATTGCTGTTCTTCCTTCTCTTGCAGCGGCACTGATGAAAGTTGTTTGTTCTATCGTTTCTCTGGCGGGTTCTAAACAGTTTAGATATAGCAGAATCTGCTCTGGTTCTACATCGAAATATGAGGCTGGTACTATCAGAGGCGCTTCGCTACTGTGAGCCTGCTGCAATCTTTCCCTGTTAATCCTTTGCAGGAGCTGATCGCGTCGCAAGCCAGCTAGAATACACACCTGATTGACTTCTTCTTGGACTTCAACAATTACGTACAGGTGAGCGATCGCATCTTCCAAAGATTCAGCCGCATTCTTCAAAGAGATTTCAACTTGGTCATCACTTAAGCTGCCCATAGCGACTAGGCACAGACGGTAGTCTCCTACGGTTAGATGAATCGTTTTTTCTGATAGATTGGCAGCCAGCTCAGCATGGGTCACCGCTAGAGGCGTGGCCCCTTCTCCTAGCCACTGTTCAAAGCCTGCGATCGCCAGTGCCTTTAGCAAAGCCTCCCACTCTTGGCTTGGTTGAGTATCCGGCTGAGTATCCGGCTGAGCATCCGGCTGAGTGCCCAGGCCAGTCGCCGCCTGCGCGAGCTGAGTGGCCCAGACAATTGCGGCATCTAGTAGCTCTACCGTGTTGGCGCTTAGAGGCATCATGTCATCGAAATAGCTGCCCATATTAAGAATTGAAGCTGTCATAGTTTTAAAAGGGTAAACCCTTAGCGAGCGTTTAACAGTTAGCGGGAAACAAAACGGATATTTCTAACTCACCAGAAGCAAAGGCCAGAAGCGAAGGCCAGAAGTAAAGGCCAGAAGTAAAGGGAGAATGAATACTGCTGAATTCACGGCAAAACTTCTATGAGGCAAGAAACTCAGATGCGGAAATCGAAGGCAACCTAGCACATAGCCGCCGAGCAAATGTGCTTTTTGTCTCTCTGTTTTTAGAAACTTGGGCTTCGGCGGCTGCCTCTGTTATTACCGCCTCTGTCTCCTCTGTCAAAATTTCTTCTAGCTGGTCGGTAATCGTTGATAATCTGTCTGGAGGAATGAACTGAAGCGCTTCTGTCTGAACCGCTTGCTTCAGCTGATTAAACCAGTGGGCACATACTTCTGTTCTAAATCGCTTCAGCTTTAGCAGCCGAGTCACCTGCACCTGAGAAGACAGCCCAATCTGTCTGGCGATCGCGCTCATAGACTGTCCCTCACAGTGAAACAGATCTAGCGCCGATAGAAACAGCCGCCCCTTTGACGGCTGACGTTTTTCGTAGCCTGTGGCATAGGCTAGTGTCACCGACGCGATCGCCTCATCCAAACTACCGAGAAAATGACTGCGATAGCGCTGCACGAACTCATCTTGCGCGGCTCCTTCGGCTTCACTATCAGCCGGTGAGTCAGAAGCTACCTGTAGGGGAGGCCGATCCTCCACCGTCGCATCTAGCGATCTGGTCATTGGCATCCCTCGACGCACAGCAATCCGGTGCTCCCTAAGCAGGTTGGCCAGTTCGCACAGCTGCTGCAAGACTAGGTTCGGCAGACTGTTCGACGATATCTCTAGCAGCTGCGCATCAGTGGGCTCTAGGCAGCGGCTAGCCCGTCCGGACTGCTGCCGCTGAATAATGCGATCGCGCCGATACACCTGATGATACGCGCTTAATAGCTGTGCCTTTTGCGCTAGCTCTGCCTCACTTAGTCCTGGCAGGGATCGAGCCAAGCGACCCACAGACGTATCATTTAGCAGTGCCCAGTCGCTAATCCGATACAGCCCCCGCTCTAGACAAAACCGATTGACTTCAGGATGCGCCTTGGTCATTCGGCTAGCCCACGTGTTTAGAGCTGCTTGATTAGGATTGTAGCGCTCTAAAATGTTCATAGACAGCGGCTGATAGGTCGTCATCAGCCGACCGTCGTCATCGAGTACCAGCGGCCATAGGTCAGCTGCTGCAAAGCCGTAGTGCCTGCCAAATTGACTGGCGAGCTGAGCACAGGCTGCCGCGATCTGGTGTGAAAGCCAGCAGCGCAGACACAGTAGAGCTAGCAAAGCGTCCTCTCCGTCAGCACGCCATAGCTGCCATAGGTAGGTTTGTACAGTGCGATCGCTATCATCTGCTAGCTCCAAACTGTTAGCTAGATAGGTTTGGCACCAGCGTTTGGCTGAGGGCGCTACCTCCATTTTGCGCTGCCCTGCGCTAGTCAGCATCACCATTTGCCAGTACCGAGAAGTCAAGGTCATAAGTCAAGCAGTAACACAATTTGTCGTTACCATTATTGAAACCAGCTACTCAGTCATACTTCTACCGATTAGCAGCTTATTCATACGTGTTTTCACGAACAATGTCTATGCCCTACCTGATTGCTCGTAAGCCTGCTCTAGAATGACGACCCGCGCTAACGCTGCTAGCGCTGCTGTTTTCTCTTCTTCGCTAAACACTCGAAGCGCAGAACGCCATCATTTTTAACTAGCGCTGTTCAATTTCCACAGGGGACTCATTTCGCCTTGCCCACCCGGCGATTAGCGCTAATCCAAATACTCCAAAGAGAGCAAAGAACAACAGAATCTTTCCGCCTTCTAAGACGCTTGCACCCACCGCTACAATAGGCGGGTTAGAGATTGCGATACTCAGTATCAGCGCTGGTAAAAATTTGCGCCACGGTGCGCGGGCTAGTCCCACACCATAGGCCACAAAGTCAAAAAAGCCTGTCATCAAAAAGGCAGTCATCAAAAAGAAGTTTTGCTCAAGATGGCGCTGGCTTAGTCTGTCAACCCGGTCCATAAACTGCTCACCCACCAGGCGGCTTACCAGCGATCGCCCATACCGGCGCGACAGCCAAAAGCTAAGCGAACAAGAAAGAAAATCAGAGAGACAAACCACCATTAGGCCCTCTTGAAAGCCTAGTAAGCCGCCAGCTGCGATTGAATAGGCCGTTCCTGGCAGTGCCGGAATGACGACACTGCTAAATCGCAGTGCGAATAGACCTACCGGAGCCCAAACGCCCATCCGCTCGACCTGTGTGCGCAAGGTCTCCATCCCGTACTTGTCAATCAGGATCGCGGCTGCAACCAACAGTAGCGCGATCGCGATAAACTGAAAGACTTTCCTCGTCCGCTTACTCAAGCCCTAATCCCCTACAGATACCGATACAAAAACCAGCATAGACACCCGAGCACTCAGTAGACGCTTCCCCCGATAAATCGTAAATTTTCGATAGCTTTGCAGCGGCTGACGCGGTCTCAAACTAGGAAAATGGCATAAGATAGCTGAGTTGAACGATCGCTAATAGAATTTCCAATGATAACCCCAGCGGAAATTTGACTATTTATGAAGCCCTTTCTCCGTATTTTCGCAACTTCTCTTCTCTTAACAGGATGCTCTGCCATCAGCGAACTTAGCAATACGCAGACAGCTTCGACCGACGCTTCCTCTACCGAAACTAGCGAAGTCAGTGAGCCTACAGCAGAAAGCACCGACGCCGAAAATACGAAAACCTCGGAAGACGAAGCAGGCGTCAATCAGAAGAGCGTCAAAATTGTCGTTGAGGATCAGTCGACAGCAGGCCAGATTGTCGTCGAAGAGGTTGCGACCGCTAGAGATGGCTGGATCTCTATTCATAAAAGCAACGAAGATGGCGGTATCGTGCTTCCTGATAGTATTGGCGAAGCCCGCGTAGATTCTGGCGATAGCGAAGATATCATCGTCGATCTGTGGGATGCTCCCTACCTGGGAGATAAGCTTTGGGCACTACTGCATATTGACAGCGGCGATCGCGGCACCTATGAATTTCCAGGACCAGACGTTGCTGTCAAGAAAGACGGCGAAACCATGGCCCGCTCTTTCCGCATCAAAGCCGAAAAGAAAGATGACGAATAGTCGTCAAGGACTTCTAGATGTAAAGCTTCGTAGCGCTAGATAGACAGCGTCCTACAGACATAGGCATAATGAAGCCTTACGCGGGTGTAGCTCAGTGGTAGAGCGTTTGCTTCCCAAGCAAAATGCCGTGGGTTCGAATCCCATTACCCGCTTCCTCGGCACATTGCTTATACACAGCGGGCAATGATTGCCATAACGCTCTTGCAGATACTCTAGAGCGATCGCCGATGTAGTAGGGCGATCGCACGATGCCCGGCTTCGGTGAGATATTCATCATGCCAGAACAAAAACTCGTCTGGATTCTCGCAAATGCTGTCGAAGATAAACCCCGGCTGAAAATTAGCTCAGCAATACTCGGTGATATTTGTAAATCCTACATCTTCTTCACAGCTTCCTCAACTTTTTTCAATAATCGGTCGTTGCAGCAGCAGTTTTTGTTGGGCTTGGCGATCGTGACTGTTCTAGCACTCATTCCATTTTTTGGTGGACTAGTCGTTTTCCTATTAAGTCTGTTCGGCCTGGGTGTCATCTTGCTGTGGAAGTTTGGTAGAGAAAAACCTCAGATAGTGCCTGGCTGAGTAAGGCCGCGTGAATGCTCAAAGGAATATAAAACAACGATCTTCTTTTAATCCGAAGGGGTTGAACTAAAAAGATAACGACTGCCCTGATTAAAGGATGTTCATGATAAACAGACGAAACTTTACTAGCATTGCAGTTGGGACAACCCTTACGCTCGGGACAACATCTTATTTACTCAGCGATAAACGTAATCTGGTCAGAGCCGATGTGGAACCGATAGGCGATAACGGCGTAACGCTCAAGCCAGACGAAAAAGAGATTCTGTTTCTAGCCCCCTTGCGCCGAGCGGTCACAACACACAGCCGTGGTTTGTTCAATATCTCGAATCCTATCACTGGATTATTGGCAGCGATCGCGCCTAGCAAGAGTTAGCCGACTGGATTAGATTCTCTAACAAGGATGCCGAAACCTACTGAGACGGACTGACAACGGCAAGTATGGAAATAGAAGGTTTTCCCGGCTGGCTGATGTGCTGGGCTACACGCTCAATAGTATGACGCTGCTGGCGCTTAAGCGCATGTCCATTAGGACTGAAGATATCGGTGATTGTCTATCTTGAGCGATCGCATCTGTAGACGCACCGCATTCACGTAATGACTGTCTTGCAGTGTAGTAGCGGGCAAATCGCCTGCCTGAACAGCCGCCTCAATCACGTCATTAGGGCGAACACGCGCAGAGGTATAGTCCTGTTCTAGAATCAGATGACTGGGGATGCCCTCTGCCTGATATCGACCTTCATAGGCAAGATTCACTAGCTGAAAAGGGTTGGGCCGGAAATTACCAGCCGCAAGCGCGGCATGGCCAGCGGTGAGTAAAACAAACGAGGAAAGAAGACTAACTGCTAAGCGTTTCATAGGAATTTTCAACCTTAGTACAAGAAAACTCAACGAAGTAAAAGAGAAAAGAGAAGTAAGCTTCAGTTCTCTCTACCTGTAAATCATAGAAAATATGTGATGACAATCAGGTGTTTAAAGTATGTCAGTTATCCAACAAATTGGCTGCGATAGAGGCTTTCAAAGGCTTGTCAGTCAAGGGGAACATTCAACGTTGCGATGTATCTCTAAAAGCTATTTCATTTGGATGAGTCTGTTCTTTCTAGAATGCGAGATTATGAATGAACAGATTCAGCAACAGCAGTCTATGCCTGTTGTTGAGCAGCTTCACCTCAATACTGTAGACAACGGTGGTCGGTAGTTAGCTATGGTCGTTTGTCGGGAGTTTTGCTGCGACCAGTTGAGAGTTCTTCTTAGCGCGCAAGCTTCTGTATGCCTATACTCTAGTGCATACAAAAGCGTTTAACGAAGGCTAAATCAACATGAAGCATACAGCAGAGAAGACCCAACGCGCTTCCAATTTATCCCAGTCTTCTCTGCTATTAATCATGGCGATCGCCTGCGGGATCACGGTCGCCAACCTTTACTACAACCAGCCTTTGCTGGCCCTGCTCGCAACAGACTTCAAAGCCTCACCCCATACAGTCGGACTCATACCTACCCTGACTCAGATTGGGTATGCGCTCGGCATCTTGCTGCTGGTACCGCTAGGAGATTTGCTAGAGCGGCGCAGGCTGATTGTGATCATGATGGGGTTGAGCGCGATCGCACTGGCCGCAGCGGCGATCTCTCCCAACCTAAACTGGCTCATTGTCACCAGCTTTTTAATTGGCCTCACGACCATCGCCGCCCAAATCATCATTCCATTTGCCACTCAGCTAGTCAGGCCAAATGAACGGGGCAAGGCGGTGGGGCTAGTAATGAGCGGTTTGTTTTTGGGGATTTTGCTGGCGCGAACGGTGAGCGGGTTCGTCGGCGACAGATTTGGCTGGCAGGCAATGTACTGGTTAGCGAGCGTCCTGATGCTGGGGCTAGCTGGGGTGATGTCCAGGGTTTTACCTAAGAGCAAGCCCGCTGCTGAACTGTCTTATGGGCGGCTGATGCGATCGCTCGTCCATCTCCTTAAAACAGAACCGCGCCTGCGGCAAGCCTCGCTTATTGGCGCTATGACCTTTGCTTCGTTCAGCGCCTTTTGGAGCACGCTGGCCTTTTTGCTGGCGCAGTCTCCCTACTACTACGGCAGCGAGGTAGTCGGGCTCTTTGGCCTGGTTGGCGTGGTCGGCGCTGGCATTGCGCCAATCGCGGGAAAGATCGCCGACCGCTACAGCCCTCGGCTCACGGTTGGCATGGGCATTGCGATCACCGCACTTTCCTTTCTGTTGTTTTGGGCGTTTGGCTATCAGCTTTGGGGTCTGGTTGTCGGGGTAATCCTGTTGGACTTGGGCGTACAGACCACTCAAATCTCGAATCAAACTAGCATTTATCAGCTGCCGGTAGAATTTCACAGCCGTTTGAATGCAGTTTATATTATGTTCTACTTTGTGGGCGGTGCGCTGGGTTCGTTTTTGGGCGCTTATGGCTGGAGCCGCTGGGGATGGCCCGGCGTTTGTGGGTTGAGTCTGGGGTTGCTTGCGCTCCTTCTCGGAAGAGACTGCGTCAACGCGGCCATGAAATTTGCAAAGCGTTTTGAATAAGGCTTAGCGTAACAACGGGCAAAGTAACGAGCGATCCCCGAATGCATCCGGGAATCGCTATATTAGCGACGGTTCTCTTGCCACAGATGAAAGAGCGAAGGTAAAACAGAAAGTACAACAATTGCCAGCACAATTGGCAACAGATAAGAATCCACATCGGGAATGACGCTACCTAAGAAATAGCCCAATAGCGTCAGGCCAAAAGTCCAGATCAGCCCGCCCACAATGTTGTATCCCAGGAAGGTAGGATAGTGCATTTTGCCAATGCCTGCGGTAATCGGAGCAAAGGTTCGAGCAATGGGGATAAACCGGGCCAGCACAATAGCTTTGCCGCCATAGCGCTCATAAAACTTTTGGGCCTTGATTAGGTGCTCTTTGTGAAAGAAGCGGGAGTCTTCTCGGCGAAAGAGCCGACGGCCAAACCGATGGCCCGTGTAGTAGCCGACGCTATCACCTGCGATCGCACAAACAGCCGCGCCAATCACTAATAGCCAAACGTTGAGCACCTGCTGCGAGGCCAAGAAACCAGCGGTGAAAAGCAGGCTATCTCCCGGTAAAAAGAAGCCTACTAGCAGCCCAGATTCTGCAAAAATGATGGCCCAAACACCTAAGTAGCCCATGGATTGAATCAAGTCGGGCAAATCTGTATGCATAGAAGGTACGCCATAGGTAATGTGATTGGAATGTAAGACTATAGGCTAGTTATGGACTGGCCATGAAAACTTGAAATCGTACGGCAACACAAAATTAAAGAACCACTTAGGATCGAGGATTAAATAACCTGCTGATCTCTACCCGGCCACCCTTCGACTACGCTCAGGGTTCGGTAACGGCAACTTACGATGGCTGAGCGCAGTCGAAGCCAAAACCCACCAGTCCGCGAAAGCGGCTTTTATTAAATCTTCATTCCTTAGTCATACTCCGCTATCGTTCAACCATTAACGGGACTTTATCAGTCACCCTCAAGAACCGTTGCGCACCGTTCGGGAATCATTCAGTCATCAACGGGACTTTATCAGTCACCCTCAAGAACGATTGCGCACCGTCCGGGAATCATTCAGTCACCAACGGGACTTTATCAGTCGCACTCGGCATCAACTCCGCTTTATTCAATGGCTGCCAGTGTGGGCTGGCGCGAGTGTGGCCAACGCCGATGGCAGCGATCGCGCTGGCTCAAAACCTCACGGCAACGTAGATCGCAACTACAACTAGCTGAACGGCTGTAATCGGGATGCTGTATTTCAAAAAGTTCTGGAATGAAATTCGCTTGCCGTGCTGCTCAGCGATGCCCGCTGCCACAATGTTGGAGGAGGCTCCGACCAGCGTGCCATTACCGCCTAGCGTCGCGCCAAACATCATGGCGTAAAAGAGCGGCAGAACTTCGGGCGGAAACTCTCCAGTAAAGGCAGGATCTAGAAACTCTGGCCCGACTAGGCCAGTGCTGACTAAATATTGCTTTAGTAGCGGCACCATTGCGACTACCAAAGGAATGTTTGGCACCAGACTAGACAGCAGCCCGATCACAAAAACCATCACCACGGCTCCAAGCATAATATTTTTGCCGATCAAAACAGCTAGAAGCTGCGAGAGCTGGCTGATAACGCCTGTTTTCTCTAACCCACCGATGAGCGCAAAGGTACACATGAAGAAGATCAAGGTGCTCCAATCGACATCTTTGAGAATGTTGTTGACGGTGTCGAGCTTGCTTTGATGGGCAATCAGCAAGGCCAGCGCTGCGCCCATCAGTGCGGCAGCCGCAGGCGTAATCGGTACCGGCAGCGATTCACCGACTACAAAGCAAGTCAGCATCAGCGCAATTACCACACCGCCTAGCGCCAGAACAGCAGGCTGATGGATCTTGGGATGGGGTAGCTGGGCAAGATCGGTGATTTCCCACCGCCAAATATCGCGGAAGAGAATGGGCAACAAAACGACAACAGCGGCGATCGCCAGCGCACCGCCCAAGCTCAGCCGATGCAGGTAGTCTATAAAGCTGATATTGATCGCATCGCCCACGATAAAGGTAGCCGGATCGCCCACTAGCGTCAGCAGACCCGCGCTATTGGCCACAAACACCAGCAGAATTAGCAAGGGTACAAAATCAACTCCGATTTCTGACGCGATCGTCGGCATCAGCGGAGCCAACAGCATGACTGTTGTCGCATTGGGTAAAACCGCGCAGATAGGAGCCGTGATTGCCACAACGCCTAAAAGCAACCGTTTACCTTTTCCGTTTGCTAGCACCACCATTTGGGTCGCTAGATAGTCAAAAACACGAGTAGGCTCAAAGGCTCTGACGATCACCATTACGCCAAAAAAAAGCGCCAGGGTAGGGTAGCTATTGCCGATGTACTCCATCGCTTCGGTGAGCGTCATCACATGGGCAAATACCAGGACAAGTGCGCCTAAAAGAGCAGCCACTGTCAGGTGTATCTGTTCGGTCATAATGGCGACGATCACAACGGCAAATGTGATCGTCGCTAGCAAGGCTTGCCAAGTTTCCACTATCCGTAAATCCTCACGCTATAACAGCGTCGCTAAGGGGCTTTTCACGACGGGCGCTATCAGCAGATGGCACCGCTCACTATAGCTGTCCGCACTCAGAAAAACACTAGAGAAACTGAAGAGAACAATGTGGTTTTGGGGGAACTGGTTTTGGGGAAGAAACCTATTTGTTTTTTGGCTGCATTATTCGCCACAGCAGCTTTTCACCTTCTAGCCAAACGAAGACTAGGGCGCTACAGCCGATGCAAACCAGCAGCTCTGTGGGGCTGAGCCAGTAGGTGTTGAAGAAGCTTCTGAAGCTGGGTACGTAGATTAACAAGAGCTGTAGGACGACGGTGAGCGAGACCGCCCAAAGTAAAAATGGATTGGAGAAAGCGTTGAGTTCTAGGGTGAGTTTGGTTTGCGATCGCACCGCCCAAGCATGTCCCATCTGCGCTAGACACAAGGTCGTAAAGACCATCGTTTTCCAAGTGTTTGGATCGCGCCCGTAGTCTGGCTGATGAGTATAGCCATAGCCCCACAGCATCAGCCCGATAGTGACAATCGCTAGCACCAGCCCCGCGCGCAGCATGTAGGCACCTAGCCCCCGCGCAAAAATACTTTCTCTAGGCTGGTAGGGCGATCGCTGCATCACATTAGGCTCTCCTTTCTCCATCGCCAGCGCTAAAGCAGGCAGGCCGTCTGTGACAAAATTCATCCACAGAATTTGCAGCGGCGAGAGCGGAATGCCTGCTAGGCCCAGCAGCGGCGTTGCGGCAATCACAATCACCTCGCCAATGTTGCTACCAAGGACGTATTTAATAAACCGACGGATATTATCGTAAACAATTCGCCCTTCTTCTGCGGCGGCCACAATCGAGGCAAAGTTGTCGTCTAGCAGCACCATATCTGCGGCCTCTTTGCTGACATCGGTGCCAGTGATGCCCATCGCAATCCCAATATCAGACTGTTTGAGGGCTGGGGCGTCATTCACCCCGTCACCCGTCATGGCCACAATCTCGCCGCGTCGCTGCCACGCTTGAACAATGCACAGCTTGTGCTCTGGGGCCACGCGGGCATAGACGCTAATCTCTTCTACCTCGGCGACTAGCTGCTCGGGGGTCATCTGGTCAATGTCTTGGCCGGTAATGACGCGATCGTCGGCTTGCAAAATGCCTAGCTCATGGGCGATCGCCTGAGCCGTCAGCTGATGATCGCCGGTAATCATCACCGTCCGAATCCCTGCCGTCTGGCAGCGAACCACCGCCTCTTTGACTTCGAGTCGCGGCGGGTCCATCATCCCCACTAGCCCCAGCCAAACCAGCCCTGTTTCTGCCTCCGCTTCAGCGGTCTCTGCGCCCGTCGGCGAGGGCTTGTAGGCTAGCCCCAATACGCGCAGACCATTACTGGCTAGCTGCTCATTGCGATTGGTGATGTCTTTGCGCAGCCGGTCGGTAAGCTCACCGACATCGGTAGCCTGCTGATGGTGCGTGCAGCGCGCTAAAACACCCTCAGGTGAGCCCTTCATAAAAATGCAGTAGGGCGCTTTGGCCAAAAGAGAATCCTTCCTAGCCGCAGCGCTTTCGGGCATTCGATTCTCACAGATGACGCTCATACGCTTGCGCTCAGAGGAAAACGGCACTTCGCCCACCCGAGGCAGCCACTCGGCCCAAATATGCTGAAGGTGGTCCGCCTTGCCCGCTAGAGAAAGCAGCGCTCCTTCTGTTGGATCGCCTAGTACTACCCATTCCCCTTGCTCGGTTTGCAGCACCGCGTCATTACAGACCACGCTGCCGACTAGCAGCAGGTTCAATCCAGTGGGCAACGTGGTCAAGCTGACTGGTTCGGGCCAGTCGCCTTCTTTATCTAGCAGCTCAAACGCTCCATTGGGCTCGTAGCCATCTCCTGTCACTACAAAATCTTGATCGCTAGTAGAGACTACCTGCACCACCATTTTGTTTTGGGTGAGCGTGCCGGTCTTGTCTGAGCAAATCACGGTCACAGATCCCAGTGTTTCAACCGCTGGCAGCTTGCGAATGAGGGCATGACGGCGCACCATCCGCTGCATTCCCAACGCCAGCGTCACCGTAATCACAGCAGGCAGGCTCTCCGGCACGACGGCAACCGCCATACTCAAAGCAGCTTCTAGCAAATCGGCAAACTGATCCCATCCCAGCCAGAAGCCGCCGCCAACCACCACGATCGCGACTAGTACCAGTGAGCCCCCGACTAGCACGTTGCCTAGCTGCGTCATCCTCGCCTGCAAAGGCGTCGGCTCGGCTTCTACACCTTGCAGCAGCGCCGCGATGTTGCCTAGCTCGGTTTGCATCCCTGTGGCAGTGACGACTACCAAGCCTCGGCCCTGGAGGACTTCGGTCCCTTGAAAGACCATATTGGCGCGATCGCCCAAAGGAGCATTTTCAGGCAATAGCACAGTCGCTCGTTTGCCCGAAGCAGCGGCCTCTCCGGTCAGCGCCGATTCTTGCACCTGCAAATTCACTGCCTCTACCAGTCGGCCATCTGCCGCGACCTGCACTCCCGCTTCGAGGTACATAATGTCACCGGGCACCAGCGCTTTAGCATCAATTTCAGAGACCTTGCCCTCACGTAGCACTCTCACTTGAGGAGACGAAAGCTTTTTGAGCGCTGCTAAAGCATTTTCGGCCTGACTTTCTTGCAAGTAGCCCAGGATGCCGTTTAAAAGAACAACGGCGAAAATTGCGATCGCATCTTTAGGAAACGCTTTGGCCTGAAAGTCCAGCACCGCCGAGACGATTGCCACCGCCATCAGCATCAGCAGCATGATATTGGTGAACTGATCGCGAAAAATCGCCCAGCGGCTGCGGCCAGCCTTTTCTTTTAGCTCGTTCAAGCCATAGCGCCGCGCCTGCTCGGCTACTTGCGCAGTGCTCAGACCTGACTTTTCGGCTGTTTGCAGCTGCTGTAAAACTTGCTCGCAAGACAGCGTGTGAAAAGCAGACGGCATGACTGGCGCAGAGGGGGGCTGCCGGTATGAGGTTTCTACCATGGGTTTTCCTGACGAAGAAAAGGGCTTCAACAGGTCTTATTGTGCCAAGCCGCAATTTTTTAAGAATCTACTAGGCAATATATTTAAGAGATTGCTTTAGCTAAGCTAGAGGTATATAGCCGGGTATAGACTGACAAAAATAATGTCTTGCCAGTCGCCAGGGAGCAGGCTTGTCAGCTGATGTATGGATCTATATCAGCAGGTATAAACGGGGATCACCAGATAGGTGAGGCGCTAGTTTGAGTCTGGTGGAGTGTCTTCTAAATGAGATTCTATGAAAAGTGCTTTAACGCGATCGCCCTAAAGCTTTCCTGGTTGCCTATGCCCCAATTCGCCTTCTCAAAAAGTAGCCCCCCAAAAAGCAGACCCCCAAAAAGCAGACCCCCAAAGAGCAGACCAGAACTTCCTCACCTGCCAACTTCTCAGCCGCCTAATCGACGGCGAAAATCGC
Organism: uncultured cyanobacterium; assembly: GCA_963799265.1. Classification (GTDB taxonomy): domain Bacteria; phylum Cyanobacteriota; class Cyanobacteriia; order Phormidesmidales; family Phormidesmidaceae; genus Phormidesmis. The sequence goes on from CAWCWM010000008.1 coordinate 163,724, forward strand.
TGTATGGCCTCATTTTGGCCGTCTTTATAGTCGTCATCCTGCTGGAATATTTCTCTTCTCCAGCCCTGGTCTTCAGCTATTTCTACACTGGGGCGATTGTCTTGGCCCACCGTCAGCTCAGCCGACGAGAGGTCATGGCCGTTACCTTGATTGCGGTGATACTCACCTCGGTCAATCTAGTCTTTCCGCTACGGGAGCTGCAAACGCCCTCTACTGTTGCCAACCGGATGATTGCAGTGGTGGCTCTGCTGGTGACGGGCTACTTGATTGATCGCAGCCATCTGTACGAAGCGGAAATTGCTCGGCAGCAGGCCCACATTCAGGCGCAGGCCCAGCTCGCTAGCCTGCGTGAAGACTTTATCTCTACCCTTACTCACGATCTCAAGACGCCTCTGCTCGGCGCGATTGAAACGGTCAAGTCTTTTGGCAAGGAACAGTTTGGCCCGGTGAGCCCTGAGCAGCAAACGGTGCTGGAGATGATGGCGCGATCGCACCGTTCGACCCTTCAACTGGTCGAAACCATGCTAGACGTGTATCGCAACGACGCTGAAGGGCTAGGGCTTCAGCTTGATCGAGTTGATTTGTATCCGCTAGCGACTGATACCGTCGCAGACCTAGACGCGCTGGCCCGCTCTCGTCAAATTGATATCGTGCTCAGCCCAAATCATCAAGCCTTTTGGGTGAACGGCGATGAGCGCCAGCTGCGTCGGGTTTTAGAAAATTTGTTAATCAATGCTATTAATCACGCCCCTCGTCATACGCAGGTTGCTCTACAGTTAGATACGCTAGGAGAGCAGCAGCATCTACAGGTTCAAGACAGCGGGCCGGGTATCAACAGCAGCGAAGCTGTTCACCTATTCGAGCGGTTTTATCAGGGCTATAGCAACCGGCAAGCGCAAGGTTCCGGGCTGGGGCTCTACCTGAGTCGGCAGATTATTGAGGCGCACGGCGGTAGAATTTGGGCAGAGAACCGTCAGCCCCAGGGGGCGATTTTTCACTGTTGTTTACCGGCTGCGATCGCGAATGAATCTTCAGCATCCTATACGAATTCTACTCGTCGAAGATGATGAACTCTTCCGTCTAGGGCTCTCCACCCGTTTGCAAAGAGAACCCTGGCTCGAGCTAGCCGCCGAAGCCTACGACGGCGAAAGCGCGGTTGAGCTGACTGGCCAGCAGCCGTTTGATATTGTGCTGCTAGACGTTGGACTGCCGGGCATTGGCGGCGTCGAAGCCTGCAAGCAAATCAAACAGCAGCACCCCGACCTGCCGGTTTTGATCTTAACGTCGCACTCTCAACAGCCCCTGATCGAACAGCTCATCACTGTGGGAGCCAGCGGCTTTTGTCTCAAAGGTATCGAAGCTGAAGCTCTGATTTTGGCACTGCGTTCGGTAGCAGCCGGTGCCTCTTGGTGGGATTCGAGCAGCACCAAAGAGATCCGCGCCGCCTTTGAAACTAAGGCGCTCACTCACGCGCAAGCCAGCCGTCTAACCACGCCTTTAACCCAGCGAGAGCAGGAAATTTTGACGCTGCTAGCCGCCGGTAAAAGCAATCCAGAAATTGCCCAGAAGCTGCACATTACGACCGGCACCGTGCGGGTTCATGTCCACGCTATTTTGCAAAAGCTAGAAGTGCGCGATCGCACCCAGGCCGTTATTTTTGCGCTGAAAAACGCTTTAGTCCCAGAAACGTTACCCTGATCCTAGCGGCCAAAGCTCAGTGGGAACCATCACGAGTTCATGCGCTCAAAGATAGCCGAAGAGGCTGGAGAGACTCGGGTGAGATAGTTGAAGATCCAGAACTTGATGAATGAATCCATCATCACCGGGACGGTAGCAATAAATATTTTGATCGCATTGGGATGTTCTGGAATACCAAAGTGAACGCTGACTCCGGTTAAGATAGCGTCCCAGCCTTCGGCAGAGTGAAAGCCAACAAACATATCGGTCACTAGGATAAAGATAAAGATTTTCACCGGGTCGCTCAGGCTCAAAAAAGCGCGGTTAGAAAAGGCGCGAATAATGGCAATGCGGCGACGGTTAAAGAAAACAAGAACAACAAATACTAACGTAGCTACAACATCAGCTAGAAGGTTTTTCAACCCATCGAGTTCTTCAGTTCTAGCCTCACGCCACAGCTCCGAGGCTTTTTCAGCAAGTCTTTCTTGCTTTTCTAGCGGCGTTATCTCTGGCGATAGCTTCAGTAGCTCACGAATTTCCAGTTCTTCTTTAAACTCAGTCAAGTGGGCCGTAAACTCTTCTCTGACTTCTGCGCCCAGCTGTACCGCCGTTGGGTTCTTATCGCTGTAGTTACCCAGCACAGGACCAAATATAAACGTCTTGGCTAGGAAAGCCGCCGCAATCGGCAAAATGATCAAAATTGCCGCCCACCGCAGCGCAATTCGGCTCTGCTTGTTACGCTGACGAAGCTCTTGAACCACCTGCTGCTCATATTCTTTAGTCTGCTTACGATTGAGCGTGAAGCTACCGAGCAGCCCTGGTCTAGCCAGCTCTTTAGCCGCTACTTCTACCTCTAATACGGCGGGGTTGGCATTAGGATTCGCCAGACGTTCGGCGGCAAGCTCAGCTTCTGGGCTATCGATCGCCAGCGAAGATTCTGGGCTGGTCTGACGAGATGAGCGGGTCAGGCGAGCTGCCTTTGTAGGCACTTGAGGCTGACGGGACAAGTCGATAGTTGGAGTTGGCGCGTCGGAGTCACGATATCGGCTGATGACAGATTCGATAAAGTTGAGCTTGTTGATCACTTCGTCAGGGACTAGCTGCGATTTGGTTAGGATTGCGCTGTCTGCTCGAGTCGCCTCTATGGGTAGCTTTTCTGCTGCTTTTGTGGCCGGGTTAGCGCCTAGCAAAAAGCTGTTGATTCTAAACTGGGTTAGGTTGTTGCGAATGGTGAGAAGTTTGCGATCGCACAGGCTTCTAGCATAGTCATAAACCGTTCTACCTAGCTGCCGCTCGTCAGTAATTGCCTTGCCGCCGCAATACTGCTTTTCTAGCGATCTAATCTCTTGAGCGGCTGTGTAGGCATTGTCCAAAACCCGATCGTGTCTGCGGCTGAGCCAATTCATAGTCTGTGAGTCCGATGCTGCTATGAGCTATTGAGTAAAATCTGGCGAAAAAATGATAAAAACTGGCTAGTTCTCTATCTGCGCGGAGATGTCAAGACAAAAAAATGAACAGATTGCTATCTACAAACTATATAGCAATGGTTAAATAATCTTAGTAGGTTTTCCTCCCTCTTTATTAGCCGTATGGTCTAGATTTTCTTGCAGAATATCAAGGACAACTTGTGGGTCAGTAGATTTCTGCATCTCCTTAGCCTCCCAGTCGTAGCGACTCCTCACGTTGGGCAGATCTGTCCTCAGTTCTTCGAGCAGCTCGATGACCTTGGCCACCTTTTGTTCGTTGAGTAAGTTTACCTGGAGCATTAAGTGCGATCGCTGTTCCGAGATTTTATCTTGCTGGGCCTGGCGCACCAGGACACCTGTTGCAATCAATAGCGAGGCGGCATCTATTCCTTGATTTTGCAAACTAAACAGCGGCCAGCCAAAATCTACCGTGCCAGCGTCTACCAGGCGGCTATAAAACCACCAGCTGCCAAACAGACCCAGCTGATAGTACAAAAATCTAGATCGCCCGCAGGCAGCCGCTATCTGCGATAGAATTCTCTCATTGACCGGCGTATTCTTTTCTTGATTGGTCTGTAGACCAATCACCTTTTCAATATTTTCAATGACGACTTCAGGAAGCGGATACTTTTTTCCATTAACTAAAATAGACCCCCTATGACCTGCGCTTTTTGCAGTGCTGTTGGCAGTATTGTTTCTTACGTTCTTGGAAGCGTCTGATTGGGAATCGTCTCTCAGGAAGCTGCTCATATACTCGCCCCACCTCACGTGGGTATAGCTTAGTGGCTATAGCTTAGTGGATTTTGCCTGCGAAAGAAGCTACTTTTGAGCTGAGCTAAGCTGATAGCTAGGGTCCGTTAGGTAGGCTAGACGGTCGAGCGGCCAGAAGCGAACGCTGGCACGACCAATGATGCGATCGCCCGGCAAAAAGCCCCACACGTGCCCATCGTCACTGTTGTTACGATTATCTCCAAACACCAGATAAGAACCCTGTGGTACCGTTTCAGGAGCCAGGTTATAGTCGGGAGGCGCTTCTATGTAGTTTTCCGCCAGCGGCGAGCCATTGATATAAACCTTTCCGTTTTTGACTTCTACAGTCTCTCCTGGCAGTCCAATCACCCGCTTAATAAATGCCTCTTTGACAAACTGCTCACCCGCTGCTGCTGGCGGATGAAACACAACAATATCCCCTCTTTCAGGCGGGTGAAAGAGATAGCTAATTTTTTCAATAACCAGCCGGTCGTTAATCTCTAGCGTTGGCAGCATAGAGCCCGAGGGAATGTAGCGCGCTTCGGCTACAAACGTTCGAATGCCCAGCGCCAGAGCAATACTCAAGGCGACAGTTTGAAGCGCTTCTACCCAGAGATTTGCAGACGAACGCTCAGAAGACTTTTCCATAGACTAAACCGACAGCTAATCGTAATGGTCCTACGCTATCGAAAAAAGGTTAAGAACTTGGCAAGACTCTGCCTAATAGAATAGTCAGTACGCCTAGTACAAAGGATCGTCAAAGGGAGGGAGAAAGTCTACGCTCAAAACCGTCGACTCGCTCTTAGACTCGGCGTAGCTGAAAGTCGGTGCCGCCCAGTCGAGCTGACCGGGCTCAGGCAGTGTCAGCGTATGGGGCGTTGTTTGGTCAGGAGCTGATTGCCAGGCGACCAGACTGTCCGCATTTGAACTATCAGACGCGGTGTCATCCGCCAGAACAGGTTCCAAATACATCAGCGGAAAAATTAAGGGAGAGATAGCAAGAACGTGCTTAAGCGAGAGATCTTTGGCGTCCATTTTCACTACAGCCTAATAAATTAACCCTTTTATCGTAAGTGCTGCAAGTGACACCCTCGTGGCTAGAGCGTGTCAATCAGGTTCATCGTAGCCTAGCCCCCTGGAGTGCTGGTGGCATCACTGGCTTGGGTCGGCAGCGCCTGTAGTTTCACAGATAGGGTTTGAGGCTGTCCGTTGCGATCTACTTTGAGCTGTAGATTGCTGTTGATATTACCGGCATCTACTTTTTGCTGTAGCTGATCGGCAGTTGTGATGGCTTCACCGCCCACCTCGTGAATTACGTCACCCGCTCTGACACCGGCCTTGGCCGCAGGGGAATCAGGCACCACTTTGACGACTAGCACGCCTGCGTCCTCGTTCACGCTCAGTCCACTATTCGGATCGCTGTTGAATTGTTCTTTTACCTGGGGGGTGAGAGTGAGCATTTGCACGCCCATGTAGGCATGTTCGATTTTGCCATTTTTCATCAGCTCGGTCGCGACTCGCTCAACGGTGTTGATCGGAATCGCAAAGCCTAGTCCCTGAGCGCCCTGAATGATGGCGGTGTTCATCCCGATGACCTGACCTTGATCGTTGAGCAGGGGGCCACCCGAGTTGCCGGGGTTGATGGCGGCGTCGGTTTGGAGAAAGTCAGTGCGCTGATCGGGAATGCCGACTTCGCTGCTAGAGCGGCTGGTGGCGCTGATGATGCCTGCGGTAACGGTGTTGTCGAGCCCCAGGGGATTGCCGATGGCGATCGCACTTGTCCCTGGCAAAAGCTGATCGGAGTCACCTAGCGGCACTGTTGGCAAATCTTTGGCCTCTACCTTGATCACTGCAACGTCGGTCACCGGGTCGCTGCCTAGCACCTTCCCTTCAAAGCTACGACCGTCTTTGAGCGTCACCTTTACTTGATCTGCGCCATCGACAACGTGGGCGTTGGTGATAATTTGCCCGTTGCTGTTGACGATAAAGCCAGAGCCTTCACCCCGCTGTACTTGTGTTTGGGGCGTTTGGGGCGTTTGAGGCTGAGTGCCAGGCGTCTGAGAACCGGGCACTTGAGAACCGAAAAACTGTTGGAAGAACGGATCGTTGAACAGGCTAGGCGTTTGACCACCCGAAGCAGCCGAATTAGCACTCACGGTGCGAGTAGAGTCAATTCTGACGACGGCGGGCCCTACTTGCTGCACTATATTGCTGATGAAGTCTGGGCCATGAGCGGCGATCAGCCCACTGCTGCTAGAACCGCCTGGACTGGTCGCGAGCTGACCGTTGGCGGCAGCTGATTGGCCTTTGAGTGCCGAAGAGCCCAGTCCTGAAGAGTTTAGCCCTGAAGCGCCAAGCGTCAGTGGGGACTTGGCTATGTGAAGGGGGGTGATGGTCAGGCTGAGCGCGATCGCAGCGCCGACGCCAATTAGGCCTAAAACAAGGAAGCGATTGCGGCGATGAGAGAAAACCGAGGATGTTTTAGCCATGATAAGTTCCAGACGATAAGTTAAAAGAGAATACAGTCTTCGACCGTCTTTAATATTCAGCTTGAATTCAAAGCATAGCCAGCGAGCGTGTCGCAGTTGTGACAGCAGTATGTCTATTACAAAATATCTGTTACAAATCTTGTCTAGCAATACCTTTGGGCAGCGATCTGCGAAAGGGAAAAGGCAGGCAAATCAGCATAATAGCCATCCAGCTCAGCTTAGCTATGGCTGGACTCAATATTGCTAATCCAATAGATAGGGTAAAAACAATCGGTGGAATCAAGGCTCTTTGTAGCAGCAGCAGCTGCCTGCGACGCGATAGGCAGCGATGAACCAGCCTGCCACGGTGGCTAGCATAGTGCCAAAGCAGCGTTTTGAAATAGCCCGTCATGGCCATAAAGCCAGCATAGAAAGCAACTGCGGATCGCTGGCCCGGATAGCCGTCTAACACTGAAGTTGCAAAGGGTATCGCCGCGATGCAGGCTAGCAGGGCGATATTTAGGCTGATAAAAACATAGTCGTATTTTCGAATAAAGCGAAAATAGTGATGATGACCAACCCAATACAGGCCAATGACAAAGAAGCTAGTCGCGTAGCTTTCATAGGCGGGCCACAGGTTTAACAGGCTATGAGAGAGACTCTCTGTCTGGCGCGCGATCTGGGTGCGATCGGGTAGTTTTAGGTTTAGAGAGAGAAGGGTAATGGCGATCGCAAACACCGCATCGCTAAAGAAAATGATCCGTTCTAGTCCGAGTTTATCTCGTCTCATGAAAATCTCTGTAGGTATGCAGCCTCAAAAAGCCACCGGTCGAGCGAACGCTATCTAACAGAGATGACAATCATATGACGAAGAGACTGCTTTGGTATGACGATGAGAGATTTTCTCCATA
>CAWCWM010000009.1:0-101773 GCA_963799265.1 uncultured cyanobacterium
CAGATAGCCCCTTTGACTCTCTCGACTTTGCCAACGAGAGACTGGGCCTCGGCAGCCGCATGGGCATAGACGCCACTACCAAAGTGCCGCCCGAGACCGACCACGAGTGGGGTGAGCAGCTAGAGTCTGATCCGATCATGGCAGAGCTAGTCAGCCGCCGCTGGAAAGAATACGGGCTAGACGATATCAAGCTCGATGAAGCGGATGCCAATGTATTTGGCTACGATATCCACTGACTCAGCCGCTCATAGAAAAAAGCCTTTAGAACGAGGCCAGAAGACAGCAAGCTAGAGAGGGCGATTCTGAGTGCCCTCACCGGGTGTGATAAACAGCATGGAGCTTGGCTTGTAAACCCTAGTGGTATGCCAAGTCCCGCGAGGCACCAGCACGTAGGCTCCTGGCGCGGTTAGGGATACCGTTTTTTCTAAGCTGTCTTGCTCTAAAATCAAATCTACCTGACCCGAGAGTAAGCAGACCAATTCTTCTCCCGCTGGATGCATTTCCCAGCAGTTCCAGTCTTCCTCAAAGGTGTAGTGAGAAACCAGTCGCTTTCCCTTAAAGTCGCCAAAGCGATCTTTAAGCCTGTCGTAAAAGCGATCGCCCACAGCAACCGGAACAACATCGCCATTTTCTTCAAGCACAGCATAGGTAGACTTGAGATCAAAGCAATCCGTTTTGTCAGCCACGAGCGTTGCTCCAACTTATGAACAAAGCACCTTCCAAATCCCCAGATCAATCAAGCGGTCTTGTCGCAGTTAATCATCCAAGGAATATCAAACTGATCGACTAACATGCCAAAGCGAGTTGCCCAAAAGGTCTCCTGAATCGGCATTTTGATAGTTCCGTTCTCTGCCAAAGCTTTAAATGCACGCTCTGCCTCGGTTGGATCGTCAATGCTGATAGATACTGAGAAGCCTTGAGGTTTTTCGTACTGGTCAGGCGGGCTGTCCGCGCCCATGACCGCAGTATCGCCAACTGACAGACTAGTGTGCATCACCTTGTCACGCCAGTCAGCAGAGAGCTCATCAGCCATCGGCGACTCACCCCAAATCATTTTTTCGTCTGCTTTGCCACCAAAGCACTGCTCATAGAATTTGAACGCGGCTTCGCAATTACCGTTGAAACTTAAATAAGGAGCTAACTGCATTTTTTGTTCCTCGCATATATTAAGTGAGTGAGAAAGGTGATGCTATAAAACTAAACCTCAGCGATCGCACCAAAAGCTTTGTACAAAAGCACAGTAATTCAATTGACGATCGGCAACTAACGCGTATAGTTCAACAGTACTATACGCCTGTCAAATTACACTTCGCCGACACTTAACTTAACAGGCGCTTGATGAGGTTCTCGCTCATCTGAACTAATCGCGGAATTGAAACGTTTCCAGGACAGTTTCAAGAATGCCCTCTTGAAAGATCTCGCCGTTGCTATCCGCATGAGCGGCAAAGACTACGCTGACCGGCTGATTGGGAAAGGGAATGCTCAGATAGACCTGGTTGCCTGGTGTGCGTGTCGTGTGCATAAACGCATCGCCGCTAGGAATAGAGGTCATCCCTAAATAGGTGCCTGGGGTAAAAGCAAGGCGGCTACGAATGTCAGATTCAGAGATAACTCTATTGACGATAGAGACTGAGACGCTACGAGATTGAGCAGTGCCACAGCTGTCACTTTGATAATTTTCTGGTGGCAAAATATCCATTCGCAACCCATCTCGCGATAGCTCGTAGGTTTCGGGAATAGCAAAGGCGATGCGCCAATCTTCCACCACAATCTGTCTGCGCTCGGAAACAGGGACTAGGGTAGGACCGGTCTCTATAGTTTGCTCTGAGACAAAGCAAGCTTGTTGGGCCTGGGCTTTTGAAACATTCAGCGCTGTGGCTAGAAACGAAACCACCCCGACCACCATTAGTCTGATAAGAAGTTTGTGCATAACAGAAGTTATGAATAGGCTGAACACTAGTAGAAAGAACGCAACCTAACTGTGAAGGTCGGCACGTGCGCATTGTGATCGAAATCACAATGCGCATTTAAGTGTAAACAGCATCTTATAAAAAGGTATGGGGGGTATGACCCGTCACGAGCTGCATGGCTAGCGTCGGATGCCTCTGACGCCTCTACTCCGTGATTTTCTTACAGCAGCGCCTGTTTCTTCTGGATAAATACTTGGTTCTGCTCTAGGCTCAGCTGCAAATCGGATAGTTGGCTAAGATTAGCCTTGATTTCTGTGGCTTTCTTGTCGGCTGCGACCTTTTTGTAGAGGGCGGCGCGGGCTAGGTCTTCTCTATCTTTGGAAAGGGCACGCTGTGCGACCTGATGCCAGGTGGTGCGATCGCGCACTGCCTGTTCATAGGCAGGCAGCAGGGTACGAGTGGCGATCGCCACATTCTCCAGCGCCGTTTGAAACAGCTCATAGGTTGGCTGCGATGGCTCACTCTCAGCGGCCTGACGTGCTAGGTCAGTCACTTGAGGCAGCTTCACTCGCTCTAAGTTCAGGCCAAAATCATCGAGCTGCTCGCATTCATTGCGCCCGGTCTTGCACCAGTTAGCAAAATGCTCACAGTTATTGAAAAACAGGTCATACTCCCGCTCTCCCAACCGGCTCTCAGCCCGCTCCAGCACAATTGAAGAAATAAACGAGGTCGGCTGAGGCTTGACTCTGACGACACTACCCCTAGCGAACGTTTCTAGAGTAGTCCGCTTGATTACGGCTTCACCCTGCTTGCTGTAGTGAATCACGCTGCCGTCACCGCGATCGATCCCGTGATGCTCATAGGGAATGCCCATCAGCTCTCGCATCGCGTAGACTTGATCACCCCGTGCCATATTGACTCGCCGCCATTGTGCTTGTTTCAATGACAAAAACTTAGCACGGTTATTTACCAGCCTTGCCGATGGCAACTGTTTAATCCCTAGGAAATCTTCTTTGCTGCCTCTTGTTTTGCGATTAGGGCATGAATAGACGCCATCCCCTTCATTTGAGAGGTGATGTTGATTTGAATATTGGGGCCAGAGCGGGCCAGACGAATCACGAGACCGTCTTGGACGGCTCTTTTTTCAATCCGCTGACCGGCTAGAAAGGTCCCGTTGATACCGGTGTTGTAGACCTCCCAGCCGTCTGGCGTCTGACGCAGCTCTACGTGATGACGAGAAACAACTGCGCTGTAGAGGACCACATCATTGTTAACAGAACGGCCAATCCGGATAATGGGCTCTTTGTCAAAAGTCCAGCTTTGTACGGGTGTCTTGTCTATTGGATGCAGCAAAGACAGGGTAATGATGTTGGTTAGGGCAGGCACAGTGCAAAGACCAGATGGGTAAAACAAACACACAAAGCCAAACAGCTCACCGACGAAGCCCTTTATTGAGTATCCAGATTTAGTATCCAGCTGCCTCGAAAATGAAGCTGACTTTATCACCCTTACCAAAGGCAATGCGATCGCCTACACGCAGCCGATGACGGTTTCCCGTAGGCAGCGGCAGACCGTTGATGTAGGTTCCGTTAGAGCTACCCATGTCTTCTAAATAAAAGACATCGTCTTCTATCACGAGGTTGGCATGCACTCTAGAGACAACTTCCGAATCTGGAAGTCCCGAGACATCGATGTCAGGTGGTGTGTGTTCATTAGGTTTCCCAATCCGTACAACAGATAGCTGACTGGGAATAGCGATACTAGTCTGGGTTTGAACGTGTTTTAGGGCTACTCCAGGCGCTTGAATCTGGGTAGCGGGCACAGTGGGCACGGGAGCTGACGGTATTACTGGAGGGATAGCGCTCTCCTCTAATGCACTAGCTGGTTCAATGGCAGCTTCAGCACTCGGTTCAGCCGCCGGTTTAGTAGAGACTTCAACGGTAGGTTCAGTCTCTAGTTCAACGACTGGTGCAACAAGGGCTTCAGTGACCTCTTCGGAGGGATCAAAGTTGATCGATTCTTCAAAGTCGATAGACTGACTAAACTCGCCAAAAGGGTCGCTTTCAAGTTCGTTGGCAACCTCGTTTGTAGGGACACTAGCCGCAGAGGCACCCACCGGAGAAGTGCTAGATGGAGGGGAGCTAGACTGCTCAGCGGACTGTCTTAGATCGTTGCCGCACTGACCGCAAAAGCTGGCGTCGGCTTGGACTGGGGCCTGGCAGTTAGGACAGGTGGTAAGAGCAGGAAGGGGAGTGTAGCAAGCTTCGCACTGCAGTGCGCCGTCTGGATTTTGATGATTGCAGTTGGGGCAGGTAATCATAAGTGCTTGTATGGTGGTAAATCGGCTATTTCACGCGATCGGGAATGCCTTTGCCTGCGGGTGCATCCAACAGCCAATGAGCACCGGTCGCGGGCTGAATCAGTTTGCTTGGATAGGTGTGGTCATCGGCGTCATCAGAAAAAACATGAGCTAGGGCTGTTTGCTTATTCTCTCCAGCAACTAGAAAGACAACGTTTTGGCCTCGGTTGATCAAAGGCACGGTGAAGGTGATGCGGGGTTCGCCGTCATGATTGCCGACGGTGACTAGGCGATCGCGCACGTCTAGCGCCTCTGTATGAGGAAACAAAGAGGCTGTATGTCCATCGTCGCCCATTCCCTGCAAAATAAAGTCCAGAGAAGGCAGCTCCCCTTCAGATAGTTGAAAAAAGTTCTTTAGCTGCTCTTCGTAAGCCGCAGCATCGGCAGCAGGATCGTCAGCGCCAGTCGGCATCGGGAAAATATTTTCGGCTGGGATCGGCACGTGGTTGAGCCAGGCTTCGCTAGCCATTAGCGCGTTGCTTTTGGGATGGTCGTGGGGCACGTAGCGCTCATCGCCCCAGAAAACATAGACTTTTTCCCAGGGTAGATCGGCTTTGGCTAGCGCCTCATAGAGTGGCTTTGGCGTGCTGCCACCGGAGAGAGCCAGGGTAGCTTTGTCGCTGGACGCGATCGCCTCTTCGATTACAGACATGGCTAGATCGAAGGCGCGATCGATTAGGGCCGCTTTATCAGCAAGAATTTCAATGGTTGGAGACATGTTGAGTTGTTCCTTTTAGCATAGATGTTTTGAAGCGTCCGACTGCCCGGTTCGACTGCCCAGTCCGGCTGTCTAGTCCGGCTGTCTAGACAGAGGGCTAGAATCATCTGTGGCTGATTGAGATGTGACGCTTGCTATGTTCTCTGTAGTTTTGCCTTGTTTTAATGAATCGCGTTACGGTTATTTGCCGAGGATTCTGGAAAATCTGCGATCGCAAACCGGCCCAAAGCAGCTAATCGTCGTTGTCAGCCACAGTCATGATGACACGCTTGCTATCGTCCAGCAGTTTCCTGATGTAGAAATTATTGAAACAACGGCCAGCAACCGCGCCCAGCGTCTCAATATCGGTATCGAAGCTAGCAAGGGCGAGTACATTTTGCTACATCATCCGGCGACGCTGCTGCCAGAAATCACGGCCCTACAGCAGGCTGAATCTGCGCTGAATCGAGAGTCGGCGGTATGGGGCGGATTTGTCCATAGCTTTGATATGGATCACTGGCTGCTGCGGTTTACCTCCTGGTATTCGACTAGGGTGCGATCGCGTCAAGGCATCCTCTATCTAGACCACTGTATTTTCGCGACCAAAGCGGCGCTAAGTGCGATTGGCGGCGTCCCAGACATGGACATTTTTGAAGATACTGCGCTGAGTATTGCGCTGCGCGGCTTTGGGGACTCTGTTGGTAATGGGAAAGCTGCGATCGCACCTGGTAAAGTGATTACCTCAGCTAGGCGGTTTCGCGATCGCGGCGTTTATCAGCAGGCAATGGTCAATCAGGCGCTAAAGCTGATGTACTATGCCAGGCTAGATCCGAAGCGGTTGAACTGGCTGTATGAGGGGAAGAGCCAGATCAACGTGAGTTATTTGGGGGAGAAGGAGAAAGGAAGATAGGCCCGTTATTTCGGTGTCAAATTGGTCTAAGTCTGGTCGCTAATTCATCAACTTTGCTTTATTCTTAATGGCACATCATGCTAATTCTGAACATACTTAAGGGAAATATGGTGTAGCTGATTGCACCTAGTTAATTTGTTATGACAACTATTTCGCCAAAAGACAGCGTTTTGATTCCGTCGCCGCTAGCGGCCATTTCGCTCAAGCTAGTCGGTGCAATCACTATCCTGGCTGCGCTAATTGACTTTCTGACGCTGCTGTTTCCACCGGAGTTTGGCAACCGAGCGTGGCAGCTATCTACCGTGACGGGCCTAGTAGATAGAGGGATTGTTCCACTGGTGGGCATTGCCCTGCTATTCACCGGCTATTGGATCGATAGCAGTCTGGGAAAGTCAGCTAGAAAGTCTACGTTGTTTCTCGATGTTCGGTTTTGGACCTGTTTGCTTTCTTGCCTATTGGGTCTGATCTTTTTGATTACGACGGTGCTGCATCCCAACAACGTTCGCATCCAGAGCCGCGATGCGCTAGCTCAGGTGGAAGCAGAAGCAACTCAGGCAAATAGCGAGCTAGAAGCTCGGTTGAATAACGCGCTCTCTCAGCGCCGCGCTCGAATTGATTTGCTATTGCAAAATGAGGATCAGCTACAGGCTGAGATTGCTAACGGCGGATTGGACGAAGCCCAAGTCGCTCAAATTGAGCGCTTCCGCAGCAATCCTCAAGAGCTAGACAGCTTTTTGACTTCTCAAACTAGCGAAGAACAAGCCCAGATACAAACTCGTATCGGCGAACAAAAAGCAGACGCTACCAAAAGACTCAAGTCGGAGGCCGCAAAAGCGACCTTCCGAATCACTCTCAGCAGTCTGCTGTTGGCAATCGGCTACACCTTCATTGGCTGGTTAGGTCTAAAGCGTCTACTCTCAATGGTGAACTAGCCCCGCTGCTAGAAACCCTAGCTAAGTGCTGTCATCATGGCCTGCTGAGCAACGTTCTGATAGAGCGTTTTGAAGTGGGCCATGACTATTTGCGCCTCGCTGGTGGGCAGGGGCATATCGCCGATGACTTCTAGCACGGTTTGTTCGGCAGGCGTAATTACTACAAGCGACGGGTCTATTGGCACGTCATATTGCCAAAAGTTTTCAATGGGTAGGGCGGTCTTAGTGTTCACAGCAGACTGAGCGGGTTTGCTCACTTGAGGCGTTGCCGAATTGTCCGCCGCAGTTGGCTCTGCCTCTTCTGAAGTTGAAGTATTTTCTGAGCCCGCTGCCTGCTGTCGATGCTGCCGTAGCGACTCCAAGATCTGTTCTTTTGTCCGACCTCGCAGCTGAAACAGCACAAAGGGATCTTCTCTAAAAGAATCGCCTAGCTGATAGTAGACAGCTGCAATGTGCTTACAGGGATTTTTGGGATCGGGGCAGCTGCATTTGGATTTGACATCAGCTAGCGTGAATGGAAACAGGTTTAGACCATTAGAGGTGAACACTGCCTCAATCGAGTCAGGCATCTCACCGGCTAGCAGCTGCGCAGAATACAGGGCCTTTTGACTGAGGGTATCAATGACAAACCCCCAATCTTCGTCAGTAAATCGCTCTATCCAAATCGACAGCTGATAGGGCTCATTCGCCGTCCCCTGCACCGTTGCATAGACCTTCGCGTCCCTGAATTCGAGCGAGAGAATATTACCTTGACGCGCATAGGTACGCCCTCGCTCTAGGCGCTTTTTGAAGCGGTAAGAGTTGAGCAAATCTACCCACTGCTGTACCCACCAAGCATCGGATTGGGCGGCAGGAGGTTGAGGAGCACTGTATGTCATTGGCAAGGGATTTTTACGAGTGTTTTGGAAGCTGGAGGGCGATCGCTAGCTACCTAGCGTTGATCGCGGCTTTTATTAAGTGCGTAGGCTACAAAAGTTGTTTGGGCTACTAAGATGCCGGTGGCAGTGCCGCTGAGCGCGATCGCAACCTGAAGTTTTCGGATGTCGTCAAGTCTTGCTGTCTCAATAGAGCTGGCATTCTTGAGCCATAGCTCTAATTCACCGGAATTTAGTTCCTTTAGCTGCTCTGTCCCGGATTTTCCACGAACGAGATTAGAGATCTGTCCAGCAAACGAATAAAGTTCAAACTTGGTCGCGTAAGCGTCAGTATAGAAGCTTGCCGCCCAACCAGCCGTATATCCAACCGCTGTGAATGCTGCGGCTAACAAAAGGGTAAGTCTTAAATTCTGGCGAAGTAAAGATTTCATAGCCAGGGCATACGTTTGAAAGCCGTTCAAATTAGAGATCTATCATGCTCTATCTAGCTACGGAGAAAGTCTGTCTAGCGCTTCCATTATAGCTGGACAGAAAATTCTGATCGGCTATGAAATCTGACTCATCTTTTGTAAATCTAGCACTTCGTTCAGCGTCGATTCGTTCATTAGGCCATGTTCTAAAACAAGCTGTCGGAGAGACTTTCCGGTTTCGAGGGATTCTTTGGCGATCGCAGCCGCATTCAAATACCCAATATGCGTATTGAGCGCCGTTACTAAGGCCAAACTCCCTTCTGCGTAGCTAGCACACCTTTCAGGGAAAGCAGTAATCCCTTGCAGACATTTCTTATCCAAGGCTTCGACGGTGTTTCCCAGAATCTCAATGCTGTGGATCAAGTCGTAGGCAATCAGCGGCATCATTACGTTTAGCTCTAGCTGACCGGCTTGGGCGGCGAGGGCGATCGCACTGTCATATCCCATTACCTGAAAGCACACCATCGAGGTCATCTCTGCCATGACAGGATTGTACTTACCCGGCATAATCGACGATCCGGGCTGTACAGGCGGTAGCTGAATTTCCTTTAGTCCCGTTTTTGGCCCAGAATCGAGCAGCCGCAGATCGTGAGAGATTTTCACCAGATCTTGAGCCAGGTTGCGCAACGCGCTGCTAACGGCCACAAAGGGAGCCATGCTCTGCATCGCGGCCATCAAATGAGGCGCGCTGGTCACTGGCTGCTGAAGATAGTCGCTCAAAATTTCGGCGACGCGAAAGCGGTATTTCGGATGCGTGTTCAGCCCGGTTCCAGTGGCGCTACCGCCAAGCCCAATCACAGCTAGCTCAGCGGCGGCGGTTTTAATCCGTTGCTGATGCCCGCTCAGGATATATTCCCAGGCGCGAAAGCCTTCGCCTAGTCGAACCGGAACGGCATCTTGCATGTGAGTGCGACCAGAGCGGACGATGTCTTGAAATTCGACGGCTTTGGCTTTGACGGTAGCGATCGCATCTGCCAACGCCGGATACAGCGAATGCTCTAGCGCCAGAATTCCACCAACTCGAATCGCGGTGGGAATCACATCGTTGGTTGACTGGCCATAGTTCACATGGTCGTTCGGACTGACCCGGCTGTAGTTGCCTTTGGCATCGCCTACTATCTCCAGGGCACGGTTGGCTAAGACCTCGTTGACATTCATATGGTGGGAGGTGCCTGCGCCAGCCTGATATACGTCTACGACGAACTGATCGCGCAGGTCGCCTTTGAGAATTTCATCTACGGCCTGGACGATGGCGTCACCGATGTCGGCGGGGATGCAGCCCAGTTCTTTGTTTGCGATCGCAGTTGCCTTCTTGATTAGCAAGCACGCATCTACATAGGTAGGCAGTGGCTTCAATCCGCTAATCGGAAAGTTCTGCAGTGCTCGCAGCGTCTGAATCCCGTAATAAGCGCTCTCTGGGATTTCTAGCTCCCCCATAGAGTCTTTTTCGATCCGAGCTTTGCGAGAGGCTTCTACCATGATTAGTTAATACAAGTTCTGAGTTTAGACTTTGGCCGTCTGGTAAACGGTGCTTGGCCTTTCAGATTTTAGACTGCTATTGAACAACACGTATCAAATTACGCCGGGAACACTAATCGAGGTCTGACTACTGGCTGCGTAGGCCGCTAGTTTTGGTTGCCTTTTACACAATTAGTAATGTGCGGTGATGTCTTCTTCTTTTGGTTCTAGCCGTTCTAGCGACGCTACAACGCTGGTGAAACAAGGTCTTTTATTTTTGAGTCGAGGTAGACGTAGTGAGGCACTTGATGTCTTTGGTCAGGCGATCGCACAAGATAGCCAAAACACAATAGCCTGGTTCTACAGGGCGCAAGCTCATATCCAAATTAAATCCTACGAAGCCGCTCTTCAAGATTTTCGTATTGTGCTGCAAATAGAACCTACCCACTCCGAGGCGTGGCACGGTCAGGGGATAGCAAAGGCAGGACTGAGGCTGTATCCCTCAGCGATTGGCAGCTTTGACCGGGCGATTGCCTACGATCCGAACAATGACAAAATTTGGTACAACCGAGGTCAAGCTCTACTCAAGTTAGACCAACCTGACCAAGCGATAGAGAGCTTTGACAAAGCTATAGAAATCAGAGCCGATAAGCATCATACCTGGTATACCAAAGCTTTAGCGCAAGCGGCGCTAGAACAGATTTCAGCGGCCATTAGCAGCCTAGACAAGGTCCTACAGCTCAAAGACAACTGTCACTACGCCTGGAACTACAGGGGAACCTTGCTCAACCGTCTGTTCAAACATCAGGCGGCGCTAGAGAGCTTTCAACAGTCATTGAAACGTCGCCGTCTCAATCCAAACGCGCTGTATGGTATTGCTTCTACCTACGCGTTGCAAAATGAGGTGGAGAATGCTGCGCTCTATCTCAGACAGGCCATTCAGATCAATCCTCATATCTACAGTCTGATGGCCCGCAATGATGTCAGTTTTGATGCCATCCGCAGCTGTCCGCAGATCGCCAGTATCTTGTGGGGCTAGTAGAGAGTCAGCAGGCGCTATGCTACAGATATTGCGTTAGCTGACAAGCGGAGACTGCCCAGGTCTATGCCTAGAACTCCAACCTTAAAGTTTGATCGTGGGACGCTAGTTCTACATCCGCCCCCAAGTGGAAAAGCGTGGATTGACTATGCGGTATGGGACGATCGAATTGAGCGCTTTCGGGTGCCTGCCGATCAGTATCGACTGTTGGTATTGGCGCTGCGGGCAGAAGGCGTGCGGTTTGAAGACAAGGTGCAGGCGTTTGAGCCGTTGGATTTGCAAGATAATTTGACGATGACGCCTTATGACCATCAGCAAGAAGCGCTGGAGTCATGGAAAAGAGGGCAGCGGCGCGGGGTTGTGGTGCTGCCGACGGCGGCGGGGAAGACGTATCTGGCCCAGATGGTGATGGTGGCGACCCCAAGGCGGACGCTGATTACCGTGCCGACGCTGGATTTGATGCATCAGTGGTATGCGGATCTAGAGGCGGCGTTTCCAGGCGTGGAGGTGGGTTTGCTGGGTGGGGGGTCGCGCGATCGCACCCCAATCCTCGTAGCTACCTACGACAGTGCCGCTATTTATGCTGAAGATCTTGGCAGTCAGTACGCGCTACTCATTTGCGACGAGTGCCACCATTTGCCTAGCGACTTTCACCGCTGCATCGCTGAGTATTCAATCTCACCCTATCGTCTGGGACTGACCGCTACGCCTGAACGGACGGATGGGCGTCACGAAGATTTAGATACCTTACTAGGCCCGGTTGTATATCGGCGTACGGCAGCGGAGCTATCGGGGACTGCGTTAGCGCCGTATCGGGTAGTGCAGCTAAGGGTGAAATTGAGTGAGGAGGAGCGCGATCGCTACGACACCCTACAGCAGCAGCGAAACGATTTTCTCAAAGCCTCTAACATCTGGCTGAGCAGCGCCGAGGGCTGGCAGCGATTCGTCCAGGCCAGCGCCCAGTCTCCGGCGGGTCGTCGTGCCATGATTGCCCACCGAGAAGCGAAGAATATTGCGCTGGGCAACGCTGGCAAATTAACTCTCTTGGAAAAATTACTAAAGCAGCACTATCCAGAACGCACGCTCATTTTCACCAATGACAATGCTACCGTTTACAAGATATCTCAAGAGTTCCTAATTCCAGCAATTACGCACCAAACGCCGGTCAAAGAAAGACATACTATCTTGCAGAAGTTTCGCAGCGGCGACTACAGCGTGATTGTTGTTTCTCATGTGTTGAATGAGGGCGTCGATGTGCCTGATGCGCGAGTAGCGATCTTGCTATCTGGCAGCGGGTCTACTCGCGAATATATTCAGCGGCTTGGTAGAGTGCTGCGAAAGGGTAGCGATGGTAAAGTTGCCCTGCTGTATGAGGTGATCGCTGAGCAAACCAGTGAGGAAGGGGTTTCTAGACGCAGAAATCAGCCCGCTGTTGAGGCAGCCTTGCCGAAGACGCAGCAGCTTTCTCTGGTGCCTGATTTGGAAGATCAGAAAAAGGCTGATCGAAAAAGAGAGGTGCGATCGCCCTACTCACCAAAAAGAACAAAGCAAGACGCCATGCCGATCGCTGCGGAAGAATCTCCCCTATGGCCCGACGACACGTCTGAAGAGACTTAAGCGCAAAAGCGAAATGCCATTAGCTACTGCCATTCATAGACTTTATTCATACTGTCAGTCGCCTGATAGAAGGCCGCTATCTGTTCTACAGAAAGTAGCTTCTGCCACTTCTGGTTTAGCCTAATGCCGAAATCTTGATTAGATTGAGCGTCGTTTTGATACTTCTGGACAGAGGCGCGAGTGCCGCTATTGCCAGAGATAGTATGGTGCTCATGCTTCCAGTAGCTGAGCATGTCAGGTTGAAAATCGATGTTCAGCCAGTTACAAAGAGACTGCGCTGTTGTCTCTGGCTGAGTGGCAAATTCTTCATATCTAAGTCTGATCTTTTTGCCAGAAAAGCTGTCAAAAAAATTGTTCTCATTAGTCACTCTCTCTTTCCAGAGCTTGCCAAACTGTTCTCCAAACTGTTGAGGCGTCAGCCCATGATACTGCTTTCGCCGAGAATAAGAGCTCATCACGGCTCTGCCATCTCGAATCAGGTGAATCAAATAAGGTGATAGAGTCTCGTCAAACTCTCTAGCAGCCAGCTTTTTCTGTAGCCACCAAACGGTCTTAGTGGAATCTATCAGCACCTGCTCTTTTACCCTAGAGGCGATCAAAGAATAGGGATTAAAGACTTGATCGGCTTTCAAAAAACTACGAACTTGTTTCTCAATCTTCAAAGGGATGTAGGGATGAAGCCGACGCTCTGCAAATCCGTGAGACAAAAGCTGTAGATCTTGGTTAGAAAACTGACTTCCCCACAGACTGCACTCACCCTGACACACTGAGCAGATGGGCTTTTTTCTCCGATAAAAGTCAGGCAGGTTGCTGATCTCTCCTAATGACAGACACTCCGAATGTCCGCCCAGTACCAAAGTTAGCAGCGTAGAGCCACAGTGAGCCGTACCCATGATAAAAACGACCTTCTTCTTCGCCTCACTCTCCGTCCTCATCTTTGCAATCCGCCCTAGCACTTCTCACATCAGGTTTCCCATATCAAGACCGCCTGACGATACAATCAACACTGTCCACTCCTTTTCGAGCCTTGGCCAAACAGCGTATCGATACCCTTCTAGTAGAGCAAGGTCTGTGTCCTTCCCGGCAGCAGGCGCAGCGACTGATCCGGGCTGGAGAAGTGAGGATTGCTCAGCAAATCATCGATAAGCCCGGAACTTTGGTAGCCGCTGATTCGGTGATTGAGCTAAAGCAAAAACCGCCTTTCGTCTCTAGAGGCGGCGAAAAGCTGGCCAAGGCGCTGAAGACGTTTGATATTCAAGTTGAGGGAAAAATTTGTCTGGACGGTGGAATTTCAACTGGCGGCTTTACTGACTGCTTGCTACAGGCAAAGGCTAAGCAGGTCTACGGCGTCGATGTTGGCTATGGCCAAGTCGCCTGGGAAATTCGACAAGATCCTAGAGTGGTGCTGAAAGAGAGAACGAACATTCGCCATCTGACGCCCGCAGAGCTTTATAAGAATCAAGAGATGGCCACCCTTGGCGTGATGGATGTCTCTTTTATTTCTTTGGTGAAAGTGTTGCCCGCTTTTTGGTCGCTGTTAGCGACTCCTAGAGAAGTCGTTTTGCTGGTCAAGCCTCAGTTTGAAGTGGGTCGAGAGAAGGTTGGCAAAAAAGGTGTTGTGAGAGATACGAGCGTTCAAGCAGGCGCTATTTTGCAAGTGGCTCAGGCGGCTGAAAAGCTAGGCTGGTGCTATCAAGGACTTACCTGGTCGGAAACGGTGGGACCGGCGGGCAATATCGAATATTTGCTTTGGCTACGAGCTGATGGTAAGCCCGATCGAGACAAAGCCCTTTGGCCAACGCTAGAGGAACTATGCGATTTGACTCGGGCGGCTAGACAGGCGCTTGTTTAGAAGTGTCGAAGCTCTCCTATTTTAGAAGAGACTAGGTCTAGAATAGACTAGAGACTGCGCATTCAAATCCTGGTAGCAGCGGTGAGGTCAATGTATCTGTTACTAGCATTGTGCTTACTTTCTGAAGTCTCGCATTGTCTCGTCGATATACTTCAATCTCTTTCAGCCGCCAGTTCACAATCCAGTATTCTTGTACGCCATGCAGGGAATACAGCTTGAGTTTCAGCTTTTTATCTCGCTGCTCGTTTTTTTCTCCTGACGATAGAACTTCTACTATTAGCTCTAGAGCGACTACAAAATGTCCAGCATCATCAATTCCATTAGCTAAGCGCTCATTACTAGCCCAAACAACATCAGGAATGACGGCGTCAACCTCTGTGAAAATGACACCTGGCGTTTGAAATGAATTGCCTAGATTGGTTTCTTCTGACCAGGTTTCGAGCCGAGTACTCATCTTCGTCGCAGCACCTTGATGGCGAATATGGGGCGCACGGGTCACAAACAGCTCTCCATCAATGATTTCATAACGCTTCCAGCCACCGTCATCGGGCATGGCGTCTAGGTCTTGAATTGTCCAGGTAATAGGGCCAGCAACCATAATATTTCCGGATGGACGTAGGTATAGTTTAGCTGATACGAGGCTGACGTTTCTTGTCAAGATCATCAACACGTCGATAAAAAAGAGCGCTCAGAAACTGAACGCTCAACTGATGTCTCTTCTCTAACCGTGGTGGCTGTGAGCAAATTAGCTGGCGGTAACGGCGACCTTACGCTTGGGCTTTTTGCGATCGCGCTTACGCACCCCCCCTGCCATTTCGTATTCGCTGCTGTCTTTCCCATACCTGGCGGCGACGCCCAACAGCATTCTTTCAGAATATTCGGCCAGCGTTTTTTCAGTATCCGAGAGTTTGTTGTGCAGATCGTCTATTTTTGAAAGTGCTGTGTTGTAAGCGCTGATATCGTTGCGCAGTTGAGCGATTGTCTTGAGATAGCCCGGTGCGCTAAAGCCGCTGCCGACATCTAGTTTAGAATCGATTGACTGAATGCCGTCATAGCGGGTGCTGGCTTTTTCTAATGTTCTTGAGTTCTTTTTCTTTCTGTACATAGGATAGAAGTCCCCTTATTGCTATTGTTTTGAGATTGTTCCGGAGAGGTTGGAACAATCCTATGATGTTCGTTTTTACACGCTGTTGTCTACGTATGTTTTGTTATTTTGGTTGCTTGTTATTGTGAAGGTTTCTATAAGACCTATGAGAATATGCGCAAACAATGAAGCTGTATAGCGATCGCATCCTACTGCAACGCTGGCAGAACCTTTGGCATCAACAGCAGAAGCTTGTGATCTCTAGGCAGAAGCTTTTGCATTAATGGCAGTTGATGCGATCGCCTATGCAGAACCTTCTGCACTAATGACAGAAGCTTGTGATCTTTAGGCAGAAGCTTTTGCATTAATGACAGTAACACTTCATAAACCGTAATTCGCAAACCACGCACACAGGGCTTGCCACCACGTTTATTCGGCTCGACTGTGATGTGGTCTCGGTAATTCATGACGCTTATTTCTAGTTGGTTTGAGTATAGCGTCGTCAAGTAGCGAGTACGGTTTTTGCAATTTTCCTGAATTTTGGATAGCGCTGTTTTAGCTCTATTTCTACTATCCGATGGCTTCGGCGATCGCACCCCCAGTATCCAAACTAAGACAGTGCCCCTGTGAGGCAAAGTCCTGCGATCGCCAGGCTGCTTCCATCGCCTCTCGTACCGCTTCCTCGCTTTTTTTCGGTGTCAGTGCGAGCAATGTCGGTCCCGCGCCGCTGATGACTAGACCCCAGGCTCCCGCTCTCATGGCGGCGCGACGCACGTCGTCGTAGCCAGGAATCAGCTTTTTTCGGTAGGGCTGATGAATGCGATCGCGCATTCCCCCGCTGATCCAATCGCCATTACCCGTGGCCAGTCCTCGCAGCAGCAGGCCGATGTGGGCCGTATTAAAAATCGCATCGGCCCGGCTATACTGACCTGGCAGCACCCGCCGCGCATCCACTGTCGATAGCTCAAACTCAGGAATAATCACCACTGGTATAACCGACTCATGCCAGGGCAGATCGCAAATTTGTAATTGGCCGTTTGCGATCGCAGCTAGCCGCGCTCCCCCCAGTAGGGCCGGGACTACATTATCTGGATGACCTTCCAATTCATTCGCCAATCTAGCTAGCGCAGTTTCACCCAGCGGCGCTCCGGCCAGCGCATTAGCGCCAACAATGCCGCCGACAATGGCCGTTGAAGAGCTACCCAAGCCCCGAGAAAGCGGCACGCCCAGATTGATCTTGATATGGACCGGCGGCGCGGGTTTGCCAATGCGTTTGTAGCATTTGAGATAGGCCCGGTAGACCAAATTACTAGGGCCAGTATTGACGCGGCTTTCCTCAGCCCCTTCGACCGTAATCTGAAACGGGGCGCTGTCAGAAAGGGGCGTGAAAGGCGTGAAGTGAAAGCGATTGTAGAGCGTAAAAGCAGCGCCTAGACAGTCAAACCCAGGGCCGATATTGGCGGTAGTTGCAGGAACGGTGACTATAACAGAAGAGGGCACGGAAGAAGAACCTAGATACAAACTAACTTTAGAGAACCCTCGCCATTGTATAGGCGTCTATATAGCTTCCCGATCGGAAGGCAAACTTTTTAAAGGTTCCTTCTACTTCAAAGCCAAACTTTTCATACAAATGCAGTGCTGGCGCGTTATCAACAAACACCGACAGCTCTACTCGCTTCAGGTTTAGCCAGTCATCTGCAATTACTAACGCTTCCTTCAGCAACGTTGAGCCAATGCCCAGCCCATGAAAATCATCATGAACTGCCATTCCAAGACCCGCTACATGCTGACGACTCGCCTTGTATTGAGTCAGCGAAACGACCCCCACCAGCTGAGACTGTGAGCCTTCTATTGCCACCAACTGATAATGACTATCTGGTGGATTCTCTAGTCGTTTGCGTGTATCCGAAGCTGAACGATAAGGCATCTTCAGTGTGCCTTGGCGAACTTTAGGGCACTGCTGTAGAGCAGCTAAGGCTTCCCAATCGCTCACTTCAATCGCTCTGATGGTCACATCCACTGTCGCTAACGACCTCTAACAAAATTGCCGATTCGCCTGCTTATACAAGCCATCAAGCCATCAAAAATCTTCGCGATTGGTCAAGGCTGCTTGCAGTCGGACAAGGACATCGGGAAGGGCGATCGCCCCCAATTCCCCATCCTTGCGCGTCCGCACGCTCAGGCTCTGCGCCTCTACTTCCGCATCACCAATCACCGACATCACTGGAATCTTGGCCTTCTCAGAATTACGAATCATCTTGCCTAGCCGTTCGCCGCTCTTATCCACTTCTACACGCACACCCAGTTTGCGCATTTCGGTCGCCGCTTGATCGGCATATTCCCAGTGCCCCTCTGTCACCGGCAGCAGCCGAACTTGCTCAGGCGCGAGCCACAGCGGAAAATCCCCCGCATATTGCTCAATCAAAATACCGATCAGCCGCTCTAGCGAACCAAAAGGCGCACGGTGGATCATCACCGGGCGCTGCCGCGACCCGTCTTCGGCCACATATTCTAAATCAAATCGCTCTGGCAGATTGTAATCGACCTGCACGGTCCCTAGCTGCCATTCGCGATCGAGCGCATCACGCACAATAAAGTCCAGCTTGGGACCATAAAAAGCCGCTTCCCCGATACCTTCAAAGTGGTCCATGCCCATCGTCTCAACTGCGTGGCGAATGGCACCTTCCGCTTTCTCCCAAGCCTCATCCGAGCCAATGTATTTACTCTTATTCTCAGGATCGCGAAAGCTCAGCCTAGCTCGAAAAGACTGATCCATCTTCAACGCTCTGAGCGTTACTTGAATGAGATCAACAACCTTCAGAAACTCGTCATTTAGCTGCTCGGGTGTCACAAATAGATGGGCGTCGTCTTGAGTAAAGCCGCGCACTCTAGTCAATCCGCCCAGTTCGCCCGACTGCTCGAAACGGTAGACCGTACCGAACTCCGCCAGGCGAATCGGCAGCTCCTTATAAGAGCGCAGCTGACTCTTGTAAATCTGTATATGAAAAGGACAGTTCATTGCTTTTAGAACAAAGCCCTCATCTTCGCTCTCGCCCATCATCGGAAACAGATCTTCGCTGTACTTTTGCCAGTGCCCTGATGTTTTGAACAGATCGACTCGACCTACGTGAGGGGTCACTACGGGCTGATAGCCTCTGGCAACCTGCTCTGCTTTTAAGAAGTCTTCTAGGGTAGAACGCAATATAGTACCCTTGGGCGTCCACAGCGGGAGTCCTGGGCCGACTTCGTCAGAAAAGACAAACAGACCCAGCTCTTTGCCAAGTTTGCGATGATCTCGGCGTTTGGCTTCTTCTTTTCTACGCTTGTATTCTTTGAGCTCTTCGGGCGTTTCCCAGGCGGTGCCGTAGATTCTCTGTAGCTGCGCTCGATTTTCGTCACCTCGCCAGTAGGCTCCAGCGACGCTCTCTAGCTCGAAGGCTTTGGGATTTAGCTCTTTAGTGGTTTCGATATGCGGACCAGCGCATAGATCCCACCACTGATCGCCTAGGTGATAGAGGGTGATCGGCTCTTCTAAACGCTCTAGAATTTCTAGCTTGTAGGGCTCGCCAAGCTCTTCTATGCGACGCTTGGCTTCTTCTCTACTCACTTCCTCACGAATGACGGGCAGCCCTTTTTTGATGATTTTGATCATCTCTTTTTTAATGGACTTTAGATCTTTGTCTGTGAACGGTTCGGGGGCGTCAAAGTCATAGTAGAAACCATAGTCAATGGAAGGGCCAATGGTGACTTGTGCCTTCGGGAAAAGGTGCTGCACAGCCATCGCCATGACGTGAGAAAAGGTGTGGCGAATTCGCTCTAGTTTTTCTGACTCGTCAGTGCGCAGCAGCTTGATTGGGGCTTCTGCTGCTGGAGTCGCTTCAGTCTGAGTCGCCTCGGATGAAGAAGCGGTTTGCGAAGAGGATTGAGAAGCCACCATAAGAAAAGCAATAAGTGAAAGAAGCAATAAAGCGGATGCGCTCAGCTGTAAGGCGATGCGCTAAGGCTATTTTATAGGTACCAGGCTCGGCTTGATGCAATTTGATGCCGAGTTTTACTCGCTTGCGAGCTGGGAGATCCGTGGACTGAAAACAAGTGTAGCGCGAAGCTTTCGCTACCGATGCAGCTATCCATGCCAATAGCTCAATAAAGGAATTGTTTGCTATGATGAGCTAGCTAGAGCAAAAAAAGTACCGAATCTAAGGCCTATAGGCTGATCGGTCTTTTCTGACGACTACGCAGCAATAGCCACAAGCTAACGGTTACAGGCTACGCTTACAGAACTTACAGCTCACAGACAAAGCTTCTAAGTCTGAGCGTTGCGAACATAAAACGACAGTCAATCTCATCCGTACGGCTGATTCCTGAGGGTAGATGACTTAAGTAGTTTGTATCTCGTAGGATTTCCTTACAAAAGATTAACAGTGTAGGAAGATGTTCCGCTTATCCGCTATAAACTTATAGCGACTGGTAAGGATGCTGTGTGCCTGACTAAGGGCGACCAATAGCAAACCTGCTTAGGCAAGCTAAGCCTACTAAAGCTGTCAATCTACTAAAGCTGTCAATCTACTAAAGCTAATAGGTCTGTTAGAGAGTAGACCAGTTAAAGAGGCATCGCTAGATGTATACAAGCCTCTTAACTCGACGGCTGACAGATCTGATTTTGCTCTACTATCCAAATCTTCCGAAAAGTATTCTCAAAACTGAATTTATGACAACTCAATCAACTGCTGTTCCGTCACTGAGCAAGTCTGTGGCCGGACATCCAATGATCAAATTTCAGCGCAAGGTGCGATCGCTAGTTGACACTAAGGCGATTCAAACCTCCGATAGCCTGTGGAAAATTGCCTTCATCTTTGGCGATAAGTGGGCTCATTGGAAATCTGAATTAGAATCATTTGATTTCACAATGCGCGATTCCATCGGTGACCTGCTCGCCGTAGACTGCTGGGAAGAGGAAGAGTAGATTCTTTGGCGCTCGTTTCTATGCGTCTTTTTTTCTATCTCTCGCCTTCTTAGCCTCTCGCCCTTGTGGTTTTCTTCCTCTTAAGCGCTAGCTTTAGGAACCACCTTTGTGTATGAGCTGGTCTAGATTATTCGGGTCGATATCGTAGGCTTTGCCAAATCCAAGTACAAAGCGGCCCGATCTGGGCTTTAGCTGAAAGATGCGAAAGTCTGGCAGACCTCTCATCAGCTCGACAATGCTGCCGAAACGCGTCTCAAATTTTTGAGCGATCGCCTCCCATCGCTGATCGTCTCGCGCTATCAAATCTGCCGTGCAGTCATAGCTCAACCGCTTGCGAGCAAACATCTGCGGCGTCTTAGATTCGTCTTCTATAAACAGCGCACTGGCTTTTCCCATCTTTGTCAAGTTTTGGGTATGGGCAGACAAACCACTGACAAAGATATAGATGTTCTTGGCCTCGTCTACGATACAGGGGGCATAGCTGGCCTGAGGCTGATCGTCTGAGCTAGCCGTTCCCAAAATCACGCTTTTGAACTGATCGGGAAATGCCTGGTAGACCTGTTGTAATTTCTCTGAAGATAGCCCTTGCATCGCTTTAAATAGATCCTTTCTAACGTGGTAAATTCTAAAACCACTGCTTGATGGTAACCGGATCTTGGCATCGGCTTTGACATCAATTCGGCGTCAGTGATGGACGGCTCATCGAATAGTCAGCCAATAGGTAGTTAGTCAGAAGCTGCTTACCCTGCTACTGTGAGTGAAGCTTGACTTAATATTTCGATACAATCTTAAATCTAATTATAGATTCTCTCACTGCATGACTGCTCGATCCCTACCTGCCACGCTGATTAGAGAATCTTTTGTCTCTATTTCGATTGCTATTCTGATTGTGCTGCTGTGGCTATTGACTGCCTATGGCAGTTTATTCATACTGCCGGACGCAAAGAGCCTGTCAGTCGTAGCTGTGCTAGCAACTGTCGTAGTCCGCTCGTTTTTACATACGGGTTTGTTTATCCTGGCGCACGACGCAATGCATGGGACGCTGATGCCAGCCTATCCAAAGGCGAACGATTGGGCGGGGCGAGTTATTTTGCGAATATACAGCTTTCTATCTTTTCAAACGATGCAGGTGTGTCATCATCAGCACCACCGCACCCCGGCGCAGACTGCCGATCCAGACTTTTATCCGGGCAATTTCTGGCCCTGGTATTTTAAGTTTATGCGGGTCTATATCCAAGGGGGGCAGGGCTGGACAATTTTCTTTGGGATGTCTGCTTTCTTCTATCCTATGGTGCTGGGATTGGATGTGCCGGTACTGAATGCTGTCTTATTCTGGCTTTTGCCTCAAGCTGTTAGCTCTTGGCAGCTGTTCTATTTTGGGACCTATCGCCCTCATAGGCTGCCTGCGGGTGGCCATACTAATATCCACAGGGCCAATAGTAGCAGCGCCTCACCTCTTCTGTCGTTCTTGAGCTGCTACCATTTTGACTACCACTGGGAGCACCACGAGTACCCGCATCTGCCGTGGTACAAATTGCCGTCGGTACATCAGCGGTAGCTATCTATTGGTAGTAACCTATAAGGATAAAAAGCAAAAAGCTTTAAAAAGAGATTAAAGGGAGTATCACCATGGGTTTGTTTTCTTTTTCGGGTACGCCACCGACAGATTTGGGGGTGACTGATGGACGGCTAAAGGCTTGTCCTAGTACACCTAACTGCGTGTGCTCTTATGCACCTGCTGAGGATACGGAACATGCGATCGCGCCTTTTGCCTACACAGGTTCTACCAAAGATGCCATTGCCAAGCTCAAAGCAATCATCGAAGGCATGGAGCGCTCGACTATCAACACCGTCAGCGACGACTACCTATACGCAGAATTTTCTAGCAAGCTAATGGGCTTTGTCGACGATGTAGAATTCTATGCCCCGTCCGGCGAATCGGTGATTCACACGCGTACTGCTGCCCGTCTAGGAAAATCTGATCTAGGCGTGAACCGCAAGCGAACCGAAGAAATTCGCGAGAAATTCACAGCCAGCTAGCAGAATATATCCATTTTGACAGGCGCTCAGACTGTAGTATGGGTGAGAAATTTGGACACAGCTATGCTTGTGTGACCGTCGATGGTAAATACTGCTGAAACTGAGCTTTTAGCTGCTGAGAAAGAGACAGATAACGCGCTAGATGAAGGTCTAGCCGCAGGTCGAATAGAAGGGGTGATCAATCCCACACTACGAGAGAGACTGCTAAAGGGCGATCGCTCAGAACTGGTGCTAGTAGCCATAGATATTGGCACCAATTCTATCCATATGGTGATTGTCAAAATTGACGCAACGCTGCCCTCTTTCAACATTATCGGCAAAGAGAAAGACACGGTTCGGTTGGGAGATTTTTGCGAAGAGACGGGCGACCTCACAGAAGAGGCGATGTCGAGAGGAATTGCCTCACTAAAGCGCTGCCTGCAAATTGCCGAGAGCTTTCAGGCGGATGACGTAGTAGCCGTAGCAACTAGTGCGGTGCGTGAAGCAGGCAACGGACAAGCCTTTATTGAGCGGGTCAAGTCAGAGACAGGGCTGGCGATCAATCTGATCTCGGGAAATGAAGAAGCTAGACGGATCTATCTAGGCGTGATTTCTGGTATGGAGCTGAAGGGTGCTCCTCATGTGATTGTTGATATTGGGGGCGGTTCTACAGAGATCATCGCAGGTAGAGGCGGTGCTTATGACTTTTTGAGCAGTAGCAAGGTCGGAGCGGTGCGTCTGAGCGCCCGGTTTGTCTCAACCGATCCGATTAGTAGAAAAGAATTTGACTATTTAAACGCCTATACGCGCGGAGTTCTAGAGCCGACAGCAGATGCGTTAAAGGCTAAGCTAAATCGGGTGCTTGCTGGTACAGAGCACGCGGAAACGCCGCTGAAAATGATTGGAACTTCAGGCACGATTGAGTGTCTAGCAGTGCTAGCGGCGATGGATAAAACGGGGGTAGCTCCCGATCCGCTCAATGGCTATCGGCTGACCTATGACGATCTATGTGGCTGGATAAATCGACTGCGGAAGCTGCCGTACGAGGAGCGGCTAGCGCTGCCAGGCATGTCAGATCGGCGCGCTGAAATTATCGTAGCCGGGGCAATTGTTTTGCAAACGGTGATGGATCTGTTGCAGATTTCGCAGCTGAAAATTTGTGAGCGGGCGCTGCGAGAAGGCGTGGTGGTCGACTGGATGCTGAATAATGGTCTGATCGAAGATCGCATGGCGTTTCAGCAGTCAGTGCGTGATAGATCCGTCAGAAAGCTCGCGAACAAATACCGAGCTAATGGTGATACTGTGGCCGAGTTTGCAACCGAGCTATTTGATCAAACTAAGGGCGTACTGCATGAATTGGAGCCGCTGGCGCGTGAGTATCTGTGGGCGGCGGCAATGCTGCACAATAGCGGTCACTATATCAATCACTCGGCGCATCACAAGCACTCTTACTATCTAATTCGTAACGGGGGGCTGCTGGGATTTACAGAGACTGAGGTGGAAATTATTGGGAACATTGCTCGCTATCACCGCAAGAGTCAGCCAAAAAAGCGGCATGACAATTACGACAATCTGCCGGGCAAGTATGAACGTAGGCTAGTCGATCAGCTAGGGGCGATGCTGCGAATTGCGGTGGCGCTAGACCGGGCGCGTAGTCATGCGATCGCAACTATCCAAACTACCTTTGACAGCAAGACCAAAACGCTTACCCTCCATCTGGCACCCTACGACAGCAACAACGAATGCGAACTGGAGCTTTGGAATATTGATTATAAAAAAGCCTGGTTTGAAGAAGTCTTTGAAGTATCCCTAAAAGCAACAGTTTCTACTGCCGATGGTTAGAGCGGCTCTCATTAACTGAGAAGACACTGACTGAGAAGACAATATTAAGAAGAAAAATTAGCTTTACTTTAGCTCACCTATTGCGATTCGTAATAGGTGGACGACTTTTCACTGGAATGCTTTAAGATAGATTTGAGTCAATGAATTATCTTTTAGCATTGACTTATGCCTATGAAGTATCAGCAATTTGCGGACTGTTTAGGCGTCAGTCGCAAACTTAGAAAGCAAGATGATCTTTTTAGAAGCATGTGTATTTGCCACCGTCTTATTCGGATTCTTTGGCATTTTGCTTAAGAAAAATCTACTGATGAAAGTCTTGTCAATGGATGTGATGAGTACGGGCGTGATCGCATTTTATGTCTTGATTGCGGCGCGTACGGGCGTTTTTACGCCGATTGTATCTGACGACTCGCCGCAGATGGTGGCCTATGCAGATCCGGTGCCACAGGCAGTGATTTTAACGGCGATCGTGATAGGGCTGTCGATTCAGGCGCTGATGCTAGTCGGTGTAATGAAGCTGTCAAAGCACTATCCCTCTCTGGACTGTGACGAAATCGAGGAGTCCACAGGATGGCAGGAACCGTGATAGAGACTGTGATGATCGCTTGGATAGCGATGCCGCTGTTTATCGGATTTGCGGTGTACCTTTTGCCTCGTCTAGACCGACCGCTGGCGCTAATGATGATGCTAGTTTCGGCAGGCGTGGGGCTTTATCAGATGGCTTTGCCGTCGGCGCTGACGATACAGCTAGTAGATAGCTTTGGTGTTTCGCTGCTGATCGATCAGATGAGTGGTTACTTTGTGCTGTTGAATGCGCTGGTGATGATGGCCGTTGTGCTCTACTGCTGGCCGACGGAAAAGGGCGCTTTTTTCTACACGCAGGTGCTGGTTTTACACGGCAGCGTGAATGCCATTTTTATCTGCGCGGACTTTATGAGTCTGTATGTCGGGCTAGAGGTGATTGGGATTTCGGCTTTTTTGCTGATGGTCTATCCTCGGACGGATCGGGCTATCTGGGTGGGATTGCGCTATCTGCTGATTAGCAACACGGCGATGCTGTTCTATTTGCTGGGGGCTGTGCTGGTCTATCAGGCCAATCAGTCGTTTGCGTTTGTGGGGCTAGGGGCTGCGCCGCAAGAGGCGATCGCACTCATTTTCCTGGGGCTGCTGACCAAAGGCGGCATCTTCATATCGGGACTGTGGCTGCCGCTGACGCATTCAGAATCCGATACGCCAGTGTCTGCTTTGCTCTCTGGTGCGGTGATTAAAACGGGCGCTTTCCCGCTGGTGCGCTGTGCGCTGCTGGTCGAAGAGGTTGCACCGATTGTTCAATTTTTTGGGGTGGCTACGGCTGTATTGGGCACTAGCTGCGCCATTCTAGAACAGGATACAAAGCGACTGCTGGCTTGGAGCACAATTTCTCAAGTAGGGTTTGTTTTGGTTGCGCCCGTAGCTGCTGGACTATATGCGCTCAGTCATGGATTAGCGAAGGCCATGCTGTTTTTGATTGCTGGAAATTTGCCTAGTCGTCAATTCAAGGAGCTGCAGCAATCACCGCTGAGGTTGGAGCTGTGGGCTGGATTAGCAATTGCCTCACTCTCTATTTCTGGCTTTCCGCTACTGGCAGGATATGGCGCAAAGTCAATAACGCTTCAACAGCTCGGTGGCTGGCAGCTATGGGTGATGAGTATCGTAGCGGTGGGCAGCGCGATCGCCTTTGCCAAATTTATCTTCTTGCCTTTTACAGCCAGCTTCCAAGCCAGCGAAGTCTTGGAAACCGGTAGCCTTTCAACCGCTGGCAGCGCTGCCATTGTTAAACCTTCGAAAGGTAGAACAGATAAGTGGTTTTGGGTGGCAATAGCGATGCTGGCAGTCGGCCTGTTGGCAGTTAGCGGACTGACTTTAGAAGCCTACAACGTCAAGAAGCTGATCCAATCGCTGGGGACCGTTGCGGCTGGCTGGCTGGCCTATGTACTGGTGTTCAAAAAGATCACAATAGCGTTGCCCGCCGCGCCCGAACGATTTGAGAACTTAATGGGGGTGATGAGCCTAGTCCTAGTCATTTTTCTATGGGGTGCTTCACTATGAATAGACTCTTTGGCTTTATCTTCAAACTCACGCTTTGGCTTTTACTGACAGCGGACACGAGTGGATTGAATATTGCGATTGGTGTTGCGATCGCACTGCTACTGCCTCATCAAAAAGCAATTCTATCGCCTGATTCTCGTAGCTCAAGACCAGAATCAAATTCTTTGAGAGAGTGGACTAGCATTTTCCAAAAGCTGCTGATCGCCATTCCAACAGCGTACATAGAAGCGGTAGAGATGATCTTTCGGCCTCACTCGCAAGAGGCGATCGCCAATGTTAGATCAAAGCCTCGAAGGCCGCCTGCTCTTGTCTTCCTGGACGTATTTCTGATTACTTTTACACCCAAAACAATTGTCATCAGACACGACGCCAACAACTTTTACGAGGTTCACTATGTACAGCGTCCGCAGATAGATAGCAAGATAGACCCGGTCAACAGGTAGGAGAAACGGATAGGAAAGAGTATGAGTGGACTGTTGATTGTGATGATTTTAGCGCTGTTGATTCCGATTGCCACCGCCTGTCGCGATGCGAGTATCTGGCCTCGAATGCTGGCATTTGCCAGCATTTCGACCAAGACATCTCTGATTGTATTAGTCATCTCAGTGCTAAGAGATGACTGGATGATCGGGCTGGTCGGTGTGCTGGTGCTGAGTATGGGAAATGCGGCTGTGATGCTGCTGGCACAAGGGTTGAGGTTGGTGAACAGTGACTGAATCAATCATGAACTTTTTGAGTTTGTTTTGTATAAGCGTGGGCGTTGTCTTTTGGCTGTGGGGAAGCTGGCCTCTATTGGGCGATCGCAGTGTACTGTTCAAGCTACATGCGCTCTCAATTTCCGACACCTTGGGGTCGATGGCGATTGTTGTCGGGCTGCTGTTCCAAATTCCTCGCGAATGGCCGCTGCTGGTGCTGGCGCTGATTGCGCTTTGCGTTTGGAATACCGTTTTGGGCTATGTGCTGGCTTACTGTTCTACGGCTGATTCTACGGCCAGTTTTTCTATTTGGAGGCTCGATGACTGAGTATCTTGCTGTCAATCTTTCTGGAAGTCTCTCTGAATATTTTTCTGAGAGCTTTGTCAATCAGCTCTATCCGCTGGCGATTGTGGCGCTGATGCCGATAGTTGGTGGACTGCTGGTGCTACAGACTAGCCCCTATCAGGCGCTGGTGCTGCGGGGGATTTTGGGCGCGATCGCGGCTCTGATCTATGCCCTTTTTGGCGCGGCGGACGTTGCCTTGACCGAAGCGCTAGTCGGCACCATGCTGTCTATGACGCTCTATGTGGTGGCAATTGTCTCTTCGCAAAAAAGAGAGCAGGAGTCGAATCTAAAGTCGGAGGAGCCGTCGTGAGAGGTCTCTATATTGCCGCAGGGATTATTCTATTTATAGAGATCTTGATCTCTCCTAGCTTTCTTCCAGCGCTGACGCTGACGGGCACAACTTCAGAATCGGCCTTGTCGCTCAGTCCCTCGATTGTCGATATTGTCACTAGCGAAACCGGCGTCCCCAACACGGTTTCTGGCATCATTTTCAAGAATCGTCTCTACGACACCATCTTTGAGGTGGTTGTCTTTACGCTGGCGATTATGGGCGTTCGCTTCTTGCTCTCTGACGAGCAGCCAGCTAGCAACATCCGTCAGTTCACTGACTATCCTTCGATTGTACTCGCCAGACTAGGCGCGACAATTGCGGCGTTGATTGCCGTTGAGCTTGCCATTCGAGGTCATCTAAGTCCGGGCGGCGGGTTTGCAGCAGGTGTAGCGGGTGGTACTGCGATTGGCCTGGTGGTGATTGTCTCCGACGCGAAGCGGATGGAGCAGCTATATCAGCGCTGGCACGCAGCGACTTTGGAGAAAGTTTCTGTTTTGATATTCATTGTGTTTTCCGCACTGTCTTTGTCAGGTGTGGTGCTGCCAAACCTAATGCCAGATACGCTGTTAGACGGCGGCTGGATTCCAGTATTGAATGTTCTAGTCGCTGTTAAAGTTGCTCTGGGCAGCTGGTCTGCTGTGCTGATGTTTATTCGCTACAGAGGTTTGCTGTAGTGAGAGATATCTAGACGCGCTCATATCACCAGAGTCGCCTGGCTCATATCACCAAAGTTGTCTTAATGCTTATTGATAAGGATACATTTGTCGGTGAGCAAAAAGCTGTTATTGATATAGAGCGAAGTAAAGATGCGCGTACCTGTTTAGCGCTACACATCGAGACTCACCCCACCCTGCGGGCACCCCTGTCTTCCTAAACAACCTGTCTTCCTAAACAACCTGTCTTCCTAAACAACCTGGCAAAAGCTATAACAGCGCAAAGAGCGACTCATGATATCTACAGCACTTACCTTCATTGGATTTGTCATACTATTTACGGTTGTTGGCCTCTACTCATCCACGCAAAAGCAGGACACAACAGCTGATTATCTGCTGGCTGGAAGAACGGTTGGCCCCTGGCTAGTTGCGCTTTCTGCTTTGTCTACTGGGCAGAGTGGCTTTTTGTTCACCGCGCAGGTAGGGTACGCCTATACGCAGGGAATTTCTTCGATTTGGCTGGCGATTGGCTGGGCGATTGGTGATTATCTTTCCTGGCTGCTGGTGTTCAGACAGCTAAGAGAGACTTCGGAAGCTTCTCATTCGGAAACGGTACCGGCTTTTCTAGCGCAAAAGCAAAAGGGACATCGGCTCATCTCTGCTGTCTCTGCGCTGATCACGATTTTCTTTTTGGGGGCTTATGCGGCTGCGCAGCTTCTAGCTGGTAGTAAGGCGCTCAGCAGTATCTTTGGCTGGGACTATGCCTGGGGGGTAATTATTGGGGCAGTGATTGTTGTTGCCTACTGCTTTTCGGGGGGTATTCGCGCCTCTATCTGGACAGACGCAGTTCAGACTATTGTGATGATCGGCGCGCTGCTGGTGCTATTGGTCGTCACCATTGATGCAGGATCTGGGGTTGGCAATATCTTTGCGGAGTTGGGCAGTATCGATAGCAGCTTAGTTGCTTTGTTCCCGCCTGATTTGGGCTGGGGATTTTGGCCGTTCTTCGTCGGTTGGATAGTCGCTGGGTTTGGTGGCGTTGGCCAGCCGCATATAGTGGTCAGGGCAATGGCGATCGATTCTGCTGAACATATGGGCAAGGCCAGAGATATTAGAGCGATCTGTGGGCTAGTTACGGCTTTTTCGGCGATCGCAATTGGTTTAGCTGGTCGGGTTTTACTGCCGCAGCTAGACGATCCTGAGCTGGCTCTGCTGTCTTTGTCTAGCGATCTGCTGCCGGGGGTGCTGGTTGGTGTAATGCTCGCTGGTCTGTTTGCCGCCACTATCTCTACCGCCGATTCGCAAATTCTCTCTTGCTCAGCGGCGCTGACTCAAGATCTGTTTCCTCAAATGTCGCACTCTTATCGACTGGTCAAGGTGGGGACTTTGGTGGTGACAGCAATCGTGCTGGCGATCGCATTAATCAACAACGAAAGCGTCTTCAGGCTGATTATCTTTGCCTGGTCGATTCTGGCGTCTGGGCTGGGCGTACTGCTGGTGCTGAGGTCTTGGCAAAAGCCTGTCTCTACGCCTTGTGCGATCGCCATGATGCTGGTCGGAATCACCGTTGCCGTGATCTGGAGACAGGCTGGTCTTTCTGGCAATCTGTACGAGGTTTTACCGGGTATGGCATCGGGGTTGCTAGTCTACGCGCTCTTTCGTTTAGCAGAACCAAAAGCTATCAGGCAATAGCAAAGCATCCGTGATTTCAAACTTTAGATAAGTTTCTTTGCGCTTATTTTCGATCGCATAGGTTAGACGGGAGCGTCTTTTCTCTCCACAGATTTGTTCTTCTCCTTCAAAAGATACATTGACTAGAAAACGTATCTATGAGGACGAAGAACAGGAAATTTTCTTGAGAAATATTGTCCAAAATCAAACAACCTCTTTTGATACCGTGTTATCTTGAAGAAAATCTACACAATTGCTTTAACAACAAAACAAAGAAAAGTTTCAAAGAAAAAGATTAACTACTACAAACCAGGTACATAAGCCCAACCCAATTGAAGATGTAGCTGAGCTTCTAGGCGACTTCATCACGAAAGATGGGGGTCCAAGTCAAGGTGCGCCAAATTATCTCTTCTGCATAAACTTTGCTGCTTTCTAGGGTGGTGATTTGTTTCAGAGTGCTGGTTTAAGGCAAATGCGTTAGCTTTGCGCCATCTTCAATTGCCGTTAGCTGGTCCTACCTGGTGAGAATCTCGTCGTTTGCGCATCGTTGCTATTAGCCAAGATATGACCTCTTCCACTGTTCCTATGTCTGTCGTTCCCGTGCTCCAAGATTTCATGGCTTACCAGAACGCCGAGCCTTTGGCCACTACTTCTAGCTTAGAGAACGACCTTGAAGCGCTTTTCTCCACTGAAGCATTCAACGAACTAATCCTCACGCTCATAGACAGCAATGCCTTCTCTGCAAGGTTAGGAGAAGAGTTTGCTGCCGCGCAAGCGATTACAGGCATATCTGCCTGCCGCAGTCTGAGAAGCTGTCTCAACTTTTCTCTAGGCCATTTTTTTATTACCCTAGCCGATTTGCTCTCCGCTTTCGATGCCGCTGTAGGAGAACGATGGTATAAGCTTGCAAACCGAGTACTTCGCTCTGATCTTAAAGATACAAAGGTGCTGAGCTATCTTCTGAAAGGAGAACGAAAAGACTCTTATAAAGACCTTGTAGAGCAGCTGACTAAGACAAATCCTCACGCTGTTTATCCTACCTCCTGCTTTAGAGAGAGCGCTGGCTTTGTTGAAAGCACGCCAGATGATCAGACGGTGGAAGCGGTTGTGAGTACTAGCACATTTACCACTGTCAAGATTGTTGACAACACGCTAGATGTTGAAAATCTACTGCTAAGAGATATCTATATCTCGCAGGGTCGCTGCGTCTGTCTCATCGATCAAAACGTAGAACAGTACTACGGTGAAAGGCTAGAGCACTACTTTGCGCATCACAACATCCCGCTACAGAAGCAGGTGCATAGAGCGATGGAGGTAGATAAGGGAATCTATACCGTAGAGAAAATGCTAGGTGAGTTCAAGCAGCTGGGCGTTTCTCGTAATGAGCCTGTTTTGCTGATAGGCGGCGGCGTTCTAGCTGATACGGGCGGTCTGGCCTGTGCGCTCTATCATCGCAATACCCCTTATGTGATGCTCTCTACCTCGATTGTTGCGGGGGTCGATGCTGGGCCGTCACCTCGCACCTGTTGTGATGGCTTTGGATACAAGAATCTCTTTGGGGCCTACCATCCGCCTATTCTCTCTATTACCGATCGCTTCTTTTTTAGCACGCTGAGAGAAGGCTGGCTGCGTCATGGCATCATCGAGATTATTAAGATGGCTGTGATCAAAGATATCGAG
Organism: uncultured cyanobacterium; assembly: GCA_963799265.1. Lineage (GTDB taxonomy): Bacteria > Cyanobacteriota > Cyanobacteriia > Phormidesmidales > Phormidesmidaceae > Phormidesmis. The sequence goes on from CAWCWM010000009.1 coordinate 31,492, forward strand.
CTGTTTGAAGATTTAGAAACGGCTGGACCTAGGCTAATTTCTACTCGGTTTGGAACGATAGGTGCTCAAGACGACGAGCCGATAAACCGGCTCTCACAGAAGATTTTAGGCGGCGCTATTCGCAGCTACGTTGCGGCTGAATACAACAACCTGTACGAGACGCATCAGTGTCGTCCTCATGCCTATGGTCATACCTGGTCTCCTGGGTTTGAGATTGAAGCGGGCTTGCTGCACGGCCATGCGGTTGCTATTGGGATGGGATTTGGCGCGTATCTCAGCTACCGGATGAGCTGGATTAGCAAGGCAGAGTGCGATCGCATCATGAAGCTAATCAGCTCGTTTGGTCTGAGCTTGTGGCATGACGTTCTCAATAACAAAGAAACGCTGTGGGCTTCGCAGCAAAAGATCTTTCAAAAGCGAGGCCAGAACCTGGTTGCGCCTTTGCCTAAAGGTGAAATTGGACAGTGTGGCTATTTGAACGAGCTCAGCCAGGAGGACTTGTTTCAGGCAATCGAGGACTATGGCGCTATCTGCGCTGACTATCCTAGGGGCGGTTTGGGAATCGAGCCTCACTGTAGCGATGTCGGTCTAGAAGATCCCTCTACGGTCGGTCAGCCGCTGTCTTCACCTTTGCTGTCGGAGCAGGGAAGTTCTTTAGAAGCGCTGTCGCTAGCGTAGTGCTGGTTTGAGATACTAAGTGAAAGCGCCCGAAAAAACTTGACCAAACTAAATCGATACCAGCATGACAACCGCACCTGTGCCTACCAAAGAGACTAATTCGACCACAGTCCGTCCGGTCACGCCGCACGGCATTCTCGTACAGCGGCTAGAGCAGCTTCAGTCCGCAGCCGAACAGGAGAATGTCACAGCCCAGTTCAAAGCAGACTTGTTCCATACCACTCGTCTGGCCGCAGGGCTCGATCCCTATTTAGAGGCTTGTACAACCGCTGAATCGTCTGCGCTTGCTCAGCTAACTAAAGCAACGCAGCAGGAGGATTGGAGTCAGCGTTTTGACGATGGCGCTACGGTCAAGGAACTGGAGCAGGAGATGCTTTCGGGCCATATTGAAGGGCAGTTCTTGAAGATGCTGGTGGCGATTAGTCGGTCTAAGCGGGTGCTAGAGATTGGGATGTTTACGGGGTATTCGGCGCTGGCGATCGCAGAGGCGCTGCCTGAAGACGGTCTGCTGGTTGCCTGTGAAGTAGATGCCTATGCCGCTGAGTTTGCGCAGCGCTGCTTTTCGGCCTCTGCTGATGGCGATAAGATTCAGGTGAAAGTGGCTCCTGCTATAGAAACGCTGCGCGATCTGGTCTTGGCGGGTGAGTCTTTCGATCTGGCCTTTATCGATGCGGATAAAGGGGGCTATATCGAGTATGTGAATCTTCTTTTGGAGTCTTCGCTGCTAACGCCTGACGGGTTTATCTGTATTGACAATACGCTGATGCAGGGTCAGCCCTATCTTGATGAGTGCGATCGCACCGCCAATGGAGAAGCAATCACCCGCTTCAATCAGTTTCTAAGCGAAGATAATCGCGTAGAACAGGTGATGCTGCCTATTCGAGATGGCTTCACTATAGTCAAACGTCGATCTAACCCGCCTTCATAGCGTACCTGTTTAGCGCTATACGTCGAGACCCACCCCGTCACTGCGTGCCACCCCTCCTAGGAAGGGATTTGTCCCGGCTGTGTGGCATTTGAGAGTCGAGGAAGATCGCCTTGATCTCATTGCCTGAAGTAAATCCCCTCCTCGGAGGGGTGCCCGCAGGGCGGGGTGGGCCCTGCAACTCGCACTGATAACCGGCTTACGCTAAACACATATTTCATAGCCGACACAGATAGACTCAAAGCATAAAACAAAGCAGAAACCACATGTCACAGGTTCTAGCCCCGACAAAGCCTAGCGCTAAACCCTTCACTAACTTCTTGCCGGTATTCTTCAAGAATGTAGGCACGCTGATTCTGCTGCTGCTATTGCTGCCGCTAAATATTGGCCTGATTCTCTCGTCTATTGCGCTCAAGGCTGTTTACGAGAGAGTAGACCCAAAGCAACCGGATCAAGGTAGTACTTCTAAGACAGAACAAAAAGGACGGAAAAGGGTTTTGATTACTGGCGCGAAAATGACTAAAGCGCTACAGCTTGCCCGATCCTTTCACCGAGATGGTCATGAAGTATATCTGGTGGAAACTCATAAGTACTGGCTGAGCGGGCATCGGTTTTCTAGAGCGGTCAAGCGATTTTTTACCGTGCCTGCGCCAGAGGAGGATAGTGACGGCTATAGTCAGGCGCTAGTGGAAATTGCTAAGGAAAACAATATCGATCTGTTTATTCCTGTTTCTAGTCCAGTTGCTAGCTACTACGATTCTCTAGCGAAAGTGGCGTTAGCACCCTATTGCGAGTCCCTTCATCTAGATCCAGAAGAGACTGCGCTTCTAGATGACAAGCACGCTTTTTGTAGCAAAGCCGCAGCGCTGGGTCTTTGCGCGCCAAAGGTTTTTCGTATTACTGATCCGCAGCAGATACTGGATTTCGATTTTGAAGGTGAATCTAGCGGAAGTGGTAGCCAGTACATCGTTAAAAGTATTCCTTATGATTCTGTGCTGCGGTTAGATTTGACTAGATTGCCTTTTGAGGGGATGGAGGATTATGTGCGATCGCTGCCCATTAGCGAAGCCAAACCCTGGGTAATGCAGGAGTTTATTCGCGGTCAGGAATACTGCTTTCACGCGACTGCCCGTAAAGGTAAAATCAGGCTGCACTGCTGTTCAAAGTCTTCTCCGTTTCAGATCAACTATGAGCAGGTTAACAACGTAGCTATCTATCAGTGGGTAGATACTTTCATTCAGAAGATGAATCTCACTGGTCAAGTTTGTTTTGACATGATTCAAACTGAGGATGGGGAGGTCTATCCGATTGAGTGCAATCCGCGTCTGCACTCGGCTATTACTATGTTTCACGATCATCCTGGTGTGGCGAAAGCGTATCTTACTGATGGTCACCCGAATGAGGTACCGATTACGCCGCTACCGAATAGTCAGCCTACCTACTGGACTTATCACGAGCTTTGGCGACTGCTGAGCGTCCGCTCTGTTGCTGATTTTAGAGTTTGGTGGAATAAAGTCACGGTTGGGACCGATGCTGTTTTGAGCCCGGACGATCCGCTTCCTTTTTTAATGCTGCACAATTGGCAGATTCCTCTGCTTTTGCTTGATAATCTGCGCCGGATTAAGGGTTGGGTCAAAATTGATTTCAATATTGGCAAGCTTGTTGAGATGGGAGGGGACTAGGCTAGGGCGGCGTTGACAACTAAAACAATAATCACAAGAAGTAAATGACAACAATCCAAAATCCTAATAGTGAAGCTAAGCAAAGAGTCTTTGACTTGATGCTTACTTTTGTCAAAAGTCAGTGTCTCTATGTTTCTACTCGATTGGGTATCTTCAATCTGTTGGATGATGGGGGAGAACAGTCTGTAGAGTCTCTCGCTGAACAAACGGGTACTGATGCGGAGCGGCTGTACTTCATCCTTCGAGCGCTTGCCCATGTGGATATTCTAGAAGAAAAACCTGGTAGACTCTTTGCATCTACGGAAGCTTCTGATCTGCTGGTGACAAATAAAGCCCCTTCCGCTGGACATCTTGCCATGCACCTAATCGAACCGGCGCAGTGGGACGCTTGGAAAGTCCTTCCCGAAGCTTTGGAAAAAGGAGTTGTCCCTTTTGAACTGGCTAATGGTATGGGCGTCTATCCTTACTGCTATGAGAATGAATGGAGCAAGGATACTTTTATTAAAGCTATGAGCTTTCTGACGGGCTCTCAGGTAGAAGGCTTGCTGGCGGCCTATGATTTTAGTCAGTATGAAACCGTGATGGATGTGGGAGGGGGGCAAGGTGGCCTGATTGCTAGTATTGTCAAGCGCTGTGGCTGTAAAGGCATTCTGTTCGATCTGCCAGATGTTGCTCATACTGCTAAGGACTACATTGCTAAACAAGGCGTCGATCCAGAGGCGATAGAGATCAAGACTGGTGATGTTTTTGAGTCGGTTCCAACTGGGGCAAATGCCATTGTGATGAAGCATTTTATCTCTGCCTGGAGTGACGAGGATGCTAAAAAGATTCTGGCTAACTGCAAAGCAGCGCTACCGGAGGATGGTCGACTGATTCTGCTGCAATCGTTTGTTCCAGATATTGACGAACCGAAAGTGGAAGCTGATGGCATTATGCCGGGTATCTTTGCGGTGCAGATTAACGTTGCTACGCCCGGTGGCGGCTGGCGTACTAAAAAACAATTCCAGACGCTGTTTGAAGAGAGTGGTTTTAAGCTAGAGAAGGTCGTTAAAACGTCTAATAGTCTCTCGGGAATGGAGTTTAGTGTGGCGTAGCTTTCAATTCCAAACGCTCATACCTGGTAGTATTTGCGAGATCTACTGCTTTGGAATGGGCTCATGGAGCGATTGGTTGGACTTTTAGGGCTAGGTGTGTTCGTTGGCTTTGCCTATGTGACTTCTGTTAATCGCAAGGCGGTTCCCTGGCGAACGGTGCTGTGGGGATTTGCCTTGCAGATATTTTTTGCGCTGATTATTTTGAGAACGGCGGTAGGTCTGGCCGTTTTTCAATGGTTGGGGAATGTTGTCAGCGCTTTTCTAGACTACTCGGATGCAGGGGCTTCTTTTGTCTTTGGCGAAAATTTTGAGGACTTCTTTTTTGCCTTCAAGGTGCTGCCGACGATTATCTTTTTCTCGGCTTTTATCAGTGTGCTGTATCACTATGGAGTTTTGCAGTTCGTGGTGCGTGCGATCGCGCGTCTAATGATCCGCACCATGAAAACCTCTGGATCAGAAACGCTCTCTGCCGCAGGCAATATCTTCGTGGGCCAGACCGAAGCGCCATTGTTGATCAAGCCCTATGTTTCTAGCATGACCCTGTCAGAGCTACATGCGGTGATGACTGGCGGCTTTGCGACCATTGCCGGAGGCGTTTTAGCGGCGTATGTTTCCTTTGGCATTCCGGCAGAGCATTTGATTGCGGCCTCGGTGATGTCGGCCCCGGCAGCCCTGGCAATCTCGAAGATCATGTTCCCCGAAACAGAAGACTCTCCGACTAAAGGAAATGTCAGTTTGATTGTTGAAAGAACTAGCGTCAATGGCGTTGACGCGCTGACAACAGGAACATTGGACGGACTGCGGTTGGCGTTGAACGTTGGCGCAATCATCATCGCCTTTCTTGGCATATTGGCAGCTGTGAATGCATTGATTGGCTTTTTTGGTGGGCTGGTGGGCTACCCCGAACTTTCTCTAGAATCTATTCTAGCGGTTCTGTTGGCACCGGTTGCCTGGTTAATGGGCGTTCAGTGGGCGGACTGTAGTGCAGTTGGTACTTTGCTAGGAAAGAAGACTATTCTAAATGAGTTTATTGCCTATCTCGATTTGCAAGCGCTGATAGAAGAGAATGCTATTTCCGAGAGATCTATCATCATTGCCACCTATGCGCTATGTGGGTTTGCGAATATCGGCTCGATTGGTATCCAGATTGGTGGCATTGGTGGCATAGCGCCCGAGCGTCAGTCGGATTTAGCTAGAATTAGCTTTCGGGCAATGGTTGCTGGAACGCTGGCCTGTTTTACGACTGCTTGTATTGCTGGGATATTGCTGTAAGTGAGTAGAACACTGAGCATTCCTGCTGGCTGAGCGTAGCCGCCCTTCGACTACGCTCAGGGCTCGGTGCTCGATCACCCCTGCACTCGGTACTCGATCTCCCCTGCACTCGGTACTCGATCACCCGCACTCGGTACTCGATCCCCCCCCGCTGGCTGAGCGTAGCCGCCCTTCGACTACGCTCAGGGCTCGGTGTTCGATCACCCCCGCACTTGGTACTCGACCCCCGCACTCGGTGCTCGATCACCCCCCGCACTCGGTGCTCGATCACCCCCGCTGGCTGAGCGCAGTCGAAGCCACAACCCCACCAATCACTCCAACCACAACCAGTGCGACATATTCTGACACTCCGCCAGCACACGCAGCCTATCCCAATCCTTCTGCATCAACGCCTCCTTCTTCGCTCGACTCCACTTCTGCACCTGCTTCTCTCGCTTAAAGGCATCTGCCACCCTATCAAACGCCTCCGCATAAACTAAAGTCACCGGTAGACGCTTTGCCGTATGCCGTGCCCCCTCCCCATTCTGATGCTGCCACAATCGACGCACGAGATTCTTCGTACTGCCAGTGTAATAAGAACCATCGACACATCTGAGTATGTACATGTAAGAAGGCATAGCTAGTTATCAAAAGTGCCGATCTAAGCGTTCCCTGTGTTGAGGGGCCGCCCTTCGACTGCGCTCAGGGCTCGACCCCGATCGCTTTCATCCCTCGGTGCTCGATCGCTCTCACCCCCTGGTACCCGATCCCCCCCGCTGGCTGAGCGTAGTCGAAGCCACAACCCCACCGATTCGCCCGCCGCACACTCCAAGGCGCACCACCAACTCCAAAGCGCCCGCCATCCACTCTCCGACACGCACCGTTCACCTCACAAAGCGTGCCATTTACTTCACAGAGCCCGCCATCCGCATCACAAACCGCGCCCCAACCTATCTAACACACGCCGCTGACTTTACAGAGCGTGCCATTTACTTTACAAACCCCGTCATCCACTCCGCAAAACCCGCCATTTACTTCACAAAACCCGCCAGAAATAACTAAAGACAGCTCAAAAGCTCAACATTGTTGAATCAATTGCCTCCAAATCCACTTCTTTGACAGAAGTAGCCGCTTTTATTGAGTACCTCATAAGCAAATCCCGTAATTTTTAAAGCAATCCGACTTAAACTGCTCGCCAAAAATCCGTATTCTCCCCAGGCGAAGGCTGTGCCTTTTGCTTTCGCCGACGGGAATTTTTACAGTAACGAAATGGCCAGTGCTCTTGGGTCAGGGCTGTTTCGTAATCGTTCTATCAATTTTAATAGGAGCGCATCATGGCACGACAGAAAAAGGCTTCCACCAACATTCTTGCTAAAGCGCAAAGTCGTCTGCTAGGAATGAAATCCGTCGATCCTAAGTTGGACTTGGGCAATGGGTTAACAGCGGCTTATTTTGAAAAAGAGATTTTGACCATGCAGCAAAAGCTAGGGGCGTATCATACGCTGCTGGCTCAGGCTGACGAGATCTCGAATGAGCTGGAGGTGATCGATAAGCACGTATCCAGGCTCACCAGCAGAGTACTAGCCGGGGTAGGCGCACAATATGGCCGCGACAGCAGCGAGTATGAGATGGTAGGCGGCGTTCGCCTAGGCGATAGGCGGCGGCGCAAAAAGCAGTCCGGGACGGCAGATGTGTGATGCATAATCCAGCACCAGACGCTGCACGTATCTAGCAAATCCACAAAGCAATAACTTACGCTGGCTGAGTGGGGACCGCCCTTCGACTGCGCTCAGGGCTCGGTGCCTTCGACTGCGCTCAGGGCTCGGTGGCGAAAATCCTTCGGCTGAGTGAGGGCTCGGCGCCTTCGACTGCGCTCAGGGCTCGGTGCCTTCGACTGCGCTCAGGGCTCGGTGCTCGATCACCCCCGCACTCGGTACTCGATCACCTCCCGCTGGCTGAGCGCAGTCGAAGCCACAACCCCACCAACCCTCAGAGATCCAGCTTTAGCTGACTGTAGGACTGAGGGTCAATTAAGTTGGAGACGGTGATACCTAGCAGTCTAATCGGGCGATCGCGCGCCACATTCATAGCTAGCAGCCCTACAGCTATCTGAAAAATCTGTTCATTCTCTTTGATCGGCGTTTCTAACGTACGGCTGCGGGTAACCGTGTCGTAATTGTTATATTTAATTTTGAGCGTCAGCGTGTATCCATGACGTTTGTTCTTTTGCAGTCGCTGATGCACTTCTGTCGCAATATTCACTAGCGCTGCCTCCATTTCTTCTATCTGTACCAAATCCTTGAAAAAGCTGCGCTCGGCTCCGATAGATTTGCGGATGCGATTGGGATTGACCGGGCGGCTGTCTTCTGCTCTGGCAACTCGGTAGTAGTAGCCGCCTACTTTGCCAAAAGTCTGGGTAAGCTCGGCCTGTGTCCAGGTTTTGAGGTCCGCGCCGGTATGAATGCCCAGTGATTTCATCTTTGTAGCCGTGGCTGGGCCGACGCCGTAGAACTCTTCTATCGGCAGCTTTTCGATAAAGGTCTCGGCCTCTTCTGGAGCGATAAAGGAGAGTCCGTCGGGTTTGTTGAGATCAGAGGCGATTTTGGCTAGGAATTTGTTGATGGAGATGCCTGCTGAGGCGGTGAGATCGAGATCTGTGCGAATGCGATCGCGAATCTCTTTTGCAATCGCCACTGCCGAACCAATCGCCTGCTTGTCTATCGTCACATCTAGATACGCCTCATCTAGAGAAAGCGGCTCTACCAAATCGGTATAGTCCAAAAAAATCGCTCGGATCTCTTCAGAAACAGCTTGATACGCCTCAAACCTGGGCTTCACAAAGATCAAATGCTGGCATCGCTGAACGGCGCTACGAGAGGGCATCGCCGAATGAATCCCGTATTTCCTAGCCTCATAGCTGGCTGCGCACACGGCACCCCGCTGAGAGGGCAGCCCACCGACAGCAACTGGCTTTCCCCGCAGCTCAGGATTGTCCCGCTGTTCTACCGAAGCATAGAAAGCGTCCATGTCTATGTGGATGATTTTACGAACTGTATTGATACCGCCCACCTACAGCCACCGCGATCGCAATACAAAACGCCATAAGCAAGCCAAGACCAACCACCCAGATCCAGATAGAATTTTGCTTTCCATGCACCTGTGAATATAGCTTACGAGCGACCGGGCGATCGCCTAGCAGATGCTGTTTCACAATCGCTGGCACGTCCCTAACGCGGATCTTGCTGTACCAGATTTTATCACCGGTAACTAGCACCATCGGCCCATTGCCACACTGACCCAGGCAGCCCGAGGCTTCGATCTGGATACTGTTAGTTTCTTCAGAGGAAATGTACTGCTCGAAAGCGGCCAGTACTTCATCCGAGCCCTGCTGTTTGCAAGTTGTATTCTGGCAAACCAAAACCTTCTTAGGCACAAGAGCAGACTGCTAAAAGACAGCTCCAAAGAACATTTAGATTCTAGCGAATGGCGGCAGGTCCGAATCCTAGAAATCCGAATCCTAGAAGACAGGCGGTCTTGCCCGATCAAGCGTAAATTGAAAGGGCAAGACTCAATAAATCAAAAACCATGAACATCGACCAGCTGAACAAAGAATTTGGCTCTGACCAGATAACCATCACCGAAGGCAAAGGTGGATTTCCAGTGATTGCCGTTGACAATGAACACGCAAAGGCAAAGATTTCTGTTTATGCAGGCCAGGTGCTATCTTTTCAGCCCGCTGGTGCAGATGAAGATCTCATGTTTGTCAGCGAGAATGCTTACTACAAGACGGGTAAAGCGACCAAAGGCGGTATTCCGATTTGTTGGCCCTGGTTTGGCCCTGATCCAGAAGGCTTGGGCCGTGCTAGTCATGGATTTGTTCGCAATCGGATGTGGACTTTGCTCAGTACGGAGGCCACTGCTAATGGAGAAACTAAAGTTCGACTAGGCGTGAGTGCGGACGAAGAGACGAAAAAGGTCTGGCCTCACAGCTTTGAGTTGGCAATTGAAATTCTCGTCGGCTCAAAGCTAACGGTTGCTCTGATTACTGACAATACCGGGGAGAGTGCCTTCCAGGTTACGCAGGCATTTCACAGCTATTTCACGGTGGGAGATATCAACCAGGTTAAGGTGCTTGGCTTAGAAGATGCGGCTTATATCGATAAAGTGGAGGATAGCGCAGAAAAAATGCAGTCTGGCGCGATCGCATTTTCCTCCGAAACCGATCGCATCTACACCGACACCAAATCTGAATTCATCATCGAAGATAGCGCGTTAAATCGTCGCATTCGCATCTCTAGCACTGGCAGCAAAACAGCGATTGTTTGGAATCCGTGGAAAGAGATATCGATCAACATGGCCGACTTAGCAGATCAGGACTACCTTCGATTTGTCTGTGTAGAAACGGCCAATGCCGCTGATGACGTGGCTGAAATTGCACCCAATAGCGCCTACAAACTACAGGCGGTGTACGCGATAGAACCTATGAGCAACTAGTTAATGAGCCTGACTAGCCTCAGCTATCTTCGCCGCTGCCCGCAGAATTTGCCCCGCTAAAATAGCCGCGCCGAATCCATTGTCGATATTGACAACACCGATTCCAGTTGCGCAAGAATTCAGCATCGTTAGCAGCGGCGCTAACCCCTGAAAGCTCGCACCATAGCCAATGCTGGTCGGGACTGCAATCACCGGACAGTCAGCTAGCCCGGCTACAACGCTAGGCAGCGCTCCTTCCATCCCAGCGGCGACAATCAGCACGTCTGATTCATCAATTACATGCTGATTGCTCAGCAGTCGATGAATGCCAGCTACGCCTACATCCCACAGCCTGATCACGGCAAAGCCACACAGCTCGGCGGTGACTGCGGCTTCTTCGGCCACAGGTAGATCAGCGGTTCCGGCAGTCAGGATGCTCAATCTTCCAGGTCGCTGGGGCACCGGATCTGAAGGCAGAATTGCGCAGATTTTGGCCATTTCAAAATAGGTGGCTTGGGGCAGCTTTGCCTGAACCCTCTCGTATTTCTCGGCGCTTACTCGGGTTGCCATCACGACCGGATGCCGCCCTTCCATCGCCTGCATAATTTCAGCAATCTGCTCGGCTGTCTTATCTTGTCCCCAGATCACTTCGGGAAAGCCGGTGCGTTTGGTTCGCGCGTGATCGAGCTTGGCAAAATTACCAATGCTCTCATACGACTTTGGGGTCTTCTCAACTGAGGCTGACTGACTGGCTGCTGGCTGGCTGGCTGATTCACTGGCTGATCGCATCAAAGAAACACAACTGTAATAGGCTAACGTAGCAAAGTGGTTTTATTATTTGCTTTTCTGGCACCATGCCCACCGCGCCTAGCCCTATTAATATCGATCAAACTGCTTTAACCGCCGACCCATCAACAGACCAAGCGACCGATCTAGTCGATATTGTCATCCTCTCAAACGGTCCTGGGGAGGTAGCGACTTGGGTGAAGCCTGTAGTGCGATCGCTCCATCAAAAAGCCCCCAACCACCGTATCTCCGTCATCCTCTCCCCCTGCCCCCACGCCTCCGGCAAAGAGCCCGTCATCCTGGCGAACTACCCCGAAGTAGATCGGATTCAGAGCGCACCGAACTTCTTCAAATTTCTTTTGACTGGCAAAACTGCCGATAGCTGGGACTGGTCGCCAAAGGGAATCGTGGTTTTCCTCGGTGGCGATCAGCTCTACACCGTCATGGTGGCCAAACGTCTCGGCTATCGCACCATCACCTACGCCGAATGGGACGCCCGCTGGACCGGCATGGTAGACAGGTTCGGCGTGATGCAGGCCAAAATTCTCGACAAAGTGCCCAAAGCCAGACAGCACAAATTTACTGTCGTAGGCGATCTGATGGGCGACGTGCAGGCGATCGCAGACCGCACTGAAATCACCGACATTCTAGGCTGCGACCCAGCCGCTGATATCATCGGATTTCTCCCCGGCTCCAAGCCGATCAAGCTAGAGATGGGCGTACCGATGCTGCTGGCGATCGCCCAGATCATCCACAGCCATCAGCCGTCTTCTCAGGCGCTCCAATACGTCATCGGCGTCGCTCCCAACCTGACGCTAGACGATCTCGTGGCCTATATAGATCCTGCGCTCAACGATGCCGTGACCCTGCTAAACGCGCCCGCCGTCACCTTGCACGAACCCAAAACAGGACTCCCCTACTGGCAGATAGAAGACGGACCAAAAATCCATCTATGGCAGCGTTTCCCGGCCCTAGACCTGTTCTCGCAATGCCAAATGTGTTTCACTACAGTCGGTGCTAACACTGCCCAGCTAGCTGCCCTCGCAACGCCAATGATCGTCCTTTTACCCACTCAAAAGCTAGACGCGATGCAGATAGCAGAAGGCTGGCCCAGGCTGGTCTCTCAGCTACCGGGACTGCGTGCGATCGCCCGCAAAATCATCGGTCCTCTCCTGCTCAAGGGTCTACAAAAATCCCACAAATACTTCTCCTGGCCAAACATCGCTGCCAAAGGCAAAGTAGTCCCCGAACTCTTCGGCACCGTCACCCCTCAGCAAGCCGCCAACGTTGCTCTAGACTACATAGAACACCCCGAAAAGCTAGAACAAGTTCGCCAATCCCTCAGATCGCTACGCGGCCCCGCCGGAGCCGCCGACAAAATGGCCAACCTCATCCTAGAAACCGTCAACCATCCCAAATAAAACCTATCCGCTGGCTGAGCGTAGCCGAAGCCATCTCCCCATGCCTCTTCCCTACCCCCCCACCCGCCAAGTCTCCCAAACCGACACCTACCACGGCATCACCGTCGCCGATCCTTACCGCTGGCTAGAAGATCCCAACGCCGAAGAAACCGCTCAGTGGGTTGAAGCCCAGAACAAAGTCACCTTTGACTATCTAAACCAGCTCCCAGGACGAGATCAGACTCAAAACCCGCCTCACCGAACTCTGGAACTACGAACGCTACGGCATTCCGTTCAAGAAAGGCGACGACAGCACTGACCACCCTATCCGCTACTTCTACTACAAAAACAACGGCCTCCAAAACCAGTCCGTCCTCTACACCCTGCCGACCCTCGACGCCGAACCGACCGTCCTGCTAGATCCCAACACCCTCTCCGAAGATGGCACCGTTGCCCTCTCCGGCATCTCCATCAGCGAGAACGCTCAGTACATCGCCTATGGGCTCTCCACTGCTGGCTCCGACTGGATGGAATGGCACGTCCGCGACATTGCCACCGGACAAGACACCGACGATCTGATCGAATGGGTTAAATTCTCCGGCGCAGCCTGGACCTACGACCACAAAGGCTTCTTCTATAGCCGCTACGACGAACCTAAAGAAGCCACTAAACTAGAAGACGTTAACCGCTTTCAAAAGCTCTACTACCACCATTTAGGTACGCCTCAATCCAAAGATATTCTTATATACGAACGATCAGATCAGCCAGACTGGGGCTTCGGCGGCAGAGTTACAGAAGACGGTCGCTACTTGATTATTTCTGTTTGGCTGGGCACAGATCCGAAGAATCTACTGTTCTACAAAGATTTGCAAGACCCAGAAGCTGAAGTTGTCGAACTTGTCTCAGAGTTTGAAGCACAATATAGCCTGATCGATAGTGAAGGCAATACTTTTTGGCTGCGTACCGACCTGGATGCGCCAAAGGGGAAAGTCATTGCTGTCGATATCACTAACCCTGAAAAGTCCCGATGGCAAACGCTGATCGCTGAGTCTGAAGAGACCTTAGAATCTGTTGGTGTTCTTAACAATCAGTTTGTTGTTGACTATCTCAAAGACGCCTACACCCAGATCAAAATCTTTGATCTTAGCGGTGCGCCAGTCTGTGACGTAGAGCTTCCTGGTATTGGTTCTGCTGGTGGCTTCAACGGCAAGCGTACCGATACCGAAACGTTCTACAGCTTCACTAGCTACACGGTCCCTAGCCGCATCTATCACTACGATTTCGCCACTGGCAAGAGCACCCTTTTTAGAGAACCGACCATTCCCTTTAATCCTGATGACTACGAGACTCGTCAAGTCTTCTACCCCAGTAAAGACGGCACCGAGATTCCGATGTTCATCACTGCAAAAAAAGGATTAGAGCGAAACAGTGAAAACCCCACTTTGCTCTATGGCTATGGCGGCTTCAGCATCTCTCTATCTCCTAGTTTCTCAGTCAGTAATCTGGTTTGGCTGGAGCTAGGCGGCGTCTATGCTGTTGCGAATTTACGCGGCGGCGGCGAATATGGTGAGACCTGGCACCAGCAGGGGATCAAGACAAACAAGCAGAATGTTTTTGATGACTTTATCGGCGCGGGCGAGTGGCTGATAGAACAGAACTATACGAGAAGTGAAAAGCTGGCGATCGCAGGCGGCAGCAACGGTGGACTCCTCGTCGGAGCCTGTATCACCCAGCGCCCCGATCTCTTTGGCGCAGCCCTGCCCGCTGTCGGCGTTCTAGACATGCTGCGCTTCAACAAATTCACCATCGGCTGGGCCTGGGAATCCGACTATGGCTCACCCCAAAACGAACCAGAATTCCAAGCGCTCTACGCCTACTCACCCCTACACAATCTTAAAGCTGGCACCGCCTACCCAGCCACCATGATTACCACTGCCGACCACGACGATCGCGTTGTCCCCGCCCACAGTTTCAAATTCGCCGCCGCTCTCCAAGCCGCCCATACCGGCGACAATCCCGTCCTCATCCGGATCGAGACTAAAGCCGGGCATGGCGCAGGCAAACCTACTACCAAGCAAATTGAAGAAGCGGCGGACAAATGGGCATTTCTAGCGCATGAGCTAAGCGTCAATCTAACATGACAGCCCCAGATGAAAATCGTTTCTATCAAAGCTTTTCTCCTAAACCCAGTCCCCAAAACCAGATTCATAACCAATGACAAACGTTAATTCCATCCTCCCCGAAACTGACGTAGAAGCGCTAGCACAGCGCCTTACAGCTGACCTAGACACAGTTCAGCTAATCGACGTGCGTGAACCTCACGAGCTAGAGATAGCGAGCGTTCCCAATTTCGTGAATCTGCCTTTGAGCCAGTTTCCTGCTTGGTCTGAGACGATTCACAGCCAGTTTGATAGCGAGACGGAGACAATCGTGATGTGTCACCTGGGGATGCGTTCGGCGCAGATGTGTCAATGGCTGATAGGTCAAGGATTTGCCAACGTCAAGAACTTATCGGGCGGTATAGATGCCTACAGCCGTCGAATTGACAAGAGCGTGCCGCTTTATTAGGATGCTTAGCAACTTTCTAGCAAAAATAGCGCAAGCGGTTGCGACGGGGTGAACCAAGCGTGTCCGATTCAGGCACAAACTTTCGGAATAAAGCCGAGTATCAAACAGAGCCATACTCAACGGACCTCTCGGACTATCGGCTGCTAGGTTTGGTTGGGCAGGGGCAATTCGCTCAGGTGTACGGTGCGATTCATCGTCGTACGGGCCGACTGGTGGCGATCAAGCAGGTTCGTCATACCAGGGAAGCGCTGTCGCGAGAGATGGCTATCCTGCGGCGGCTCGACCATCCCAACGTGCTGAAATGCCACGCTGCTAACCGGGAGCGGTTGATTCTATCCTATTGCGAAGCGGGGACTTTGCGATCGCACCTATCCACCGCCTTCTCCTCCCAGTTCACCCCCAGACATCTTCCCTCATCTATCGCCAAATGCCTGATCGAAGATATTCTCAAAGGTCTCAATTACCTTCATCAGCGCGGCATCATCCACAGCGATCTGAAGCCTGAAAATATTCTGCTCACTGTTCCTACTCCCACCGGACTGACCGCACAAATCAGCGACTTTGGCTGCGCCCACCCTATCAATCAGCCTGTCCAATCTACAACAGACATCGGCTCTCCTTCATACACCGCACCAGAACGGTTTGACGGCCATTCCTCGATCGCCTCGGACCTGTATTCTGTCGGTGTCATCCTCTACGAACTGCTAGTCGGCAATCGTCCCTTTATAGGAACGCCTCAGCAGCTTCGTCAGGCGCACAAAAATCAATCTCTCTCTTTTCCCAATACGCTATCGCCCTCGGTACAACAGCTTCTGACCACAGCCCTGCACAAGCAGCCCAGCCGTCGATTTACCAGCGCCTCTGAAATGCTCAGCGCCCTTAGAAAGCTAGAAACTGGCCCTGTGCAGACAGCGCTCACCGAGCGTAAGAACATCACCACTGTTGATTTTTCTCAGCGGACTAGACCGGTGCCTGCTTACGGTATTACTTCGCCTGTAGAGTCCCTAGCAGCACTACCTCAGGGGTGCTGTATCGTCACCGCCAATTCTCTCCACGTACTGACCCCCAAGAAAAAGCTAATGTCTATGGCCCGATTTAGACAGCCCTGTTGGATTTCGGTCTCTCCTACAGGCAAATGGTTTGTTGCTTTGCCCAAACAAGACGCCAAACAAGACGCCAAACAAGACGCCAAACAAAACGCCAAACAAAACAACAGTCGCCACGCCAAGGGGATGATCGGCAGGCTGTCTCGGCTGTCCGGACATCAGTGGAGTCGCTCTATCACGCTCACAGGCCGCCTGCTGACCACCCTTTTATCCGATATCGTGCAAGTTGTTGCCATCGACTCTCGCCATTTCCTGCGAATTCGTACGGCTCAAGACTCTATTAGAACCTATCTAGAGTGCTTTACCAGACGCGGACAGTTTGTTGGTGAGCTTCGGCTCAATCAGACCATTACTCAAGTTATGCCAACAGCCTCGCCCTATCAGCTGATAGCACTGAGCGCCGAGCGCCCCGCTAATCCGGCTGTAGTGCTGTTGATTGATCTCAAGCCTTTCCAGATTAGAACCGTGCGCCTGCCTCTTGTGCCACAGCGAGTGCATGCCTTGGCCTGGGGATACTTAGTTGTGGGCGAGCAGATGAGTGTCTTACTAGATAGAGATGCGCAGCCAACCACGCTGTTGAAAGGGCTGCCAGATTCGCGGGCGATCGCATCTTTAGACAGTCGCCAGCTCTTATTGGCTAACCACGCCATGCAGCCTTCCCTATCAGTTGCCGATGCCAGTACGTTAAATCTAGGAATAATCTTTTAGGAAGTCTCTTCTTTTGAGCAGACCTTTGAGCAGACCTTCATCGAATGTACTCCACCAGTGCGTTGTAATTATTCTCTTCCAATAATCGGCGTCTAGCTTCTGCCTCTTCTTCGGTAGGGAAAGCACCTACCTGCATCATGGCACGCCCTTCAAAACGAGTACGGAAAGCATCCGGGACAACAGAACGAATTTCGTCTTGCACAAACGGATCGCTTGCTTCAACAAACACGCGATAATACAGCCCCAGAGCCTGCGCTCTAGATGGGGGAGCAGGGGGCGCACCAGCACCCCCATTGGGAGGAGAAAAAATACTGCTAGAACCACCGCTGCCCACTGGAATGGAGCTGCTAGGAACGGCAAGCCGATTGTCGTTAATAGGAGGGCTAATAGGAGTACTGACAGCAGGTAGACTGGTGGGCTGACGGAGAGTTGGAGTAGCTGCCGGGGCAGGAGTTTGCTCTTCTCTACGGCGACGACGCAAATTCAATAACAAAGAGCCGGGTGTATCCGCGTTGCGCTCTGCTTTTGCTTCAGACCCGATACCCGCCGAGAGGGCAGCTAGCGCCGAACCAGGGGCTCCTGGTAAAATTTCCCCAAGTGCTTCATCAGGTTCTGCCGCCATCGAAATCGGTTCAATTGACGGCTGGATCGCAGGCGGCGCAGGCGACACAGGCGGCAGTGCCGTCACAGGTGGCTCAATAGACTGCTGAATCGTGGGCGGTACAACCGGCAGTGCAGTTACAGGCGGCTCAGTGCTATCAGCTAACAGCTGACGAGGGCTAGCCACAGCTTCAACCACCTCATCTCGACGGTTGCCCGAGAGCTGATTGTCTCGCAGGGTAGGCCGTCCGCTGCCGATAATCACCAGACCCACTTGATTGTTTATTAGCCTATTGGCCACAATCTCAGGAGTGGCTCCTTCTAAGACACGAATGGCATCTCCGGTATTGTCAAAGGTGTTTTGATAAATCATGGCAGTCGATCGCCCAAGCACGATTAGACCCGCTACTCGGTTGCCAGAAAAATAGCTGCCCTGCACCCGAGGTGAGCCGCTAGCAATATATAGTCCGGTCTGACGATTGTTGATAAAGGCGCTTTCTAAGATGGTCGGATTGGCAGATTCGACCCACACGCCGTAGCCATCCGGGTTAGAAATAGCAATTTGAGCGATACCGGCGCGATCGGCGGCGACGATGGCGACATTTTGGCGCGATCGCGTCGGACTGACAAACTGCCCACCGCCTTCGATAATAGCGGCGCGATCGCCCGAGCCGGGCGTGCCCTGAATCGTCACACCCGGCTTCAGCTGAATCGGAAAAACCTCTCCGGACGCTTTGGTATAGCGTCCAGGTGCGAGGACAACGACCGTGTTAGGCAGCGCAATTTCCAACGCCCTGGTAACCGTTTTCAGCGGCTGTGATTCTGTGCCACTAGCCCGGTTACTGCCGGTTTCGGCGTCTACATACAAAGTCTGATAGGCAGTCGTTTGTTGGTTTGCGGTTGAGCTTTGGGACTCGCTGAGCAGTTGAGAGGATAGCTGAGCAGCCGATTCCGTAGCACCTATGCCCAGTGTTAGCAGGCTCAAAAGCAGCGCGATCGCCTGGCTCGGATACGCCGCCACTAACAGCTGCCTAGAAGGATACTTTAGGCGCGGACCCGGTCGCTGCCAGTGACAAACGCCATCCAACAAATACCTGCCTAACAACATAGCTAACCTCGCTTTTACCGTGCTTGTGCGTCTAAATGTAGATATACGTTGCTTTTGCGTCCATCTGCAGAAAATTGGATCGCAAAAAATTAGACTGAAGTCAAGAATCGTTTCGAGCCCTTCTTATCCTGACAAATCAAACTTCTGATAGATCAAGAAAAGCTGGCACGATGGCCGCAACTGAAATATGAAGTTCTAAGATACTTTTGTCAAGCAGCTTGAAACTGTATTGCCCTTACCCGTTCGTTTTTTGATATGTCTCACAGTGACTCCGCTTCTGCTACCGCTGCTACCGATACCACCCCGTCTCCCCCTTCAGAAGACGCTTTTGTAGAAGACACGCCTGCGGGAGACACATCAAATTTTTCTAATACGCCAGCTAAAAAGCAGTTTTCCCCATCGGTTTCCCAAACTTCTACCGGTTCTATAGAAAGTACACTGCCAAAAGCACTGCCAAAAGCACTGCCAAAAGCCGAGGCTTTACTACGCATCCTCGATGCCAACCTAGACCGCGCTCGCGAAGGCATGCGTATCATCGAAGAATGGTGTCGCTTTGGCCTGAATGACGAAGCTGCCACTGCCCAGCTCAAACATCTGCGTCAGAGCGTTGCTCAGTGGCACACCGTAGACATTCGCGCGGCGCGCGACACACCCGGCGATTTGGGGACCGCATTGACTCATCCTCAAGAAGCCACCCGCGATAGCCTCGGCGATGTCCTACAAGTCAACCTTGCTCGCACTCAAGAAGCGCTAAGAGTGCTCGAAGAATACGGCAAGCTCTACAGCCTGGAAATGTCAGCAGCCTGCAAACAGATGCGCTATCAGCTCTACACTTTAGACAGTCAGCTGATGGGATATTTTTTAGCAGCTATGGATGTCGGTACTAAACGGATGCAGCAACTGGCGCGATCGCGCACCTACCTCGTGACTTCGCCGGTCCCAGATTTGCTAGGCGTGGTCGAATCCGCGTTGAAAGGCGGCATCGCCATCGTGCAATATCGTGAGAAGAGCGCAGACGACGAAACGCGCTTGAAAATAGCCCAGCAGATGAGAGCGCTGTGTCATCGGTATGGAGCGCTGTTTATTGTGAACGATCGCGTCGATATCGCCGCTGCATCAGAGGCAGATGGCGTACATCTAGGCCAGCAAGATTTACCGATGGCAGCCGCTCGCAAAATTCTAGGCGCTGACAAAATCGTCGGTCGCTCAACCACTAATCCGCAGGAGCTACAGCGGGCGCTCGATGAAGGCGCTGACTACATCGGAGTAGGACCAGTACACGAGACGCCCACAAAGCCAGGAAAGACGGCCTCAGGCGACGACTACGTCCGCTATGCGGCGGCGCATGCCACGATGCCCTGGTTTACGATTGGCGGACTCAATGCCGACAACCTTGCGCCTACCCTAGCAGCAGGGGCAACCCGCGTAGCCGTAGTCAGAGCCGTCATGGAGGCCAGCGATCCAAGTGCGATCGCCCGCTCCCTTGTCCAGCAAACCCAACAGCAGCCAGTCCTTTAATGACTTCCTCGGAGACCAGCCTGCCAAACCCCATCCAGCTACAGGTGAACGGAGAGCCTAGATCCTGCCCAGCAGACACAAAGCTGCCTGACTTTCTAGTGCAGATAGGTCTAAATCCTCGCCTTGTCGCCGTTGAATACAATGGCGAAATTTTGGCTCGTCCGCTGTGGTCAGATACTACGTTACAGGCTGACGACCGGCTAGAAATTGTCACTATCGTAGGCGGAGGCAGAGGCTTGTAGGTACGGCAATCCCTTCCTTTTGGCAGCGCAGGAGCCGTCTGCTGACTGTAGAAAAGCGCTAAAGTAAATGAACAATACACAGCCGTTTCAACAGCCGCTTAAACCTTAAAGATCCATGATTGACAACATCAAATCCTGGGCTCGCGTCTCTCTAGCGCGTTGGCCTCGCCCTTCCCTTAGGCAGTCGCTCAAGACCTTCTCCAAGTCCGTTCTCGTGATTGGGCTCGTCGCCGTTCTTGTCTTTTCTCAGGCCGACGGTGCCTTTGCTGCTCGCGGTGGCGGACGCATCGGTGGCGGTAGCTTCCGTGCGCCGAGCCGCTCCTATTCCACGCCAAGCCGATCACGCGGTCCCTCTACTGGCTATCCAGGCGGCGGCTACTATCCTGGTGGTGGGGGCTTTGGCTTTCCCTTCATCCTGCCGTTCTTTGGCTTTGGTGGTGCAGGCGGTCTGTTTGGTATTTTTGTGGCGATCGCGATCGCTAACTTCCTCATCCGCAGCTTCCGCGAAGCTGGCATCGGTGGCGATAGCGCAGACACCTACAGCAGCAATCCCACCGTCTCTGTAGCACGTCTGCAAGTAGGTCTGCTAGCCGAGGCTCGTAGCCTACAGGCCGACTTGAACAAACTAGCTGAAACCGCTGATACTGGCACCTCCGCTGGCCTGATCAAGGTGCTTCAAGAAACCACTCTCTCCCTGCTGCGCCACCCAGAATACTGGGCCTACGCCGATATCGACTCAGATCAGACTCGCCTGCAATCCGCAGAGCAAGCCTTCAATCAGCTCGCGATCGCCGAACGCAGCAAATTCACCGGAGAGACCCTCTCCAACGTCAACGCCCAGATCTCACAGGCAAAAGCCAAAGCCGCCCTCAACAGCAGCGGCGAACTGGCAATGACCGAGGCCCCAGGCGAGTACATCGTCGCCACCATTCTTGTCGCCAGTCAGGGTAAGCTCGATCTGCCAAAAAGCACAACCTCTACAGAAGATGTCCGCAGCGCCATCAACAAGATTGGTTCTATCTCCGGTGAGCAGCTAATGGCTGTAGAAGTGCTATGGACGCCCCAGGTCTCTGGCGAAACCCTCAGCGCAGATGAAGTCATCGCCGAATACCCCAATCTTCAGCTGGTATAACTCAGTTCCCAGCGCATGAATCCCAGCGCATGAAGCAGGCAGGTCGAAAGCCTACCCACTCTTCAATACAAGCCAGATAAGTCCCGTGAAAAGCAGATGCCCACACTCAGCATCTGCTTTTTTGTGGCTGAAACGGACTGAATATGCTTAACTTTTCAACAAAAGTGGTTAAATGAAACGCGACTATCGTTATTGGACTATAGTCAGAGCCATCGACCCCTAGTCCGCTCTAGAGAGACAGAGATGCTGCTGGTACTGCTCACCCGAATACTACTATTCGCTTCAATCGGACTCCTGATTTGGTATGTTTTCACCAAAGTCATAGCCCAGAAATATCTGGCGTGGTTCGGGGGCGTTCTACTCATTGCTCTGCTGATCGTTTCTTACGCAATCCCCGATGATGGGACCATCCAACGCGTCTGGCAGCTATTGTCGTTTCCGCTTACACCGTTGGGTGCATCGATTGTCTTGATTGGCATGTCTCTAAGCGATGGCATTAGCAAATTCAAAACTCAGCCTGCGGCTATTGCCCTAGCTATCTTGCTGATCTCTAGCATTCCGCTTTCGGCCAAGCTGATTGTTAGCCAGTCTGAGCAGTCTATTCGTACCGCCTATGAAAGACAGGCCGCACTGTGCGGAGAAGTTTGCCGTGCTGATGATGTTCCAGGTACGGGCAACCTTGCCGAAGCCGCTGCAATTGTAGTCTTAGGCGACAGTAGTGACATCAATAGAGCCATAACCATATCAGCGGATATCGCCACTGCTGACGCGCCTACCTACACAGCGCTGGCTCCCCGCATTACTTACGCCGCAGATCTCTATGCCGAGGCTAGGCGACTTGGCGGCGCTCCTTTTGTAATTGCCACTGCAGGTTCTGGCGGAGAGGGCTCTGCACAGCGGGCAATTATCCGCGACATTATGATTAGAAATGGCATAGCTAGCCAGGATATTCAAATCGAAGACAGTGGATTGGATATTAGGAGAACTGCCAGAGAGGTCGAGAATTTCTTGCAGGATCAGCAGCTGATTAGAAGTAGAGAAGACCGGCTAGCGCCCGGCGCAAATGTAGACGATCCACGAGTTGTTCTGGTAGCGCCTGCAATGATAATGTCGCGAGCGGCGCTAACTTTTGAGCGTATTGGCTTGCAAACTATCGCCAGGCCTACTAGCTTCAGCACCCTCCCTGTGAATACAGGTGACATCACGAATACGCTGTTCGACTTGCTTCCCAATGTCGATGCGCTCCAGCTTACGACTCGGTACTGGAACGAGCTGCTGACCTCCCTGTACTATTTTCTTAGAGGCTGGCTACCTAACTTCAACTTTGGCTGGGATTCTAGCATTGAGCTATAGACATTGAGCTATAGACATTGAGCTGTAGGCATTAAGCTGTAGAGTTGCTGAGCTCTCGTTCTATTTGGGTGCTCTCTTTGAGTGATCTTTTTGAGGGGGGGTTATGCTGAATCCTATCCTCAGCGACAAGGCATTTATCGGTAACCTGTGTAACATAATGAAGGACTGAGCATAAGAGCTGAGCACTTTTACGAGCTATTGCTTCTTTTGTCTATTGTCTGACTACGACTTGTCGCTCTGATCGTCTTTTATGGCTCAATCTTCTAAATTTTCGCGCCTAGTCAGCTATCTCAAGCCTCACTGGAGACCGGTGAGTATCGGCCTTCTGTCTCTGCTGGTCGTCAATGCTTTAGGCGTAACCATTCCTCTGATTATCGGTTACATCGTTGACGAGCTATCCGTTTCTTTTACTTTCAATCGATTGGCGCTCTATGTGATTTTGGTGCTGGTCCTAGCCAGCGTCATGTGGGTCATTCGGATGGTCTCTCGGATTGCTTTGTTTGGCGCAGGTCGACAGGTTGAGTTTGACCTAAAGCAGCGAATTTTCGATCATTTGCTGACGCTCGAACCTGCCTATTTTGGTCGCAACACGATCGGCGATCTAATTAACCGGGCTACTAGCGATGTCGATAATATTCGTCGGCTTCTGGGTTTTGCCATTCTCAGTATGGCAAACACGCTATTTGCCTACGTCATGATTGTGCCGACTATGGTCAGTCTAGACGGCGGCGTGGCTCTTTTTTCACTGGCGGTTTATCCGCTGATGTTTGCTGTAGTAGCGGTGTTTGGCAATCGTCTACGTAGGCAGCAGCTAGAGGTTCAAGAAGAAATTTCTGATCTTAGTGACTTGATCCAAGAGGATATGGGCGGTATTTCTCTAGTTAAGATCTACGCGCAAGAAGAAAATGAACGTCGCGCTTTTTCTCTTCAGAATCGAGATCTTCTAACAGCTAATTTGGCCTTGGCAAAAACGCGCAATACGCTATTTCCTCTGCTAGGTGGCTTTGCTAGCCTCAGCCTGGTAATTGCGCTGGCGATTGGTTCTCAATCCATTGTGGCAGGCCGTCTGTCGCCTGGTGATTTTGTTGCAATCATCCTGTATATTCAGCAGTTGGTTTTCCCAACGGCGCTACTCGGCTTCACCATTACTGCCTATCAAAGGGGAGAGGTGAGCTTAGATCGCATTGAGGCAATCTTTGAGACTCAGCCCAGAATTCGCGATGCTGCGACGACGGTTTCTCTGCCGCAGCCAGCGGGATATCTCCGCGCTGAGGGACTGACGTTTACCTATCCTGGCTCGAAGGTGCCTGCGCTAGACAATATCGATTTCAGCATTGAGCCAGGTCAAACGGTTGCGATTGTTGGACCTATCGGTTCCGGCAAGTCTACGCTAGCGATGGCCCTGCCCCGGCTGCTAGAGATAGCGCCTCACCAGCTTTTTCTAGACGACTACGATGTGACACAGATTGCGCTGAGCGATTTACGCGGTGCGATCGCATTCGTCCCCCAAGACAGCTTCCTATTTAGCACTACCATTAAAAACAACGTCCGCTACGGCGATCCCATGGCTGAACTGCTTGAGGTACAGACCGCCGCCAAAGAAGCCCAGCTCCACAGCGAAATTCTTAACTTCCCACAGCAGTACAAAACCATCGTGGGCGAGCGTGGCATCACCCTATCGGGCGGTCAGCGTCAGCGCTCAGCGCTGGGCCGTGCGCTGCTAATAGATGCGCCAATTCTAGTGTTAGACGACGCGCTCTCTAGCGTAGACAACCAGACAGCGACTCAAATTCTGGCGAATCTTTCTAGTGAGACTCAGAAGAAGACTGTCATTTTTGTCTCTCATCAGATGTCGGCTGCGGCTGCGTGCGATCGCATCCTAGTCATGAACAAAGGCCAAATCGTCCAGTCCGGCACCCACAGCCAGCTCGTCACTCAATCCGGCCTGTATCAAGATCTCTGGAACCAGCACAAGCTCAAAGAAGTGCTGCAATAGCTGCCAATCGCTTAACCGCTAGCTATTTAACCCAGGTGGTCCATCACCTTAAACATCGGCAAATACATCGCCACTAGAATAGAACCGACCATACCGCCCAAGACGACAATCATAATCGGCTCCATAATACTCGTCAGCGCCTTCACCGCCTGCTCGACCTCGTCCTCGTAGAAGTCAGCCACCTTCATCAGCATTTGATCCAGTTCACCCGTTTCCTCACCAATCGCGATCATCTGAATCGCCATCACCGGAAACACCCCGTGCTCCTCTAGCGCCGGGCTGATCATGCCCCCGCCCTGAATTTCCGCCTGCGCCGCATTAATCGCATTCGCAATCACCTGATTACCCGACGTATCTCGGACAATCTCCAGCGCCGTCAAAATCGGCACACCCGATCGCGATAGCGAACCAAACGTTCGGCAGAATCTCGCCGTCGCCGACTTCTGAGACAAATCCCCAAACAGCGGCATCTTCAAGAAAAAGCCATCCATCGTCACCCGGCCAACCGGCGTCTTGTAATACTGCTTGTAGGCAAACACCAGCACCGTAATAATTCCTATCAGACCTACGACCAGATACCAGGTCCGCAGCATCTTACTAATTGCCATCAAGATTTTTGTAAACAGCGGTAGCTCCGCCCCTAAGTCAGTAAAGATCTCCGCAAAAATCGGCAGCAAGAAAACCGTCAAACCCACAAAAATAGTCACCGCCAAAAAGCCCACTGTTACCGGATAGGCCATCGCCGACTTGATCTGATTCTGTAGCCGGTTCAGATCTTCTAACAGCTTCGCCAAGCGGTTCAGCACTTCATCTAGCACACCACCGACTTCCCCAGCCTGCACCATACTCACATACAGATTGTCAAAGCTATCAGGATGCTTACGCATAGAATCTGACAGATTTGTTCCCTGCTGCACATCCGAATTAATCTGGGTCAGCGCCACCTTCAGCTTAGGATTCGGGCACTGATCCGACAAAATGCCAATGCCACGCACCAGTGCCACACCCGAAGATACCAGCGCCGCGAACTGACGCGAGAAAACCGCCTTATCTTTTACTGTCACCTTCGTCATCGACAGCTGAATATCAGCTAAGCTGAAGCTCAGCCCTCTCTGTTCCTTGATGTCCTGAATGTGCATTCCCTGATTTTTAATTAGTGTCCGCGCTTCAGAAGGTGAATTCGCTTCTACTTTCCGTCGGGCCGCTTTACCCGCAGTGTCTCGTCCAGTTGCTACGTAAGTGGGCATGTCTCTCTCTTGTTAAACAGAGTAAATGAACAAACATTAGCCAGCTAATGCTAGCTATACCTAACGCCGTCCCGCTTTAGCAGGTGCTTTCGCTGCCGCAGTCGGTGGTCCACCGATTAGACGCTGCATCTCTTCAGGGCGAGAAGTCTTCGACATTGCCTCCTCAAAGCTAATCACCTTGTTCTTATACAGATCGGCTAGCGCCATCTCTAACGTCTGCATCGATAAACGCCCTCCCGTCTGAATCGCGCCATAGATCTGAGCGGTTTTCCCCTCTCGAATCATGTTAGAAATACCCGGCGTTATCACCATGATTTCTTGCGCCATCACCCGGCCAAACTCTCCCGGCTTGGGATTCGCCTTTGACACCAAACACTGACTCAAAACAGCAACCAAAGAGTTAGAAAGCTGCACCCGGATCTGCTGATGCTGCGCAGGTGGGAAAACGTCCACAATTCTATCTACAGTCTGCGCTGCTGAGCTAGTGTGCAGCGTACCAAATACCAAGTGCCCTGTCTCTGCGGCTGAAATTGCTAGAGAAATCGTCTCCAAGTCCCGCATCTCACCCACTAGAATTACATCCGGATCTTCCCGTAGTGCACCCTTTAGTGCATTAGAAAAACTCTTTGTATCCTCACCAACCTGTCGCTGGTGAATCAGACTTTTGATTGGTTCATAGATAAATTCAATCGGGTCTTCCACCGTTAAAATATGCTCGGCTCTAGTCACATTGATGTTGTTGATCATTGAGGCAAGCGTTGTTGTTTTTCCAGATCCCGTAGGCCCAGTCACCAACACTAATCCTCTTGGCTTCTCTGATAGCTCAGTTACAATTGGTGGTAATCCAAGCACATCCAAGCTAGGAATCTTAGAACTTAGCGCTCTTAAACAAGCTGCATAGGTGCCTCTATCTTTATAAACGTTGACTCTAAAGCGAGCCAGCCCACGTACCCCATAAGAACAGTCCAGCTCCCAAGTCTGCTCTAGGATCTTTCTTTGTGAATTGTTCAGCATGCTAAATATCAGCCGCTGACACTGATCCGCCGTCATGGGAGGATGATCTGTCGGCGTCAGGTGTCCGCTAATTCTGATATACGGCGGCAAACCTGTAGACAGATGCAAGTCAGAGCCACCGCGCTCTACAACTTCTTCCATCAGGTCTTCAATCATCAGTTCCATAGTCTATATCCTCGTGTTTGCAAGTGTTTTTAATTCTCGGATCTGGGTGCTCTGAAGCTGTCTTCGCTAGTCCTTAAAGCGAGGAGTCAGGCAGTATGGACAATCTAGCCATTCTTGATGCAGCTCAGCGGTGCAATGGCTACAAGAAAGTACGCTTTTACGCTTAGCTTTTAGCTCGGCCTCAAGCCCTTTGTCGGTGAACGTGACCCGCTCTACTTCTTCTAAAGTGGTATGCCCCTCTTTCACTAGGTTCAAGCTGTAGGCCAGCAAAGTATTCATGCCTTCTTCTACGGCAATCTCCTTAATTTGATCAGAAGGAGCACCCTCAGTGATGTATTGCTGTAGGCGTTCAGTCACTCGCATTACTTCGTACACACCGACCCTGCCCTTGTAGCCGCTACCGCCGCATTTACCGCATAGCTGTCCCGCTTCTTTCAAAACGCTGATCTCGTCCGTAGGCACTTTGTTAGCCTTGTACAAAGTCATCTCGTGATCATCAGAAGCACTCAAACCAAATCGCGCTAGCTCGGCAGATGTCGGCTGGTAGGCAACGCGGCATTCTATGCAAACTCTGCGAACTAATCTCTGCGCCAGCACGCCAATTAGAGAGTTAGCCACCTGAAAGGATTCGACGCCCATTTCACCCAACCGGGCAACAGCGCCAGCAGCATCGTTAGTATGTAGAGTCGTCAATACCAGGTGGCCTGTTAGTGCCGCCTCAATTGCTGTCTTTGCAGTTTCAGGGTCGCGAGTTTCACCCACCAGAATCACATCAGGGTCTTGCCGCAAGAAAGATCTTAGAATAGCTGCAAAGTTCATGCCCTTTTCGCGAATAACCTGGACTTGCGTGATACCAGGCAAGGCATATTCAATCGGGTCTTCTGCCGTACTGATGTTGACACCAGGGTCATTCCGCTCAGAGAGAACCGAGTAAAGGCTGGTGGTTTTACCCGAGCCAGTAGGCCCAGTGACCAGAATCAGTCCGAATGGCCGCTTGGCCATATCTTGAACAATATGTAGGGTCTCCTCGTCGGTAATCAGAGCGCCTAGACCCAGCTGAGTAGAAGAGTTATCTAAGATTCGCAGTACAACTTTCTCGCCATAGCGGCTAGGCAGTGTGCTGACTCGAAAGTCTACCTTGCGATCTTGAAAGACTCGTCTGATTCTTCCATCTTGTGGGAGCCTCCTTTCGGCAATGTCCAGCTCAGAGATAATCTTGAAGCGGGCTGTCACTGCGGGAATGATCTTTTTTGGAAGGTGAGGAAAAGCCTGTCTTAGAACACCGTCTTTGCGAAAGCGAATCCGCAGGTGCTCTTCTTGAGGTTCGACATGAATATCAGAGACATCTTCCTGTAGCGCCTTGACTAGAATTTTGTTGACTAGGGCAATGACTGGAGCGGCCCCAGCATCTTGCAAGGCTTCTCCTAAATCGGCATCGCTTTCGTCATCAGCATCTTCTAAGCTATCAGCATCGAGATCGAGATCTTCTAGGTTCGTGCTGACTTCGGCAGGTGTGATAATTTTCTTCTTTGGTTTTGCGGCCTGACGTTTCTCTTCTTTCTCTTTGGCGACTAGTTCATCTAAGAACTTGGCCATCAGACGCTGGTAGTCTTCAATGGTGATGACCATGCGCTGCAGACTTATTCCTTTTGGCCTGAGAATGCGGTTCAGGTCGTCTTGCGCTTCTAGATTTTCTGGATCGACCATTGCGATCAATACAGAGTGCTTATCCTCTTCCGTTTGGGAGAGGGGAACCAGGCGATGGCGGCGACAAATATCAACAGGAATGAGGCTATCGATTAGCCCAGTAACCTGAGTCTCTGAAATTTCTTCGACCTCAGGGTCGAGGGATTCCACTCCATAAAGAATTTTAAGCTCGAAGAGCTGCTGCTTCTTATACTGACGCAGCAGCTCTGGTGATAGCTGTTGACCGGCTATCGATTCTAAGACTTCGGTGAGTGCTCGACCTGATTTTCGACTTTCGACCAGTGCCTGCTGCATCTGAGGGCCGTCGACGAAGCCTGTCTGTATAAGCTTGCTGCTAAAGGGCGAAAAGCTCTTTTGCAGTACGAGTGCCTTCCGAGTGGACGAAGAGTTTGTCATGGGCGATGCGAAAAAATCTCTCACCGAGTGTGCCCACAAAGGTGTTCATAAAGCTCAGGTAAACGGTTTAAGGGTTGTCTGTGTGATTACTGAGCTCTTGTAAGACAAAGTGACGATCGCTATAGTAATAACCCAATACGGGAAACCGTTCCTCAATTGGGACGTGGCCTTTTAATATAGATAGGGTAAATAGGGCTCAGGTAGACTTCTTTTAGCCTAGGAATAAGTAACGAAATGATGGACGCAGACACAAACGACAATCAGCAAGGCGCTGAAGCGGGCGCTGAGAATATTGAAGAACTTCGAGTAGAGGATGCCTCAGCGGATATTGATCTCGATCAGGCATTTGACTCAGCTAGTAATACGACTAGTAGTTCTGAAGAGGGGGCTACTGCGCCGGATGACGATATTTCTTTTGAGGATGCTTTCAGCGCAGAGGCGGGAGCAAGGGTCACTCTACAGCAACAGGTAGAGTCGTTGCAGGCTCAGCTGGATGAGCGGACTGGACAGTTTGCTCGGCTCACGGCGGATTTTGACAACTTCCGCAAGCGTACGGTGAAGGAGCGCGAGACGCTTGAAGACCAGGTAAAGTGCAACACGATTAGTGGCTTGCTAGAGGTAGTGGATAATTTTGAGCGGGCCAGATCTCAGATCAAGCCTCAAGGCGAGGGTGAGATGGCGATTCACAAAAGTTACCAGAGTGTTTACAAGCAGCTGGTAGAGGCTTTGAAGAAGCTCGGTGTGTCGCCAATGCGATGTGAAGGAAAGGAGTTTGATCCGAATTTACACGAGGCGGTGATGCGTGAACCTACGAGTGAGCATCCTGAAGGAACTGTTATTGAGGAGTTCGTGCGTGGGTATGTTCTAGGGGAGCGCGTGTTACGTCATGCGATGGTCAAAGTGGCTACGCCGCTAGATCCTGCCGAATCCAGTGACTAACCTCGCTGAAGACTGGCTCGGTTGGATTTAGCAAAACCAACCTTCACAAGAGCTGTCTAAGCGGATTATGGGAAAAGTTATCGGTATCGACCTCGGAACGACTAATAGCTGTGTAGCCGTACTTGAAGGCGGTAAGCCTGTGGTCATCCCAAGTGCTGAGGGAGGACGGACCACACCGAGTATTGTGGGTTTTGCCAAAGGCGGTGAGCGGTTAGTCGGGCAGCTGGCGAAGCGTCAGGCAGTAACGAACGCGGAAAATACGGTCTACAGTATCAAGCGGTTTATCGGCAGGCGCTGGCATGATACTGAGGCGGAGCGATCGCGCGTCCCTTACAAATGCGCGAAGGGCAAAGATGACACCGTCGATGTAGTCATCCGCTCCAAAAATTTTACCCCGCAGGAAGTCTCGGCGATGACCCTGCAAAAGCTAAAAAGCGATGCAGAAGCCTACCTGAATGAGCCGGTCTCTCAGGCGGTGATTACAGTGCCAGCCTATTTTACCGATGCGCAGCGGCAGGCGACTAAGGATGCCGGTGCGATCGCAGGACTAGAGGTTCTGCGCATCATCAACGAACCCACAGCCGCAGCCCTTTCCTATGGCCTCGACAAGCAAGATCAAGATCAAACCGTTCTAGTCTTCGACCTGGGCGGTGGTACTTTTGATGTGTCTATTTTGCAGCTAGGCGACGGCGTTTTTGAAGTCAAAGCCACCTCTGGAAATAACCATCTAGGCGGCGATGACTTTGACAACTGCATTGTCGATTGGATGACGGCAGCTTTTCTGAGACAGGAAGGCATGGACCTGACTAATGATCGCATGGCCCTGCAGCGAATTCGAGAAGCCGCTGAAAAAGCCAAAGTCGAGCTCTCAACAATGGCAAAGACCTCGATCAACTTGCCATTCATTGCAGCAGATGAGACTGGACCCAAACATTTGGAGACAGCTTTATCGCGATCGCGATTCGAAGAGCTAGCCGCCACCTTGATTCAAAACACCCTAGAGCCGGTCAAACAAGCCCTCAAAGATGCCGAGCTTGACACCGAAGATATTGATCGCATCCTACTCGTCGGTGGTTCGACTAGAATCCCAGCCGTACAAGCTGCGATTACCGATTTTTTCAACGGTCACTCGCCCGATCGCTCAGTTAATCCAGATGAAGCCGTTGCACTAGGTGCCTCAATTCAAGCAGGTGTCCTGGGTGGCGAAGTCAAAGATTTACTCTTGCTAGATGTCACGCCACTCTCTTTAGGCATCGAAACACTAGGAGATGTCTTCACTAAGATTATCGAGCGCAACACAACAATTCCTACCAGCAAAACCCAGATATTCTCTACTGCAACAGATGGTCAAATTTCTGTAGAAGTCCATGCGCTCCAGGGCGAAAGAGCCATGGCCAAAGATAACAAAAGTCTGGGTCGATTTGAGCTGACAGGCATTCCAGCCGCGCCCAGAGGCGTTCCCCAGATCGAAGTATCCTTTGAAATCGACGCTGACGGTATTCTACAAGTTGCGGCCAAAGATCTAGGCACTAACCGCGCCCAAAGCATCAAAATCACCAATCGAGGCGGTCTTTCATCAGCCGAAGTTGCACGCATGAAAGAAGAAGCCGAAAAATATGCAGGCGAAGACGAGCAGCGCAGAGTAGTAGCAGAGCTACAAAACCGAGCAGATTCCCTTTTCTATAGCTACGAATCAGCGCTGCGTGATAGTGCAGGCGTTATCTCTGAAGAACTCAAAGCGCAGGCAGAAAAAGAAGCAAACGCACTTAAAGCAGCGGTTGAAGACAAGAACGCCGAGCCTGGTGATATTGCTCAAAAGCTAGACGCTTTGCAGGAAACTATCTTCAATATTGGTGCTGGAATCTATCGTCAGGCTAGTCAAGAGAGCATGAGCGGGAGTGACATTAATAACGAAATGCCAGGGGCCAACCTGACTAATGAATCTGAAGCCTCGATTGCTCAAGCGCCACACGACCGAGAACTTCATAATCAGGAACTTCACAATCGGGAACCTCATAGTCAAGAGCCCACCACCCAATCTGCTACCGGTTCAGAACTGAGCCAATCGAGCGTAGCTACAGAGGCTAATGCCGATATCCACACGCCACAGATTTCTACACCGCAGCCCGCCACACCGCAGGCAGGACAATCTCCAGAAGCAAGCGCTGTTGCCACCGCTTTCAACGTGAGACCAGATGAAGAGTTCGACATTGATAGCACACTGGCTGTTGACTACGAAGCGATTGAATAAGCAAAGGTGAGTGGCCAGAGAAATAGCCAGAGAAGTAGCTAGAGAAATCAGGAGAGAAGTGGGGTTTGAATGGGTGAAAGCCGCCCTATGCATCGGAAGGTTTGCTATACAATGAATCAATATGTATTGATCCACGAACTGCACATCCTCTTTTTGACTGACGTTTTATGGCCCGTGATTATTACGAAACCCTGGGTGTCTCTCGCAGCGCTGAGCCAGATGAGATCAAGCGTGCCTATCGCAAGCTAGCGCGTAAGTATCATCCAGATGTCAACAAAGATTCGGGCGCTGAAGAAACATTTAAAGAAGTCAGCCGGGCTTATGAAGTGCTCTCGGAGCCGGAAGTGCGAGCTCGCTATGATCGCTTTGGTGAAGCGGGTGTGGGCAGTGCGGCCTCAGCCGGTGCTGGCGGCTTTCAAGATTTCCAGGATATGGGCGGATTTGCCGATATTTTTGAGAGTTTCTTCAACGGGTTCTCAGGGCAGCCAGGACAGCAAAGGCGTCGCGGCCCAATGCGCGGAGACGACCTGCGGCTCAACCTCAAGCTAGAGTTTAAGGAAGCCGTTTTTGGTGGCGAAAAGGAAATCAGAATTAGCCATCTAGAAACCTGTACGACCTGTAGCGGTTCTGGCGCAAAGCCTGGAACTCGTCCTAGAACTTGCACGACCTGTAGCGGTGCAGGTCAGGTGAGACGAGCTACTCGAACGCCATTTGGTATCTTTAACCAGGTTTCGACCTGTCCTACCTGTAATGGCAGTGGTGAAGTCGTTGAAGATCGGTGCGAAACCTGCGGTGGCAGCGGCCAAAAGCAGACAAACAAGAAGCTGAAGATTACCGTACCAGCGGGCGTTGAGAATGGAACGCGGCTGCGGGTGTCGGGTGAAGGGGATGCCGGTAAGCGAAATGGCCCTGCGGGTGATTTATACGTTTACCTAGTCGTCAATGAAGAGTCTAAGTTTAGAAGAGACGGCATCGATATTCACTCTGATCTGAACGTGAGCTATTTGCAGGCTATTTTGGGCTGTGAGCTAGAGGTGGAAACGGTTGACGGTAAGGTGGCGATGCAGGTTCCTGCCGGAACACAGCCAAATACCGTGCTGTCTTTGGATGGGCGTGGTGTCCCTAGGCTGGGAAATCCGGTTAGTCGCGGCAAGCATTTGATTACAGTGAGGGTAGATATCCCGACTCGGGTAAAGGCGGAGGAGAAAGAGCTACTAACGCAGCTAGCCGAGATTCGGGGCGATTTGGTAGGCAAAAGCAAAAAAGAGGGCTTTTTAGGGGGTCTGTTTAATGGGTAGTTCCTCGTTACTAGATTTGAGAGGAACGCCCTGCCCTCTAAACTTTGTGCGGACAAAGCTGACGCTAGAAAAGATGGAGCCGGGTTCTCTGCTAGAGGTCTGGCTAGATCCAGGTGAACCAATAGAACAAGTGCCAGATAGTCTACGAATGGATGGCTATGGCGTCGAGTCAATTGACGATCACACAGAGTATTTTTCGGTGCAGGTGCGCCGTCCGGTAGACCTGTGAGGGTGGATGGAACGACGAGGTCTCTGCCGCCTGAAGTGGCGACAGAGACCTTGGTAGGAACGGTCATCTTAATCAAGGCGAATTATTACTGGGTCCAGCTAGATGGCATGGCCGTACCGGACTGTGCGTCTGAGCCAGATTCTGCTGAATCGTTTGCTAGAGGCATAAGTGAAAAGAAGCCGGTTTTGCTGTGCATTCGTCGAGGCTTGCTAAAGAAGCTGGGCCAGCAGATTATGGTGGGCGATCGCGTCACCGTAGAAGAACCTGATTGGCAGGATGGGCGAGGTGCGATCGCAGCTATCCACCCTAGAAAAAAGTTCTTAGATCGTCCACCGGTTGCAAACGTTGATCAGGTGCTGCTGATATTCGCGATCGCCGAACCCAAGCTCGATACTTATCAGCTCAGCCGATTTCTAATCAAAGCCGAGCTGACAGGATTGGACATTACGCTATGTCTAAATAAGCGAGATTTAGTCACTGACAAAATCGCTCACCACTGGCGAACAAAGCTAGAAAATTGGGGCTATACAGCGCTGCTGACGAGTATCCGTGATGCTGACGAGCTGCCAGACAATCTATCTGCGGCGCTACAAGGCAAAATTACGGTGTTAGCAGGGCCGTCTGGTGTGGGTAAATCCAGCCTGACTAATCGACTAATCCCGGCGCAAAATCTGAGAGTAAACGCAGTCTCAGGCAAGCTAAATCGCGGTCGCCATACGACTCGTCATGTGGGTCTCTACGAGCTACCAAAAGGTGGTTTTCTAGCTGATACGCCAGGATTCAACCAGCCGGATATTCTGACGCCACCAGAAGCACTAGGCAATCTATTCCCCGAAATTCGTCAGCGCCGAGCAGAACAGGACTGTCAGTTTAGCAACTGCCTGCATCGTGATGAGCCCGGTTGCGCCGTCCGTGGAGACTGGGAGCGATACGAACACTATCTTGCACTGCTGGGGGAGATGACCAAGCAGCAGCAGGCGATCTTGCACAAGGGAGAGGTCGAAACAACCGAGAAAGTGAAAATGATTGAAGACGGGAAGGTCTTACACGAGCCTAAACTAGAGGCAAAAAAGTATCGGCGAACTTCGAGAAAGACGCGCAACCAGGCTTTTCAGGAGCTGTGTTTAGATCTTTCAGAAGTAGAAGACCTTGAAGATTTAGAAGACCTTGAAGATTTAGGCCTGTAGGGACATTGCATGCAATGTCCCTACAGGCTGGTACGTTGTATCGCAGCAATTGCTTTATTTACCGCAATACACGATCAAATCAATTTCCACGTCGCCGAATCCGGCTAGCCCAGTAACGCCCACAGTCGTTCGGCCCGGATATCGACCGGCGGTAAAGCGGCTGGCATACACCCGATTGACCACTTCGTAATAGCGGAAATCCGTGACGAAGATTCGCGACATCACAACGTTTTCAAAGCTGGTGCCTGCGTGCTCTAGAACCATGTTCAGGTTGTCCATTACTCGCTGGGTTTGGACCTCGATAGAGTCTTTAACGACTTCGCCCGTATCAGGATCTTCTGCTAACTGTCCAGTGACGAATAAGAAGTCGCCCGCGCGAACGGCATGAGAGTAGGGAGCAACAGGGGGCAGTTTGCCGTCTGGGAGGGTGATGAATTCCAGCATTTATTGCAAGTGGTTAATGATAACGACTGACTAGCGACAACTGACTAACGATGCCAGGCTGTTATGCCACCGGGCTTATCGATGAGTGTGATTCCCTGCGCTTTTAACTCGTCTCGGATTCGGTCAGATTCAGCGTAGTTTTTGGCTTGCTTGGCAGCGGTACGTTGAGCAATGGCCGCTTCGATTTCTGAATCGCTGAGCCGACTATCGGTGCTAGCGGTTTCGAGATCTTGAGCTTTTAGACCAAGAATATCTGCGAGTGCAACGAGGGTCTGCCATTGCTGCTGGAGCTGTTGAGGATCGGCGTCAGGGTTGCCTTCATGAATAATCAAATTGTTCTGGCGCTGGAGTTCTTTAGCGAGACCGAAGAGGGTTGCGATCGCACCCGGCGTATTAAAGTCATCATCCATAGAAGTGCGGAACTGCTCGACTGCCGCCTCATCTAGCTCAACCTCTGCACCCGTCCAGCCCAGCTTTTGGCCCTGCTGCGTCCCAAAATTTAGCCCTTCGTTTAGGGTTGCCCATCCGCTTTTGGCCGCGTTGATCGCATCTTCAGTAAAGTCCAGCGGCATCCGGTACTGAGACTGCATCACAAACATGCGCACGGCCATCGGGTCCGGCCCAGCTTCTGCATCTAGCAAGCTGCGAATCGTTGTAAAATTTCCCAGTGATTTCGACATTTTGGTGCCCTCTACATTCACCATGCCGTTATGCATCCAATAGGTAGCCAGCGGTTGCCCAGTGGCGGCTTCGGACTGGGCGATTTCATTTTCGTGGTGGGGAAACTGCAAATCAGCGCCGCCTACATGGATGTCGATGGTGTCTCCGAGGCGATCGCGCACCATCGCACTACATTCAATATGCCAGCCCGGACGCCCCGCCCCCCAGGGAGATTCCCAAGACGGCTCCTCCGGCTTGGCCGACTTCCACAGTGCAAAATCAAACGGATCTTGTTTGATCGAGTCTTCCTCCGTTCCTACCCGGCCACTGCGTCCCGCTTCCATATCATCGAGCTTACGACCCGACAGCTTGCCATAGCCCTCAAACTTGCGCACCGAATAATACACATCACCCTTTGCAGGATAGGCATAGCCCTTTTGCTCTAGCTCATGAATCAGCCGTTTGATCCCGTCAATCGTGTGCGTGGCGTAGGTATACTCGTCGGCTTCTAGAATGTTTAGCCGCGCCATATCTTCAAAGTAAGCAGCTGTATATTCCTTTGCAACTGCTTCCATTGAAGAATTTTCTTTACGAGCGCGGTTAAGAATTTTGTCGTCTATATCAGTGAAATTTTGAACATAGCGCACGTCGTAGCCGCGCCAAGAAAGGTACCGACGGACCGTATCCCACACAATGTAAGAACGCGCATGACCCAGATGGCAATAGTCATAAACAG
Source organism: uncultured cyanobacterium (assembly GCA_963799265.1). Lineage (GTDB taxonomy): Bacteria > Cyanobacteriota > Cyanobacteriia > Phormidesmidales > Phormidesmidaceae > Phormidesmis. The sequence goes on from CAWCWM010000009.1 coordinate 68,385, forward strand.
TCACCCCGCAGCAGTACATCTTCACCTGATTGGAGGTGAGAGGTTCAAAAGCTTCTTTCTGGCGAGAAAGCGTGTTGTAAATAGCTACGCTCATGAGATCTATGTTGGGGTCTAGGTATCGAGAGTCGACTGCTTAAAAAATATTCAAGCAAACTCAATAGTAAATTGGAAACCTCCATCACAGCGCTATTTTTTGTGGCAGCTTCCTTTAATTGACGTAAACTTAGACCCGCAATCCCTGGCGAATGCGTGATAATTAAGCCACAAATCTCTTCATAGCTATTCGCTCACCCAATACTCGCTCACTTATCAAACAGACCTCTATGACTGCCACAACGCTCGCCTCTGACGAACCCATGAGCAAACCCATGGATGCTTCCAAACATGGCCTGCCCGTCACCATCATCACCGGCTTCTTGGGCAGCGGTAAGACAACCCTACTCAACCATATCCTGACCAATCAGGAAGGGTTGAAAACGGCAGTACTGGTCAACGAATTTGGTGAAGTAGGCATTGACAATGACCTGCTAATCAAGACCAACGATGACAACATGGTCGAGCTGAGCAACGGCTGCATCTGCTGCACTATCAACAACGATTTGCTAGAAGCCGTCTACAAGGTTCTAGAACGCTCAGACAAAATTGACTATTTAGTCGTTGAAACAACTGGGCTAGCCGATCCCTTACCGGTAGCGCTGACTTTTCTAGGAACAGAGCTGCGAGATTTGACCCGTCTAGACTCAATTGTGACCGTCGTTGACGCTGAGAACTACAGTCTGGATTTGTTCAACTCACAGGCAGCCTACAACCAGATTGCCTACGGTGACATCATCCTGTTGAACAAGATGGATCTCATTGATGAAGCGGACGCAGATCTCTTGGAAGTGAAGCTGCGCGATATCAAAGAGGACGCTCGGATTCTGCGTACGGATCATTCAAAAGTGCCGCTACCCCTGATTTTGAGCGTAGGGCTGTTTGAATCAGACAAATACTTTGCGGACGAGCCTAAAGCAGATAGCCACGGCGAACACGATCGCCACGACCACTCCACACATGATCACGATCATGACGCTCACAGCCACGATGAGCACGCTGCCCATGACGAGCACGCCAACTGCGATCATGATCACGGTCACTGTGAGCATGACCATGACCACAGCACTCACTCTCATCTAGATATTGACGGCTTCACTTCTGTTTCTTTTGACCGCGATCAGCCCTTAGCTATTCGCAAGTTCCAATATTTCTTAGATAATCAGCTACCCGCTGCTGTCTTCAGAGCAAAAGGCATTCTGTGGTTTGACGAAAGCCCTAAGCGTCATGTGTTTCACCTCAGCGGCAAACGATTTTCGCTAGAAGATGAGGAATGGGCTGGCCGTCCGAAGAAAAGTCAGCTAGTGCTGATTGGCCAGAACCTGAATGAAGAAGAGCTTCGAGCCCAGATTGAGAACTGCTTTTGCGTCGAGTCGGCAGAACGCGGTAAGGGGTTTGGTCGATAGACCGAGATAGCTCATGAGGGTTTTGATTCAGCGGGTGACCTCTTCTCAAGTTGTGGTGGATGGGGAGGTCGCTGGCTCTATTGATCGAGGACTGAACCTATTAGTAGGTATAGGACCAACGGATACAGAATCCGAATTAGAGTGGATGGCGCAGAAGTGCCTGAATCTGCGGCTGTTTCCTGAGGGATCGGACGGCAGGTTCGATCTCTCTGTCACGGAGCTAGGGGGTGATCTGCTAGTGGTCAGTCAGTTTACGCTGTACGGCGATGGCCGCAAGGGTAGGCGACCTTCTTTTTCAAAGGCCGCGCCACCTGTGCTAGCAGAAAGCCTGTATGAGAGATTTGTAGAGATACTAAGGCAAAGCGGACTGAAGGTAGAGACCGGGCGGTTCGGGGCGATGATGCAGGTGTCTATTGAAAATGATGGACCAGTGACTTTGTGGCTGGAGAAAGAATCCGATGTAGCAATGAAAGGATAACTTTAGCTTTTCTTAACTATCAAGGGATCGAATCAAAATTAGTTGAATACACCACCTTCTAATTTTGATAGCGCTGTTAAGGTTAAGAAACATTACTTTGGTACTACGCTTTCTATCTTTGCCGTACCAGAAACTGAGTTATTTATGACGCGACAAGTCGTTTTCTGCGATTTTGATGGCCCAATCGTGGACGTATCGGAGCGCTATTACCAAACCTATCGGCAGGGTCTGCGAGCGATCGCAGCTATCTACAAACAAGAAACCAGTGCTGATTTAGCGATCGCACCCCTTTCCAAGCGGCAGTTCTGGCAAATGAAGCAAAATCGAACGGCTGATATTGAGATCGCTGTTCTATCTGGCATACCGGCTAGCTGGTTTGGGCTATTTATCGAGCAGGTTGAAAAAATTGTGAATCATCCCAGCTTATTGCTGTGGGACCGAATACAGCCCTCCGCACAGGCAGCGCTGCGCTACCTGAATCGAGCAAACATGCGTCTGGTTTTGGTGACTTTACGCCACCCCGAGCAGGTAAATACTTTTTTGCAAGCGCAGGGATTGACCGATTTGGTGGATGAAGTGTATGGCACAGCGGATGTAAATGCGGCCCACGCAAACCGCATCGAGCAAAAATGTGAGCTGCTAGCAGTAGCGATCGCACAGCAGCAGGCAAAAGGCTATCAAACGCATGACAGCTGGATGCTAGGCGATACCGAAGCGGATGTCATCGCTGCTCAAGACACCGGTTTATTGGCCGCAGCTTTAACCTGTGGCGTACGCAGCAAAGCTTACCTACAGGCGCTAGAGCCGACAGAAGTCTACGACGAACTACTGACGGCTGTAAAGGCAGTAGTGGAGACAGTGAAGCTACAGGCAGCCTAGTAGCCTTCTAACCGTTGGCACTGTCTAGCATCTTTTGTCATACAGTCTTGTCTAGTCCTTCGTCTTGTATCGATCCCACCATTTTTTGAGCGGGTAGTAGAGAGCGGGTGCCCATAGACTGCTGAGAATAGCTGAGCTGAGGGCGACTCGCTGATAATATTTCCAGATAGTCCCCAAATTTGTGTATGGCGAATCCTCGCCCAATAGATATTGACCAGTCACCTGTAGCGCCATGATGGTCTCAGTGACAACAGCCAGGCCGAAGACGATTAGAGCAATAGAGATCAGATCTTCTTGTAAGAATCGGCGTCGGTGAAGCTGGGCAGTCAGAATCCCAGCGAAGACAAGCCCTGTGACGTGCGTTGGGAAAGTGCCGGTTAGTCCGTCTTGTAATAAACCAAGGACAACGCCCGCGATCGCCCCATCGAACGGCGTTCGGCTGATGCTCCAGACCACAACCCAAACCAGCAGCCAGTTCGGACCAACCCCCAGAATATCCATTCCCGGCAGCCTAGTCGGCAACAGTAGCAAGCACACTACCACAGAGCCGACGGTAAATAGCCAGTTCCAAATTTGCCGAGGGGATGCTGTGCGTCTAAAGCGATAAGAACTCATGAAGTCATTGTGGATCGCTGACGATTTCGGCAGGAGCCGCGTCAACGTCCAGCTTAGGAGAGTAAGGATTGACCGTGACCCACTCTAGATTGGCTACCGGAACAGAAAGCTGAATGACGGCCTCTGGCGCAGGGCTAGTGCCTAGATCGATAGAAGCAATGCGCCCAATAGGTACACCCTGAGGAAAAAGGCGGCTAAAGGATGAGGTAACAATCACATCGCCCACTTTGACATCAGGCACCTTCTCGAAAAAGAACATAGTAGCTTGAGTATCTGCTTCGCCGCGAATGTATCCAGTCGACCGACTGCGGCTGACCTTTGCGCCAATTTGACTGGTAGGATCGCTCACTAGCAAGACTCTAGACGTATTGGGAGTGACTACCGTAATGCGACCGACTAGACCGCCTGGACCCGTGACAATATCGCCAACTTTAACCTTGTCACTGCTGCCTTTATTGATAGTCATCTGCTGCCACCAGTGGTCCGCGCTGCGACCGATAACAGCAGCCAGTACCGTAGTGTCTAGCTCGCTGTCTTTTTGATAGTCAATCAGTTCGCGCAGCTTTTGATTTTGATTTTCTAGTTCTACAACCCGCTGTTGCAAATCGAGCACGTAAGCATTGTCTAGCTGCGCGTCTGGCGGAGCCGTCAGGTGAAAGGGCTTGGTGACATATTGATAGGCTTCGTAAACAAGCGCACCGTTGGTTTGACGAATTCCCCAAGCAGTACCGATAGCCAGAAAGATTAGGACTCCTCTGAGTGCGTTTTTATCCCACCATTTTCTCAGGGCAAACATCTAAGCCACTCTGCTCAACTAACTGCTTTTGACAAGATCTGCTTTCAGGTAAGATCAGCGACTACTGTTCTAGCAAGCGATTTCGGCAAGCGACTGCTTCATCAACTGATATTAGCGACGATGCCCCAGAACCAGTAAGACTCAAAAAAAGCTTACAAATCGCGGGAGCGAGCGCTGAAAACTCGTTCCATTTTGCTGAAGTTCTCTAGCACGCGGCCCGTACCTAGAACAACGCAGCTCAGCGGATCGGCAGCGACATGGACAACAATGCCAGTCTCGTGAGAAATCAGCGTATCGAGTCCTCTGAGGAGTGCGCCACCGCCTGCCAGCATGATACCCCGGTCAATAATATCTGCGGCTAGCTCTGGCGGCGTATCTTCAAGAGTTCGCTTGACAGCTTCAACAATAACGGACAGGGGCTCAGCCATGCTCTCGCGAATTTCTGGGCTCTTGACAGTGACGGTTCTAGGCAGACCCGAGAGCATATGAACGCCGCGTACTTCTAGTGAGGCTTCGTCGTCTTCCGGGCTAGGGTAGGCAGAGCTGATTTTGACTTTGATTTCTTCGGCGGTGCGATCGCCAATTTCCAGATTGTTAACCTTCTTCATGTACTGCTTGATCGAATCAGTTAGCTCATCGCCTGCTACCCGCACAGACTCGCTACGCACCGTTCCCTGAAGGCTCAAAACAGCCACTTCTGTCGTACCACCACCGATATCAACAATCATGTTGCCAGTAGGTTCATCAACCGGCAACCCTGCACCGATAGCAGCAGCAACCGGCTCATCAATCAGATAAACCATTCGCGCCCCTGCCTGCAAAGCCGCGTCCATCACCGCTCGTCGCTCTACGCCAGTCACCCCACTGGGAATACCAATGACGACTCTAGGAGAAACCAGTGCTTTATTCTCATGGACTCGGCGGATGAAGTGCTTCAGCATCACTTCAGCAATATCAAAGTCGGCGATTACCCCGTCTCTTAGTGGCCGAATAGCCTTGATGTTTCCAGGCGTACGGCCCAGCATTTGTTTGGCTTCCTCACCTACCGCCAGAGGGTTTCCTGTGGTTTCATCAATAGCTACTACTGAGGGTTCTTGCAAAACGATACCCCGACCTGAAACGTAAACCAGGGTATTAGCTGTCCCGAGGTCGATACCCATGTCGCGGGAGAGGGATAAGCGATTGAAAAATGCCACAAGTTAAGGGTCCGTAATAGCGGTTAATACTAGTATTTCTGACAATCCGAATGAATCTTATTACGTTTTATATCGCCCGTCTAGTCGATGTTTAGCAGATATACGGGTAGAGTCTTCTACAAATCGAGCCTCGAACAAACTGAACTTGGATACAACGTCGGTCTGAGCATCCCCAACCGCTAGCCCTAACTGTCGACAAGTTAGATAAGATAGTAAAACGTCTGTACTGCGTTAACTGTACAGCGCCAACGGTAGCTTATTGTAGGCGTATAACGGTTTTTACATTGTCCGTATATATGGACAATGTGTGAGCAGTACAGCCTTCGATTGAGCTATATAGTCGTTTGAATTGAGTGGGTCTATGAGTATAAATGTAGTGACTTTGGTTGGTCGGGTTGGCCGTGACCCTGAGGTTCGTTATTTTGAGTCTGGCAACGTACTGGCAAAGTTTGGCCTGGCGGTGAATAGACGCACCCGCAACAGTGACCAGCCGGATTGGTTCAACGTAGAAATTTGGGGCAAGCCTGCTGAGGTAGCAGCGAACTATGTCCGCAAAGGTAGTTTGATTGGAATTACGGGTTCGCTGAAGCTTGATAGCTGGCAGGACCGCAGCACGGGCGCAACGCGGACAAGTCCTGTAATTCGAGCTAACGATCTGAACTTGCTGGGTTCTAAACGGGATAATGAAGCGCCGATGGCGTATGGAAACGACGAGTTTTAAACGGCATTTACCTACAAGGAGCATGCGCCTAAGCTAAACAGCACTCGTAGAAAGTGCTGGCTCTTTAAGTGCGCTCTGCATTTGTCCAAACCATTCGATTAGGCTTTCTACCTGCTTTTCTGGTTTCATAACGCCTAGGCCGCGAACGGTGACTTTGCCCGGTGCATAGACGAAGCGCGATCGCAAGTGCGCTGGCACCTTTTCATGCAGCAAGCCCCAGGCCGGTTTTTCCATCGGCGTCTCCAGCAATATGTTCTGATTCCCCTCTGGCCTAATCCGAGAAAAGCCTAGAGGTTTGGCGATTTGCTTAAGTTCTAAAACTTTGATTAGCTGACCTACCGCAGATGGCAAACTGCCGTAGTGGTCGTTGAGATCGGTGACGATTTCCATCAGCTCTCGCTTGGTACTCGCCCCTACTAAAGATCGATAAACGCTCATTTTCTGGTCGAGATCAGGAATGTAGTCGGCAGGAATAAACGCGGTCACTTTCAGATCGACTTGCGTTTCATCCACCTGCGGAATCTCCTGACCGCGTATCTCGGCAATGGATTCTTCCAGCATGTCCATGTACAGATCAAAGCCGATGACTTCCATCTGACCAGACTGCTGGGCACCGAGCAGATTACCGATTCCCCGAATTTCCATGTCGCGCATAGCGAGCTGATAGCCCGATCCCAACTGGGTAAACTCCTGGATTGCCCTGAGTCTTTTGCGGGCTTTATCAGAGAGTTTGTTTTGTTTGGGGAAGAGCAGCCATGCGTGGGCCTGGATGCCGGAGCGTCCGACTCGGCCTCGAAGCTGATAAAGCTGTGAGAGGCCAAATTTTTGCGAGTCTTCGATGATGATGGTGTTGACTCTAGGGATGTCGAGTCCTGATTCGATGATGGTGGTGCAGACCATTAGATCGGCGTCGCCGTTGCTGAAGGTGAGCATGGTGGCTTCGAGTTCGCCTTCGGGCATCTGGCCATGTGCGATCGCAAGTCTAATCCCCGGCACCGCCTCCCTAATCCGGCTCGCCACTTCCTCAATGCCTTCCACCCGAGGCACTACATAAAAAATCTGTCCGCCCCGGTCAAGCTCCTGACGAATCGCAGCTCGCACTTTTTCGGGGTCATACGGCGCTAGATGGGTTTTGATAGGACGGCGAGAGGGCGGCGGCGTGGTAATCAGGCTCATTTCTCGCACACCAGAGAGCGCCATGTATAGCGTTCTGGGGATCGGCGTAGCGCTGAGCGTAAGCACATCGACTTGAGCCTTCATCGCTTTGATCTTTTCCTTTTGATTCACACCAAAGCGCTGCTCTTCGTCTACGACTAGCAGTCCAAGATCTCTAAATTTCACCGCTTTTCCTAAGAGCTGATGCGTACCCACGACCACATCTAGCTCGCCAGAAATCAGCCGTAGCATAATTTCTTTTCGCTCTTTTGCTGAGCGAAAACGGTTTAACAGTCCAATCTGAATGGGGTAAGGGGCAAAGCGCTCTTTGAGCGTGTGATAGTGCTGCTGGGTCAGAATTGTCGTGGGCGCTAGCAATGCAACCTGTTTACCAGCAGTCACCGCTTTGAAAACGGCGCGTAGGGCGACTTCGGTTTTGCCAAAGCCCACGTCACCACACACCAGGCGATCCATTGGACGCTCGCTCTCCATATCACGCTTTACATCCTGAGTGGCCTTGAGCTGGTCTGGCGTCGGATTGTACGGGAAAGAATCTTCTAGCTCCTGCTGCCAGGGCATATCTTCGGGATAGGTAAAGCCTTGCATTTGCGATCGCTGAGCATACAGTTTCAGCAGATCGACCGCCACTTTTTGAATGGCTTTGCGAGCTTTGCCTTTGGTTTTTTCCCAAGTTTTGCCCGTCATCTTGTTGAGCTGAGGCTTCTGCTCTACTGAGGTGCGATAGCGAGAGAGCGATCCCATTTGGTCAACGGGTACGCGCAGCAAGCCGTCAGCATATTGAATGACAAGATATTCACGAGTCTCTTTATCAACCGTCAGACTCTCCAGCTTTAAAAACTGACCGACGCCGTGGTTACGGTGAACAATGTAATCTTTCGGCTGTAGCTTATTCGGGTCGACCTGTTTGGAGGCGGCGCGGCGGCGTTTGCGGACGTAGCTAGGCGTAGCCAGGGTGTGCTGGCCAAAGAATTCGCGATCGGTGACTAAAACGATGCGAAAGGTAGGCAGGATAAAGCCTTCGAGTTCGGCTAGCCCAGAATATTTGACCGCGACGGGAATGCGCTGATTTTGCAGCTTGTCTATGGCGGGAAAGTCTCTGGGGTTGGGGATGAACTGGGCGGGGCAATCGTGCTCTTGCAGCAGTGAGACGGAGCGGGAAGGTTGGGCGGATACGAGCCAGGGGAAGAACCTGCGATCGCGCTCCTCCTTCAAAATATCTGCCAGCTTGCCAAACTGATGCGGCAGAATCGGCACAGGCCGACTGGCCAAATTCAGCCCCTTCCCATCCTCAGCAATTTCAGAAAGCTCAATCCGTTGAAACAGCTCAATTTCTTCTACAGCCTGGGCAAATGGCCGATGTAATTTGGGCAAACCCCCTTCAGGTAGCTGAACCTCTGCGTCGGCTGCAAACGTATCCTGCGCCTCTCTCCAGCGATCCTCAACCGTTTCAAGCCAGCGTTCAGCATGGGCCAAACACTGCTCGGGTTCATCGAGTGCGACCACCGTATCTTCTGGCAGGTAGTCCAATAGGGAGGCAGGCGATTCGAACGCCAGTCCCATAAATCGGCGTACGCCTTCGATTTTGCCAGTCGCAGCAAAGGCTTCTAGGGCCTCGTCTGGCAATAGATCTTCCAGCAGTCCTTTTTCTTCTAGGGCGGAGGAAATTAGCGGACCGTAGTCGGTAGTCGTCAGCAGCAGCGTTTCGATCTTGTCGAGCGATCGCTGGTTGGCCGGGTCGAATTCTCGCAGTCGCTCCAGCTCGTCGCCAAATAGCTCCATGCGAACCGGTAGTTCCGCCGCTACGGGAAAGACATCGATAATGTCTCCACGCTGACTCCACTGACCTTCCGTTTCAACCGCAGAGACTTTCTCATAGCCCAGCTTAGCGAGGCTCAGCGACAGTCCTTTGAGATTGAGCTCCATGCCTAGACTAATTTCTAGGCAATACGGACGAAAGGCTTCAACCGGTGGCAGATGGGGCTGCAGTGCTCGCTCTGTGGCGATAATCGCCATCGCCCCTAAATACTTTGATCCCGGCGGCATATTTTCTGCGCTGGCCTTGCCTTTGATCAGATCCGAGAGCACCTGTAGCTGACCCCAAACCAGCTCTGATTCGGGATCAAAAATGTCGTACGGCGAAGATTCTGAGGTCGGATAAAAGGCAACGGTAGCCCAGCCCATCGCTTCTAGCTGCGCTGCCCATCGACCGGCTTCTTCGAGAGTAGCGGTGACTACTAGCAGTGGCTTTTTTTGAGCCTGGGCGAGCGCTGAGCTGACCAAGCCTTTGGGTAGTCTGGGTGCGCCTGCTAGCTGTAGGGTTTGCTGCTTCTCTAGTTTTGTGACTAGCTCTTGGCCGAGGGGAGAGCGTGCGATCGCACGAGTAATCGAAGAAAACGCCATGAAAAATTAACTCAAAGAGCAAACCACTGGCAGCAGTCCAAAACCGCAGCCAGTAACCATTCTAAAAGGCATCGCTCAATATGACCGCACGGTTATAGCTACAGGAGTATCACTGCAAGCAAGCAGCTATCGAATCCCCACCTTCAAGCTTGCTGGCTCGCTAGGACTTCCCTCAATCTTCAGATCGCGACCGTTGGCATCTAGGTGCCGCACAATTTTATAGATATTCTCTATCTTGTCCTGTGCGTCCATTTTCTCGGCTATCTCATCCAAAGTCATCGCGGTGCCTGCCTCTTTTAGCACTTCCTTAACTTTTGTCTGTAGCGCCAGCACATCTGCTGCCGCTTTTTTCCCGGCCTCTACACCGGGTTGATGATAGGCATTGATGTTGACTAAGCTGGCATACAGACTCACAGCCCGTTCGTATAGCGCGATCAGTGCGCCCACCATTTTCGGCGAAACCTCAGGAATCGTAATAGTGATCGAATCGCGGTGATTTTCCGATAGAGCGCGACGAGTCCCCTGCAACAGACCCGACAGGTAGTCGCCAGAAGTCACACCCGGCTCGACATCGACGGATGGACCTTCGCGATCCTTGAGCACTTCGATTAAAGTGGCAAAAAAGTTGGGAACGCCTTCTCTGAGCTGCTGAACGTAGGCGTGCTGGTCGGTCGATCCTTTATTCCCGTAAACGGCAATGCCCTGATAGACCGTATTGCCATCGAGGTCTTTTTCTTTACCGAGCGATTCCATCACTAGCTGCTGCAAGTAGCGGCTAAATAGAAGCAGACTGTCCTTGTAAGGCAGTACCACCATGTCTTTCTCACCCGTACCATTGCCCGCAAAGTACCAAGAAAGCGCTAAAAGAGCCGCTGGGTTCGTGCGGAGGTCGTGAACGCGAGTGGCCTCATCCATTTCTTTGGCTCCGGCCAGCATTTCTCGAATATTGATGCCCTGTAGCGCCGCTGGCAACAGTCCGACCGCAGAGAGTTCGGAGGTTCTGCCACCAACCCAGTCGTGCATCGGGAAAGTAGCTAGCCAGCCTTCGCCCGTTGCAATGTTTTCGAGCTTACTGTCGATGCCCGTTACGGCAACCGCGTACTTAGCGAACGATAGACCAGCGTTTTCGTAGGCGGCCTTAGATTCGATCATGCCGTTACGAGTTTCGGGAGTGCCGCCTGATTTTGAAGTGATAACGACAAGGGTGCTTTTGAGGCGATCGCCAATCTCTTCAAAGATATGGTCGATGCCGATGGGATCGGTGTTGTCAATAAAGTGAATGTTGATATCGGGTAGAGCAGGGGCTAAAGCTTTGGAGACAAACTGAGGACCAAGCGCCGATCCGCCAATGCCAACGGAGAGGATATCAGTGAATTTGGGTTCGTCTGGAGGGGCGATCGCACCGCTACGGACTTTCTCGGCAAAGGCTTCTACACTTTCGAGTGTTTCTACAATGTCTTTCTTGAGTTCTTCGGTGGGCGCTAGCTCCGGGGCGCGGAGCCAGTAGTGGCCCACCATGCGCTCTTCATCTGGATTGGCGATCGCACCTGCTTCTAGCTCATCCATCGCCTCAAACGCCTGCTCAAACTTCGGCGTCAGCTGTTCGGCATAAGGATCGTCAAAGCTCATCCGACTAACATCCACGTAGATGCCCAGTCCCTCATGGTAATAGAGCCAGTCCTGATACCGTTTCCAGAGCGCTGCTAATTCCATGTTTGTTATTCTCTCACCGTATTTATATACCTGAACTTTTACTTGAGGTTGGCGAAATCAACCGTGACCTGTGCGACAGATCGAGAAACGGTTGACTGGCTGTCTTGGGCAAGCCCCCAGCTTTAGCAGTACCATCAAATCAATGTATCTAACGCTATCTGCTTACGAGCAAGCAGCTGGAATGAATTTAACATTCATCTAGCAACGTCAGGGCACGCTCTTCTATTGGTCGGAAGCTACAGGCGTCACAATTTCGGTAGCTCAGCCTAGAAACTCGCTCACAGTTCTATCCTCTCTGTAAGATATTAGAGTGGGATCAACCCCAAACCTCAGAAGAACAAACATCTAAACAAACATTCGCCTTCCTATGGTCGCTTTTGATTTTGCCAACGCCATCAGTTTTGTCAGCCTGGGTACTTCTGGCCTAGCGTCAGCCTCAACCCTGACGCTGACTGGCTTAGAGGGATGGCTAGATAACGCTGCATTTGCCGTTTTATTTGCGGCAATGCTGGCCTATTGGAGCGGTCTAGCGTTTGAAAAGGTCAAAGCCTTGCCGATAATTGGCGGTGTAGGTATGGCAGCAGGCAACTTAGCGATGGCGGCGCTGTTAACGGCTCGCTGGATCGAGGGCGGCTACTTTCCGCTGAGCAACCTGTATGAATCTTTGTTTTTTATTGCCTGGGGGATCACAGCAGTCCATTTTGCGGCTGAGAAGATGTCGGACAGTCGCTGGATAGGCGCAGTCACTTCCCCAGTGGCAATGGCGATCGCAGCCTTTGCCGCCCTAACCTTGCCCGATACGATGCAGGTGTCTGAGCCCCTAGTGCCAGCGCTCAAGTCCAACTGGCTGATGATGCACGTAAGCGTCATGCTGCTGAGCTATGCGGCGCTGATGGTGGGATCATTGATTGCGATCGCCTTTTTGATCGTCACCCGTGGCCAAGCCGTAGAAATTAAAGGCAGCTCTGTCGGCACGGGGGGATTTCGCGATCGCAAATACCAGCTAAAAAGAGCCACCGATTCCAGTCTTGTCGTAGAAGGCCCGCTAGTAGAGAACCCAGTAGTAAACGGCGTGGTAGAAAGCTTGGCGACAGAGCAAATTATCACAGCCAGAGAAAAGATAGTCAGCGGCGGCACTGCCGTTCTAGCAGCGCCTGCCAAAGTTGAGACAGGTGCTGAAACGGTCTCAGAAGATGCTACTGCTGAGAATCCCGCCTCTACACTTTCCTTCCAACGTCTAACGCTTGCAGACACACTAGACAACATCAGCTATCGCATCATTGGCTTGGGCTTTCCACTACTGACAATTGGCATCATCGCTGGTGCAGTCTGGGCAAACGAAGCCTGGGGCTCCTACTGGAGCTGGGATCCAAAAGAAACCTGGGCGCTGATTACCTGGCTGGTTTTCGCTGCCTACTTACACGCTCGCATCACAAAGGGATGGCAGGGAAGGAAGCCCGCAATTCTAGCCGCATCTGGATTTGTAGTGGTGTGGATTTGCTATCTAGGCGTCAATATTCTGGGCAAAGGACTTCACAGTTACGGCTGGTTCTTTTAACACTATTTGATCCCATGTCGTCTGCCTCCTACGCAATGAAGCTTCAAGTCACGCTGCTTGCCCTGTGTCAGGCGCTGGCGATGACTACAAACACCGTTTTAATCACAACCGCAGCCTTGGTTGGCTACGCGCTCGCCGCAGACAAAGCCCTGGCGACCCTACCGCTGGCTGTTCGGCAGATAGCGACAATGACGGCGACTATTCCAGCCTCAATGCTGATGCAGCGGATTGGTAGGCGTGGTGGTTTTTTGCTCGGTACCGTCATCGGCACAGCAGGCGCTAGCCTCAGCGTTTACAGCCTGACTATTGCTAACTTTTGGCTTTTCACACTGTCGATGGCCTGCTTAGGAGTTGCCAACAGTTTTGTGGGCTATTACCGATTTGCAGCGGCTGATGTTGCGAATGAGGCATTCAGACCACAGGCAATCTCGTGGGTAATTGCGGGCGGGATCATTGCAGCAGTTTTAGGCCCCTGGCTCGCTAATGGCTCGAAGGGATGGTTCAATAGCGAGCTTTACATAGGCGCTTTTGTCGCTGTTCTAGTTCTGCAATTGGTTTCAGCGCTGCTGCTGTGCTTGTTGGACATTCCGCATATCATTATCTCCAAGAGCGAGAGCAAATCACGCCCCCTCTTCGAGATTGTTCGACAGCCCAAGTTCTTTGTGGCGACACTAGGTAGCACTATCAGCTACGGCGTTATGGCGTTTGTGATGACAGCAACTCCGCTGGCGATGACAGCCGAAAGCCATAGCTTTTCTCAGTCAGCGGCTGTGATTCAATGGCATGTGTTCGGGATGTTTGGTCCGGCGCTGGTGACTGGCTGGCTGATTAACAGGTTCGGTGTGAGTACGATTATTGTGACCGGAGCGGTATTACTGCTGAGCTGTATGGGATTGAATCTAGCTGGGACAAGCTTCTGGCATTTTGCGATCGCACTCTTGCTCCTAGGTCTTGGCTGGAATTTCATGTACGTCGGCTCTACCACTTTGCTGACCGAAACCTACACCCCAGATGAAAAGACACAGGCTCAAGCTATACATGACTTCGCTGTGTTTGGGTTTGTTGCGATCGCAACCTACTCCTCCGGTCAGATCTTCTACCGATTCGACTGGACAATGCTCAACCAAATCAGCTGGCCTTTAGTGCTCATTGCCCTAATCACCGTTCTCTGTCTGCGAAACAACTCGTCAGCAAAAGCCTTACCCGACACTGGCAAATAAAGCTTCCATCGGCTGAGCCACCGCCTCATCAGTTGACACAATCTCCACGACCTTGTTCTTCGCAGCCTCCTCTCCCAACGCATCTACACAGACCTGCGCCACCTTCACCCGAGGAATACTCCCCTCAAATAGCGTATCCGCCGCAGACATCTCGATTGCCTGCGCATTGTTTTCTGCCTTCAATCCACCAGGACGCACAATCGTATAGGGAACGCCGCTCATCTTCAAATAGTCCTCAGCCTGCTTCTTCCAGTACAAAATTCCCCAGAATAAATTCAGCGGGTGAAAAACTTTGGAAACACACAGAGACGACACCATCACAAACTGGTCGATTCCTGCTGCTGCCGCCGCATCCACCAAATTCTTATTGCCCTCATAGTCCACTTTGTACGGACCGGTTGGATCAAAACTAGGCGCTGCGCCAGTCGCGCTCAGCAGCACATCACAACCTGCTAGAGCAGCCGTCAAACTCGCCCGATTGAGCACATCGCCAACGACCTTCTCAGCCTCAGTAGGTAAAGTTGCAGCCGCTTTGTCTAAGTCCCTGACCAGCGCCCGAACTTCAATGCCCTTAGCCAGCAGCAGTCCAACGATATGGCTACCCGTTTGTCCTGTTGCGCCTGCAACCAGTGCTTTCATCTACCAAAGCCCTCAAAACATAACTATATTCCAGGGCAGTATAGGCGTTTAAGCGTAGCAACAGGCACTGTCTTAGTGCAGAGCTGCTGTCATATTGATCAGTAAATCAACGAAGGTGCTCAGGCATCATCAGTAGGTACTGTTAAATCGACGTGTCCCTTGTAACTCATCAAACTTGTTTAATACGGGTAAACACTAATACGGACGAATAGAACGCCAACGGTCTTGATGCTTGATGTCTCTTGCTTGTCTTTTTGACGAAACACTATGCAACTTCCCTCTAACGCACCTTCTCCCCAGCTAAGCTCCCCATTTTTTGAGGTGGGTGCTAGTCTGAGTAAAGGAAAAAAAACTTCAAAAACGAACTTAACTTCTCGTAAAGACACTTTGCATTTTCAAGGCAACTATGTAGGCCATATGGAGATGTATGCAGATGCTGCTAGCGTAGCCCGGTATCTGGATGCTCACCAGGAATGGTTCCCCCGATGTGCGCAGCCAATGGCGGTAGAGCCCATCGGTAGTAATGGCTATGGATTGACTGTCGGCCAGTTTAAGAATTTGAACCATGTAGTAGAGCCCAAGATCGGCTTGCATCTGCTCCCCCAAGAAGAGGGCGTCTATCGGATAGAGACCATTCCCGTGCCCGGATACAAACCCGAAGGTTACGACGTTGATTTTTGCGCTTCTATGACCCTCTGTGAAGGCGCTGCCGAAAACCTTCCCGAAGACATCGATATCGAAAGCTCTACCCACGTAGAGTGGGAGCTTAATCTGTCTACATGGGTAGAGGTTCCCCGTTTTGTGCAAGTTCTACCGGACAACTTGGTCAAGGCCTCTGGCGATCAGCTACTCAATCAAATCGTTCGACAAGTCTCTAAACGCCTGACGCGAAAAGTGCAAACGGAGTTTCACACCGCTATGGGGCTACCTATTCCCTGCGCGCAGAAGAAGCGCTTCTGGCGACGATAGATTCAGTAGTCCGGATAAAAGAAGTTTTGCTAGCGCTGTATTACGTCATCGAACGTGATACGGCGCTCTTTTTGTTCAAAACAAAACAATTGATTCATCGTCAATGTTTTGATTGGCTTTTGGTTGGCCGGGTGATTATGGACTTACCGCCCTCACCCGGCTGAGAATATCTAATTGCTGCTCAGCCGACGGAGCGTCTTGGGTCATCGCGAGAATTAAGGCCGAGTCGTCGCAATGCCTAGACGGACTCTGTCAATTGTACGTAGCTGATCCATTGCAGCCACTACTCGGCCATGGCTGGTAGATTCGTCGGCGCGAATGGTGACGAGGATTGGGTTGGTGGGTGCGATCGCTCGCACCGCATCCGCCAGATTCTCCAACGACACCGGCTCGTCACCCAAAAACAAACTTCCCTCTGGCGTAATCACCAGCGTCACATCCATCTGATTTTGAGGGGATGCCGTTACTGCCTGAGGCAGGTTGACCGGAAATCCTTCGGCTCTAGTCAAGTACAGCGTAGATAGAATGAAGAATGCCAGGATCGCAAAAATAACGTCAATCATTGGCAGGATGTTGACGCTAGGACGGTTTATTTCGTTGTCATCAGGCAATCGCATTTGTGCAGACTCATCAATTAGCAACACAACTCCCGTAGGGGCACAGCATGCTGTGGTATGTATTTAGCGAAGCCGGTTACTCGCGTGAGTTGCAGGGCCCACCCCGTCACTGCGTGCCACCCCTCCCAAGAGGGGATCTACTTCAGACTATGAGATCAAAGCGATCTAACTCGACTCTCAAATGCCGCATAGCCGGGGCAAATCCCCCCTCGGAGGGGTGCCCGATAGGGCGGGGTAGGTCTCGGTGTGTGACGCTAAACAGATACATGCTGTGCCTACGGGACCGCAAAACGTTAACAATTTACTTGGCGGGACTCACCTAATAAGAGAATCCAGCCGCGAATAAAACAACTGTCAGCACGCCTACTAGAACTATGAGCGCAGTCCCAGCGTCCCAGCTACCTTTCCAAGAATAATTTTTGCGCTCTTTTTCAGACATAGTTAATGACCGTTACAACTTTATAGCTCTTAGCATAATGCCAGAGCTAAAGAGTTTCTATCTTCCTAGGGAAAGGATTGCTTTTATAAAAGTGACATCTGCTGCCCTTGCTGTGCGTAATAGAACTGCTCTACTCCCCAGCGGCGATACATAGGCAGCTTACGTTTGAATGACAGACGACTTTCTACTTCCGCAGCTTCTAACCTTTGCTGAGCGTCTTCTTTACGACAGTTCAAAATCTTAGCCGCGTCCTGTAGTCGAATCCACTGCTGACCAAAGCGCTTGAGTAGGGTCTCGTCGTCTTCGTTTTGGATTTGGGTAAGGAGGATTTCGGCCAACAGCCAGCAGGCTTTGGTATCGGCTTCAGCGCGGTGAGAGGTGCTGATATCGAAATTGAAGTGTTTGATTAGGTTTGGCAGGCTGCGAGAAGGTAAATCGGCTAGCAGCGTTCTAGAGAGAATGACGGTACAGAGCTTTTGCAGAGGAGGCTTGTAGAAACGGACGCCTAGTCGCTTGTATTCAGTGCGTAAGAAGGAATAGTCAAAATCTAGGTTGTGAGCAGTAAAGACGCGATCGGCTTCTAGCAGAGGCTGACATTTGGGCCAGATTTCTTCGGGAGACGGGGCAGGGTACACCATATCCGGGGTAATGCCGGTAATTTTGGTGATGTATTCAGGAATTTTGACCTTGGGATTGATCAAGTAGCTTTCCTGGTGCTCTAGGCCGTCAGCGAGACTGGCATGGACAACGGATACTTCGATAACGCGGGCATTGTGCCCTAGAGCTCCGGTAGTCTCAACGTCAACGACGGTGAGCGGAGAGGCACTGACCTGGCGGTAGTAGCTGAGCAGTTCGCTAGAAAGAAGAGCTGATTGGCCCTGGAATTTTGCAGCGTGAGCAACCATGGAAGAGAGGGATGAAGGATGAAAGGGGGAGGCAAGAAGGACTGATGAGTAGGCCAATAGGTGCGCACTTTGAGCCCATCGTTCATATTCATACTTCATCGTTACCCCGCTAGCAATCCCTATTGCTGGGACAACCTCTTAACGTCTGCACCACCAATTTTTTCGTGAATTTTGGCGAGGCGTTCGGGAATGGTGTTGGCGTGAGGGCTGTTTTCTAGGCTCTCTGTGAGGTCAAAGTCGTCCAGTCTGTCGGCTTTGTTGCCGGGGAACCAGTGGCTGGCACCGCCAAGCAGGTTGTAGCGAGACTGGGCGTATTCAACCATGTCAAAGGCTTCGACTAGGTTGCCTAGCCAGAGGGCGATCGCGATATTGATATTGCCTGGGGTTGATTGAATATCGGGCAGTCCGTCTTTCCAGGTGCGGTACCAGCGTTCGCCGAGGGTTGCGATCGCCCGCGACTCCAGCCGCTCTAAAATCGGCGGCAGTAGCTCGTCTGCCTGCTCAATCAGCGGTAGCACCTTCATATGCTCATCAAAGTCAGATGGCTGCGCTGCCCCCAAGCTCAGCGTATGCACCTGCGGATGACTCAGGCAAAACAAATCATTAAAGACCATCGGACTTAGTGGTTTGCACAGCTCTACTAACCTTGCTGGCGGACTGTACAAGTTCCCACCTTTATTAGAAGGACTGATGATAAAGACACCCATATCTCGCTGGGTTGCGGCTTCGATGGCACGCCAATTGTCCTGAAAAATGTAGTACCAGTGAACATTGACATAGTCGAATAGGTTACTTTCGATCGCATCGACAATCACCTGGGTCGGGCCATGGGTCGAAAATCCGATGTGACGAACTTTGCCTTCTGCCTGTAGCTTTCTAGCCATGTCAACGCAGCCGCCTGGACGAATGCTGTAATCTAGCGTTTCAGCGTTGTTGATACCGTGGAAACCCAGCAGGTCCAGATAGTCTAGGTTTAGGTTCTTAAGAGAAAGCTCAACGGTCTGCAAAAATTCGTAGGAATTAGCCTTGGGTGAAACTTTTGACTGAATGATCAGGCGATTGCGATCAAAAGTCGGTAGTATCTTGCCTAGCTGAATTTCAGAAGTGCCGTAGCCTCTAGCCGTTTCAATATGATTGATGCCTAGCTCAATTGAGCGTCGAATCGTTGCCTCTAGGTTTTCTTGATTTTTTCTAGGAATATCCTCGGGCGGCAGATCTTGCCACGAGTGCTGGTAGCGCATGCCTCCGCAGGAAAAGACAGGCATTTGTAGTTCGGTTCGACCAAAGCGGCGATAGAGCATTCGAGGAAGCGCAGTGTGAGATCAAGTCAGCTTTGATTGTAATCAATTAGGCAAAAATACGACGTAGGATGAATTGTCAAAGCCCATTTGATTGTGCAAGGATTTCGATAGATTACCCTTGTTTTTTTGCTTAGAATATGGCTATTCCTATTCCGTCTCGTCGCAGTGGCTACCGCACTGGCAGTGCCAGCGCACCGATTATGATCGAAGTTTTTTTCGATCTGGAGTGTCCCTTTTCTAAAAAGGGCTGGAACACCGTAATGAAGGTGAAAAAGAGCTATACGCTAGAGCAGATTTACTGGGTGTTTCAGCCGATGTCACTGGGCAATCATCGTCAGAGCTGGGATGCGACTAAAGCTGCGATCGCAGTAGCTGACACTGATACTCAAAACACTGATACTCAAAAGTTTATTGACTTTGTCAGCTATCTGTTTGAACAGCAAGAAGACTTCGCCAATGAAGCCTGGAAAGACAAGACTCAAACAGAGTTTCACACGTTTCTAGCCGAATGCGCTGCCAAGGCTGTAGAACACAAAGACAAACAACAGTTTCTCAATCTGCTAACCAGCGAGAAAGTCTACGCCCAAGCTCGCATTCCGGCTCGCTTTGCGACCATACGCGGCGTTTGGTCCACACCCACATTTTTCATCAACGGCGCAGAAGCAACAATGCTATCGTCAGGCTCTAGTCTACAAGACTGGCAGTCTGCAATCGACGAACTTCTGTAGTTTACCGGCTGCCTTCACAGTTCGCGCGAGCCGGAGCGCATTCTAAAACCACGCAGCCTAGAATCGACGCGCAGCTTTATCCCTAGCCTGTTACAGAAAGACTATTGACTGCTACGGAAGGGGTATAAGTAGACCCGCTCCACTGAGCATCGTCGCCTAGCGCAATCAAATTATTCAAGGCTGTATAGGCGTTGCCAGAAACCATCGTGTCTTTCACCCGACCGATAATCTCTCCGTTTTTTACACGATAGCCCAGTTCCAAGTTAATCGAGAGATTGCCGGTGATATCGCCGCCTTCTCCCATCATCTGATCGATAATGATCGCCTCGTTCTGCTGAGCAATCAGCGCGTCCCACGACAGATCGCCGACAGTGACTAGAAGATTAAACAGCCCAGGCGTAGGGTATCCGCCTAGTCCTGATCGAATTCCATTGCCGGTAGAGCCGTTTATACCTGAAATGTCCGAAGCTAGTCCGATCGAAAGATCTGTATACCAGCTGTTGACCCTGCCTCTTTCTACAAAAGTAATCAGCTGAGTCGGCATGCCTTCGTCGTCAAAAGGACAGCTGTAGGGACCGACAAAAGGGTCTTGACACAGCGTGATTGCTTCTGATATCACTTGGTCGCCCCACCGCTTCCCCCACGGCGAGATTCCCTCTTTCACGCTTTTGCCATTCAGCGCCGATCGCAAACTATCCCACAGCACATCCGCTGCTCTAGCGGTAAAAATCACTGGCACCTGTCCGCTGATAGGCGCTACGGTTCGCTCAGCCCAGCGCATTCTCTCGATGATGCTGTCGGCTGTTGCCATCACGTCTAGGCGATCGCGTCCGATCACCCCGTCACCCACGCTCAAAAAATCATTCTGGCCCACCAGCTCAGCACTGAGATAGCCGCCCAGCGTCGTATCCTGGTGGCGATAGTCCAACCCTTTCGAGGTAATTAGCCGAGTGTTTTCGATATTGCAAGAGAGCTCTGCTTCGCAGACGGCTTCTGGAAAGTATTCTTTGATGCGGGCGATCGCCTCCCATCCCTTATCAATCAGCTGCTCTACCGGCATCGACTGCCCCACCGAACCAAAATCTTTCTGTTCACCGCTGGCCAGTCTCGGCGTCTCCGGCTGATTCAGTTGACTGATCGCCAGCGCCTTTTCGATCAGCACCGTTGGCTCAACCGGGCCATAGCCGACTGCCACCCCTGGCCTGCCATCCTTCCACAGCCGCAGCGAAACGCCCTCAGCCTGCGTGGTCTCGACCTGCTTGAGCCGATTGCCCTCAAAGATGACCGGCCTGTCTAACGAGCTAGACTGATAGACTTCCACCGCCTCAGCGCCTTGTGCGATCGCCCCTTCTAAAAGCTGCTCTGGCAAATCAATCGCAAAATCATTTTCTGTAAAAGTCTTACTCATCATCAGTCACTACACTTATCACAACACTTAAGATCACAACACTTGAGATTTTCAAGGTATGTGTTTAGCGAAGCCGATTACTCGCGTGAGTTGCAGGGCCCAAGCGCGTCACTGCGTGCCACCCCTCCCAAGAGGGGATCTACTTCGGGCTATGAGATCAAAGCGATCTAACTCGACTCTCAAATGCCGCACAGCCGGGGCAAATCCCCTCCTCGGAGGGGTGCCCGATAGGGCG
This sequence comes from uncultured cyanobacterium, assembly GCA_963799265.1. GTDB lineage: Bacteria > Cyanobacteriota > Cyanobacteriia > Phormidesmidales > Phormidesmidaceae > Phormidesmis. The sequence continues at coordinate 89,877 of CAWCWM010000009.1, forward strand.
GGGTGGGTCTCGGTGTGTGACGCTAAACAGGTACTTTTCAAGTGTATCGAAGTTTCAAGCGCATTCGAGCGTAAGTGAGATTCTTGAACAAAAGTGCTTCTAAGAGGGACTGCCGTCTAAAGAGACCTGCGGCGACATCATCTCGACAGACGCTGACCTATCTACATCGAGAAGCGTGAGGGCCATCTGCAAAGCCTGATCGCAGCTAGGCAAGAAGTTTCTCTTCGGCAGCGTTGCCTGCACCTGAAATCGCCGCAATCGCTCTTTTACTTGACCTTCGGCCCCCACTATAAAAATCTTGCCCTGATGCTGACGCTGCGCTGCTTTAATTTCAGATTCGATTGTCAAAGAAGCCGTTACGCCCACCAGCGGCACCCGGCTGAAGTCGAGAATTAAAGCATCATAGTTTTGTCCCATATAGTGACCGATAGTTCTAGCTGCGCCAAAGCTCATCGGACCACTCATCTGGATCAACAGAATGCGACCGTTGCTTTTATGCAACATCTGTTTCTCTTCGAGCGTCAAGATCACATCGGGATCTTCGTCCGGGTGAGTGACCGCCCGCACCTGTTCGGACTGAATGCTGCTGAGTCGGTGAATCGTCAGCATATTGGCAACAAAAGCCCCAGCCACAACCGCCGTAATCAGGTCGACAAAGACGGTCAGCAACAGCACGCCATAGGTAACCAAAGCCGCCCGCATAGACACCTGAGCCACTCGCCACAAGAAGCCCCAGTCAATAATCTTGATCCCAACCTTGATCAAAATGCCAGCGAGAACCGCATGCGGAATCTGAGCAGTCACGCCGCCAGCCCACAGCACAATGCACAGCAAAACCAAAGCATGGAACATTCCCGATAGCGGCGTGCGTCCACCCGCCTGCACATTGATCACCGTGCGCATTGTCGCCCCCGCGCCAGGTAGCCCACCAAACAGTCCAGACATCAGGTTCCCAATTCCCTGACCGATGAGTTCTTGCTCGGAGTCGTGCCGGGTGCGGGTGAGATTGTCTGCCACTAAAGAGGTGAGCAGCGAGTCAATCGCGCCTAAGATAGCCAGCATCAGCCCATAGCCGACAATATCTCCTATCTGGTTGAAATTCAGCTGTGGCCACTGCAACTTTGGAAATCCCTGAGGAATTTCACCAATGCGGGGAATATCGCTAGTGGGAAATACCAAAACAGCCAGGCTGGTGCAGACAACCAGCGCCACCAGCGGAGACGGCACAATTCTCGCCAGTTTGCCAGACCAGCCAAACACAATAAACAGGGTCAAAAGCCCTAGCCCAGTGGCTACCAGGTCGGGATTCGATAATGCCTCAGGTAGCTGCTGTAATGCGGCGACCACGCTGCTCTGCGCCGGATACCCGATTAGCGGAGCAATTTGCAGCGCCACAATAATCACCCCAATCCCAGACATGAAGCCAGAGATAACCGTATAGGGCATCAGGGTAATGAACTGACCCAACCGCAACACACCAAACAAAATTTGGAACAGGCCGCTCAGCATCACTGCTGTGAAGGCCATTGCCAGACCGCTCTCAGGGTTCTCGGCAATCAGCTTAGTAAAGACAGTCGCCATCACTACCGTCATCGGTCCAGTCGGTCCAGTCACCTGGGAGGGAGTCCCGCCAAACAGCGCCGCAAAAAAACCAGTGAACACGGCCCCGTAGAGCCCTGCGATCGCACCTGCCCCCGATGCCACACCAAAAGCCAACGCCAGCGGCAGCGCCACGATCGCAGCGGTCAACCCACCAAACAAATCTCCACGCACATTACTCGATAGATAGTTAAAGCGGTGGGCTAATTGCACAAGGAATACCTCAACTGATCGTCCGCTAGCAGCATAAAAGAATAACTGCACAGCTCTATCAAGCTGTGATCCCTCGGAGACTACAAAAGCGATCTGTTTTCACCTTTCATCAGACAGAATTAAGCCTGCCTCGTACTGTGCTGAAAATCACACTTTCACCGGGCTTAATACTGATTTCGGTTTGATAACGGAACCCGAGGACCGAGCGGAGTCGAGGTCCATCTGAGAGTGCAATCAGGCATCGAAATTTTTCTGTTCCGCAAGAAGCTCAAAATGTTTAGCCGTCGAGCGATCGGGCTCGTAGACACCGTTTTCCCACTCGCTTACCGTTTGCCTTCGTACGCCCCTCTCTGCTGCAAACTTTGCCTGAGTTAATCCTAGATACTTTTGCAGCGCTCGAATTGCCGACCGATTCCACAAAATCGCACCGTCTACACGCTGAATATTGTAGCTAGCCTGAAACGGGACGAAGGTCACTTTCTCAAGCTCAAAATCTACCGATTCCACCTGATAGCTAGCTCGAATCCAAGCTCCTGCCTGTAGGGCGCTGTCGCTATCGCGATTGCTCTGCCAGGCCCGCTGCTGTGAGGATTTTGGCAGAGAAGAACGCAGGATAGCTTCAATTTCAGAAAAAGTTAGAGAGACTGGTGCAGCATCACAGGTCTGCAAATATTCAAATAGTGGATAGTATTTGCTACCAGCTTTCATGGGCTGCGCGGACCTCAGACTTGTAGGCACTTCCATTGTCCCATCAATTTATTTTGATAGGTTATGGCCTTATCTGCGTCTGTTTTATGTTTCTGTCTGATGCTTTGATCTGCTTCTGTCAGAGGCCGTCCGCTACAATGCTTGGAGGATAGCCGGTACGTACTATGGCTGCTAATTCAATCCGCTGGACCATTCGTGACTTAGACGCCATGCTCGACAACAGTGGCTGGAAGCGCTATGAAATCATCAATGGAGAATTGCTCGTAACTAGAGCCCCCCATATTTGGCATCAAGGCGCAGCAAATAGGCTTAGTACCCAGCTCGAAAGTTGGTCTATGGGATCGGGTTTAGGCAGAGCATTTCAAACGCCTGGTGTTGTCTTTACAGATAGTGACGCTGTAATTCCAGATGTGGTTTGGGCTAGCAGTGAGCGGTTAGAGAATGGTTTGGATGAGTCGGGCCATTTTGTAATCGCACCGGAACTGATGGTTGAAGTGCTTTCTGCGGGCGATAAGAACCAACAAAGAGATAGAGAAATAAAGCTCAAGCTCTATTCTATTTATGGTGTGCAGGAATATTGGATTGCGGACTGGCGATTAAAGCAGATTGAAGTGTATCGACGGCAGTCCGCTCAGCTCCAGCTGGTGGCTACACTTTTGGCAGAGGATGTGTTGACTTCGTCTTTGTTGCCGGGGTTTGAATGTGCGATCGCAACCATCTTCGAATAACTAAACCGTCTCACAGCTTGAAAGATGATGTGGCAGAGGCTAGTGTGACAAAAATTGTCCTGCTATCAGAGCCAGGTTGGGAAACACTGTCGACACAATCTGTTCTTGATCGCGCAGCCGAGTGACTTCATATTCATCGTCTATAAGCGTGCAAACGGTTAACGTTGGCCGCTTCGGTTTCCCAATGTGGCGCACACCTCCCAAGCCAGCGTAATCAACAATCCAGTACTGAGGAATCTGCATAGATTCGTAAGCGGCCAGCTTCAGCTCGTAGTCATCTTGCCAGTTGGTCGAAACCACCTCAATCGCCAGTTTGACGGACGCTCCTTTTTCAACGGTAGAGGCTTTCTCCCACAGAGGCTCTGCTGCTAGCGCTGGCCTATCCAATACGATTACGTCTGGCTCATGACCAGTGTCATTGCTAACTTTCACGATGCACTCACGCGGAATGAAGTATGGATAGTTAGCACGTCTAATTTCGATTATCAACTCATCATGAATGAAGCCAGCAATCTCGGAATGCTTTCCTCTGGGTTTTGGCACTTTAAAGATGACTCCACGGCGTAACTCGTAGCGATATTCCGAGTCTTCGGGATACCACGCTATGAACTGCTCAAAGCTGACAGGTTTTGGTAGTGGCGCTATAGGATGTGCAGTTCTTTCGATGGCGGCAGTCATAAGTGCAGTTCCGATAAGCCTAACGATACAATTCTACTCACTAGTGATGCTTTGCCAAAAATCGATCTAGCCGATTAGCGAAGTTGGCTTTGTCTCTGTTGTTCAAAGGAGGTGGTCCGCCGCCTACCGGCTCTGCACCGCCTCGGAAAGACTCCAAAAGATTTCGCACAGATAGACGATCGCCGATATTGCGAGAGGTATATTCATCGCCTCTGGGATTGAAGACATAGCCGCCTTTTTCTAATACTTTAGCTGCGAGCGGAATGTCTGCGGTAATCACCAAATCACCTGATTGCAACAGTTCCACAATCTTGTTGTCAGCACCATCAAAGCCTGAAGGCACGACCAACATTTCTGCATAGGCGGGCACCTGTACAGGCTGATTTGCAACCAGTGTCAGTGCACAGCTGGTCCGGTTTGCCGCCCGAAAAATGATCTCTTTGATTGCGTTTGGACAAGCGTCTGCATCTACCCATATTTGCATAGCTATGTTCTGCATTCGGATGAAGCGAATGCTGCGTAAGTTTGCTAGATTTTTACGGTTCTCTTGCGGTTCTCGATACTGCTTTAATCATTACCTTGAACAAGATCGGTTGATTTTACTCAGGTGCTTGCTGGGCAAATTGCTTATGCTTTCGGGCAGCTATGCCCTTTTATCTTTTACTACGTAACCTACCACTATGCTGTTGTCTTCGTCGTCGGTTTTTTATCTAGCCAAACCATCTCGGACTAGATCAGCGAATACTGCTCGGCGCTGGTGGCACGGGCGTTTGACAGCTAGCGTTTTGACAGTCAGTGCTTTGATACTAGCGATGGCACTGGGCGATGCTACGAACCGGGCGATCGCATTTCCTCTCCCTGCCGCCACAGCCCAGCCCAAAATGACCTTCGATCAGCTGATGAATGTAGGCTATGCTGCCTCCCGCCAGGGCGATCTCAACACGGCTCTGATCAACTTCCGTCGGGCTCTAGCGCTCCGGCCTGGCAATTCCTACGCTGCCGCAGCCGCTGACAACATGGCCTACTACATAGAGCACGCTCGCATCACTGCCCGCCAGTGGGAAATCACTCAGCTAGAAACCCGTCTGACCAACGCCATCAATCGAAAGGATTGGGTTTGCGCGGCCACAACCCTAGACGAACTCACCATGTATACCAAACCCAACTCGCTAAACAGAGAGCGCCTCATCGGTCAACGAGGGGAAGTCACTGGTCGCCTGGATGCCCGGCTAGACCACGAAGCCTGGTCTACGGTTTGCACGGCTCAGCGGCCAGTCTATTAAGTCTTGACTGGACTGAGAATTTCAGAGACAGGCTGAACTTTAGAAATTGCAAGCTGAGTTACATTTTGTTACATTGTTAACGTAACTTCACAAATTCTTTTCGCGAATATTTTGCAGCTTTTAGGTTGAGGCTTTTGGACAACCTCCAAGCTCGATAGATATCTGCGTTGAGCGCGGCAGATTGGATGAATGCTTGTCGATTGAGTGCGATCGCGCTCTTAGAAAAATACGTAGCAGGCTGTCGTAACTTTGAACGAACTGACCTGAAAGAGCATCCGCTGACTTCCTTTCAGCTAGCTGACGCTCGTTTTTGCTGGGCGGATTTGACAGGTGCTAATCTGGCCAACAGCCGGTTAGACCATGCCGACCTAACCGGGGCGATGATGTGGCGTACTCAGCTTCAGCAGGCAAGTTTGCTGTGGGCTAATCTTCACCAGGCGGTGATGATACGCTGCGAAGCGGATAAGGCAAACTTCACTGGTGCGAGCCTGCATAGAGCCGATTTGCGCTTAGCTAGCTTAAGAGGCGCTTGCTTGGCGGGTACGAACCTGCGTGGCGCAAAGCTATGCTACAGCGATCTAAGCGGCGCGGACCTAACGGGCGCAGACTTGACTGGGGCGGACCTAACAGGCGCAAACTTGACGGGTGCCTGCATTAAAGCAGTCTGCTGGCAGGCTGCTGTACTTCACCCAGACCAGCTAGACTTGACAGTAGCAACCGCGTTTAAGCAGACAGTGAAAAGTAAAGACGTTGATACAGAACGCAAGTCGCTGACGACTGTTTAGGCCGCGTTTGAAGGTCATATGAAGGTCACATTGAAGGTCGTATGGAGTTTTATAACTGGCAGAACTACCGCTGTGCTTATGAAACAGTGCCTGGAGAAGAGTCGCCAGAAGGTAATCTATCAGAAAGTGCTCTGCCTGCTCTGCTGCTAATCCATCCAATTGGCGTTGGGCTTTCTCGTCACTTTTGGCAACCTTTTATTCAAGCGTGGAAGGCTTCTGGTTCAGCTCAGAAAATCTACAACCTAGATCTGTTGGGCTGTGGAGATAGCGACATGCCGCAGCGAGCCTACCGTCCACAGGACTGGGCCGAACAGCTTGCTTACTTTATTGAACAGGTGGCGACTGGGCCCGTCATTCTGGTCGTGCAAGGCGCTCTGCTGCCCGTTGCGGTCAAGCTTATGAGCGTGCCTGTGGCTGAGAAAGCCGCCGAAAAGGTAAAAGGACTGGTGCTGTCTGGTCCTCCGGCTTGGCCACTGATGACTACCCAGACAGCCCCGTGGAAGGTAAAGCTAGCCTGGTCGCTGTTCGATTCACCGCTGGGCAGTGCGTTTTATCGGTATGCGCGGCGAGAGCAATTTTTGAAGTCTTTTTCTGAGCGGCAGCTATTTGGTAAGGCTGAGGATGTGACGGCTGAGTGGCTGGCGATGCTGCATGAGGGATCGCGTGATATGAATAGCCGGTATGCGGTATTTTCGTTTTTGGCGGGGTTTTGGCGGCAGGATTGGGGGGGTGCGATTCGGGAAATTCAACAGCCTGTTCTCGTCGCGATGGGAGAGAAGGCTTCTACAATCGATCGGAATGTGGCGAAGCAAGTGGATGACGATGCAGCGAATGGGAAGGCACAGTCGAGGGTACAAGACTATCTGGACCATATCCCGCAGTCTAGCGGTGTGACGATTGCGGGTCGGAATGTTCTGCCTTATGAGTCAGCGCATGGGTTTAGCCAGGTTGTGCGGGCTTTTGTGCAGAAGCTATCCGATGCGTGAAGCACACGAGGCGTCGTGCTTCAATCAAAACTATCTAATAAAAAGACAGCTTTCCAGGACGAACTAATTCCCACTCGCTGTTGCCCGAGGGCTTCACTTCTGCGGGGATATGGTAGTGACGCTTTAGACTCGAGAGTTTGGACTGATCGACAAATTCGTAGAGGATCTTTAGCGTTTTGAGGTTGTTGGCATTCAGTATGGCTCTATCTTTGAGGATGATGTAGTATCGCTGATTGTCTGGCGAAACAATCCAGTAGTCTCCTTGGCTAGAGGGAGAAAAGATGGCTGCTACATTTTTGCCGACCCAGATATCTTCTTGACCTTTCTGGGTCATTCTGACGGTGGCTATTCTACCGAAGCTGCTGATGTCCTGGTGTTCCTGCTTTGTTTGATGTCTAAGATCGGTCCGAGACATGCGAGATTCTTGAGTCTGTCCGTAGGCTGGAACTGATTCGTGGGTGGATGAGTGACTAGGAGAGGAGTTAGCCGATTGAGGGGACCGGGGGGAAAAGGCAACGTCTCCGATAAATCAGGGCCGTTCCGTTGCCAGTGGGAATAGAGGCTTCGCAAGCGAGCGTCTGAGTGCTGGCGGCGCGAGCAGAGGCTGGCAGCAAGCAGGGAAACAAAGCCAGACTAAGCAGAATTCTTTTCATAGTCAATTTTCTCTAGCTTGTACAACATTTGACTCGTGCTATGTGCGATAAGTCCCCTGCGAAGGAAGCTCACACACCCGAATAACAAATTTTCCAACCACCTGCCGCTGCTCTAGGCGTCGAATGGCCACAGGGACTTCTTCTAAGCTGTAAAGCCGGTCGATGAGGGGAATGATTTTACCGACCTCGATCAGCTCTCTCAGCTTGGCCAAGTCTGTTGAATTGGGCTTTACAATGAGGGATTTCACGGTGCGATTGTTCATTTTTGAGATTGCAGAGCCGAAAATCATCACTTGGAACAGGCGGGCGATCGCACCCCCCACCAAAACATAAGTCCCCGTCGGCTTCAAAGCTGGCAAATAATCGAACACCGACCGATAGGCTGCCACGTCAATGATTAAGTCATAGGCATCTTTCTCAGTAAGATCTAACTGTGCATACTCAATCACCTCGTCTGCACCCAAGGGACTTATGCGCTCCATTTTTAACCGACTACACACCGCCGTCACCTCAGCGCCAAACGCCTTGGCAATCTGCACCGCATAAGATCCCACCCCACCGGAAGCACCCACAATCAGCACCCGCTGACCGGGCTGCAACTTGCCAACATCACGCACAGCCTGTAGGGCCGTCAGCCCCGCCCCCGGCACCGCCGCCGCCTCTTCAAAGGTAAGATTGCTGGGCTTTAAGCTCAAAGATTCCTCTGTTGCATTTACATATTCAGCAAATGCGCCAAACCCACACTCTGAGAGATCGCCAAAGACTTCGTCACCGCTTTGAAAGCGGCTCACATTTTTACCAACGGCTTCTACAGTTCCGGCTATATCAAATCCGATAGTCTTAATTTTTGGTTTTGAAAGCCCACCGAGCATCAGCCGAACGAGAAACGGTTGACCCCGCATTAAATGCCAGTCGCCCGCGTTGACAGACGCCGCCTGAACCTTTACCAGCACAGTATTGTCTTGGACGGCGGGGCGGTCTACTTCGATTAGTTGCAATACGTCTGAGGAACCGTATTCTTCTTGTGCGATCGCTCTCATCAGAAAATCCTCCCATAAAAACTGAATTCAAAGGTCATCAGGCACAATGTCGATATCTGTGACCAAATACGGTTGACCCGCTAAGCACCGACGAAATTCATCCCTCACCTGCAATCCGCTATGCCAGGTAGTGTTTGCAACAGAGCGCCCATCTATTTGCACATCAAAATGCTGGACATCTTCCATATTCTCCAAAGCCGCCTCGATAGTCGGCACCGCGAAAGAAATCACCCCATAGGCCAAATCAGGAATGGAATAGTTGAACGCCTGCACCGTTGCTGGCGGATAATCATTTTGAAACAGCGTCACTGTTATCATCTGCATCGTTTCAGGCTTCGGAATTGCCTCTGTTGCAAAGGTCAAAAGCGCTCCTTCAAAGTCGCCACCAGGACCAGACAAATTGATCATCACGGGTGCATCGTTAGCATCAATATCCATTGACGCCTTGAAAAAAGAGGCCACGCAATATTCGCCAGGGGCTTCACTTTCTGAGGTTGAAGCTGGGAAAAGGCTCCAACTGCCGGAGAGATACCTCAAATAGTCTGGATCTTGAAGAAATTCCCCTTGTTGCTGTAGCTGTAGCAAAGCAGCGGCGTTTTGAAATTCTAGTGCCGCCGACTCTGGATCGTAATTGCCAGAACTGCTGCTTTCTGAATAATTTTGGTAGCTCGGATCGGTGTCACAGAGGGGGACAGAAGCGACGCCATTAGTAGCGTCTGTCATGCCAACAACAACCTCGCCAGGCCCCGCCCCAGGACAAGGATATACAGCCTTGGCGTTGGATGCAAAGCAAGCTATGACCGCACTCAGCGGTAAGACAAGTAGACCGAGTTTGGTAAGTGCGGCGACGGATAAATTCATTTTGAACGCCTAAACGATAGTTGTGTCCGACTGAAAATTATCACGCCTGCGGGAGCAGACTTGCATCGTATGCTTACACCGTAAGTGCTGATCAACGAGTTTTCGGGCTTTCCCACACTTTTTTTCGGTCTCCTTTTCCTATGAAGGGTTCTAAGAACATGGGATCATCTGATGCTTTCCGTTTAGGCCACTTCCATGCATACAAGATAATTAGTAAAAGAAGAACAACTTCTACAACAGCGCCAAACACCATATGTATCCAAGCTTCACCTGCCAAATTGAACAATGTAAAAGGAATATAAACCGCAGCCACGATTATGTTTGTCCAACGATTTACTTTAGCTGTCAAGGCAACGGAGAGAAAAATCATCAGAGCTGGAATGGTTACCGAAGCCAGTCCTGTCAATAGAACGACTTGTGTAATGTCAAATACAAACATTTTTCCTGCCAGAATATCCTCTATGGAGCCCGGCATATATAAGTGAAAATAATCTACATAGATGTAGAGAAACATAAGACTCGCCCACAGCGTAGCAAGCTTCAGTTTCACATTGACCTTGATGTCTTCCAACGCCCTTTGTGGTAAGTTCATATTTTTGCTCCTTTTTTAAACGATAGTTGTGTCCGACTGAAAATTATCACGCCTGCGAGAGCAGACTTGCATCTCATGCTTACACTGTAAGTTTATCATAGACTTACAGTGTATGTAATAATCAGAAAGAGACAACAAAACTTTGCAATTGAGCTGAGGTGTTGACTGTTCCAAGATGACCGTAAAAGACAAGAATGGCCCAGAAAAACAGCTCTAAAAAATCAGAACGCATTCCCTTAAGTAAAGAGTGGATAATACAGGAGGCACTTCGCTTAGCCGATGAAAGCGGACTGGAGTCACTTTCTATGCGAAAGCTCGCCCAGGCGCTGGGTGTGAAGGCCATGTCTTTGTATAACCACGTTACCAATAGAGACGACCTGATAGACGGTATGGTCGATAGCGTGGTAAGTGAGATAGAAGTGCCTAAACTTGGCGCTGATTGGAAAAAGGCCATGAGGCGGCGAGCAATTTCTGCCTATAAGGTGCTGCTACGCCATCCTTGGGCTACGATGCCGCTGGTGTCTCGGGTAAATGTGGGGCCAGCTATGCTGCAATATACAGATTCAACCCTGGGATGTTTGCGAGAGGCTGGTTTTTCGTATGAAATGGCCGATCATGTGCAAAATGTTCTCGATAGCCACATTTATGGGTATACGCTTCAAGAACTGAACTTTCCCTTTGATGCCGCAGACTATTCAGATACAGCCGCAGCGTTTCTCCCGCAGATTCCTGCCAATCGGTATCCTCATATCAACAAGCTTGCAGAACAGGTCATACAGGGCGACTATGACGGCCTTCACGACTTTGAGTTTGGGCTTAATCTCATTCTCGATGGGCTAGAGCGGCTAACAAAATGATTCTGTTAGGATCGAGGATTAAATAACCTGCTGATCTCTACCCGGCCACCCTTCGACTACGCTCAGGGTTCGGTAACGGCAACTTACGATGGCTGAGCGCAGTCGAAGCCAAAACCCACCGGTCCGCGAAAGCGGCTTTTATTAAATCTTCATTCCTTACTGTCGCTAAAATGCGGCGCAGGCAATTAATGCCTCCTCCGGCAAAACCTAAAATCTGAATGGCTTTGCGACGGCTAATGTTGTTCATTAGAGTGATATTCCTACTAAAGGTCAAACTCTTAACGATAAAGTGGTACAGCTCAGGTATTGTTTTATAGCCTACAGCGTTTTTATGCTCAAGACTTGAGGCGGTGTTGAATCCGGCGGATAGTAAAAGTCAACGCGCAGCGATCGCGTCTCTCCTGGCTTTAAAGCTAGCGTCACTAATGGATCAACAACCTGCCCCGTACGATGCCACGAATGTATATAGCGCGTTTGAAACTGGTTGTTGTCATCGCGATAGCGCAAGCGCACCGTACCTCGAAAGTAAGGAAAGTCTTGAGGCGGCTGACGAAATCGTAGGGCCGCCTGGCTGAGCCGGTCTTCCTTAATCGGCGTAGAGAGAGTCAGCGCCACCGTTTGGGTTTGTTCTGTTGTATTCTTCAGCGGCATACTCAAGTTGTAATAGGTGCCATAGTTGCCGTGTGACTCGTAGGCCGTATCCGAGTAGCGGACCACTAAAGGAGCCGATTGCACCTGCTCGGTGCCGAGTCGGCCTGCCCGTAGGGTACTAATGCCGTAGGCAATGCTGCGCCCTGAAGAGGGAATAGACAGCGTTGATTTGCCCGCATCAACCAGCCTAGCTTGCCAGCTAGAACCCGCCTGCACCCCAGCCACGCGGCTATAGATGAGCGATCCGCCCGCGCCTGGCGGGG
>CAWCWM010000010.1:0-2500 GCA_963799265.1 uncultured cyanobacterium
TATATTCATTAGGCGCTGAAGGGAGCGACCTGCGAGGGAAGCGACCTGGGGCGATGGATAGCACCTAGAAAGTTGAATAATTTAGAGAATTAGAATTTAACGAGACCCTCGTTAAAGAATGATAAATTGCTTTTGATAGTAGCATAGCTATTGTTGAGAAGCAATTGGATAGCTAGTAAATAGCTTGAGTAAAGACAAACTGAGTTGACTAGTCTTTCGGGACTGGGAGATTCACCTAAAATGGAGAGTTTGATCCTGGCTCAGGATGAACGCTGGCGGCGTGCTTAACACATGCAAGTCGAACGGACACTTTCGGGTGTTAGTGGCGGACGGGTGAGTAACGCGTGAGGATCTGCCTACAGGACCGGGACAACAGTTAGAAATGGCTGCTAAAACCGGATGTGCCGAGAGGTGAAATATTAATAGCCTGTAGATGAGCTCGCGTCTGATTAGCTAGTTGGTGGGGTAAAGGCTTACCAAGGCGACGATCAGTAGCTGGTCTGAGAGGACGATCAGCCACACTGGGACTGAGACACGGCCCAGACTCCTACGGGAGGCAGCAGTGGGGAATTTTCCGCAATGGGCGCAAGCCTGACGGAGCAACGCCGCGTGAGGGAGGAAGGCCTGTGGGTTGTAAACCTCTTTTCTCAAGGAAGAAGTACTGACGGTACTTGAGGAATCAGCATCGGCTAACTCCGTGCCAGCAGCCGCGGTAAGACGGAGGATGCAAGCGTTATCCGGAATTATTGGGCGTAAAGCGTCCGTAGGCGGTTTAGAAAGTCAGTTGTTAAAGCCCACAGCTCAACTGTGGATGGGCAATTGAAACTACTAGACTAGAGAGTGGTAGGGGTAGAGGGAATTCCTAGTGTAGCGGTGAAATGCGTAGATATTAGGAAGAACACCAGTGGCGAAGGCGCTCTACTGGGCCATTACTGACGCTGATGGACGAAAGCTAGGGGAGCGAAAGGGATTAGATACCCCTGTAGTCCTAGCTGTAAACGATGGACACTAGGTGTTGCGCGTATCGACCCGTGCAGTATCGAAGCAAACGCGTTAAGTGTCCCGCCTGGGGAGTACGCACGCAAGTGTGAAACTCAAAGGAATTGACGGGGGCCCGCACAAGCGGTGGAGTATGTGGTTTAATTCGATGCAACGCGAAGAACCTTACCAGGGATTGACATCCTACGAATCTTCTTGAAAGGGAAGAGTGCCTTCGGGAACGTAGAGACAGGTGGTGCATGGCTGTCGTCAGCTCGTGTCGTGAGATGTTGGGTTAAGTCCCGCAACGAGCGCAACCCTCGTCCTTAGTTGCCATCATTAAGTTGGGCACTTTAAGGAGACTGCCGGTGACAAACCGGAGGAAGGTGGGGATGACGTCAAGTCATCATGCCCCTTACATCCTGGGCTACACACGTACTACAATGCAACGGACAAAGGGCAGCCAACTAGCGATAGTGAGCTAATCCCATAAACCGTTGCTCAGTTCAGATTGCAGGCTGCAACTCGCCTGCATGAAGGCGGAATCGCTAGTAATCGCAGGTCAGCATACTGCGGTGAATACGTTCCCGGGCCTTGTACACACCGCCCGTCACACCATGGAAGTTGGCCACGCCCGAAGTCGTTACCCCAACCGTTGTACGGAGGGGGACGCCGAAGGCAGGGCTGATGACTGGGGTGAAGTCGTAACAAGGTAGCCGTACCGGAAGGTGTGGCTGGATCACCTCCTTAGAGGGAGACCTACTAGGTAGCAGCTTGAAAGCATTTTGCAAATAGAGCGTTACTGTAGTCACCTAAGGTCGTTGAGGGTTGAGTTAGTTTGAGTAGTTAAGTCTACAGATTCTCTAGATTATTCAGGTGCTTCTACCGAACTGATATAGGCCGAAAAGTCTAAGTTAGATAGGTAGGCAAAGACACCGAGAGATAAGGGCTATTAGCTCAGGTGGTTAGAGCGCACCCCTGATAAGGGTGAGGTCCCTGGTTCGAGTCCAGGATGGCCCACTTTCATACTGCAACTATCGACTGCACATATGGGGGTATAGCTCAGCTGGTAGAGCGCCTGCTTTGCAAGCAGGATGTCAGCGGTTCGAGTCCGCTTACCTCCACCACTACCACGAATCGAATTATCAAAGATTATTAGCTGCGACTAACAGCTACAGAGCGAGAAAGTCAAAGAAATCAGCATCTGGTAATGCCTTATTGCAAGTGACATTATAGACTGCTGGTCTTTATAGACTAGTAAGAACCTTGACAACTGCATAGAAAACTATAAGAAAGCAAAGGTAGTTCGAATGTTTTGCAGAGACATTTGAAAACAAACAAAGCCCAGCTTTTGCATGAGTTACTAAGTGATACGAATCGACAACGTAAGTTGAAGAGGTGTGTGAGTTAGTTGATGAATGTAGGAGATGTAAGCGAGATGATTTTCTTTTAACGAGAAGGTCAAGCTACAAAGGGCTCACGGTGGATACCTAGGCACACAGAGGCGAAGAAGGACGTGGTT
>CAWCWM010000010.1:7500-100109 GCA_963799265.1 uncultured cyanobacterium
AGCAGGTCGTTTTGACGCGATCGCACTTCGTCAAAAGAAAGCGTGCTATTCAAAAAAGTAGCGCCTACCCCGTTGTCTTGCAACGCCGTAACCTGGTCTTGCATTAATGCAATCAAAGGAGAGATGACAATTGTCAAACCAGGTTTAAGCAAAGCTGGCAGCTGGTAGCAAAGAGACTTTCCTCCACCTGTTGGCATAATGACCAGAACATCTTTGTTCTTGAGAACTTGCTCGATGATGGAACGCTGTTCAAAGCGAAACTGATCGTGTCCAAAGAAATGCTTTAGTGCGTCTTCTAAGGACAATTCATGGTTAGGCACTACCTGCTCCGGCGCTATTGAGTTACTCATGCAAAGATTGATTTCGGCTATATACGAGGTTACCCGCCGATTTAGGGAGAGATTGTTAACTTGTGTAAACTTTTTGACGTCAAGCTGGCTTGATGTCTTGACAGTTCCACATTGACTCGATATTGTTGTTACATATCTGGGCCACATTATTTCAACCGGACATGCCAGACAAGCAAAAGGTTACATTTTATCTCTCGGACGAGCTGCATCGGCAGTTTAAGATTCGAGCAGCAGTCGATGGCGAAACAATGTCATCAATGGCACAGAGAGCAATTAAGTTCTACATGAATAATGCTGAGCTTGTGGAGAGTTCGGACCAGGTTCATGGGCGGGCTCATCAAATTCACAATTGTCCAGAGTGCGATGTTGCTGTGACCCTCCATAAGGACGGTTTGGCACTGGTTTCTTCTTATGGAACGCAAGTGATAGACGAGCTAGCTGCGCTGAGCGCTATTTCTAGCCTCAGTTGCGATGCTAGTTCTGAGAAAGAAAGTTCACGCTCAGAAGGCTTCAATTCTGAACGTTCGGAATCTGAGAGCTCGGAGTCTAAAAGTCCGGACGAGGGAGAGCTGATTACTGCTTGATGTGTGGACGCTCTTTAGCGAAAATGCCAGCCAGAGAGTCAGTTTGTTAACCCGGCTACGGAAAGTCAGTTATTTCTGCTTTAGCCTGTTGGTTCTATTAAAGATAGATGTCCTAAATCGTCTTATTTGGAGGCGATCGCCATGAGAGAAGAGCTAAACGTCTTAATTCAAGCTCAGTATCCACTGATCTATCTGGTCACCTTTGAAGAGGAGCGGGCAGAAAGAGCAATTGCAGCGCTTGCCCAGCAGCGACCTCAGCAACGAATGTACACATGGACGATGACTCATGGTGTCATTGAATATGGGCACGAGGGCGGTGCGGGTCAGCAAAATAATACGGTCTCTCCTCAAGCTGCAATCAACTGGACAATTCGTCAGAAAGATCCCAGCATTTTCGTATTCAAAGATTTACATCCTTTCAAAGACAGTCCGGAGGTTACTCGAAGTCTTCGAGACGCGATCGAGAGCTTTCGTGGTACGCAGAAGACGATTATACTGATGTCTCCCGTACAGGAAGTTCCGGTAGAGCTAGAAAAAGAGGTCGTTGTCTTAGATTTTACTCTGCCTAACATGTCAGAGCTAAACCAGGTTCTGAGCGCTGAGCTAGAGAAGTCTGGGGTCTCTGGTATTAGCACCGAAGGTCGTGAAAAGTTGCTGAAGGCGGCTCTAGGTCTGACCCGCGATGAAGCTGAGAAAGTTTTCCGTAAATCCAGGGTGATGGCAGGTAAGCTAACCGAAGGCGAGGTCAATATTGTCCTGTCTGAGAAGAAGCAGCTAATTCGCCGAAATGGGATTTTAGACTACATAGAGGAAGATGAAACGCTAGATTCTGTTGGCGGATTAGAGGAGCTGAAGCATTGGCTAAAGCAGCGCTCTAATGCTTTTACTGAAAGAGCTCGTGAGTATGGGCTACCTCAGCCGAAGGGGATGTTAATTCTGGGTGTTCCCGGTTGTGGAAAGTCTTTGATCGCGAAGACAACAGCTAGATTGTGGGGTCTGCCTTTGCTGCGTTTGGACATGGGCCGTGTCTATGACGGTTCTATGGTTGGGCGCTCTGAGGCTAACTTAAGGGGAGCGCTGAGGACAGCGGAATCAATATCGCCAGCCGTTTTGTTCATCGATGAAATCGATAAGGCTTTTGCTGGAAGTGCGGGTTCAGCTGATTCTGATGGTGGGACCTCAAGCCGGATATTTGGTAGCTTTTTGACTTGGATGCAGGAGAAAACTTCGCCTGTGTTTGTGATTGCTACGGCGAACCGGGTTGAAAGGCTCCCTAGTGAATTTTTGCGGAAGGGTCGGTTTGACGAAATCTTCTTTGTTGATCTTCCGAACGAGGAAGAGAGAAAAGAGATATTTAGAATTCATCTGGGCAAACGCCGTAGCGATACAGAGCGGTTTGATTTTGACCAGTTGAGTAAAGTTTGTGAAGGTTTTTCGGGCGCTGAAATAGAGCAGGGTTTGATCTCTGCTATGTATGAGGCGTTTGCTCAGGGCCGAGAGTTCACTCAGCTTGACATTATTGCGGCGATTCGCGCTACGCTGCCGCTGTCAAAGACAATGAGCGAACAGGTAACGGCTCTGCGCGATTGGGCTCGACAGCGAGCTCGCCCAGCGGCTTCATCGGTTGCGGAATACCAACGGATGGAGTTCTAACAGTCTTTTTTCCTGCTCCTACAGGAAGAGGGGGCAGCTATATCACTTTTTTGGGTGATATCGGCTGTCGGTTCAAAAGGTCAGACATTGCCTCATTTGATGGCTGACTACTTTCGATTTCTAACTTCGTTGTCTCTCAATTTCTCTCCAGGAGGAAACTCAAATGTCTCATTTTAGTACTCTACGCACTAAGATCACCGATGCTGAAATTCTGAAGTCTTCACTATGTGACCTAGGGGTAACTGTGAAAACAGAGGAAAACATTCGTGGCTACAACGGTCAGAACGTTCGCGCTGACATTGTAGCTGTGCTTGAAGGTGACTATGATATCGGCTGGTCTCGTAATGCTGATGGTTCTTTCGACTTGATTGCTGATCTCTGGGGTGTTGCTAAGAAGCACAACCAGACAGAGCTAATCAACTCTATTAACCAAAAATATGCTGTGAATAAGACACTTGCTGAAGTCAAGCGCCCTGGTTTGCAGAACGCGAATGTACGTTTGGTTCTTCAGTAGTTACACCAGGCGTTTTTTGATAGCGCTGTTCTCATAGCTGCGATGGTCTGAGCCGATGTCGGCTCAGACCATTTTTTGTGAGATATTTTATTCCATGATCTTTGTTTTACTTCGCGTGTTCTACTTCGCGATGGTCTGGTTGAGGAGTTCGGCGATCGCACGATGTTCGATAGGTGGTTCGGCGACAATAGCCTGGCGTGTATCTGTGATCAGCCAGTCTAGAGCAGCGGCTTGAACGTCAATAGAAGCGCCCGTTTTATCAACGCAATAGCGACCAAAAACGAGCTTGTCGACTAGTCGAACACCAGAGCCGATTCGAGAGTATTCAAAAATGACGCTTTTGTCGATGATGGTGCTGCTAGAGATCAAGCAGTTTGGACCAATCATACTGGGGCCGACTATCTTTGCACCATCTTCTATGTGAGTCATACCGCCAATATAGACAGGACCTTCTATGTCTATAGCTTCCCAGTTGGCTTTGACATTGAGTCCGGTAAATACGCCAGGTCTGACTTCATTCCCTGGAATCCCCACGCCTTTGACTTGTCCAGTGAGTACGTCCTGGATGGCCTGCCAATAGTCGGGTACTTTACCAATATCAACCCATTCAAAGTCCATACGGATGCCATAAAAAGCGGCATTGGCATCGACTAGCTTGGGAAAGAGGTCGCCACCGATATCGAATTCTTGGCCGGACGGAATGTAGTCGAAAATCTCCGGTTCGAAGATGTAGATACCTGTATTGATATCTGTGCTAAGAGCTTCTTCGACGGTTGGCTTTTCTTGAAAAGACTTTATCTTTCCAGTCTCATCGGTAACTACAACGCCGTAGCTAGGTACTTGCATCAGGGGTACCTGCTTCATGACAATCGTAGCAATCGACTTCTTCTCTTTGTGCTGGCGGACTGCTTCAGTGAGATCTAGATCGATTAGGGCATCGCCGCAGAGGACGATAAAGGTATCGTCGAAGAACGGAGAGAAGTCCTGAATCTTTCTCATACCACCGGCTGATCCAACTGCTTCGCCAACTAGTTCACCGTCGGTAATTCGGCCCTCGAAAGAGTAGGCTAGTTCAACGCCGAAGCGCTGACCGTCTCTAAAATAGCCCTCAATCTCGTTGGCGAGATGACTGACGTTGGCCACAATTTGGTCAAACCCATGGGTCTTCAAAAGCTCTAACAGAAACTCCATGACGGGTTTTTGTAAGATGGGAATCATTGGCTTGGGAATGGTGTAAGTGATGGGTCGTACTCTGGTACCTTTCCCTGCGGCCAAAATCATGGCTTTCATCTTTAGAGACTCCTCACGTTTCAACTTGTAGACTAATTATCAATTCTTGTTAATGCTATCAAGCTGGTATCAATGTGCCCTAGCAGGTGTTGAGACTTCATAGCTCCCTTACAGGTTTTTTAATACTCTTTTGGGCTATGAGCCTGGTGCTGTAGGTAATTACCTGCGGGACTTACTTACGAGGGAATTGTAGCGTTGAACTACATAAAAAGCCTCAGATCTAGCATAGACCCGAGGCTTTTTGTCGAATTAAGTCAGAAGGCCGCCTTTTAGTACAGCTCTTCTTCTTGGTGAGTGGTGACCGTGCAGTCAGACGTTGGATAGGCTACGCAAGTAAGTACATAGCCTGCTTCGATTTGGTCGTCGTCTAGAAAAGACTGGTCGGATTGATCCACAGTGCCCTCTGTGATTTTGCCTGCGCAAGTAGAGCACGCGCCTGCACGACAGGAGTAGGGAAGATCGATGCCTTGCTCTTCTGCAGCATCTAGGATGTACTCATCTTCTGCCACTTCAATAGTGGTATTTAGATTTTCTGCTTCGTTTACTAAAGTGACTTTATAGCTAGCCATGCGAATATCCTCTTGGTTTGTTTGGCTGGCGGCTAAACCCTTTTACTTAGCTAAAGAAACTAAATGGATAAGGTCTAGCAACAGCGTATTTTGATACTACGAGAAAACTACTAAGCTGTAACTATCTTGAGGTGGATGGTTGAACGGTATTCGTAATCTAAGTTTGAGAAAAGGTCCTGTTTTACTTATGTTTAATGTCTATTCTGTCACTAGCGTTGCGCTCTGTAGTGTCTTTGTGTAGGGCGCTTTAGGCTGCTTGTTATTGGCTTAGGTGAATAGCTATATATGACTTGACAGGTGTTTCTTTTATCAGTAATTATTTTTGGATAATCTTTGCTTATGTAATTAGCGGACACTGGTTCAGTGATTTAGAAACTATCTTTATTAGGGTCGTTTTCTAACTAGAAGTGTATTGCTTTGAGGCTATGATCTGGTCCTGATCTGCTTTAAGAGGCTTATCTGAGATATGGCTAGGATTTTGATGAAGATGGTTTGTAGGATGGTTGGATTTTACTGTTGAGTGGTTTGTCGGCTTGAGCTATATGGCGGATATTCGAGTTGGATTGGTGGGGACGGGCTACGCTGCGAATGCTAGAGCGAAGTCGTTTCTAGCCGATGGGCGATCGCATCTCGTCAGCGTCTCTGGAGATAGTGCTAATCGAACTAGCAAATTTGCTGAGCAGTATGACTTGCGAGCAATGGCACACTGGCAAGAGCTGATTGCTGAAGACTCCATCAATCTAGTGGTGATCTGTACAGTCAGCGCATTGCACGGTGAGGTGGCTGAGGCGGCGCTAAATGCAGGGAAACATGTAGTGGTTGAGTATCCGCTGTCGCTTGATGTGGAACAAGCTGAGCGGTTGGTAAGGTTAGCGACACAGAAGCAACTGCTGCTACATGTGGAGCATATCGAGCTGTTGGGGGGATTGCATCTAGCAATGCGATCGCACCTTCTAGAAATTGGCAACCCTACTTATGTAGGGTATCGGACCATCAATCCTCAAAACCCTGCGCCAAAAAAGTGGACCTATCAAAAAGCGCTCTTCGGCTTTCCCTTTTGTGGTGCGCTTTCGCGGGTGCATCGATTGACTAATTTGTTTGGCCGGGTGAAGCAGGTGAGCTGCCGTACCCGCATCTTAGAAGATACGGATGATATTTATTTTAGGCAAATTTTGAGCTCCGGTCGCTTGCAGTTTGAATCTGGACTGATAGCAGAATTGGTCTATGGGAAAGGCGAGGGTCTGTGGGTATATCACCGGGAGATTGAAGTTCAAGGTGATGAGGGGACGCTTTTCTTTGATCGAAATGAGGGGACACTAACGACAGCAGAGGAAACACACGCAATTTCAGTGGAGCCTCGCCGAGGTTTGTTTATGAAAGATACTCAAGAGGTATTGGACTACTTAAATGAAGGCACGCCTTTGTATGTGAGCGCGGCTGAGAGTGTGTATGCGCTAAGAGTAGGAGATGCGCTACGCCGTGCCTCTAGTAGTAATGACACAGTGGCTGTCTCTTAATGATTGGCTATCTCTTAATGCTTGATGTATCCAATGCTTGGCGTATTTGATGCCTAGCGTATCGAACAGTAGGAGAGTTTCTAGGACTAGAATCACTTCGATTGTTTCCAAACTAGAACGCCTGGACTGTGCTGAATTGGTACGATATTTAGAATATCTAGCTGAGCGCAGTAGTTGATGTCGGCGGTGTTGTTTTTGCGCAGGAGTCGCTGACCGTGGCTGGCGTGATGTAGGAGCTGGGTGAGATCTGTTTGCCACTGACGGTAGAGGCTGGTTGCAGCTAGGGCTGAGTCGTTACCAATGATACGTAGTAGATCGAGACCTGTTTGTTCAATTACCTGCTGAATGATCGCTCCGGCACAGACGGTGTCTTCGAGCGAGTATTCGCCTTCCCAACCGGAACCGACTAACCAGACGGTATCAGGCTGGTTTTCTAGCAGGTAGTCGACAACTGCCTGCCGGGTGGTGAGGGCTGCTGTAAGTACCAGCGGGGCATCTTGAATACGCTGTAAGCAACGGGTGCCATTGGTTGTGCTCATGAACAGGCGTTTGCCTTTGGTTTGTTCGGGTGAGTGGTCTAGAGGAGAGTTACCCAAGTCGAATCCTTCGACTTTTTGGCCGCCACGCTCACCTGCTCTGATCCGATTCTGGGTAGGCCAGCTTTCACTATCGGCTAGTAGCTGGTCTAGATCACTGAAGACTTTGATCGCTTCGGCTCCGGCGTTGAAGGCAGCGGCCATGGTGGTGGTGGCTCGAAGCACGTCAATTGCGATCGCACAGTCGGGCAAGGAACCAGCGGGGACTTCCTCAGGTGTGTGATAGACGGATATTTTCACTGAATAGTTAGCCCGTGCGGATTGTTTAGTGGCTGTCTAGCGTCTGGAACTGTCTGAAGCAACGGAGAGGGTGGGATTCGAACCCACGGTACCTTTCGGTACACTCGATTTCAAGTCGAGCGCATTCGACCACTCTGCCACCTCTCCAGGTGTGTCGCACATATGCGTATTTCATATGTGCTTTCAAGTATACGTTGGCAGTTGTTGCTTGCATACTCGAAAGGCTTGGCTATATTAGCCTGTTTGTTTTCCGTCCGTCTACTGCTGTTGGTGGCTTGCTAGCGTAGAGCTGCTCTTGCGAGACTTGGATGAAGTCTGAGTCGATCCAGATGAGCTCAATAGACTCAACGGTTCCCTTCTTTAGCGTGACTAGAGAAAAGCTGCGTCGACTGCCTCCAGGCGCTGTTTCGATGCGGGGAACGTTGGCGGCGTTGAAGTAGATAGTGCCCTTTGGGTCGGTAGTGACTCTGGTACGGAGCTGATCTGAATTATTTTTGAGCTTGTGGTGCATGTGGCCAAAAGCAACGAGAGGAACTCGCTTGCCCGAGTCTTGTGTGAGTGCGATCGCCTCTGCAAAGTCAGGATCGCCGTAGTCGCCACCGCCGCCGTTTTTACCCCAGTCTTTTCCGCAGGGATCTTCTGGCTGATCGCCTAGACCGTAGGGGCCGACATGACCGACAAAAATAACGGTGCTGTGTTCTGCTTCGTCGGCGGCAGCAAGAATGAGATCCAGAGATTCATTGAAGCTGCTAACGTCAAAACGATCGCGATAGAACTTGCGATAGCGCCATTTTGAACCACCCCAGCTAAAGGGCCTGCCACCGACGACAGTCAGGCCAAACTGGGGAAATTCGCGTTTTCCGAAACCAATGTGCGCTTTTCCGAGGAGATCCATTTGAAGCTGAACCCAGTCTTCTTTCTCTCGATCGTAGGGACAGTTCTGTAACCCTTTCTTGCTAGCTGAGTAGTAGGCGTCGTGGTTACCCATGATGGCGGCTTTTGGCACATCGACAGCGGCAATACGGCGGACGACCTCGACAGCTTCGTTGCCATAGTCGCCGACGAAAAGGGCAAGATCCACGCCTAGATGCTTGAGAGCAGCGTTATCTTCTAACTCCCACAGATCGTGGATGTCTCCCACAACGGCTATTTTAACGACTGGCTGATGCACGATGAACCTTTTGAAGAAGACGGAGGATCAGACCGTTTTGCCACCGTTTTGTAGCTGTCAAAAGGGTCGGTAAACACTTTGTCCAGCATATATCAAACGTCTATGAATTCGCTGTGTCTAGCAGGGCTGCTTTAATGAATAGATGTTGTGAAAGTTGGTTATGAGCGGTATGGCGAAGCGAATTGTACTGACTGCTTGGAATGAGAATTGGCTGGACTCACCAGAGATTATTCTCAAGATGAAGCCAGCGCTGGGGCGGTTACAGGCGGCAGGGGCGGCGGTGATTTTGTTTTCGGCGTGCGATCGCGCCCAGCTAGAACCGGTTCGCAAGACGTTGGAGCTGACTGCTCCTTTTATCGTCGAAAGCGGTAGCGCTGTTTTTACACCGGTAGAGCACAGTCCGTTTGAGGAGCCTTTGGGCGATCGCGATGGCGACTACTTTGTGAGGCAGCTCGGTTGTCCTTATGTACAGGCAAGGGCTGGGCTAAGAGTGATTGCCAATGTGATTGCTCACCCGCTGAAGGGCTTTGGCGATTTTACGATTCCTCAGCTACAGCGTCTGTCAGATTTGTCTGAAGAGGCGGCGCATCGGGCAAAGGATCGAGAGTTTAGCGAGCTATTTATGACCCCGAAAGCCGTAGATCCTCAGATCTTGCAACGGGCGGCTGAAGAAATGGGCTTCAACGTGATTTGGCGCACTGCTGAAGAGAGCCGCTTTTCTGAATTGATTGGATCGGGGGCTAGTTTAACGGTGGCGGTGGAGGCGGTGCTGTCTGCGTACTCAGCTTCAGGTGAAGCGCTAGAAGTGGTTGGTTTGAGTCATCTTCAGTCAGCATTAGATAATTTGCGTGCTGTCGCAGATGATGCCAAAGGCGAGACCAACTTTGAAGAGGCTTTGCTAACTTCTGTGTCGATCGATAGCTGGTTGACAGCAGTTGAGACCACTAACTTCTTCTGAACTGGCTTCTCTTGAGTGGCTAATTTTGGTGAATATGACTATAATTAAAATCCGTCAGTTGGTAACTCTAATCATTTTCCAGCGTATCTAGAGAGGAAAGTCTGTGTTTGCTACTGCTAGTGTCTCCCCTGTCCAGGCGGCATTGCCAAAGGATCTTTTTGCCGCGATCGAGCAGCTAAAAAAAGACCTGAACGCGGTTGTCTTGGCTCACTACTATCAGGAGCCGGATATTCAGGATGTTGCTGATTATATTGGAGATTCTTTAGGTCTTTCTCAGCAAGCCGCGAGTACTGAGGCGGATATCATTGTGTTCGCCGGAGTTCACTTTATGGCTGAAACTGCCAAAATTCTGAACCCAAACAAGCTAGTTCTACTGCCTGACTTAGAAGCGGGTTGTTCGCTAGCGGATAGCTGCCTGCCGGACGAATTCGCCAAGTTCAAGCGGGCACATCTCGATCACATCGTGATTTCATACATTAATTGCACTGCTGAAATAAAAGCGATGAGTGACATTATTTGTACGAGCTCCAATGCGGTGAAGCTAGTCAATCAACTGCCTGCGGAGCAGAAGATTATCTTTGCACCAGATCGAAACTTGGGTCGGTATGTGATGGAGCAGACGGGTCGCGATATGGTGCTTTGGCAGGGGAGCTGCATTGTGCATGAGACGTTTTCTGAAAAGAAAATGCTGCGGTTGAAAATGGAGCACCCTGATGCGGAAATTATTGCCCACCCCGAGTGTGAGCAGACGGTACTAAGACATGCCAACTTCATCGGCTCTACGACGGCGCTGCTGAATTACGTGCAAAAAAGTGAGAATGAGCGATTCATTGTGGCGACTGAGCCCGGAATCATTCATCAGATGGAAAAACAGGTGCCGAAAAAGCACTTTATTCCTGCGCCACCAGAGGCAAACTGTGCCTGCAATGAGTGCCCTTATATGCGGCTGAACACGCTAGAGAAGCTGTATCTGGCGATGAAGAATAAGACGCCTGAAATTACGATTCCTCAGGAGATTCAGGCTGATGCGCTAGCGCCAATTATGCGGATGCTGGAGATGAGTGCTCGGTAATGTCTCTTTTGTAATGCCTCTCTTGTAATGCCTCTTTATAGCTTCTTTAGCTCTATAGCTTCTTTAGCTCTACAGCTTCTTTAGGTAGTTAGCTTCTTTAGGTAGTTAGCTGCTCTCGAAGACGGAAGGCTAGCATATCAACGATGTTTTGGCCTCCCTGTGTGAGGGCGGCATTGGCTGCTGCTTCGGCTCTTTCGACGACAGAATCAGGCAGGTCGAGTAGCTGGACTAGCTTGTTGTAGGCTTCGCTTTCGTCGTCGTTTACGGGAGCTTCGTCAGGCGTGCGAGCGCTGGCGTTAATCACTTCGTAAGAAAGGCGAAGGGCGACTTCTTTTTCTTCACTGGTGGTGAGTTTGGCGACGGCTTCTTCGAGCGGGACGTCTTGAACGAAGTAGTCTTTGAGCTGAGTTTGTAGATAGTCTTGCTGTTCTGGGTTGGTGGCAAACAGCTGGCTAAAGCGGGTGACCATCACTTCGACTTCTTTTTGCTCTAGGGTACTGTCGGACCATGCCATAGAAAGAACTACTCGCAGCATGTTCATCTGACGAGGAGAGATGGGGGGTGGGGTGATGTTCATGATGTTCCTCGCCTGAGTTGGGGTAGGTTGATTTCTTTCAACTGTATGGAGCGAGGCGAAGAAGTGAAGAACTACCCTACAAAATTTAATGCTTTAGCCAAGCTTAGAGAGTTCTCTGAGGCTGTTGAGGTCTAGCAACCGGATGACATCTTTGGTGCTGTCGACGGCGATCCAGCCGCGAGCGGCGAGTTTGTCGATGATTTTGGGCACTTCGGTAGGTTTTACGTCTGCGATCGCAGCCAAATCCGCATCAGGAATATTAAAGATTTCAGCCACCTCACCCCGCTGCTCTCCATACGCATCGGCTAGACCTAACAAGGTATAGACCATTTTGATGCCGGGCGGCTTGTTGCGAAGCTGAAACCGTTTTTGGGTTTGCTTTAGCCGCTCGACCATACTTTGCAGCAGTCGGTGGTGGAGCTGAGGATCTTGAAACAGGCTTTTGAGAAAGAGCTGGGCGGGAATGCTGACAAGCTCGACGCAAGAGAGGGCAGCAACATCGGTAGAGCGCGGTGACTCGTTCAGGACAGCCATTTCACCGAAGTATTCGCCTTTCCCCAGAATGACTAGGGTGACGTAGCCGCTACCCGATTGGACACGGACCTTTGCCCAGCCTGAAACAATGAGATAAACCGCATTTCCCCAAGAGTCCTCCATAAGCACGGTGCGACCGGCTGGACATTCGTTGAAGGTGGCTCCTCTGTAGAGGACATCTAGCGTTTCGGGACTGGCGTTGCTGAAGAGAGGGAAAAGATCACGGAAGGCTTCGGGCGACACAGGTAGCGATAGGGCGGGAAGTGACATAGCAGAAGCGCCGAGGAAGAGCTAATAAGTGAAGCTACTGGCCAGGAATAGGTCTATCACTGTAGCTAGACAGCTTAATCTCCCTTAGATTACCCAGATTGGTCAGACAAACTATGGTTGATGCGATCGGTTTCTATCCAGCGGGTGGCAGCGGTGGCGCAGGGGGTGCGCTTTGGAACTGGGCGGCTCCGGCGGCGGCGACGGAGACTAGGAGGCAGGCGATGAGCGATCGCGCTGACAGCGTTTCACCCAAAATCAAGAAACCAGCGACTACGCCTACCATCGGTTCTAGACTGAGCATCACGCCAAATACTTTGATCGGGAGCGATCGCAACGCCATCATCTCTAGCGAGTAAGGCAGCATACTAGAGAGCAAAGCTACTCCAGCACCTAGCCCCAACAGACGAGGATTGAGCAAAGCGCCACCAGTGGTAACGATTCCGATCGGTAGCAGCATAATAGTGCCGACTATCAATCCCCAAGTTAGCCCCTCCACACCAGGCAGTATGCTACCGACTTTGGCCGCAAGCAAAATATAAAACGCCCAGCAGATACCCGCCGCGAGGGCAAAGAACATACCCAGCGGATCTAGGGCGGCTCCTGTGATCGGTGTGAGTAGGATGATACCGACCAAGGCTAGAACAGCCCAGAGTCCATCTAGCCATCGCTGAGATTTGAGTACGGATAAACCCAGCGGCCCGGTGAATTCTAATGAGATGGCAATTCCCAAAGGAATACGATCAATCGCTGCATAGAATAGAGAGTTCATCGTTGTCAGCACGATTCCGTAAGTCAAAATTGCTTTGAAGTTTTGCCGGACTGTGGTGTTGAATTGAGGGCGTCCAACGGCAAAGAGAATCAGAGCAGAAAAAGCCACGCGCAAAAAAACGACACCCCAGGGACCTAGGTCATCAAAAAGTGACTTGGCGAGGGCTGAGCCGAACTGGACAGACAGAATGGAAAGTAGGAGCAGACCGATAGGTGAAGGGCTTTTGATCGAGAGGTTCATGGAGCCTGAGGCCGAGACAGTCTTTCTACTGTAAGCGAGAGCTATTGTTTAAGACTTTCCGCTGGCGTCTGTCAAGACGGTAAGAGCGTCAGGAACTAAAGATATAGCGAAGTGCCAAAAGCTATATGAGGATTAGTTAGGAGAATTTTCTAACGGATTTCTCAAAGGATTGGGCTGTGGGGAGGGGGCTGCAACAGGTGGCGTTCTAGGTTTTAAGACTGATGGTGCAAGCTGCCAGTTGTTGAGAAGATCGATGATGAGCACCTCGTGAATCCAGGTTTTGACAACGACGGTCAGCGGTAGGGCTAGCAGCAGACCCAAAAATCCAAAGACGCTGGCAAAGAAGATTTGGGCAATCAATGTAAAAGCAGGAAGCAGTGAAACCTGGTGAGCCATGATCGTGGGGGTGAGCCAGTAGGATTCGATCTGTTGAATGATGATGTAGAGTCCGACTACAGCGACTACTTTCCAAGGATCGTTTGAGATCAGGGCAACGACGACCGGAAAGACCATGCTCAGCGTCGGTCCTAGGTTGGGAATAAAGTTGAGGATGCCTGCTAGTAAGGCATGGGCAAAAGCTAGATCTATCTTGAGTATGAGTAGCCCAATGAAGCTGATGATAAAGACGAACACAGAGCTGATAAAGATGCCAGCTAGCCAGTGACCCAATATGAGTTCGCATTGATCAAAGATCTCTTTGGCTCGCTGCCGATAAAAGGCTGGGAAGATCAGTAAGACGACTCTGAGATAGGCTTCTGGGTTGGCTAATATCATCAGCGATAGTACTGAGACAAAGAGGGTCTGAAGCAGGATCTGAAGTGAAGAATTAAAGATAGAGAAGAAGTTGCCAAAGACATCGATCGCGGCTGAGTCAGGGGCGGTGAGCCAGTCGATAAATTCATTGAATTCAGGCAGGCGAATGCGTTCTGGCATGTTGGACTGTAGATCCAATATGCGATCTGGAAGGGTTTGGGAGAATCGCACTAGCAGCTGGGCGAGGAGTCTGAACTGTTCGACGAAGGGGGGAACGATGCCCAGTATAAAGATGAGCGCGATGACTGCTACGACTGCTAGCGTGATGGGAATGGCGGCGCGGCGTGAGATTTTAAGTGTAGTTTTGACTTTTTGGGTGAGGCTGTTGAGTGCGATCGCAATTACGACTGCTGCAAACGAAAGCAATAGCAGCGGCTTGATCTGCCACAGAATATAGCCTGCTGCTATCAGACATAGCAGGCTGATCCAATCACCTAGCTTCATTGGCGTCATTCCGTGATTCGAGTTGCGCCTATTGTATCTAAGGGATCGGCGGTTTTGCTCATTGAAAAAGTGTGGCTCAAAATGGCGAACGCTATGGTACGAAAGTGCTAGCCTTCAGGTAGCTGATTTTGGGAATCGTGACCTGTGATTGATGGATCTAGCGCGAATTGGCAAGTGGCTAATGTGGGTGTGATTCCACCCGATTGGGTAAAGACTGTTGAAAAGATCACCGGCTTGCCCAATCCCGAGAAAGGGGCAAAACTGCTGTGGATACGCGGAATTCGCTCAGCTGAGGCGCTGCGAGGATTTTGGCAAACGACAGCGTATGTGCCAGCGAGCCCGTTTGCGTTTGGAGAAGAGATGGAATGGGCGGTGGCGCGGCTGGTGGAGGCACGCGATCGCGCTGAGAAAGTCGCTATCTGGGGAGACTTTGACGCTGATGGGATCACCTCGACAGCCGTGCTTTGGGATGGGCTAAAGCAATTCTTCGATGGACCCGATCAGCTCACGTATTTTATTCCTAACCGGCTGAGAGAATCTCACGGTTTGTCAATCGCGGGAATCGAACAGCTTGCCGCTCAGGGTGCGCAGCTAATCGTGACTTGCGACACTGGTAGCACCAATCCAAACGAGATTAATCACGCTCAGTCGCTAGGCATAGACGTGATTGTAAGTGACCATCACACGCTGCCCCAGGTTCGCCCCAATGTGGTAGCGATTATAAATCCTCGGGCACTGCCGCGTGAGCATCCGATGGCTGATCTCTCTGGCGTGGCAGTGGCCTACAAGCTAGTAGAAGCACTGTATGAAAAGCTGCCTGATGTGCCTGCTAGAGCGCTAAATGAGCTGGTCGATCTCGTGGCGATCGGTTTGATCGCTGATCTAGTAGAGCTGCGAGGGGACTGCCGATATCTGGCGCAGATTGGTATTGATCAACTGCAAACGCATCTGAAGACGGATTGTCCGGTGCGGCCAGGGGTAGCGCAGCTATTGAAGCTGTGTCGGCGGGCGGGCGATCGCCCCACAGATATTTCGTTTGGGATTGGGCCACGCATCAACGCCGTTAGCCGGATCTATGGGGAAGCTAGCTTTTGCGTAGAGCTGCTGACGAGCCAAGATGTCGACCGCTGCCGAGAGCTTGCTGAAAAGGCTGAGCTAGCAAATGCCCGTCGCAAGGCGCTACAGAGCGATGTGCTAAAGCAAGTAACCCATCAGCTCGAAACTCGCGATTTATCCACTACGGGCGTAATTGTGCTGTGCGATCCGCAGTGGCCAGTGGGCGTGCTGGGACTGGTGGCCGGGCAGGTGGCACAGCAGTACGGCAGGCCGACTATTTTATTGACTCAGGATGCATCGGATGGAAATGGCGATTTACTTGTGCGCGGCTCGGCGCGCTCGGTCAACAGAATCGATCTCTATGAGCTAGTCAGCTCTCAGGCGCATCTGCTGACTGGATTTGGCGGGCACCCATTTGCTGCTGGGCTGAGTTTGCCTGCTGCTGATTTGCCTATGTTTCGAGCGGCGATTAATCAGCAGTATCGTCAGAAAATGGGCGCAGAGCTGAGTCAACCGAGGGTGCAGATAGATCTGCGCGTGACGGTCGCTGAGCTAGGTCAGGCGCTATTTCAAGAGCTGAAGCTGCTGGAACCTTGCGGTATGGGAAATCCGGTCCCAAAACTGTTGATTCAGAACTGTTGGTTTGAGAATGTATGGCATCAGAAGCTGAAGGATCGCATGGGCGGAAAGGTCGGCTATATCAAAGCTAGCTTCCAGCTATGTGATGAAAGTCAAAGTGATGAAAGCCAGAGTGATGAAAGCAGGGCAAATGAAAGCAGCTCGAAGTTTCCAGGGCTGTGGTGGGGCCATTACAAAGAGGATTTGCCGCCGGGTCGCTGGGATGTAGTGGTAGAGCTGGACTATAACAGCCATCCCAAGAGCCGTCGGTATGAAGTGCGGCTAATTGACATTCGTCCGGCTGCGATTCCATCTAATTCCAAAGCTGATCCCGTGGCTGCTGCGGTGAATAGCACTGGACAGTTGACGTTTCAAGGTGCCCTAGACAAGCAGGAAAGCTGGCTAATAGACAAACGATGGGACGCATTGTCTACGAGTAATGCTGCGGGTACTAGTGCGAGCGATGATGATGAGAAGGCGAGTCTGATGGTTGATCGCTGTCCTACGCTCTGGAGTGATTTTCAGCCCTGGCAACACCAGGCGCAGCAGAGTCGTAAGCCGCTAGCATTAGCCTACGCATCTCCAATCGAAAATGATCCCGTGGATACGTGGACAACGCTGCTAGGGCTGGCGAAGTTCCTGAGTCGAAAGGATCAGCCCGTGACGAGGGAGCGGCTAGCTGAGAAGCTGGGGGTGTGCGATCGCACTCTAGAACTCGGTCTAGTTGCGCTAGCCAAAACTGGATTTGCTATAAAAAGATCCGCAATAGACCTGCGTATCCGTGACAGAGAGGCTACCCAAGTCGCTGAAACCGATCGCAGCGCAGCCCTTAGCCGATTCTTAGCGGCTGTACAAGAAGAGCACTTTCGCCGTCAATACTTTTACCAAGCGCCAGTCTCAGCGCTTCAGTCAGCTATTCAGAGCAATAACCAAATAGAAAAGCGCTAGCTTCAGAAGCACTTCTCGAAATTAGCCAAAAACTTTCAGACTTATTGACATCTTCGGATAAAAACGGTATATTTGAATACAGAAACAAACACCGTTCATCTTTCAGTGAGTCAATCGTAGTTGATATTCACATTCCTATGTTGCATCTATATCGCATGGGAGCCCTTGGCTGAAGAAAGACGGAAGTAGAAGCCTAAAAGTCAGTTACCCCGGCACTTGATTGTCAGGTGATTGGCTCTACCAAGCTTCGAAGGAACGCGCCTCTTAAATCCATACAATCCCTTTGGAGGCGATTACCATGCAACTCTCATACCGTGGTGTTAAGTACAACACCAATCAAGCTACCGCTAAATCCACCGAAACCAATGAAATTGGTCACTACCGTGGTGCTACCTATCACATCCGTCGAGCAGTAAACGTTCCTGCTTGTCATTCTGAGGATGTACTCAAGTACCGGGGTGCCATCGTCCACTAAGATTTGATAGCTACAGTCTGATAGCTACAGTCTGATAGTTACGGTTCGATATCTGATAGAGCAAGATTGCTATGCGAAGCTGCGGCTAGCTTTAGGATCTCGCTCTAGCGGTGTACAAGGCAATTAACTGAAAAGCACGCTCTTTAATAAGGGCGTGCTTTTTTCGTTGTTGTATCATGAGCCTTGGCAGGATAGCTGACTACGCTTTGCAAAACAAGGGTCTCACCACCCGAGAGGGCGCGGAGCAAAGTGGCGAATGCTATGAGGAGGCTTGTGTGTATGCTGATGGGATTTTTCATAGGCTTAATAGTCGGAATGACCGCGCTGATAATTTCTCGGCGACGCTCTGATACGAAATTGAAACGCTTGCTTGGTCGGCTAGAAGGCCATCAGCTGTTGCCGACTTTGGGATACGATGCTCAGCTAGCAAGTGCCATCGGCGAACAAAAGACACAGATAGAACTATTGACTACGCAGTTGAAGGCATTTCGCTATTTACTGCAAAGTGCGCCGGTTGGCTACTTGCAAGTGGATGAGGAAAATCGACTGCTGTGGTGCAACCGACGGGCGCAAGAATTTTTAGATATTGATCAAGGCGATTACGATCAGCCCAAATTGTTGCTGGCAATTGTCCGCTCTTATGAGCTAGACCAGCTGATCGATCGGACTCGTCAGGTCCAGTCTGCCTGTGAGTCTAAATGGACCTTTAATTCGATTTCGACCGATCCCTTCAATTATTTAGAGCGACCTGCCTATCCGCTGAAGGGATATGGGTTGCCTTTGGAGGACGGTCAGGTGGGTGTTTTCTTGGAGAATAAGCAAAAGACGGTGATGCTGGCGCAGCAGCGCGATCGCTGGATCTCCGATGTGGCTCACGAGCTGAAAACGCCGCTGACTTCCATTCGCCTGATCGCCGAGACATTACAATCGCGGGTCGATGTGGGCCTAGTGAATTGGGTCGAACGCTTGCTAAAGGAAGTGATTCGGCTGAGCAAGCTGGTCGATGATGTTTTAACGATGAGCAGCCTAGAGCAGCGTCGAACTCAGCTAAAAGATGAGGTGAACACAGATTTGGTGCCTTTGATACAAGCCGCCTGGCAAAGCGTAGAGCCTTTGGCAAAGCTCAAGCAGCTGAGCCTGTCCTATAGGGGACCGAAGAAATTGGTTGCCTATATCAACGCTAATTTGATGCACGGCGTTTTGTTCAATCTGTTGAGTAATGCGGTCAAGTACAGCCCTACGGCTCAATCTATCTGGGTCAGGCTGAGCGTGATTGATGAGTCTGTAGGATCAGAGCTTGCTGGATCAGAGTTCGCTGGATCAGAGTTTGCTGAAGCTGGCATTTTGATTGAGGTGATTGATGCGGGTAGTGGTTTGGCTGAGAAAGACTTGCCTTATGTTTTTGATCGGTTTTATCGGGCTGATCCCGCTCGCAGTCGGAAAGAGAGTTTCGATGAGATTGATATAGAAGGATCGCTAGAGTGTGCAAAGCCGACGAAGACGGCTGAGTTTTCGGGTAGCGGTACGGGGTTGGGTTTGGCGATTGTGCGGCAGATTGTGACTGCGCACCAGGGGCGAGTAGTGGCTAAGAACGATCCCAAAACTGGTGGTGGATGGCTCAGCGTGTGGCTGCCGGGTAAGCGACTCGTAAAATCTGCATAGGTAAAAGGTATTTTTTTTTACTGCTAGGCGGTGCTACCCCTTGTAAATGTGGAGGGACAGCTGCTTGAATAGAAATGTAGATACTTACAGATGGCTGCTTTGGCCTGAGTTTTTCTACGGAAAAATGAAACTAGAAACAGCGTTGATCCGTACCTATGATCGAGAGGTTGCAAAAGCTCTTATCTCAGCGAGGAATTGCCTCTAGGCGTCAAGCCGAAAAGCTGATTCTAGGTGGTAGAGTTACAGTCAACGGTGAAATTGCTGAGGTTGGCCAACAGGCGGATGTCAGCGTTGATCGTATCTGTGTAGATGGTGTGGAAATTGGTGAGTCGTTTCGGCGGACCTATTTCTTGATTCATAAGCCTAAGGGTGTGGTCTCTACTTGCCACGATCCCCAAGGGCGAAAAACTGTTCTAGATCTGTTGGATGCTGATTTTCAACAAGGGGCGGGAATTCATCCGGTGGGCCGGTTGGATGCTGATTCGACCGGGGCTTTGCTGCTAACTAACGACGGCGACTTTACCTATTTGTTGACTCATCCTCGACATCAGATACCCAAGGTTTATCAGGTGACGGTGAAGGGTATTCCTTCTCCAGATGCGCTGCACCGTTGGCGAACAGGCGTGATGCTAGGCGGTCGGAAGACGCTGCCAGCCGAGGTCAGTCTACTAAATCGTCAGTCAAGCGATCGCGCTTTGCTGCGGATTGCCCTGAAAGAAGGGCGTAATCGACAGATTAGAAGAGTCGCCGAGGCACTTGGTCATCCTGTGACAGCTCTGCACAGATCAAAAATTGGCTTGTTGTCTTTGGGTAATTTGGCTCGCGGTCGCTATCGTTTATTAACCGAGCAGGAAGTTGCTCGGCTAAAGAGAGAAGCCACTGTCGATCCCCATTAGTCAGCCGATCTAGTCCGATGCTCTAGGCTCGATTGATCTCTTCTACTAGCTCTATGAAGCAGGAAACCATGAGGAAGAAAACGCGCGCTAAGGAACCAACTGCCGCGCAGCTACAGCAAGAACAGCTGCGATCGCTCGGCAGTTCGCTACAGCAGGCGCGTTTGCAGCGAGGGCTGACGCCTGATGCGATTGAGAAACTGACGCTGATACGTAAGTCACTGCTCGCGGCGTTGGAACAGGGCAATATGGCCGAGCTGCCTGAGCCGATTTATATTCGAGCGCTGTTGCGTCGATATGGTGATGCGCTAGGTTTGGATGGGGAGGCGATCGCCAGCCAGTTTTTCACCCGTCCGATTGTGAATCCACCGCGAGCCTCCTGGAAAGATTCCCCGGCAGCGCGTTTGCGGCCTTTTCATCTGTATGGGGCGTATGTGCTGCTGATTATGGGGGCGGTGAGTGCTTTGTCTGGTCTGCTACAGCAGAATGCGCCGGACTTGACGGCTCAGCCGATTTTAGACCCGGCAGAAATTGAGCAGCTGACGTTTCAAAAGCCTACGCCTGTTGCACAGCCGGTTGTAGAAGCGCCGAAGAAGAAACAGACCCGACCGATCGAGGTGGATCTGATGCTGACGGATCAGTCTTGGGTCTGGGTAGTGGCAGATGGCAAGACCGAGTTTGAGGCGATTTTGGAGAAAGGCGAGAAGCGCTCCTGGCTGGCGGATGAGTCGATGATGATTCGAGTGGGGAACGCGGGTGGCGTTTTGTATTCTTTCAATCAGTCCAAGGCAGAGCCAATGGGTGAGCTGGGGATGCCGGTGTCCAAGACGTTTGCGCCGGATGTGAGTGCGGCGGCTGATTAGTCGCTTTCAGCCGATGTAGCGGTTGTTGGCAGCATGACAGAAGCGGTGGTGCCGTGGCTGGTATTAGGTGGGTTTGATCGACTGGTGAGTGTGAGCTGGGCATGGTGATTTTCGGCGATGATCTTGGCGATTGCCAGCCCTAATCCCGAGCCACCAGCGCTGCGGCTACGAGCGGGATCAACTCTGTAAAACCGGTCGAACACACGGCCAAGATCTTTGGCCGGAATGCCAGTGCCGGTATCAGTGATAGTGACAGTTGCTAGCTGAGCGCTGACGCTGAGATCGACAGAGACTTTACCCTCTAGAGTGTATTGAATGGCGTTGGCGATTAGATTGGTGAACAGGCGGGTGAGCTGGTCAATGTCACCTTTGGTATGGAGTCTGAGGTCGGGGCGGGTGTAAGTGAGGGTAAGATTTTTTTCTTGTGCGATCGCCTGCTGTTCTTCCACAACATCTTCGATCAATCCAATCAGCTCAACAGGCTCGCGGCGCACAGGGATCAGCCCGCTTTCTTGACGAGCGAGAAATAACAGATCGTCGACTAGTCTGCCGAGTCTGCGGGTGAGCCGCTCAACGACTTCTAGCTGACTGCGTTGAAACTGTTCATCGGGATCGGCAAGCGCAACTTGAACGTTGGTCTGAATAACGGCAATGGGATTGCGCAGTTCGTGGGAGGCATCGGCGGTGAACTGTTTGAGCTGTTGGTAGGAATCGCGAATAGGAGCCATGGCTAGGCCAGACAAAAACCAACCGATACCGGCGACAGTGGCAATCATCACGGCGATACCGCAGCCAAGATCGACAATCAGCTGACGGCTAGGTTTAGAGACTTCAAACCAAGGATGGCTGACGCGGAGGTAGCCGAGTAGCTGTGAGCCCGCTCTGATGCGCTGGGTGATTTGCCGCAGCGCGAGGCCATCTGGAGGAATGACTGTCTCGCCTTCAAGATTGACGTGAAGCGAAATTTGAGGAGATTTGGAGAACGTGCTCCACTGTAAGTTGCCTTCAGGGTCGAACCATTCGAGATCGATGCGATCGTCTTCGCTAGCTTCTTCACTGTTGCGAAAACTGGCTTCGATATTGACTCTTTTGTCGTTTCTCATGTCGTCCTCGATGATGAGCGATCGCTCGACGATCTCAATAACGTGGTTGAGGGTGTCATCGACTCGCTCGACGAGGGTGGTGCGCACGTATGCGTAGACGCCGCTGGCGAAAAGAAGAAGAAGAACAGCGGTGACGCTGGTATACCAGAGAGCGAGGCGGCGACGGGTAGTTTGGAACATTGAAATGCTGCGCTTACGCTACATGCGCTGAGATAACAACAGCCCGAACCATTGCTGCTCGTCTGTGAATGTTTTGATCACTGGAAGCTGATGGTTGGCGAGCATCTGGGAAGTTTCCTGAAGGTCAAACTTACGAGAGATTTCACTGAGCAAACGTTCACCCTGCTCAAAGTGAGCGGTGAAGTTTAGAGACTTTAAATGAACGCTCTGCGCTTTCAGACTTTGTAGATGCATCTCTATTTGAGCTTTGTGTGAATTGTAGTAGGCCATGTGAGAAAAGCTATCGGTCTCAAAGTTGCCGTCGAAGCGCCGGTTGAGATGCTGCAACATATTGAGATTGAAAGCAGCGGTGACGCCCTGAGCGTCGTTGTAGGCTGTTTCTAGGATGGAAGTCTCTTTTTGTAGATCGAGGCCTAGTAAGAAGTAGTCGCCAGGTCTTAGTACATGGCTGACTTTGGCTAGAAATTCGGCGCATTCATGCGGCTGGAGGTTTCCTAACGTGCTGCCAATAAAGCACAGCATTCGGGCGGGTAGCTGGGCGGCTGGTAGATTCGCGAGCGCTAGTTCGTAGGTGCTGACTAAGCCGTGAATAGAGAGGGTGGGGTACTTGATCAGGAGCTGCTGCGCACTTTCTGTGAGCATTGTCTCGCTGACATCTATGGGCAGATAGTGGAGCGGATAGCCGGTGGACTGGTATGCATCAAGTAAGATTTGAGTTTTGGTGGCGCTGCCGCTGCCTAGCTCGGCGATTTCGCAGGGGCCGGTGAGGTGGGCGATCGCACTCCCATACGCCTTAAAAATCGCTGTCTCCGTCCGCGTCGGATAATACTCGAGCAGCTGACAAATTTCCTCAAAGAGCTGAGAGCCACGCTGATCGTAAAAGTATTTTGGCGGCAGTGTTTTCGGCATAGCCGAAAGGCCTTCGATCACGTCCTGACCGTTCTCAGTCTTATCACTCTCAATCAGATTGCGGATAATCAGCCGCTGATGGTCTGGGTTTGTGCGCTGTGTCTCCAAGTTTTGCGAAGCCAAATTATGTTCCTACTTCAACATCGTAATTGTCAATCTAGTCATTGCTGCCTTTGGCTGGCACATCGAAGGCCCGCAAACATTTCGCGCCGGTAAGGATGATACCAGTTGCGAAAACTTTTGCGCAGCGCCCATTTTGGGGTGGCAAAACTACCGCCGCGTAGCACTCGGTGCGCCTGGTCAAAATAGGTTTGGGAATATCCGGCGTAGGGGAAGGGTCGAAAACCAGGGTAGGCGTCGAACCAAGTATCTGTCCATTCCCAGACACTACCGGTCATCTCGATCAAGCCTGTATGGGCAGCCTGCGCCCATTCGGATTCAGTGGGTAGCCGCTTGCCGACAAATTGCGCGTAGGCGTTTGCTTCGTACCAACTGACCCCGAAAACCGGAGTGTGGTTGTCGTTGGCATCGACAGGCCAATAGAGCGGTGCTTGAATTTGCTCTGTACATTTCCACTGCCATCCTTCTACCGTCCACCAGCGTGGTTCTTGATAGCCGCCCGCTTCTATAAAATGCTGATACTGCTGGCAAGTTACGGGATAGCGATCAATGCTGTAGCTATCTAACCAAACGGCGTGGGCTGGTTTCTCATTATCAATCGCGACAGAATCATCACAGCCTTGAATGAAATGTCCTGCTGGGAGATGAATTGTTTCTGGAAGCGAGAGATCTATCTGGACTGGCTCTAAGTTGTTCAAACTCTTTTTCTGATTGCTGCTGACGCTTCGAGTTTGGTGTAAAGCGAGCACTATGGAAATTGTCTCGGCATGTTGACTTTCGTGCTGAATCAGCCAGTGCCAGAGGGATATTTCAGTCGAAGGGTTGCTTGTCAATAGGATTTTTAGGGTTTGCGATCGCACCTCTTCCAAATAGCTCAAAATCTCTTCTAGGTCAGGCAAATTCTCCCGCTCGGCCTTTGGCAATCCGTCTGCTGCAAACAGCTGCCGATATTGCAAAGACGCGCCGGGCTGACCCGCTAGGTGCTCCGCAATCCATAGAGATTCGGTATAGGCAATATGGCCTAGGTGCCAGCTCACCGGACTGAAATCGGGGTGGGCCTGCCGTTTCAAAAGCTCAGGTGGAACAGCTACAATCCGAGAAAGGGTCTCAGTGCGACACTCTTTGAGGGCCTGGCCGAGGTAACCATAATCAGAGCTATCGGGCTCAAAGAGAACTGAACGAGGTCTGTGCTGAAGAGACATAGCCAATGAGAAACAGTAAGAGAGAGACAGATAAGAGAGAGATATAGTGAAAAGGACGCAAGAAAATACTTGCAGCCTTATAGCGCGGTTGAATGAACGTTGATCTTGAGATCTGAGCTGATGCTGATCAGTTCGGACTGAGGGTAGGGCTGCCAGTTGTCTTCAAACAGGGGCTCAGATGCGAGTATGACTGATGATGGAAAGCGCTTTGAGCCCTTGAGCAGATAGAAAGAAGGGGCGGTTTCTTGATTGTCGAAACGAACTGCGACTAAACGATCTCCTGTACTCAAGATGATGTTGGCAGAGAGATGGACTGCTGCTGCATCAGCCATTTTCCCAATCTGTTCTATTGTCTGGGCTAATGCCTCGGCTAGGTCAATGCCCGGCTGCGTTTCTAGGTGATGAACTAGCAGCGCAAAGATATGCTCTGAGTCGGTTTGACCTTTGATACTGTTGTAGGCTACATCACAGAGCTGCTGGCGAATGGGCCGATAGAGAGACTTGTAGAAGTTTTGGACAAGGCCGTTGTGAACGAACAAGAGCTGCTTGTAGGCAAACGGCTGGCAGTTGCTTATTTCGACGGGCATTTTGTCTGTTGCGCTGCGCAGATTTGCAAGGATGTTGTGCGATCGCACATACCGGCACAGGTCCGACAGATTTTGATCGTTCCAGATTGGCAGCACGTTACGATAGATGAATGGAGGCGTCGTGGGCTCTAGGTCGTACCAGCCGAAGCCAAAGCCGTCGCCATTGAGGATGGCTGATTTCATTTCTTGGGGCTGATAGCTCTGCACTAGTAGGGAGTGCTCAGGCTCAGAAATTAGCTGATCAAGCGAAATTTGTGGGCCTAGGTACCCCAGTATTCGACACATATATTTTTGGCGTGGATTTTTGATTTAGAGGCTATAGGCTAGCAAAGTCCGAAGGGTTCCGTGCGTCAACCCTATAGCCGCCTATATTTTGCGGCTATAGGGTTGATCTGTTTGCTGAATATACATTTGCTGGACTATACAAACCTTGGCAATTGATGAGAAATTACGGAGGATCGCATGGTTATTTTTTACTCGCTAAACTGTCAGAGGCTGTTTCGCATGATCAAACGGAGTATCTATGGATAAACCAGTCATTTTAACGATTGATGATGATGCGGCTGTGCTACAGGCGATCGCCCGCGATCTGCGCAAGCAGTATGGTTCGGAATATCGAATTATGCGAGCTGATAGCGGAGCTAGTGCGCTAGAAGCGACCGAAAAGCTAAAGCTGCGCGGTGATAATGTGGCTTTGTTCTTGGCCGATCAGCGGATGCCTGGAATGAGCGGCGTGGCATTTCTGCAAGAGGCGATCGCGATTTTCCCAATGGCAAAGCGAGCCCTGCTCACCGCCTATGCTGACACTAACGCTGCGATCGAGTCGATTAACGATGCGCACATAGACTACTATCTGCTCAAGCCTTGGGACCCCCCAGAAGAAAAGCTCTATCCAGTTTTGGACGATATGCTCCAAGACTGGCAGGCAAGCTTTAAGCCTGAGTTTAAAGGCGTGAAAGTAATTAGCGATCGCTGGAGCTCTGACTCTCACGATCTGCGCGACTTTCTCTCTCGCAACCAGATTCCCTACCGCTGGCTCGACATTGAAAGTAACGAGGAAGCTCAGAAGCTAGTGGAATATGCTGATTCTACTAAGGACAGTGCCTGTCTGCCCTTGGTGATTACAGGCGATGGCACAAAGCTAGTGAAGCCTAGCGTGACTGAGATGGCCCAACAGCTAGGGCTGCAAACTGAAGCCACTAAGCCTTTTTATGATCTAGTGATTGTGGGTGGTGGGCCAGCCGGTTTGGCAGCAGCAGTCTACGGTGCGTCTGAAGGGTTGCACACGGTCATGATCGAGCGGGAGGCAC
Source organism: uncultured cyanobacterium (assembly GCA_963799265.1). Classification (GTDB taxonomy): domain Bacteria; phylum Cyanobacteriota; class Cyanobacteriia; order Phormidesmidales; family Phormidesmidaceae; genus Phormidesmis. Next base: position 33,588 of record CAWCWM010000010.1, read on the forward strand.
CGGGCGGACAAGCAGGCACTAGCTCTCGGATCGAAAACTACCTGGGCTTTCCAGTGGGCCTAAGCGGTGATGATTTAGCTCGACGGGCGGTGACTCAAGCTAAGCGGTTTGGCGTTGAGATTCTGACGCCGCAGGCAGCGACCGACCTGCGAATTGAAGACGACTATCGCATTATCACCTTGTCAGATGGCAAAGAGATTAGCTGCCATGCATTGATTTTGGCGCTGGGCGTGTCGTGGCGCAGGCTGAATGTGCCGGGCGTTGAAAAGTTTACTGGTTCTGGCGTTTACTATGGCGCAGCGAAAACAGAAGCACCTGCCTGTAAAGGGGAAGAAGTGTATGTCGTCGGTGGCGCTAACTCGGCAGGACAGGCAGCGATGTATTTTTCTAAATTCGCTAGAAAGGTGAATATGCTGGTTCGCGGCGAGTCTTTGGTCAAAAGTATGTCGCAGTATCTAATCGAGCAGATCGACAGTACAGAAAATATAGAGGTAATGCCTTTTCACAGCGTGAAGGAGGCGACGGGCGATCAGCGGTTAGAAGCGCTGCTGGTTGAAGATTCTCGCACGGGCGAGGTGAAGACTTTGGCCACGAGCTATCTGTTTATCTTTATCGGGGCGACGCCGAGTACTGAGTGGCTAGGCGATGTGGTGAAGCGCGATCAGCGCGGCTTTGTGCGGACCGGGCCAGATATTGGGGAGGAGGTGCCCTGGCCTTTGGAGCGCGATCGCTTCCTACTCGAAACCAACGTCCCTGGCGTTTTCGCGGTCGGTGACGTTCGCCACGGCTCAGTCAAGAGAGTCGCTTCGGGCGTGGGAGAAGGCTCTATCTGTGTACAATTTGTTCATCGCCATCTAGCCATGTTTAGCGATACGGAGACAATTTAAACATGCCTGACTTAGCAACGGTTGGTCTTTTTCTCAGCGCGGCCTTTGTTTTGGCAATCACGCCGGGGCCTGGTATTTTCTACATCATGACTCGCAGTCTGAGAGGGGGCGTATGGAGGGGTTTGCTTCAGCATTAGGAACCTTAGTAGGAGATATGTTTCATGTGATTGCAGCGGCGTTGGGTATCTCGGCTGTTTTGGCAGCTTCGGCAGTTGCCTTTAATCTTGTGAAATATCTGGGCGCTGCCTACTTGATCTATATAGGCGTTAAGACTATTTTGAGTCGCGATGAGCCGTTTGTTCAGCCTTCTACTCATCAAAATACTGTGAGTACGACAAGCTATAGAAAGGCTTTTTTACAGGGGGTTACTATAGAAGTGTTGAATCCTAAAACGGCTTTGTTCTTTCTCGCTTTTATTCCGCAGTTCGTCGATCCTAGTGGTGTTGTGTTTGCGCAGTTTCTTTTATTCGGAACCCTGACAGTCTTGCTCAACGCTGGCACTGGCTTCGTTGTGATGGCGCTAGCTGGACCAATTGGCAAAAAGCTAAGTGCGAGCCTAAGGCTGCGGGTCAGACAGCGATTTATGACTGGGACGGGAGTGATCGCACTCGGTAGCTACGTGGCGTTTGCAAGAGAAAGCGAGTTGTAGGTAGTGAGTGCGATGGACGCTTTTCGATAGAATAAAGGCAGGATAGTAGAGAGAGAGTAGAATGCCAGAAATACGAGTTTCGGGATTTCAGCCCTGTGAGACAGCGATCGCACTACCTAAAGATGCGATCGCCGATTTCTGCACCCGCTGGAAAATTGACGAGTTCTACCTATTCGGCTCCATCCTACGCGATGATTTTCGTGATGATAGCGATGTAGATGTGATGGTCAAGTTCGCACCTGATCATCACTGGGGTTTTGAAATTGTTGATATGAAAGAGGAGCTAGAAAATATCTTCAATCGCAAAATAGACTTCATGACAAAGGCGGCTATTGAAGAAAGTCACAACTGGATTCGGCGTCAAGAAATATTGGCAACAGCGGAGCTAGTCTATGTATCGCGATAATGCTTCGATAAATGATGCTTACAACGCTGGTAAGAATGTTCTAGCCTTTGCTGGAGATCTTACGAAAGAAGATCTTGAAAAATCTCTATGGAACGTTATTCGCATTGTCCCGATATATTGACTAAACTCGAACCTTTAGTATCGTAACTGGCTGATTGTCAAAAACTGATTATAGGGAGAGCATTATGCTCTGTTCAGAATCGCTGTCGCGGATGAAACCTTTTGAGAAGCTGCCGCCTGAGCGGTTGGAATGGATATGCGATCGCGCTGAACATATCCAGCTTGCCCCCGGTGAAGTCCTGGTCAAAGAGGGCGCTCCCTCTCAAGGCTTTTTCATTCAAACCACTGGCCAGATCACCGTCAGCCGACTAAGCAAGGGCGTTGATATGCCGGTTGGTCGGCACGAAAGCCCCTCTTTTTTTGGAGAGATTCAGGCGCTGACTGAAGACTTTGTGCCCGTGACGCTGACCGCTGATATTGCTACGGATCTTTACCGGCTTGACTGTCTTGATTTCCTTAATTTGGTCCATAGCTGTAGAGAGTTTGAAAAAGACATTTTTCGCACGGTCAGCCAACGACTAAGAGGCTTGGAATCTTTTGTTCAAAGCCGAGAAAAGATGGCGGCGCTCGGTACCCTTTCGGCGGGGCTCGCTCACGAATTGAACAATCCTGCTGCCGCTCTTGTGCGGGTGCTAAAGGACATTAAGCCTGCGGTTCTAGAGCTACAGCGGATGAATCTGGTCTATGGCCAAAATCAGGCGGATGAAGCTCAAACTGAGAAATGGCTAGAGGAGCGCGATCGCGGCTTTGAGGCGATCACCCACCCCAAGAACGATCCGATAGTGCAGGGTGACCTTGAAGCTGCGCTCACAGACTGGCTAGAAGACTATGGGGTAGAAAACGCCTGGGAGCTGGCTGAGCCCTTAGCCGCTGGAGAAGTCGATCCGACTACGTTAGATACTCTCATGAACCCTTGGCGAGATGACCCGACCGAAATGAGAGATATGGGTATCCGCTGGCTAGCGCTCTCTTTTGACGTAATGAATATGATTCAAAGCGGACTAGAGGGGGCCGATCGCATCTCCACTTTGGTTCAGTCGATGAAGTCCTATTCGTACATGGACCGAGCTGCTCAGCAAAAGATCAACATTCACGATGGCATTGAAGACACTCTGCGCCTATTTGCCTTCAAGCTCAAGCATGGCATCAAGGTAAAGCGGCACTATAACCAGTCACTGTCGCCGATCATGGCCTATGGCAGCGAACTCAATCAGGTTTGGACAAATCTAATTGATAACGCTATTGATGCGCTGAATGAAGGCACTCCAGATGGAACGGAGCCGACGATCACAGTGCGCACCTGTGAGAAAGCCGATCGGCTTCTCGTAGAGATAGAAGATAACGGCCCCGGTATCCCGTCGGAGAGTAAAAATCGAATTCTAGAGCCTTTTTTCACGACTAAGCCTATGGGTAAAGGCACTGGATTAGGATTGGATGTCATGCGGCGAATTATTGAGAATCGTCATGGCGGTACACTCATGGTGGACTCGGTCCCTGGGCGGACTTGCTTTACGGTGTCGCTGCCGATTTCTTAGCGCTTAACTTCTGCTCGTCTGATTTTTTGGAATGATTTACTCATAAAGGAATAGCCATGCCTAGCTCGACCTGTACGCATACCGATCAAATTCAGGCTGTTACCCCAAGTGCTAGAGGCTGTGAAGAGTGTCTGAAAATAGGTGATAGCTGGGTTCACCTACGACTTTGCCGAACCTGCGGACATGTGGGCTGCTGCAACAGCTCCAAGAACAAGCACGCCCAAAAGCATTTCGATCAGACCAATCATCCGATCATTCAATCTTTTGAACCTGGAGAAGATTGGCTGTGGTGCTACATCGATGAAACCTACGCTGAAGAATAGTCGCTGGGCTTAGCTGCGCATGACGTAGCCGACGCCTCTGACGGTTTGGATGAGGCGGGTTTCGTTTTCGGCTTCTAGCTTTAGTCTGAGGTAGCGGATATAGACTTCGATGATGTTCGAGTCGCCCATGAAGTCGTAGCCCCAGACTTCTTCGAGAATGCGATCGCGTGTCAGCACCTGTTTGGGATGCGAGATCAGATAGTCCAACAGATCGAATTCTTTGGCGGTGAGTGGGACAGGGCGATCGCCCCGCTTCACTTCTCTAGTCTTACGATTGAGACTCAGATCGGCAAACAAAAATGCCTCTGGATCTTCGGGCTGATTGCGTCGCAGGTGGGCTCTGACCCTAGCTAGCAACTCTTCAATGCTAAACGGCTTGACGACATAGTCATCTGCGCCAGCATCCAATCCTGCGACCCTGTCTTCAATGCCATCTTTGGCCGTTAGCAAGATAACTGGCATCATTGCCCCAGTCGCTCTTAGCCGCCGACAGACCTCGACGCCTGTTAGCCCAGGCATCATCCAATCAAGTAGGACTAAATCTGGCTCACTGTCTCTAGCGGCCATCAGTCCGCTCAATCCATCGTTAGCGACAATTACCTCATAGCCTTCATAGCCCAGCTCCAGCTGCACAAACTTCGCTAGCTTTTCCTCGTCTTCTACAATCAGAATGCGGGCGGTTCCCTCGGGCATGAGTAGAGTCTCCTTACGTAAGCAGGTAGATAGTCATAGAACTGTTTTAAGGCGCGTGTTTCCTTCTTATACCAGAAGCGTTCTTGCTTTAAGCGCTCCTTCAGATAATCGTTAGATCGCTGCTGCTTTGTCACTTAGGTTGGCAGAGACACTGTAAAGACACTGCCTTCGCCTAGCTTGGACTGTACCTTGAGGGTGCCGTTCATACCTTCTACCAGGGTTTTGACGATTGATAGGCCCAATCCAGTGCCACCGGTCGCCCGTGAGCGATCTTCGTCTACTCGGTAAAACGGATCGAATATTTTATTGAGATCGCAAAATGGAATTCCTCGACCTGTGTCTTTGACTTCTATGTGAGCCTGATTGCCGATTTGCTTGAGCGTTACTGTGATCGGTTCGTTGGCTGCTGAATACTTGAGCGCATTGTCGACTAGGTTGATGAGCACTTGCTTGAGCCGGTTGCGATCGACAAGGCCAGTTACCGGCTCTAGCTCTGAGTGGATTCGACCAGTAGCGTAATGACACATCTCGATAACCTCCTGGGTGATGTCGTCTAGGGGCTCGCGCTCGACTTGAAATCGGAGATGGCCGCCGTCGGCGCGGGCGAGATCGAGCAGGTCTTGAAGCAGGCGAATGGTCCGATCAGCTTCGGCGGCGGCAATTTCAAGCCCTTCTTTTTGGGGAGGGGTAAGGTTGCTGCTACGGCGAAGGGTGCTCTGTAAATAACCGTGGACTAGGGTGAGCGGCGTACGTAGTTCGTGGGAGACATCGCTGACGAATCGACGCTGCTGATCCCAGGCGGCGGAGAGACGAGAGATCATGGTGTTGCAGGTTTGGGCTAGCTCTTGGACCTCGGTGGGGGCGCGATCGAATTCTAGGCGGGTGTCGGCTAGGTTCTCGGCGGAGATGTTTCCAGCTAGGCGGCTCAGTTTGCGGATGGGACGCAGGGCGCGGTTGATGTAGAGGGAAGTTGCGATCGCGCCCACCGCAATTGCCAGCACGCTAGAGAGCGCCAGCGTCCGAGTAATCTGCGCCAGGCTCTGACTGTCTTCTGTAATTTCATCGACCACGTAGAGCTCACCAACCAGCTCGCCGTCGATTTCCAGTGGACTGGCGCAGGTGACCAGATGACGATTTTGCAGCCGAAATACTTCTAGCCCCTGTTTGCCGGTCACCTTCTCCATAATCTGGTCAGCAAAGCTATTGATCTTCCACGACCCCATCGAAAGCGTGTCCGATTCGGCAATGACTTTACCGCTGCTATCAGTTACCCAAATTGCAATATCTGGTTCCTCTCTGTAGTCAATTGCCTTATCCAGCGCCTCCTTGACTACCATTGATTCTCTATAGAGGTCGGCGTCTTGCCCTAGCCGGTTGGCAATCATCAAGGCATTGTCTTTGTGGCTATCGACCAAAATTTGCCGCATTCGCAGGTTCAGCCATCCTGTAAAACCGCTAATGCCAATCACAGACGCTAGCACCACGCCTACCGTTATCCGGAACTGAATAGAATTTGGATCGGCGACGGGTTTCATGAGCAGCGTCATTAGAAGGATGATTTGGAGCTTGTAGCTACCGTATCTTTACAATACGCAAGGATTCTGAGGAAACGCTGATAGATAGCTCAAGTGTTAGTGAGTTGGTCGCCGACTGCTAGACTCAGCGACAAATTCTCCACTTCTAATTAAAATCTCAGGCTTCTACAGGCCAATAGCTTTTAATAGAGACTGACTCAAGGTGATTTCCTCACATTCGCTAGATTGCTTTTACTGCTCTATTCAAAGGTTATGGTTCAAACTCGTCCTGCTCAGCTAATCCCATCTGAAATAGTCTCATTTGAAAAGGCGCTAGGCTCGCCGCTGTCAAAGCAGTCCATCACAACGCTACAAATCAACTTAGGCCGACGATGTAATCTCGCCTGTAGCCACTGCCATGTGGAAGCGGGTCCACATCGGACTGAGGAGCTTTTGCCAGAAGTGTGCGAGCAGCTCCTGACAATAGTTAATCGCTTCGATCAGATCAAGACGGTAGATTTGACGGGTGGTGCGCCGGAAATGAACAATGGCTTTCGCCCGATTGTAGAAGCCGCTAGAGCAAAGGGCAAAGAAGTGATCGTGCGCTCGAATCTCACTATCTTTTTTGAATCGGGGTATGAGGATTTGCCTGCGTACTTCGCGGCGCATCATCTGCATGTGGTGGCGTCGCTGCCTTGTTATCTAGAAGATAATGTCGATGCGATGCGCGGCAAAGGCGTCTACGACGAGTCTATTCGCGCAATTCAAAAGTTGAATGAATTGGGCTATGGCCACGATCCGCAGCTACGCCTGGACCTGGTCTACAATCCGCCCGTTCCAAAGGATACAAACTTTTCGCTGACGCCGCCTCAAACAGGGCTACAGGCGGACTATAGCGCATATCTGTACGAGCACTTTGGCATTGTCTTTAATGACCTGTTTACGATTACAAATCTGCCGATCGGTCGAACGAAGTTTCAGCTGCAGCATCGTCAGCTACACCAACCCTACCTACAGTTTCTGGCCGAGCATCACAATGCTAGTACCGTGGACCACTTGATGTGTCGCAATGAGCTGTCTGTGGACTATCTAGGCAATGTGTATGACTGCGATTTTAATCAGATGGAGGCGCTGCCTGCTAAGCTGCCGACTGGAAAGGCACTGACTTTGAGTGCTTTGATAGAAGCAGGTTCTTTGGATGTAGTAGAGCAGGTGGCAACCCGTCCCTATTGCTACGGCTGTACGGCAGGAAGCGGTTCTAGCTGTGGAGGAGCGCTGTTGTAGGAGCGCTGTTGTAAGAAGTCAAAAGTAGGAGTTTGATCTGGTTTGATTGTTCTTTATTACATTTAGGAGGGGAGTCTGATGAAATTTGTGCGAATGTCTGTTCAGGAATCTGTTCAAGAGTCTGTGAAAAATTCTGTTCAAACATCTAGAATTCTTCGATTATGGAAGTGGATGACCTTGGGAATATTGGGTAGTTTGTTGTTTTCGGTGATGCCTGCTCTAGCGCAGGACGGGGGTAGCGGTCCGTTTGCCTTTGCGGGTCAGATTCAACAGGCGCTAGTTGGTGTAGTTGAGTGGATTGACGGCCTGGGTCCGATTGCGCCGATTGTATTTGTGCTGACATACGTTGTGGTAACGGTGGCGTTCTTGCCAGCTTCTATCGTTACGTTAGGGGCGGGGTTTGTCTTTGGTGTAGTCAAGGGTTCGATTCTAGTTTTTATTGGCGCGATGCTAGGTGCGACGGCAGCGTTTTTGGTGGGCCGGTTTGTGGCTCGCGATTGGATTGCGAAGAAGGTGGAGGAAAAAAAGTTCTTCAAGGCTTTGGATACTGCGATCGCTGAAGAAGGTCTAAAGCTAATATTTTTAATCCGCCTGTCTCCGGCGTTTCCATTCAATCTGTTGAACTATGCTTTGGGTCTGACTAAGGTCTCGCTGCGCGACTATGTGATTGGCACGACTGGCATTATCCCTGGCACTATCATGTATGTGTATCTGGGCTATTTGATTGGTGATGTGGCCATGCTCGGGACGGGTGAGGCTCCATCGAATCCGATTATCGACTGGACTATCAAGATCTTGATTTTTGTCACAATCGTTGCCATTTCTCTGTACATTGCCAAAATTGCGAAGAAGGCGCTCAACGCTTCTGTTCCTGAGGCTGAAGAAACCAGTACTGATATGGCCTAGATTCGTTTGCTTGTTTTTGCTGAAAGTCAAGTTTGGCAATTCCTACGTTTTATTATTCGGTCAGCTTCAACCCTGCCGCTACACTTTGACTTGTGAGACTTAGTAGAAAAACCTGGAGCCTGTTGATTATTGCCGCTGCTCTGACAGTCTGTTTGTCGATGGGTGGCGGTCGTTTCTTGGCGGTGCTCTTCGATCGAATGGCGCTGACTGAATTTTTTGAAGGGGCGGGACACGGCAGCGTTTGCTTGTTTTTGTTGGCTCATGTGGTGGCTAATGCGATGGGGGTACCGGGGACGCTGCTGGTGGTTGTGGGCGGGGCGGTGTATGGGCTGTGGTGGGGGGCGCTGTGGTCGGTGATCGGGGCAAGTCTGGGTGCGATCGCAGCTTTCTGCCTAGCCCGGTACTTGCTTTCTGACTGGTTCAAAACCCGGTTTTCCCACAAGTCCATATCTCAAAGAAACATATTTAAGCAGCTCAACAGTCAGCTATGTAAGAAGCCTCTACTCTGTGTTTTGACCGTTCGGTTCTCGCCCGTCTCTCCGTTCAATGTGGTCAACTTCGCCTTTGGACTAACTCCGGTCCCCATTCGCGCCTATGCTCTAGGTACGCTCATTGGCATTATTCCAGGTACGCTGGCCTACACCTGGCTAGGCGTAACTGGCGCGATGGCTTTAGAAGGCGGTGATAGTGGCCCGCTTGTGATCTGTCTGCTGCTACTAACGGCCCTATCTGTACTGCCTTTGCTAGCGAAGAGCGATAGTTAGAAGATTTCTAGCTGCGGTCTATAGATGCCGCATAGCGGGAGCGCAGTGTCTGCTGCAAGTTGTTTCTAGGAGAAACCATCGCATTACTAAAAGAATTTCTACAGGCAAACGTCAGCGTAGCAGTAGTCATAAAGCTGTAGCTATCAGTAAGGACTTGTTTTCGACAAAAGCTTTTGGATGACAGTCGCTTTTGATGGCCACTCTTTAGAACGTCCGTGCCTACGGAAGGCAACTATGAAAATCACAAGCGCCGCCTGCGCTAAGTCATAGATTGTGGACAGATAAGTTTTTCTTAAGGTCCGGGGTTCTGAACACTTGTTGCTGTTGGCAGACTGTGCATGAAGTGCCGATGGTTCCTCATGTGCCTACACAGGTTGGCTTTCCGAAGCAGCTATCTGTCAAAAACTACGTAGAAAATGCGGTATCAGCTATGCATCAAATGTTACGTTGTGTCTCTACTCAGGATTGATTTCGCGCAATCGACGGTGTAATAATCATTCAACCAGAAAATAATAGGTACAAACACGGATGCGAGTTTTCGCAAAGCGGACCGTTATTGACCGCTCTTTGTGTAAATGCCTGTTTCTCCAGCCAGCGATCAGTTCGCTCTGATCAAGGTTGCCTTTGTTGATTGGTTGTGTGGAATGTTTATCAAAATGGGGCCTCCTCGCATGATTTGCCATCCGAAAAGCGGGGGACGACTGGCGCGCTGGCTTAGGTTTGGCTGCTTCGCTGCTCTTGGTCTTTTGCTCAGCTTTTCTATATATGGCGTGACGATTGCTGGCGCGATCGCCCAGCCCATTGTCAACCCAGTGCCGAACCAGGCAACGGTTCGCTACGAAGCACCTGGCGGTAATCCCATAGGCGATGAGACTTTTCGCACAGACCAGCCTTCTAATGTTGTTACTTATCCGCTAGCAGCAACAGCCGGTCAGAATACGCTCGGGCTAGGTTTGTTCAAGTCAGCAGATAAGTCGACTGCCGAGCCAGGTGATATTGTTGTTTATCGGCTGCTGATTCGTAATGAAGGGCTGACTGATGCCGATAGCAATTTTAGGATTGTAGATGCTCTACCGCTTGGCCTGCAGCTTGTAGAGGGGTCGGTTTCTGCCGTGCTCAACGATGCCAACTTCCCTTTAGCAGTGGAATCGAACGGTAGAGAGATTATTCTGACCTCGGACATAGGATTACCTGCTAACCAGGAGATAAACGTTGTATACGCTGCGGTACTGACGCCAGACGCCCTCAGAGGAAACGGCGTGAATACTGCGGTGGTTTCTGCTGACAGGTTTGACGATGCTGATGATACCTTTCGGCTGACAATAGGCAGCGGCATTTTATCTGATTGCGGCACAATTCTAGGCCGAGTATTTGTTGATAAAAATTTTGACGGGCATCAGCAGCCGGGTGAACCGGGCCTGCCTAATGCCGTCATCTATATGGATAACGGCAATCGAATTATCACAGATCCCAATGGTCTATTTTCTATGGGCAATGTGCTTTCGGGTAATCGAGTCGGGGCGCTGGATTTGAGCAGTTTAACCGGCTATACCCTCGCTCCTAATCTGTTTCGAGTTGAGGACAATAGCCAGTCCAGACTGGTTCGCCTGTCACCTGGCGGTCTTGCTCGAATGAATTTTGCAGTAACGCCCACATTCGGTGAAGGAGAAACGTAAGTCATGCGTTCAAAAAAACGTTTGAATCGGTTTGACTACACTAGTGTAAGTTTGGGCTTATTAGCCTCTATGCCAGCCGTTTGCCTAGCAGCAGTGCCTGCTTTTGCAGAGGCAACTATCTCTGAAGTCGAAAATATCTCTGAAGTCGAAAATATCTCTGAAGCCGAAGATACTGACGAAGCTGAAAATATTGGCGAAGCTGAAAATGTTGATGGGGGTGAATCGTTTGAAAGTGTTTCTACGCTAGCCCAGTCGAATCATCTGATGCTGCCATCTGCGGTGATAGATAAAACGTCGGATAAGACGGCAGCGACGGCTTATTCCAACAGACGGCTGAGTAGCCTGCTGCACGGGCTAGAAGAGCCAGAACTGGCTGTTGATAATACTGCCTATGCTGCTTTTGATGATGGTAGTGCTTTTGGTGAAGGTAGTGCTTTTGATAAAGGTGCTGATGAAGGCGGTGCTGATGAAGGCAGTTTAGAGATTGCTCAGGCGCTAGACGAGCTGACCGAGAGTGATGACCCGGCGATCGCGCCCCCTTTCCCATTACGGACAGAAGTAATCAACGAGCGCATTCAGGGTGAACAGCTTGGCGAAATTGACGAAACGGTGATCCGCCAGGTCCCTGATCCCCTGCTGCTAGAGGATCTCTATCGGATTGAAATAGCGCCAACCAACGGTGCATTAGTCGCCGCCGATAGACGCTCTACGCTGAAGCTGGCTGGATCGATTACCGACGCCCAGGGCAATCTACTCGATAACGATATCGTGGTTACTCTGACGACGAGCGCTGGTGAATTTATCGGCGCAGATTACGATATCGATCGAGCTGGATTTCAGACGCTGGCTCGTCGGGGGGAATTTGAGGCGGAATTGCGTTCTAGTTTGGATGCGCAAAGGGTAACGGTGCGAGCGGCAGCGGCTCGTGACGATCTGCTCTCTCAAACGCCGCTGCCGCTAGAGCGCAACCTGGTAAACGGCGTTCGAGAAATTGAAGACTACGCTGACGTGAGTTTTATTACGCCGCTGCGGCCTTCGCTGGTGACGGGCGTAATCGATTTGCGCTATGGCAACTCGGCGACTGATTTTGGCGGCAGCTTCCGAGATTTTTTGAACCCGGATGATATTGGTGAGTATTCGTTTGATGCGGATGCGTCGATATTTGCAACGGGCACGATTGGTAACTGGCTGATCACCGGGGCTTATAACAGCGATCGCACCTTAAACGAGCGCTGCGATGGCAATCGGCTTTACCAGGATGTTCAGCAGGAATTTTGTACCTATGAGATCTATGGCGACAGCTCGACTAATGACCATCTAACGCCGTCCTCGGACAGTGTATATGTGCGGCTACAGCAGGATGCCAGCTCTCCGGCTGCCGATCCGAACTTCTTTATGTGGGGCGATTACAGCACGAACGAATTCTCTCGTTCTTCGCAGCTATTTAGTGCTACTAGCCGCCAGCTCCACGGCTTTATGGGAAATTACACCATCGGCGGTGAGAATAGCGGGCTGCAGCTGACGGCGATGTATGCCAACAACATTCGTCCGTTTCAAAGAGACACGATTGTTCCCGATGGTACGAGTGGATTTTACTTTCTCTCAAATCCGCTGGTGTTTGCCGGTAGTGAAGAAATCTTTATTGAAGTAGAAGAGTTCAATCGACCGGGCACGGTGATCGAGCGGATTCCGCTGAGCCGGGGGGCAGACTATCGAATTGACTATAGCCGTGGGGCAATTCTGTTCAATCAGCCAGTGCAGTCGGTGGATTCCAATCCATTTGGTCCGGCGCTGGTGCGGCGAATCGTGGCGACCTATCAGGTGGATGGTCAAGACAGCGGCGGTGAGCTGTACGGCGGTCGAGTGCAGTACAACTTTTCGTACGATCTAGAGTCGCCTAGCTGGATTGGGGCGTCGGTGGTGACCGAAAGCGACAATGTTCGAGACTTTACGCTCTATGGAGTAGACGCGCTAGTTTCTCTGGGCGATCGCGCTCAGCTGATTGGCGAATACGCTCAGTCCTCTCTTAGCGGCACGCCGAATAGCAATGCGGATGGCTCTGCTTTCAGGCTAGAAGCCCGCAGCGATTTCACCGATAACATTGTCGGCAGGGCTTACTATCGTCAGGCAGATGAAGGCTTTTCGAACGCGGCGACGAGCAGCTTTAGAGCGGGGCAAACTCGGTATGGTGGTGAGGTGAGCGCCGCGCTAGGCTCAAACACGCTGCTAGAGTTTCAGTATGACCGAGAAGAAAACGACGGCACTACGCCGCAGGTGCTGACAGGCTTTGGCGCTTTGACAAATCGGGGCTTTTTCCCAGAGCAGGGCGTGACGGTAGACAATACGCTGACGACGATCCGCGCTGGGGTGCAGCAGCAGGTAGGCCCAGCGACGCTGGATTTGTCTTATTTGTATCGCGATCGCAATGATAGAGCTGGCAACTTAGACTTCTCTGGCAGTCAGCTAGTGTCTGGTCTTACTGTTCCGATCACTGGCAGCCTAGACTTTCGCGCCCAGAACGAGCTTAACCTCAGCGGCGACGAAGATCCCCTCTATCCTAGTCGCACGATTGTGGGGCTCGACTGGTATGTCTTGCCAGAAGTCACTGTCCGGCTCGCTCAGCAGTTCTTTGGCGATAGCGATGTCGCGCCTGACTCTATCACTACGTTAGATACGCTGCTTGACTACGATTTTTCTGATAATACTCAGCTCACGGGTCGCTATTCAGTACTCAGCGGGTTCGATGGCGTCAGAGGGCAGGGGTCACTAGGGCTCAATCACCGGGTGAATCTGGCACCGGGTCTAAATGTGGATCTTGGCTATGAGCGCATTGTCGGCCAGGGTTTGGGCCTAGTCGAGACGGGCGAGCGATTCTCTCAGCCGTACGCAGTAGGTCAGTCGGCGTCGGCGCTAGGTTTGCTGCCAGGCAGCACCTATTCGGTCGGGCTAGAGTATTTGGATAATCCTGCTTTTCAGGCGAGTGCGCGGGCTGAATATCGAGATAATCAGGGCGGTGATAACAATACGGTAATCACGGCGGCGCTGGCGGGTAAGGTGACGCGATCGCTCACCGCCCTAGCCCGATACGAGCAGGCTAACTATGCCAACCAAACTCTTTCCGGTCGATTCGGCAATACCAGCAGCGCCAAGATCGGTCTGGCCTATCGCAATCCCAACAGTGATTTCTTCAACGGGCTGCTGAGCTACGAATATGCGACCAACCCGACCACGACGATCAATACGCCAGGGTCAGACACTATCACCGAACACACGCTCTCAGCCGAGGCGATTGTTGCACCAACGTTCCGCTGGGAGCTCTACGGCAAGTACGCGCTTAGAAGCACTAACGCTGATCTGAGCACGGTAGGCTTGAACAATGTCTCTAATACGATTCACCTAGCACAGCTAAGAGCAGCCTATAGACTGGGCTATCGCTGGGATGTCGCGGGAGAAGCTCGCTATATTGCGCAGCCGTCTGTGAACTATCAAGAAACGGCTTTGGCGGTAGAGACAGGTTACTACGTGACGCCAGATCTAAGGCTGGGTGTCGGCTATGGCTTTGGCGTAGCGGACGATCGCAGCTTTCAAGGGGGACGCCGAGACGATAGCGGCTTCTATCTAGCGGCAACCTTCAAGGTGAATCAGCTGCTAGGTGGCTTTGGCTTGCAGGATGTGGGCGCGGAGCAGGAGACTGAAGCGCTGGTTGGCCCTGAGGATGCAATTCCAATTTCTAGCCTCTGCCCTGAAGATACCGATCCAATCGCGGGCGGCGTTGATCCCTGTGAGAATAGAGAGTTTGAAGCGCCGACTGTCATTCCTGTGACACCGCCGCTGCCGATGCTGCCTCCGGTTGAACCGATTGAACCGATTGAACCGCTGCCAGCTGAGCCCATTCGCGGACTGTGGTAATTAAGAGAAACCAAGGAGGTGAGGAAAAACAATGAACAGCGAACTGATCAACAAACTCAAAGAACTAAATAAGACAAAAGGTCGAATAGAACAAGGTCAAACAGAACAGTATCGAATAGAACAACTTCTTGCTCGTCTACCTTTGAGTGCGGTAGTGCTCAGTACGCTAGTCAGTACGCTAGTCAGTGCGCTAGCGGGTGGGCTAGCTAGTGTGATCGCCTCACCTGCGATCGCCCAAGCAGGCGATGCCTCTATTGCTCTGCCCTCTGTTGCCCTACCCTCTATTGCTCTACCGATTGTCAATGTCACAGTCAACAGCGATCTAGACGGTCCAATCGCCCCCGACCAGAACCTCACCCTGCGAGAAGCCATTGAGATTGTCAATGGCACCTTACCGCTTACTGCGCTCAGTCAAGTAGAAGCAGCGCTGGTGACGCCGAGCCCTGCTCCTCAGATCAGCTTTGCGATGCCTGGCGATACTCGCATTGAGCTAACAGACTTGCTGCCGACGATTGCGGCACCGGGGTTGACCATTGATGGCACGACTCAGCCCGGCTATGGTGGAGTTTCTGAAGAACCAGCGGCGGTACCAGTGCCAGTACCTGCGGTTTCGATTACGCCGAGTGCGGGCACAGAGGTCTTTCGCGGTCTGACGATCACCGCTAATCAGGTCACGATCAAAGGGCTAAGCCTGTATGGATTTTCGTCTATTCACCGGCTGACGGCTTCGACGCCGCCTGCTGATATCTTTATCTCTCATATCGGCCCGAACGCTTTTGATAGATCTCGTACCTCTGCGAACACGCTCCGACTGACCGAAAGCGAAATCGATCAAGCGCCCGAAGGGGTAGTGATTACAGACAACTGGCTGGGGGTTTCTCCGGCGGGGGGCATTCCGATTCCAGAAGAGATGTCTGCTTTTGGCGTGTCTATTTTTAATGCCGTTAACACAACGGTTCAGCGCAACAGAATTGAATATCACGAAAGTAGCGGCATCGTTACTGGCAATCTAGCTAGGAACACGATCGTGACTGAAAATACCGTGATTGGCAATGGCCTGCGGGGTCTGCCGGACGGAATTTACCTGCAAGGTGATATCGAGGGCTCTCAGATCTTTGGCAATCTGGTGTGTGCCAATGACGGCAGCGGCGTGGCGATGTTCAAGCCTATGGGCACGGCTGAAATCTATCAAAATGACATTCGCTTTAACGGGCGGCGGTTCCGCAGTCCTGCGGTTTCGCTAATGGGTAGCGAGCACCAGGTGACGGACAACTATATTGCCTATCAGCCAGGACCGGGAGTGGCGATTGTTTCCTATCCGCGCAGTCGTCAAAACCTGGTTCGCAACAACTTCTTCAGGGGGCTAAACGGCCTCAGCATTGATCTGGTCTATAACGATGACGTGCGCGTTTCTGACTATCAGTTTGCCGATGGCCCCAATCCGCCTCGTAATTCTGGTCAGCGCCGCCGCGACTCTGCAAATGCAGCGATTAATGCGCCTGAGTTTGATGCCTACACGTTTCCTTTTGAGAGCGTTAGTACGGTAACCGGCTACGCCGATCCGGGTTCTGAAATTGGGATTTACGAGATTTCTTCCAAGCAAGATCGTAACTATGGCACCCTTGGCAATTTACTGACGACGGTGGACGTGGGCGATGACGGTCGCTTTAGCGCGGCGGTGGAAGTAGCGGCGGGGACGGAGGTGAGTGCGATCGCAACTGACTTGCGCTATGGCACCTCTGAACCGTCTCCGGTCGCAATTGTGGGTGAAAGTCTCCCCCCCGCTGCCGGTGCTGTCTCTTTTGATCCGGTTTGCCAGGAGCCGCTGCTGCCGGGTGAGGTAACTGAGGAAATCATTGAACAGCCGCCGCTGCCACCAGATGAACAGATTGTCTTACGAATTCCTCGCAATATTCACTTTGCTCTAGACAAGTCTTTCATTAGCCCGGCGAGTGCAGATATCCTGGACCAGGTCTCGGCAGCGCTGCTGCAATATCCGACGCTAACGCTAGAGCTGCAAGGGCACACCGATCCGCGTGCTAGCAATGACTACAACCAGGCATTAGGAGAAAGAAGAGCGCTTGCTGCTAGAGACTATCTGCTACAGCGGGGCGTTGCTCCTGAGCGGCTGCGGATTCGCTCGTTTGGTGAGACTCAGCTAATTTCTACGGTGCCAGATGTGGTGGACTATGCGCGCGATCGCCGGGTGGAATTCATTTTCTTAGATGCTCGTGGTTTGGACATTATTATCGAAGAACAAGAAGACGATTTGCAGATCGAGTAGAGCCCTTACTTTTTGTCATGCTATGAACCCGCTAACCTCACGACTTTTTGCTGCTTCCTGTGCTCCTATGATTGCCGCTCGATTTTCTTCTAACCCTCGTCGATCGATTAGTCGATCGGCCCATCGATTTGCGAGCCGACTAACGGCTGGTACGGTTGCTGGCACGATGGCTCTGCTCTCTGTTATTGGCTATCAGCCCACAGCAAAGGCCCAGAGTAACAATGGCAACGGCCAGATCTGCTATGCGATCGCCGATAACAACCCGCCCGGCGATGGCGATGGCGGCATTTCCTTCCCCGATACCCTAGTGCGCATCGACTTCGCACAGAGCCTCGCCGAAGCCCTCGAAACCGTCCGTCGGCCCGATGGCACCACCATCAATGACGTTGAAGCGCTCACTGCTCGTCCCGCGTTCAACGAACTAATCGCTGCTAATGGCAACGAGATTGGCCGAGTTGATCCAGAAACCGGCGTCTTTACGTCTTTGGGGTTTCTGACGCCCTACTTTGATTTTGATGCGATCGCGATTGACGAAGAATCTGCCAATCAAACTAGGCTGCTGGGTGTTTCTAAAAGGGGAGGGTCGCTAAACAATGTCTTGGTTGAAGCATTCTTAACTACCGATCCCGAAACCGGTCAATCTACAGGACTTAGTTCAGTCACTGGGCTAGTTCAAATCCCGCTCTCAGAATTTCCGCCCGACACCAACAGTATCGATGGTATAGCCATCTCACCGATGGGATTTCCTTTCCCTGGTGACGTTATTTATGGCGTCGCCAACCGAGGTCCAAACACGCCTAGAGAAACTTCAGCTCAAGTCCTCGTCACCATCGATCCCGTAACAGGTGAACTAGAAGAAAAGGGCATCTTTACCTCCGGTGGTGAACAAATTGACGATGTAGAAGATATCAGCTTCGATCTGTTCGGCAATCTCTTTGTCAGCTCCGGCAGTAACTTCAGCCGGTTTTCAGATAATGCTTTCATCATTCCATTAGACAGTAGTGGAAATGCTGGACCAGCAGCTCGAACCCTCTCTCTATCTGCCAGCGGCGCTCGAGATTTTGAAGCGTCTGCTTGTCTACCTTTTACGTCTGTCGGTTCGCTGGTAGTGGTCAAGCGGATTACCGCGATCGCACGTAACGGTGTCAACGCTCCAATCACGGGATTCTTTGACCAGGCAAGCGATTCGTCTGACAATCTATTGTTTGACGAGACAAATGGCGAGCTGCCAGTGGGCCTAGTAGAAGAACAGATTGCGCTTGCTCCTGGTGACGAGGTGGAGTACACAGTGTATGTCTACAACCCCACGTCTCTGACGGTGAGTAATGCAGTCCTGTGCGATCCGCTGCGTCGCCCGAGCATTCTGCAAACAGAGAGTATTGAATATTCTGGGCCGGGTGCGCTGCCGGAAGAAGGTGCGGCGCTAGCCTTCGACGGTGATGCGTCTGGATTTGTGCGATCGCCCATGTCCGCAGCCGATGAGGAGTGCCTGCCGCTGCTAGAGAGCGAGCAGTTTGTCGGAGGGCCAGTGGAAGGCGGTGCCCGCGCAGGCGGCGGCGTGGTTACGAGTGCCTTCTCGCTAGCGCCGGATGAAATTGCAGCAGTTCGCTTCCGAGTAACGGTCGGCCAGTTTGAGAAGAAGAAGTGGAACAGGGTGATGACGGCACGTAGCCGCTAAAATCTTATGTCGACATACCTTTAGAGAAAATACAGAAAAGAAACGCAGACACACGGATAATATAATAAAGTTCTTCCTAACTTGCTTACTTCATACATGGCTGAGTTGATACATAGCTCAAAAACGCTAAGCCCACGTATGCTTGCCATAAAAGGCCAAAACTATAAATCTATCTTTTGACCACATATAAAGGAACAACTTAATTCGCATATCGTCTTAATTCCTAAGCTCTGGAAAGCTAATGCTTTTTTCTATCGCAGAAGAACCAGATCAAGTTATTCTCCGATATATACTCTCAACGGCTTACAAGTGAACTTTAAGAGAGCTGAAACCCTGTGTCTTCAACAATCAGCTAGTTCAAATCATAGTCGTCGGTAGTATAGTAGGTCACTAAAGTTAGTAGGTGACCAGAGTAATGTTTACTCTCCTGAAAATCGATATCTACCATGCCTGCTGTCTTTCCACTCCTATTTCTTGTCGCAATTTGGATATTCATCACCGTTCATAATCCCAAGAAGCCCGACAAGCCAAAAACGCCAACTCAAAAACTTGCCGAAGCTTTCAAGGAGGTATTAGAAGAAGTAAAGAAGTAGAAGAAGTCTGTTCTGATTAAAGTTAGACGCAGTTCGCTGCGAGATCCTATGACTACTGTTGCTGTGTATGGCAGCTTGATCGATCAGCAACAGCGCCAAAAGCAGCCGAACCTATCATCTAATGCCTATCCAGTGTTAGTAAAAGGATACAAACGTGTCTTCAATCAAGAACCAAGCTGGCGAAAAGGATGCGGCGAACGTAGAGCTGTCTTGAATGTCGTTCGCTCTGACCAAGACTGCTTCAATGGCTTGCTGGTAAAACTTCGAGACAACAGCGTTTTTCTTGAACTAGATAAACGGGAAAAAGGCTACGACCGGATTCGAGTTGCGTCCTCACAAATAGCCAAGCTGCCAGATGTCGCTGGTTCGGCACATGCTTCGGTATATTCAAAACTTGCCCAAGAACAGGTATACCTCTATCTCGGCAAGCTAGAAAAACAAAACAACAACATTTCGCCGAACCCAGACTATCTAAACCTATGTCTACGCGGAGCCCAACAGTGGGGAGATAGATTTTATGAGCAGTTTTTGCAAACAACTTATGTAGGCAAGCTCACGCTAAAAACCTTTCTCGAAAGCAGTATTCAAACTTCAAAGTAATATCTGCGACCCTGTCTAGAACGCTATTCCAAAACGCTATCTAAGAACAGCCCTAGCGCGAACAGCTCAGTTTCGATATCTTAAAAGATATTAGCTACTGAGTTTGTATGGCAAATCGCTCTAAGAAAACTCGCAGAACCTTTCTAGCCACTGGCCTCACAACGGCACTAGGCGTTGCTGGGTGCTCTTACAGACAGCGTCCAACAGCTCTAGCTTCGAACTCAACTAGTTCGGAGTCGGCTAGCTCAACAACCGATAGCTCACCATCTAGTAGCCCACCACCTAGCCAAAACAAGATGCCGCTACGGCAGCTGGGCCGTACGAATGTTCAGCTACCTATTCTAGGCTTGGGCACGGCGGGTAAAACGCCGCTGGCTAGATCGAATCAGGAACAGGCTGCTATAGAGCAGATTGAGCGCGCGATCGCACTAGGCATTCGCTATTTCGATACAGCAGCTAGCTATGGACCTAGCGAGTCCTTTTTAGGCAAGGTGCTGCCTGCCTATCGAGAAGAGATCTTTCTGGCGAGCAAAACCGCTGCTAGAGATTACGATGGTGCCTGGCGCAATTTAGAGCGGTCTTTGGAAAGGCTCAATACTGACTATCTTGACCTTTGGCAGTTTCATCATGTTGCGATCGCGTCCGATCTCGACACGATATTCAGCGAAAACGGTGCCATCAAAGCCCTAGAAGAAGCCAAAGAACAGGGCCTGGTGCGCTTTAGCGGTATTACCGGCCACCACGAACCCGACATCATTGCCACCGGGCTACAGCGCTATCCTTTCGACCATGCGCTAATTCCTATAAATGCTGCCGACACCCATCATCCTAGGCCGTTTGTTCCTGGCGTACTGCCCGTTGCCCGCGCTCAGAACGTTGGCATCACAGCGATGAAAGTCCCTGCCTATGGCCGACTATTCAAGCCGGGTGTGCTAGATGGAATGAACCAGGCGCTGGGCTATACGCTTTCACAGCCAGGCGTTCACTGCGCAGTGATTGCCGCAGAGACCATTGAGCAGCTAGAAGAAAATGTGCGAGTTGCTAGGGCCTTTCAGCCGCTAGAGGCGTCAGCCCTCACCGAAATTGAGCAGCGAACAGCTAACGTTTGGCAAGACAATAATTTCTTTAGAGCCTGGACATGAAGGTGAAGGTATTTCATTCAGCCAGATTCGAGTTCAGATAAGTTCAAACATTAGGTAGCCCCCTTGTAGGCGCACCGTATGCTTCTACAAGAGGGCTGGCGTTGACTAGATTACTAGCTCGTTAGCTAGAGCTGCTTGCACTACCCACAGCGCCCTTCAACGCCGCAATGCCTTGCTCGACACTTGCCCACAGGCCCATATCCGGTTCTACGCCTGCTAGTTCGCGAGTCCCAGTGAAGTAGAGAGTGCCTTTTAGAATCTCTTGGTGAGCACGATTTTCAAAATTGACTTTGTTCAATGGCTCCATCGCATCTTGCAGCTCGTCATCCAAAGATTGAGCAGCTTTATGCAAGACCAAACCCGTCATAGTCTGCTGATGTTTCAGCAGCTCTAGCTGAAAGAACTTATCAAATAAAGTCAGCTCCGAACCTGACATCATCTCTTTTACTTTGTCCGCGTGGGCCTGGGTTATAGAGCGTGGGTCTGCATTCGCACCTAGCTTAGTCACGGCTTTTTGGATGTCGGTCAAATTTTCTCGATCTTGGCTCAGCATCTTTTCGAGCCGCTCTCGAATGGTGTCATCGCTAGTAGCTTTCATCAGCGTCTGTTCTGCTTCGATCAAGACAGTCTGAAAAAGCTGAAGGTCAGCTAGCTTAGTGGCAATATTTGTTGTATCGGTCATACGTTTTGTCTCCACGCCTCTCTATGTGAATAGAAGGCTTCAATGTTTGACGGCATTATTTACCTTTTTATGATCGGACGATACCGGCTGGTTCTCCTCCGTCTTTTGAAGGATTCAAATCGGCTCAATATGTAGACAATTCTGTAGCGTCGACTACACGTTGGACGTAGCAACTTCAGTACATTGCGATGTGCGGCGTGCGGATGCGTACTCCAAGCCATGTGAGAAGCGCTATAGAGTGTGTGTCTAGCCGCCACTGCTGCGAGCTGCAAAGAGATGTTATGACGGGGAAAGCCGGATGGGGACACTGCTGGTCAAAAATATTCATACTCTCGTCACTATGGATGAAGATCGGCGAGAAATTCGCAACGGTGCGCTTTTTGTCCGCGATCGCGTGATCGAAGCCGTTGGTACGACTGATGCGCTGCCAGCGGCGGCTGATGAAGTGCTAGATCTTCACGGTCGTCATGTTGTTCTCCCCGGTCTAGTCAATACCCACCACCATTTCTTTCAGACGCTTACTCGGGCGCTGCCTGCTGCCCAAAATTGCGATCTTTTTGGCTGGCTACAAAATCTCTATCCCGTCTGGCAGAACCTCACCGCAGAGTGCATCTATTTCAGTACACAGATGGCCGCTGCTGAACTCATACTCTCTGGCTGCACCACTGCTAGCGACCACCTCTACCTTTTTCCGAACGACTGCACTCTAGATGATGAAATTCGAGCGGCCAAAGATATTGGAATTCGCTTTCACGCTAGCCGTGGCAGTATGAGCGTCGGTGAAAGTAACGGCGGCCTGCCACCGGATGCGCTGACGGAAAAAGAACCGGAAATTCTCAAAGACTCGCTGCGACTGATTGAAACGTATCATGAGTGCGATCGCCACGCCATGACTCGAATCGTTCTCGCTCCCTGCTCTCCTTTCACAGTCTCTCCAGATCTGATGAAAGAATCTGCAGCCATGGCCAGGGCCCATCTCGGCGTGCGCCTGCACACCCACCTAGCCGAAAATAAAAGTGACGTAGACTATAGCCTAGAAAGATTTGGCCTGCGCCCCGGCGACTATGCCGAATCCGTCGGCTGGCTAGGGGAAGATGTCTGGCACGCTCACTGTGTGCAGCTCAACGACAGCGCCATTGATAAATTTGCCCGTACGGGTACCGGCGTTGCTCACTGCCCCTGTAGCAATATGCGCCTGGCTAGCGGCATGGCCCCGATCCGTAAGATGCTCAGCAAAGGTGTGCCGGTCGGGATCGGTGTTGATGGTGCAGCCTCTAATGACGCCTCTAATGTGTTGCAAGAAACCCGCACTGCATTCTTGATGGCTCGTCTTAGAGAGACTGACGCCGCTGCTATGAGCGCTCGCGAAGCGCTAGAAATCGCGACTAGAGGCGGAGCAAAGGTTTTAGGACGAGATGATATTGGCTACTTGGCCCCTGGCATGTCTGCTGACCTGATTGCATTTAACATTGACACGCCGACTCTGGTTGGCAGTCACCATGATGTTGTCGCTGCGTTGATTTTTTGTCAGCCGCCAGCCGTTGACTACAGCTTCATCAATGGAAAAAAGGTGGTAGAAAAAGGGCAGCTCACGACAGTAGACATCAACCAGCTAGTAGAGACCTGTAATCGGCTTTCTCTAGCTCTGGCAGAGTAGCCCTGGCAAAGTGGCCCCGATAGCGTAAGCCCTAAAATGTATCAGTATGTGGCGCAGTCATTTACAATCTGATGACGGCTGATAGTGTATGAGTACTGTCCTAATCCAGCTGTACAAAACCGTATGAAGGATCTTGGAAAAGCGCTGCTGGCAAAGCTGGATGACATTATAGAGATCTGGGTGAAAGCCGTTCAAGCTGATATAGACATTGACAGTAACAAGGGTCTGACTTATGAGGCCGTTCATAATGGGTTGCCAAAGGTGTTGGAGTCAGTCGCTACGCTATTGACGAACGCCTTTGCCGACGAAGTTCAAGAAATCAAAGAGGATGCTGCCGAACATGGTCACGTCCGAGCCGATCAGGGATTTGATCTAGCAGAAATTGTTAGAGAATATCGGATTTTGCGGAATGTCCTAATATCAGCGCTAGAGCCGGAGCTGAATACGGGAACCGTGCCAGAGGTGATCAATGCAATCCGCCATATAGACGGCATTTTAGACGATACTGTTCTTGCCACGCTAGAAAGCTATATGGAGCATCGGTTCTCTCTTTTAAAACAGATGCACGGGCAGCTATTATTGACCAATCAAGAGCTAATTCGGCTAATTCAAAATCAAAAGGACAATGTGTCGCATCTAGCCCATGAGCTAAAGAATCCGCTCAACGCCATCATTAGCTTTTCTTCTATCCTGTTGAAAAGGCAGAGAAATCAGCTAAAGGAAAACACAGACGCTTCTCTAGAAATACGACAAATGGAGCGCATCGTCAGTAATGGGCGTCAGATCTTGCAGCTGATCAACAATACTCTAGAAGTCTCTCGACAAGATTCTAGCCAAATAATCCTGGCTATCGACGAAGTAGAAGTCGTACCTTTGATACGGACAGTTGTTGATTCTCTAGAACCTAGCGCTCAAAACAAAGAGATTGAGCTGATAGTAGAGTGTAGCCAAGCGCCTAGCTCAACCCGTACTGACAGTCTGCGACTGCAGCAGATTATTACGAACCTTTTGAGTAATGCCGTTCGCTACACTGACACCGGCTCGATTACTGTAACTGGATATAGAGTAGATGATCACGAGTGGGCGATCGCAGTCAAAGACACCGGGAGAGGCATCAAAGAAGAAGACCAGTTACGAATCTTCGAACCTTACTTTCAGGTAGGAGAGAAAGAAGAGAAGCTGCCGGGTAGTAATGGTTTGGGCCTCTCTATTGTCAACAAGCTAGTGAAAATGCTTCAGGGAAGAATTGAGCTAGTTTCTACAGTCGACCAGGGTTCTACTTTTACAGTCTTTTTCCCGATAGAATCCAACTAAGCGAATGTCCTGCGAAAAATATGCGGAAACACTGTACCGCTAGCCATGCTCAGGCACATGCCTTTAAAGGTGATTGTTTCTTTTCACGATAAACGCAATTTTCCTAAATCGGTTACAACTGTAGAGATATAACGATAACGATATTCATGGACTATGGCAGACTCCAATTTTAATTTGAGCATCAACCACGATACGTGGAGCCTCAGCCAGCTCATTATCAAGTCACGCTTCGCCGACGCTTTGAATCAAGGAATCTCTCGCTATCCTATCCATCGCCAGCTGCGCTATGCCGCCCGCATGGAATTAGAAAAGCTGTTTGACAAAATCGCTCTCGACACCGCCTGGAGAGCCCAGAGAGTTGATACTCATCAGATGCTGCTAGATTCTGATACCTTCTTTGTTTCTGCATCGGGTGGCAGAACTGGTGACTACACCTCCTGCATATTCAGCGTATGGGCAGACAGCCTAGAGCAAGCCGAGAAAATCGAACAGACTCTATTAGTACATATCGACCCCGTGCGGATCACAGAGCCGATGTTCTCGATCAACTGGAACTTCTTGACTGCAAAGAACGAGCTAGCCAGCGCTGAGATAGAAGAGCTAGCTAATGATGTTCTCTATGACGAGGCCTATCCCTTTTTAGACAAAGGAGTTTCTCACTTTATTAATCGCTTTCTAGATGCTGATGAAAGCGTTCTGGTGCTTCAGGGCCTGCCGGGTACTGGTAAAACCAGGCTGATTCGAGCCATTTTAGGAGAGATCTCTAAGCGAAAAGGTGAAAAGGCAAGGGCGCTGTATACCGGCGATATGAGAGCGCTAGAGCATGATGAAATCTTTGTGAAATTTATCACTGGTTGGGACGATGCTTTTGTGATCGAAGATGCTGACCATCTGCTCAAGCCCAGGGCACACGGCAATGAGCATCTGCATCGGTTTTTGTCGATTGCGGATGGGGTGGTGCGATCGCAAGGCCGGAAAATTATCTTTTCCACCAACCTACCCAACGTCAGCGACCTAGACGATGCCCTAGTTCGCCCGGGTCGCTGCTTTGCTAGAATCAGCTTTCTCAAACTTCAGCAAGAAGAAGCCCAGCGGCTAACCGACAGATTATGTAAAGAGAAAGCGCTGCCGCCTATTAATCTAGAAGCAGCGATCCCCGAAGCCACCAAGAAACGATATTCTCTAGCTCAAATCTACAAGGCGCTCAGCGTTGCCCAGTCTGATATTGACTAATCTCCTCCTGACCAGTATAGAACAGACGTGTAGCACATGATTTCCAACAAGTTTACTCGGCAGGCACTCATTCGACAGGCAAAAGAAAAAGACATCGCTGATCTGGTTCGACTAGCGGTTAGCAGCTTTCGCAATGCGTTTGAACCAAACAATAAAAAGTCAGATATCGACATTTATGTTGAAGAGCATTTGTCATTCGAGCGGTTGCGCGATCAGGTTTTAGAGAGTAGCAATCTCTTTCTTCTGTTGTTTGAGGTTGCTACAGAACCCGCACCACTGCCTAGCGGCTATGCGAAGCTGCGAGTAGGACCGCCAGAAGACTGTGTGAGTGGAGAAAATCCGATAGAAATAGAAAGATTCTATTTGGACGCACCAGCTATTGGCAAAGGGTTTGGCTCAGCGCTGATGCAGGCATGTTTAGATGAAGCGAGCAGGCGAAGCTATCAGACAGTCTGGCTAGGCGTGTGGGAACACAATCACCGGGCGATCGCATTCTACAAACGCTGGGGATTCGAGAAAGTGGGCGCACATCCTTTTCAACAGGGAACAGAGACGCAAACGGACTTCATTATGCAGCGAATGGTTCAAGCAAACCCTTCAAGCTAAAAGACTCCTGGGATAGATGCTAAGCATTGCTAAATGCTTTTAGGCTAGCCTCTAGTCTTACGGAATTATCATGACCTCTGCTTTTGATATCGAAACAGCCTTTGCTCGCCTGAGCGAGACTATGCAGGCGTATCCAAGAGCTGCCATGTTTCAGCTTGCCGAAGAGGGCTACCGCTCACCTTTCGAGCAACTAGTCTCCTGTATGATTTCGATTCGCACCTACGATGAGGTGAGCCTGCCTGTCTCTCGCAAGCTGTTTGAACGTGCCAATACGCCTCAGGCCATGAGCGAACTATCCGTTGCGGAGATTGAGGGTTTGATCAAGCGCAGTACGTATGCAGAGCGAAAGGCGCATCAGATTTGGGCGATCGCCCAAGAAATCGTAGACAACCACAACGGCACTCTGCCCTGCGATGCTGACACTCCTACTCGCCTTCAAAGGCGTCGGCCCCAAGTGCGCTCATCTCACCTTAGGCATTGCCTGCCAGCAGCCGTACATCAGTGTCGATGTTCATGTGCATAGAGTCGTCAACCGATGGGGCTATGTAGAGACCAAGACGCCTGAAAAAACTACGCAGGCTCTAGCAGCAAAACTCCCCAAAGAACTGTGGATTGAAACCAACAAGCTGCTCATGCCATTCGGCAAGCAGATCTGCAAAAGCCAGTATCCACGGTGCTCTAGCTGTCCCCTAGAAGATATCTGCCCGAAAATAGGACTGTAGTAGATAAATTACGCAATTAGAAAATAATCGTTTTGTTCTGTGTCTTTATCAGAAAGTGTTGCTATCTTTAACCGGTAACTGGCTTGCGATGCGCCTTCGCAAGGACTCCATTCACAAGTCATGACACAGATTCATCCTTCACCAACGCTCCCTACTGGCTTTAGCGCTGAAGACTTTTGGACGCTGCCTTTGCCGCTGCCCGATGCTGAAGAAAGGCTGCATCGGCTAACGGCAGCTATCTACGCCGATTTAGATATCCTGAACTATCCCAGCAAAACCTGGGACTATAGCCGGGATCGTGGGGTTCTAGAAGTTGCGATTTTAGGAGCGGGTCACTGTGGCAAGTCGGCTGCGTTTGGCCTGCGGCGGCATGGAATAGAGCGCGTTCGGATATTTGATCGCGCTCAGGCAGGGTGTGAGGGACCGTGGCGATCGCACGCCCGCAATGCGACTCTGCGCACACCCAAACAGGTCACTGGCGGACTGGAGTGGGGGATTGCCAACCTGCACTTTAGCCGCTGGTGCAGCGCTCGCTATGGAGAAGCCTACTGGCAGCGCATTCGCTACATTCCTAGATTGTTCTGGGCGGACTATCTAGACTGGTACGGCAAAATCCTCGATTTGCCTATCCAAAACGATACGAACATTCAGAACATCACTTGGAACAAAGAAGAACAGTGCTTCTGGCTTGAGGCTATTCACCAGGGCGAGCTAGAACGGTATAAGGCGAGATTTCTAGTCTTTGCAACCGGGATGGAATGCGCTGGTGGGAAAAATGTTCCTAGACTCGTGAGTGAAAACCTGCCTGAGCACTGCTATCACCACACGATGGACAGCATCGACTTTTCAGCTTTTGCAGGCAAACGAATTGTTGTTGTCGGTGGGGGTGCTAGCGCCTTTGACAATGCGCTGCTGATGCTAAAGGCGGGTGCCCAGTCGGTTGATATCGTCGTCAGACGAAAGTCTTTGACCGATTTGAACCGTATTCGCTGGAGCGAGTGGAACGGCTACCATCGTCACTATATTGATTTGCCCGACGAGAAGAAGTGGGCCTATAGCCTGGCAGAATTTCGCCTGGGTCAGCTACCGCCTTCGCATACTTATTACCAGGCGATTAGCCAGTCTCGTCTGACCCTCTACACCGACGCAGCGATTAAAGCGCTGAGCTATCAGGATCGTGAGATTGTCGGTACCTATGGAGATAGCACGCTTCACCACGACGCTATGGTGTGTGGCACTGGGTTTGTGACTTCTTTGGATCGTCAGTTGGAGCTGCGATCGCTTGCCCCCCACATCTCTCGCTGGCAGGCTCATTTCACGCCCGCACCCGGCGAAGAACATGCCGAAATGTCACAATATCCCTACCTTGGAAAAAGCCTGGAATTCACGCCTACTTCTTCAGAGCATGACTATCTTAGGCGATGCTACTACCTGTCTTCGGGTGGCGCACTGCTGAGTGGTTTTCGGGCGCACCTGTCGGGGTTGCAGTTTGCTTTGCCCCGAGTTGCCTACGACATTGGCAGACGGCTATTCATCGAGCACCAAGACGATATCTGGGATTCCTTTAACGCTTACGACGTGAAAGAATATTGACCGTAAAAGCCAGATAATGGCCTCTAACCGTATTGAAAGATACGGTCGCTTCACCTGAATAGACTTAGAAGGGAGGGTAGGACAATTCCGATACTGTGTTTTTGGCTACCGTTTTATTAGCTAGGAGAGCTGACAAAAGCAATGTCACTATCTACCAAACCGCCTCTTGAACCTCTGAATGCTGAAAAAGCTGCTGAAGAAGATTACCCGCTGAGCGCTGTTCCGTTGAGCGATCGCAAACCCTTCTGGTCCCTCTCACTCTTGCTGATGGGCTTTGCGCTCACGTCAACCACGCTATTTGCAGGTGGAGCCATTGGCCCTGCCTTCAGTTTCTCCCAGTTGATCACTATTATTCTGATCGGAAATTTGATCTTAGGTGCCTACTGCGCCGCGCTAGGATATATCGCCTCTCAAAGCGGGCTGACTACTGTTTTAATGGCCCGATTCAGCTTTGGCAATGTTGGCTCTCGCTGGGTGGATTTTGTCTTAGGATTCACTCAAATTGGCTGGTATGCCTTTACCACTGCAATCATCGTTCAGGCGCTGCTAGGCGTTTTTGGTGCGCCAGATAGTGGATTGTTCTACGTGCTACTGGTGTTTTTCTTCAACTATGCTTTTTGTGCGACGGCCTATATTGGCTACCGGGCGATTGACTGGCTCAGTCGGCTAGCAGTTCCGGCAATGCTGGTTTTGGTGGCGCTGAGTATGGTGCTGGCCGTGCGCGATTTTGATGGTGCAGCAATAGCTGAGCCTTCGGGTGCTATGAGTATGGGCGCGGCGCTAGCGGTTGTGATCGGCACTTTCATCTCGGGTGGAACGCAGGCTACTAACTGGAGTCGGTTTGCCGATTCTGGCAGAAATGCGGTGATCTCTACGCTCAGCGCCTTTATGGTAGTCAACGGCATACTGGTCTTTGCGGGTGCGTTTTGTTCTTTGGTCTATGGCTCAGAAGATTTGGTCGCGGCGATGGGAGCACAGGGAATTTTAGCGGGCGGCGTTCTGCTGCTGATTTTGAACGTGTGGACGACGCAAGACAATACGATTTATTCTTTCTCTGTAGCGGGTGCCAACATGTTCCGCACTCGCAAGCGCCATGCGTTTGTCTTGGGCGGTGCCACGCTTGCGCTCGTGCTGACGCTCTCTGGCATTTATGAGCTGCTGCCGACTTATCTAATCTTTTTGGGTAATGTGATTCCACCCGTTGGGGGCATTATTATGGTTGACTTTTGGCTGCGGCATAGAGGAGAGTTTCCACCTCTAGCTGCTAGAATTCCTGCTTTCAACTGGGCTGGCATTATTGCCTATGTGATTGGTTCTGTGGTTGCCTATACGACTGGCAGCGCTGGCTATGGGATCGGCCCGGTCAACGGAATTGTGACGGCAGCGATTCTGTATGGCGTACTGCACCGAGTGATTTTTCAACCTATTCGAGAGTACTAAGACACATTGGAACAGATAGAGTCTATTCAGCTCATTCGCGGGCGATGGGTCTTTAGCGATGACGGCGTTTTATCAGACGGCGCTGTGGTCGTGAAGGGAGAGAATATTTTGGAGATAGGTGACTGGGAGACGATGCGCGATCGCTATCCCGCCGCGCCAGTCCTGGGCTCTTCCCACCACGCTGTTTTACCTGGGCTAATCAATGCACACCACCATAGCAACGGCGTTCCTAACTCTCTACTAGGTATCGAGGACGATCTCTTAGAGCTTTGGCTATATTCTCGCAATGCCAAGAGACCACAAGAGTCAAAGCTACGAACGCTGTTCAGCGCCGCTTATCTACTCAAAACAGGAGTCACCAGCGTTGTGGATGTGGCCAGCATTGGCGAATCTGTAGAGGCCAGTCAGCAGGAGATGCAGAGCTGCCTAAGCGCCTATGAACAAGCGGGTCTTCGCGTCGCCTATACGCCAGGAGCCCGGTACGACAGTTTTCTAGTTCACGGCGAGGGACAAGATGCAGACTTTCTATCAACGCTGCCCCCTGATTTACAACAGAAGGTAAAAGCGACAACGTCTTTAAGTCAAGGACTTTTATCAGCAGACTATTTGAATATTGTTACAGACGCGGTTAAACACTATAAATCTCATCCTCTAATTGATATCTGGTTTGGTCCGCCGGGGCCTCAGTGGGTGGGCGATGAGCTGCTAGTCGAGATTGTTGAGACGGCCAATAGTCTAGAAACGAGCGTTCAGACCCATGCCCTAGAATCTTTTTATGAGAAAGAGATGGGGCCAAAGTTCTACGGTGAGTCGGTGATTGCTCATCTGGATAAACTGGGTGTGCTTAGCCCTCAGTTCTCAATGGCTCACGGTGTCTGGGTGAACGAGTCGGACATTGAAATACTGGCTAGCACAGGCGCTTCGATCAGCCATAACCCAAGCTCGAATCTGCGGCTGCGAGCAGGGATCGCGCCTCTATCAGCGCTGCTAGCAGGCGGTGTAACTGTGGGATTGGGAATGGATGGCACTACGATAAATGACGATGAGGACATGTTTATGGAGATGCGGCTGGCCATGCGGCTGGCGCGATCGCCCCAAATCAAAGACAGCGTCCTCACCTATTTAGATATCTTTAATGTCGCCACAGCAGGCGGAGCTAAACTATTCGGGAAAGCAAACAGCATTGGCAAGCTAGCCCCTGGTTACAAGGCAGATATTGTTCTAGTGGACTGCGAATGTATGAACTGGCCCTGGGTAGCACCGGAAGCCGATCCGATGTCTGTAGTGATGATGCGATCGCGCCAGTCCTACGTAGACACCGTTTTGATCAACGGCAAAGTGGTCTTAGAAAACGCTCAGCCAACGGGATTCGATCTCACAGCCGTGGGTCAAGAACTCGCGGATCAGCTGATGAAGACGCCTGATAGAACTGAGTACCGGCAGCTTGCAGAAGCCATCAGACCCTACATGGTTCAGTGGTATGGCAACTGGTCTGTTCCCGAACTTGATCCCTATACAAAGGTCAATTCCCGATATTAGGGAGCCGCAAATAAATAACGTACTAACGTAGGGACTTAGCACTGCTGAGGTACGTGTTTAGCGAAGCCGGTTCCTCGCGTGAGTTACCGACCCACCCCGGCACTGCGTGACACCCCTCCCGAGAGGGGATCTACTTCAGGCTATGAGATCGAAGGGATCTAACTCGACTCTCAAATGCCACACAGACGGGACAAATCCCCTCTTGGGCGGGGTGCCCGATAGGGCGGGGTGGGTCTCTCGGTGTGTGACGCTAAACAATTACCTGCTGAGCCCCAATGCAATAAGTATTACTATCGACGGTACTTTGTTGAGCGCCGGATCAGCACTTGTCGGTTGGTCTGTTAGCACAGGTGGGTACAGGCTTTCTTCGCTACCGGTCGGCTGGTCAATGCGATCGCTCTTCAAATTACGGCAATCCCCCCATCTGATAGAGCGCCTCGATCCACTGACCTAGTTACGATATGTGTATTAGATTAAAAAGACGTATCCGAGAGAGACGAGATAACGCTATGCCAATCAAGGATAAAAAGCCGCCTCAAAAGAAGGCAAGCAACTGGGTGTTTTTGATCCTCAGCGTCGTGCTGTTGGTCAGTACTTTTCTACCGCCATCTTTTGGGCAAACGGTTGAGAAGGTTCCCTACAGTACCTTCATCGCTCAGGTGAACGACCATCAGGTCACCAGCGCTTCTGTTGGCGACAAGACCATCCGTTACCAGCTAGAAGAAAACGGTCCGGTATACACAACCAACCCTGTTTTTGACCTAAACCTGCCGACGCTGCTACAGGAAAACGGCGTTGAGTTTTCAGCGACGCCTCCCGACAGCAATCAATGGTTCGGTAGCTTGCTGAGCTGGGTAATTCCTCCTTTGATCTTCGTGGGCATCTGGAGTATCTTCCTGAGACGCAGCCAAGGCGGTCAGGGCGGCGTGTTCTCGATTGGCAAAAGCAAGGCCAAAATCTACGTTGAAGACGAAGATACCAAAACCACTTTTGCTGACGTGGCGGGCGTAGAAGAAGCCAAAACCGAACTGGTTGAGATCGTTGACTTTTTGCAAAATTCCAAGCGCTTTACCGATCTAGGTGCGCGTATTCCCAAAGGTGTGCTGCTAGTCGGTCCGCCTGGAACCGGTAAAACTCTACTGGCCAAAGCTGTGGCTGGAGAAGCAGGCGTTCCTTTCTTTAGCATTTCTGGATCTGAATTTATTGAGATGTTTGTGGGCGTGGGTTCTTCTCGGGTTCGAGATCTGTTTGAGCAGGCTAAAAAGCAAGCGCCTTGCATTATCTTCATTGATGAGCTAGATGCGATAGGCAAGTCTCGTGCGTCCGGTGGTTTTTACGGTGGCAACGACGAGCGAGAGCAAACGCTCAATCAGCTACTAGCTGAAATGGACGGCTTTGGCGGTGATGAGTCTACGATTATTGTACTGGCGGCTACAAACCGACCAGAAACGCTCGATCCCGCCTTGCTCAGACCCGGTCGGTTTGATCGCCAGGTGCTAGTTGACCGGCCTGATTTGAAAGGGCGTCAGGCGATTTTGGATATTCATGCCAAGGGAGTGAAGCTGTCGAGTGAGGTGGATTTGAATGCGATCGCAACTCGCACGCCTGGATTCGCGGGCGCTGATCTGGCCAACCTCGTCAACGAAGCTGCCCTTCTAGCTGCTCGAAATCACCGCGAATCAGTCGTACAGGCAGACTTTGCCGAAGCAATTGAGCGTGTTGTCGCTGGGCTTGAAAAGCGCAGCCGCGTGCTGAACGACAAAGAAAAGGAGATCGTCGCCTATCACGAAGTCGGTCATGCCCTAGTCGGTGCAGCTATGCCCGGATCTGACCAGGTCGAGAAAATTTCCATCGTGCCTAGAGGAATGGCGGCGCTTGGCTACACTTTGCAGCTACCCACTGAGGATCGCTTCCTCAGAGACGAGGCTGAGCTGAAAGGTCAGATTGCTACCATGCTAGGCGGTCGCTCTGCTGAAGAAGTCGTCTTCGGCGCGATTACGACCGGCGCGGCCAATGACCTACAGCGAGCAACCGATGTCGCTGAGCAAATGGTCACCAGCTACGGTATGAGTCAGGTACTAGGACCGCTAGCCTATGATCGCAGCAAGCAAAACAATTTCCTAGACAACGGCATGGCTCCCAATGCCAGGCGGCTAGTTAGCGATGAAACTGCAAAGGCCATCGATGAAGAAGTCAAAGGTATTGTGGAAGCCGCCCACCAGCGAGCCTTGCGAATACTAAAGGACAACCGGGAGCTGTTGGAGACCATCTCTCAGCAGCTGCTACAAGAAGAGGTAATTGAAGGTGAGAGCCTACGGGAAATGCTGGCCGGTGTGAAAGTGGGTGAGGATACCTCGAACACCTTTACTCAGCACATGGTAGAGGTCTAGGTTTCACTGGCTGCTTCAGGGACTGCTTCAGGGGCTGCTTCAAGGCTAGCGTCGTTGCTGGAAAACTAACTTCTCAAATCTACCGAGCGACAGGCAATTCTAAGCAATTCCTGTCGCTTTTTCGTGATTAGAATTCGGCTAGAGTAAAATAGATGAATCAACGTAATTAAATACTTCGGTACATACTCTACCAGCGTAAATCCAGAACTGTTTTATGATCTAGCCAGTGTCCGAATAGTGTCTCTGAATGGTCGCGATATTCTCCATCGAGAGTCCCTAACAAATTCTCATTTCTTCTGCATAGAGTTGCCCCAACTGCGCTTCTAGCTTATGTACACCAAGAAAGCAATTACCCAAGCGCACCGGAATAAGAGTCAGCGAAAAGTTCTCCTCAGCAGCCAAAAGGCTGGTGGCTTTCCAAGTTTACTGCTGGTGTTGCTCTGGACAGGTGCAATCGGGCTTGGTGCGATCGCCACCTTCTGCGCTTACGCCCGCTACCAGCAGCAGTTCCTTACCCCTACTGTTGCCCTGGTTCTAGGCGGAGCCCCCGAGCGCGAGCGCTTTGCCGCCCAATTCGCCAAAACTCACCCGAGCGTAGAAATCTGGGTCTCCTCCGGCAGCAATCCAGAGTATGCCAAATGGGTTTTTGACGAAGCTCAAATCCCCTCTGAGCAGTGGCACTTAGACTACAAAGCCGTCGATACCGTCACCAATTTCACCACCCTTGTCGATGAGCTGAAAGCCCAAAACATCCACGAAGTCTATCTGATTACTTCCGACTACCACATGCGCAGAGCCAGCGTCGTCGCGCAAATCGTTCTAGGCAGTCGAGGCATCGCTTTCAAGCCCGTTGAAATTCCAACCGAGCGCCTGCCCCAGCGCCCAGAAACCGTCATCAGAGACGTTCGCGATGGCGCTCGTTCCTTACTGTGGGTCGTCACTGGCAAAACCGGATCGGAATGGCGAGAATCTATCGAAAGATAATTACCTAATACTTCAACTATAGGTTGCTTCCTATCCTCAAAATATCATGACCTCAGCCACCCAAAACTCCCCCTATACGCAGTCTCAGATCCAGGCATGGCTACGCGGCTTACTGACCATTGCCTGGGCAGATGGCCAGTTTGACGAAGCAGAAAGAAATGCCATCCACTCAATGGTGACCTCTGAATTTGCACCCAGCGTTGACTTCGATACTCTAGAGCCAATCGAGCCTGAGGCCCTCGCCGACGAGTTTCGCCTGGATAGCGCCGCCGCTCAAAACTTCCTGCGGATGGCGGTCATGGTCTCCCTCTCGGACGGTGTTTACTCCGAGGCTGAAAATGCCAAGATCATCGCCTTTGCCAATGTTCTTGACCTGGACCCTGATGTTCTGACCTCTTTGCAATCCACCCTACAAAAGCTCAGCGCTACCGCTAGCAGCAAGGGAAAAAATCGCGTCGGTGACAAGCTGAAGAAAAAAATCAGCGCTACAAAGCCCCTAAAGCCAGTGCGTGACTGGCTTGACGAGTTCAGCGTAGAAGATCCTCGTTTGGCCAAGTTTGTCTGCAAGCTTGTGCCGTCACAGTGTCCTTTTGAGCGCGATGTCAAACTTTTTGGTGACAAGGTCGTTCACATTCCCCCCATGTGCAAAATTAATCCCCTCTACGAACAGCTAGTGGGGCTGAGATTTCGGGCGCTGACGTATCTAGCCGATGAAGTTGGCGAAGATGTGACGCCCTATATATAGATAGAAATGGACACGATTAGCGCAGATGTCTTGGTTGTCGGTGGCGGCACTGGCGCTACAGCCGCAGCGATTCAGGCGGCCAGACGTGGTCAGGCAAGCGGTCTCAGCGTGGTTCTGGTCTCAGAATTGCCCTGGCTAGGCGGGATGCTGACATCGGCGGGGGTTGCTGCTCCAGATGGGAATGAGTTGGAAGCGTTTCAGACCGGTATTTGGGGAGCCTTTTTAAAGGAATTACGGCGGCGGCATCCTCGCGGTTTAGACAATGGCTGGGTGAGTTTTTTTACCTACAATCCGGCAGTAGGGGCGCAAATTTTTGCCGATTGGGTAGCGGCGCTGCCTAATTTGAGATGGATTTCTGGGCAGCGAGCCAGAGAAGTTTTGCGGAAGGGCGATCTCATCACTGGCGTCCGATTCGATCGAGTCTCCGTAAATGCGACTATCACCCTCGACGGTACTGAACTTGGCGACATGTTGGCCCTGGGCAATGTGCCCCACCGCTGGGGATGGGAAACTCGCGACGTTTGGGATGAGCCTAGCGCCCCTGTCTCTCTGAGCGATCCAGCCGATTCGCTATACGAGATTACGCAGCGCTACCCAGTGCAGTCACCAACCTGGGTAGTGGTAATGCAAGATTACTTAGTCTGGAAGAAGCGAATCGCACCCAAAATCGAACTACCGCCTTCTGTTTCGTCCGACAGCGAACTAGCTGATCTGTTTGCAGATGCTTGGAAGAACTACGGTGATGCTAAAACGTCCGCAGGAACAGCTTTTCTAAATTACGGTCGGCTTCCTGATAATCAGTTCATGATCAACTGGCCGCACAGCGGTAATGACTACGGTATTGGCTTACATCGTCTAGTTGGATCTACAGAGGATAGAGCCCAGTACTGCCAGGAAGCGCAGTGGCATAGTCAGGCGTTTGCTCGTTTCATTCAGCAGCAGCTAGGCGATCGCTATGGCTTAGCTCAGGGCCTTTTCCCTTCTACAGCGCATTCGCCCGGTGGCGGTTTTGCTCTTATGCCTTACTATCGCGAAAGTCGCCGATTGAAAGGATTAGCCACCGTCAGCGAACGCGATATCTTACCTCTAGCTGGTGCTCAAGCCGCAGCTCTGCCTGTCAATGAACAGGGAGAGATCTGTTCTATTGCCATTGGCAACTACCCAAACGATCATCACTATCCCGGCTTTGAGATGCCGCTAGCTCCCAAAGCCATTCGCTGGGGCGGACGCTGGACTGGGACGCCTTTCACTATTCCCTATGGGGCACTGGTGCCAGAGACGGTGGACGGGCTGCTGGCCTGCGAGAAGAATATCTCGGTTTCGCATATTGCTAATGGCGCAACCCGGCTGCAGCCAGTGGTTCTGGGGATCGGACAGGCGGCGGGTATGGCGGCGGCGCTGTGCGTGGAGCAGAAGTGTAGCCCGAGGGAGTTAGGGGTGCGATCGCTCCAGACAGCTTTGATTCGCGATCGCACTATGCCCGCCGCCGTTATTCCTCTCTTCAATCTGTCACCGTCAAATCCACAGTGGCTAACTTTACAAACGTACTATCTTGAGAATATCAAAGCCTACCCGCACAGCGGAAGTCATCCCTTTAAGACGAACACTAAAACAAACGCCAAAACAGACATTGAAACAGACATCGTTTCAGCAAATTTACGGAATCTAGATGCATTTAGAAAGACTAGAGGAATTGTCGGTAAACTCAGCAAAAAAGGCGAAAACCAATATGAAATTCATCAAAACGTAATTTCCGATTTGCCCCAAAATATCTCCTTGGTGACCGTCAAATCGGAAGTTTCAGAGACATTTCAAAACATTTCAAACAATCAACTCGTGCAGCTTATAGGCACATGGAACGCTGCCGGGAAATGGCTGCTTTGTGAACAACTAATCCCGTTGTAGATCAAGTCAATTCTTCACATTAAAAGTCCTGACTTTACACAAAGTCAACGTAACAGTGAATAACGACTTGGAAATCACTTAGCAACCATGCTGAATACTTACCACTACTTCTCTGGCGGGTTTGCTGCCTTCGCTTGCCTGTCTGGAGCCTTGATACACTATCCACTTTCTGATCCACCGGTTTCTACAGTTTCGTCCGAAGCTATAGAAACCCTGGAGATTTCTGATCGTGGTAGCGGTCGACTGACTCTAGAGCTAGCCTATGCTGATAGCAGTCAGGAAGATGACATTTGGATCGCTGATCGAGGCAGCGGGCGAGTCATCCCTGCTCCTCTGTAAGCTGCTTGGCTTACGGTGATACTACGACTGTATCTACAGCCGAGATCGCTGTATTGAATCAAGCAAGAAGCAGTCTGACTCGTCTATCTAGCAATACTCTGCATAATGAGAATGCGCTTGTCGGATAGGAAACTCTTAATACGGTGTAAGATATGCCGTATTAAGACTACACAAGATAATCGGCCATCTTCATAGTCTTTCGTGCATCAGGCAAACCCCTGCAAAACCAAAAGAAACCTTGTGCTAGAGGTTCTATCCTCTGTCTACACTTCTGTGCACTCTAATAGGTTAAGCATTTACGCTTGACTGAGTTCTCAATGACCAGTAATACCGACCTCGTTAAAAAATTAGAGCCTAGCGCAATCGACGAAATCATGATGTACCTGGCCTTTAGCGCCATGTGTACAGGTGGTCACCGACACGGCGCGTTTTTGGATGCTGCGGCTACTGCTGCGAAATGTGCCATCTACACGACATATGTAGAGCAAGGAAATAACCTACGGATGACCGGGCATCTGCATCACATAGAACCCAAACGGGTGAAGGTGATTGTCGAAGAAATGACCGCCGCGCTCACCGAAGGCAAAATCCTTAAGATGCTGGGCTCTCAAGAGCCAGGATACCTCATCCAGCTCCCTTACGTATGGCTACAGCAGCATCCGTGGAAGCCCGGCGAGTACCGCGTCCCTAGCAATAGCTTCAGCCCAGAAGAAAAGCGTCAAATTGAGGCCAAATTAGAAGCTGCTAATCTGCCGGATAATATTCCTGATGCCAAATTGCTCAATGGCTTTCAGTTTATGGAGCTAGTTGAATTTCTACACGCCAGGTCTCAAGAGCATCTGCCTGAAGCGCGCAGAATGGCTCTTAGCGACGCTTTGACTGAGC
The DNA here is from genome assembly GCA_963799265.1 of uncultured cyanobacterium. Taxonomy (GTDB): domain Bacteria; phylum Cyanobacteriota; class Cyanobacteriia; order Phormidesmidales; family Phormidesmidaceae; genus Phormidesmis. Next base: position 72,525 of record CAWCWM010000010.1, read on the forward strand.
ATATTAGACGCAGGCTGATCTACGCTGGTACTGTCGCTAGAATCGATTCTCCTGTTGGTGGAATGCCGTTCTATGCGCTCACAAGGGCGTCCTATTCTCCTGTCGGCGAAGAAGAGCGTACATACACCATGATGGAAGATACTGCTCGCTATTTTCGCCTGATGCGAGAGTGGGCAGACTCTCAGTCTGGAAGTCGTCGAATTTTAGAGGAACTCAATATTCCTCAGGAAAACCGTGAAGCTGCCTTTGATGAGTTAGACCGAGTCATCAGTCAATGGGCCAACAAATACCATGACCAATCGGGCAGACCTATCGTTGTACAGATGGCGATGGGCGATAGCGATTCACCGCGATAAGCTAGCCGTGACGGACACGAACCTAAGCAGGGTACCGATAGAGCAAAACTATGTTCTTACGTCGGTACCCTCTTTGATTTAAAGCAGATATCAGAGCGCAGTTTACTACTCTCGACGAATGCATATCTCAGACGCATATCTTAAATGACAGTGCAATCAGCGAAATCAGTGCTGCCTAGCGCTTAAAGCTACCTGCTTTTGCTTTTTCGAAGGTAGGTAGCTGTACTGCTGCCATAGAGCCAATCTTGCGCTGGGTTCGCAAGGGATTGACCACGGGTGAAACGGCAGAGGCTTCGCTGTCTGTTAGCGGCAAATAATTTTCGTTTTGCTGTCTGGTTTGGGTTTGCTCGGTTCTCGCCTGCTCGATTTGCGCTGCTATAATCTTGGCCGCAGCGGCGGCGGAATTAGCGGTAGATGGATCAACAGCAGGTAGCGACTGGGTTGTAGCGGGAGAGGCCCCTGCTGAAGTTGTTGGGTTAGAAGTGGTCGTTGGGTCAATAGGCAGGGTGCTCTTTGCCTGCCAGTTCAGGCGCGGTTCGGCATTGATAGTATCTGCGCTTTCTGTAGCTTCTACGGTTTCCGTTTCTGTGGCTGTTTCGGGCGCTGATAGGTCGACGGCCTGGCTGTCAGCAGCTGTCGCTGTAGCGGCGGCTCCCATTATTCTCTCTAGGTCTTGCCACAGTTTTGTCTCTGCTTCTGAATCGACGACTGGTACCTTGGTACTTGGGGTTGGGATGCTTGGGTTTGGAGTATTTGAGTCTGAGATGTTCGGTTCTGGGGCACTTGGTTCTGGAGTACTGAGTTCTGGAGTACTGAGTTCTGGGGCACTTAGTTCTGGGGCACTCGGTTGCGATCGCTCTAGTCTAAATTCTGATCGGGACTCTGTATAGGTAGTCTCTGAGTGCGCGTTGACATCGGCCTGATTTCGAATCAAGTTCTCTAGGTGTGGATCAATGCCTGCGAAGGGAGCGTCGCCAATAGCGGCCCAGGGCACAATGCGCTCGGCTCTAGGCATGGTGACTGAGCTGTGGATGCTGTCCTGTTCATTGAAGGATATCGGCTCTGAGACAACTGAGGCGGCAACAGCAGCGGGGCGAGCATTTACGGTCAAAGACTTTTCAAGAGCTGCTTTGAACTGGAGGGTGTAGCGCTGCTGACGTTGGAGACGCGATCGCAGATCTCGGTTAGTTGTTTCTGCTTTAATCCGAGCTTGAGCTTCATCTGCATGCTGCTGGGTAGTCAGCGCACACTCATGCTCTAGCTGGGTAATTCTATCTTGGGCTTCGTCGAGTTCGGCTTGAATTGTTTCCTGGACTAGCTCCTGTCTGCGCAGCGTCTGTTCTGCGGTATCTAGCTGGCCGACTAGCTTAGCTACTTGCTGTTGAGCGGTTTGAGCAGTCTGCTGGGCGGCGGCCTGCTGAGCTAACACCTGCTCCACCATCTTTTCTTGAGCTGTTTGGGCCCGCTCTACCTCAGATTGAACGGAGCGCTGCGACTCTTTTAGCGCTGCTTCTAGTTTGGATATCTTGGTTAGCAGTACATCATTACACTCATTCAAATCATGAATCAGCGTTAACAGCTCCTTTTCACGCATCACAGACAAATTGTCAGTAGGTGATGTGAGTTTTGCCCCAGTCACCGTACCGGGCAAATCGACCGCATCCCAAACGTCATCGGACCCTTCTGCAGCCGGTTCAGCTAGACCTGATTCAGACACGATAGAACCCATCGTCATTTGCCGGGGGACATCTTCTATGACCAGCTCGTCTGCGTTGCTAGGCGAACTGGTTCGGCCAACGTCGGAAGAGATGGCGAATGAAGACTGAGGTGACTGATTTTCGCTCTGATTTTCGCTCATAGCTCCGTAGTTTTCAGGCTGTGGGTTACAGACAAGGTGTGAATGTGCATTTTCTCAGGATGAAGATCAGACGAAAGCCCCAAAGTATGCCGGTTCGACAACAATCCTACAGAAAAATTTTAAAATAGTTCCTTAAAGTAGTAGCACAGAAAGTGAAATAACAATAGGTCTAATAGAAAAACTGACGCGAAGTCGGCCAAAATAGCTGAAAAACCGGCTATTTCGTTGTTTGTCAGGTTATTCTGTTAATTTTCTTAACAGAATAACCTGCTTGAAAGTAGGGCTCCTCCCAGAAATACAGCTCTTTTAGGAACATGACTTTAGTATCCATTCTTATTGGCAGAGGTGTTCAGCTCAGTGATTCAGAGAGCAAATCTTTGTGCATGAGCGCACGGTCTACGCGGGATTGGATTTGGTCTGGGCTGAGCATTTCACCATTGGCATAGCATTCTAGTAAGGTCTTTGCCAGACTGCTGGGGTCTTCTGGTATTAGCGGTAGTACCGCTGGTTGAGGGGAGAGATCCCAGCCGGGTAGATCGAGGGACTGGGCTAGCGCATCGACTTTGGGGTCGTAGCTGATGGCAAAGCTGCGACAGCCTTCAGCCGCAGACATCACTAGTGCATGGAAGCGCATGGCAATAGTCATCTCTACGCCGCGAAAGAGTCCCTTGATCTGCCGTGGCTGCTCCAGCTTATATATATAGTGAGCGCCGCTGAGGTGGCTGGCAATGTGCTCGGCGATCGCCAGATCTCGGCTCGGCTGAAAAGGCACTAGCAGTAGACAAGTGCCGGTCGCCTGCTGAAACCGGTCCAATGCCTGGGCGATCGCATCTAGCCTTTGCTCGGTAAGATGCACATGGGGCCGAAGCGCGACGACCACGCGCGGTGCAGGCAATTCCCACAGCCCTTTTACCGGTTCATAGTCCAAAGCCCAGACCGGGTCAGGTGCTAACAGACAGCTCCTTTTCCACTGACTCAGCAAGGCCGCAGAATTGCGATCGCGCACACTCACCGCCCCACACCGCGCCAGCGCCAGTCGCGTCAGCCACTGACTGGTTGGCTGGTTTAGAGGGCCGATTCCCTGCGCCCAGGCAATCGTTTGCTTGCCCATCAGCTGAGCCAGCAGCATCAGACCGCCATAGTAAACCGGGTTCAGCACACTGCTAGCATCCTGCATCAGGCTACCGCCGCCCCAGATAAACGCATCCGCCTGCCATAGCGCTCGAAACACCGCCCCAAAAGACTTGCGGGGAATTGCCTCTACTCTGTAGCGCGCTTGCGTTTGGTCTGGATCTCCCGAAAGCACAATCGGCGTTACCTGCTCTGGCAGCATCTGTAACAGCGAAGCTAGCAGCGCCTCATCGCCCCCATTCCCCATTCCGTAATATCCACACAGCATCGCTCGCATTGTTTCCCTACTGCCTTAGCAGCTTTATAAATTTCTAGATTGAAGTCTCTAGACCCAATTTCTAGAACCGTAACTCCCTAGAATATAAGAAATCTCCCATTCCCCATTCCTCGTTCCTCATTCATCCTTCTCTTCCCATGCACGCCCTCTCAATTCCCACCTGGATGGTCCACGTCTCCAGCGTCATCGAATGGATCGCTGCCATATGGTTTATCTGGCAATATGCCGAGGCCAGCGGCTACGGGGCGTGGCGCTCTATGTCTTTTGCCATGCTGCCTGCTCTAGTGAGCGCCATGTGCGCCTGTACCTGGCATTTCTTTGACAATGCCTCCGCGCTCAGCTGGCTAGTAACCACCCAAGCGGCAATGACTGTCGTTGGTAACTGCACCGTTTGCGCCTCTGCCTGGTGGATTTGGAAACAGTCAGCAGCTTCTAAAGATCAGGAAACGCCGGGGCGCAGCACGTGACAAAAGAGACTCTATTTGCGCTATCGCTTTTTCCGTATCTGGGCTTTCTTTGGTTTGTGACTAAAAGTCAGCAAACGCCCCGGCTGTCCTTGATTGGCTTCTATGTCCTGCTAGTCTTTGTAGCGGTCACTATTCCGGCGGGCATCTATGCCAAGCGAGCTTATGGACTGGAGCTAGCTAACGTAGACTGGCTACACGGTAGCGCCGAGTTCTTCTTGACGCTCTCGAATATTCTAGTAGTATTGGGCTTTCGACAGGCGACTATCGAGCTAAGACAAGGCCGCTCTTCACCGTCGGTTATTAGAAGTTCTGTTATTAGAAGTTCTGCTAGTAGAGATTCTGTTGATACCGGCTCTGTCGATGCAAATTCTACTAATGCGTCATCTACTGAGCCCAGGTAAACGAAAAGGTGCTGCCTTTGTCCACAGCTGAGTCTACACAGAGAGTGCCTTGCTGTCTTTCGACAATCTTTTTGACGATACTGAGACCGATGCCTGTACTGTCTATCTTGTCTCGGCTGTTGAGCGTCTGAAAAAGGCCGAATATTTTTTGGTGATGAGCCGGAGCGATGCCGGGACCATCATCTGTGACCGAAAATAAGAGCTTTTCGCCTAAGTCCTTTGCTTCAATCTTGATCGTGCCGTCTGGCTTATGGTGATACTTGATAGCGTTGCCGATCAAGTTGCTAAACACCTGGTGCAGCAGCAGCTTGTATGTGTTGAGTACAGGCATGTTTTCGGCTAGTACGATGGTGAATGTTTCCGGTGGTGCTAGTGTCTCTATCACGTTAGAGACTAGTTCGCGGGTGTCGATAGATTCTCTTTCTAAGCTCTGTCGGCCAGCTCTAGAGTAATCTAGCAGGCCAATGATAAAGCTATCTAATCTCTTGGTTCTCTGGTGAATAAGCTGTATTTGTTGTTTGTTTTCATCAGGAATTTTGTCTGAGATGTCTTCTTCTAACCAGCTAGTGAGGTTGGCAATTGCTCGCAGCGGTGCCCGCAGGTCGTGAGAGGCGATATAGGCAAAGTCGTCTAGCTCTTGATTACGCTCTTTGAGCTGTTGCATGGTACACACCAGTTTGCGATTGGCGATGGCTAGATCGGCTGCTCTCGATTTGATTGCAGATACAAATTCGCTCTGTTGGATGGCGATCGCAATCTGCACGGCTAGCGCATCGAGCAGCGCTAGCTCATCTTCTAACCACTCGCGAGTCGCCCGGCAGTGATGGGCTAGCAGCAGACCCCAGACCGTTTTCTCCTGGGTCTCGGCGTTGACTAAAACAATTGGTACCACCAAGTTTGCTTTCACCTGAAATCGCTCCAGCATCTCGATATGGCAAGGGGTTAGCTTTGAATGGTAAATATCGCTAATGACTGTTTTGTAGCCATCGAGATATTTGGCTAGTCCATCGCCAGTTCGAAAGCAGGTGTCTCTAATTTTGGTGCCGATACCTGCTGTCCAGTCCGGTAAAACAGATTCCGCTACGATGGTGCCATCTAGATCTGATTTGATTTTGTAGATAGCGGTGCGATCGCAATCCAAAATTTCGCGAATGCCGTCAACAGTCGTCTGCAAAATGTCTTCTAAATCGATTGACTGACTGACTCGCAGCGCAGTTGCGGCCATCAACCTTTGCTGACGCTGCTGCCTGCTAACAAGCTGCTGTAGTGCTTGCTGGCTCAGCACTCTATGCAACGCCTGTGAAAAAGACTGCGGTGTTAAATCGCCCTTGACTAGATAATCTCGGACGCCAATTTTCATAGCTTCGACCGCCACTTTTTCATTGCCCTCACCCGTCAGCATGATCACAGGTGGCAACGGCGTCGAATCTTTTAATGCTTCTAAAAACTCTATCCCGTCCAAATCAGGCAGCATGTAGTCTAGCAAAATCAGATCCGGGGGATGCTGCTGACAGAGCATTAGTCCTGTTTCACCACAGTCAGCTTCTACGATTGCGCACTTAGCCACATCCGATGAGCGAATGTAGCGTTGGTAGATCGTCCGGTCTGTTTCTGAATCATCGACAATCAAGATAGTGTAGATTTTCTGACTAGGCAGTCTGACCCCTTTTCTTGTCGTCTCCGTTCGCTTAGCTTCTATGCCTACGTTAGAACCGCAACCATCAGCTGCACGTTCACCCACCTGGCGCTGAGAAAACGGCTCATGCGACGGAAGAAACTGACTGTCTGACGCTTTCATACTGATACGACTGGCGTGCGAACAAGATTAATTAAATATTTATGAAATGAAATTAAAGCGGTGACACTTGTAAGTTTCTTGGCAGCGCAAATCACCAGCTCGAAGTAGCAAAGGTCCACCTTCCTACTGTTTTGCAATCGAGAGTACCTCAAGTAAGCGCAGCCTATCTGCTGTTTTTAACAACCATATATAAAAAGCTTTTGAGTTCAGCGGTCAGGCAAAAGCCAGCGCAGAAGTGCGCCTCTACATTCTCTTAAGGATCGAGGATTAAATAACCTGCTGATCTCTACCCGGCCACCCTTCGACTACGCTCAGGGTTCGGTAACGGCAACTTACGATGGCTGAGCGCAGTCGAAGCCAAAACCCACCGGTCCGCGAAAGCGGCTTTTATTAAATCTTTATTCCTAAGGATTTATTTTCTTAAGGATTTGATTATACATGATACTACGAAACAAAACTTCACTGACGCTTAACCTACGGCTGCTTTTTTGTCCGAGCGCTTTGTGCGCAGAATGTGCGCAGAAGCTGTTCGGAGGCAGTCTCTGAAGACACGTGAGCGAGGCTAAAGCAAGGTGGTCGAGGCCAGAGTTGTGGTATCTAGCAGTGTGATAGCTGGCAGTGTGATAGCTGGCAGTCTGATTGCATTGAACCAATAGTTCAGCAGCAGACAGAGCGAATATTTGAGTTGCTGAACGTCCATTGGTTTGATCAGATAGCTGTTTGCGCCGTACCGGTAGCAAGTTTCTATATCCTTTGGGTTCGACGAGGTGGTAAAGATTACCACAGGAATAACTTTGAGCTTTTCGTCTTGCTTGATCTGGCGCAAAACGTCGCGGCCATCCGAACCAGGCAGGTTTAAATCCAGCAGGATCAGGCCGGGAAGTCTGAAGATCACAGTATCGATGTCATCGCGATATAGAAAATCCACGGCCTCATCGCCGTCATAGCAGCGCTGGAGGGGAATTTCCATCTCGCAGTGCTTGTTCAAGACACGCCTAAGCGCTTCAAAATCTTCATCGCTGTCTTCGACGACTAGCAGGTAAGGGGCTGGCATACTAGCCATGTGCGGTGGCCTCCAGGGTGAAATAAAAGGTACTTCCCTCGCCGTAGACTGAGCTGACCCACAGCTGTCCACCGTGGCGCTCGGCTATTTTTTTGGCAATAGTCAGACCTGCGCCCGTACCACCGCCGAATTGCTTGGGGGCGTGTAGTCGCTTGAAGATGCGAAAGATGTTCTCTAGATGCTTTTCACGAATGCCGATACCGTTGTCTCGAACGTAGAATGTCGTTTTCTGGTCGGCGCTGTTGTCGCCGGACAGGTAGCCAATCTCGATACGTTTTTTGGGCTTGTCGTTATATTTGAGGCCGTTGGTGATTAGGTTCATGAATAGTTCGGCAACCTGGGTGCGATCGCACTCCGAAACAGGTAGCGGCATCACCTCAAAACGTATATCGCCTGGCTGACTAATGTTGATCACCTCAAGCACCCCAGATACAACCTGATTGAGATCGACCGCTGTTATATCTAGTTCAGCCCGGCCCAGTCTGGAGTAGTGCAGCAGTGAACTAATCAGATCTTCCATCCGCTGCGTCAGTCGCACCAGCGTATTGAGCTTGTCAACGCCGTCTTCACCTAGCTCACTGCTGTAGTCTTCTATTAAAAAGCTGGAATAGTTGTGAATGCCTCGCAGCGGCTCTTTGAGATCGTGAGAGGCGATATAGGCAAAGGAGTCGAGTTCCATATTGCTGCGCGCCAGCTCCGAATTCAGCTGAGACAGCTCATCTGCCTTTTGTAAAACTAGACTAATGACAGCGCTGCGTAGTTCTACAGCCGCCTCAATCTCACAGGATTTCCACGGTAGCGATCGCCCTCTTACCGTCTGCTGCCACCGTTCAAAAGACTGCCTCGGTGACATCCTGAGAATACCGGACTCGTCAGTATTGACCGGTTTATCTAGATTGCCCGCCCAGTCAACTGTCTGTAGCACCTCTGGCCTAAACCACAGTACATACAGATGCTGGAACTTTGAAATCGCCAGCGCTAATAGCCCACTTGTATTTTCTTCAAACTTTCTAGCAGGCTGATACGCTTCACCCAAGGCAGCCGTATGATAAACCTCATCTTGATCAAAGCGATCTTCTAACCAAGCTGTTAGTGCTTTGACCTCAGGCAGCTTAGGCGTGTCGCCAATTAGCGTAATGTCGTCTCTATCGACAAAGGCGACGCCTGTTGAACCGGTCAGCGCTAATAAATCTTCGGTGTTGTGAGTTAAACCCACTTTAGGACTTTCACTTTGCGAGAGCACTTTCACAAAGCCAGACTGAATTGCCTTGAGCTTGAGCTTGTAGTCTGTGTCCTCGTTTTTGATCTTGGCATTGAGCTCTATCCCAACTACCTGAGCAAGAAATTCGCAAATCGTTCGCCGCTCATAGGATACCGCTCGCGGACTGTTGTGATGACAGACCAGCAGACCCCACAGATGGCTGTCTCGTACCAGTGAGACTGCCATTGTTGCCCGCACGCCCATATTGGCCAGATATTCTACATGCAGCGGCGAAACGCTGCGCAGGCTCGCTAGGCTCATATCGATGGGCAAGTCTGCCTGTAGAGATGGCCCATACATTAGTGGCACTGGCTGATAGGCAGCATCCGGAATCAGCCGCAACAGATTCAAAAGGTAGAGGTACTTGGCCTGTTTCGGAATGTCGGTCGGCGGATAGTGCAGTCCTCGAAAAGATTCCATATCAGGCCGTTTGACTTCTGCAATGACGCTGCCTGACTCGTCTTCAGCAAATTGATATACCATTACCCGGTCGTAACCCGTAATCTGCTGAATTTCTTGAACGGCGATCTCACAGAGTTCTGTCAGTGTTGTTGTCTGTCTGATGCGGCTAATAGGGCGCTTCACAAAGCTGTGAAAGTCGAAGAAAGTGACGCTATCTTCTGTCTCTGTCGGCTCTAGCTCAAGAATGAAGACATTGTCGCTGCGGTGGCAGACGGCGGCAAAGGTTTGAAGCTTGTTGTTTACTTCGAGACTTAGCTGTAGCGGATTGACTGCTTCAAAGTCCCGATCTAGACAGCTCTCAAACGTTTGAATCTGATCCTCGTTCAGCAGCCGACTCAGCGGCTTGTCTAATAGCAATTCGGGTGAGATCCCAAAATAACGATCTGTATTTTGGCTGACGCCTGCGATTTGCCAGATGTCGTTAGCTTCGTCGTGCCTCAGGACTAGCATAGCGCCGTGGGGCTGGATCTCTGAGGGAATATGGATAGGCTCGCGATCGCAGTTCGTTAGATCGATGCCTTCGCTCAGCAGCCGCTGGTCGGTGATCTTGGCGATCGCCGCTTTAGTCCTAGTAATAAGATTAGCTGTCGTGATCAGATCGGATGCCACAGGGTTTTGTCAACGAGAGTGGATTTTTCAGTGAGATATATCAAGTTTAACGATTGTGGGATGCTCTCACCGCCCCTGGTGCAAAATTAACCGGTTCCCGTCTGGATCGTAAGCATAGATTTCCTTCCCGTGAGAGGCGTGCAAGATTTTCCCAGGAGGAGAATAGCCAAGCGATTTGAGACGGGCGATCGCCTCATCCAAACTACTCACCTCTATACAAATGCTCATCGTTCCACTGGTTATTGTCTCACTGATTATTGTCTCACTGGTTGTTGCGACAAATTCTAGAGAGTGATCTTCCTTGGGCTGAAAGATGGCCAGGCGCAGACCTGGCAGCTGGAATTCTGCATAGGTGGGCGTGTTTAGACTGGGTGCGATCGCCAAAAAAGCCTGGTAAAACTCCACTTGTCTTTCTAGGTTGACACTTGCTAGCGCCACAAAAGCAGACTGACAGATATGTGACGCTAACATGCTCCCCTAGATGATAAAAATCTTGCAAACAGATACCTTCAATCAAGTTCTTCTCTCTTCTATATTCAGGGCGGAACCGAATAGAGATTTTAGATATGACCTTGGTAACATGATAGGAAAGCTTCAAGATTTTCACACACTTTTTAATCTTGCTAAAACTAGCTCCAGAATCAAATCTATTAACGTAAAAAATCCTCGGCAATGCAAAAGATGTGCCGAGGATTTTTATGAGCTTCGATTTTGACGATCGGATCATCAAGCGGACTTTTTGCCGCTGACTTTAGCAAATCCTAGGCAGGCAGCTGCGATCGCAACCCCAACCACCGCCGCCCAAGGCGAACTCGCATAGTGAATATCCTGGTCGCTCTGCTGCAAGCCAGTTTGCGCCACCAGATCAATATCAATCCCTTTCTCGGTTACGGGCACCGTCAAAATATCCTGATGGCCCTCACGCTCGATATTCACTTCCCAATTGCCGTTGATGGGCTGATCGGGCGTGAAGGTAAAGCGGCCATGACTATCGGTTTTGCCCGTTGCTCGAACCCGGTAAGGCTGATCGGGTGCGTAGACCGTCACCTTCGCACCCTTAAGCGGTTGGCCATTGGTAAAGGTGGTGCGCAGTTGCAGACTATCGATTAACCCAGTGCCTGTACTATTGCTTGGCTGCGAATCCAAGATGTAGTCGGTCTGAACCTGATGTGCTAATGCTTCGGTAGGTGCGATCGCCAAGCCTAAAACAGCCGCCGCCACCAAAACTTTGCTGCGAGATAATCTGTTGCGAGAAAGTGTCTGTTTCATAGAAGTACCCTTCTGCAGATGGGTCAAAGCCTGTATTTAGATAGCGTCGTTTAGACAACGTCTAGATAGACAAATCAACAAAGACGAGGCCAACTCTAGGTTTGCCCAATCTTATCTCGGACATAACAAGTTAGCTCAATACTAATGCACCTGTCTATGATCGGGCATCGCGTCGACTGTGTCTATTTTTCCAGTGCCAGTTTCCAGAAAGCAGTTTCCAAAAGGACAGCTTTCAATCAGTAGGCACGTCAGTCAGGTTCTTGGCGTCCCATTTCAGCACGGAGGCCTCTATACCTTCTAGCTGCTTGCGCTTGGAATCAGCCTCAAACCAGGCAATGATCTGCTGGTTATTCAGCGCCTCTACGGTCGTGCCTAAATCTTTAGCAATAAAAACGAGTAGCTTGCCCGTCGATAGTGTCAGCCGCGTCAAAAATTTTTCAGGCGTGGTCAACAAGGCCGCATCTACGGCGGCAGATTCTTCTTCAGTCAAGAACTGTAGGGACATGGATCTTCAATGCTAGCTGTGTTTATTTTGACTTCGTTTTGACCAGGTAGCCACACTGATGTTCGCCGTTGACGAGCCAGTGGGTGCGCTCTACCAAGCAGTCAGGCAGCGCGATCGCAAACATAGCCAGCTCATGGCCGCAGACAGTGGGATAGGATTCGGCAATGTGCGCGATCGCACAGTTGTATTCTGTAATCACAAACGCCGATGTCTCAGCATCTGCCGTTTTGACGGTCTCGTCTGCCGGGTAGCACTCTGCCATATAGCCTTCTGCCTGACGCAGCTTCACCAGCGTCTGCATTCGATCGGCTAGCGGCGCATCCCCCAGCTTTTCTCTATATTCTTTTGCCTTATTCTGCCACTGATGCCTCAGCAGACGGCTGACGTGCTCTGGTCCCATCGTATCTGCCACCGTATTCAGCAGCGACAGCGCAAACTGATCGTACTGATCGGGAAACTGCTCTCGTCCCTGACGGCTGAGCTGATAGATATGGTTAGGCCGACCCATACCCGCTTGGCTAGTCTGATGCTCGATCAGGCCGTCGGATTCTAGATTCTTTAGATGGCGACGAATGCCCTGCGGGGTGATGTCTAAGTGGTCTGCGATCGCGCCTGCCGTAGCCGTCCCTCGCTTCAGCAAAAATTGCAAAATATCCTCCTTCATAGAAGACGCACCCTTAACAGGCATCTCCTCAGAAGGCGTCTCTTTGGAAGACAGTTGAGAGGTCGATTGGGAAGTCACTTTCTGGCGCACAAATCCTCTTCAAATCCCTACAGCAAACCGGACAGTAAGTCGATTGCTACGTTAATAATACTTTAGAAACACTTTTGTTGCTAAAACCCATGCCATTACAGTAACCTTTATCTAAGTAGTTAAACAACAGGCATGTTGCTTTAGTTATAAAGCTTAGCACCCGCTTTTAGAGCGTCAGCCCCGCCAAGCCATCCATAAAACCTAAAAACTTAAGAGGCAATACAGGCAAAATGAGTACCCCAAACAGTATGCAAGGTTCCGACAAGAGTCTCGAAATCATGCGGAATTTTGCCCAAAGCTATGCCAAACGCACCGGCACATACTTTTGCCAGGATCTAGGCGTGACTGCGGTCGTACTCGAAGGCCTAGCCAAACACAAAGACGATCTTGGCGCGCCGCTATGTCCCTGCCGTCACTACGAAGATAAAGAAGCCGAAGTCAAAGCCGCCTACTGGAACTGTCCTTGTGTGCCCATGCAAGAGCGTCAGGAATGCCACTGCATGTTGTTCCTCACAGAAGACAATCCCTTCTCAGGTACAGAAACAGACATTACCTTCGAGCAAATTCGCGGCGTAACTGACAAGACGTAACTGATAGGTGGACTACTCAACTTCTTCGGGTCTTCAAAACCTCAATTCCTATCTCTGCTTACAGCCAATCTCTGAAACCCACATTCCCCCTCACCGGGCCTACTAATCTCCATGAGCTCTAGCGTCCAATCTGTCGTCAGCCAGCCATATAAGTACGGTTTTGTCACTGATATCGAGGCCGATAGTCTGCCTCGCGGTCTCAGTGAAGACGTTGTGCGAGCCATCTCTGCCAAGAAAGAAGAGCCTCAGTTCATGCTCGACTTTCGGCTAAAGGCCTATCGCCGTTGGCTAGAGATGGCAGAACCAGCCTGGCCAAATGTCAAGTACCCGCCGATCGACTACAACAATATCGTCTACTACTCAGCGCCGAAGCAGGCAGAGAAAAAGCTAGGCAGTCTAGATGAGGTCGATCCCACCCTATTAGATACCTTTGAGAAGCTGGGCATCTCTATTAATGAGCAAAAGCGCTTAGCAAATGTTGCGGTAGACGTGGTCTTTGACAGCGTTTCGATTGCGACTACCTTCAAGAAAGATTTAGCCAAGCACGGCGTTATCTTCTGTTCGATTTCGGAAGCGGTCAAAGAGCATCCGGATCTACTTCAAAAGTACTTGGGGACAGTTGTTCCAGTCGGAGACAACTACTTTACGGCGCTAAACTCAGCCGTATTTTCTGACGGGTCATTTGTCTACCTACCAAAAGGTGTCAAATGTCCGATGGATCTCTCTACCTATTTCAGAATCAATAACGGCGATTCAGGTCAGTTTGAACGAACGCTAATCGTGGCCGAAGAGGGCAGCTCTGTCACCTACCTAGAGGGCTGCACCGCCCCTATGTACGACACGAACCAGCTGCACGCGGCTGTAGTGGAACTCGTCGCGCTCGACAACGCCGAAATCAAGTACTCCACGGTGCAAAACTGGTTTGCTGGCGATGAAAACGGCAAGGGCGGCATCTACAACTTTGTCACCAAGCGCGGACTGTGCAAAGGCGTCAACTCCAAAATCTCCTGGACTCAGGTTGAAACTGGCTCGGCGATTACCTGGAAATATCCTAGCTGTGTTCTAGTTGGCGATAATTCAGTCGGTGAGTTTTACTCTGTCGCGCTGACAAACCACTACCAGCAGGCGGACACCGGTACCAAGATGGTTCATGTGGGCAAAAACACTCGCAGCACCATCATCTCAAAGGGGATCTCAGCGGGTAAGTCTAAAAACAGCTATCGCGGCCTAGTTCAGATCAATCCGAAGGCAGAAGGGGCGCGCAACTACTCACAGTGCGATTCCATGCTGCTAGGCGATACGTCAAACGCTAATACGTTTCCCTACATTCAGGTACAGAACAGCTCAGCTCAAGTAGAGCACGAAGCCTCGACCTCAAAGATTGGAGAAGATCAGCTCTTCTACTTTGCTCAGCGGGGTATTTCGCCTGAAGATGCTGTCTCAATGATCATCAGCGGCTTCTGTCGCGATGTCTTCAACGAGCTGCCCATGGAATTTGCTGCTGAAGCTGACAAGCTCCTCAGCCTCAAGTTAGAAAACTCAGTCGGCTAGAAAATTAGCTAAAGGGCCAGCTAAATAAGGCCAACTAAAAATACACAGATGATCAACGAAAACGCTAAAACAATTCTTTCTGTTCGCAATCTCTATGCCAGTGTCGATGGCACAGAAATTCTCAAAGGCGTCAACTTTGAGGTGAAAGCGGGAGAGGTTCACGCCATCATGGGCCTCAACGGATCTGGTAAAAGCACCTTTTCAAAGGTGCTAGCCGGTCACCCAGACTACGAAGTCACCAAAGGTGAAGTCATTTTCCAGGGGAGCAATCTGCTCGATCTAGAGCCCCACGAGCGGGCGAACTCGGGCGTCTTTCTGGCTTTTCAGTATCCGCTAGAGATTCCAGGCGTTAGCAACCGTGACTTCTTGCGAGTTGCCTACAACGCTCATCGCAAGGCCAAGGGCGAGGAAGAAATCGATGTCTTTGACTTTGACGATTTGGTTGAAGAGCGCTCTGAGATTGTAAAAATGGACGTTAGCTTCTTGGATCGCAGCGTCAATGAAGGGTTTTCGGGCGGTGAGAAGAAGCGCAATGAGATTTTGCAGATGGCACTGCTAGAGCCTGTGTTGGCAATTTTAGACGAGACGGATTCGGGGCTAGATATCGACGCGCTCAAGACAGTCTCTGAAGGTGTCAACCAGCTGAACACGCCCGAGAATGCGTCTGTATTAATCACACACTATCAGCGACTGCTCAATTACATCGTGCCGGACTATGTGCATGTGATGGCACAGGGCCGGATTGTCAAAACCGGTGGCAAAGAATTGGCCCAAGAGCTAGAGTCTCGTGGCTATGACTGGATAGTAGCTGAGGAGGCGGTTGCCTAGTCATGACAAAGACAGTAGGTTCTAACTCAAACTCTGTAAGTGAAGTTAACCGCGAGACCTATCTCAAGCACCTGCTGACTCAGGCAACAGCGGCAGCGGACGAGTCGAACTTGGGCCTGAAGGCGCTGCGTGAGCGAGCGATCGCGCTGGTTGGCGAACAATCTTTCCCTTCTGGAAGAGAAGAAGAATGGCGGTTTACAGACCTTTCTGACCTGCTCACTCAGCCTCTCCAAAGGGCGCAGCAGGTAGAGTCAACGGCTGAAGATTGGCAGGCTAGTCTGGACTTGTTAGCAGGTGGCGCTTGTCTGACGACGATTGATGGGCACTATGACTCGACGCTTTCTAGAGAAACCACTCAGGAAGGTGTGGTGGTCGCACCGCTCTCGCAGCTTTTAAAAAGCTCTGACTATGCTGAAAAGCTAGCACCGATACTAGACAAGCGCCTGGCCCAAATCAAGGGCGGCAGTGAAGTCTTTACAGCGCTGAATACGGCTGGCTTTGCGGATGTGATGGTGGTCTGGGTGCAGGCAGATCGAGTCGTTGACGAGCCAATCTATATTGCTCGTGGTTCGCAGGGCGGGGCTTTCTCGCAGGTGCGATCGCTCATCATCGCCGAAAGGCACGCCAAATTCACCGTAGTCGAATCCTTTTTCGGTTCAAACCAGCAAACGGACGCCTGCTGTAACAACAGTGTCAGCGAACTCTGGCTAGCAGAGGGCGCTCAGGTCAACCACATTCGCCTGCAAGACGAAAGCCCCACCGCCTTCCACCTAGCCAAGACCGCCGTAGACCAGGCCGCAAACAGTCAGTATCAATGCACCGCGATTGATCTAGGTGCCAAACTATCGCGTCACCATCTAGAGGTCTATCAGTCTGGGCCACAGACCGATACCAAGCTCTATGGCTTGAGTGCGCTAGGCGATCGCCAGCTAGCCGACACCCATAGCCTGCTGGCACTTACCTATCCCCACAGCAGCGCCACCCAGCTTCAGAAAAACGTCGTAGACGATCGCGCTCACAGCGTCTTCAACGGCAAAGTCTACGTTTCTCAAGCCGCACAGCAGACCAATGCCGCCCAGCTCAACCGCAACCTCATGCTCTCGACCAAAGCGCGAGTAGATACCAAGCCTGAACTAGACATCGTGGCCGATGATGTGAAATGCGCCCACGGCGCTACAGTCAGCCAGCTACAAGCCGACGAAATCTTCTACCTACAGAGTCGAGGCATCTCTGCCGAACAGGCGCAGCGTCTGCTGCTCTACGGCTTTGGGATGGAGATTGTCGAGAAAATTTCCGTTCCTTTGATCAAAGAAGCCTTGAGCAAACGCCTAAGAGACTGGGCGACCTAGACAATAACGACCCTTTCCCCCTCCCCCTTTTTCCCATGAGCGCCCCCACCATCACCCCAGTCTTGCTTGCCAACAAGGTTCGCGCAGACTTTCCAATTCTCAATCAGACCATCAACGGCAAGCCACTGGTCTATCTAGACAACGCGGCCACTTCGCAGAAGCCGCAGGCCGTCTTAGATGCGATGATTCATTACTACGAGGCGGATAATGCCAACGTGCATCGAGGCGTGCATACCTTGAGCGCCAGGGCGACAGAAGCTTACGAAGGGGCTAGAGACAAAGTCGCGGCCTTTATCAACGCAGCTTCTCGAGACGAGATTGTCTTTACCCGGAATGCCAGCGAAGCTATTAACCTGGTGGCCTATGCCTGGGGCCTGAGCAATTTGGAAAAAGGCGACGAAGTGCTGCTATCGGTGATGGAGCACCACAGTAACTTGGTCCCCTGGCAGCTGATTGCCCAAAGGACAGGCGCAGTGCTAAAGCATGTGCCCCTGACAGAGACTCAGGAGTTCGATCTAGCTGCCTTCAACCAGCTAATCAATGACAAAACTAAGCTAGTGGCGGTTAATCACGTCTCCAATACGCTTGGCTGTATTAATCCGGTTCGAGAGATTGTAGAAACGGCACAGAAGTATGGGGCAAAGGTGCTGATAGATGCCTGTCAGAGCGTGCCGAATATGCCGGTGGATGTGCAGGCGCTAGGCTGTGACTGGCTAGTCGCTTCTGGTCACAAGATGTGTGGACCGACGGGCGCAGGCTTTTTGTATGGCAAGCTCGAAGTATTGCAGGCAATGCCGCCTTTCATGGGCGGGGGTGAAATGATTCAGGACGTGTCGCTCGATCACGCCACCTACGCCGAGCTGCCGCATAAGTTTGAAGCGGGAACACCTGCGATCGCAGAAGCCGTCGTCCTCGGCGCAGCCGTCGACTACCTCAGCAATATCGGCATGGAGCGCATCGCTGACTACGAGCACTTTCTAACCGCTTACCTGTACGAAAAAATTACTCAGGTGCCACAGGTCAAGCTGTACGGGCCAAAGCCTAAAAGAGATGGAAGTGGGCGAGCTGCGATCGCAACTTTCACCGTAGAAGGTGTCCATGCCCAAGATCTATCCACCCTGCTCGACCAGTCCGGTATCGCCATCCGCTCTGGCCACCACTGCACACAGCCGCTTCACCACATTCTAGGAGTTAACTCTACCGCTAGAGCCAGCCTCTACTTTTACAACACCCCCGCCGAAATTGACGCCTTTATTTCAGCCTTGAAAGAAACAATTGATTTCTTTGGCAGCATCTTTGAATAACTCAAGCTGTAATCAGTTTGGGTGGATACTTCGCCTTTGAGCGTCTATGCCCTATAGTTTTTAGTGTTGTAAGAAGAGCTGCTAATTACAAGCTAGACTTCTTTTGATGCTGGCAAAAGCACCGATGGTGCTAAAAGTTAGCTGTGAACGTTTGGCAAACGCAGCGGGAATTATAGCAGTATCAACTTACATATCGGGCATGTTTGCTTTTAAGTGAATAGGATGTCAAGTCGCCCAGAGCAATCTGCAAGGTCAGGTCTTATCGCTCAGAACGCGGAACTGACTAATATTTCACAAGGAAGCTTGCTGTCTGAGGCATTCACTCCCCTACCTCACTCTGCGCCACCAGACTCGAGTGTTGAAAAGCCGTCATTAGATTCAGATATCGCGCTTTTGCCAGGGCATCCTTCCCAGTATTATTTACAACACTTGTGCCAGCATCCTGCACTGCACAGCGGCAACCTGACAGAATCCGCCAGCCTGATTACGCAAGCAGCTACCCATGTACTCAACATCGATCGGGCTAGTCTTTGGCTGTATAACGCACCTGATACTTTTGCGCTGATCAATCGATATGATCGAACGTTAAACACTCACTACGAAGGCACGCTGCTAAAGCCTGGAGAGCACGTTCCCTATTTTGAAACCTTGGCTAGTCGCACTGGGCTACGGGTAGAAGACGTTTCTCAACCGCCACCTGCCGTACACTACTTAACTCAGATAGGTCTAACCTACCAATGTTCAGGTGCTTTTCTAGAGCTTCCTATCCGATGCGGAGGCATTGTTGTGGGCGTACTGTGGTGCGAGCACAGTCAAATCCATCGATGGACTGCTATAGAAAATGCCAATGCGCTTTCTATATCTTTGTTTGTGGCAACTGCTGTCAGCGCTCAGCAATATAAAACGCTGACCGAGAAGCTCAATCACCAGCACCAGCAGCTCAGGCGAGAGACGATTGAAAGAGAGCAGGCAGACCAGGCTTGGCAAGAAAGCCAGCGGTTTATTCAAAGCATTATTGACGCTAGTACTAACATCTTGTATATCGATAGCTTTGCAGACGGCAGCAGCTTTTATATCAACCGATGGATCAAGAATGTATTGGGGTACGAACCTGAGGAGATGCGGCAGCTAGGTAATAGCTACCTAGAACAGCTAGTCCATGATGACCAGAGAGATTTGATGGTAAAGGAGAGGCAAAGGCTGGCTGCGATTGAAGATGGCGAAGTTGTCGAAAATGAATATCGTTTTCGCCATTGTCAGGGCAACTGGCGATGGTTACTGTGCCGCGAGACCGTTTTTAAGCGCGATCGCCATGGGCAGCCCACACAAATATTTGGCACAGCAACTGATATTACCAAGCGTAAGAACGCCGAAGTCGCACTTGAGGACTTTAATCAAGAGCTGAAGCGGCTGGCTAGAATGGACGGTCTAACTCAAGTAGCTAACCGCCGTTCTTTTGATGAGTATATCGAGCGGGCGTGGAAAAACGTCGGTTCTGGACGCGCTTCGCTGTCGTTAATCCTTTGCGATATCGATTATTTCAAAAATTTCAATGACACTTATGGACATCAAGCAGGTGATATTTGTCTAAAGAAGGTAGCCAAGGCGATTGAAAAAACGGTGCAGCGCAGTACCGATTTTGTCGCTCGCTATGGTGGCGAGGAGTTTGCGGTGGTCCTACCCAATACCAATGCGACTGGCGCTGAGCGAGTGGCCGATGAGATCCGCCAGGCAATCAGACTGCTCAAGATTGAGCACAGTGAGTCGGAGGTCAGCGATCGCATTACCCTCAGCCTTGGTATCGCCTCGATTAGCTCCAGCAATAATGCTCATCCAGATATGCTGATCGCTGCTGCCGACCAGGGCCTGTATAGCGCTAAGTATGGTGGCCGCGATCGCTTTTGCATCAGTGAAATAGAATATCCACAGCCTTCTATTCCGCCAAAGTCACATGAAGACGAATGCCGTTCGCGTCTTGGATAATTTGGGTATCGAGTACGAGCTATTGCCGTATTCTGTAGACCCTGATGATCTGAGCGCTACAGCGACTGCTGAAAAGCTGGGTCTACCTACCGATCAGGTATTTAAAACGCTGGTAGTCAACGGTAACCGTCAGGGAGTTGCGCTGGCTGTCATACCAGGCAGCGCTCAGCTAGATCTAAAGGCTCTAGCCAAGCTAAGTGGCGATCGCCACTCCGAAACCGTTCCCCTCAAACAGGTACAGCCGCTAACTGGCTACATCCGAGGAGGCGTAACTGCCCTAGCCTGCAAGAAACTCTATCCCGTTTTTCTAGACGAATGGGCGATCGCATACGACCGCATTGCAATCTCTGCGGGCATGCGTGGTCTGATGATTATGCTGCGCACAGAAGACTACATCAAGGCAACTAGCGCAACAACAGGACAGATTTCTTCCTAACGCTGTACCAGAAACATATACCCGCGCCCGCGAATCGTCACAATATATTTTGGGTTACGCGTCGCATCGTTTAGCTTGATCCGTAGCCTGGAAATATGAACATCGACCGTCTTGGTATCGGCAGCGCTGCTAGCGTCATATCCCCACAGAGATTCGAGAATATCCCCTCTAGAAAAGATATGGCCCGGTCGACTAGCCAGCAATTCAATCAAACGAAACTCTATCTCAGTCAACCGCAAATGATGCCCGTCTGCATAGGCTCTACGACTACTTGGATCGATCGTCAGCTTCCCAGCCTCAATAGTAGGCCGTTGGGCTATAGGCGACACTCGTTCTTGCCGCTTGGGTACTCGGCGCAAAATAGAGCGAATGCGAGCAATCAATTCTTTCGTAGAAAAAGGCTTAACGATGTAGTCGTTTGCCCCCATTTCCAGGCCTGTCACTCGGTGTGACGAACTGCCTAAAACCGTTGCCATGATGATCGGGACATCAGAAATTTCCCTCAGGGCCTGACAGACCTGAAAGCCGTCTAGCTTTGGCATCAAAACATCTAAAACCACAAGATCAATGGTGTCAGCGTCCGCCTGAAAATATTGCAAGGCTTCTTGACCATCGACAGCGGCGATAACCTGATACCCAGAAGCTTTGAGATTATTGGTTAGAGCTGATCGAGTCCGTAGATCGTCTTCAGCGATCAAAATTGTGTAGCTTGGCTTAATCACTATCAAAAAGTATTTGTAAAAAGTAGGTTTTGAAAAAAAGAGGAAAAAAACAAAGTGTACAGAAGTACAAGCCCCGGAGAAAAAGGCTCGCATCACAGCAGTTCATGATCCCTGATAGCTATATCCAAGCTAGTGAGAGTTTTTCCCAAAGCTTCTTTTTCAGCAGAACTTCAGCAGCAACAAATGTGCTGCTCTCTGTTTCAAAAGCCTGCTCTTAACGCCTAGGAGCAACATGTCACTGACAATATACTGACCCGGACAGTTCTTCAGAATTACGATTAACTACAAGTTCCTATAGTTATATAAAGCTATATCTGGTTATTAAAACAAGCTCTGCTCAAATTCAGCGATTAAAAAGCTATCGGTAAGCCTATATCTACAGGCTTTTACTTAAGAATGAGACTTCGAGCAATTCACTTCGGCAGTTCTCATAATTATTTTACTTCTAGAAAGGTCTTGAAGAAAGAGCATACCCCTTGATTGGCGGAGATTTCTAGACTTTTACCTCTACACTTTATTCATTCAAATAATGAGAATTCTTAATGTTTTGATACAAAATTAACGTAATATTTCATTCTCTTGATCCAGGTCGTGGTCTCTTATTACATTTAACAGGGTGTCACTCAATTCTGAATGGCATTGCAGGCGCTCTGCTGTTTCGCTTTGGTGCTTCTTTTGAGGGTTCTGTAATCCGTGCAAGACTGCTCTGCTGTGGCAAGTTTCGCTCTTTGCTCTTTGGCGATCGCTAACTACAAGTTCTTCCTAGTCACTCTATCCGCTTTATCTAATACTTCGGCTTAGAAAATTCCATACGTACATTCAAAGACCACATTCCATAAAGGCTGAAATTCTCGTGACCTGATGCTCTAGACTTATTTGAGACTGACGACACTGGGGCAGTTTGACTATGCAGTGTCTGTCTATATCTATAATATTTTGACTTCAGGTCATTGATTTAAAGGGAATTTCAGGCTTATGCGACTGTCTCAGATGCTTTTTGTCACGCTGCGAGAAGATCCAGCAGAAGCGGAAATTCCTAGTCACAAGCTATTGCTAAGAGCAGGCTACATGCGCCGCATTGCCAGCGGTCTATATGCCTATTTACCTTTGCTGCTGCGCGTGCTCGATAAGGTGTCGGCGATCGTCCGCGATGAGATGAATGCAACCGGCGCGCAAGAGTGTCTACTACCGCAGCTTCAGCCTGCTTCACTGTGGAAGGAGTCTGGTCGATGGGATACCTACACCAAGGCTGAAGGGATTATGTTCAGTTGCGCGATCGCCGCGATCAAGAACTGGCGCTGGGCCCGACGCATGAGGAAGTGATTACGGCGATCGCCCGCGATATGATCCGCTCTTATAAACAGCTGCCGCTGCACCTGTACCAGATTCAAACCAAGTTCCGTGATGAGATTCGCCCCCGCTTTGGACTGATGCGAGGCCGCGAGTTCATTATGAAAGACGGCTATTCTTTCCACACCGATGCAGAAAGTCTAAAGGCAACTTACGATCAGATGTACCAGACGTATAGCAATATTTTGCGTCGTACGGGGCTGGCGTTTAGAGCGGTTGAAGCCGATTCCGGGGCGATTGGTGGATCGGGATCGACTGAGTTTATGGTGCTGGCGGAAGCGGGTGAAGACGAGGTCTTGTATACCGAAGATGGTCAGTATTCCGCCAATGTGGAAAAGGCGGTTTCTTTGCCACCGGACGCTGTAGCTTCGGCCTTTGCTACCTACGAAAAGCGTGAAACGCCTAATACCGCGACGATTGCCACGCTAGTTGATTTTTTGGACTGCTCAGCGACGCAGATTGTGAAAAATGTGCTGTATCAGGCGAGCTATGACAATGATCAGCGGGTACTGGTGATGGTGAGTATTCGCGGTGACCAGGATGTAAATGAGACGAAGCTACAAAACGCGCTGACTAATTTAGCAGGCGAGTACGGGGCAAATACGTTGCTGGCGCTGGAAGTGCCGGACGCGGAAGCACAGGCGAAGTGGGCGACGAAGCCTTTGCCTCTAGGGTATATTGCACCTGATCTATCAGATGATTTCATTGGTAAGCAGGAGGGACTAGCGTCTGAGTTTCTGCGGATAGTGGACGAAACGGCGGTTGAGCTGAAGAATTTTGTAACGGGCTCTAATGAGAGTGGGTTCCACGTAGTCGGGGCGAACTGGGGCAAGGAGCTGACGCTGCCGAAGCATCGGATGGATTTGCGGACAGCGATCGCAGGCGATCGCGCTGTCCACGATCCTGCTCAAATCATCAAAACTGCGCGCGGTATCGAAATCGGCCATATTTTCCAGCTAGGCAGCAAGTACTCGACGGCGCTAGGAGCGACCTACACCAGTGAAGAGGGCAAAGAAGTGCCGCTGGAAATGGGCTGCTATGGCGTTGGGGTTTCTAGACTAGCGCAGGCGGCGGTAGAGCAGTCCTATGACAAGAATGGGATTGTTTGGCCAGTGGCGATCGCACCCTATCACGCGATCGTGGTCGTGCCGAACGTTGGCGACGCCGACCAGATGGCCGCTGCCGAAAAGCTATACGACGAGCTGAATGCGGCGGGTGTGGAGACACTGCTAGACGATCGCAAAGAGCGAGCGGGGGTGAAGTTCAAAGATGCTGAGCTAGTGGGAATTCCCTTTCGAGTGGTGACTGGGCGATCGCTCAAGGACGGCAAAGTAGAAGTCGTCAAGCGTGCCAACGGAGAAGCGGAAGAGATTGCTTTGGATGATGTCGTCAGCACTCTCAAAGGCTGGGTTACTGCCGCTATTGAAAAGTAATGGAATTATTCACCGTCCTGCTCTCTAGTTTGCTGCTGCTGATTTCGCCAGTGGGTATCGTTGTCGATCAGGTGGCGGAGAATGCGATCCGCGATCGCCTGGCCGGAGCCGAAAGCCTGGACGTACGCATTGACAACGGCCCGTCCTATCAGCTTCTACAGGGCAAGGTCGATAAAGTGCGGATTGCCGGACGCGGCATTTCACCGATTCCAGACCTGCGATTTGAGGTCGCTGAGCTGGAAACCGATCCGATTGATCTGGCCTTTCGGCCACTGCGTCGGGGCGAAGTTGTTTTGGATAAAGCCTTTCAAGGGGCGGCACGGATTGTCTTAACTGAGGCGGATCTGAATACGTTTTTGGCGTCGCCTTTGGTGGCTGAGCGGTTGGGTGAGCTGAGTATTGGGTCTTTGAATCCGGCGCAGGCTCGGGAGCGCGATCGCTATCAAATCAAAAATCCAACAGTCGACTTTCTTGAAAGCGGTCGGATTAAGTTCAGCGCAGCGCTAGAAGATTTGGTTCAAGAAGGTGGATTGTTGATTGAGGTAGAGACTGGGCTGAGCATTGCGGGGGGCGATCGCCTGATGCTAGAGACACCTACAGTAGTCGCCAACGGTCAGCCCGTTCCCGACCGTCTAGTCAATGCGATCGTCGGTGGCTTTAACGAGCGGTTGAGCCTACAGCAGTTTGATCAGCGCGGCATCACAGCGCGAGTGCTAAACCTAGCAGTGCAGCCAGACGCACTGGATCTAGCCCTGTGGGTCCGCGTCGATCCGAGCGTGACGGCACCTACACCTGCCGCCACCGAGCCTAGTCCGACAGAATAAGCAGCCCAGCTCAACAGAAGCCCCGATAGAATAAAAGTGCAAAGCTATCTGCTTTCTTCTGAGGCTAGATCGATGACCTACACTCCCGTTCAAAGCCGGACTCGCTACGAAAGCTATCAAGATTATTTAGATGACGAATCGCTTTCTCCTGACGGTGACTATCGTCTGCTCAGCACAGGAGAACTCATTGAAGTGCCACCAGAAGATGACGACAACATCAATGTCGCTTACGTATTAGGTTTTTTGATCGGCAGATTGTCAAGGGCAACGCTAGTCAACTTAATTCGACCTGGAACGAAAGAAATTCAGGTTAATCCTGTCGGCGATAAGCAGGTGAATCGAAAGCCCGATTTGCTAGTGCTTCATCCAGAACATAGAGAAGTTGCTAAATCAGCCATTCTGTTTGGCATGAAGCCGCCTTTGTTTGTAGCAGAAACAGTGAGTCCGGGCGGCGAAAATAGCAGTAACTACAAGCGCGACTATATCTGGAAACGCCAGCAGTACGAAGAGTGGCGCATTCCTGAGTATTGGATTGTGGACCGGCACCGAGCAAAAATTACGGTGCTGGTGTTAGTGGACGGACGCTATCAAGAGAGTGTCTACACCGGCAAAGACAAGAGTCACCTCTACAATTTTTCCAGAGCTAACGGTAATGGCTGAAGACTGTCTGAGTGGAGTTGTGAAATGACCTACGTTCTTACTCGCCATCAAACCCGCTATCAAAGCTATCAGGAATACTTAGATGACGAATCGCTTTCTCCTGACGGTAACTATCGTCTGCTCAGCACAGGAGAACTAATTGAAGTGCCACCAGAAGACGATGAGAATTCAAAAGTTGCTTATGTTCTCAGCTTTTTGATAGCCCGACTGTCAAACGCAGCTCTAGTTACCCTAATTCGACCAGGTAATAAGGAGATTCAAGTGAAGCCTGTTGGAGACAAACAGGTCAGCCGCAAGCCTGATTTATTAGTTCTTCATTCAGAGCATCTAGAGGTAGCGAAGCAAGCCATTCTGTTTGGCATGAAGCCGCCTTTGTTTGTAGCAGAAACAGTGAGTCCGGGCGGCGAAAATAGCAGTAACTACAAGCGCGACTATATCTGGAAACGCCAGCAGTACGAAGAGTGGCGCATTCCTGAGTATTGGATTGTGGACCGACACCGAGCAAAAATTACGGTGCTGGTGTTAGTGGACGGACGCTATCAAGAAAGTGTCTACACCGGCAAAGACAAGGTCACCTCTACAATTTTTCCAGAGCTAACGGTAATGGCCGAAGACTGTCTGAGTGGAGTTGTGAAATGACCTACGTTCTTACTCGCCATCAAACCCGCTATCAAAGCTATCAGGAATACTTGGATGACGAATCGCTTTCTCCTGAGCGCAACTATCGCCTGCTTAGCACGGGGGAACTGATCGAGGTGGCGTCGGAAGATGATTTGAACAGGCGGATAGCTTTTCGCTTGCTGAGATGTTTGCTGTTGTCGGTAGAAGAAGCCCTGTCTGAATGCATCTGCAATGGTAATAAGGAAATCCAAGTGCAGCCTGTCGGCGACCAGCGGGTCAATCGAAAACCGGATATTTTAGTGCTCTATCCTGAGCATCTACAGGTCGCTAGGCAAGCAGTTTTATTGGGAATGGTGCCGCCGTTGTTTGTAGCGGAGGTAGTGAGTCCGGGTGGGGAAAGCAGCGATAATTATCAGCGAGACTATGTTTGGAAGCGGCAGCAGTACCAGTGGTGGCGGATCCCTGAATATTGGATTATTGATCCACATCTTGCAAGGGTGACCGTTTTGGTCCTGGTGGGAGATGTCTATAAGGAGACGGTTTACGCTGGTGACAATTTGATTCGATCTACAGCGCTGCCAGAGCTTGCTGTGGCAGCAAAGCGCCTGCTCAAAGGTGAGATGCTGTGAGTGAAGAGGTGCCCAATTCACTCACTACTTCACCGCCTGAGGTAAATCCCCTCCCGTGGAGGGGTAGGACCCTGCGTCGCTTTGCGGCGCTAGGGAACGCCTATCAAGATAGGGTCAGCCGACATTCCGCCCTTTGAATTGTCACATTGAGAATAATGGTAGATGATGCGGTTGAAGCGCGGACGAGGCGAAGGTGATCGCAGGAACCACCGATACGATAGGGGTCAAGAACCTAGACCATCTAGGGCTTGTAGCGGGTATTGTCGATGAGCTTGGGGTGGTCGAAATCATCAACGAGCGACTAGGTGAAGACCCGCGAGAGCAGGTCAGTGCTGGTGTAGCGGTTAAAGCGATGATCTTGAACGGACTAGGCTTTGTCTCAGCGCCACTGTATCTGTTCGAGCAATTTTTCAAAGGAAAAGCCACCGAGCATTTGTTGGGTTTAGGGGTAACTCCCGAACACTTAAACGACGACCGCTTAGGCCGAGTGCTAGATGGGCTCTACCTATCGGACATCACGTCTGTATTTCTAAGCCTGTGTCTATCAGCGGTCAAGCGCTATGGCCTCAGCTGCGAGCGAGCGCACTTAGATGCCACATCGCTCAGTTTGACAGGTGCTTACCTCAAGTCTGGAGAGGCAGTAGCCGTTGAGGGAACGGTGCCCATCAAGATTTGCCACGGTTATTCGCGCGACCACCGACGCGACCTAAAGCAGTTCGTGATGAATCTGGTGTGCTGGGGCGATGGCGATATTCCGGCCTTTCTAGAACTGGCTGACGGCAATCAATCCGATCAAGCTCACTTCTGCGAAGTGATAGAACAATTCCAACAGCAGTGGGACTTCGACGGGCTGTACGTGGCTGATGGCGCACTCTACAGTGCCGACAACTTACAACAATTGGACCCACTGAGGTGGATTTCACGAGTGCCAATGACCTTGAGTGCGGCGAGTGCATTGGTAGAAGAGATCGATGAAAGTGCCTTTTGTGCCAGTCCGCTAGTCGGTTACCGCATCGCTGAAGTATGCAGCACCTACGGCGATATTCATCAGCGTTGGCTGGTGGTCGAATCGAGCCAACGTCAAGTATCTGACT
>CAWCWM010000011.1:0-52549 GCA_963799265.1 uncultured cyanobacterium
GTCAAACTCTTGCAGCGTTCCATCCAGGCGTTAGAACGCTCAACCACCCACCTCACAGCAACCGGTACAAAGCCTGTCTTGCCTGCGGCGGCTTTCTCTGCTTTCGATGGCTTCGGCGACAGCTCAAACCTGAGCTTTCGCAGGATGCCAGGATAAACGGCCTCTAGTGCTGTAGTCAGCTTATCGATGTGATAGCCGTTATCCAACAAGAGGGTCACTTTAGGCGTGTTGACTGGCTTGGCTTGGAAGTAGTCGAGGTTGAGTATCAACAGCATCAGCAACCCCACATCGTCAGAGACGTTTGCTAGCATGCAGAGCGTGAAGAAAGGAAAGCCCAGCGTATCGACTGCCAGATGCCGCTTAATTCCGTTCGTCGCTTTGTAGAAGCAAAAGCCTTTGGACTCGACGCTCGCGTTACAGGTATTCTTCACCGCTTGTGAGTCTGCCATGATCAGCGTGGTCCATTTGGGCTTTTTTTTACCTGTTCACGCACCTGCCCATGCAGTAACGTCATCAGCTTCTCTATTGAGCCAGCTTTGCGCCACTCGTTGTAGTGCCAAAAGACGGTCGAGTATGGCGGCAGGTCTTTGGGTAAGTCCTCCCAATTGCAGCCATTCTTTAGTCGATACAGCATGCCATCAATCAACGCCCGATAGCTCCAGCTGAGCGGCTTTGTCTTCTTCTTCTGCGGTAGTATCTCTGGCAACAGCGGTTCGAGGATTTCCCATTCGGTATCCGTCAGACTGCTTGAGTAGGCCATAGTAGTTGCGGTAGAGCGGCCTTACCATTCTCACCTACTTCCCCTAAGATCTCAAATGGGTTCTATAAAGTCTATAATTTCTGAGCTCATCACCCGTTGATATCAAACAAAACCTCATCGGGCTAGAGCCACTTGGAAGTAGCTCTAGCCCGATGAGATTTTCCTTCCTTCAATTAGGTCACATCGCGCTCGTGGACTTACAGCTTAATCACCGGATTGATCTATAAGAAATTAAATCGAGCATGTTCAGAGGCATCCTCAAAACCGTTTACGGTGGTAATGTCCTCTGCTGTCAGGCCGATACCAGTAGCCACTGTGGGGCTAATAGAGGTAGACGCATTGATACCACTACTCCCAAGATACTCAAAATCGTTAGACGCTGCACCGACCGGAGCCACAAGCGTTTGGAGAGTATTCTCGTCAACGATACCGATTTCAAAGGCATTAGCAGCCGCCCCATCTGCGTCGGGCTGATAGGGGGCAATAGCAAGGGTACTCAAGCCCGAAGTCTGGCCAGTGATCTCATCGATGGCTACGCCACTGACATCTGAGTCATTAGCCGCCGTCACCGAAGCCTGGTCGGTAACAGGGTCACCATTGGGGTCGAAGAAAGTGCCGGTTAGCATGTCAAAGGTGTCAGTCGTACCACCGGTAAAGCCCTGGTCGGGAATTTCGCTGGCGAGCTGTACCTGTTGTGAACCGGTTGAAACGAAGGCTGAATTAGCCGCACCTGATCCGATAGAACCTGTGAAGAGCTCAATAAAGTCAAGATGGAAACCTTGACTGCGTCCAGCTATCTCTAGAACATATCGACCTGCCTCAGGAAAAGCAATTCGTGACTTGAAGTTGTTTGGTGCGCCATCAACTAGGCCAGCATAACCCCAGGTACCGTTGTTGGGGCCGCCGTACACTTTGATAAATTCGCCGCTGACAGGTTCTGCTTCGTTAGTACCGTTTCTGACCAGGAGATCCTCAATAGAACCCGTACCGTTTTTTGGAGCCACGTTGACCCATAGGTCGTTTTGCTGGTCACCAGCTGCTACCCCATCTCTCGAGGCGCGAGTGCGGAAGAACACAGTTCGACCCACCATTGCTTGCGGCACCTCAATCTCGAACTTGAGGATCTCGTTCTCATTCACCTGGCTAATACCGGTACTGGTATTCGATCCGTAGACGTAGTAGCCCGTCCCTTGGAACCCGGTCTGGCGTCCCTGGCTGTCGGGTGCTGTGACATAGTTCCATTTGCCGTTGGGGCTGGTCCCACCGTTGGGGGCAGCGGCGTCTTCAATTTGAATCTTAAAGTAAAGGTCGCTACCACTACTTGAAGCCTTAAAGTAACCAGAAGAGTCAGTCGCTATGGGAACAACCGGAGTCTGGGTCGGGTTGGTGAGATATTCCCGGTCAACTGGGCCGATGGGTAGATTAGCCACATCAACTGCGACTGCAGAAATGGCAATGGGAGCCACGTCATCCCCGCTAAACTGAACCCCTGACTTAGTGCCGCTGTAGTCGAATGCCCCAGACGGCAAGGTGACGGTTCCGTTTGAGCCGATAGTCACAATCACTTCCTGGAAATCGAAGCTGTTGTTGACCTGGAAGTCGGGTTGGCTTAGTGCCAGCCGGTCTTCAACCAGCTTTTCATATCCATTCCTGTCATTCGTAACCGGCTGTAAGCCCTTTGCCAGAACAACCTTTACAGTTTGCCCTGCAGGACCCTTGACGACAATGGTTGGCTCAACGCCGTTACCGTACTTACCACTACCACTATTGACAATGACATCAACCGGTATCTCGGCTCGTCCTTGAACGGCCTGACCGACAGAACCGGCCTGGGTGTCGTTGTTTGCGAGCACGCCAGATGCAGTGGTACCGTCATCGAACCGCACAAAGAACCGTGAACCGGCAATTTCTGCCCCGGAGACACCTCCGATGTCCCAGTTGCCGATTGCACCGACATCGACCCCGACAGTGTTGTTCCTGTTACGTTTCAGCAGACCTGCGATGGAGTTGGGGTCCATATCGCCCGAGAAACCAGCGGTTTCGCCTGTTTCAAAGCCATTACCAGTATTGCCAGCCTTCAATAGCAACCCTCGAAACCCGCCTGAAGAAGGTATTCCCGTACCGGTATTGTTTGACAGAGGCGGTTCACCGGGCAGGTAGTAAACTTTGCCATCGTTGCTATCAAAGAATACGCCCGTTTCAGAACCATTAGTGCCGCCATTGTCTACAGCAAATTTCTTAAAGGTGGTATCCCCGCCAGAGCCGTCAAAGTCGACTACAGAATCACCGAATACAGCGTCGCGGAAGTCAATAAAGAAAGCGGCAATCTTCTTATCTCCCGTATTAGTGAGCTGGAAGGATCCTTTAGCGAAGTTGGAAGACTGGATAGTGTTGACATTAGCCATAACGCTGAGTTCAACAGACCCAACAGCCCCTGATGCATAGCTGCCACCGGTCGCAATGCCATCACTAGCATTGAGAGATTTCAGGAGCTGCTGGCCAAAACTGAGGCCTGTTGGGGGAGGGGTGATCCCATTGATAGTGACGGTTGCAGTGGCCTCGCTGACGCCCTGACTATTGCCTGCCAAATAGGTGAAGGTCTCGGTGCCGGATTTCCCGGTAGCCAGATCGTCGAATGCGCCATTAGGGTCATAGTTAAAGGTGCCATCGGGGTTGACAGTCAGTAGCGCCCCAGAACTCAGGGTGATTTGGGTGCCAACACTGGCGCTACTGCCGTTGACTTCGAGTACCGTTAGAGGAAGGGTGGTGGTGTCGTTTGCTAACACGCTGCCGCTGACCGGGTTGTCCTCATCGGTGATGAAGGCATCATTACTAGCCAGGGGGGGCGTAGGCGTGGTGCCACTAGCAGTTGTAAATTCAACAAAGTCAAAGCGGGCATGTTCCCTGCCGTTCTCAAGGCCAGTGATGGTGATGGTGGCTCCGTTGATCAGTTCGATACCTGAGCCTACTAGTCGAGTGACTTTAGTAGACGTATTAGCCCCAGCTCCACCAGTCTTGTTCTGATCTAAGACGATAGTCTTACCAATTTTGACGCCGCTTTGCTGCACGGTGAAGCTAGCTTCACCGTCGCTCTCGTCGAACGTACCCAAATTAATGTTGTAGGAGCCGGTTGGCCCTGTGAAAGTAAAGGTCGCTGTACCCGTTTCCTCTCCACCAGAGCCTATCAGGCTCAGCATTTGACCACCAGAGGCAGCACTCTTACCTTCCAGGCGATAACCCGTCACGTTAGAGATGTCTTCGGCCTCGATGAATATGGAAATGGGTGTCGTCGGTTGGCCGTCAGCCGCAATAATCTCAATGGCCGCAATGTGAGGATTGTTAGCTGCCGCCTTTAAGAATTCGAGGTTGAGTACACCATCGTTGACGGTGGTTGCAAAGCTCTGTACGCCCGACTTGTTTCCAAAGGTTGCGACGGTATCAAAGTCGTCGAGGACCAAGGTGTCTTCTATCTCGACGTCAAAAATACGCGACCCAGCAGTAGTAAAGAACAATTCGTAGAAGTAGAGATTGACAAGGTAGTCGCCGTTGATCACTGGGAAAGCGTAGCCAATGTTATCGGGGTTGACCAGAGTGCTAAATCGCTCAGTGGTAAATAGAGCGTTGGGCGCGTCAGTCGTGTTAGCGCTCGGGCTAATCGGTGTGTTACTGCCAAAAGCGTTGTTGTCGCTGGTCGGAACAGTCGTGCCGTCAATGCCGCGATCTACTAGATACTGTGAAGCATCACCAGCGATGGCTGAGCCCAAGCCTACCGCTGCCTGGTCCGCCTCCCAGTTCGATCCCCCATCATTTGCAGCCACCTCAGGGCCACCTGCATTAATTCGGTAGACCACATCACCTGGATTAACTACCGTGTCATCGTCCTTGATAGTGATGGTCGCCTGGCTATTTGCGCCAATCGTGGCGTTCCCGCTGACCGAAGTGATGGTGACCGTAAAGGTCTCTGGCAGCTCTTGATCGCTATCCTGAAGGATTTTAATGGGGATTTGTACGTCGGCAGAGCCCCCCGCGATGCTAACAGTGTCAATATAGGTACCACCGCCAAACGTGCCGCCGCCCGTATACTCATAGTCACCGCCCGCACCTGGTGTTGCGTCAACGGATGCGATCTTAAAAACAATGTTGACTGTTTCGTTATTCGGTACGGTGAAGCTGCTCAGCAGTGAGATCCGAATCGTGCCTTCATCCTCATTCACGATCTCGTTGCCGCTGATGATATTGATTTCTGGTTTCGGCAGATTGACTGGCCCCCCAAGCTGAGAAATCTCGATCGCATTGACCTTGGGGTTCTGGCTAACCGGATCATTATGCAGGAACGATAGGTTCAGTGTGTCGTCGGTTGCTGTGAAGGTATGGGTGCGAGAGAACGCAACACCCAGATAGGGATCTTTCGCAAGTTTGTTGCCATCGCTGAAAGTAGGTAATGGCGCGCCCGGTCCATCCACAAAATCAACTGCTTCCCGCAGCGGCTTGATGTCATTGAAGACATCAGGCACAGAACCTTCAACCGAAACATCAAAGATACGGGAAGGGTTTTGGGTAAAGGCGTTTTGAAAGTTTTCGGTGTAGTAGATGGTTACTTCGTAAGTGTTACCAGTGTCCACCGCGAAGGAGTAATCGAGAGTAGGGCTGACCGGGTCGTTATCCCACCGCTCATATACGAAGAGTTCCCAGGGCACGATGGTGTCCAAGTTGTCCAGGTTAATTTCGTTTTTTTGATTGGTTAGAGCATTGGAGAATGTTTTGTTGACCTGGCCGGAGAGCAGTGCTCCATTCTTCCCTGTACCAGTCAATAGATGGTCGCCAATCCAATCTGGTCCACCATCCGTAGCTGCGACGGTGGTTGCGCCAGCGCCAGCGCCGCCGGGACCAGCATTAACGCGATAAAGCACTACCTTTTCGCCAACATTGACCGTTACATTCGCTGTATCTGTTTCATTACCATCGGTAATGGTGTAGTCAAAGGATGCTACACCGGTAAAATTGTTAGCTGGGGTAAAGGTGACAAAGTCATCACTGGTATTGCCAGGAGTACCACCATCGTTAAGCAAGACTGTTCCATTCGTGGCATTGCCAACACTGGTGACGATAAGGGTATCTGCCGGGTTTGGATCGGTGTCATTAGCCAGTAAGTCTGCAACGGGAATACTTAGGACCGTATTAACGCCAGTATCAGCGGTGTCGTCAACGGCGCTGGGCGCGACCTGTGCTTCTGTGGCAGTAACGGTGATGCTGTCAAATACGGCCTGGAAGGTATCGGTGGATGACCCCATATTCGATGCAAATAAGCCCGCAGCGATACCCGTTGTTTGTCCTTGAACAGTGTTGTTGCCCAAGATGGTGTTTAGCACTGCTGACCCAGTCAAATAGATAACATCACTAGGACCGCCGGTGATAGTGATGTCACCCGTTGTTGTGGTATATGTTGCCTTCGGAATCGCCGTTGCAGCACCCGGATTAATCTCAAGCTCAAAGACGATGGCGGAATCGGTAGCCAGTACCGCGCTGTTGAAAATATCGTTGGCTGGGAGATCTATGATCTGGGAAATCGTATCGCCATTTTCAAGCGCGATCTGGATGCTGGCAGTGCTGGCATCGTCGTTAGTGGCGATCGCTACAATTTTTAGATAGTTTGACTGGGTGCCATCCCCAATATAGCCGCCAATCTGTTGAGAATCAGTCGTGATATCGGACCCGTCGGTGATAGCACCAGGGTTAGAGACGACCCACTTAATGGTAAACGTCTCGACATTGTCTGCCAGCTTGAAACCCGTGTGGAAGAAAAACTGACCGTCGTTTTGGCCCTCTAGAGGATCTCCGTTAGTCACCTCTTCGATGGTTGTCGTGCCGCCCCCCGCTGCAGTGACAAACTTTACATTATCGAGTTGGATAATCTGGCCATCACGAGGCGAGAAGGATTGTAAGAAGGCTTCAAAATTCGTTTTGCCATCTATCATTACACCCGTTAGACCACCGCCAAAGCCGTCGGGACCTGGGGTAGTATTTCCAGCTCCTTGGGAGAATTCCCAAACGGTTGGCTGACCAGGAGCGACGACGACACTGGTAGCGTTACTGGCGTCGCGAAGGAACGGGTCGTTAACGTTCTCGATGCCGTCGTCGTCACTGTCTGTATCCTCAGTTTGCAGGATATTGCTTGGGGCCAGTACGGTGATCTCGCTGCCACCGATTTCCGCGACCCACAGCGTGCCGTTTGGCCCAACTGTCACATCCAATGGATTAGCTAGGGCTACACCGAGGGAGTTATTGGCGACTTCAAGAATGCCATCCGCGCCCCCGGCTTGAACGACATCGTCTGCGGTACCATAGATACCGTCAGGGCCTTCTTCTAGAATTGGTATAAGGGCTGTGCCGTCGGCGTTAATATTCAGCAACGTGACGTTGTCGTTGAACTGAGTGACAAAGAGCTTGCCATCGAGTACACCGTTAAATGCCATTCCCCCGCTGTTATAGGCGACAACACCGTTAGTAGATGAGCCCAGCGTGTCTATCGGCAGCGAAGAATTATCGCGGTTCTTTCCTTGGCCACTCAGATACAGCCGGGCGATCTGCTCAGACTTAGACAGATCAGCGAGCGTCTGGCCCGGACCCACGGCAAACTTCGAAGGATCGATCAAAAAGCCGTCGGCGATATTGACCGCATCGGGTACCAGCGCCGAGATATTTGCTACGGTATTCACCGCCACGGACCCATCAGGGTTGCCCGAGTCGTTGTAGACGGTCCACGACATGTTCTGGTTAGACCGAACAGGGTTCGCATGCTGATAAAAAGCGCCCTCCTTAATTAGAAACAGCGGCTCGCCTTCACCGGAGCCACCGTTGTTAGGCGTATTAATCGCCTCTTCTTTGATGCCGTCGCCGTCGAGATCGTTGCTTGCCGGTTCCCGTTTGGGAAAATTGCCGAGGTTCTTGTTCCCGCCGTTGTCAACGGTGTAGATCTTGCCGTCTAGGGTGCGGGCTAGATCGTAGGGGTTGCGCAGGCCATCAGCGTAAAGCCGTAACGGCGCATCGGCAGGAAGGATAGCCTGGTTTAGCCCATCATTTCCTCCCCAGGGGCCATTGAGATCAAGGCCGGCAGCGTTCTCCTGAAAACCCGCAGCGATTGCCTCAGCATCGGTAAAATCATCACCGATACGATTTTGCTTGATTGCCTTGAAGACATTAAATAGCTCCTGCGTGATGACGACATCCGCAGCTGGAAAGGTACCGGGGGCGGCATTTGCCACGCGCACGATGCCGAACGCAGCCAGTTGGGTGCTGTTCATTTTCTGGCCGATATTAGATGCCTGTAGCGCCGCTGCCGCCTGGACGAATGCCTGGGTCACGGTGCCGGGTGCATTAGCGCGGTTTGGGTCATCTAGGGTCGGCAGGTCATATTTATAAGCGCGCGGCGTATCACCCTGACCACCCTGCGGATCGTTCCGCGTGGGCAAAGCTTCGAGTGCCTCTAAATCCAGTTCTAGGATAGAGCCAGACAGCACATATTCCCCAATGTATGAAAAGAAGGACGAGGGCGCACCACTGTTGGTAAAGCCGCCTACCTGCAGCAGTAGCTTGGTACCGTCTTCGCTCAGCAGCATGCCGTTGACAGAGTGATTTTCCTCAGATCGGGGTAGTCCTCGCACCAAGTCGATCACTTCCCATTCGGTGCCAGTCCAAGTTGCGCGAGTCACTACACCAGAATTGGTATCGAGCTTCTCCTCGCCATTTTGTGCGATCGCAGGGTCTGAAGAGGAGATGAAAAGCACAGGGTTTATTTCCGTGCCGGCCATCGCAATACCAGTCACTTGACGGTTGACCACGTCAGGGATGGTGATAGTCCCGCCGCCCTTCGGGTCGGGGCCTCCAACCGCCTTCTCAGTGCCATCGTCAAAATGGTTCTGAATCGATTGGACGATTTCGTTCCCATTTGAATCTTTCAGCAACTCATGCGCTGTAGCAAAGTATTTGCCATTTTGGAATTCCACGGTAAAGGCATTGATTGAACCGTTCTGTTCAGAAACGTAAAGCCGTCCGTCAGGGCCAAATTGTAACGAAGTGGGGCCCGTAAGAACCGAAGGAGTGCCTTTAACTCCAGAAAAAGTACCAACTGGATCAAATGAAATAGGCATGGGGAAAAACCATCAAAAACGACTACTGCTTGCCCTTTAACTTCTTAAAACAGGATTAAATAGGACAAATTAATTACTTCAAAACAGCCGTATCAAAGACGTTGAGGACTGAAGCGTTCGCTGCATAAACGTGCAATAAACGCTTAATCTGACAAAAAGACAAAGCCTCAAAAACACCAGCAACCAGAACTGACCATTTTTTAAGGTTCAAATACCTTTAGACTCAAATACTTTCAGACTTCAACTTCGAAAAGGCTATGTAGACCCCTGACTGTTCTAATTAGTACCTACCCGTCACTTTTGTTACAGCAAGGGATGCACAGGCTTCTAATTAGAGATTTAATTTCTAAACTATTTGTGCCTTACGCTTCTATTGACGCATAAGACTTACCATTATTGACAAAGAACAAAAAACACATTTTCTCTCATTCTATTGTCACCATTCCATCGAGACTGCATTTGCAATAATGAACCTGAAGCTCATCAAATCCCATTAAGGACGTAGTGAGCAGTTCTTCTGGTTCTGAAAGAAGGCAACCTAGGGAACTAGAGTTTGCTTAAATGATGACCGTGTGTGATAGCAACAAGATGATAGATAGACACACAATTGATACATGTAGTTGTTAATACATGTAGTTGTTGATACATGTACTTGAAACAGATTGCTAGCGTCTGTTCTGCTGCTCAAATAAATTGCTAACCCTATCTACCAAATGCATGGGGTATTTCCCATTGATTCGGGAAACTGGCCCTTTCACACGTATGTATTCAATATGTGCTTCAGAAGCAGTCTTTACTTGGACACTCAAATTCAGATCAACCGAAGAAACCCCCAGTAATGTATCACTTTGTATACGCTATTCTAGGCAAGTAACCGTGTTTCTACTTGCGAACCCAACGAAGTTGACAATAACTTCAAGTTCTGCTTCCTTGTCTTTACAGTCTTGCGCGAAATGCCACTACGCATACATTTACGCTCGTATTGAGAACTGAATGATCCCAACCCTAGGCTAGGTTTGACGCGAAGTTCGATAATCGATGATCTAACTCTACCGTATTGTTCAAATACTAGCTCTGCCTAGTTCCTGTCGTTTTTGGTAGGGACTCGTCTACTTTCACAGCTTAAATGCGGGATAGGCTGCATTCTTATCAACGGTGATGACGCTCGATTTAATGCTGTGAAAGCCTTGAGATCTTTGCGTAAAAAGCGTTTGGCGACCTTGGTATCGCGCTTGGCACCGAGCATAAAGTCCTGTAAGCCTGTATCCAGCGGTAGATTGTAATGCATTTATCTCGACGCCGCACCCTAGCATCTCCTCTAAATCTTGCCAGAGACGATAGCGCAGATATCACACTGTCAGCAATATCCAGATTTGACTAAAAGTGACGCCACTTGAAAGGGCACGAAGGGAACATTCGCCAAGTGGCGATTAGAGCATCTCAGTATATCAATGAAGAGGCTACGCATTTGAAGAGGGTACGCATTTTCTGCAACGCAGCTACTTTTTGAGGCTGCAGATTGAGGCTACAGAAACGAATAGCAGAATTCGTGTACCTGAGTGTTGGCGGAGCCTTTCCGGCGAAAAATTGCCAGCAGCAGTTTGCAAAAGGAATTCGGTAGCAGTTCATAAGAGTAGAGAGCCGAAAATGTTGTTTCAAGCTACTTAGGCTGAAGGAAGAGAAAAACTCCTCCTGACGGCAATTCGATAATTTTTGGCTGCCCAGATTTGACTGCCCGAATCTAATTGCCCAAATCCAATTGTCCAAATCTGACAATTTCTTTAGAATATTCCCATTAATACGTTGAAAGAAACTGAAAACAGGAGCGTTTTTTTGTCCTGTTTGCCAAAAATTCACAGTTACATAACGTCTTTTAATATTGATGTCTCACTTGTGCCTCGATATTCCAATGGTTATTTTTCTCTGCGCAAATGAAATTGGGGTACATTGAGCACAGTCCTGAAATTCTCTTTTCACACAGTGGGTGCGATACCTCTTGGTATTTCTATTTAAAGGACTTTCTTTATGCAATCAATTCTTAACGGCATCGACAAAATAATCTTCCATTTCGACGGTAATAACAACGACCCTGACGATATTTCTGCACTACCGATGGCAGCTGCCATTGCTAAATCGGCTGGATTGCAAAGTAAAACAACTTTCTTCTATGGCAACAACCTCAGCGAGCCTAATGAAGCTGACCAAGTTGCGGCTATGAGAGAAAGCGCAGCCTTTGCCGAAAAGCTAGGCATCGATACTTACAACTATCAAGATGGCATTGAAAAAACCACTAACGAAGTCGTAAAAATTCTGAACTCTGGACAGAAAGTACTGGCGATTGAGGGTGGCCCTATGGAGGCTATCTACCGGGCGCTAGAGCGCACCAGTGCGGTCAATAGAGGAAATCTAACGCTGCTATCTCATTCCGTCTGGAACGAAAATCGAGACGAGGGGGATCGGCCCGGCGGCGGTAAGCCTAGAACCTGGAGCGATCTCCGTGCCGACTTTTCAGAGATCACCCAGATTGATATCAGAGACCAAAACGGTCCACCAAACAAAGGCTTTAATAATTCAGCCTGGGACTGGTTAGATAGCACCGATAATCCGGTGTTAAAAGAAGCTCGCGAGAAAATGAGTAACGCGGACAGTGCGGAGAAAAAAAGGGCAGACGATCCGTCCGATGCGGGCATGCTGTTCTATGCTATTACCGGTCAGGAAGACGCGGATCCCGCCGATGCAAAAGCGTTCTTTGAGCGAAATCCACCAACTTTTTCTGGCCAACAGCCAACACCCTCGCCGATTTCAAACCCTAAACCGACCTCCAACCCATCCCTCAGTGGCGATCCTGTATACCTTGGTCAAAATGGAGATGTTGTTTTAGAAGCTGAGAGCGCTAGCTTGCAGGGCAATTGGAAACGCACACAGGTACAGGGCGAAAAGGCTGTTCTCTACGACGGACCTAATTCATTTAAACAGGCACCGTCGGGCCAAACGTTGAGCTATACCTTTGAAACCGATGAGTCTGGTCAGTACGGCATTGCGCTCCACTCAGCCCGTGACAAAAGCGCGATGGGTGAGTTTCGAGACGACTTGGGCAACGATGCCTACATTGCTGTGAAAGAAGTGGCAACAGGCAAAGTCATTCAGGCCCCGACCAAGCTTTTCACGAGCTTTGGCGACGCCAATAACCAACTTCGCTGGGGCAGTATCTTTGATGCTAACCACGTAAAATCGCCCGCTAGAGTCTCGCTCAAAGCCAATACTCAGTATCAGCTGCAGGTCTCTGGCCGCTCTGACGGCTATGTGCTTGATCGCATTACGCTCCGCAACGGTGGATTTCTAAAAGACGCCGATGCGCCGCTCTCCGAGATCAAAAGGTCTACGCCGACTCCCCCACCGGCTCCGACCCCGACTCCCCCACCGGCTCCGACCCCGACTCCAACCCCGATACCAGAGCCGACTCCGACTCCCATACCAGAGCCGACTCCGACTCCCATACCAGAGCCGACTCCGACTCCCATACCAGAGCCGACTCCAACCCCGATACCAGAGCCGACTCCAACTCCAACTCCCGCACCGACACCGTCTGAGCCGCTATTGAAGTTCTCTTTGGTGGATGCTGAAACTAATAAGATTGTGGATGGCTACGAAAATCTGGGTGCAAATAGCACTGTAGATTTGAGTGGTTTGGATTTGGAGTCTTACAATGTGATAGCTCGAGTCGACCAGGCGGGCACTGAGAAAATACAAAGTGTGAAGTTTGAGTCGAGCCTAGGAAACCGTATCGAAGATATCAAACCCTATGCTTTGTTTGGCGATATTAAAGGCGACTTTAATGGTAAGTCTTTGCGTCCTGGAAACTTTAGCGTAAAAGCAACTGCTTATACGCAGGCAGACGGTGCTGGTAAGGCGATCGCAACTTCAACAACTAAGTTCACGTTTACAGAGCCTAAAGCAGCTGTTACGGAGCCTGTGCTTCCAGAAAAGGTAAAAGGGTCTACGCCGACACCGACACCGACACCGTCTGATTCATCATTGAAGTTCTCTTTGGTGGATGCTGAAACTAATAAGATTGTGGATGGCTACGAAAATCTGGGTGCAAATAGCACTATAGATTTGAGTGGTTTGGATTTGGAGTCTTACAATGTGATAGCTCGAGTCGACCAGGCGGGCACTGAGAAAATACAAAGTGTGAAGTTTGAGTCGAGCCTAGGAAACCGTATCGAAGATGTCAAACCCTATGCTTTGTTTGGCGATATTAAAGGCGACTTTAATGGTAAGTCTTTGCGTCCTGGAAACTTTAGCGTAAAAGCAACTGCTTATACGCAGGCAGACGGTGCTGGTAAGGCGATCGCAACTTCAACAACTAAGTTCACGTTTACAGAGCCTAAAGCATTTACTACGAAGTCTATTGCGGCGATCGCCCGACAAGGTGCAAACGTACTGACGGATCTAGGGATGGCCAGCGGTCTAGACCTGGCAAAATCTACTGTACAAGCGCGTGACAACACGCCTGCGAACAGTTCTAAAAGGCATGTCATCGTAGGTGATGCGGGCGATAACATCCTGATTGGAGTAGACCCAGATAGTCAGCTGCCAGGCAAGGGGGAAAGAGATACTTTGCTCGGTAAGCAGGGTGCAGATACGTTTGTGCTGGGTGATGCCGATGGTATCTTCTACGACGATGGTAATGTTAGAAGCTTAGGAAGGCAAGATTTTGCTCGGATTAAGGACTTCTCAGGTACGCAGGGCGATGTTATTCAGCTTCACGGACAGGAAAGTGATTACACCTTGGGGGCTGTGTCTTCGAAGAACCAACAAATTTCTGTTGGAATTTTTGCGAACCCGTCAGACAGAAAAGAACTGATTGGAATCGTTGAAAATGGCGGCAATCTAGCACTGGAAAGCACGGCCTTTCAGTTTGTATAGATCGGAGTCACGCCGTTAGTAGATAGCGCTCGTTAGACACAGCGTAAATCTCAACCTTCAGTCCTCACAACCTTCAATCCTGTAATCAGGACTGAAGGTTGTTTTGTTGTTATCATTTTGACAGAAGCTATGATGGGCCCTTGTCCGTGAGGCAAAGAGGACTCCTTCAATACTGAAATCGTCAGATGTCTGCTAGCAGCAAGGCAGGTTGCTTGTTTTATGGCTGGCAATAGTAGTCAGAGAAATACGCCAGAACGAACCATTTAGGAGATACAGAAAAGATCGAAAGAATACCTCACTATCTAATTATTCGCAATCGGCGCTAGGATGGTCAATCCCTTAGCAATACAGTCAAACTCAACTGGGGTAGTGCCAATAATTTCACCGTCTACAACAACTTTTTGCGGTGGAGTTGTTGTGATTTTGAGCTTGGGTACGCGCAGGCTGAGGATGCCTTCGTTTTGAGTCGGGCGCTTGACTAGAGCGGCGGTGAAAAGCTCTGCGATCGCACCCACCCCTTGCAGCCTCGACCCAATCCCCTGCGCCTCAACCGGTGAGAGCCCAATCGTCACATCTAGCAGCCCATCGTCGCTAATCACTTCACCAAACCCTTGTGCCAGCACAGACGTTGGCGGCGCAGCATTAGCGACAGTAATCGCATTACACTCAAACTTGTTGATCTCACCGTCGATTTCGATTTCTGCTTCAAAGGCTTTCTGGTCTGCTATTTGTTGCATTCCTGCCACCAGATAGGCCAGCACCCCAAAGCGGTTTTTCATCTCACGGTTTGCCCGCTCCACGGTCTCCGCCTCAAAGCCAATTCCGCCTAGCAGCACCATCGGCAGTCCATTGCAGGTGGCACTATCAACTTGCCGGGTGGTCCCTGCCAGAATAGTCTCACAAGCAGCCCGCAGATCGGTCGGAATGCCCAGCGCGACCGAAAAGGCATTAGCCGTCCCGCGCGGAATCACACCTAGTGGAATATCCGTCTGCATCACGGCTTCGGCTACAGCAGAAACCGTGCCGTCGCCACCAGAGGCAATCATTAGATCGGCTCCAGATGCGATCGCTTCTCGAGCCTGCTGTCCTGGCGTCACGTCTGACTCTGTGAAAATCACATTGACCTGAATCTGCGGCTCTAGGATTTGGCGAATCAGCTTTAGATCCTGGTCGGGATTGCCCTGACCCGAAATCGGATTAAAAATCAGATGCGCAATCCGGCTTTTGGCCAGCGACAGCACCACGGCGCGGGCAGTAGAAAGATTAGTCGCCAAAGGCACATCATGTAGCTGACACATCCGCAGCATCAGGCTAATATCGGCGCTGCGGTAGTCGGCGCTCAGCGAGTCAGTTAGAAAAATGACAGCAGCGATATCCCCTTCAGCTACCCGCGCGGCAACTTGCACGTCACCGCCTAGCTTGCCGGGCAGCAGCGTTTTGACATCGAGCGGCGTGTTTTGGGTAATGCGATTTCCCGTTGCTTCTGTCCCAATTAGCTGATAACGAGAAAGAAAGGTTGCATACTCAGTCACAAAACTCACTAGCTGATCTTTTTTACTGTCGTGGGCGATTAGAGCCAGAGTTGTAGGCATAGCCTATTTCGC
The DNA here is from genome assembly GCA_963799265.1 of uncultured cyanobacterium. GTDB lineage: Bacteria > Cyanobacteriota > Cyanobacteriia > Phormidesmidales > Phormidesmidaceae > Phormidesmis. The sequence goes on from CAWCWM010000011.1 coordinate 15,441, forward strand.
CTTGGCAGGTAGCCTGCCGAAAAAACCGGTCATTAGTTTCAATATTAGACGCTTCAGCGGCGTCACCGTATCAAGCACCCAAATGCCCGCTCTGCGAGCGATCACCAGCGGCACGAAGCGATTGGAAAAAGATCGATTTAGAAAGTCAGTCAGGCTGAGGGTGAACCAGTTTTCGGTTCTGCGCCAGCGCTCATAGCGCTTGAGAACTTTCAAGCTGCCCAGCTCTTCGCCCGCAGAGGCCGCCTGCTGAATAATTTCGGCCAGGGCACTAGCATCTCGAATACCCATATTTAACCCCTGTCCGCCCACCGGATGACAGCAGTGAGCCGCATCGCCAACTAGCGCAATGCCAGGCTGTACATACTGCTTGCTCTGCATTAGCTGAACCGGAAACATCATCGGTCGGCTCACTAGCCGCAGCTGACCCATTTGATCGCCATAGCGGACCGTCAGCTCTTTTAGAAACTGTTCTTCTGGTAGGGCAAGCATTGCCTTGGCCTCTGCGTGCGGCGCAGTCCACACGATTTGGCAGCGGTTGTGGGGTAAAGGCAGAATGGCAAAAGGACCGCTTGGCCAGAATTTTTCGTAGGCGGTGTTGTGATGGGACTTTTCGGGCTCTAGCACGGCGGTGATGCAAGACTGCCAGTATTTCCAGCCAAAGGTTTCGATTTGGGCGCGATCGCGCACCCCTGACCTAGCGCCATCCGCCCCCACCACCAGCTGCGATCGAAACTCATAGCGCCGATCTGCCTGCTCTACCGCCAATCGAGTCCTAGGATTATCGCTAGAGCGAACATTGGACTGATCTGCCAGCACCTGACTTTCACACCAATAGTCAATATTATCAGCCGCACCAATCGCCGACTGAAGCGCCGACATCAGCACCGTATGCTCGGCAGAATAATATACCGCGTCATTTTTAACCTGAGCAGGTTTAGCCCGATCAGCACCATGTTCAGGGCGAAAAGTAATTGCCTTATGATAGTCAGCGTCCGAGAGTTTGACCCGGTGAAAAGGCGTGAGCTGTGGCCCAACGGTCTCCCACAGCCCCAATCCTGCCAAAATTTTGGCCGACACGGGTGAAAATGCGTATGCCCTCTGCCTGCTAGCCGCCTGCTGTGCGCTCTGAGCTTCGATCACCGCAACTTGCAATCCCGTATTGCGCAGCCCACAGGCCAGTACCAAGCCAACAATACCGCCGCCAACCACCACCACGTCATAGTGCCGGATCTCGTAGTCAGCCGTAGCATACTGTTCAGATGTCGCTAACGCCTTGTTCGTAGAGAGTAAGCTGTGGGCTGCATGAGCGGACATAGGAAATCGAGCTATATGTCTTTACATTGTCGCGCGGGAACTAGAATCTATCAACTTATCTCGACTATCTGGACCTAGCTATTGCAAAACTTCAGCCATCACCGCTTCAGACATATCAAAATTGGCAGTAACAGACTGCACATCATCCGAATCTTCTAAAGCATCCATCATCTTGATCAAAGACAGTGCCACCTCAGGCTCATCTATCTGCACCGTGTTAGCTGGAATCCACCGCATATCGACTTCATGCACCCTATAGTCCTTCTCCTTCAACACACTGCTAACCGCTTCCAAATCGGCCACTTCACAAAAAACTTCCGCTCCCGGCTCGCCCTCATCAAGGTCATCAACCATCTCATAGGACTGCGCACCCGCTTCCGAAGCATCCTCTAGCAAAGCCTCTTCGTCGATATCCCCGAGCAAGGTAATCACCCCCTTCTGGTCAAACATCCAGCCCACACAGCCAGTTTCACCCAGGTTCCCACCGTTTTTGTTGAAAGCCGTCCGCAGATCTGCCGCCGCTCGGTTGCGATTGTCCGTTAGCGCTTCGATCAGCACGGCCACACCGCCCGGTCCATAGCCCTCGTAGCGAATCGACTCAAACGCATCGTCCCCGTCTGAGGTGCCAGATCCTTTTGCGATCGCCCGGTCGATATTCTCCTTTGGAAAGCTCGCCGCCTTAGCTTTATCAATCGCCGTACGCAGCTGAAAATTGCCGTCAGGATCGCCGCCGCCTAGTCTCGCCGCCACAATAATTTCTCTAGAAAGCTTCGCAAAGACTTTCCCCTTGACGGCATCTACTCGCGCCTTTTGACGCTTGATATTTGCCCACTTACTATGTCCGGCCATGAACGCTGTTTCGGTAATGATCAACTCGACGATGATACCGAATTTATATAAGAACCTGACAGCCGCCCTTCGACTACGCTCAGGGCTCGGTGCTCGATCTCTCCCGCTGGCTGAGCGTAGTCGTAGGCGCTTCGCCTTCTCGTAGAGTAGCCACAACCACAACTATCATCCAATCTCTAACGCCAGCAAATCTTCCACTGCCCGCTTAATAAACAGCTCATCTTCAGCATTCTGATAGGGATTGCCCGCCCGGTGTCCCCAGATAGAAGAGATCGGACGATACTCGCTGTCGGCAATTAGCTTGGCTTCGGCTTCACAGTCTTCGGGCGTAAAGTACAGATCTGTAGTGGCAGGCATGACCAAAGTTTTGGCTGTGATAGACGCGATCGCCTTTTCATAATCTCCCTGATAAACCGGATTATTCCCCACATCACAATGCAGCCAGGTCTCAATCATCGCCAGCAAATCATGCGGATCGCGCCGACGATAGCCCGCCTCCCAACTGCGCAGCAAATAGTCCTCTAAAGAGTCATAACCCCAGGCTAAATAAGGCTTTGCCCGATAGTAAGCCTGCGAAGCCGCCCAGCTCGCGTAGATCTGAGTAAATGTATGAAAGCCCCGATCCGGCGTTCCCTCAAATCGCTCTCCATTCCAAGCCGGATCGCCCTGTAGCGCCGCCCGCAAACTGTACAAAAAAATGCGGTTGTGATCAGTTGTTTTCGCCGTGCCACAAATCGCCGCAATCCGCTGCACCCTCTCAGGATAAAGCGCTCCCCAGTGATAGCCCTGCTGCGCCCCCATCGACCAGCCATACACCAGCGCCAGCCGCTCAATCCCCAAGCCGTTCAACAGCGCCTGCTGCGCCCGAACATTGTCATAATGCGTGAAATAAAACCCAGGCTGCTTGGCCAGCTTGCAGTTGCTCGGCGAGGTAGATAGCCCGTTGCCAAACATATTGGGCATCACCACAAACCAGTCCGTCGGATCTAATATGCCGCCAGGACGAACCAGCCAATCCACATCCGTATGCTGAGCACCATAGGAGGTTGGATAAAGAACAACATTGCTACGCTCGGCGTTCAGCTCTCCGTAGGTTTGATACACCACTTCAGCTTCCGGCAGCGTTATCCCGCACTGCAAGTCAAAGCTTTTGAGCGTAAAGCTTTCGGGTGTAAGACTTTCGGGCGATGCCATAGTCTTGGCCTATTTCTGCAACGCTGCAACGAATATCGCGGTTCACCTGCAAGTAGCCAGCATCTACGTGAGAAAACTTCTCTCTCAACTGCTGATGCGCAGCGGGCAACGCGTGAAAAGGAATCGAAGGATAAAGGTGATGCTCGGCGTGATACGGCATATTCCACATGATCAAACGCATGGGCCAGAACGTCAGCGTCGTCCGAGTGTTGCTCAAGGCATCGTCGCCGTAGCTACAGCCTGTGTGTTCGGCTAGCAGCGCAAAGCGTAGCAGCGGCTGACCGATCGCCAGCGGCAGTATCCAGTAGGTAACGATGAACCAAGGGTGGCCTAGCGCTGCTGAAATTAAAGCGATCGCACCATACGCCCCCAGCTGCAGCCGGGTAGAGCGAATCACTGACGCATGAGAGCTTTCTGGTAGATAAAAGCACCCCTCAAGCTGCCCTAGTGCTATCTTCACATGTCCAGTCACTTTCCCTTTCCACCAGGGCAAGCCGCTCAATACCCACAGATACTGCCACAGGGTTTGAGGTTCTAGATCGCTCAGCTCAGGATCTTTGCCCTCAATGCGCGTGTAGCGATGGTGCCACTTGTGATATCGCCGGTAAAACGTACTGTTATAAAACGATAAGACGCCTGCTAGCCATGCGATCGCATCGTTCAGCCGAGTACTGGCAAAAGCGGTCCTATGTACACACTCATGCACCGCACAAAACATAAAAGCCAGACTAGCGCCGTAAATAACCAAAGCCGGTAGCCTCACTGCCATCGAGTCCGCCGTTCCCCACAGCCAGGCGCTCACGCAGAGAATAGCAACATGAACAACCAGTCTGAGCACACCTTTTCCATCAGAGCGCTGATTTAAAGGCAAAAGCTGCTGAGCGGTGAACAGTTGACGCGGGTTCTTCAAAGGCGAAGCCGACCCATCAAAGGAAGGCTCCTGAGAAATCGGTTCTTTATAGGCAGGCTGTTTGAATGTATTGGTGACCATGGATACAAGCTAGCGAATACAAGGGATGTAGCAAGAGAGACATTGCAGGAGACAAGGGCTGCTTAAAGCACTTGTTATAACAAGCAAAGCTAACATACTTGAGCTACCATAACAAGGCTGTAACGATACCGAATCCCGCTCTCTCTTTGGCTAACGTCTCACCTGCCACCGTTTCATTCGCCCATGACCCTGCCTCTCCATATCAGCATTTCTGAAAAGCTGCGTCACCAGATTAACAACGGCGACTATCTGCCGGGCGAAAAGCTACCGAGCGAGCATCAGCTGATGGAAACATTTGGCGTCAGTCGAATTACGGTCAGGCAGGCGGTGACTAATCTCGTGAATCAGGGGTTGGCGCGATCGCAGCAAGGCAAAGGCGTTTTCGTCATGCCGCAGACAAAGACCGCCTACTCACTCTCCAGCCCGCTAGTCTTTCTAGAACAAGATATTGCCAGCAAAGGTATTGGGCTATCGTTCGACAACCTCACCTTTAGAAAAGTCCGCCCGCCTGTAGAGGTACAGCTAGCGCTACGGCTAACCGCTGATTTGCCCTCCCAGCTAGACCAAAAGTCTATTCAGCACTTAGTCAAACCCACCGCCTACCTGCAAAAAAAGCTACTGCGCATGGATGGCGCAGCGGGCGCACTTGACATCACTTACATCCTGCTTGAGCTAGGCCAGCAGCTAGGCAAACAGCTTAAGCAGCAGATGACTTTCCCCACGCTAGAAGACAGCGGCATCCCCATCGAAAAAATAGATGCCACCATCGAATGCACCCACGCCGACTACGAAACCAGCGACTACCTAGAAGTTCCCCTAGGCCACCCCCTGATTGTTTATCGGTACACCACCTACACCACAGGTGAAAAGCCCATTTTGCATGGTAAGACAATCTCTAGAGCCGATCGCTTCTGCTACTCTTTGACCATCAGCAGATAGCCATCAACAGACAGACGGCTGGGAAAAACAACAGAAAAAGAGAATTTCTATTCTCCTGCTAACCAATACAAGATTTCTGCCTTCAGCACCTTGATATCTCGATAAAACTCTTGTTTCACAAATTGACCAATCGCGTCAAAAGGGGTAAATGAGCTGCTAGCCTCCCACTGCACATCCTGCGCAATCGGCGTCGTGTGCGATCCGTTCAAAATTCTGACAGTGGTAGTGCTCGGAAACCGCTTGACCAAGACATCGCTGAGGGGGCGAGTTTGGTCGATAGTATCGCTGCGGAACTTGAGCAGTAGGTTGTAAGGCGTGCTGTAGTGGGTGTCGATCATACTCAGCGTTTGCTCTGGGCTAGGAACAAATTCCAGACGAGTATCCAGCTGAAAATCAGGAACTAGCTGAGTAAACTGTTCTAACAGCGGAATGGATTTTCGGGCCGGGTAGTTGTTAAATGAGACGAATATGTTGCCTGCACGGCTAATATTCATATTCTCTCGAAGCGTACTGCCAATCAGCAGATGGACTTTGCAGCCCATACTGTGACCTAGCCCGTAGATAGGCAGCTCTTTTAACTCGGGGCGCTGTTTGCATAGGAAAATCAGCCCCTGGTTGAAAGTAGTGAGGGTTTCGGATGCGATCGCGCTATGGTCAAACGTATTCACAAACGGCGTCGCGATCACCGCATAGCCCTCCTGGTAAAGCGCTTCTAGCAGCCAGCGATAGGTCAGATGCGGAGCCGCCGCCACAAAAGCCCCACCCAAAAAATGAACAATTGCCTTGGGGCGCTCAGGGACCAAAAACCAATTGCCAGAAACTTCTTGCCAGTACATGAGATTATTAAGGGCTTATTCTACGCAATGCCTTATTTTAATAGACTTTCGCGGTGAACCGGTTAAAGCAAATCAAGTATTGCGATCGCCAAATCGCTGTGGTACAGTTAAAGGCCATTGAGCAAATCTAATGCAGAGTCAGGCTCACTGCGGCTCTTCACTTATCTTGCTTGGGCGATTAACTCAGTGGTAGAGTGCTTCCTTGACAGGGAAGAAGTCACTGGTTCGAATCCAGTATCGCCCATCAAACCTATTTTTCATTCAACGTGACGCCAGGTCTTGTTAGTAGAGATCATCGTAGTAGTGGTTCTATACACATGAAAATTCTCTTGTAATAAACGGGAAGGGTAAAGTAGCATCATGGGATTGGAGACAAGGCTCATCTGTTAATTTCGCCGGATAGCCATCTGAATACTATTCCCTTTGAAGCGCTGGTTGATGAGAACGGTCAATATCTAGTCGAATCGTATCAAATCAGCTATCTCACTTCTGCAAAAGAACTGTTTAAGTTTCAGTCAGAGAACAGACCTAATGGCTACAGACTACCGTTTGTGATTGTTGCAAATCCAAACTACGATACGTCTGTAGAAAAGTCTATTCAGGCATCGAATCTGTTGTCCCTAGGGGAATCTTTCTGACCCAGGATGAACCCACCGAAAGCGTCATCAAACAGATTCGCAAACCCAGTATTCTCCATCTAGCAACGCACGGTTTTTTCTTGCCAGACAGTGCCTCAAATGCGATTAGAGACGGCGATAGAGGCGCTAGCCTGGAGCTAATTTCAACAGATGATGACGAGGAGATAACAGAGACAGCGCCCGGATATAAAGAAGATTCAATGCTACGCGCTGGCTTAGCTCTAGCAGGTGCTAATCAACGTGATAATGATGGCGAAGACGGTATTCTAACCGCGTTGGAAGTCTCTGAATTAGATTTACATGGTACTGAGCTAGTGGTGCTGAGCGCCTGTGAAACGGGTATTGGCGCTGTAAGCAGTGGGGAAGGGGTGTATGGATTGAGACGGGCGTTTGCGATCGCAGGTGCCCAAAGCCAAATCATGAGCCTGTGGCAAGTAGACGACATTGGCACCAGCGAACTAATGACGCTCTACTACCAGAACTTACTAGACAAACGCCAGGGCCGCAGTGAAGCCCTACGCAACGCCCAGCTAGAGATGCTAAATACCGGTACCTATCAGCACCCATACTATTGGGCTTCGTTCATTCTCTCTGGCAACTGGCAGCCTTTTGACTGGCCTGAGGAGGAGAGTACAGAAGTTGAAAGATACCCGCGAAAACCCGCACCCCCCATAGGAACCTTTGACCTGGCCGAAGAAATTGCAGAGTATGAGCAGGCCAGTGAAAAGTTTGAAAGACTGATGGCTAGTGCCCTGGCGCTAGAGGACGAAAACCGTTATGAGGAAGCTTTAGGTACAGAATCGCTACTCGGACGCGATCGCAGTTGCACAAGAGATTCTAAAAATCCAAGAAAGCGATACAGAAACAGAAGGCAGCGATTACTTTGACAAGCTGACGACTCTACAGGCTTTAGGAACACTCTATCAACTTCAAGGCGACGACATAAAGGCACTGCTAACGTATAACCGAGTGTTTGCGCTCGAAGACGCCTCAAGATAAGCGCAAGTCCGCTCAGCAAAGTTAGCACTCCCTACGCGCCTAATAGTCCCTACTCCGCTTCCTAGGAGTTAGGATGGTCGCCCGCCTACCGCTTTGAAGAGGGACTGCGGCAGGCGGTTGAAGGGTAGCTGCAAAACCAGGCATGTTGGCAGCCGCTGCTAGTTTAGGAAGCTGCCGCCTGTTCTAACTGCTTAGTGAGGTGCTCTACTTTTGCGCTGAGCGTTTGGATTTGGGCACTCAGTCCATGCATATCAAGCTCGGTGTTTGCCTGGATTGATTGAGAATTTTCGGCAGATGGATTGTCGATATCATTCAGGCTGCCTAACTCGAAGCTAACAATGTCCAAGACAGTTTGATACTTTGGCTGGCCTGGCCAGTTGATCACCTTGGGATCGGCATTGTATGGAAAGCCATTATCCAACTGGACAACCGTAAAGTCTGATATATGTTGAATGAGATAGTGCAAGATGCAAACTTCGTCATCATCAATCTGTATCGTGTAGGGATCGACTGCTGAAAGATCTTTGTGGGTGCCGCCAAATAGTAGAGTGTCGTCAATATCCAGCAGTCCAACGAAAGCAGCAGAGGCCCTGGCTTTGCTGTCGTCTCTTGATCGCGCTGCCCGTTCCGGCGGCGGAGCAGATACAGCTGGTGAACTTGAAGGCGACTGGGCGATAGTCGGACGAATTTTAGTCGGATGTGCCCTTTGCCTGGCTTTATCCGCTGCTCTGGCTTCAGCTCTGGCTTCAGCTTTAGTAGCGCTCTGAGCGTCGTTTTCTCGACGCGTGCCAGAGCCAGAAGGTGCTTGAGGTATGGTAGTGAACTCTATAGGAGCACCAGCAGCTTCGAAGATGGCACTGTTTAAAGCTGGAGAAAGGTTTAAAGCTGGAGAAAGTGGTTTGGACTGTCTTCGGTTTGGATGGCTTTGGCTTGTGCGCACTCCCTCAGAGACCGCAATTAGACCAAGGCCGCGCAAAGCAATGGTCTCACGAGTACGATCTTTTGTCAGAGAGTCCAGTAGAGTACTGCCTGTAGACTGCTGGGTCTGGGATTGGCTATGCATGAGCAAAGACAGGTTCACTATTTTTGAGGGTTCATTGCACAGTAGGCTGCAGCTTAGGTTTCCCAATTGATCAGCTTCAGCCCTCCACTCAGCCCTCGGTGTAGCATCTTTTGAATCGCTCTTTTTGCTGCCGATTTGTTTGGAAGCTCCCTGTCTATCCGCACTTTGGCTACCGGTACTCTGACTAGACTCCCAAAGAGACGATTTAATAGTGCGTGATCTGTATTGAATACCCTCGAGCTGAACCATTTCCTTTTTGCGCTTAGCTTCAAAGTGAGTTGTGACTAACCAGGTGTAGGCCAGGTGTAGGCCAGGTGTAGGGCCTCCTCATTGCAACCAATACGTAGAACTACGCAGATCGGTTGCATCAGCATGTAGACATTTATCTACATACAGAAGTTCCGCGCAGGTACAAATTTCAGAAAGCGCTATCTGGCTGCACCAAATCGATAGCCTTTCCCATACACCGTATGGATTAGGGTTGGCTGATTGGGCTGTTCTATTTTTTTGCGCAGTAGTCGCATTTGCGCGGCGAGGGCGTTGCTGCTAGGGGCTGACCCTTCGCCCCAAACCGCGTCGTAAATTTGGGCATGAGTGAGCAACTGGTGGGGCGATCGCATTAAATAAGCCAGAATCTGCACTTCTTTGTCCGATAGCTCGGTTGATCTTCCATTACGGCTGACTAGCTGGTTTTCGATCTGGAGGGTAAGATCGCCAAATTGAAGCGTCGGGAGCGGGGCGGATGTAGCAGAAGATGCTGGCCGTCGGAGCAAAGCACGAATGCGAGCTAGCAGTTCTCGCAGCTCGAAGGGTTTGACCAGGTAGTCGTCTGCGCCAGCATCGAGGCCGTCTACGCGATCGTCGAGAGTGTCTTTTGCTGTCAAAAAAAGCACAGGCGTGGAAAGGGCGTGCGATCGCACTTCCTGGCAGATTTCCAACCCACTCAGCTTTGGCAGCATCCAATCTAGAATCAGCAAGTCGTAGCGTCCGCTAACTGCCATCTGCGATCCAGTTTCTCCATCGCTGGCAACATCTACGACATAGCCCTGGCGCTGTAGGAGCCGAGTAAGTGGATCGGTAAGCTCTACTTCGTCGTCTACGAGTAGGATGTGCATTTGTCTAGAACGCTGATGAGTTCTTTTTCAAAGGAGACTTGAGCGCGGTTAGTACGACCGCCGATAAAGAGTTTGTCTGCTGTTTTGAGCGCCCATACTTGAGAGTGGGAGATATAGCTCATGACGACACCGATCATCAGCAGACCGAAGCCTAAATAGACAATCGGAATGCCTGGATCGGCTTTGATCTGTAAGCCAGTGCTGCCGACAATCTCATCTAGATAGAGCGTGACATCGTTGACTTTGACGCTGCTGCCTTGACGAACGGTAGAAACTAGCTGTCCGCTCATGTCATACAGCAATAGGGTGCCTTGCAAGTCTTGAGCGATCAGGGAAACGCCAGTGCTCATATCGGGCTTAGTCGGAACCCAGGTTCCCCACAGCTTGGCTCCTTTCACGTCCAGCGGAGCCATTGCCAGCTCGAAAGTGGGACTGTTATTGACGCGAACTTTGACGCCCCCGACGGCCCAATCTGCTTGATAAAGAGTGACATTTTTGTAGCGCAGCGGCTGGTTTACCCAGATTGTCTTGCGTTTTACTTCTTTGCCGACGCTGTCTAAAACAGAGAGATCGGAGTAAAACTGATCGACGCGGCCCTCAGGAGAATAGTCGATCCAGAAGCGATTGACGTGGACTGACCAGTCTTTGGGAATCTGTGGCCCTGACCAAGGACCCGCATCGAAAATGTTTTGAACCCTGAAGGTCTGACCGCTCGGGACCATTTCTTGAGCAAAGAAACCGGTCATAGAACCCAAAATGGCACCCCCGAGGATAAGCAGCATACTGGCGTGGACCACAATCGGGCCAATGCGCCCAGAAAGCCCTTTGTGAGCATAGATCATGCTGTTTTCGCTTTCGCTTTTTTCGTAGACTTTGTATCGACGTTCGCTGAGCTGCGATCGCAAAACGTCCCAATCTCCCGCAGCTAGCTCCGTACTGAGCATCATTTTTTCAAACTGGCGAGGTTTGCTGTAGAAATTCCAAGTTCGCGAAAACCAGCGCAGGGCGGTAATCTGCCGAGTGAAGGTACAGGCCGTTAGGCTGGCTCCAAACAGGATCAAGATCGAGAGAAACCACCAGGTGCGATAGACATGGTCTAGACCCAGGATTAGGATGAATTTCCAGGTGAGAAACCCAAAGAGCGCTGGAGATTCTGGATAATTTTCTTGATAGAAGGCGAGTCCCTGGCCCTGCTCGATGACGGTACCGCTGATGCTGAAAATGGCGATTGTAAGGAGGAGTGCGATCGCTAGTTTGAGATCGGCCAGTAAGGGGAGCAAGTCTTTGCGGAAGTAGCGCTTTGTGGCGGTGAGCATGGGGGAGGGGCGAGGGGGCGAGGGGGAACGCAACGGATTAGGCAATTGGGAGTAGGCGGGTGAGTAGTGAAAACAGGCCAAAGCCGACTAGGAGTACGCCGCTCGTAGGCGTAATCCAGCCAGACCAGCGTCTTAGTTCTAGAATTCGTTTGATCGAGGCGGTGAAGATGCCAGCTAGCATCAGCGGAGCGACGTAGCCAATGGTGTATGCCAGCAGTAGAGCAGCGCCTAGGGTTGGATCGCCTTTCTCTCCGACCCAGGCCAGTAGTGTGGCTAATACAGGGGTGCTGCAAGGCGAGGCGACTAGGCCAAAGGTGAGACCTAGCAGGTATGACTTGGCTGAGCGAGGAATGTTGTTTTGTAGGAAATCTGTGCCGTTGAAAGAGGGTAGGGGCGGTAGGGGCAGCGCTTCTAGCAGGTTTAGGCCCATGAGAATGGCGATCGCACTCACCACAATTGGCAGGCCCACGCCTACCTGTCCATACACCCAGCCCAAGCTACCAGCGACGAGTCCTAAGCCAGCTAGCGTCGTTGCCAGTCCTAGCGCAAACCAGACTGATTGCCCTACTGCTTGCCAGCGATTTTCCAGCTCGTAGCTGCCCATGTAGCCTACTGTGATTGGCAGCATAGACAGCATACAGGGCGTCAGACTAGTCAACAGTCCAGCCGCTGCAATGATTCCAATACTTGCAAGAGATAGATGGCCCAGCTGAGCTTCTACCCATCCGTTAGCAGACTGGCTGAGATGATAGAGAAACAGTTGCAGGCGTTCGCCCATAGTCAATAAATCCAGGTCAATGCCTTTGATTGTATCGAAAGCCTGACGTGCCTTGCTAGGAGAAGCGTCTAAACGATCTGCGATTTGGGGCTACTCGATTACTCTTGCTCTGGACGCAGAAAAGCCCGCAGAGACAGCACGTTTGTATCTCGTGACTCGCGTGCAACTCTAATCAGCAGTCCCGAGGTGATCAGACTGGCGATTACCGAGCTACCACCGTAGCTAAACAGCGGTAATGGTAGCCCCGTTGTTGGCAGAGAGCCAGTGGCAACGCCGATATTGATCAGCGACTGGCCGACTAGTAAAACCAGACAGCCAATGGCAACTAGGCGATGCACTGGCTTTTGAGACTGAATGGCAACTAGTAGGGCAACCGTACTGTAAACGGCGAGAAAGAGCAGTAGAACAATACCGCCGATAAAACCAAACTCTTCAGCAAAAACTGAGAAGATAAAGTCGGTGTATTGAATCGGCAGAAAGTACTCTTTTTGAGCAGAAAAGCCATAGCCAGTTCCGCCTAGTCCACCAGAGCCGATGGCCAGCAAGCTTTGAATCAGCTGGAAGCCATTTTCGGCAGGATCGGCCCAGGGATTGAGGAAAGAGACAATGCGATCGCGCTGATAGGACTTCAGGCTAATGCTAATTACTGCTGCCATCAATCCCGTCGAAGCCGTCAATATTAACTGCCTATAAGGTAGGCCAGCCGCCAGCGCAATCAGCCAAACCGTCATACCGCAGACAGCCGTTGTGCTGAGATTGGGCTGAGTCAAGATTGCCAACAGTCCTAGCGTAAAGATTCCCAGCCAAGTCAATCGCGTCTGGTTCGTCAATTTGTGCCACTTGCCAAACAGCTGAGCGCTGTGCAAAACCAAAAAAGGCTTCATCAGCTCTGAAGGCTGAATTAAAAACGGACCAAAGGGTAGCCAGCGATTTGCGCCATTCACCGAAACCCCTACACCTGGAATGTGGGTTGCCATCACCAGCAGCATACACACCAGCAGCAAGAAGCCGGAAAGCCGCATCACTTGCCGCAATGGATGACGAGTAATGTATCTGGAAATCAGCAGCCCTAGAAAAACCCAAACCAGCTGCACTAGAAAGTAGTGACTACCCCGTCCATAGTCATCTTCAGCCGCATGATACGAGGCAGAATAGAGCACCACTAACCCCACCGACACCCACAGCAGCGTCAGCCAGCGCAGCAGCCGAGCTTCGAGCGCCCAGCCGCGCACAGAGAAAAATTGAGTGATACCCGTTCCAAAACCAGCCGCAGCAGATAAGTTCAAAGATCTCTGGCGTAGACTATTGCCTAGCGTGCATATGCATAAATATTGTTAGAGCTATAGGAGATAAAGGTTCACACTGTCAAGGGGTTCCGTGATTTCACTGAATACAAGAATCCCCCCGAATCGACCGAGGGGATAGATGGGCTAAGGCCTTAATCTATGGCTGTTTTACTAGATCAGGTGCGCCTATTAGCGGCGCGTTTAGCAGCGGCGTGGTTGCAATTGGCAATGGGGGAGTTTTGTTTTGCGCGATCGCAAACATCTCCGTCCGAATCCGCTCTGTAATCTGCACAGTTTTCGCGTCATAAAGCTGAGTCAGCGCCTTCGGATACAGACCAAATCCAATAATAGGAATCAGCAAGCAGGTGATAACGAATATCTCACGCGGCTCCGCGTCAACTAGCACCTCATTTTCAATCAGCTCCTTATTTTCAGGGCCGTAGAAAATATCGCGCAGCATAGAGAGCAAATACAGCGGCGTCAAAATCACACCAACCGCCATCAGCATCACTATAATCAGCTTGAAGTTAAAGCCGTAGGCGTCGCTATTTGCAAAGCCGACAAACACCATCAGCTCAGCGACAAAGCCGCTCATTCCCGGTAGTGCCAAAGACGCCATCGAACAGGTGGTAAACATCGCAAAGATCTTCGGCATCTTGCGACCAATTCCACCCATCTCATCCAGTATTAATGTGTGCGTGCGGTCATAAGTCGCACCCACCAGGAAGAACAAGCTCGCGCCAATCAGACCATGGGAAACCATTTGCAGCACCGCGCCGCTCAGTCCCAAGTTCGTAAACGAACCAATACCAATCATCACAAATCCCATATGGGAAATCGACGAATAGGCAATCTTTCGTTTCAGATTGTTCTGCGCAAACGATGTCAGCGCGGCGTAGATAATGTTCACCACACCAAAGATGACTAGACCCGGCGCAATTACCGCATGAGCATCCGGCAGCATTTCCACATTCATCCGAATAATGGCATAGCCGCCCATCTTTAATAAAATGCCTGCTAGTAGCATGTGTACCGGCGCAGTCGCCTCACCGTGGGCATCCGGTAGCCAGGTATGAAACGGAATAATCGGCAGTTTGACCGCGTAGGCAATCAGAAAGCCAGTATAGAGAAATAGCTGTAGCCTCAGCGGAAATTCCTTAGCCGCCAGCGTCTGCATATCGAAGCTGATAGTGTCGCCGTAGAAGGCCATACCTAATGCGGCTAGCAGAATAAACAGCGAACCGCCAGCGGTGTACAGAATAAACTTTGTTGCCGCGTATAGTCGCTTCTTGCCGCCCCAGATAGAGAGCAGCAGATAAACCGGCAGTAGCTCCAGCTCCCACATCAGGAAGAACAGCAGCATATCCTGCACGGCGAATACACCAATCTGTCCGGCGTACATAGACAGCAGCAAGAAGTAAAACAGCTTGGGCTTAAAGGTGACCGGCCAGGAGGCCAAAATCGCCAGCGTAGTGATGAAGCCAGTTAGCAGCACCAGCGGCATAGAGAGCCCATCAACACCCACTGACCAGCGCAGATCGAGCTGAGGCACCCAGGTGTAGCTCTCGTACAGCTGCATACCCGAGCTGTTGATGTCGTAGTAGTTGACGAAGGTATAGACAATCAGGGCGAAATCAATCAGACCGACTACCAGGGCATACCAGCGAACGGTGCGTCCATTCTCATCAGGAATGAAAGGAATTAACAGAGCCGCCAAAAACGGAAAGAAAATGATGGTCGACAGCCAGGGAAATTGATCCATAACAAAATTGAGATCTGCAAACGATGATCTATTGGGCTTTATACACTGTAGGTAGAAAAATTAAATCTGGGAAAGCATCCTTAGTTTTTCTTAAAAGACGCGGCAGTAGTCTGCTCGTTAGGATTGCTTAGAATATATAGCGACATTGAATCATACTGTGACTTGCAAAAAACGGTTTGGAGCTTAGAAAAAAAGGGAATGTCAAGATCGTCTTGACGTTCCCTTTAAACCGTTTCGATTAACTGAACTAAGTGAGCCCTGACACGAACACAAGCCCTAGGACAGCGCCGAAGACAATCAGCGCGTAGAACTGAGCGCGACCGTTCTCGAAGTATTTCAAGCCTTCGCCCGTCACGAGAGTGACGAAACCGGTTAGGTTGACGATACCATCGACGATTTTGATGTCGACGTTTAGGACGCCTTTAGCTAGGTTGCGGGTGCCTTGGATGAAGACTTTACGGTAGATATCGTCGATATACCACTTATTGAGTGAGAGGTTGTAGAGGGGTTTGATTTTGTTGGCGATCGCACCCGCATCAATCTGCTTCGTGCGATACATCAACACCGCCAGAATAATCCCAGCAACCGAGATAGCAACCGACAGCCCAGCCATCCGCACAAACTCACTCATATCCACCTCTTCAGCCAGCTCAGCCACCGTTAGCGCCTCACCTGGCGGATGAATGAACGCCTCAAAGTAGTTCGCAAATGGCGTTCCTACTAGACCAATGAGCACCGACGGAATCGCCAGCATCATCAGTGGGAAAGTCATACTTAGCGCTGATTCGTGGGGCTCTTCAGCGTGGTGATCATCATGACCATGGGTCTCATCGACCTGTAGTTCCTGAGTACTCATCGCGCCTGGTCCAAGCGATGCACCAGCCATCTGCAAAGACTGCATCTTCACTTGTCTACGTAGATCGGCGTCGTTTCCTTTGAATTCACCTTCAAAGGTAGAGAAATACATGCGGAACATATAGAAGGCTGTCGCGCCCGCCGTAATCCAGCCAATCGCCCACATCACCGGATTCACTTCAAAAACAGAGCCTAAAATCTCGTCTTTTGACCAGAAGCCAGCAAAAGGCGGCAACCCAGAAATTGCCAGTGTTCCAATCAAAAAGGTAATTGCCGTGATCGGCATGTACTTTCTCAATCCGCCCATCAAGCGCATGTCTTGAGCAAGCGCGGGATCATGTCCTACCACTTCCTCCATGCCGTGAATTACTGACCCTGAACCCAGGAACAGCATCGCCTTAAAATAGGCATGAGTCATTAGGTGAAAAAGACCAGCGGTATAAGCGCCGACACCCATTGCCATCACCATGTATCCCAGCTGAGACATGGTGGAAAAGGCGAGCCCCTTTTTGATATCGTTTTGCGTGATCGCAATCGAAGCTCCTAGGAAGGCGGTAATTGTCCCTACCCAGGCGATGACGCTCATGACAGTCGGGATGTGCTCGAAGACAGGATACATCCGAGCGATCAAGAAGACGCCTGCTGCCACCATTGTCGCGGCGTGAATCAGCGCCGAAATGGGGGTTGGGCCTTCCATCGCATCCGGTAGCCAAACGTGCAGCGGGAACTGCGCCGACTTTGCCATCGGTCCCATAAAGACCAAAATGGCAAACAGAGCGGCTAGACCGCCGGAGATAGTGCCGACGTTGACTAGTTCTGTCAGGCGATCGCCCATCAGCTCAAACTCAAACGTCCCCGTCGCCCAGAACAGACCCAGCATGCCAAGCAGCAGACCAAAATCACCAACGCGGTTGGTCACAAACGCCTTTTGACAGGCATCTGCCGCGCCATCACGGTCATACCAGTAGCCAATCAGCAGGTATGAGCACATACCCACCAGCTCCCAGAAGACATAAACCTGTAGCAGGTTTGGGCTGACAACTAGGCCCAGCATAGATGAGCTAAACAGGCTCAAGTAGGCATAAAACCGCACATAGCTAGGGTCATGAGCCATGTAGCCATCGGTGTATATCATCACCAGAAAGGCCACAGTGGTCACAATCACCAGCATCACCGACGTGATGTGATCGATGGTAAAGCCCATGTTGATGTGAAAATCACCAGCAGAGGCCCATTCAATTAGATAGGTATAAGGTGCGTGCCCCTGTAGCTGACTAGCTAGCACCATGATAGAAAGTGTCATCGCGGCCCCAATCAGGCTGACGATGAAAACTGCGACGGGCTTTCTGAGCTTGTTCGTCGCTTCGTTGTAGCTGATTAGTCCTGCGCCGACGATAGCCGCGCCCAAAAGTGGCAGGACGGGTATCAGCCAGACGTATTGATAAATGGCCTCGACAGATTCCATTGTTAACTCCATTTCTCGCCAACCCAATTACGAACCAGTTGGACCATGAACCGGTGAGCCCGTGAACCAGTTGGCAAACAGCCTATATATTGCCACACCCTGCCCGTCTGGTTCTGATGCTTTAGGAAGAAATGCTACAAAATATCAACTTTTAATTAAATAAAAATATTTTGTGAGACAGAACCCGTGTCATGACATAGCAAAGCTAAAGCTGGCTGTAGATGTTATTGAGCTTCTGTTTCACTGGCAGTAGCTATTCGGGGTAAGGGTCCGACTGGCAAGTTGTTTAGTTCGGCGGTGGTGGTAGCGATCAATCTTTGCGCTGGGCTGTATGCCGTGGTACCCTGCGGAATTGTGCGCAACCGGCCAATGATAGCGACTAGCTGCGTGCGTTTGTTGTTGGTAGCTACTGGACTGGAGCGTTCAATCTCTCGGAGTGTGGCCTGTAATGATTGCAGCCTTTGCGCCGTAATTTGCTCTATCTGATAGCGTTTACGGATAGCTGAGAGGTTTTCTTGATACTGAGCTTTGATAACCTGGGCTTCGGCGTTTTGAGAGGACTGCGTATCAATTTTTTCTAGCGTCTGGAGAGCGTTTTGCCATAGCCGGGAGATATCGGCCCACTTCTCAACTGGGTGGGGGGCGTTTTGACTGGCAATCGCAGCCTGCCAGCCCTGTTTTTTTGCGATCGCAACCCAATCCTCTTCCACGACAGGCGGTGCTACCTGAGTAACTTCCCTTTGAGAAACGTCTCGGCCAGGGACTTGAGTCGTCGACACTGCGGCAACCTGCTTGGCCTCCGTAGTCAAAGCGGTAGTCAAAGCGGCTAGCTGACGTACCATAATCTGCTGAAGGTTTTGCTCATAGACTGCCTGTTTTTCCCGAGCCGCTGCGTAGTTTGGATCTGAGGCAGGCACTTGGTCTAAGAAGTAGATCGCCTGCTGCCAGAGTAGGGCTACCTCTCCCCAATGCTGGGGCGTGTTAGGCGGGCTCTGGCCTTTTAGCGCTGCTTGCCAGCCAAAGGCACGGGCTTTTTCAAAGGCGCTTTCTTGACCTAGCAGCGGCAAGATTGGAGCAGTAGAAGTCGGCTCGGGCGCTATCTGCTGGGCCGAAACCGCACTGGTTTGGGCAGGGAAACCTCTGGGCAATAAAATCTGAGCAGTCAGGAGATCGGTGCTGCGCGTGGGTTTAACAGCGGGACGCTCCACAACGTGAACGGTAGTGGTCGCTATGGCAGCGGCGGTACCAATCCCTAGGGAAACGCTAGCTAGTGGGGAATGGTTCCGTGGGGAGTTGGCTCGCGGGGTGCTGCGGGAGAGAGTGCGGATAGGGGTGCGATCGCGTAAACCAGACATAGCCGACATTCAGTAGATTACCGCTGCCGTTGCCTGCCGCATTTTTACAGCGCTTGGCAAAAGCATCTCTACTTACTTCTACAGAGGCCCAATTTCAGCACCCGGTTGATTTTACACAAACTCCCGGGGAACAAACTCTTATAGCGAATGCCTCGAACGAACCCTCTACGCGAACGTCTCAGGCAAGTATCCCGTCCTATTGCTCTACCCGCCCTATTGCTCTACCCGTCCTATTGCTCTGGCTTATGACTTCAACGCTAGCTACACTAGCCGAGTGAGCTGCACCCGATACCGCTGCTTCTTCGTCACCGCCATCTCGCCAATCTCCAGTCGACCCTTCCCTCGGATCGCAATCAAATCACCCGATTGCAGCGTCCGACTTGCCTGCGTCACTGGCTTCCAATTCACCCGCACGTCGCCGCCTGCGATCATATCCGCCATCTTGCTACGCGACATGCCAAACCCAGCCGAAGCCAGCGCGTCTAATCGCATGGAAGCCTCCACCGTAGTCATTTCTTTTTTCTTTGGCTCGCGCACCCGCAGTTCGCTCATCTCTATCAGCTGCGTCTTTACCGGAACAGAGCGAACCTGAGTCAGGCTCGTCGTCAAAAATTCAACTAGCTCAGGCACCACGATCGCCTGAGCGCCTCTTTCACCTAGAACAATAATGTCGCCTACCTTCGCACGCACCAAACCAGTCCCTAACAGGGATCCTAAGAAGTCTCGGTGAGTCGCCGTATCGAACAAAAAATTGCCCGCGATATTGATAGCCGCTAAAGGAACAGGGGTTTCTTCTAGCGGAATTTCGGCGCGAGCAATTATCAGCCGCTGACGTTCTGCTTGGGGGTAGCCGCCGCTTGCGATCGCATGAATATCACTCAACCGGCTAAACGCTTCTAGCGCTTCAGCCAGCTCCGGTGGAGAGAGAAAATCTGTCGCCACAGGCTCCCAAGTCCGAATCGCCTGCTCTGCTTGATCAATGATTCGAGATAGGGCCTCCTTATTGTCAGAGTGCTTAAGAATGTCTTCTTTTGGGAGCATAAAGGCAATTTACTTCAGACTTGTTTTTGGAAGGTTGTCTAGACCGTAGCCACTTCCTTTTTCTCAGCGACGCCATTAACAATCTCAGGCGCAATGTTGAAATTGTCCGCAATCACCCGAGCGGTCATCTTGGCACACATCATCACAGAAGGCGTACCGCCGCCGGGCTGTGTGTTGGCACCTACTAGATAGAGGTTGTGAATATCCTCACTTTGGTTGTGAGGACGGAAGAACGCACTCTGAACCAGCACAGGCTCTACGCCAAACGCATTGCCAAGATAGCTATTCAGGGTGCCTTCAAAATAGTCAGGCGTGATATGGCTTTCATAGACCAAACGCGCTTTGAGGTTAGGAATGTAGCCGCGCTCTTCTAGGAAAGTCAGGACTCTATCGGTTAGCTTTGGTCCCTCAACATCCCAGTTGATATCGCCGCCGTTGTTGGGTACGGGTACCAGTGTATAGGCCGCGTGGTGTCCAGGCGGAGCCATACTGGGATCGGTCAGAGATGGGATGTGCAGGTACTGAGAGAAGTCTGGACTGAGGACTTTTTGATCGAAGATTTCTTTGAGCAGTTCTTCGTAGCGTGGACCGAGAATAATATTATGGTGCCTGAGATCTAGCTCTTCCGACTCGTCGGCTTTGAAGCCAAAATAGATAACCAGTACCGACATCGACTGACGAGTCAGCTTCACTTTGAGATCTTGATTGATAAAACGATACTTTGGATCAATCAGCTTCATATACGTGTTGGCATAGTCGCCGTTGGAAGCCACCAGATCGGCAGCATGATAGCTACCGTCTTTCAGCCCAATGCCCTTCGCCGTTTTCTTGCCAAATAAAAGCGATCCCTCAACGTCAATCTTGGCAACTTCGCTGTTGTAGTGAATGGTGCCGCCTAGCTCTTCAAACTTGCGTACAAAGCCCTGCACCAGCGCACCGGTTCCACCCATCGCAAAGTGAATACCCCAGGTTTTTTCAACGAAGTGAATCATGGCGTAGATAGCAGGAACCGTCAGCGGACTGCCACCTACTAGCAAGGGCTCAAAGCTGAAAACTTGGCGTAGTTTATCGCTCTTGAAGTAGCTTTTGACAAAGGAAAAGAGAGGGCGAATGGCATCTAGCTTTACCAAGTCTGGGGCAACTTTCAGCATGTCAACAATGTTGCCAAAGTAGGTGTAGCCCACTTCAATAAAGCCTCGATCAAAAATGGCTTTGGCCGCTTCGTGGAAACGCGCATAGCCTTCGAGGTCGTCAGGTTCAATCGCTTCGATCTGACGGAGCGTATTTTCCGGGTCACCGTCGTAATCGAAATAGGTGCCGTCGTCGAAATAGATGCGATAGAACGGCAAGATAGGAACGATCTTGACGTACTTAGAGGTGTTGGGACCGCCGCTGACGCCGGAGCGAATGCGATCGTTAGGGTCCATGACATCTTTAGGAAAGTCGGGTTCGCCCAAGGCGGCAGCGTCTTTTTCTAAGGAAAAGAGTTCCTCAATGAAGTGAGGAACTGTCAGCACAGTCGGCCCCATATCAAAGGTGAATCCCTGCGCTTTGCGAACGTATGCTCTGCCGCCAGGTGCATCTAGCTTTTCAAATATGGTGGTTTCAAATCCCAAACTTTGCAGGCGGATGCCCAGGGATAACCCACCGATCCCGGAACCAATAATGATGGCTTTCTTGCGACTCATACGTTCTCTAAGACTGACTACACATTTCTTAGTATAGACCCGTATAAACGCTTATTTGATAGTGTTGGGAAAAGAATGAACGTAAGAGTGCAAGCTCGCAAACATGGTCTCGACGAACGGTCGCCGCTTTGTGACAGATAGATATATCAATCCCGACTTGGATGCCCCGCCAGAACCCCTGCGGGAAAATACATTTATGCAGCTATTAGAGATTGCTGAGATCGCAAACTTTTCCCGGCTGGAGCAAGGTGCTTACGAAGATAGTCTGAAGTATTACCACGACCTTAATAATGTCGTCGATACCTCTAGGCAAGAAGGCCGTGAAGAGGGCCGTGATGAAGGCCGTGATAAGGTGCAATCCGTGTCATTGTACGATTACTAGAGAAGCGTTTTGGACGACTACCGGACGATATCCTCAATGGTATCCGGTCGCTAACAGTAGAAGAGTCGGAGGCCCTAGGTGAAGCTCAAACAGACTTCGATAGTCTAAGCAATCTAGAGGAATGGCTAGACTCCCGCACTGGGCGCTGAGAGCAACTTACTGATAGCTGCGCCGGGATCGGGCTGCCTCATCAGTGATTCGCCAACGAGAATTGCTTTTGCGCCCAGCGTTTGTGACTGTGCGGACATCTTCGAAGGTGTGGATGCCGGATTCGCTGACTAGGAAGAGCTGCTTTTGGGCGATCGCATCCCCAAACCGCTCCACAACCTTTTCCGTCGTCTCCAGACTCACCGTAAAATCTTCTAAATTGCGATTATTGATGCCAATCAGCTCAACGCCGTCAATCGCAGCCACTCGCTCAAACTCTTCAACGGTATGCGTTTCAACTAACGCATCTAACCCCAGAACCCTAGCAATTTTCGTAAAATATCCGATGTCTTCATCCGTCAAAATGGCCGCAATCAGCAAAATAGCATCAGCGCCAGCCAGTCTAGCCTGATAGATCTGATAGGGATAGATAATGAACTCTTTGCACAAGAGCGGCAGATCTACAGCCTGACGAATCTGGCTGAGATAGGTGAAGCTGCCTTTGAAAAACTCGCTGTCGGTCAGCACAGATAGGCAAGTAGCACCGCCAGCCTGGTAACTTTTGGCAATTTCGACCGGATCAAAATCCTCTCGAATAATGCCTTTGCTCGGCGATGCCTTTTTAACCTCTGCAATCAGAGCCGGATTCTGCTCAGCCGCTCGCCTGCGCAAGGCGTTGATAAACCCTCTAGTTGCGGGCAGTCCCTGAACCTGCCGCTGCAAACCGGCCAAAGGCACCTTTTCGCGCAGGCGAGCTACCTCAGCTTCTTTGTGCCACACAATTTTTTCAAGAATATTGCGAGGCTCGGCGTCAGGCACATTGATTTGATATTCAAGATGTCTGACGGAGATCGGGGTGCTAGGTGGACGGCGACGAATTTGCATACTTCCTCAGGCTGCGGTTACTTTTGCTCGCTTGTAGGCTTCATCCAACACTTCCGAAAGCGTTGGGTGGGTGTGGACGAATTTGGATAGCTCGGTGACAGACTGCTTTTGCGCGATCGCATTGGCCGCTTCCTGAATCAAATCCGCTGCGTGCAGTCCAATAATGTGGGCTCCCATGACTTCACCGGTATCTTTCCGGTAAATCACCTTAGCTAGCCCATCGGTCTCACCTTCTGCCAGCGCCTTGGAATTAGCCTTGAAATAGCTGCGCACCGATGCTACTTCGTAGCCCTCTTCCTTGGCCTTGGCCTTGGCCGCTGGCTCAGTTAACCCGACAAAGCTCACCTCCGGATGGGTAAAGGCCGCTGCCGGAATCGCATTGTAGTCAACTGTACGAGACTCACCGCAGATATTATCGACGGCCACGATCCCCTGCGCGGACGCGGAATGGGCCAGCATCATTTTGCCATTCGCATCGCCAATCGCATACAGATGCGGAACTGGCTTGCCATCGCGCAGCACCGCCAAATGCTCATCGACAGGAATAAACCCGCGTCGATCCGTTTCTACCGCAACCATATTTAGGTCCAGATTCTTGGTTGCTGGAATCCGACCAGTTGCTACTAGACAGGCATCGACTTCTATCGTATCGACAATTTCCATCGTCTTCGGATCGGCTAGCTCAATCACCACAGGCGAACCAGGCGTAACCTTTTTAGCTAGCAGCCCAACACGAGTCTCAATATCGCGCGGTTTAATCAGCATCCGCTCTGCCTGCTTAGCAATATCAGGATCAAACGTTGGCATCAGCTGATCTAGCGCCTCGATGATCGTTACCTCAGAGCCTAGCGCGGTATAGACATCTGAAAATTCCAAGCCGATATAGCCACTGCCAATAATCGCCACCCATTCCGGCAGCCAGTCCAGCCGAACCGCTTCGTCACTGGTATAGACCGTCTTCCCGTCTGTCTCGATGCCTCTAGGTACAAACGGGATCGAGCCCGGAGATAAAATAATATCTTTGGCGGTGATCGTCCGCTTACCGCTTTCGTCTTCGATAGAGACCTTTTGGCTGCTGGCAATCTTGGCCCAGCCTCGAATAATCTCCACGCCCAGCCGAGTCAGACTGCCGGTCAAATCACCTTGGATTTTGCCAACCAAATTTTTCGCATGATCAGCAATCTTTTCACGATCAAAGCCAACTCCTGACAGGCTAATTCCCATTGCTTTCAGGTGCTGCTCATCGCGCATTTCACGCACCTTACCCGAAGCAGCCAATAGCGCCTTTGAAGGAATACAGCCTCGGTTTACGCAGGTTCCACCCATATCGCCCGCTTCAATAATGGCCGTCTTCAGCCCCCGCTGCACCGCATGTATCGCCGCTCCGTGACCCCCTACACCCGCACCAATAATCACCAAGTCGTAATCAAATGCTGAATCCACTGCGCTCTCCTTATAGTCACTCTCATTTTCAACCTAGAAGGTAACTTTGGACAACTCCGGTTTCCCTCCTTTCCCTTTCCTCTGTGTCTCAAGCAGCACCTTCAAACTCCTCCAACCCGCTGCCGCTTCGCCTCATACAGCAGCAGCGCTGTCGAAATCGCCACGTTCAACGACTCCACTCCTGATATCACCGGAATCTTCACCGTCTCAGATGCACAGGCCATCAGCTCATTTGACAGCCCCGCACCTTCGTTTCCCATCAAAAATACGGTGGGCTGACGCAGATCCAACTGCCAGTAATCAAGCTCTGCGACGGCTGTAGTCGCGATAATCTGAGCACCGTTTTCCCTTAGCGTTTTGGCCTGACTGACTACGTCTACCGTGGCCATCGGCATCCGAAACCACTGCCCAGCCGATGCTCTCAACACCTTTGGATGACCTAGATCGACGCTGTCGTGACTGATCCAGAGCCCATCACTACCTGCGCCTGCTGCGGTGCGGATGATTGTACCGAGGTTACCTGGGTCTTGCAACGTCTCTAGAATTACGCCTAAGGTGGCGGTGTCTTGGGGTTTGCCTGATTCTGACGCCCAGACATTTCGACGAGGGGCGATCGCAACTACTCCATCGGGCGTCACGGTACTAGCAATCGACTTTAATACCTCTGGAGAGACAAGTTCGACTTGGGCTGAGAGTGCGATCGCCCGCTCACACATCTGCTCATACCGACACTGCCAAGCTTCTGTAAAGCAAAGCGTCTGTAGGGGATAGCGAACATCACAAGCCGCCTCGATTAAGTTCGTCCCCTCTAGCAGTAGCACCGACTGCTTTCTACGCTCTTTTGCCTGCTGAAGCTTGCGGAGCTGTTTGACCGTTGGATTTTGTAGGCTAGTCAGCATAGAAAACCGAAGACAATGTCAGGAAACAATGAAAAAAGCTCCTTAGCCGGTAGAAACCGAGGAGCCCATTACTTGAAACATCTTTTATTTAAAGCATCTGTGCGCTTATCTGTCGATGCGGAACCCGGGACTTGAACCCGGAAGTCCTTGCGAACACTAGAATCTGAATCTAGCGCGTCTACCAATTTCGCCAGTCCCGCTCAGAGCCAGCTAGACCCGTCCAATGGCTAAAGCCTCCACTGGAACGTAGCAACAGTCGTTGCATAGCTGCGATTAACAATAATCTAGCAGTCCGGACCATCCGTCAACAGCAAAAGCTGATTCTTCGTCCACAAAAGACTGCCCTCTAACATCTTTTCTTCGGTCAGTCATTAGGTTAAAAGGTTAGACTAGGCCGAAGTTATGACTATGGTTTTCCCTATGAAGCAAGCACTAGGCTCCTTTGCAGGGGCGCTACTCGCAGCAACCTTATTAGTAGGCGGCGCTGCTGGCAGAACGCCTGCGATCGCCCAAGTCACCCCAAAGACCAGCGAATTAAAAGCTAGCGAGCCCGCTAACGAATTAACAGCGCAGCTACCGTCTGACCAGTCAGAGTCGGATAAAGAAGACACGCTGGAATACGGAGAGCTTCTGAGAAAAATTGACAATGGTGAAGTCAGAGAAGTTGAGCTTGATCAAATCAACGGGGTGGCCAGAGTTCAGCTCAAATCCGCAGCAGAAGATGCCGAGCCGCTAGAGGTTCGGGTATTCAGAAGCGATCGCAATCTGGACTTGCAGGATCGATTGAACGCCAACGACGTGACCTGGGAAGTCACGCGCAACGCCGATAACAGCGCCATTACAAGCCTGATTACGACTGGCGTTATTGCGATGGTAGTTGTCTTTGCGATGCTGATGCTGCTGAAGCGCTCTGCCGGTTCTAGCGGCGGGGCGATGAGCTTTGGCCGCTCAAAAGCTAGATTCCAGATGGAAGCGAAAACTGGCGTGATGTTCGAAGATGTCGCCGGTATTGACGAGGCAAAAGAGGAACTGCAAGAGGTGGTGACCTTCTTGAAAAATCCTGAGCGGTTTACGGCAATTGGCGCTCGGATTCCGAAGGGGGTGCTGCTAATTGGTCCACCGGGAACAGGGAAGACGCTGCTGGCTAAGGCGATCGCAGGTGAAGCCGGGACGCCTTTCTTCAGTATTTCGGGTTCGGAATTTGTGGAAATGTTTGTCGGTGTGGGTGCCTCTCGGGTCCGCGACCTGTTCAAAAAGGCAAAGGAGAACGCTCCCTGCATCGTGTTTATCGATGAGATTGACGCGGTGGGCCGCCAGAGGGGAACCGGCATCGGCGGTGGTAACGATGAGCGTGAGCAGACGCTAAACCAGCTGCTGACCGAGATGGATGGCTTTGAAGGCAATAGCGGCGTCATTGTGATCGCTGCGACGAACCGACCGGACGTTTTGGATGCGGCGCTGCTGCGGCCCGGTCGCTTCGATCGCCAGGTGATGGTTGATCTGCCGGGGCTAAAAGGACGACTAGGCATTTTGGAAGTCCATGCCCGTGATAAGAAAATTACTGAAGATGTGAAGATGGATGCGATCGCCCGCCGCACCACCGGATTTTCGGGCGCGCAGCTAGCTAACTTGCTCAACGAAGCCGCTATCCTTACCGCTAGGCGGCGAAAAGATGCCGTTACCATGCTCGAAGTCAACGACGCCATTGACCGTCTCACGATCGGACTGACGCTCAATCCGCTAATGGATAGCAAGAAAAAGCGGCTGCTAGCCTATCACGAGGTCGGCCATGCGCTGATCGGCTCGCTCAGCAAGTACGGCGGACTGCTCAACAAAGTAACGATCATTCCTCGCTCAGGTGGCATCGGCGGCTTTGCTAGCTTCGCAGTTCAAGAGGACCGACTAGACAGCGAGTTCCTTAGATCCTATGGCGAAATCATTGACGATCTGGTGATGAGCTTGGGTGGACGGGCAGCTGAAGAAGTGATCTTTGGTGAAGCTGAGGTCACATCAGGCGCTTCTAGCGACATTCGCCATGTCAGCCAGCTAGTTAAAGACATGGTGACCAACTACGGGATGGCCGCGCTATCGCCGAAAGATGACCCAAAATCAGCGGCTGTGCGCACCGACATCATGGGCGGCGGTGAAGAATATTCCGACGAACTGGCTACCGAAATTGATGACAGGATCAGGGAAATCGCTAAAGAGTGCCTAGAGAAAGCTAGAAAAATCATTAGCGACAACCGGATTCTAGTGGACCGGCTGGTAGATATCCTGATCGAGAAAGAAACGCTTGAAGGTGAAGAATTCCGCGACATCGTCAGCGAATACATCACGCTTCCCAAAAAAGAGGAAGCCAAGGTCGGCTAGCAGCACTCACCGTAGCCTGACGGCTATGAAATGTCAGAAAACCGCTACAGCATTGTGAGCCTGTAGCAGTTTTCTTGCATTTGTATATTTGACCTAGCGGGGAAGCGAAGCCCGGCGCTGTCCATCGGCCATCGCCTGTAAGACTAAGCCTGGATCTACCCATTCTCCCTGGTAGCGCATTCCCCAGTGTAGGTGCGGGCCTGTCGTGCGACCGGTCATGCCGACTCTGCCGATGCGATCGCCCGTATAGAGGTCTTGCCCTTCCACGATCCGCACCCCGCCCGACCCGTCTACAAACACCCTACGACCTTGCTCAGTCGTCACGTATCCCTGCATGTGGCAATATACATGCGTCCAATCGCCCGATTCGACTATCACTGAAGTCCCACAGGCGCTATCATCAGACACTTCTACCACGCGCCCTTCCCACCAGTTGCGGATATAGCTACCCGTTGGCGCAGCAATATCAATCCCGTAGTGAAATCCAGATCCTCTATAGCCATAGGGAGATGTGTAGGCCTGAAAATTCTCAACCGGGAAAGACGCAATCTGCCAGGGCTCGCTGCTTCGTGCCAGCTGCGCGTCAGGCACAGCAATAGCCGATTGCCGTAGAGAGCGAGGCCCGATCTCACTGACACCCGCTATTATCAACCCACCTGCTAACAGCAAACCGCCAGAGAGCGCTCGATGCTTTCGAGAAAGCTGCTGAGAAGGCCGATACCGAGAGAGTTGCTGAGAAAACAACGTACAGCTAGCACGTAGGGACAAGAAGAGTCGCTTCATACAAAGAAGAAAAAATTTGTTGTACGGGAAACGAAATTTGGGTATTCACACTCAAAGGAACTCTGCCCTTAATTCCGGGCAGTTCGGTCGAAAGACAGAATTATCTCTTCAATAAGCTGAGCATCTGCTGGTAATGTACCCCGAAATATCTCCCAGAATAGGGATTATGTTGGACCGTATAAGTTTTATCAATGCAACTCTGGTTGACTGATTAAGAAAAACTGATAAATTTTTTAGCCGCACAGTGGTCCCCAATACAGTGCTTTTCCCCACGGGGGATTTCCGTATATTTGCTTACATTCTGCTCAACTGTAGCTGCTTGATAGGATAACAAGCAGCTACAGTTGAGCAGTCGTCAGCTGACGAGACTTTTCTATGAGCCTTTTGGGATCAATTGGCTTGTCTAGTGTGTCGTGATGAGCAATATGCGAAGACTCAGAAGAGGGTTGCCCTAACAAGGCCAGCACTCTAGTGCCCACGACCGTAATCGACTGCTCTATTGCTTTGATCTCGTCTTGTCTGTGGCTGAGCAAAGAGAGATCGGCAATTAGCATTGCGGGCTTCAATAGCGTTAGCTGAAGGGCAATATCGTCCGCAGGTGTTAGCCAAATGATTTCATAACCGTCTGCTGTTAGCAGCTCACAAATGATGGCAGCGCTGTTTTCTTCGGTCTCTAGCAAAAGTACGACCGGCTTTGAAATCCGCTCTAGCGTCGAGGGCACCTGGTAGCGAACGTTTAGGGGATGCTTTGAGTTGGTTGGTAGGCTCACGATAAAAGTAGACCCTTCACCTAGGGTCGAGTTGACCTGAATCGTGCCGCCGTGCAGTTCGACTAGATGTTTGGTCATTGCTAGCCCTAACCCTGTCCCCGGATACTGACGCCGAAAAGGAGACTCTAGCTGCTTAAACTTCTCAAACAGAAACTTTCTTTGCGATTTTGGAATGCCGATACCAGAGTCTTCTACCTCTAGCAAAACTGTATTGTCTTCTTCTCGAGCTTGTACGGTAATATGTCCACCTGCTGGTGTGAACTTGATCGCGTTATTGATCAAATTGGCAAGAATCTGCTCAATCCGTCCGGCATCGGCGCGGAACTTGGTGAAGTTAGAACCCAGAATGCACTCTACGGCCAGCGTCACATCGCGACTTTCTGCCATGGCCTGATGCCGATCGACAACTGAATGTATAAGCTCAGATAGCGGAAATTCGCTGACGTTCAGTAGCGATCGCCCGGACTCTATCTTGGCAAATTCTAAAATGTCATTAATGACCGTTAGCAGCCGCTCACCGCTGTGGTTAATCGTCGTTAGATAGCTACGCTGGCGTTCGTTCAGATTGCCAAAAGACCAGCGCAGCAAGGTTGCTGACATCCCGATGATGTAAGTCAAGGGGGTCCGCAGTTCGTGACTCATGGTCGAGAGAAATTCTCCCTTCGTTCTATCGGCAGAAGCCGCTGCGCTCAGCGCATCCCGTAAGTTTTGAGTACGCTCTATGACGCAGCTTTCTAGGCTCACTTTCTGCTGCCGCAGCTGCTGGTACAAAGAAGCTTGTTCAATCGCAACGGCCAGATGTTCAGCAATATGCTGTAAGAAGACGGTTTCCGTTTTCTCCCAGTGGCGATAATTTTTGCACTGATGGGCAATCAGCAGTCCCCACAGCTGATTTTTAACAATGATAGGCGCAATAATTTTGGACTTGATCTGAGCCCCGTGTAAAAAGTCGAGTAGGCAGCCTGCATGAGCATACTGCTGGTCTATATTGTCAACCGCGATCGGTTGACCCAGCAGATATCGAGAATAAGTATCTAGACAGGGACGAAAGCAGCCTTCCTCAGCAAAATTCAAAACGGAGGAAATATCTTCTGAGAGTCTAGCTTCGTAAGTAACGTGGCCTACTTGCGCTCTTTGCCCGATAAGATCGTCACGTGATTGATTGATGCCTGTCGCGCCAGCATGCGCCAGTTTGCTGTCTGTGGCGTGCTCACCGGCTAAGTGCTCACCGGCTAAGTTCTCACTGGCTAAGTGCTCATCGGCTAAGTTCTCACCGGCTAAATCGAACTGATAGAGCACCAATCTGTCAGCAGACAAAAACTCGCGGACTTGGGCTACAGTCGTTTCTAGAATCGAGGGCAAGTCTAAGCTATGCCGAATACGTGTGATCACCTGATTGAGCAGTAGACTTTGCTCAATCTCTTTGTCGAGGGCAGTAGAGCGGTCCAGCTGGCGATCGCCGTCCGACGAAGCGGCAAAATCCTTAGCCCATGCCAGAAAGAATTGATCAGAAGCCGGATAGCTAGAATTTTCCTTATTTATAGTTTCCTTGTCTGTAGTCTGAGCTGTAGGTTGAGCATTGCTTGGCGGCGCATTCCCTACAGTTTGGATACTGGGCTCTGATTTAGTAACCCGAGAGACTGTAGAGTCAGGCTTTAGCTTTGCCATAAATTCCTCGATTTTGGTGCTGTCGAATGTGAGATTGACGCGGTATCGGTCTGCCTGCTGACGGTGGCGTTTCTCTGTTTTCTTCTCTGTTCTGGCGGAATATTCTTGAAAGGGTGAGGATCTGCCCTTGCGATAAAAGCTGCTGCGGTTGACGCTGTGATTGGCGTACGGAGCGTGGCGGAAGCTGGGCTGATGCTGGAGGGAGCCAGAAGAATTTAAGGGTGTGTGATAATAATCATCCGAGAAGAAACGGGCGCGTTTTGTAGACGTATCGGTGGTAAGCGCACTAGCGCTAGCGGCGCTATCTGCTGAGGGAGTCGCTGCTGAGGAAGTCGCTGCTGAGGAAGTCGCCGCTGAGGAGGCTAGAGGTGTCGCTATCAAAAGGACGTTCAGGGTGGGCGATCGCATCAGCAAAAAGTCCATCTGGGTAGCATCTGCCCTTGCAGCGTCTGTCTGCGTAGCGGTAGTCGCCGTAATCACCGATTCGAAGAAACGCTCTTGGCGCATCAAAGAATCTCTCAGACGCTGATAAGCCCTGACAGAAAATTCTTGATTAGCAATAGAACGCTGAGAAATTTGCATTATTTACAGAGCAACCGAGAAGAGCGTACAAAACGGGTGAGTACTATAAGGAGGTAAAAAGGAAGAGGGCGAAAAGGAGCAAAGAATATTAGCAAAGAAGCCAAGCTATCATCAAAAGCGCGATCAAACATCAGACCAAAGAGCACAAGAAAACTGAATCTAAAGGGATAGATAATAGAGAAGAAAAACCCAATAGAAAATCGTCCATAAACGCTGCGGTCAGTACAACTGCGAAGAGAGTGTGGTCCTAAATTGCAGTCCCAAACCGCTTGGCAGGTAAGGCTTTCTTCCGGCGATATCCGACTGTGTTCGGGATGTGTAGAAATAAGTACTTTGTTTTATATCCGGCAAACAAAAGAGATCAAAGTACAAAAACTAAAAAAGTGAAGTGATAAAGGTGGTGCTTAAATAGACCTGTTCAACAGTTCAGATCGAGCCCCATTCAGAGCCCTAGCTTTGTACTTTTCAAAGAATAGCGTCAGTTCATCTGAGGACTGCATTATTTCCTTAGTTCTTTAACATTTCAGATTTCATATATGCATCGTTTAGCAGCTACACCAGGCGGTTGGGATAACACAACGGAGGGCGTCGTTTTTATTGAGCAAACGCCTGCGTCAGTTGTTTTATTGACGGCTGCTGATACAGACATTTCTGCCTTGAATCAAGCCTTGAATCAGCTTCCAAAAGGGTTTGAAGAAATCCGCGCGCTCAGCCTGCTCCACCTTCAGCAGCAGCTCACTATAGACACCTATGCAGAGACCGTTCTAAGCCATGCGCGTCTGATTATCCTAAGGATTTTGGGTGGACGATCTTATTGGTCTTATGGGCTAGAAGTGGTAAAAGCAGTAGTCAATAGCACGGATGCTGCGCTGATTGTGATGCCAGGGGACGACAGACCGGACTTAGAATTGATGAGCCATTCTACGGTTTCTCTATCAGTCGTCAACCGCCTCTGGCAGTACTTTACTGAAGGTGGTGTTGACAATCTTTGTCACGGGCTGATGTATGCGAGCGATCGCGTCCTATCGAGCGACTACCAGCCACCGCGCCCACAAACGGTCGCCAGGACAGGTCTTTACAAACCTGCTGCCCTGGTTCAAACTTTGCAAACAGAAATCGACACCAAAAAACGCCCAGAACCAAGTCCGTCTACAAACGTAGAGACCAAATCAAAGTCGGTAGACTCTTCGCTGTCATCTTTAGAAACATCGTCTAATGCAGCCATAGAAGAATCTAATGCAGTTATAGAAGAATCGTCTGATACATTTAATAAAAGAGATTTCTATTTGTTAAGTAATACTGAAATATCTAACACAAGAAAAGGATATTCTACTCTCGATAACAACAGTGATTCTATATCAGGGAATCCGCTGAAAAATAGCCCAAAAGTGGTAACAGGAGCGGCTGCTCGAATCGGTATTATTTTCTACCGAGCTCACTATTTGTCTGGCAATACAAAAGCAATCGACGCGATCGCCGCTGCTCTCGAAAAGCGTAATCTTGTTCCTGTTCCTATTTACGTCTCTTCACTCAAAGAACCTGAGGTTCAACAAGCACTTGTCGACTACTGTCAGCCTGGAGACGACCGCCAGCCAATCGATCTATTGCTAAATACAGCTAGCTTTGCGATCACAGGTTTTCAGTCGACTAGCAACGCTTCTGAGCGCTCTGCTGACTACTCAGGAGCAACGCTTTGGCAGCGCCTAGATATCCCCATTCTTCAGCTTATCTGTAGCGGTAGTTCGCGTGACTACTGGCAGAACCATCCTCAGGGACTGACACCTAGAGATATTGCGATGAATGTAGCGCTGCCGGAGGTAGATGGGCGGATTATTACTCGAGCAGTTTCTTTTAAGGCGGGCTTCGACTCCGCTCAGCCCTCGGTTTTTGACTCCGCTCAGCCCTCGGTTTTTGACTCCGCTCAGACTCAAAGCAAGACGAAGCATACTTTAGAGAACAAGCGAGGCTTGCAGACGGATGTGGTAGTTTATCAGCCGGAGGGCGATCGCATCGATTTCGTGGCTGATTTAGCGCTCAAGTGGGTCCAACTGCGCCATACAGCTATTCAAGATCGTAAAGTCGCGTTGATTTTGGCGAATTATCCTAACCGCGATGGACGCATGGCGAATGGGGTGGGGCTAGATACGCCTGCTAGCTGTTTGGAAATATTGCGATCGCTCCAGCAAGCAGGCTATACCGTCACTGACCTGCCAGAAACTAGTGATGTGCTCATGGCCCAGCTAGCCGCAGGCATCACCAACGATCCAGAAGGACATGGTCTAAGGCCAGTTAATCAAACCCTATCGCTAGAAAGCTACCAGTCGTTTTTTGATACTCTATCGCCAGCGGTCCAAACGGGCATCGTCAATCGATGGGGCGAGGCCAGCAAAGAATGGCAGCGTTTCAGTGCTACTGACAAAGAAGCCAGCTGTCTGCCGATTTCAGGTATCCAGTTTGGCAATGTCTTTGTCGGGATTCAGCCCAGTCGCGGCTACGACATCGACCCTAGTTTGAACTATCACGCGCCAGATTTGGAACCCACCCATGCCTATCTAGGCTTCTATCACTGGCTGCGGACCCACTTTGGCACGCAGGCGATGGTGCATGTCGGCAAGCACGGCAATCTAGAATGGCTACCTGGCAAAGGCATTGCGCTTTCATCCGACTGCTACCCCGAGGCGGCCTTTGGAGCGATGCCGCATTTTTATCCCTTTATCGTGAACGATCCAGGCGAAGGCGCACAGGCCAAACGGCGATCTGCGGCTGTAATTCTAGATCACCTTACCCCGCCAATGACCCGCGCCGAACTGTATGGTCCCTTGCAGCAGCTAGAGAACCTAGTCGATGAATACTACGAAGCTCAAAATTTAGACCCCACCCGGTTAAAGATCATCGGACCAAAAATTCTCGACCTTCTGCAAAGTACTCAGCTTCAGCAGGAGCTAAGTTTCTCAAGCTTGCAGCTGTCAGACCAGCCATCTGATTTACAAGCTTGGCTACCTCAGCTCGACGGCTATCTCTGTGAATTAAAAGAAGCCCAAATTCGAGACGGCTTGCATATTTTCGGCCAGTGTCCAACAGGCGATCAGCTTCGGGATTTGGTGGTTGCGATCGCCCGCCACCCCAGCACAGAGCACATAGGCTTAAGCCGAGCAATTGCCGAAACCTGGCACCTCGATCTCGACCCGCTCACGGCTGATCCTTCAACCCCTTATCTCTCGACCTTTTCTCATACTGAAATCTGTCGCACTGTTGGCGATGTGATCGAACAAATCGAAAACTACGCAGCCGATCTGATTAGCCAACTTATCGATTCATCGCAGCCGGACTACTCAGAGAGAAGAGCAAGGCTCTACGACTCCGCTCAGCCCTCGGGGATTGCTATGTCCCTATGTTTTCCTTCCCATAGTTCTCTCTCCTCTGTTCTCACCTGGATCGTTCATACACTTCTGCCCAACCTGCGCCAAACCACCCACGAAATCGCTTACCTTCTCCACGGTCTTAGCGGTGGCTATGTTCCTAGCGGACCTTCTGGCGCACCGACTCGCAATCGGCCTGACGTATTGCCTACTGGTCGTAACTTTTACTCGGTCGACATCCGAGCTATTCCCACCGAAAGCGCCTGGGATGTGGGTCGCAAAGCCGCTGAGATTTTGATTGAAAACTATACCCAAGAGCAAGGAGAATATCCGCGAACGCTGGGCCTGTCAATGTGGGGGACTTCTGCTATGAGAACGGGCGGTGATGATATGGCAGAAGCGCTGGCTTTACTAGGCGTTCGGCCCGTGTGGGACGGACCTAGTCGGCGGGTAGTTGATTTTGAAATTCTGCCTTTATCCTTACTGGGTCGTCCTAGAGTTGATGTAACGCTGCGGGTGTCTGGTTTTTTTCGAGACGCGTTTCCTAATCTGATTTCTCTGTTTGACCAGGCGGTGAGGGCCGTTGCGAGCTTAGACGAACCGGCAGACCAAAATCCGCTGGCTGCTCAGGTGCAAAAAGATTACGAACAGTGGCAAACCAAGGGATTGGATAGTGAGCAGAGTGCTGTGCGATCGCGCTACCGAATTTTCGGGTCCAAACCCGGTGCGTACGGTGCAGGACTACAAGGACTAATCGAAGCCCAAAACTGGGAGAGCGACGCCGATCTTGCCCGCGCCTACATCAATTGGAGCAGCTACGCCTATGTTGCTGGGAAGGGTGGCAACGCAGATGGCCACAGTGCTCCAGAAGCCTTTAGTCAGCGGCTAGAAAACATGCAAATCGTGCTGCAAAACCAGGACAACCGTGAACATGACCTGCTCGATTCTGACGATTACTATCAGTTTCAAGGTGGACTGACGGCGGCGGTGAAGGCAAAGCGAGGGGAAGCGCCGGTCACTTACTTTGGTGATAATGCGGTGCCGGAGAATCCGAAGGTGCGATCGCTCCAGTCCGAAATTGCCCGTGTCTATCGCTCGCGCGTGATCAATCCGAAATGGATCAAAGGCGTCATGCGTCACGGCTACAAAGGCGCGTTTGAGATGGCCGCGACTGTGGACTATCTGTTTGCTTACGATGCTACGACGGGCTGTGTGGCAGATCATATGTATACAGGCGTTGCCAAAGCCTATGTGTTGGATTCAGAAGTGCGAGAGTTTGTTGAAAAGTCGAATCCTTGGGCGCTGCGGGATATGGCGGAAAGGCTGCTAGAGGCGAATCAGCGGGGGCTGTGGAAAGGGGCTGATGAGCAGATGGTGGATGAGTTGCGGGCGATCGCACACGAAGCCGAAGGCAAAATCGAAGCGGGCCTGTCTAACCATCAGTAAGTTCATTATTTCCAGGCAGCTCTGGCACCAGAGGTTGAACTTTTTTCAGCAGCACAGGGACATCCCTCGTAGCTATGTTCCAAACTCTTTCGTAGTCAAGCTCATCGTACTGATGAATGATCACATTTCTTAGCCCGACAATCTCGCCCCAGTCAATTTCTGGATGTTTTGACTGAAAACTAGAGCTGATTCGGTTAGCGGCTTCTCCTAGAATCTCTAACTTCCTTTCTATAGCGCCTTGAAACATCTCATCCGTGAGGTAGTCTTCAAACGTTCTACCTGACACAAATCTGCCAATCGCTTGCATCGCCTTGACCATATCGAAAAGAGAAGCGTTATCACGAACATTTTCTGTCATGAGCGTATTTGCTGTGATTAAGCCCGTGAAGTTTGCGGTTTCGGCTGGATAGATAACCCGGTAGGTCTTCAGTATTTCAGGTCTGCTGAATGGGTTCTTGATCAGTCGCTTCTGAGTGAGATCTACCGGGCGATTAAAGAGCGCAGAGAGTTCTGCTTTCATCCGCACAATGTCAAAAAGCCCTATG
Organism: uncultured cyanobacterium; assembly: GCA_963799265.1. Lineage (GTDB taxonomy): Bacteria > Cyanobacteriota > Cyanobacteriia > Phormidesmidales > Phormidesmidaceae > Phormidesmis. The sequence continues at coordinate 52,204 of CAWCWM010000011.1, forward strand.
TTAGCAGTCGGCTCTAGCTCAATTAGTACGTCAATATCGCTGTTGCCATTAAAATCGTCTCGGACAACGGAGCCGAAAAGAGCAAGCTCTTGGATATTCCACTGCTGGCAGAAGGTTTCTATATGAGAGCCTGTGGTTTTGAGGCGATCGCGCAATACAGCAGGCAAAAAAGCTACTTGACCCGTCATCTCTCCTCCTGCATTTCTTTGTACTGAAGCAACCGTTACATCATCGCACTAGCAAATCATCAGCCGTCACAACCAGCGTTGGGAAAACCTGCGATTTAATTTGCTGTCGACCGATATATGCTGTCTCTTCGTAGTCGCCGTCGGTCAGCACTAGCGTT
>CAWCWM010000012.1:0-87709 GCA_963799265.1 uncultured cyanobacterium
AATCGGGATGGCGGGATTCGAACCCACGGCCCCTTCGTCCCGAACGAAGTGCGCTACCAAACTGCGCCACATCCCGTTTTTCTGCGTTATTGCGCTGGACTATTGTAAAGCATTTACTATAGAGACGAAAGTATAGGTTTAGAAAGAATTAAACAGAATCGAGCATCTGCTTTGCTTCTGGCATAGCTTTACCCCGTCCTCATATCACTGGTATTTTTACTATGTCGTCGCTACACTGCTGTGGGTAAGGCTTTGAGCACGGTCTAAGTCTTACTTATTCGATGTTATTTTTGCTACCGGATACACTCATGGCTTCTGTTTCTCCCTCAACTTTTGTTGGCAAAGCAATCAAATTTGGAACGGATGGTTGGCGCGGCATTATTGCGGCTGATTTTACGTTCGAGCGGGTGGGGAAGGTGGCAGCGCTGGCGGCGCAGGTGCTAGAGAAGACTTACGGCAGCAATGGCAGTAAGACAGTGATTGTGGGCTACGACCGACGGTTTTTGTCGCCGGATTTTGCGCGGTATGCAGCAGAGGCGATCGCAGCGGCAGGGTATGAGGTAATGCTGTCGGAATGCTTTGCGCCGACACCTGCGTTTAGCTGGGCGGCATTCGATCAAAAGGCGCTCGGGGCGATTGTAATTACGGCAAGCCACAACCCGGCGGCGTACAACGGGCTGAAGGTGAAAAGTGCGTTTGGTGGCTCGGTGCCGCCGGAGGTAACACAGAAGGTGGAGGCGATGCTGCCTGGCGACGCGCCTGTGGCCGAGTCGCCAGGTAGCATCACGGAATTTGACCCCTGGCCTAGCTATTGCAGTGCGCTGCAGTCAATGGTGGATATTGAGGCGATCCGTACGGCTGTGGATGAGGGCCGACTAACGGTATTTGCTGAGGTGATGCACGGGGCGGCGGCGACGGGAATTGGACGGCTGCTGGAGCGTGAGGTCAATGAGATTGATAGTGAGGCCGATCCGCTGTTTGAAGGGGGTGCGCCGGAGCCGCTGCCGAAGTATATTCCGAAGCTGTTTAAGGCGATTGAGACTAGGCAGAATGATGGGCTAACGGTGGGTCTGATTTTTGATGGGGATAGCGATCGCATTGCCGGAATGGATGGAAAGGCAACCTTCCTCAGCTCTCAGGTGCTAATTCCGATCCTGATGGAGCACCTGACTCAGCGTCGAGGCATGACTGGCGAAGTCGTCAAGACCATCAGCGGATCGAACTTGTTTCCAGCGCTAGCCAAACTTTATGATTTGCCACTGTATGAGACGCCGATTGGCTACAAGTACATCGCCGATCGGATGCTGGATGCTGAGGTGCTGATTGGGGGTGAGGAATCGGGTGGTATTGGCTATGGTCACCACATTCCAGAAAGAGACGCTTTGCTCTCTGCGCTCTATCTATTGGAGGCGGTGGTGCAGAGTGGAAAGGACTTTGGCGAGCTGAATGATTCGCTCAGAGAGCAGACCGGGTTCACGGCGGACTATGACCGGATTGACCTGCCGCTGGCAAATATGGACGTGCGAGCAAAGCTAGTGTCAGCGTTGGAATCTAGCACGCCTACAGAAGTGGCCGGGAAAAAGGTGGACAACTGTCTGACGATTGATGGATACAAGTTCAATCTAGAAGACAATAGCTGGCTGCTGATCCGCTTTAGTGGAACGGAGCCGGTACTGAGGCTTTATTCTGAAGCCGGTTCGATTGAGCGAGTAAATGAGATTTTGGCCTGGGCTAAGGACTGGGCTAATTCTGTTGGATAGTGGTTCGAAGGGGGTCTGGATTTTTGGGCAGTGCGATTGTTTAACTGCTGCTAACCAGGTCATATTGTCCGCCGCGCTGTAGTGCCTGCTGGTAGGCGGGGCGGACATGAATACGATCTAGGAAAGCCATGAGTTTTGGGCGGCTGTGATCTAGCCCAGCGCGGGTCGCGGCTTCCTCTAGTGGAAAGCTCATTTGAATGTCGGCGGCGGTGATTTCATCTGCGACAAACCAGGTGTTTTTTTCGAGTTCAGCTTCCATGTAGTCCAGATGCAAATCAATTTGAGGCTGAATGAATGAGTTTCTTGCTTGAGCTGCGATCGCCTGTGCAACTGGCCGGATAAAGAAGGGAGATTTGTTCACAACTTCACTAAACACGAGATTTAGCAGTAGTGGCGGCATGGCTGACCCTTCTGCATAGTGCAGCCAGTAGGTGTAGCGCAGTCGCTCCGGCGTATTAGGTTCGGGGGCCAGGCGACCGTTACCGTAGCGATCGACTAGATACTCCACGATTGCGCCAGATTCTGCCAAAGTCAAATCGCCATCTGTAATCACAGGCGATTTGCCCAGCGGATGAACTTTGCGCAGAGAGTCTGGCGCTAGCATGGTGTCTGAGTCTCGTTCATATCGTTTGATATCGTACTCTAGGCCGAGTTCTTCCATTAGCCAGAGAATACGTTGAGAGCGAGAGTTGTTCAAATGGTGAACGGTGATCATTAATAGGTTTGTCATGAGTTTGCGCTTATCCTACCAGGGAATATTTTTCGATCGCTGATTCTTTAGAACGATATTTGGAGGCGACATATAGCTTTCGGCAGTTTTCTATACTCAGTCATCGCGGTAACGAGCCTGGTTATACAAAAACCAGCAGAGATAGAATTACGAGAGATGAGAAGAACAGGCATAGCTCGTCGCGTCTAGTTTGTCGCATAGTCAAATAAGAGTTTGGCCACTAGCGCTGTTGTCACGGCGATGAAAATCGGTTTAATTAACTCTGCTCCCTTCTTTGCGGCGAAAGTAGCGCCCAGAAAAGAGCCAATCGTAACGCCAGCAGCACCGCTAAAACCTTTGGTATAGTCAATGTCGCCACCGAAGGCAAAGGTGATTAGCGCGGTCACGTTTGCTAGAAAGTTGAGAATCTTGGTTGTGCCGGTAGCTCGTAAGAAATCAATGGGCCAAAGAACAAGTAGAGAAAAGACTAGAAAGACACCCGTGCCAGGACCGAAGAAGCCATCGTGAAAGCCGATTGCGCCACCGGCTAGTATGCTCCACAGGGTGCGTTTTTGCGTGGGCTTGTGGGTGCGATCGCGAGCAATCTCCTGAACTTGATCTGAAGCAAGCGGCGACGAAGATTCTGAAAACGGTGCGGATTCAGGAAGCGATTTAGCCAGCCCGAAGTCAGGTTTTAGAACAACAAACGAGGTGATCGCCACCATTAAAACAATCACTACAGGTTCGGCCCAAGCAGTCGGCAATAGACTGATGCTGCGACTGCCAAGGTAAGCGCCTAGGACTATGGGCAAACCCATCAGAGCGCACGCCCGCCAGCTGACTTGTTTAGTCTGGGCGAATTTTAGAGAGCTAGTGAGTGCGCCGCAGGTGCCGCAGAGTTTGTTCGTGGCGATCGCACTCCCCACCGGCAGCCCAGTAAACAACAATCCTGGCAGCATAATCAACCCGCCGCCACCTGCGATCGCATCGACAAAGCCTGCCACCAATCCCACCCCAAACACCACCAGCAAAATCATCCAGATTCTCCTACAACAAGCTCCCTATTCTATTAGGTCGGTTGATGAACTGCTATCAAGGCGAAAATCGTGGGGTCTTAGCGTTTGGTGGTGCGATCGCTACAGTTCAGGATCGATACCCAAAGCCTCTAGCTGCGATCGTAATCTATCAGCCTGCAATTTTGCCTGCTGCGCTTCTGACTGGGCCTGCTGCGCTTCTGACTGGGCCTGCTGCGCTTCTGACTGGGCCTGCTGCGCTTCTGACTGGGCCTGCTGGCTTCTGACTGGGCCTGCTGGACTTCTAAGTTTGCACGTAATTTTGCCTGCTGCGCTTCTAACTGAGCGCACTCTACTTCTGACTGGGCCTGCCGTGCATCAGATAGGGCTGCTGCCGTTGCTTCTTGCAAAGTGGGCACTAGCTCACCATTTTCGAAGAAGTAGCGCAGATTTCCTTGGTGCTCACCCAAATAAAGACCTAGCACTTCGCTCCAAAGACGCCCACTGTGGTCAGCAGCAATCGGTTCGTAGTGGCGATTTACCAGACGATAGCCTTCAAATTCGAGTGTTTCTGGAGAAAACCAGAAGTATTCAGGCGTCCTAAACCTGTCCTGATACAGCGCTTTCTTCAGCGTTCTATCCACCCTAGCTGTCGATTCAGACAGTAGCTCAATAATCAGCTCAGGATACTGTCCGCCTTCTTCCCAGACCACCCAAGATCTGCGAGGCCGCTTCTGAGTAGGGGTTGCGAGGAAAAAGTCTGGTCCTCTAAAGTCTTTATTCTTCAGCTGTTCTCGGCTGAAGTAGACGGTGAGATTCGCGCCGATGAAAAAGTCATCGCGATCGCGCCACAGCCACTCAAGACACGACACCAGCAGCGCTAGCTGAAGATAGTGCAAAGAACTTTCCATCTCTGGTTCGTTACTCTCTAATTCGGTCGCATCTGGCATCAGGTTTGCCAGCTCTTGGGCCGTAATTGACATAGTGGAACTGTCTCCTTTGTCGAAAGCGCAAGACTGCTATATTGTAGCGCTTTTGATCGTGCTGATTTTGATTGTATGGTTTAGCGCCGAAGCATATCGTGCAAAATCTCACCTAGCACTTTGATTCCGCGATCTGTCTGTTCTGGCGGTAGAGAAAAGTTCAGCCGAAGCGCTGGATACCCCTGTTCCTTTGGGAAAAAAGCAGCGCCGGAGCCCACTAATACCTTACGCTTGGCAGCAGCACGACATAGAGGCTCTAGGGCGATCGCATCTGGCAGCTGAATCCATAAAAAGGTGCCACCGTCAGGAACCGTCCAAGTAGCGCTCAGCGGAAAATAGCGGACAAGTGCGTTGACCATATGGTCTCGGCGATCGCGGTGCAAACGCCTGATCTGAGCCAGTCGCCGCCGATAGTGCCCCGAAGCCAAATACTCTTTCACAATGGCCTGAGACGCAGCCGATACGTGAAAGTCATGAAGTAGCTTGCGTTCAACAATTGCCTGAAGGTCGCCGCCTGTGATCGCCATATAGCCGACTCGCAGCCCTGGCATCAGTGCTTTGGAAAACGTTCCGACATAAACCACACTGCCGCTGTGATCAAACGCTTTGATAGGCGGTGGGGTCGTGCCAAAGCTTAGCGGCTCGTAGGCATTATCTTCTATCACCAAACAATTGTATTCTTCTGCTAACGCTAACAGCTTTCTTCGATGTTCAACAGAAGTGGTGATACCGGTCGGGTTGTGTAGCGTGCTGATGGTGTAGATCAGTTTGGGTCGGTGACTTTCTAGGTACTGGGCTAGCAGCAAGAGGTTCATGCCGGCGGCGGTCATCGGAATGCCGATAATTTGTGCCCTGCGCTGTTGAAGGACCGAGAGCATACCGTGATAGGTGGGCGCTTCTACAATCACGCGATCGCCTGGCATCACGTAGTAGCTAGTTAAAAGAGAGAGTGACTGCATTGAGCCATTGGTGACAATCAGATTTTCGGGGGAGACTTCTAGTCCCTGCTGCAAGAGAATTTGAACAATTTGACTTCTAAGATCGAGATTGCCCTGAGGATCGCCAGGGTGATAGAAGGTAGCGGCTGCTTTCATCGCACGGCGAGCAATGCGCTGGAGGTCGTCGAGGGCAATCGGTTGTGGAAAGCCAAGACCAAAGTCGGTGTAGTCTGGCTGATTGTGAGACTTAAAAGAAGCAGAGTAAATGCTGGGGAAATCGTTGATGCCTTCGGTTGGGAGAATGACTTGCTGAACAGGATTGAAAGTGGCCGTAGGGGCAGGCTGAGAATGAAGGCTGAGCGCAGTGGTAGAGCTTTGCTCTCTTCGAGCCGTTGGGAGAGAACGGCTGCTGGTGATGAAGTAGCCCGAGCCTTGTCTGGCCTGGACGAGGCCATCGGCTTCTAGGACACTGTAGGCTTCGATGACGGTGAGCTTGTTGACTTTGGTGGTTTGGGCGAGGGTGCGGATGGAGGGGAGCTGGCTGTTGGGCGGCAGGTGGCCGGTATGGATGAGGTGATGGATGCGATCGCGTATCTGTAAATAAATCGGCTTTTTGGCTTGGCGATCGAGTGGGATCTTCATCAGAGCACAAACACTGGCAGCGTCTGTAATAGCCTATCTAAATTCTGAAAGTAGTAGCTGGTACAGTTATCGGAACTTTGGCTAGTACAGTGGAAAAATTATCGAAAATTGAACTGTACTAGTAAAACCGATAGAAAGTGTACCTTCCGAGATTAGAGGGCAGATGGCAATAGTAGAGCTAACAACACTGTTACAAGCTCGATCAAGGCTAGTAGGAAGCTAACAGCTATGAAATCTGACTCTATTCCCAATTCAGGATTTACTCCCGGCGATCGCCTCAGTCTGGAAACAGAATTTCAGCACATCGTCCGTCAGAAGCGCGATCAGAGTGCGATCGCGCCTATCCTAAACAAGACATTCTTGCAAAACCGCAGTCTCAAGACAGTTCTCCAGCAAATGAGCCGAGACCTGATAGATTTCCTCACTGGTCAGTCAGCGATGTCTATTCGAGCGCAGCAGCAACCCACAGGAGAGCTAAATTGGATAGTCTACGACCCTTCTACCAGCACTCGTTCAACCTTTCTCTCAGAATCTGAGATGCGCATATGGTTAGAAAACAGACATCGTGAGTCGGCTATCTGATGAGTAGTGAAGCTGTTGTTGCGCTGTGTTTGTTTGCGATCGCTACTTCCATTACCCCCGGCCCAAACAACATTATGCTGCTGGCATCCGGTGTTAACTTTGGCTTTCGACGCACGCTGCCACACATTTTAGGCGTATCGGGTGGTTTCTTTACTGTGCTAATTTCTGTAGGCTTGGGGTTGGGTTTCTTGTTTATCACTTTCCCAATTCTCCAGCTGATTCTGAAGATTGTAGGATCGGCCTATATGCTCTATCTAGCACTGCGAATTGCAACTAGCCGCACGCTAAATCACAAACAAAATGACAGAGCAGAAGACCAGCTAGAAAAAACAAAGACCCAGCCGCTCAGCGTGACAGAAGCTGTGCTCTTTCAGTGGGTCAATCCAAAGGTTTGGGTGATGGCAGTCTCTAGCATGTCGCTATACACCAGCTCTCAGCAGCCAACTGGCTCTACGCTGATAGTAGCTATTTTGTTTTCTTTGATCAACTGCCCGTGCGTATCTATCTGGGCGCTCTTTGGCACTGCCTTACGTGGGTTTTTGTCGAATCCAACCAGGCTGCGATGGTTTAACTTTGCGATGGGTGGACTGCTAGCCGCTAGCATTATCTTATTGTTGAAATAGGTCGGGCTGTTGAGATAGCCTAACCGAATTTTATCGTTTACCAAGGAATAAACAAAATGTCGCTCAAAATTAGTCAGGTCGATGCGTTTACAGACAAACCTTTTGCAGGTAATCCAGCGGCTGTGTGTGTCATGGATTCGCCGATGGAAGAGGATTTGATGCAGGCGATCGCAGCCGAAATGAACCTCTCTGAAACCGCCTTTCTCTCCCCAATTGAGGGCGGCTACAGCCTGCGATGGTTCACGCCAGCTACAGAAGTCGATCTGTGTGGTCACGCCACGCTTGCTAGCGCCCACGTGCTGTGGAGTGAAGGTCATCTACGGCCAGAAGAAGTCGCCCGCTTCAATACTAAAAGTGGATGGCTAAGTGCCAAGAAAAAAGAGAACTGGATCGAAATGGACTTCCCTGCGCAGCCAGTGACGGTCACTTCGTACGTTACGCCGGAGCTGATAAAATCTCTTTGTTGCGGTGGGAATATTCGCACGGTCGCCAAAAACGATATCAACTACTTGGTCGAACTTCAGTCAGAAAAAACGCTGCGAACCCTTGAGCCGGACTTCGAGGCTGTCAAAAAGCTTCCCGTTCACGGCGTTATTGCCACTGCGCCAGCCGATAGCGAGGAATATGATTTCGTCAGTCGCTACTTTGCGCCTGCTGTCGGCATCAACGAAGATCCGGTGACAGGATCTGCCCATACGTCGCTCGCTCCCTACTGGCAAGAAAAGCTAGGTAAGTCTGACATGCTCGCACAGCAGCTATCTGCGAGAGGTGGCATTATCCGCGTCCAGTGCCTGCTGCCTGATAGCAACACAGCGCCCGTCTCTGAAAAGAATCGAATCCTCATTAGCGGTCAGGCGATTACCACTCTAAAAGGAGACCTTTTGGTGGGTTAAGACTTACCTTGTAAACTTAGGAAGTCGTAAGGCAATAACATGACTTCTCAACCTGCGTACGATCTAGAGAACCGCTGGCAGTTTTGGATTGATCGCGGCGGTACCTTTACCGATATCGTCGCCCAGCGTCCAGACGGCAGCACCGTCATCCACAAACTTCTCTCCGAAAACCCGGAGCGATATCTAGATGCGCCGATTCAAGGCATCCGTGAGCTGATGGGCCTTTCAGAAGATGAAGCCATTCCATCAGACCAGATTTCAGCGATCAAGATGGGCACGACCGTCGCCACCAATGCCTTGCTCGAACGCAAAGGCGATCGCACCCTTTTGATCACAACCAAAGGCTTTAAAGACGGCCTCCGCATCGGCTATCAAAACCGCCCTGACATATTCGCTAGAGAGATTGTTCTACCCGAAATGCTTTATGAGCATGTCATAGAAGTAGAAGAAAGAATCAGCGCCCAAGGCGAAATTCTTCAGCCAATTACCGATAAGATAGAACAGCAGATTTTACAAGACTTACAAACTGCCTATGACTCAGGCATTCGCGCCTGTGCGATCGCCTTCCTCCACAGCTACCGCTACCCCACCCACGAGCAAAAAGTCGCCCAGCTCGCCACCCAAATCGGCTTCACCCAAATCTCCACCTCTCACCAAACCAGCCCCCTGATCAAATGGGTCAGCCGCACCGACACCACCGTAGTCGACGCCTATTTATCCCCTCTATTGCGGCGCTACGTGGATCGAATAGAACAAGCTTTTTCAACTGGTTCTTATTCCGCCCAGTCATCGCCTCAAATCCTCTTCATGCAATCCAACGGCGGCCTCATCCCCGCCGAATTCTTCCAGGGCAAAGACAGCATCCTCTCCGGCCCGGCTGGCGGCATCGTCGGCGCGGTCCAAACTAGCCGAGCCGCAGGCTTTGACAAAATCATCACCTTTGACATGGGCGGCACCTCCACGGACGTAGCTCACTTCAACGCCAAAGGAGAAACTACAACAAACTATGAGCGCGTCTTTGAAACAGAGGTCGCAGGCGTGCGACTGCGAGCGCCGATGATGGCGATCCACACCGTAGCAGCAGGCGGCGGCTCTATTCTCAGCTTTGACGGTTCGCGCTATCAGGTCGGTCCCGATTCAGCAGGCGCGAACCCTGGACCTGCCTGCTATCGCAAGGATGGCCCGCTAACGGTCACGGACTGCAATGTGATGGTTGGCAAGATTCAGCCAGACTTTTTCCCCAGTGTCTTCGGTCCCTCTGGCGATCAGCCGCTGGATCGCGAAGCTGTGGTGTCAAAGTTTTCAGCGCTTGCCAAAGAAATTGAAACGTCTTCTGGGCTTCAGCAAACCTCAGAACAGGTTGCCGCTGGCTTTCTGAAAATCGCGATCGACAATATGGCCAATGCGATTAAGAAGATCTCCGTGCAAAAGGGCTATGACGTAGGCGACTACACGCTTTGCTGCTTTGGTGGCGCGGGTGGGCAGCACGTTTGTCAGCTAGCAGAATCTCTCGGTATTCACAGCATTTTGATTCATCCTTATGCAGGTGTTCTCTCAGCGTATGGAATGGGACTAGCTGATAGAAGAGTGATCAAAGAGGCTTCTGTTGAGATGAAGATAGAGGAAGTAACAGATTTAGAAGAGAGGTTGAATGAGATTGAGGAAAGTGCGATCGCAACGCTAAAAGAACAGGGCGATCAAGACATCGAAACCCTGGAGGTATCAAAACAATGTTATCTGCGCTACGAGGGAACAGACTCTGCTCTTACTGTAGATTTTGCTAGCACAGAGCAGATGACCCAACAGTTTGAACAGTCTTACCAGCAGCAATACGGCATTACCCTCCCAGCCAAAGCATTAGTCGTCGCGACTATTACCGCAGAAGCTATTGGCAAAACGAAGCTGATTGTGCCCTCGCAGGAAAAATCTGTAAGAACAGAAGAAATAGCGCCAGAGCACACAGTTTCCCTATTTTGCGCGGACCAGTGGTTAGAAGCACCTGTTTATAAGCGAGATCTCCTTTCTCCAGCTCAAAAGGTCACTGGCCCTGCCCTGATTTTAGAAAATACGGGAACGAACGTGATTGAACCCGGTTGGGAAGCCGAAGTTCAGGGCCGAGGAGATCTGGTCTTAACGCATGTTGCTAAAGCGCCTTCAGAAGAACCAGATGAGACTATTGATGCTGCTCCCAATCCGGTACGGCTGGAGATTTTCAATAACTTGTTTCAGGCGATCGCACAGCAGATGGGCGTCACCCTCCAAAACACCAGCTCATCAGTCAATATCAAAGAACGCCTAGACTTCTCCTGCGCTATCTTCGACGGCAACGGTCAGCTCGTTGCCAATGCCCCCCATATCCCCGTTCACCTTGGCTCCATGGGCGAAAGCGTCAAAGCTCTAATTGCAGACCGGAACGCAGACCGCTCACAGCCTTTTCAGCCAGGGGATATGTATGTGTCGAACAATCCTTATAACGGCGGGACGCACCTGCCGGATATCACTGCGATCGCCCCCGTCTTCATCCCCCACTCCCCTACTTCCCCAGCGGCTGAGCGCCGCCGAAGCCCACTCCCCCGGCGGCTGAGCGGAGCCGAAGTCCTATTCTTCGTCGCCTCACGCGGACACCACGCCGACATCGGCGGCATCACCCCCGGCTCCATGCCTCCCCACAGCACCCACCTTTCCCAAGAAGGCATCCTGCTAGACAACCTTCACCTCGTCAAAGACGGCACCTTGCAAACAGCCGCACTAAAACAACAGCTCACCCAATCCACACATCCCGTCCGCAACTTCCAGCAAAACCTCGCGGACTTGCAGGCCCAAATTGCTGCCAACAACAAGGGCATTCAAGAGCTGCAAAACACCGCGCGGCAGTTCGGCCTCAAAACCGTTCAGGCATACATGAAGCACGTCCAAAACAACGCCGAACAAGCCGTCCGCAAAGTCGTTAGAACCCTCTACGAGCAGCACGGTTCCACTCCACTCACCTGCACAGTTCCAATGGACTGCGGCGCTACTATCAGAGTCTCCATCACGCTTGATCCCACAGACAACAGCGCCACCATCGACTTCACCGGCACCTCCCCTCAGCAGCCGAACAACTTCAACGCCCCTCTTGCCGTCTGCAAAGCCGCCGTCCTCTACGTCTTCCGCACTCTCGTCGCCACCCCCATCCCCCTCAACGCCGGTTGCCTCAAACCGCTAGATATCAAAGTCTCCGAAGGATCTCTTCTCAACCCGACCTATCCCGCCGCCGTCGTCGCTGGCAACGTCGAAACCTCCCAAGCTATCACCGACGCCCTCTACGGCGCACTTGGCGTTCTCGCCGCCTCCCAAGGCACCATGAACAACTTCACCTTCGGCAACGACCGATATCAATATTACGAAACCATCTGCGGCGGCTCCGGCGCAGGCATTCACTTTGACGGCACCGGTTTTGCTGGTACAGATGCCGTCCAGACTCACATGACCAACTCCCGCCTCACGGACCCCGAAGTCTTAGAAACTCGCTTTCCCGTCCTGCTCAAAGAATTTTCCATTCGTAATAGCAGCGGCGGCACAGGACAATATCCAGGCGGCAACGGCGTCATTCGTCACCTACAATTTCGCGAAGCAATGACCGCCAACCTTCTATCAGGCCGACGGACAACCGTTCCTTTTGGTCTCGCAGGCGGAGCCTCTGGAAAACCCGGCGAAGCTACTCTTCGCCACAAAAATGGCACTCAAACAAACTTGCCTGCTACTGCCACTGTAGAAATGCAGCCAGGCGACGAAATCATCATCCAAACGCCTGGTGGTGGCGGATATGGTAGATAAAGATAAAAACAATACGTGCTAACTGCATCCATCCTATGACCAACCTCAGCGTCAATCTCAACAAAGTAGCCATGCTTCGCAACGCTCGGCCTCTAACAGTTCCCAGCGTTGTCAAAATGGGCGAAATCAGCATCGCAGCTGGAGCCCATGGCCTTACCGTTCACCCCCGCCCCGACGAACGGCACATTCGCCGTACAGACGTTTACGACCTTGCCAACTTATTGAAGAACTACCCCACTATTGAATACAACATCGAAGGTAACCCGCTCGAATCGCCCTTCATGGAGATTATTCGAGAAGTCAAGCCAGACCAATGCACATTAGTACCCGACGACCCGACTCAAAACACTTCTGACCACGGCTGGAATATCATCAAAGACGGAGAAAAGCTCAAGCCAATCATTGATGAGCTTAATTCACTCGGCTGCCGGGTTAGCCTATTCATGGACCCAGATGTAGAACAGATCAAGCTTGTTCCACCTTTAGCTTGCGAAAGAATCGAGCTATATACAGAGCCCTACGCCACCGCTTACCGCCAAGGTAAAGGAGAAGAAAGCTTTGAAGTCTATAGATCCGCCGCAGAATGTGCTCAATCTGTCGGTCTTGGCGTCAACGGTGGTCATGACCTAAATCTAGACAACTTGCCTATGTTTAAGGAGATACCGAATCTGTTGGAAGTCTCTATTGGACATGCGCTGACAGCAGACGCTCTAGAGATGGGATATGCCAACGCCGTCAAAGCCTATTTGAGGGCTCTAGAGTAGAACGCTATAGGAACGAGAATAGGTTGAATGCTGTTCTATTATCACATCCAATTTCACAAGTAGCACGCTACAGCTTCGATTGAAGATAACCTTTAGGCAAGCTAGAAGGACTTTCCTGAGATTAGAGGCTTTGAAAAACGTGTCTACACGATTGGCTAGTTTAGGCATAGGCTTGATGTTACTCACAAATGCGCTGTCTGCTGATGCCTCACCGTTACCGGCGGCATCGCCAGATCTTCCCATGCCATCTTCCCTCCCAGGATTAGTCGCACGGCGTGTACAGCTAGAGCTAGGCAGACAGCTGAATGTTCCTTTCCACACAATCAAGATTGAGGATGCGGCGGTACAAACTTGGCCAGATCAATGCTTGGGACTGAATCAGCCTAATGAGCGCTGCGCGGGTGGTGAGCTCAAAGGATGGAAGATAAAGGTGAGCAGTGAGCAGGGGCGATGGGTGTATCGGAGCGATCGCACTGCCAGTCGCCTCCGCCTAGAATCCCTACCCACTTTCTCTACTCAGATCAGTCGGCTCCTTCTTGAAACCGCTGCTAAAGACACACAGCAGCCAGCAACTAGTCTGCAGATCCTAGATATACAGCCTGTCATTTGGGATAGCGGTTGCCTAGGCATCAGTACGCCTGATGTAGTTTGCACACAGTCCCAGGTGTCGGGATTTAGAGCTATTGTTGCTGATGGGCCAAGAGCAACCCCTGGCTATGCAAGCGAAGAGCCGGGCCCAATAGAGTGGGTCTATCATCTGAGTGAGGACGGTTTACAGATTGTTCAAAACACTGTGGCAAGTGAGACTAAAGCTTACGTGGGAACGTTTTTCTTGAGCCCAGAAGAGCTCGTACTGCCTGTTCCTAGTGCGCTTGACTCTCGTATTGTCTTTCAGTCTATAGGCCATAGTTTTTTGGGTGACGCAACAATTTTCAGGATACTCACTGCCGATGGCAAAGTCTGGCTTAAAATAAGAGATTTTCAGAGCGACCAGCCTATTGAGACAATAATGGTCTATCAGATGTCAGTAGACGAAGTCATTGGTTTTGAGAAACTTCTAAATCAGCAGCAGTTCTCCGACTTCGATCGTGTCGTCTACAGCAACGAAAATCCTGTGTTAGCTGTAGATGGGATCGAGTACCTCACCGCTTCTGGAACAGTTGTTGGGAGAAATGCTAGTGAGAGAAGTTTACCTGATAACCTACAGGCGGTACTCACGGCCTGGAGAGCGATCGCACCACCATAGCAATATAGCTAGCGTCGGATGCATTCGTACGCTAGCTGACCACTTAGCGCTATAGGCATCAATGGTTTTACCTGCGGAAAATGTGCAGAGCTAAGCGGCCAAAACTATAGTACAAGGACAAGATGCAAGCAATCCAACGCCACTTTACGAATACAAAATGGGAGCCCAAAGTAGGCTATTGTCGCGCCCTTCGCGCTGGGCAAACTATCTATCTTTCGGGCACAGCGCCAATAGCAGCAGATGGCAGCACCTTTGCCCCCGGTGATGCCTACGCTCAAGCCTGCCGCTGCTTTGAAATTATCAAAGACACGCTTGTGGCAATGGATTCAGGGCTGCATCAAGTCGTTCGCACTCGCATGTATGTCACCGATATCAGTCAGTGGGAAGCTTTTGGCAAAGCGCACCAGGAATTCTTTGGAGAGCATCCGCCTGTGACCGCAATGGTGGAAGTCAAGGGGCTGATTGATCCAGATATGCTGATCGAAGTCGAGGCGGAAGCTTTTGTCGAGTCGTAAGCGTAAAAAATGAGCGTGTTCAGCTAGTCGACAAATCGACTAGCCAAGCGCTGAACGCAGCAACGGATTGTTTCACTTCTTCAAACGTTTCAGGCACCGCTGATGCCAGTGATAACACTTTCTCGTCATCTAAATCGATATTGTATAAATGGCGAACACGGTGCCGAAAGCTGCGATATTTTCCTAAGGTTGTTAGCAGCGGTTCGCTCCAAAGTGGAGGTCGATTTTGCCCGCCTGTGATCGATACCTGGGCCAAAAGCGCTTCGTGCCAGTTGCTCCCTTTGGGTAGACCTTGATCAAAGGTAACTGCCACTCTCTCAGATAGTCGCTCGCAGCCGGAATAAAAGTCTTCAGTGTAGGAGGCTAGTGCGGGTGTCAGCAAAATTTTGGGTGCGGTTTCTGCTTGAGCCAAGACGGCCTCTAAGGTGGCAATCGTCTTTTCGATAGCTCGAAGCTCGTCCTCTAGTCGAATTTTCGCATTCAGGAAAATATTTTCGGGCATAGGTGTTAATTGTAATATGCGATCGCGCACCCCTTCATCGGCTCGCTCAATCGCAACCAAATCAAACGATAGCCAGCTAGGAACAAAGTCTTCTAACCGCCGATATGCCTCGAAGATAAAATCGCGTGAGATACCTCGAACGGCCAGATCCAGATCAGAGCGATCGTGCCAGGGAGTGTCACCTCGCAAAGAGCCAAATACAATGACTTCTGTTGCCTGAAACTCTTGCACTAAAACTTTCTTGCACTTTTCGGCAGCGGCCAATGCCAGCTGACGCCGAACGTCTACAGAGTCGGGCGCAGTGGAAGTTGACCCTGCCAAGTCAGCTGCTATAGAGGCTAGATCGGAAGTAGGCGAAGACATATTCAAGACCAGATCTGTTTCTATCCTATAGCAAGCCAGAAATTACCTGCACCATTTGTGTGTTCTGAACTGGTGTGCCGACGGTAATACGCAGCTTGTCGTCTAGCCCCGGCTGGTTGAAATAGCGAATCATGATGCCCTTCTCTTTCAGCTGTGCCTGTAGAAACTGAGCGGTGTTATTGGGCGGTTTTACTAGCAAGAAATTTGTTGAAGAAGGCCATACCGTAAAGTCTAATGACTGCAAGTCTGTTGCTAGCTGACCTCTAGCGGCGATTACTTTTTGGACGCATTCGTTTTTGTATGCCTGGTCAGCGATCGCAGCCTCTCCCAGCTTCAGCGCGATCGCATCCACGTTATAGCTATCTTTTACCTTCAACAATCCCGCCAACAGCCCAGGCTGCGCAATCCCAAAGCCCAACCGCAACCCAGCCAAGCCATACCCTTTTGACAGCGTTCGCAGCAGCATCACATTCTCAAACTCACGCACCAGCGCCAGATTTGCCCGGTCCGCACCCTCGCCAACAAAATCCACGTACGCCTCATCAATCAGCAGCACACCAGAAAGCCCTTCAGCCAGCTGACGAAGATCGCTTTGAGCAACCACATGACCGGATGGACTGTTTGGCGTGGCAATCAGGGTCACTGCTGCGTCAGTCTCTAAAAGTGCGTCAACGGGCAGAAGCCAATCTGTTCCTTTTTGCTTGTAGGCGATTTCAACAACGTTGGCAGGCTGAATCGCCGCTAAGGTTCGATAGAGCACGTACGTTGGCATGGGATAAGCCAGCGATCGCCCGCTCCCTTCCGAGCAGGCTCGTACCAGCAGCGTCAACAGATCATCGCTGCCGTTGCCTGCAATTACCCAATCAGCAGGAACCCCAAACGTCTCACTGACCCGCTGACAAAAGTCTCTTGCCAAAGGATCTGGATATCGACGCAGCTGCTCAGGGCCAATGTCTTTAAGTGCTGCAATCACCTGCGGGGACGGCGGATAGGGATTTTCGTTTGAATTTAGCTTTAAGACGCCAGAATCCAGCGCGGGCCATTCTCCCGGTGCGTAGCCTTCCATCGAAACAACAGCCGGACGAAACCATTCGGTATCCAGATTGTGCATTTATTCGATTTCTGTTGTAAAAGGCAGCCGCATGTACATACTGTTTGGATCGTTCAAACGCTCTAGCAGCGTAAACTCTTCTTTTATCTTCAGCAGCTGATCGGTGAGCGGGTCTTTGTTCCAGGGTAGGTTGCTCACTATCTGTGCGCCAAACAAACTGTCTAATAGCTGTTCTTCAAATGACGGCAGGCGAGGATATTCTTCTACTTTGAATTCTTCTATCTCAGCTGTTTTCGCGGCTAGGGCGATCGCATCATTCAAGCCCCCTATCTCATCAACTAAATTGGCTCGAATAGCTTCCTGCCCAGTCCACACTCGGCCCTGCGCCACCTGTCCGACTCGCGCCAGAGAAATATTTCGCCCCTCAGCGACGATGCTGGTAAACCGGCCATAGAGCTTATCGACATAGTCTTGCTGCACCTCCAGCTCTGAGTCCGACTTGGGCCGACTGATCGTCTCCATTCCAGCTAGCTGCGCTGTTTTCACATCGTCCCAAGTGATGCCATTTTTATTCGCAATCTCTTGAAAGTTCAACAGCAGTCCATATACGCCGATTGAGCCCGTAATCGTGGTTGAGGACGCCAAAATCTTCGCACCGGGCGCAGAAATCATATACCCACCCGACGCCGCATAGTCCCCCATCGAGACTACCAACGGCTTTTCGGCAGCTAGCAGCTTGACCTCATCGGCAATAATCTCGGAGGCTGTGGCGCTGCCGCCCGGACTATTCACCCGCAGCACTACCGCCTTCACATCATCGTCTTCACGCATATCTCGCAGCGTGGCGGCCAGTCCTTCTGAGGTAATGGTTCCAGGCACCGACCCTTCGCCGACGACAATCTCGCCCTCGGCATAGACGATAGCGATCGCATCGCTCCCACCATCAAATTCACGATCAAACTCACGGTCTCTAGCCACCGTTCGCGCGTAATCGCTCAGCGTCACATGCGGAAACTCCGGCTCGTCCGTCTCAGCCCAGCTCTCTCTAGACGCATCTTCTTCAGACACCTTCTTTTCATACCCGGTCAGCGTCTCTAGCTCAGTGAGCATCTCAGTATAAAAACCCAATCGGTCAACCAGTCCAGCTGCTAATGCCTGCTCCGGCTCAATCAATCCGACCTCATCGGCAAAGGTCTGCATCTGCGTCGGGGTCACCTCGCGGCCATCCGCCACCGTCGCCAGAAAATCCTGCCACAGCCCGCTGATTAGAACCTCAGTCTGCTGCTTTTCTTCGGGGCTGCTTTGCGATCGCGTAAATGGCTCCACCGCTGACTTGTATCGGCCAGCGCGCACGACCTGCACCCCGACACCGTACTGCTTCAGCGCATTTCCTAGAAACTGAGTCTCTGAGCGAAAGCCATTAATCTCTAACAAGCCAACCGGTGCTAGCAGCAGATCATCAGCCACTGATGTCATATAGTAGTCGCGTTCTTGCAGCCCGGTGCTATAGGCCAAAATCGGCTTGCCCGAGCGCTTGAAGTCAGTTAAGGCTTCACGCACCTCCTTCAACGTCGCCAGCCCTTCTGAGGGCACACCAGTTAGATAAATACCCGAAATTCTGTCATCTTCTGCGGCGGCTGCGATCGCCTGCAAAACGTTATACAGAGAAACCGAAGGCTCAGCCCCATAAAAAGACTCATCCAATAGCCCACCTGTATTCGACACGGCCCCATCGACGATATCAGTGGCCAGGTCAAACACCAGCACCGACTTATCCTCGATTTCGGCCTCAGGCTCAGGCGAGTTCGACATTAGCAGCACGCTCACCAGTCCAAAGGCCCCTATTCCCAGCAGCAAAACCAGGCTAAGGAGGCCCACCAAGGTTCCTACAGCACTAGCGGCTGCAATCTTAAAAAAATCTCGCATGGGTCGTCCGCTTCGCCAAAGACAGTAAATAAGCAGTTGAATCGTCTGGCTTAACAGTCTAAGCCTATTGCTCCCATATTAACGGAACTAATTAGGTTGATTTTTAACCAACCCCCATTCCCGATTCCTTCCCAATCACGCCTAGCTGCCGCAGCGCTAGCAGCGACTCACTGCCTGTACAGAACAACACCGTCGTCAGCTCAGCAATCAGCGCCTCGCTCAGGGCCGCCAAAGCCTCCTCCGACTGGCTCGCCGCCTGCAAAAACGGCAGCGCCATTCCGACGAGATCCGCCCCTAGCGCGATCGCCTTTGCCGCTTCCAATCCATTACGCAGCCCGCCCGAAGCAATCAACGGCACCGCTGCTGGTGATAGTCCCGACTCTGCTCGCGTCTGAAATTCCAATCGAATACTCGTTAAGCACTCCGCCGTTGGAATGCCCCAGTCGGCAAACGTGTTTCCCAAGCGCCGCTGCTTAGCATCCTGGGCACGCTCACTTTCAACCCGCGCCCAAGACGTGCCGCCCGCTCCGGCCACGTCAATCGCTGCTACCCCAGCCTCAACCAGTCGCTGCGCCATCGCCGCCGAGATACCATTGCCCACTTCTTTGGCGACAACCGGCACCGGCAACACCTTTACCAGCTGCTCAATTTTGGCAAACAGCCCCTTAAAATTTACGTCGCCCTCGGTTTGTACTGCCTCTTGCAGCGGATTGATGTGCAAGATCAGCGCATCCGCTTCTAGTACATCTACTGCCTTCTGGCACTGTGCCACCCCGTAGTCATAGTTCAGCTGGACCGCACCTAGATTGGCAAATAGCAGTATATCTGGCGCGTACTGTCGTACCGAAAAGGTCTTCGTCAGCGCTGGATTTTCTACGGCTACTCGCTGTGAGCCCACGCCCATCGCCAGTCCAAACCGTTGAGCGGTCTTAGCTAGCCGCTGATTGATCAGCCGCGCCTGCTCTGTGCCGCCAGTCATGGAAGAGATCAGCAGCGGGGTGGCCATCGCCTTCCCTAAAAAAGTCGATCGCAAGTCAATTTCATCGCGGTTTAGCTCTGGCAAACAGCAGTGCGTAAACCGATAGCGCTCAAAGCCGTTCGTAATTCGATGGCTTTGAACATCTTCATCTAGACAAATCCTCAGGTGATCTGCCTTTCTGCTCTCGGTTTGTTGACTCGTTTGTTGACTGGCTCGTCGCTTGATTCGCTCACTGTTTGGTTGAGCAACTTGTGGATCGGAAGGTGGAGCATCAGAGTCGAAAAAAGATGAGCTCACGGGAAAGGGGGGATGAAACGATTGGGAGTATTTTAGGATATTGCTGTCTGTTGACCGTATTGCGATCGCACATTGATGCAATCCTCTTGCCTACCTCTGGCTCCTGAAGCTGGACCCCAAGCTGGACTCCTGCAATCGACCCTTACAATCGCGTCAATTTCACCGCGTCTCTACCATCCGTAGGTTCTAGAAACACCTGCACCGACTCATCACTCGATGTCGGCAGCTGCTTCCCGACAAAATCAGGATGAATCGGCACCTGGCGATGACCTCTATCGATCAGCACCGCCAGCCGCACCGCGCCTGGCCTGCCATAGTCATGCACCGCGTTCAGCGCCGCCCGCACCGTTCGCCCGCTGTAGATCACGTCATCCACCAGCACCACCGTCTTTCCCGTCAGGTCAAACGGGATCACCGTCTTTGCCGGAGCCCGTACGCCAATTTGATCCAAATCATCCCGGTAGAACGTAATATCCAACGCACCGACCGGCACCGAAATCCCTTCTAGCCGCCCGATCTGCTCCATCAAAGATTCAGCCAGCGGCACTCCACGCGTGTGAATTCCTAGCAGCACCAGGTCACTCAAATCGCCAGAGCGCTCTACAATCTCTGACGCCAATCGGTTCAGCGTACGACGCAATTCCTCAGCAGACAGAATATCAACCACTTTCTGAGCCATCGGCCTCACCTTAAAAACCGCTTTTTTGTACGGACTTCCATCGTAAGTCAAAAATCATATCAGCTGCTCCTAAGAAGCCTAGAAAGGTGTTTCAGCGTAGATTGACACCTTCGCTGCTACCGATTGCCAAAAGCAAAAAAGCGCCTGCAACAAGGCCCAACAAAAAAGCATAGCGAGTTAGTCCGAGCGCCTGCCCAACGACATCCGCTGTAATTGCCCTAGTCGGCTCACCGAGTAGGGGCTTGCGTTTGATCTTGCCTCTATATGTATTGTCGCCTCCCAGTTGAACGTCCAGCGCCGCTGCATAGGCACATTCGCTCCAACCCGCGTTGGGGCTGGGGTCCGCAGGCGCATCCCGCTGACAAATTCGCAACACTCGGCCTGGCCGCCCAGACAGCAGCGCCACTGCTAGCACGCTAATTCGACAGGGTATCCAGGTCAGCCCATCTTCAAACCGAGCGCTGAACCAGCCAAGATCAGTATACGGAGACTCTTTGTAGCCCACCATAGAATCCAGCGTACTGACTGCTTTGTACGCTAATGCTACCGGTGCGCTGGCGCTAACAAGGGCACCGACAATTGCAAAGAACAAAGGGGCCAGCACGCCGTCAATCGCGTTTTCACTCACCGTCTCTAGCACCGCTCGATAGATTTCTGTCGCCGATAGCTGCCCGGTATCTCGCCCCACATACAGCGCTAGCTTTTGTCTGGCAGTTTCAATATCGCCGCTTTCTAAAGGCAATAGCACGTCTTCTGCCGCTCGTCTGAGACTGCGTCCGGCAAAGCAGCTCGCCAGCACAATCACCTCTGCTATCTGGGCGATCGCTGGCCAAACGCCTGCCAAAAGTCTCAGCCCCAACCAGCTCAGGACACCAGTGCCACCAATCACCAAAACAGCTAAGCCCACCCCAGCGATTCGCAGTGCCACTGGCGACCAGTCACGCTTCAAGACGGCCCCGGTATAAGCGTCAATCACCTTTCCCATCGCCTGTACGGGATGTGGCCAGCTCCAGGGGTCGCCCACCACAAAATCCAGTCCTGCCGCTGCTATCAATAAAGCAACCTGTTCAAGCTGACTATTTATCACAGCATTTTCAAACCTGGCATTCCTAAACCTGGCATTCTTAAACCTGCGCTATAAAACTCAGCGCCATGCAAAACAATACCTCAAACAACAAAACTAGCCCCCTCACCTTGAGCCGCCTGCCAGCTACGAGCATCGTAATAGAGATCTTCTAAAGTAATGCTATGAAATGCCTCTTGTAGCTTCTGATTTAGCCGATTCCACAGCATAGAAGTCACCCAGTCCTCGGCCTGCGCCTGCGTAGAAGTATTGGCTATCCCCATAGTCATAGAGCTGGCCGACTCCCCGACAGCCTCTAGGATCTGACCTAGGGAGATTTGCGCAGGGGATTTGGCAAGCCTGTAGCCGCCGTGGGCACCGCGAACGGAATCGATTAGGTGCGATCGCCTCAGCTCAATCAGCAGCTTTTCTAAATAGGGCGCAGGAAGCTGCTGGCGCTCTGCGATCGCGCGTACAGAAGAGAGCGACCCGGCTGGCTGAAGGCTCAGATCTAGCAGCGCTTTTACACTGTAGTGGCCACGGGTAGTTAGTTTCATCGGCACAAGTTATCTAAAGCATATTATCTAAGGCATATTATCTAAGGCATATTATCTAAGGATCGAGGATTAAATAACCTGCTGATCTCTAACCGGCCACCCTTCGACTACGCTCAGGGTTCGGTAACGGCAACTTACGATGGCTGAGCGCAGTCGAAGCCAAAACCCACCGGTCCGCGAAAGCGGCTTTTATTAAATCTTCATTCCTAAGGCATAAAACCCGTCTCAAAAAAGAGCCTAACCTGCTATTTCCTTTCCCAAAGCTAACTCTTTAGAGCCAAAAGATGCGTCCATCCCCGGCATAATGATCGAGATATTTTGTCGTTTATCATGTTGCTAATACCCGTCTTTCCATCAACATGATAGAACGACTTTCCGCTGTCGTTTACACAAGTTTAGAAGTATGGTTTTATGATGGGAGTTGGAATCAATAGATTCTAGAAGCTGTAAGGAGCATCAAGGAAGATTAGTTCTGTGCAGCTCCGCTCAGCAGCTCTAAAGATAAGACCACACATTGCTGTACTCTAGACGTAACCCGATTTGATTGGCGTTAGCGGTTCACAGCGTTATATATCCGTATAGAAACCCGAACTAAATAGATGGTCAACAATCCAGATACCGATGCCCTTGTCGGGAAAGCGCTGCTTAAAAAGGTGAAAGAATTAGAGCACCTATCAAGGGAAGAAAAGGCGAAGACTTGTGGGTATTTCACGATTACTAAAAGTGGTGTGACCCGCGTCAACATGATGAAATTCCTGAACGCGCTGATCGAAGCTGAAGGGATTCAAATCGACAGCACCCAAGCCGGAACTGGGCGGGGTGGGCGCAGCGCTAGCTATCGCATTACCGTTCAATCCAACGGGAACTTGTTAATCGGCTCTGCCTACACCAAGCAAATGGGATTACAGCCCGGCGACGAGTTTGAGATTTCCTTGGGCCGAAAGCACATAAAGCTGAAGCAGCTTGGACAGGAGGACGATGCCGATGAGTGATATTCGTTTACCGGCACCGCCGCTAGCGACGTTGCTGATTAGATCCTCTCACTAAAGTTCGTCAACAGATGACTATCACGATAAGAGCAAACAATTCAGAATCGCTAGCCCAGCAATAAGTATAAAAACTTAGTCGATCATCTTCAAAAGTTGAGTTTTCGAGGGACGCAGCGATGTGTCCTTTTTTGTTAGTTGATGATGCATAAATAGGGTCTTATGGTACGGTTCAGACGAATAGAAAGCGAATCGCTCTTATTTTTGAGCCGCTGATCGCCTACCCATCCATCAGAGTCCCCTACAGTGCCTTTATCATGAGTCTGCCGATTGTTTTAGAAATTGCAGTTGGACTGATCTTCATCTATCTGACCTTGAGCCTGGTTGCCAGTGAGATTCAAGAAATTCTCAGCGCTTTGTTCCAATGGCGAGCAGAACATCTCAAGCGCTCGATAGAACAGCTGCTCGCAGGCGACAGTGTCCCTCACACCAAAGGCACGCCGCCCGAAAACAGCCAGGAAGCGGCTAGAATCCTGGCGGACAGACTTTACGACAATCCACTAATCGAAAACCTCAACTACGAGGCGAAGGGCAGAGGTGCTTCTATTCTGCGCCAGGTTTTGCATGGGATTGGCGCGCTCTATCGCACGGTTACTTTTACTCGCAATGTGTTTGGCAACCGCACCAGCGGCCCGTCCTATATTCCCGCCGAAACCTTTGCGACTAGCTTGATAGAACGCCTGAGATTAAAAGACTTTCAGCAGATTTTAGTGCGATCGCGCTTCAGCACCTTTCTAGAAGACGAAGTCCTCATTCCCCTACACAACATCGTCAACGAGCTTCGCGCCCGCCTGCAAAAAGAAGACCTGATGGACGCCGAACTGGTTTACTTTGAGCAGTCTATCAACCAGATTGCCACCGAGCTTGCCGCCCGCCGACTCACGCTAGAATCTGGCGTAGAGCAGAT
Source organism: uncultured cyanobacterium (assembly GCA_963799265.1). Classification (GTDB taxonomy): domain Bacteria; phylum Cyanobacteriota; class Cyanobacteriia; order Phormidesmidales; family Phormidesmidaceae; genus Phormidesmis. Next base: position 23,855 of record CAWCWM010000012.1, read on the forward strand.
TATCAATCAGCTTCAGTCTTTTGAAACGATGGCCGCTGACGCCTCTTTGACTGACATAGGCGCGAATCCTGAGATGGTTCAAACCTTCCTCAACCGAATTCGCTATCTGCGCGTTAGCCTGAGCGGTCACGCCGAAACCAACGCGGTTCTACTCGCCAGATTGCGACCCAGTCTAGCAGACCTCACCGACCTGCTAGATCCCAACTCCTCTACCTACGCCGAACTCGTTGCCCTCGCCCAAAAAGAAGGCGACGCCGTCCGCAGCGCTCTCGAAAAGCTACAAGCAGAAGTCATCCCCGCGCCATTGCAGCAAAGCATTGCGACCCTAGCTAGAAGAGCCGAGACTAAAGTCAATATCGCAGGCACGGAGCTACAGCAGCTACAGGCAGAAGTTGAAAGCTGGTTTAACAACGGCATGGAAAGGGCTAGCGGCGTCTATCGGCGTAATGTCAAAGGCGTTGGGCTGCTAGTGGGATTGGCGATCGCCTTCACCCTCAACGCCGACACCCTCTACATGTTTCAGCGGCTGAGCACAGATCAAGCCATCCGTAGCAGCATCCTCCAAACCGTCGACCAGCTAGGGGCTCGCGGCATCAATACCCCCGAAGCTCTTTCCGAAGAGCTCGGTATCAGCGACCTTTCAGAAACTGACCTCAAAAACAACCTACGCTCTATCAGCGCCGCCGTAGAAGAAAGCCTTGCCGACTATCCTTTGCCGATTGGTCGCAGCGATCGCATCTTCAAAGCGCAGCAGGCCGCCGAAGCTGACTGGCCCATCCCCTTCATTCCCCAGAGAGTCGTTGGCTGGGGAATCACCGCCCTCGCCCTCTCAATGGGAGCCAGCTTCTGGTTCGATCTCCTGCGAAAGGTCATGTCGGTCAGAGCCTCTGGCGACAAACCGAACACCTGACGCCGAACACCTGGCCCATCATCATATTCAGCGAACGGGGGAGTCCACAGCAGTTGGTGGACATAACAGGCCGAAATTGGAAAGTCGGGGACTGCTTTCTACTGCCCTCTATTTAATTTTGGTTAGTCAGCTGATCGGATAGGGCGCTGCGTGTACGCTGAAGGCCAGTGAGTAAAGTATTGCTTTGAATTTTTGTTTGATCCAAAGCTTGTGTTAGGTCTTGAATGGCTAGCGCGTCGCTATCAAGACTGTTGAAGTTCTTAGATTTTCCTCGCGCTTTGCGCGCAAAAAGTTCTTTAAAAATCTGATAGGGGGTCTGATAGTGGGTCTGATAGTGGGTCCGAATTGGGTCTGATATGGGGTCTGATATGGGGTCTGATATGGGGTCTGATATGGGGTCTGATAGGGGGTCTGATAGAAGGATTTAGAGAAGATTTTAAGACAACAGAAACACCTAATCAGGGAATGATTGCTTCGGCAAAGAACATTCCTCTGATTGCTGTCATGAGCTACATACCGGGCGTAGCAATACAGTTCGCACTATTGCAAATAGTGAATCAAGGCGAAGGCGCTAGCATAGGAACTGTTATTGCTTTCAGTCTGATCGGTGGAATCGGCTGGGCTCTTGGGTTCAGCACCGAAGCTAGCGATCCGGTGATCAAACATGCGCTCTTGCGTTTTTTGCTCCGTCGTCAGGGTCATATCCCTGCTAACTACGCTCAGTTCCTGAAATACACGACCGAACGCCGTCTAACTCAGCAGGTCGGCGGCAGCTTCCGCTTCATCCACCGCGAACTGCTCGATCACTTCGATCCAAAAGAAGGTAGAGCCTGAATCAAAGTCTTAGTAGCTGGTTAATTTGGCTGTATTGCTTGAGCTGGAGGAGCGATCAAACAAGCATTAGTTGGTAACGCACAAGCATTAGTTAGTAACGAACCAACGTTTGCTCGTAGTGTTCGTCCATGTATAAGTTTTGTTTTAACAAAAGCGAGTAACGTTAAAGTTTTTCTTATAGATGAACGAACGTTTGCTCTTAGTGAATAAACGTTTGCTCTTGATGCTTATTCATTCATAAGTTTTGCTTAAACAATAGCAAGTAACGTTAAAGCGTTTGTTATGAATGAATGAACGTTTGTTTGTAACGTGGAAGCGATCGCAACTAACGCCATCACATTTGCTCGGGAGGGAAATGCGATCGCCCCTGCCAAACCAACCAAACTTAAATCTGCTTCCTCAAAAGGCTAAACGCTTCCCCTTGCGCGGGTGTAATCACCAACGATTCCTCGATCGCCAATACCGGACTCCACAGAATGGTTTCGGTGTAGTGCAGCGTGTGCAGCAAATGGATGGTTTGGCGGATGGCTTCTGGACTGCCGAGCAGAATGTGACGGATGGATTCACCGGGGGCGGTGCCGGGTGGCGGTAGCTGTGACGGCGAAGATTGTAGCGTCGACTGTAGGGTAGCAGGCGTCGAAACGCCGACTATAGGGCGCTCAGCGAGGAAGGTTGTAGTTTTCATGGGTCTTCTTCAAAGTCTCGAATTTCGAGACTGGCTAGGTGTGGAAGAAAGCCCCACGAAAAATAAAGCCACCCCAACTTGCTAAGAGTCAGGGTGGCTGTGGCATCATGGTCCACAACCTCCGTCACTGTTCGTGCAGTTTTGGGGGCTAGCTGGCGATGGTCTGTTGTAGCAGCCATCGTCAGCGGCTAAATTTTTCGGGGCAGTGGGCTGCTAGTACGCCGAAGCAACTAGAGCCGTGAAATCTACACTATCAGCCCTGTTTCGGGCCTGTCAATTATTTGACAGGAAACCCTTACAATCTAAGGTAGAGCGCAATCCAACCTGCTCCCTTCACCCTCCCAAAGGCTGGATGAGACGTGTCTATAAACCTTCACCACCCAATCATAGGCAACAATCAATATCTAATTAGAGAAACACTAGGACCGTCTGTTTAGTTTGAATTAGACTGTCCATTGGACACCGCTCTGCGGGCTTGCTGAAGGTTTGCAAATACAGTTTTGTTCTGTGCTTTTGTTTGCTCCAAAGCTTGCGTTAGGTTCTGAATGGCTAGAGCGTCGCGATCGCGATCGCTTTCAAGCTCTGTTAGCTTTTGCTCTTGTATGCGTAAGTGGGTCCGAATAGATTCAGTGATTTGAGCAGACGCAGCACTTTTTGACTTTAGCTTTGCTCTGATCTGTTTGTTGTGCTGATCGACAGTTTTAGTGAGCGTTTCTATGTCTGCTTGATAGCTTGATCTTTGCTGCTCTAGCACTTCTATACGCTGATCAACTTGCTGTAGAAAACCTACAAAGTCTGAGGCTTTTTGAGACTCTTTCTGGATAGTGTCATCTAGCTGTCGCGATTGTTGGCGACGGCCTACTAAGTTCAGGGCGGCAGACACGGAAAGGGGAGCTACGGCATAAACGGGCTTCTGCGTGGCGAGAGTTGCGATCGCGCCCACTATCGAAGCCGAAACAGCAGCATATTCAAAAAAGCGGATAAATCTACGGCGGTTGGGAGACATAGCATGTAGAAATGAACTTGTCTCAAATCGTATCAAACGAAATTTGCGCTGCCCCCCGTACTCCAACAGACTATCGGTAACAAATACCGTAGAGAGATCGTCATCTTCCGTAAGCGCCAACAGACTACCGGTAGCAAATACTGCCGTGTATTCATCATCCGGACAAAAACAGACGTAGTAGAAGATTTTAGAAGAATATTTTGAAAATCTTTTTTTCCAAAATAAGGCTCGTCGTCAGACCTGATCTGCCAAAAAATCAACGACTTCCTGATAGAAAGCCTGTCCTTTACCTCTACTGTCAGTGGCACTAGCAATGACAGAAAGCGTTTCTATAAGTGATGCGATCGCAGTCTCACAAATCAGTGCGAACAGCAAGGTCAAATCATCCTGCGACTGCTGGGCGGTTGCAATAGCATCAATATACAGCTCTCTTTGCTCATTAGAAATACTTACAATTGGAAAGCCTGCTCTTAACAGCAGTAAATTCATCAGCAGGCGGCCCGTACGACCGTTGCCATCCGCAAAAGGGTGAATCGATACAAAACGATAGTGAGCTTCGCTAGCGTATTGGACAGGATGAGTCTCCAATTGAGCCACCTTCATCCACTGAATAAATTCCTCCATCAAGCCAGGCAGTAGATAGTGAGGTGGGTAAAGATAATCTGTTCCTGCTGCTTTCACATCTAGCTGCCGATAGCGTCCTGCTTCTGTTGGTGAAATCTTCCTCATCACCAGATTATGAATCTGTCGTATCTCCCATTCCCCGATCGGGACTTCAGCCTTGCTCAAGGTTTCGATATAGTCAATTGCTTCCACATGAGCAATGACTTCTAAATGTTCTACTAATGTCTTGCCGCCGATCGTGATGCCTTTGGATAACACCAGCTCAGTTTCACTTTGGCTGAGCGTGTTGCCCTCGATTGCATTGGATTGATACGTAAAGCGAACGTCGTAGCGCTGTTTCAGCTCGCGCAGTATAGAAGCGGACAGGGGCCGAAAGCTATCTAACCAGATTTTCATCCGGTCAATTTGAGCCAGTTGCTCTGCAAGCGCCATATTGCCTCTATGCAGCGTCATCTGTTCTAAAACTGTAACAATACGCAGCTTTGAATGCTCTACTAGCTGAGCCAATAGAGTATCGTACAGTCGAGCTGCGAAAGCATTCGCTTCATAAGCTGCCGCCGATAGAGTCACGGTTATAAACTTTCCAACGCAGGAATTTTAGACGGGTTCCCTTCATTATATAGCGTTCTCTAGCGGTGGTTCCCCCGCCTCGACCACTACTGTTGAATCAAGGACAATAGCTCATCTGTTGAAACTTTGCTGCTCATGTCTGCGCCGGTTAGCAGGCTGTCGGCCAAGTCTCGTTTTACCTGGTGTAGGCCGACGATTTTGTCTTCGATGGTGCCTTTGGCGACGAGGCGGTAGATGGTGACGGGGCGCTGCTGGCCGATTCTGTGGGCGCGATCGCTCGCCTGATCTTCTACTGCCGGATTCCACCAGGGGTCCATATGCAGCACATAGTCCGCCGCCGTCAGATTCAAGCCTGAGCCGCCCGCTTTCAGACTAATCAGAAACACATCGCCCTTCCCATCCTGAAATGCATCTACAGCCTGCTTTCTCTTTTTAGCAGGCGTACTGCCATCTAAATACTGATAGCTGATCTGCTGCGATTCTAAATGGGCTCTCAAGATCTTCAAATGATCGACAAACTGGCTAAACACTAGTGCCTTGTGCCCATTTTCCAACAGTTCTGAAATCAGCTCACTAAACTGTTCTAGTTTGGTGCTAGGAATCGCTAGCTCTGGCCGGACCAATGACGGATTACAGCAGGCTCGCCGCAGTCTCATAATTTCTGCAAGTACCTGCAAATGTTTCTGACCCGCCTGCGCATCACTCTCACTGAGCTTGACTAACGCCTCTCGTCTCAGCGCTTCATAGAAAGCCCTCTCCTCCGTACTCAGCTCCACCGGCAGCAGAATCTCGGTCCGTGAGGGCAGCTCTTTGAGCACCTGATCTTTCGTGCGGCGCAGGATAAACGGCTGAATCAGTCGCCTGAGTGCGTCACTGGCCGCATCGTTGCGATCGCGTTCAATCGGATTAGCAAAGCGCTGGTTAAAGCTCTCTAACGACCCCAACAGACCGGGATTAATAAAGCGAAACAGGTTCCAAAGCTCACCGAGGTGATTTTCAATCGGGGTGCCAGTCATGATGATTTTGAAGCTGCCCGAGAGCGCCATCACGGCTTGCGATCGCTTAGTCGCATAGTTTTTGATCGCCTGCGCTTCGTCTAGCACGATGTTTTGCCAGGTGACGCCCTGAAGCATTTCGGCCATATCTTCTTGCTGCAACAGGCCATAGCTGCCCACCACCAAATCGTTTGCGCCCAAACCATCTAGCAGCCTCTGGCGATCCTCCCGGTTGACCGCGCCAAACTCTTTGACCTGCAAGCTCGGGGCAAATCGCGCCGCCTCACTCACCCAGTTCATACAGACAGAAGTCGGCGCAATCACCAGCGTCGGCCCCTCACTACAGCGGCTCAAAATCAGGGCCAGCCCCTGCAAGGTTTTACCCAGGCCCATATCATCAGCAAGACAAGCGCCCACGCCCCAGTTAGCCAATCGAGCCAGCCAGGTATAGCCAGTCTCCTGATAGTCTCGCAGCTGAGCGTTCAATGTATCGGGCACTTCGGGCTCGATGGCGCAGGCGGCTTTGATTTTTTGGATATGGGTTTGCCATGCCTGGTCGACAGCGAGCTGCTCGACATCGCTCATCATCTCATCTAGGGCCAGCGCGGCCAGACCGTGAATGCGCAGATCCTTGCCCTGGCGCTGAGAAAGCCGGTCCAGGGTCTTGAGCCGCTGCCGAAACTCGTCAGTCAAAGCCAGAAATTCGCCGTCTGCTAGGGCGACAAACTGCCCCGGAGAACTGTCTAGCAGGGCCATCAGCTGTTGCAGATCCATCACCCGATCTTCGCTGATTTGGACTTCGCCACTGGCGGCAAACCAGTCATTCTCTTTGCGTACGTCGAACTTGAAGTCACTGAGCCCCAGCTGACGAGAAAGCCGGAACTTTTCACCTTCGGGCCATTCAATGATGATCTCGTCGCCTAGTGCCTGCAATTGCAGCAGCAGTTCCAGGCTATCTTCGGTGGCTTCAATTAGCCATTCGCCCGTAGCTTCAGATTCTTCGTCGTAGTCGTCTAGGATTGGGCAGGCGTCAATTACTGCCTGGGCACTGGCCTTTTCCGTTGTCAGATTGCGCTGAGTTTGGAGGCGCTTGCCTTCGACTTCGGCAATTACGGTTTCGCCGCCTTCGCCCGGTCGATAGTAGCTGCCGCCTTCTGAAAAGGGATGGACCAGCAGTGAGGCTTTGAGCCCTGCGCCTGCGGGCAGTAGGTGCATTCTAGGGGTGGCATCGGCAGGGACAGATTCGGCCTCTACGCCGCCACCAATGTCGGACTGGACGGTGACTAGGCTAGCGACGGATGCGATCGCCTGCAAAACCTGGGCTTCTGCCTGCACAGGCACTGCTAGCTGATTATTTGCGCCAAGTAGGGCGGCAATCCGACGATGATCCGCCGTCACTGGAATCACTTTTAGTCGAGTAGGCGTTTCTCGTTCGATCAGCAGATCGGTATCCTGTAGCGGCGGCATTAGAGAAAGGGTGATGCGATCGCCCCCCTCCAAGCGCTTAACGATCAGTTCGGGTTCACCTTTCACCAGATCGACGCGAACGCTAGGAGAATCTTCCCAAAACACCAGGGGATGGCCGACTAGCTCGACCAGCGTGCGGTTAGTAAAGAAATAGACAGGGCTAGAGGCACTGTAGTAATAGCTGCTTTGTTCGTATTTGACCTCGATCGTTTCGCAAATGCGCCGGTCTTGCGCCGTGGCGTAGTCAGGAATTTCATAGTCGTCAGTCAGCCTTTTAAGCGCGATGGGTTTGCCCTTCGTCCAGCTTCCTTTAACGCCAATTTTCTGTTCTAGTGGCGTCAGCGACCAGCTTTGAGCAGAGATAAACTGCAATCGCCACGCCAGGCGAAAGCTGCCATATTCAACAGAATTGTCAGCTTCTGTTAGCGCTTCGGTGAGCTGAGAAAGGGCGCTCAAAGAAAGCTCCCAAGGCGCTTTGGGCTGAATGCTCTCGATCAAAGGAACAGTTGCCGCCTGTTCTCGCAGGGCCGCTGCAATCTCCATATGGAGACTGTCTTCTGGGCGATAGTGAATAAGTAAATCGGCAGCTTCTAAGGCGATCCAGCCATAGCCCGCTTTCAGGGCAGTTTGACACAGGTGGGCGAGCTGATCGGGGAGCCATTCTGACAAATGCTCTACCGAGAGCCAGTAGAGGCTACAGCTTTGTAGCAAGGCAGGGATACCGGTAGAGCGAATCCTGTACTCTTTTAGCCCCTCTATAGTGTCTAGCACATCGCTGAAGCTGCCCTGCTGCATTTTTGAGACGCTCAGCAGGAGAGAAGTACTTTCAAACAGCCAGTGATCGGGTTGCGTTTGGATCAGGCGTCCAAATTGAGCCAGTTCTTGCTGTGAGGCAGGGCTACCTTCTTTTAGCAGCGCCAAGAAAAAGAGAGCCGCCGCAGGCAGGGTGAACCAGGCGGTTTGTTCGTCTGGTTCTGTTCCTGCTGCGAGTAGGCCGAGATGATATTGTGCGATCGCAGTGTCCGTATCCCCGCTCAAAAAGGCGATCGCGCCTAGCAAAGCATGATATTGATGGGCATAGTCTGGCAGATCGTCATTCTGTTCTACCGCTGCGACAACCTGACTAGCTTGAGCTATAGATCCTCTCATCCAGAGTTGTTCAGCGTATAGCAATGCCAGCTCTGTACTGAAATCTGACTCGGCTTCGCTATTCTCTCTGTCTATCTCTTGTTTTGCGATCTCTTGCTCTGTATAGATCGCTTTCAACAGTTCAAAGGCATCCAGGGCAGGCACACAGCGTTCTATCGAATTCCCTAAAATAGCGCTCAGACCCATCTCACAAAATGGCTCGGACAGGCCGCGCATCCAGTCTGGATCAAAAGGATTAGTCAGTATCTCTCGCAGCGTGTCGAAAAAGGCCATGTCCGATCGCCAGGCAACATGGCTGATAGCTGCATACAAATCGTCAATTTCGAGATTGTCTTGGCGGTAGATGGCAAGGCGGAGCGATCGCACAAATTCCCCTGGCCGACGAAAGTTGCGAGTATCGCTACGAAAATACTTTGGAACCGGCAAGACCGCCTCAATCGCTTGAGCCAACGGCTCAAATTTATCGGTTCGGACGGCCTCCCGACAGGCTATCTCTAGTAGATCCGGGTGGCAGCGAGGCCCCTGGGTCTGCTGCTGCATCAGTACGCCCTTTTTAACCAGCTGAGTGACCGTCTGACTGAAGGGTTTCGCGCCTAACAGCTTGAGTCGTTCCGAGAAATACTTTTCTAGAAAAACGCCATCCGCTTGCGCTGCTGATTCTATCGCTATGTCTTTACAAGTCCCATCAAGCCAGCACTGATGGGCTAAGGTGCGATTGGTCGGCTCATACAGCAGCGCAAAGACTTGGACAATCGATTTCTGACTGTCCGTCAGACTGTAGAAAGTTTCTGGGAGAGTTTGTTTTCGCTTGGATGACTTCGAGGGCATAACCAAAGGGGGGACTCAACTGCCTTTAAAGCATTATGACTGAGAGTCTCACTGGTAGAACATCTTTGGCTAATCCCAATTCTCACGACGCAGCAAAGGATTGATAAACTCATTCAGTCCTTCGCCGATCAGCGACAGCCCGGTCACCATTGTCGTAATCGCCAGTCCAGGGAACAGCGCCGTCCACCAGATCCCAGTCGGCAATGCGTCCAATGCCTGCCGCAAAGAATCGCCCCACTCCGGCACAGACTCCGGCAGTCCCAACCCCAGAAAGCCCAAGCCACCTAGAATCAGCACCGCATCCGCCGCATTCAGCGTGAACAAAACCGGCACGCTCTGCACCACGTTCAAGAATAAGTAGCGAGACAGCACTACCCAGGTCGAAGCCCCCATCGACTGCGCCGCTTCGATGAATAGCTCCGTTTTCACACTCACCGTATGGTTGCGTACTACACGGTAGTACTGCGGCACATACGCAATCGAGAGCGCCACCGCCGCATTTAGCACCCCACGCCCAACGACAAACGCCAGCGTCACCGACAGCAACAGCCCCGGCAACGTGTAAATCGTATCCATAAAAAACAGCAGCGCCCGGTCTAACTTGCCACCCCGATAGCCGCTCAGCATTCCTAATGGCACTCCCACCACCACACTCATCGCCGTCGCCAGCAGCACCACATGCCAGGCCGCCCGCGTCCCGAACAGCGTCCGAGAAAAGACATCATAGCCCTGACGACTTGTGCCAAACCAATGCGCTGTGGAAGGAGGCTCGTGAATGGGATTGCTCAGTCCAGCGGTTGGATCTTGAATCCATCCCCAGCTCTGCATTAGCGGCGCAAACAAAGCTGCCAGAACAAAGACCGCCGTAATCGCAATACCGATATACATCAGCATCACTGAGATAGTCAGCGGCTGTGATTTGTTGCCAAATAGTCCACCGAATAAGCTACGCCGCATTTTTTGAGCCATAAGCGATCGCACCAAAGAAGTCGGCCTTTATTGTCGCAGGGATTGACCGATTCGTAGTTTTTAAACGCTCAACTCCTCAGGGCCTGACGAAAGGCTCTGACAGCTTTTGTCTGACTGGGTTGGTCAATAAACTGAGACAGTAGCGGCAAATCAATCTGAGGCAGCAGGCGGCTATTATCAAGCTTTTCGTAGCCCGTTTCAGCATCAATGAAGCCATAGACGCTGAAGCTTTGGTTTTCCCAGAACCAGACCTCTTGAACACCTAAGCCTTTATAAACTTCAAGCTTTTCGAGACCCCCACTGGTAAGCACGATTTCAACCGCAATATCAGGCGCGTCACCCAGCTCACCAAAGACGTAGCACTCGTCTGGTTCTAGCCCTCTAGCAGCGGCTTCTTTTTTGAAAGTAGCCGATCCGTAGCCGTTGAGATCGATATCTAGCTCCTCTGCAAAAGCCTCAATCAATCGGCCAATCATGGTTTTCAGGCGTTCATGCTCAGCAGAGGTAGTCATAATTTCTAGAATGCCTTCTAGGTAAGTCATTCGCAAAGCCGGAAATTGATCGACAAACAGGGCTACGAGCGCATCGTACTGCTGCCAGCTGACGCCATCTAGTCTCAGCCGCTGCTCCTCTGAAGGCAGTTCTGTGGATAGATTGACTAATGTTGCCGTCATGACTTGTTAACCTCCTGTCCCTCTTTGGTGCCAAACCTTCCTTCTAAATCTACACCTTTGCTTTAAGTCGCGACTTCAAAGCTTGACTCACAACTGCGGCGGCTTGTTCAACATCTTCTAGGCTAGTGTGTCTACCTAATCCAAATCTTAAGGTTGCGATCGCCTGCTGGTCACTACGTCCTAATGCCCTAATCACATGCGAGGGCGTTGTCTTTGCAGAGCTACAGGCCGAACCGGACGAGAGGGCGATCGCACCTCTAAGCGCTGAAAGCAAAGCACTCCCGTCTATATCGTCAAAGCTGATATTCAAGTTGTTGGGCAGCCGCTGCGTGGGATGACCATTGAGATGAATGCCAGGAAGTGTCGATAGCTGATTCCAAAGGCGATCGCGCAGCCCTTTCAGCCTTTGGGCTTCTATGTCCATCTCCTCTATCGCCAACCTCACTGCTTCACCAAAGCCCACAATCTGCGGCGGAGTCAGCGTGCCTGATCGAATGCCGCGCTCTTGACCCCCACCGTGAAGCTGTGGAGAAATCTGCACGCGAGGATTTTTTCTGCGAATGTAGAGTGCGCCGATGCCCTTGGGTCCGTAAAGCTTGTGCGCAGTCATAGACAGCAGATCGATAGGCATGTTTTCTACGTTCAGCGGAATTTTGCCAAGGGCTTGAGCGGCGTCGGTGTGGAAAAGGATGTTGCGATCGCGGCACAGCTTCCCAATCTGTTCAATCGGCTGCAACACGCCAATCTCATTATTCGCCGCCATCACCGAGACCAGAATCGTGTCCGGTCGAAAGGCCTTTTCCAACGCAGTCACGTCAATCAGACCATCGGACTGAACCGAAAGATACGTGACCTCAAAGCCCAGCTTTTCCAAATAGCGACAGGGTTCTAGCACCGCGCTATGTTCTGTCTGCACCGTGATTAAATGCCGACCGTCTGCCATGTAGGATTCGGCGACGCCTTTGATGGCTAAATTATTTGCTTCGGTAGCACCGCTGGTGAAAATGATTTCGACTGGGGTGGCTGCGATCGCACTCGCCAAGATCTCTCTGGCCTGCGCCACACCCGCCTCCGCTTCCCAGCCATAGCTATGGCTCAAGCTGCTTGGATTGCCAAAATATTCCGTGAAAAAAGGCAGCATTGCCGCCAGCACTCTTTTGTCAACCGGCGTCGTCGCGTTGCAGTCTAGATAGATTGGCCTATTCACCGGCAGTCTCTGGTTCGCTGTCTACAGGTCTCAAGAGGAACCGCTCAAAAACGCCAATGGCTTTGTAATCTCCAAACGGTGTTTGAGTGACATAAGTGCTAAAAAACAGCCAGTTTTTGTACTCCGTGCTGTCTTTGATGATGCTCTGGACCTCGTTTTCTGATAGAGTCTCACCGCCTGACAATAGGCCCTGACAAGCCTGACTGAAGGCCGCGCCCACTCTGCCCAACCAGTTGGTAAATCCTTCTGGATCGCAAAGGGCGACTTGAGCTTCGGTTGAAACGGTTTTTGAGAGATAAGCCGCGTAGTCATCCTCATTTGGGTTGGTGATAATCAAGGCACCACCGAGAGCCAACAAGGACAAGAGTGCGAGCGAAGAGCCAAGTTTCATGGCAGAAATTAAGAGTAGACTAGCCACTTTACTGTAACGTTTCAATCGAAAAGACTGTCATTCTTCCGCCTCTGCGGACGGCGCTAGCTCAATGAATACTCCCGCTCATGCCATCTTTAATCTTGCTCTACTAAGCCGCAAGCAGCAGCCGCAGTGGAATCCGTTAATCATTTGGGGAGCGCTGATTCCTGATCTGGCAATGTTTGGATTTTATTTCTGGCTGAAGACCGTGATGGACGTGCCTGAGTCACAGATCTGGCGGACGGAATACTACAAACCGTCTTGGCAGCTACTCTTTGATTTTTTCAATTCTATTCCGCTGGCGCTGATAGGAATGGGAGTGATGATCTATGCAAAACGAACCGGTATTGCGCTGTTATTTGCCAGTATTTTGCTGCACTGTTTGGAAGATTTGCCAGTGCATCACGATGATGCACATCGGCACTTTTGGCCGCTGAGTAATTTTCGATTCGAGAGTCCGGTGTCGTATTGGGACCCGAGTCATTACGGCGATATCGTGAGCCGATTGGAGTTGGTGCTGATGCTGGTGGCGAGTGTTTATGTATTTGGCAGGGTGCGATCGCGTTGGACAAAAGCGCTGCTGATCGTAGCCAACCTGCTGCCTTTTGCGGCCTACTTATACTTCACCAGTTAACTCATTAAGACAGACTCAGCGGATCGACATCAATAGTGAGGCTAATTCCTTTTGGTGGACGCAGGCGAGTGAGGTTCGGTAAAGGCGATTCTGGCGTCAGCTTGAGCAAAATGTGCCAGCGATAGCGACGGGCCACCCGATAGATCGGAGCAGGCACCGGGCCTAGCAATTCGCAGTCGGCGGGAGTTTTGGTTAGCAACGTCTCTAGTTTGTTGGCCAGTCTGGTAGCCGCAGCTTCTACCGCATCGGGATCTAGACCGCTTAGCCGGATTAGGACCAAACGGCCAAAAGGCGGGTACTGAAGCTCAGCGCGATCGCCTAGCTCCTGTTCCAAAAACTCGCCATACTGGTCCATCGTTTGGTTCATCGTCTGACCCGTCGTCTGAGTCGTAGAAATTCCCAGTTCAGCTTTTTCACTAGATCCGCTCTTAGACCCGCGCACAATTCCGCACAAAGCCTGAATCGCCGAGTGTTCCGGGCTGTAGGTCTGCACGATCACCCGCCCCGGCTGCTCACCTCTGCCCGCTCTACCTGCCACCTGCGTCAGCGTCTGAAACGCCCGCTCACTCGCTCGAAAATCCGGCATAAACAGCAGTCCATCCGCCGCAATCACCCCCACCAAAGTCACCTGCGGCAAATCGATCCCCTTGGTCAGCATCTGCGTACCTACCAGCAGATCTGCCTCCCCCTTGGCAAACCGGGTCAGCAGTGCCCGATGCGCTCCCTTATTACGAGTCGTATCGCTATCAAAGCGAATACATTCGGCCTGCGGCAGGTACCTTGCCAAGTCATTCACCACCCGCTGAGTGCCACTGCCAAAATTCTTGAGATAGGGCGAGTGGCACTCCGGGCACTTATCTGGGTGAGCCTGTCCAAAGCCGCAGTAGTGGCACCGCAGTCGCGCGATCGCATCAGCATGAGTCTGGTGATACGACAGTGACACATCGCAATTAGGGCAGTCCATCACATGTCCACAGCTACGACAAGACACAAAGCTGCTGTGTCCGCGTCGATGGATAAACAAGATGCCCTGGTTACCCTTTTCGATTAGGTCCTCCAAGGCTGTTTGCAACGTTCGGCTGAAGATGGTCCGATTGCCTTCGTGCAGCTCTTTGCGCATGTCGATGATTTCGATCGGCGGCATCGGGCGGGCGTGGACGCGGGAGGGGAGAGGGAGGTAGTAGCTTCGGCTGCGCTCAGCTACCGGGAGAGGGGCAAGGGAACTTTGGGTCTGATCAGTCACCGAGGGCTGAGCGCAGTCACTCAAGATCGGTGTCACCGAGGGCTGAGCGCAGTCGAAGCCCGGCTGATCAGGTTTGAAGCGTATCCAGGTTTCTAGGGAGGGGGTGGCTGAGCCCAAGATCAGCGGACAGGTTTCTAGTTCTGCGCGCCACCGGGCGACTTGCCTAGCGTGGTAGCAGGGCATGGGCTGATTTTGCTTGAAGCTGCTGTCGTGCTCTTCGTCCAGAATGATGATGCCGAGGTTTGGTAGGGGGGCAAAGATGGCTGAGCGGGTGCCGATGATGATTAGGGGCTCGCCAGTGAGCATCTGTCGCCAGGTGTCGTAGCGTTCGCCTTCGGACAGGCCGCTGTGGTAGACGCAGACCAGGTTGCCAAATCGGCTGCGGAAGCGATCGGTTAGCTGGGGGGTTAGGCCGATTTCGGGGACGAGGACTAGCGCTGATTTTTTGGCTTGAAGGTAAGGGGCGATCGCCTGCAAATACACTTCCGTTTTGCCCGATCCCGTCACGCCGTGTAGCAGCGCTTCTGCATAGCCACGCATCTGCTGAATCTGCGAGAGAGCGGCGGCTTGATCGGCGGTGAGCGACTTGGGCTGATCAGCTAGGGCCTGAGAGTGACTGCCTGATCGCAAGACTTCTCTAGGTGCGATCGCTAAATAGCCCAGTGCCTCAATCTTCTTTAAAGTTTGACTAGTCGTCTTTAGCTGTTGGAGCGCATCGCTAAGCCATAGCTCGCCGCCGCTGCGTTCTAAGGCAGTGACTAATTCTTGCTGACGAGCGCTCAGATCGGGCGCGGGCGATCGCACCGCGTAGGTTAGGAGAACCGCCTGGCGTTTTCTGGGTCGAGGCGATCGCGGGGACATTAGATAGCTCTCCACCCAGCCTAACCGTAGCAGCTGCCGCAAGGCCTGAAGCGCCGATCCTGTTTTTTTAGGATTCTTAATCTGTTGCTTTAGGTGCTGCCAGCTATAGTCTCCCTCCGTTGAATTACTTAGAACTTCTATCAAAAGCAGCGCCGACTGAGAGAGCTTGGATTGATAGCTAGCCATCTTCATAGCCTCTTTCGAAACAGACTGAGAAAGCTTTACCCTACGCTGTGATCTAGACAACAACCCAGGGGGCAAAGCGGTCCGAACAATCCGGATTAAGGGCGTTTGATAGTAGTCTTCGACACGGTTTAATGTCTGCCAATACTCTTTAGTAAAAAAGGTATTATTGATGACGCTCTCAATCGATTTAATTGCATCAACAGACACATTTTTAGGAGGGCACGTCAGCACGCGGATAACAATTCCACCTACCTGCTGAGCACCAAAAGGCACTCCAACAATATCGCCCGAGCCAACAGCTAGATCAGAAGGAACACGGTACACATAAATGTCAGCGGCCCTCTCAGCAGCGCCCTTAGCAGACCCAGGACAATCAACCAAAACTTCGGCCCAAGTAGTCTCTGATTTACGTTCGGTTTGACCCATGGATTAAAAGTAGTGAATTGAAAGTAGTCGGGTAAGTTGAAAACAGTAAAACCGAATACAAAAAGCACCCATAATAGTTGAACAATTTGTCGAGAAAAAGCAAGTCAAAAAAATATGAGACCGAACAACGAAACGTAACAATGAAACAAAAATCCCACCGGCCAAGCTTTCCAGGGTTTCACCTAGATAAGCAGCCCATAACGACACAAACGTCTCAATGATGGGTTGCTATAGTAAGCGGTAATTGCTGCTAAAGAAATACATATATTACAAACGTAGAAACGTAACGAGAGAAACGTAACTAAGACACAGCTAAGACGTTCAGTTCCGAAAGTCGCCTCTGATGTTCACCTCTTTACATAAATATGACAGCCCCAAAATCCACCAGCATCAGCTCCACTAAATTGGGTGAAAGATCGACTGCCGTGGTTAAACCAGAGCAGCGAAAAGGCCATGCAGGAACAGACCAGACAGAAATAGACCGGACAGGAATGGACCAGACAGACAGAGAGCTTACTTCGGCCAGTGCCCTGCTGCGCGAAGAAAATCGCAAGGGCTCTATCGATAGCCGACGCGAAAATTTGCTGATGAAAATCTGGAACGCTGACGATGATGGTGCAGATGACGACCACAACCAGTATGCTAGCTCAACTGCTCTTGTAGATGTGGAAGCAGATACAGATGACGAAGCAGACGCCGTAGATGACGATGACGACGATGATGACATCGCAAGAAGCACTCTAGATGACGATTTGGACGCTCAACCTCTTCCCGAAGTCGGCGTTCTTGAATCTGACGCGGCTGTAGAAGACGCCGATGCTATTCAGTATTCTGTTCAGTACTCCGATGAAACGACTGCCTCTGTTCGCTACCGCAAATCGACCACCGATGATGCAGTCGGGGCCTTTTTCAAGGAGATGGCTCGCTATCCCTTGCTACAGCCTACCGAAGAAATTGAGCTAGCCAGGCAAGTCAGGATCATCGTCGAGATCGAAGAATACTCAGAAAAAGCGAGTGAAGAGCTGAAGCGACGGCCCACCCCCGTAGAACTGGCCGCTGCTTTTGGCTATACCGAAATGCAGCTCAAGCAAAAGCTGCGTCAGGCCAGAGCTGCTAAGCGGCGGATGATTCGCTCCAACCTTCGCTTGGTCGTTTCAATTGCCAAGCGATACTTGAATCGAGGCGTCCCTTTTCTAGATCTCATTCAGGAAGGGGCATTAGGGCTCAACCGTGCCGCCGAAAAGTTTGATCCCGACAAGGGCTATAAATTTTCCACCTATGCTTACTGGTGGATTCGTCAGGGCATTACCCGTACGATCGCCAATGATGCGCGCACCATTCGCCTGCCGATTCACATTGTCGAAAAGCTTAACAAGCTAAAGAAAGCTCAGCGTGAGCTACGTAAGGAATTACAGCGCACGCCTACTGAAGTCGAAGTTGCTGCCGCGTTAGAAATGACGCCCGAGCAGCTACGCACGTTGCAGCAAGTCCAGAGAAAGTCTCTTTCTTTGAATCATCGGGTGGGCAAAGGTGAAGACACAGAGCTGATGGAGCTGCTAGAAGACGGTAATTCTCTCTCGCCTGAGTCACAGATTAGTGAGTCGATGATGCGTCAGGAGATTTCTGATGTCCTCACTGAGGTGCTGACAGAAAGAGAGAAAGAAATTATTGCTTTGCGCTACGGTCTGACGACTGGAGAGACCCATACGCTCGAAGAAGTGGGTGGAATTTTCCAGCTTTCTAGAGAAAGAGTCAGACAGATTCAGACCAAAGCAATGAGAAAACTACGTCGGCCTCAAGTAGCGGCTCGATTGAAGAACTGGCTCAGGTAAGCCAGGCGGTTCATTTAGCTGTAGGAGCTTTGCACGTAAACCCCTACAGCTAAATGATAGAGGGCTTATTCTTCTTCGTTCTAAAGGTTACATTTACGCCCTCGTTCGTCTGCTGAAGCAACAGTAGCGGCGTGGGCTTTGCTTTTTGGTCCCATTTCATATTGGCGATGCGGCCTTGAAGCGTAGGCTGCCAAAAGCCACCGTCTTCTTTCGGGTTCAAGAAGTCTTCTATGCATTTGACAATGTCTTCTACGGTGCTAGAAGTCGTCTGCGCGGGTAGCTTGGTCATCTGAATCTGAATTCTAAAGAGGACGCGCTTTCTTTTATTGGGATCGTTGGGTGAGATGTAATCTACGTCAAAGATTTGATTGACGCTACGAGGACTGGTGCTGGCGATACCAACCATGCCATTGCCAGCCTGCTGTGAGCGGAGAGATTCGCTGATGCGCTGCTTTACTTTGACTTTTAGCTGGTTGACGATAGCAAAGTTAAACTGTTTTTCTTCCATCCGCATTCGCAAGTAGTCGAGATTGAAATCTCGCGAATGAATGAGATCTGGGTTGCGCTCCATTTTGACGATGGTGCTGAGCGAAAGTTTGACTCGTTTTTGGAGCTCTTTATTTTTGTAGCTTTCAAACTTGAGCTGCTTTTGCAGCTTACGATTTTGTAAGTAAGAGTAGATGCCCAGACCCACTAGCAGCATGAAGAGACCGCCCGTGCTATACATCCAAAGATTAGTCGATTTAGGCGGGGCAGGTGGGATCGTTGGCGTCTGGGCTATGGTGTGAAGCGCGAGCTGTGATAGATTGCCGGTTGACATGGCTACGGCCAGTGAATTGTTTTGAGTATGCCCACAGCGGCTGTCAGAATGAATAATCTTGATAGCTGGCAGGCGAGGGAATAACTATGGCACCGCAGGCACTGGCCTCTACGCACGGGCAAAGCTTTTGGCAGGATATTCGTTTGGTGGCAACGGATATGGATGGCACTTTGACTAAGGGGGGAGAGTTCACGCCAGCACTGCTAGAAGCGTTTGCATCCCTTAGAGCGTGCGGTATTGAGGTGATGATCGTGACTGGCCGATCGGCGGGATGGGTTAGCGGAGTTGTACATTATTTGCCAGTGGCGGGGGCGATCGCAGAAAACGGCGGCGTCTATATAGACAAGCAAACTGGCAGCGCGACAGTTTTGTCAGATATTCCCCGCATGAGCCGACATCGCGATCGCCTAGAAGTTATCTTCAACCATCTGCGCCAGCGCTACCCGGACCTAACGCCCTCTGTTGACAACCGCTATCGCATTACCGACTGGACCTTTGATATTGATCATCTAACAGACGAAGACCTTGCCTGGATGCAAGCAGCCTGCGATGACAAGCTGATGGGCTTCACCTACAGCACGGTTCAGTGTCACATCAAGGTAAAAAGACAGGAAAAAGCAGTCGGGCTAAAACGAGTGCTCCAGCAGAGATTTCCGGCAGTACTAGCTGGCTCCATAGTGACTGTGGGCGATAGTCCGAACGATGCTAGCCTATTTGATACTGGCCAGTTCCCTCATTCTGTGGGGGTAGCGAATGTCTCTGATTACCTTGCTGTGCTGGCACATACACCGGCATACATCACCGCCGCCGCCGAAGTCGAAGGCTTCATTGAGCTGGTTCAACAGCTCTTAAAAAGCAAACAGAAAAACCGCTGCGATTCTCTAGAGGAGCGAACAGAGAACCGCAGCAGTTAGTCACACATTGCTGATAATTCATAGCAGTGCCATGCATCATCAAACTAATTTCTATTGTGCGCGTAGCTACGCCATACAATGAGGCAGTTTCAAAAAATGAAACCGAGTCGAGCGCATGAATGAATCGACCTCGCGAACTAGCTGAGCTTGCAAACTGTTGACTTTACTGACAACTAGGCTGCGCGCGGGGTATACCAGTCATTCAACAAAGATGTCAGCCAGCGAATATCACGCTGAGTAAGCGCGCCATCATGTACGCTCAGCCGGTAGCAAGAGCAGGGGGTCTGGGTCCGGTTGTGATGGGTCAAAATTCTCATAGTGCTGCCGTCGGGCAGAGAGCTGATGCTATAGATACTCTCTCTTTTGGTATTGACCAAGTAGCTAGGCGATCGCAACCAGTACTTTTTAGAAATCAGCAGCACATCGTCTTTTATCTCAATTTGAATACGTCGCAGCAGCGCAATATCGAGCTGACGACAGCCGTTTTGCAAAAAGCGAAAGCTATAGGTACAGCTCACCGTAGCCAGGATTGCAGCGGCAAGGGCGGCTAGCCCCTCTGTGCTCGAAAGCATAGTAGGAGAAAAGCGGATCAAGTTGATTAAATACAGCGACGACACTAGCATCGCCAGACCCACCAGTAGCGGAGGCATCGCCAAACGACAGGCTTTGGACTGTAGTCCCTGCGGACAAATAATCAGCTTGAAAGAACTCGGCCCTGTCTGGGGCTGAATGTTAGTGAAGAAGGGTTGATAGTGATTGCGCCCGCGAGTGGTGATCGGCGCGGGCATCATCTGCGCTTTGGAAGGTTGCCAGAGACGCCGCTTGAGCATAGCCAAAGGGAGGCGGTTTAATGCCCCCAAAGCTTGCTTGGCAGAGGCGGGGCGATCGCACCCCTGCGGTTCAATCAGCCAGTTAATCCACTGCTGAAAGTCAGCGCTGAGTCGTGAGGTCGCACAGGCAAACTTTACATGCAGCCCATTGCGCGGCAGCTCGCCTAGATGAGAGCCGGTTACCAGATGGACCAGCGTCGCGCCTAGGCTATACAGATCGGAGGCGAATGTTGCCTGAGCGCGAACCTGTTCTACAGGCATATAGCCATAAGTTCCCACTAGCGCATCAGGCTGCTGCGCGTGAACATACTGCGCGGTGCCAAAGTTCAGCCAGGCGGCCTGAGCGATCCCCGAAGCTTTGGCGGCGACAGTAACATTGCTAGGCTTGATGTCTCTGTGAACGAGCCCTTTGCCGTGCAGATAGGCCAGCCCTTGTAAAAGCTGTTTGGCGATCGCGCGGATCTCAGTTTCACCGTACTGCTTGCCCGCTGCCATCTGTTGCGCCAAAGTCTGTCCCCCCTGATGGGACTGTACCAGCACTAAAGCCTTACCCTCAGCCGTATCCAATCGAAAAGACTCCAGATAGCGAGGAATCGTCGGGTGATTCAAAGATTTCAGCAGATGAATTTCTCTTTCAAAGCAAGCGATATCGCCTGCGAACGTATTTTCTTCTATCTTGATAGATTTAATCACCACAGCCTGTTTGTGGCGAGCATCGTTGGCCAGCATTTGTTGATAGCCAAAAGGCTGACCAATTGGCCGCAGGTCCTCATAGCGCTGATCTAGACGCTCTGTAACAATTGAATCAGAAGAAAAAATAGCCATTACTGACAGCTAGAAAAAACTTACTTTGATTGTGCCCAGCTATTTTGATGAGAACGCCGAGACGCTCGAATTTACAGCCTGTGCCGAGAAGCGCGCAACAAAACTGATCCAAGCTAGAATCTGACACCTCAAAACCCAATGAACTAGGACTCGACAGACAAATTTGCCAAACGCTGCAATCTGCCTTTGGCAGGCAAAACACCCCCAGCCATTACCTAGCTAGTTCTCGTCTAGCTGATTTTTATGGCTAATTTTTATGATTGCTAAGTTTTCAAGGCCCACGTCTGTAGGCTTAACGTACCCAATCAAACAATGTTCGTGTCCTATCATACGCACAAAGTATTTACCTTCTCTGACTCAATTGATGAAGCTTGTGTAGGATTTATCAGTGATTAGAAAAACACTGAGTAAACTTTGCGCTGAATCGCTGTGTAAACACACGCGATCATGTTCAGTTTCTTAGCTTAGAAGGGAGCTTAGATAATATTCTTGTCAGGCTTAGCTGCATAATTCGTAAGCGAGTAAGCTGCGGAATATCTGATGAGTTAGCGGCTTGATGGTCAAAGAAGGTATTGATTTCTGTCAGAATAGTCCTGAGTCTAGGGACCAGGCTCTCGCTGCGGTAAGGGGTGAAAAAAGAGTCTGAAGCAGGCGTAAACTGCTCCCAGTTTTTGACGACCTCGAATATCCTTTGCGTGTCGTAACTAGTGGAATAGCCTGCGATCTTGTGGCAGTTGAATCCCGGATCAAGATAATCAGATAGCGCGTGATTCACACTAGAAAACACCTGAGCGCCACAGGCCAATGCCTCCATCGGGGGCAGACCGAATCCTTCGCTGAGCCGATATCTTCCCCAGTATTCAGCCGAATCGTACAAATAGACCTTTGCCTGGTTAAACAGTCCAACTAAATCCTCTACATAGCTGTCTAATACAACAACACGACATTTCTCTTGCAAAGCGGGCACAAGCTGCTGCAACAGATATTCGGAAGACTTTCTAGCCTGTACTAAAACGTCTATATCTCTAGGTATTTGTCGATTTTCAAAAGCGGGTGAAATCTCATTGGGTAAGTGATAAATCAACGATCCTAGGGCTTTCTCGCCCCAGTAGCCCATTGTGTTGTTACTGACAGCTAGAATAGGAACGCGAGGCGGAAGGTGGAAGCCATAGCCCGCGCTGTGCGCATGGTAGATCGTGGGGCGATCGCCTAATCGCTTCAGCAGCTTCGGCACATCAAATCCCCAGCTAACAACAAAGATGCAGCTATCTGTCGTGTCCTCCAGTGGAGCCAACAGCAAATCATCTAAAAAGAGAGTATTACTTTCTCGCTGACGATAAGTGACAATCTCTGCTTCGCAAATCTGCTGAGCTAGCTTCAGCGTATTGAGTTCGGCGGTGAGCCCTCCGGCAAAAAAGCGCTTGGTCGTTCCAGGCAGTAAAAATAATAGTTTTCTCATCAAAAATTTGCGCTTTGTCCTTCATCTAATTAACTCTTTTTTGCGTATGCATGCTCCTTACGATACTCTTCACTGTACGGGGGTGTGCCTTTTTGAGACCCTTCATCTAGATGTTTGAAGGTATCCAAGAAAGCATAGGTAGCAGGTGTCAGCAGCGTATCCTTCAGCCAGCTAATGCCGAGAGGACGGGTGATCTGGAACGGCAGTTGGGCCACTCGGACTTTGTCAGGAATAGGTCTAGCTGCTAGCTCGGGTAGGAGGGTAATGCCGAGCCCCTGTCGGGTCATGCTGACGGCGGTGGAATCGTTAGCAATCAGATAGTCGATTTCGACCGGAGGATGAGCCTGCTGGAGATGCATAGCAATACTTTTACAGCAGTCGCTAGATGAGGTAATCAGTGAATGCTGGCGTAGATCGTCCCAAGAGAGCTGGGATGGAATTTCTGGGCGGTTGGGTGGAAGCAGGGCAATAAAAGGATCTTCCATAATCAAGAAGGTCTCGCAGTCTCCGCCTAATATCAAGTCTGCAAAGACTAAATCGACTTTGCCTTCTTGGAGTGCGTCTATGAGCTCACGCTTGCCTTCGTATTCAATGATGGCAATTTGAATGGTGGGGTGGTGCTCGTGGAGGTGGGCGATCGCACCTGGCAAGATCTCGCTGGCCAAACTCCGAAAGGCCCCAATCCGCACGAGCCCGCCGTCTATGCCACGAGCGCGGGTGGCTTCTTTGCCCATGTCGTCAATTAGATCGAGGGTGGCTAATGCTTGGGTGTAGATGCGATCGCCTACAGGTGTCAACGACGCTCGCTGCCGCCCTCGATGGATCAACATTACGCCCAGTGCGTCTTCTAGCGCCGCAATGCTGTGGCTCACCGTCGACTGGCTGACATCCATCTGCAAGGCGGCTTCACTAAAGCTACCAGTAGCAGCCACGGCGATCAGCGTTCTAAGCTGAGAAAGTTTGACTTTATCTCGAAGAGTCTTCGCGGGTTTTCCGGCCATAGCTCGATTCCGGTTGCTTGTATGTAGGCTATCGCGATTCTTCCTCAATAGCACATCTATCTTTTGCATAGCGCCCATTCACCGAGTGCTTTGCCGCTTCATAGCAGATTTTCTAAGCTGTATTCAGTTCGAGATAAAAGAACAATCTTCTTTTGGAGACTTGCTATGACTCATTCAACCATCCGCGATCGCCAGCATCTAGAACAGCTATGGCGCGTACCCCCCACTCCACACAAAGTTGACAGTATAGACTCACCTATTTCCTGCTGGGTAAAGTCAGCAGGCAGAAGCCTCGTTGACTTTTTCACTGACTCTCAGCAACTGCGTATTTGGACCAAAAAAACACCCACTGACACGCTTTGGTTTGCCTACGATCCAGCGACTGAACAAACCATCTCTCATACCTCTGAAAGAGGCTTGCGGGCTTGGTTAGAGCAGCGTCATCACCAGTGAGATATCAGTGAGATATTGCTATAGATGTTTGTCATAATAGGCATATAGTAATTGGACAAATCTATATGCCTATTAACGCAACGCATACTATGGGTAAGGTCTTGGCCGACTTGACGATTACTAACCGCTTAGATCAAGGTCTCGCTCTAAAGGGTTTTATTTCTAGTGATAAAGTTCGTTCTATCATGCTGAAAAATGTTTTGGTAGATACTGGTGCAACGACATTGTGCCTACCAGCAGACACTATCGAAAAGCTAGGTTTGGAGCTACTAAAAGAAGTTGAGGTTTCTACCGCTAACGGCGTCAGTAAAGCGCGTATCTTTCAAGATGCCAAGATTTCGCTTTGCGGTAGAGAAGGCACTTTTGAATGCTTAGAGCTCCCTGGTGGACAAGAAGCTCTTATTGGCGTTATTCCTCTAGAGATGCTGGGTTTGGAGCCTGATTTGCAAAATCAAACGCTGAGAATTCTGCCTACTGAATCGGCTAACACTTATCTAACTATTCTTTAGAGCTTCTAATAGGTCTCTAGGCGTCTATGATATAGCTCAGAGCAGAGCTGCGTATTGCTGCGTATTTTAGGAGAGTCAGCGTCATGTTTGGTTTAGGTGTGCCGGAAATGGTGATTATTGGAGTTGTCGCTGTGCTGGTGTTTGGGCCAAAGCGAATTCCTGAACTAGGTGGCGCACTGGGTAAGACGCTGCGTGGGTTTAAAGATGAAATGGACAAGCCTAACGAAGATGATGAGTACTTTGATGATGAAGATAAGTGAAGCAAAAGAACCATAAAGCTTGTGTTCTGCGAGTCTTCTGTTGAGAGCCACGCCTGCGACTACAGGCGTGGCTTTTTGGTTGCATATTCGCCCTCTCGAATATCCAGACTCAGATATCTAGACGCTGGTAGATTTTGTCTAGATTGCGCAGCTGATAGTCGGGGTTAAAGCATTCGGTGATTTCTTCGGGGGATAGCTTTTCTTTGACTTGAGCATCGCTTTCAATCAGCTTTTTGAAGTTGCCGCCAGGGGTGTTCCAGGCTTGGTGGGCGTTGGACTGTACGATGCTGTAGGCGTCTTCTCGGCTGATGCCTTTTTCGACTAGGGTGAGCATGACGCGCTGGCTGAAGACAACGCCGCCGTATAGGTTCATGTTGCGGGCCATGTTTTCGGGATAGACCAGCAGATGCTTGATCAGCTGGGTCGTTTCAACCAGCATAAAGTGGATGAGGATACAGCTATCAGGAAAGATGACGCGCTCGACAGAACTGTGGGAAATGTCGCGCTCGTGCCAAAGGGCGACATTTTCTAGGGCTGCGATCGCATTCCCTCTCAGTATCCTAGCCATTCCGGTCAGGCGCTCTGATTTGATTGGATTGCGCTTGTGTGGCATCGCCGAAGATCCTTTCTGTTTTTTAGAAAAGAACTCTTCTACTTCTAAAACGTCTGTACGCTGCAAGTTGCGAATCTCGATAGCGAAGCGCTCTATTGAAGCACCTAAACCCGCTAGGCTCATGATGAATTCGGCGTGGACATCGCGAGAGATCACCTGAGTAGAAACCGTATCAGGCTTGAGCCCTAAAAGTTGACAGGTGATTTCTTCGACTTCTGGATCGATGTTGGCATAGGTGCCGACCGCGCCAGAAATCTGACCGACGGCGATTTCAGCTTGAATACGATTGAGGCGTTCGCGGTGGCGCTGCATTTCGGCTAGCCAGCCCGCTAGCTTGAAGCCGAAGGTCATGGGTTCGGCATGAATTCCATGCGATCGCCCAATCATGACGGTGTCACGATGCTCCTGCGCTTTGTAGCGAATAGCCTGGATCAGGTTCTCAACATGGGTCAAAATCAGCTGATGGCTA
Organism: uncultured cyanobacterium; assembly: GCA_963799265.1. Lineage (GTDB taxonomy): Bacteria > Cyanobacteriota > Cyanobacteriia > Phormidesmidales > Phormidesmidaceae > Phormidesmis. The sequence goes on from CAWCWM010000012.1 coordinate 49,520, forward strand.
GCAACGATTTGCAAAGACAGAGCAGTGTCTAGCACATCTGAGCTAGTCATGCCCAGATGGATGTAGCGGCCCGCGTCGCCTACATATTCGTTGACGTTGGTCAAAAAGGCAATCACATCATGGCGGACTTCAGCTTCAATTTCTAGAATCCGCTCAACGTCGAAATTGGCTTTTTCTTTGATAGTTTCTACCGCTTCTTTGGGGATACGGCCCAGCTGTGCTTGGGCTTCGCACACGGCAATCTCTACCTGGAGCCATGTTTTGAATTTGTATTCATCTGTCCAAAGGTCGCCCATCTCGGGCAGGGTATAGCGTTCTATCAAGGGGATCTATCGCCTAAAGCAACCGGACCATTTTATCGGGTAATAGCCCTGAGCTCCCATATGATTTGGTATTCGCCTTGTTTTTTATCAACGAATCTTCATAGCGATTCCCTGATAGGCCCCAATTTGCTACATCCGAAATCCTTCGTCATGACGACGTAGCTAATTGAGCAGGCAGGCTATACCTTACATAATCTGCTCGCTCTTGCTCTTACATATCTATTAGCGTTCTATGACACACTTAACCGGCCCGGCTGCCTGGATGATAGAGGCACTAATCGCCGGACTGAGCGCTGCACACCGCAGCGCTTACTTCATGATATGGAATACTTTTTTAGCCCTGGTTCCGTGGCTGCTCAGTCTGTGGCTATTTCGCTTTGGCCAAGCCTCTCGCCCGGAGAATCGCACTTACGATGTCCGCCGCTGGATTTGGTGGATAGGATGCGTGCTTTTCGTCGCTTTTCTACCCAATGCGCCTTATGTGCTGACAGACATCATCCATCTAATGAGCTTCATTCAAGAAGGAGCGTCGTTGCCGACTGTTGTGCTGGTTTTGATTCCACAGTATCTGCTATTCATGCTGATCGGCATGGAGGCGTATGTGGCGTCTTTGATCAATCTAGGTCACTATCTGACGAAGCAGGGATGGGGGCTGTGGGTTTTGCCCGCTGAGCTAACGCTGCATATGCTGTGCGCGGTGGGCATCTACCTGGGACGTTTTCCACGATTTAACAGCTGGGACATTATCACTGGTCCGCGTCGTTTAGCGCTGTATATCGTACGAGATTTGCTACAGCCAGAGCCGATAACGATTGTCCTGATCACTTTTGTGGTAATTGCAGCGCTGTACTGGCCGCTGAAGCAAATTACCCTGGCGATGGTCTGGTACTGGCGATCGCCCGAAGGCCCACAGCGGCTGAACTAAATGCAAAAAGCGAGTGAGATCTTTTATCAGATTTCACTCGCTTTTTCAAAAGATTACCACCCGCTATCAGCGTAGGAAACCTAATCGATTCTCACTGCCTCTGGTGCCGAGAACGTTTGTAGTACAGTCCAAAATAGCTTGACGCTGAAGACAACTAGACAGGTGACAATCCCAAGAGTAAACATAACGCTAGGAACGTGCAGAATAGTCAGTGCTAGAACGGCAAACACTAAACAAATAATAGTCATATCTACAAACCCCTTCCGGCGCTCCGGCCTCGCTACTCTTCAATCCTAGCGACTAAGCTAGGCTTTGGGGATCGCATAGCTGAAACCTTAGTAAGGCTTAACGTCTTGAGGTTAGACCGTAACAATTGCGTCGTTTTTTGGGTAGAGATACTGACTCCCAGCGTACAAACTATAACCGGTAGACCATAACGCCAGACCCTCGATTAGAGTACCTAGCTAACCTTCACTTCAAACCCTTTTCCTCGGCTGTCCTCTTTTTTGCTAGGGACATCCGTGCTGATCTCAAGCTGAGCTATGTTGGGAATCCCCACGCCCGCTTTCAAGGTGACCCGCTCGGTGTTTATGCCTTTTTCTCTAACTTCGTCGCTGGCAATTTGCAGTACCTCTATCGCCTGTCCAACTGCTGTTTGAATCGCTTCCTCTGTAGCTTCCTCTGCTGCTTCTTCGGGTTTGCCCTCGGTTAGATTAGACACTCGACTGACAACCTCCTTGCTGACTTCTTCAACCGCGCTAGTGACCTGGTTAAGAATCTCCTCGCCTTTTTGTGCAATGTCTTTTTGTGCCATAGGTCTGAAAAGAGAATGAAGAACCAAGCTTGCGCTTATTGCTTCAGTATCTTTGATATCTGATAGGAGAGCATCCACCGTTGGAGGCACGCTGACAGCACAAGAGTAATGACTGACTATATGTCTTCAGGCTGCATGCCAGAGACAACAGGTGCTGTGTTACTAAGCTGTAGCTCGGGATGGTCGCTTTCTACCTGGCGACAGTTCCATTCGTTCTTGAATAGTAGGACGGGGCGACCATAGCTGTCTTTGACCGTGGCGGTGTTGAAAATTCGCCCGGCCTTCTCCAGTGCTGGCCAGCCACCCGTGACCCAGCGAGCCACGCTGTAGCCAATGGGTTCTAGCAGGGTGTCTACGTTGTACTCGTTCTTTAGCCGAAACTGCACTACTTCAAACTGTAGCTGGCCGACGGCGGCCAAAATCGGATCGCGCCGAGAGTCGTCAGCGGAATACATGATTTGGACTGCGCCTTCTTCTCTCAGCTCAGAGACGCCTTTGCGAAACTGCTTGAACTTTGAGGGATTTGGATTCTTGAGATAGGCAAACATCTCTGGAGAGAAGAAGGGAATGCCTTCGTATTCGAGTGGTTCACCCTGATAGATGGTGTCGCCAATAGCGAAGACACCTGGGTTATTCAAGCCGATTACGTCGCCGGGATACGCGGTTTCTAGGGACTCTCTGCCCTGACCGAACAGCTTTTGAGGATGGGAGAGACGGACATTTTTGCCAGTGCGGGCGTGGTTGACGACCATGTCCTTTTCAAATTTGCCGGAGCACACGCGGATGAAGGCAACGCGATCGCGATGCCGAGGGTCCATATTGGCCTGTAGCTTGAAAATAAAGCCCGAGAACTCTTCCCTTGTCGGCGGCACCGGGCCAATCGTACTCTCGTGAACGCCCGGCTCTAGCGCATAGTCCAAAAAAGCTTCCAAAAACAGCTCCACCCCAAAGTTGGTCATCGCGCTACCAAAGAACACAGGCGTCATCTGACCCGCGTGAACCATTTCTAAATCTAACTTGGGTCCAATTTCATCGAGCATCTCCAGCTCTTCTGAAAACTGATCGAATAGCTCATCACCGACGAGTAATTTAATCTGTGGATCGCCCCAGTCGAGCACCAGATCTTTAGCTTCTTTACTGCCGTGAGCCGTACGTTCAAATAGATGCACCTGCTGTTTGCGCCGATCAAAGACGCCTTTGAAGCGATCGCCCATTCCGATCGGCCAGTTCACCGCATAAGTGGTCAGCCCCAGCTCCTGCTCAATTTCATCTAGAAGCTCTAGAGGCTCGCGCCCTGGCCGGTCCAGCTTATTAAAGAAGGTAAAAATTGGCATATCGCGCATCCGACAAACTTCAAACAGCTTGCGGGTTTGTGGCTCCAAGCCTTTGGCCGCATCTTCTAGCATCACCGCGTTATCGGCAGCCGCCAGGGTGCGATAGGTGTCTTCACTAAAGTCCTGGTGACCGGGCGTGTCTAGCAGATTAATCCAATAGTCGTCGTAGCTAAATTGCAGCACGGTTGAAGTGATCGAGATACCGCGCTGCTGCTCTAGGACCATCCAGTCAGAGACCGCGTGCCGCTGTGCCCGTCTAGCTTTGACCGATCCCGCTTCATGAATGGCTCCACCGTATAGCAATAGCTTCTCGGTCAGGGTCGTTTTACCGGCGTCTGGGTGAGAAATAATCGCAAAGTTGCGGCGCTGCTCGACGGCTTCAGCGATTTCACTTTTGGAAACTAGGGTGGAAGTCATAAGTTAATCAATCAATAGCGGGCTGAGACCGCTGGTTTCTGACGGTTTCTAAACAGTATTCGCGCAGGTTTCTAAGAAGTTAATTGTAGTCTTTTCTCTGTGCTGGTATGCGCTTGGCTTGCAGTGAGTATGCATTTCACGTCAGTGCTGACATACGCTTTGCTAATCAGCGCTGGCTAGTACTGCGCATGACACGATGAGTTCTACTGAAGATATTGGTTCTACTGAAGATATCGTAAGCTATCGCTTTATTAAGTTCTGTTGAAACAAAGCATTAAGCGTATCTGCGTAGCGTTTTATACTTCTTGTCTGAAAATATTGCTGTACGCATTCTAATGCTCAATCAGAGTGAGATGCGATCGCAACAATATTCCCACGTCATTGAACCCAAATTTTCGGAGTGCTTTAAAGAATGTCTTTAGTTAAAAAGTGCATGGCTGAGGCTGTGGGTACGTTTTGGTTAGTGTTAGGCGGCTGTGGTAGCGCTGTCTTAGCGGCGACTTTCGTCGGCGGTGAAATTGCCCCTGATGTTGCGTTTCCACTGGGACTAGGATTCGTCGGTGTTTCCTTAGCGTTTGGGTTGACGGTCTTGACGATGGCCTATGCCATTGGTCACATCTCAGGCTGTCATTTAAATCCAGCGGTATCTTTTGGCTTGTGGGCCGGTGGGCGATTTCCTAGTAGCGAGCTGCTGCCTTATATTGTTTCGCAGGTGGTGGGTGCGATCGCAGGCGCTGCCATGGTCTATCTAATTGCCTCTGGTCAGCCTGACTTCGCTGGTGGGAGTCTAGCTGCGAATGGCTATGGCGATCTGTCCCCCGGTGGCTTTAGTTTGTTCTCGTGCTTCCTCACTGAAGTCGTGATGACCTTCATGTTTTTGGTAATCATTTTGGGTTCAACCGACGGTCGTGCGCCCAAAGGCTTTGCGCCTATCTCAATTGGTTTGGGACTTACGCTTATTCACCTGATTAGCATTCCAGTCACCAACACCTCTGTAAACCCAGCGCGGAGCTTGGGGCCTGCTCTATTCTCTGGAGCTGAGTACCTGGCTCAGGTATGGCTATTTTGGGTTGCCCCTATTTTGGGGGCGTTGCTAGCAGGCTGGTTTTATAACAGCGTATTGGCAGCTGGCTACGAACCTGATATTGACGGTGGCGTACCTTCAGAGCAGCCGGTTGTCTCTGCTGTTCGGCCTCGTCAGTAAGCTTGTGACCGATTTAGCTAAGCAATCTAGCTGTCGGCTTACCGCTATCGAAAGGTGAGCTTTTCAGTAGATAGAAAGTCAAAACTAAACGAAAAGACCAATCAAAAGCTAGGTAAAGAGAGCATTACTTTGAAAACGCAAAGCGGTGCTCTTTTTTTGCCGATCTAGATTGAAGTTTGCTGGTTTCTTGTCAAATCAGACAACCGCTACATATCTCTTGTGGATATATCTTTCGTAACAGCTTATTTCCTTTGATATCTGATAGCCAAAGCCTCCTGATAGGAGTTGCAAAAGTCTGTAGTGAAAGGCATAGCATCAAGATAGGCTGTACTTTCAATGCACCGTTTGACACTGACGATCCCTGATGAGATTCATGCTCAGATGAAAGACCTCGCTAAAAGTGAGGGCGTTTCGGTGAGCCAATATGTGACCTATATGATCGCAAGCAAGGTAGAGCAGACAGCGATAAGGCTCCTTGCTGCTGATACTCAGCCCGAATCAGATTCCGATGAGATTATTGCCGCAGCCTCGCCTTTGACTGAAGTAGCTGCTGTTCGCGATACGCCTAGGCGCAGGAGAGACCTCCTATAGTTCGCTCTTTTGGCGGTCGCTTTGGCCGCTGCTAGCGTCATCCTGAGAGGGTTTTGTCGGAGCGTTAACTTTGTCTACTAGGTTTAGAACAAAGTATGGACAGACCAGAATGAAAACCAGTCCACCTGCATAGACAAGGGCTTCGAGAGCAGTAGGCAGTTGAAGAATATCGGTGAGAGTTGTGTATGCCAGCATAGTTCTAAACGAATAAGGTGGTCGAAAAAATGCGGTCGGCTGAGTACGATTATTTGGATACGGTTATCTGAAAACGGTCATCTGAGTACGGTTACGCGACGGGGACAAACCGTTGTGATGTTCGTGATAGCACAGTTTTTGGGCGATCGCACATCCTGTCTCAACTCTTAAGCTACAGAATGGACAGGACCAAACTGATAAGAATTAGAACGATCATTCCTGCCCAGAATCGGCTAATTTTTCGCCACCACGGCAGAGGATAGATCTCTCTTGCGCTTGGCTTTGAGAGCGTAATGACATCTTGGTTGATGTCCTGGTAAAGGGTGCAGGTTTTGGCGTTTGGCCGCTGCGGAAAGTTGCAGCTATCATCTGCTTCGTAGGCGCAGGTCTCGCACAAAGAAGTCTCACCTGTGGCCCGATGGAGGGTCATGCCAGGGTGTCCGTGGGCTTTGAGAACGAGCTGGCAGTGGGGGCAGTTAACAGCTGTTGGGGTGATGGCGCGATCGCACCGAGGGCAGGTCGTCATAGCCAAACTGATGATTTATAGAGTATGAGCTAGCAGCGTGCAAGATACCTTACGGTAAACCGCCCGCCGCTGATAGACATAGTTTGTCAAAATAGAAGGGTATTTGCGTCTTTGTTCTTGCCCCGTGGAGATTACTTATGGACAGCTCTAATCTACTCAGACAGCTTTTGATGTTTGGCATTGGCACCACTTCGCTAGTTGCTGAACGGGTAAAGCAAATGAGCGAAGAGCTAGTGCGCGACGGCAAGCTAGACCCAGATCAAGCCAAAGGGTTTGTCGATGACTTCATGTCTCAATTCAATATTGACCAGGGCGCATTAGAGAAGCAAATGCAAAGGCAAGTGCGTAACATTATGCAGGATTTAGGTGTACCTCGGCAGGCGGAGATGGATGAGCTGCGCGGCAGACTCGATCGGCTAGAGCGTCAGATTCGAGACCTCGAAAACAAGCAGTGGCGCTGACCGCGAAGAACGTCGTAGGCTAGGCAGCGGCTGAGTAGTAAACTGCGAGTAGTAAACTTTCTAGCTTTTTGATTTTGAAGAGCTTGTCTACATTGGAACTGTCTACATTGGAACTATGCGAGAAATATTAATTAGCTTTGGCGTGGTGGTTGCTTTCTGCGCGGTGTTGCTGGTGGCTCAGTTTACCGGCGGCGATGGTGAAAGAGCAGCTGCGGACAACGTTTCTAACCCACCTGCTGCCATAGAACAGTCTTCAGAAAAGCGCTCGGAGACTCTGATAGCGCAAAGTGCAAATGATTTGTTAGCAGACGATACCCAAGGGGATGCAATGGCAGAAGAGACAATGGTGCCGGATGAAGAAGTGATTACGACGGACTCTGGTCTGCAATATGTGGTGATTGCAGAAGGAGACGGGGCTACGCCTCAGCCGGGTAATCGGGTGTATGTGCATTATGTAGGCACTTTAGAAGATGGGACGAAGTTTGATAGCTCGCGCGATCGCGGCAAGCCTTTCAACTTCACCATCGGTCAAGGCCAGGTCATCAAAGGCTGGGATGAAGGCGTCGCCCTGATGCAAGTAGGCGACAGACGCAAGCTGATCATTCCCCCCGACCTTGGCTACGGTGCTCGCGGTGCTGGCGGCGTGATTCCACCGAATGCAACTCTGATTTTTGACGTAGAGCTTTTGAGAATAGGCAGCTAACGTCAAATCAGTCAGCGTTGACCTTTCCAGCGCTACACAATCTTTTAACCCCTGACACATCAGCCGAACGCAGTGTGCTCAGGGGTTTTAAATTGTATTTGTGTCTTCCTATCTTAGGAAGAAGCTGCCACTGTTTCCTTTGAGGATGCCTATCTCTTCTGGACCGCCCTGTAGCAGGCAGTCGTAGTTGCCCTTTCCTACGGACTTTTCCAGCGTTTTGAGAACTTTCTCAGCGTTATCGTAGGGACCATTGACATATAAAGGCTTACCGTCTTTCCCGAAGTTTAGAACAGGTAAGGTCTCGATATCACCAGCTAGTATGTCTTTAGCCGCTTCAAAATCTTTGTGAGGCTCAAACCCTAGCTGTCTCGCATAGTCTACGGCTCCCCATACAATCGCTTGCGCCTGACGTAGCGGTATTTCTTCAACACTCTCTTCAAACCTTGAGAAAGCGAATTCTTTCATCTGAAGGTATTTATTAGCGTTGCTGAGCTTTTTGCTCGAGGCATTTTTGATACCAAGGCAGTAATAATCGACTAGGAAAGTGGCCGCTGCAAATCCATTACGCTGCTGGCGAACAACCATAACAATCCCCAGACCAGCACTGCCAGCGAATTCTGGGTCTTCATCGGCTAATAGCGCGCTGACCATTGAGCGATTGGCGAAGCAAGCTTCGATCGGCGGTAGTTCTCCTTTGGCTAGACTTTCTTGTTGTTGAATAGTAGCTTGCTGCTGAATGGCTAGTTTGACTTCGGCAGGTCGCAAGCCTAGCTTTCTAGCAATTTGCTTGGGGGCGACTTTGCGATCGCGCAATCGCTGAATTTCCGCAAGTTGTTCTGGCGTCATCACAATAGTCTCCTAGTTTGTTGGTCAATCCCGATTAGATAGGTCCGAAGCCCTGTTCAAAAACTGCGTATATTCTGGCTGAAACAACAGTTTCACCGTACCAGTCGGACCATTTCTATGCTTAGTGAGAATGATTTCTGCGATGCCACGGTCAGGTGTGTCTGGATCATAATACTCTTCTCGATAGAGCATCATAATTAGGTCAGCATCCTGTTCTATGGCACCAGATTCACGTAGATCGGACATCATTGGACGCTTGTTGGTCCGAGATTCTACACCGCGACTAAGCTGCGAGAGGGCAATGATAGGGACGTTGAGTTCTCTCGCTAATCCTTTCAGCGACCGGGTCATTTTTGACAATTCCTGTACCCGGTTATCACCAGAGCCTTCCATCAGCTGCAAGTAGTCAATCAAAATCAGCCCCAGCGCACCGCCTTGCTCAGCCTGTAATCGCCGCGCTTTCGAGCGAATCTCCGTCACGCCAATTCCCGGCGTATCGTCGATAAAAATAGGTAGTTCAGAGAGCGTATTGATCGCATGGCCCATTGCCCCCCATTCGTGCTGAGCAATCCGCCCAGTACGTAGGCGACCACTCTCAATTTTTGCCTCAGAGGACAGCAGTCGATAAATCAGCTGCTGCTTTGACATCTCCAAGCTGAAGATAGCAACGGGCTGCTTGTGCTCATCGGCAATATTTCGGGCAACGTTCAAAACGAACGACGTTTTCCCCATTGACGGTCTAGCGGCGGTAATGATCAAATCAGAACGCTGAAAGCCCTGAGTCATCGCATCTAGGTCATAAAATCCGCAAGAAAGACCGGGCAGAACCATACCGAGCGATCGCTGCTCAATATCCGTAAAGGTATCCGTCAAAATATCCGATGTCTTGGTCAGTCCCTGGGTCGGACGCTCTTGGGTAATGCCAAACAGAGTTTGCTCAGAGTGATCTAGCACATCTTCTAGAGGCGTTTCGGTCTCGTAGCCTAGCTGAATGATTTCCCCTCCGGACTTAATTAGCTGACGGCGGGTGTACTTGTCCATCACCAGCTTGGCGTACTGGTCGATATTAGTCGCGCTGATAGTGCGATCGACCAGCTGCGCTAATCGGCTCTGTCCGCCGACTTTTTCCAACGTGCCTTTGTCCTTTAGCCACGAAGCCACGCCCATCAAATCAGTAGGCATTCCCCGCGATTGCAAGTCCAAAGCGGCCTCGTAGATGCTGCGATGTGTCCCAATATAAAACGCTTCAGGAACTAGGATTTCTGTAACCCGACCGATCGCTTCTGGGTCGATCAAAACGCCGCCAAGGATAGCTTCTTCAGCCTCGATATTCTGGGGTGGGAGGCGATCGGCAGCAGGTTTGAAGCGGAAGTCGGGAGAAGCCATTGGCAGCAGGGGAGAGGGCGGGAGAGTTCAGAAAGCGAAAGGATGTCTTCAATAGTAAAAGGGCAGGAAGTCAAAATCGCTTCCTGCCCTTCTAAATTAACCGAACGTTTGTACTATTTCTAGACTATAGAGAGCTGTTCTGCTGAGAATTGTTCTGCTGGACTGGGGCTGCTCGATCGAGACCAATTAGTCAGGGGCAACGCGAAGATTGATAGTTGCAGTGACTTCGCTATGCAGCTTGATGTCTACTTTGTATTCACCGAGCTTGTTGATATCAGGCAAATCAATGTCGCGCTTATCGATTTCTTTGCCCGCATTGGCTCGGATCAGTTCTGCAACTTCGGCAGTCGTCACGGTACCAAAAATAGCTTCGTCTTCACCAACTGCTTTCTTAACGGTAAACAGGCCGATGGTGTTGAGCGCAACTTTGGTGGATTCGGCTTCTTGCTTGATGGCCTCTAGACGGGCACGCTCGCGCTCACGGCGGACTTCTACCTGCTTTAGAACACCAGGAGTGACCCGATACGCCAAACTACGGGGCATCAAGTAATTACGGGCGTAACCGGGGGCTACTTCTACCAAATCGCCAGTGTTGCCTAATTTTTCAACATCCTGGCTAAGGACCAGCTGAGTTCTTTTTTTCGCCATTGCTCTTAATACTTACTTTCCATCGCAGCGCAGTTTTCTAGTGTAGGCAACTTGTGTAAAAGGTGCAACCATTAGAAATTATCCTTCAGTTTGCGAATATGGGCGAAGACGGCAATGGGATCTTGACTGTCGGCTACTGACTGAAGGGCAGGACTGTTCCAACGCAAGAAAGGATTGGTGGCCTTTTCGGTAGAGAGCAGTGAGGGAACCGTAGGCTGGTTTTGCTGACGGGCGGTCGTTACGGTGGCAAGGCGCGATCGCAATACTTCATTCTCGCCTTCAACCGTGATCGCAAACTTCAGATTGCTCAGCGTATATTCGTGGCCACACCAGACATTAGTGCTATCTGGCAAATTACGCAGCTTAGCTAAAGAAGTCGCCATCTGAGTTGGTGTCCCTTCAAACAGCCGCCCGCAGCCGCCTGCAAATAGCGTGTCGCCGCAGAACAGATCGCCCGGTTCATCAGTAGCAGATTCGCCAGTAACAGCAGGTGGAAAGTAGTAGGCAATATGGCCTCGGGTATGACCGGGCACAAAGATAACTTGGCCAGTGCGATCGGCAAACGAGATGCGATCGCCTTCACCTAGAAAATGCTTTTGGCCTGGAATCCGCCCCTGATCCTGCGCACCACCGTAGACTTCAGCCTCTGGGAAGCGCTCCAACAGCTCACGGTTGCCGCCGACGTGATCGTTGTGGTGGTGGGTATTGAAGATGGTGACCAAAGTCGCGCCAAGCTCGTCTAGCTTTTGAAGTACCGGCGGCGCATCGGCTGGATCGACGACAGCAGCGGTGTTGTCGGCTGGATTGTGTAAAACAAAAATGTAGTTATCTGAGCGGGCAGGGAGGCGATAGATTTTCATCTGGAGCAGTGTATTAATATGAAGACGTGTCGATCTTAATTACTTTTTGGCCTGCCTAGAGGCAGATCTTTTGTCATGGTACAGTTCAAGCCGCTGAAGTTGCTTTCGGCTGATTTGCCGACTGAGCATGATCTACCAGATACGGACAATCGCCCTGTGGACAATGAGCTGCAAATACTGATACCGATTCTGCTGCGCGGTATTTTGGAGCTGGCCTGGTGCGATCGCAGTGACTGGTTTCTAGGTGCCAATATCGGCGTTTACTATGAGCCTAAAACGCCAGCAGTGGGGCCAGATGCATTTCTATCTATAGGCGTTCCTCATTACCGAGAGGGACAAGATCTCCGGCTCAGCTACTTGATTTGGCAAGAGGGCGTTGTCCCCCAGTGGGTTCTGGAGATTGTATCGGCGACGCCCGGCAAAGAGTACGACGAAAAGATGGAAATTTACGCACGTCTAGGGGTGCTGTACTACACGATCTACAACCCAAAGCATACAAAACGCGACCAGCACGACGTTTTTGAAACATATCGCTTAGTAGAGGGCGAATACGTTCGTCAGTCGAACGATCCAGTTTGGATGCCAGAGATTGGATTAGGGCTTGGCATCGCTAGGGGGCGAGAGGGACTATTGCCGCCTCGAGACTGGCTGTACTGGTACGACGAGCAGGGCAATCAATATCCCACAAAGGATTTGGTAATTTTTCAGGAGAGACAGCGTTCTAGCCGAGCAGAGTTAGCAACCGAGGAAGCGAATCGCAGGACTGAGGAAGCAAATCGCAGGGCCGAGGAAGCAGATCGCAGAGCTCGAAGAAGAAAGGCAGCAGGCTGAGCAGCTGAAGCAGGAAATGGATGAGCTGTTACAGAAACTGCGCGATCGCAACATCGATCCAGACACTCTCTAGCTGACTACCTTTTCACTGATTGCTGTATGGACTAAGAGAAAAGTATTATCCAAACATATCTAGCTGTTCTTCGGGTTCGTCTACTGGCGTTTGTTGAATCGGTGCATTTGTCGGTACGTTTGTAGGACTCTGACGCGCTGTTGCTTCTTCTGTCACTGGAGAAGCTATTGATGTAGAAGAGATCAGCGGAGAAGAAGCAGACTTTTTCTTGTTCTTAGTCGCTTTCGTAGGCGTCACTTTCTGTAAGTTAGTCACTTTCTGTAAGTTAATAGTATCCTCACCATTCTCTCTTAGACCTACGGCGATTTTACTGTGTTGTTCTATCTGACTCATCACCTGTCGCGCTCGGCTGATGACAGTGGCGGGTAATCCAGCTAGCCGTCCGGCTTCTATTCCATAAGACTTATCAGCCCCGCCGGGTCGAACCTGATGCAAGAAGATAATTTTATCCGGCATCTCTTTGACGGTAACCTGATAGTTTTCAACATTCGAGAGAATTGAGGCTAGTTCGTTCAGCTCGTGATAGTGAGTAGCAAAGATAGTACGAGCACCGATATCGGTGGCAAGATATTCGGCGACGGCCCAGGCGATCGAGAGACCGTCAAAAGTGGCGGTGCCTCGGCCAATTTCGTCTAGTAAAACAAGAGACCGAGCGGTGGCGTGATTCAAGATGTTGGCAGTTTCGTTCATCTCAACCATGAAAGTAGATTGACCTGTAGCGAGATCGTCGACTGCGCCAACTCTGGTGAAGATGCGATCGCACACCCCCAGCATCGCCGACTTTGCCGGGACAAAGCTACCCACCTGCGCCATTAGCTGAATCAGTCCCACCTGACGCAGATAGCAGCTTTTTCCACTCGCATTCGGCCCGGTCAAGATAATAAGATCTGGAGTGATAGCCGTAGAGGCATTCTCTACGCTGCCAAGGGCGGTGTCATTCGGGACAAAGAAACCTGCTGGCAAAGACTGTTCAACAACCGGATGACGGCCATCTTCGATAAAAACAGGTCGGCCTTTGACGATATCGGGGCGAGAGTATCCTTGATAGACGGCGACTTCTGCGAGCGCGGCCAAGACATCCGCCGCAGCCACAGCAGCAGCTACCTGACGAATCAGACCAACGTGTTCGGCCACTTGATTACGCAGACCAATAAAGAGATCGTATTCGAGCTGATGAACTTGCTCGTTGAGATTGTTTAGTCTAGCTTCGCAGTCTTTGAGTTCGGTCGTGATGTAGCGCTCTTCATTAGTGAGCGTTTGCTTTCGAGTGTAGTTTGTTGGAGCAAGATCGGCCTTGCTGCGAGAAATGCTGATGTAGTAGCCAAAGGCTTTGGTGTAGCCAACTTTAAGATTAGAGATGCCGGTGCGAGTTCGTTCTGTTGTTTCTAAGTTCGCGATCCACTGCTGATCGGTGGTGACTTGCGTGCGGAGCTGGTCGAGCTGTGAGTTGACGCCGTCGCGAATCAGGTTGCCTTCTGTGAGGTAGAGCGGTGGGGTTTCGACTAGGTGCGATCGCAACACCGTTCCCAATTCCTCTAGCTCCGGCGGCACGAACTGTAGCTTCACTAAATAAGGAGAGGTTGCCTGAGACATCAATCCAGCCAGATCGGGCAGCTTAGCAAAAGAATCCGCCATCGCTACCAAATCTCGACCATTGGCCGTGCCCGATCCTGCTCGACCCGCTAGTCTTTCAAGGTCATAAATTTGCTTTAATAGCTGCTGCAACTGCTGCCTGAGACTGCCTTCATTAACGAGTTCTTCGACCGTGTCTTGCCTAGCATTAATGCTATCAATCGCTAGCAGCGGCTGCAGCAGCCATCGCCGCAGCGCCCGTCCACCCATTGCCGTTACGGTTCGATCGAGCGCCCACAGCAAGGAACCATGATAGATGCCGTCTCGACAGGTCTGGGTAATTTCTAGATTTCGCCGGGTCTGATGGTCAATAATCAGGTATTCACTCAGCGCATAGGTCGACAGCGTTTGTAGCGGAGACACGCTAGATTTTTGAGTGTCTTCTAGGTATTCGAGCAAGCCACCAGCAGCGCGAGTGGCCAAAGGTAGATGATTGCAGCCAACGCCCTCTAGCGATCGCAGCTTCAAGCTCTCCAACAGTCGCTGCTGGGCCTCCGATTTGGTAAACGGTGTCTGCGAGCGAAAGGTATAGCAAAACTGAGCTGGCAAGCAGTCGGGTAGCTGGCTAGACTTTTCACCGGGCCGCAGCAGCGCACCTAGATCCGGCGCATTGGTTGGCACCAGAATCTCAGCTGGCTGCAGCCGCATCAGCTCTTGGGCCAAGTGGTCTAGGTCAGTAGCCTGCGTGGTGAGAAATTCACCCGTCGACACATCGGCATGAGCTAGCCCCCAGTGCTCTCCAGCGATCACCACCGCCGCTAAGAAGTTATTACGGCGGGCGCTCAGCATACCCTCTTCAATCACGGTTCCGGGTGTGATGATTCGGGTGACCTCGCGTTTGACGAGTCCTTGGGCTAGAGCCGGATCTTCTACCTGATCGCAAATTGCGATCGCATATCCCTTTGCCACTAGCTGTACGCAATAGCGCTCCAGCGCATGATGAGGAATCCCAGAAAGCGGCACTCGGCCAATCGCCTTACCAGAATCCTTGCTCGTCAGCACCAGCTCTAGCTCACGAGCGATCGTAATCGCGTCTTGAAAGAACGTTTCATAGAAGTCACCTACTCGGTACATCAGCAGCGCGTAAGGATGCTGATCTTTGATTTCCGCGTAGTGCCGCATCATCGGCGTCATATCTTCGCGGTTGACCTCACGGTAGTCAGCGTAGCGAACCGTATGCTTGGCCAATCGTTCCGGAATCCCGTAATTGTCGGCTTGATCGCGGGGTTGAGCAGTTTTGTTCGCAGCTTTTGAGGCAGTCATAGAGAGTGTTTGGAAACTTGGCGGTAGTAGCTAAAGATGCTCTTCATTCTAAGCGTTTGTGCTGAGATCACCCTCAATTAGGAGGACGCCTTGGTGTAAGTTGTCCCAGATAGAAGTAATCGCAAGCGGAAGCGACGACCTTTTAGGGTGGCGATCAAGAGCTGAGGACGGCTGTCTTGGCCAGCAGAAATGATGACCCAGTTATTTCGAACCATGCGATCAATCGTACGGTTGACGGTGGTTTTTCCCATGCCGAGGGTCTGAATGGGCTGAATTTGGGTTTCGCTGATGATGACAGCGAGAATGTTGAGCTAGTTGGGTGAGGCCGTAGGATCGCAGCGCTTCGTCATAGAGCCGCACGATTATGCTGAGCGATCGTTGATCGAAAGTCGACAGAGGCAGATGGGCTGCTGCTGTGCGGTTGAGTATGCAACCTGAGGGGGAATCGCGCTAGATATAGATTGAGAGAACATGGCTATGCTTGCCGTGGACTGCTGCTAGCGATGTATCAAAAATTTGGTTAGGAGCGTTGCTCCCACTCTATGGAAAATATCTGGTATGTGAGCGGCGCTATTGGCTTGGCCGCGTTCGTGCAGAGTGTTGCCGGGTTTGGATTTGGGCTAGTTGCGATCGCATTTCTTCCGCTCTTCCTACCGCTTTCGCTAGCTATTCCGCTCGTTTTGCTAATGTCTTTTCTAAGCAATTTGGTAATGTGGATTTACCATAGAGCTAATTTCGAGCTGTCTTATGTTGTTCGATTAATGGTCTCGGCGCTCCTGATGATTCCGATAGGGCTAGTAGGGCTGCAATATTTGCCAGAGGAGACGACGCGAAAAGTACTAGGCGAGGTGGTTGTGCTGTACGTCGCCTACGATATTACACGGCTAGTTTTTCCAGCGCTGCAAATGCCATTGCTCTCATCTCCAAGATGGGCTTATCTATTTGGTGGAACTGCTGGCCTTTTGACGGGCGCTTTTACAACACCTGGGCCGCCTCTGGTGATGTACGCCAACTCGAAAGGGTGGAGCCCAGAGGAGTTCAAAGGAAATTTGCCAGCAGTGTACGTGGTTGCGATCGCGTTTACTCTCTGCGGTCACTTTGCTGAGGGTCATTTGACGCCGGAGCTAGCCAGAATTGCCTTCTATTGTCTACCTATGTTTTCTGTAGGTGTTTGTGTAGGCATTTTATTGTCACAGAAAATTGATGTAGTGGTCTTTAAGCGAATTGTGCTGGTGCTGCTAGGTGTGATTGGATTGAAGCTGATCTGGTAGAAGTTGATCTGTTAGAGAGTTGGTGATTTATCGGTAAGCGCGACCTCACGGTAAGATACTGCTTGTAATCCTTGATACCACCTAAGCTGAAACCACGCGAGGGCAAAAGCCGTGCAGACTCTCCTTCAGGTCGCTCGTAGCATCGACCATTTTACTAATGCGATTGGTAAACTTACCTATTGGCTAGTGCTGGTGATGATTGGGGTTGGCGTCTGGAACGTGCTGGGTCGCTATATCGGCCAGGCTGCTGGTCAAAATTTTAGCTCCAATGGCCTAATTGAAACGCAGTGGTATTTATTTGATCTGGTTTTTCTACTAGGCGCAGCTTACGCCTTGCAGCACGATGAGCATGTACGGGTTGACGTATTCTATGCCCGGTTTAGTCGACGACAAAAGGCGATCGCAGACCTGATCGGCACTGTCTTCTTCCTCATACCCTTCTCTGTTCTCGTTCTCTACTTCTCCTGGGAGGCCGTCGTCCAATCCTGGGCCGTCCGCGAAACCTCTCCCGATCCCGGTGGGCTAATTCGCTACCCAATCAAGTCGATGATCCTGGTTAGCTTTGTTCTGTTGATCCTACAGGGCATCGCTGATGCGATCAAGAATTGGGCAATCATTAAAGGCTATACCATCGGACTAGAGCCAACCGAAGGAGAGCAGAGATGATCGCCGCTTGGCTTGGGCCAGCAATGTTCGTAGGTGCGCTGGCCCTGCTCTCGCTCGGCTATCCAGTAGCCTTTTCTCTAGGCGGTGTTGCCATTCTCTTTGGCATCCTGGGCATTGCGCTCGGCGTTTTCGACCCGATTTTTCTAACGGCGATGCCACAAAGAATCTTCGGCATCATGAACAACTTTACACTGCTAGCTATCCCCTACTTTATCTTTATGGGCGCAATGCTAGATAAATCTGGTATCGCAGAAGATTTACTAGAGACGATGGGCGCTTTGTTCGGACGGATTCGTGGCGGTCTAGCCGTAGCCGTTGTTTTAGTAGGAGCGCTGCTAGCGGCAACCACAGGCGTAGTTGCTGCCACCGTGGTAACGATGGGCCTGATCTCTTTACCGACGATGCTGCGCTATGGATACAACAAAGATCTCGCTAGCGGTGTGATTGCAGCTTCTGGAACGCTAGGACAAATTATTCCGCCGAGTATTGTTCTAGTTGTTTTAGCCGACCAGCTAGGAATTTCTGTGGGGGATTTGTTTTTGGGTTCGGTGATTCCAGGATTGATGATGGCCGGTGCGTTTGTTGTGCATGTGCTGGCGATCGCATTCATCCGCCCAGATCTCGCGCCCGCTCTACCCGCTGAGCTAATAAACATTCGCGGCAGTGCCCTTTTCACTAAGATCATCAAAGTGATGATTCCGCCATTGGCGCTAATTTTGCTCGTACTGGGCAGTATCTTCTTTGGCGTAGCAACCCCAACAGAAGCGGGCGCGCTGGGCTGTTTTGGGGCGATGATATTAGCTGCGCTGAAAGGTCGGCTGCGGCTGAGTGAAGTGAGAGAGGTGTGCGATCGCACCCTGCGCACCACCAGCATGGTCATCTTCATCCTGCTCGGCTCGACCGCATTTAGCCTAGTGTTTAGAGGCTTACGCGGAGACCGATTTATTGCCGATGTGCTCATCAATTTGCCCGGCGGCAACATCGGCTTTTTAGTCGTTAGCATGGCCACGATCTTCCTACTTGGCTTCTTCATCGACTTCTTTGAAATTGCCTTTATTGTTGTTCCACTTTTCGCGCCCGTCGCTCAACAGCTCGGCATAGATCTAGTGTGGTACGGCGTCATCATTGGCGCAAACATGCAAACTTCCTTTCTCACACCGCCTTTTGGCTTTGCGCTATTCTACCTGCGCGGCGCAGCACCGAAAGAAATTACTACCGGCAACATCTATCGCGGCGTCATCCCTTTCATCTTGCTTCAGCTACTAGTACTAGTCGCCATCATCGCCTTCCCGCAGCTCGTAAGCTGGCTTCCCTCAATCAGCCAGTAGCCTCAGATCTATTCAAAGCTCGTAGCAACGATGATCGCCTTTTCTAGCTAGTATCTAGCGTAATGACTACTTAGGTTGTATATTCAACCGCACGGCAGAACATCGCCGCCTCTGTTGACTTTCAACCAACGATCACCATGGTTTTTACAGAAGACAGCGCCAATGAGCCTAACCCGCTACCAAGAGAAACCGCCCAAGGCATTGCCCGGCAAATGTCACAGGAGTGCGTCGCCAGAAGACTTAGGCAAGTCAATCGCACCATCACCCGGCTCTATGACGAAGCCCTGCGGCCTCATGGCCTGACTGTCAACCAGCTCAACATTCTCGCCGTCATTCTCAGCGAAAAACAAATCCAGCCTAGTCAGCTCGGAAAAACCCTTGGCATGGAAAAATCCACCGTCAGTCGCACCGTCGATCGCATGGCTAGAAAGGACTGGATCGTAGTCTCCCCTGGAACAGACAGCCGCACCCAACGCCTGAGCGTCACCTCGAAAGGCCGTCAGTTGCTCCTCGCGGTCACCCCCATCTGGGATAAGTTGCAACAAGGCGTCCTTACCCCCACTGGCGATCAAACTATCCTCCAAATGCTTACTCTAGGCGAAGAACCTACCACATGCCCAGACAGACAAACTCGAAACGCCGAGACGCCCGTCTCTGTGGATGATTTTTATCTATAGAATAGAGACGGTCTCTCAACCTTTCTGCCAAGCGATCGCCCTATGGCACCTCTCGATCAGCCATCAACTATTGCTTTAGAACCTGCCAAACTCAAACGATGGACGGTAGAGACCTATCACCGCATGAGTGAGCTAGGCATTCTCGCCTCTCATGAAAGAACTGAACTGATCATGGGACAGATCGTTGTCATAGCAGCTAAAGGCACGCCTCACATTACAGCACTTCGGCTACTACTTATTACAGAAATTGCTGACTCAACGCTCAGACAAGACTGCGAAGTCAAAGATAAAGTCTACGCTCGAGCTAACATTCCTGAATACTGGGTTTTGGATCTAAAGAACTATCAGCTGCATATTTTTCAGCAACCTACCACAGATGGCTATGGCAGCCATCTGATTCTCTCTACAGCAGGCAATGTGTCACCGCTGGCATTTCCTGAGATGGCGATCGCTATCTCGTCCATCTTTCCACCGCGCTGAATCCAACACACAAAGAACGCAGACCAAAAGCGGTCATCAAACGGCGTCATTTGTTCACAAACTGTGCGAAGCCTAGCTCATTCACTTTGTTCCAACCTCGAACAGAATCGCGGA
Organism: uncultured cyanobacterium; assembly: GCA_963799265.1. GTDB lineage: Bacteria > Cyanobacteriota > Cyanobacteriia > Phormidesmidales > Phormidesmidaceae > Phormidesmis. The sequence continues at coordinate 69,088 of CAWCWM010000012.1, forward strand.
ACTGTTTCCAGCTTTCGTATATTTCCTTGAAGCTAGCGTCTTTACCAGCACTGTCTTCTAATAGTGCGGCAGATGCTTCACTTGCCGCTGTCAAAATCTCATCGCTGTAGGCAACTAGTTCTGTTCCTTTAGAAACTAAACTCTCTAGGGCGGCACCATTTAGCGCATCGTACTTTGCCAACATGTCAATATTCGATTCGTATGCAGCTGTTTTAAAGACTTCTTGATACTCAACGGGCAAAGCGTTCCAAGCCTCTAAATTTATTGTTGTATCCAATGTTGCACCCGGCTCCCACCAGCCGGGATAGTAGTAATATGTCGCCGCTTCATTCAAACCTAGTTTCTCATCATCGTATGGGCCGACAAACTCTGCGGCATCAATCGCGCCCCGCTCCAAAGCCAGGAAGATTTCACCTCCAGGTAGCACCTGCACGTTGACGCCAAGCTCGGCCATGACCTTGCCACCAAACCCAGGAATGCGCATCTTCAAACCATTCAAGTCGCTCACGGTTTGAATGTTGTTTTTGAACCAGCCGCCCATTTGGACGCCGGTATTACCGGCTGGGAAGCTGATGACGTTGAAGTCGGCGTACAGCTTGTTCACAGCATCCAAACCGCCGCCGTGGTAGAACCAGGCATTTTGCTGCTGCGCGTTTAGGCCAAAGGGAACGGTCGTGCCAAAGGCTAAGGCCTCGTTTTTGCCGACGTAGTAATAGGCGGCGCTGTGTCCGCATTCCACCGTGCCTGATTGCACCGCGTCGAGCACTTGTAGGCCTGGGACAATTTCACCAGCGGCGAAAGGATCGATTGTGAAGCGGCCATCGGTGAGAGCGGAGACGCGATCGCACACCGTCTGCGCCCCGCCAAAAATCGTATCTAATGACTGCGGCCAGCTCGTCGCCATCCGCCACTGCACCCGAGGCAAATCACCACTAGCTGCACCTTCGCCCTGCTGCTGAGTGCAGGCAGCTAAAGTTGCCGTCCCCAAAGCGCTAGTACCATAGCCTAATATCCGTCTACGTTTCATGACCCAACCCACTGCTATAGCAGCCCCTCTAACGTGTGCCTTTCATTAAATCATTCAGCCAAGAGGGAAGGTATCGTTGGTAACAGTCAGTAACTACTTGTAGGCACTTGTGCCCCGTCTGGAGAAGAAGTGCTAAAATTTAGCTGCTAGGGTCACCTGCTAGCGCTTATCTCTATGGACATGTAGCTCAGTTGGATAGAGCATCAGATTCCGGTTCTGAGGGTCGGGGGTTCGAATCCCTTCATGTTCGTTTTAGCTATTATCGTTTGCTTCAGCTATTGACGTTTGCTTTAGTCATCGTCACTGCGAACCGCATTGACAATCCGCGATAGCTCATTCTTTTCGTTCGAAGGAATTCGCCGAGCAGAGCCACTAATGATGCCCTCAAGATTACGGAACGATTCCTGAATCTGGGGTCCATTTTCATTAATGATGTATTCGCGAATGGCTTTGTCGTGCCAAGAGCCGCGCATCTTGAAGACGTTGATCGCTCTCGACATCTCGCCGCGTACCTCTACGTATTGCAGCATCAGAATCGTGTCCGTAATCGTAGAGATATGTGAATCGGTAATCGAGTGAGAGCCCATAAACTGCTCTGTCGTGTTGGTAAAAAAGCCGGTGATCTCTTCCTGCTTGGCAAAGCCGGTCACCCCAATCACAAACTGACGAAACGCATTGTTGCTCACCCCACGATCTAGTGCCGATAGCGAATCAATCGCAATCCTAGCCGGACGAAACTCGGCAATCTGCGACTTGATAATCTGCAAGTGATCTTCTAGTCCGGCTGACTCCGGATACGCGCAGATAATCTTCAGAAGCCCCTCTTGTTCTAGCTCTTCAAAATCAATGCCCCAAGAGGAGGCATTCCTAGACAGCTGCGACCTGGATTCTTCATACGCGAACAAAATCGAGCGCTCACCATTTTCACAAGCGTTCGCCAAAAAGTTACTTACCAATAGCGTCTTGCCCGTACCCGTAGCACCAGTTGCCAAAATAATCGAATCGCGAAAAAAGCCGCCGCCGCACATTTCATCTAGCGTTTTCACACCAGAAGACACTCGCACATTCGACGAACGCTGGGTCAACCTCATCGCGCCTAGCGGGAAGATACTCACCCCGCCATCGGTGATCGTAAACGGATACTCCCCTTTCATATGAGTCGTACCGCGCAGCTTCAAGATCTCCATCGTTCGTCGCCTGCGCTCTCCTTCTAGCGCATTGCGCACAATCACCACATTGTCAGAGACAAACTCTTCTACGCCGAAGCGAGCTACCGGACCATATTCGTCTACGCGCTCGGTGGTCATCAGCGTGGTCACTCCCATCTGCTTCAGCCTAGCCAGCAGTCGAAAAATCTCTCTGCGGACCACTTCCGCCGCATCGTACTGCTGGAAAACTGCCGTTACCGAATCAATCGAAACCCGCTTTGCCTTGTACTTGCGAATGGCATACTGAATCCGCTCAATCAAAGCAGATAAATCGAAGCTGCCAACGACCTCTTGCCCCTCTGGGTCAGGGCAGGCGTCCAAAATAAATAGCTTGCCGCTTTTGATCAAGGACTTTAAATCCCAACCGAAGCTGTAGGCATTGGTGACGATATCCTCCGGAGACTCTTCAAAGGTGACAAACACGCCGGGCTCATCAAAATAGGTGATGCCGTGATACAAAAACTGAACAGCCAGCAGCGTTTTCCCAGTACCAGAGGTGCCGCTTACTAGGGTAGAGCGACCCACTGGCAAGCCACCATGACTGATGTCATCAAAGCCCTCAATCATGGTGCGAATCTTCTGCACCCCTTTTAGGCGAGTCTGCGCCTTTGGATCAGATGAGGACGAAACGGAGTTCATAGGTGTTTTAGAAGCTGAAAAATTCTTTGGAGGAAATCTTAAAAAAGCGTTAGGAAATTCTATTGAGCGTCCCAATCGTGCGTATCTTTCCTTATCTCATCATAGAGAAGATCGAGACCAATCAAAACTTTTTCGCGGTCCGATAGGTCACCGATAATCTTGCGCACAGGTGGCGGCAGCACTTTGGAGAGGGTCGGTGTCGCCGTGATTTTATCTTCTTCTGCTAGCTGCGGATTCTCTTTGACATCGATTACTTTCAGTGAATATATTCCTTCAAAGCGCTCTTCCAAGATGGTTTTCAATGTCATCAACGCTTTCTTAGAACTAGGCGTATTCGTATCTACATAGAGCTTCAGAACATAGATTGACTTCGGAGCACTCATGAGATTTCGATGATGGGTTATGTTCCATTAGAAAAATAGTTTTAAGGGCATATGTTTTTACGGAGTCGGTGTTTTAAGCGTGTTTGTGTAAACAGTCAAAAAGCAAATAACTGCCCTCTAGACATCCGGTCCTTCAATCAAGAGCGACTGAGTAGAAGGCACTGCTGTATGTGAGCGATCGCACGGAGCAGATCAATGATCGCGTGGAATAGAGCGCCGATACATTTCGCACAGATGTGCAATCACATCAATCAGCGTCAGACGATAGTCAGCTAACACCTCATCGCTGCGCCCTTCTAACTTTAGCTGTTTTGAAAAGTCATCTATCAGCTCCATATGTATTTCTACAATCTTGGGCACAGACATATCTGCGAAGAAAGCAACATTGACAAAATCGTCAATCTTTTGATTGATCGATTCGTCATCGGCAAAGTAATTCAAAATAATTCGTCGGTAGTCCTGGCGCAGCTTATCAATAAATTCTTCACGCTCTTGTGCATTCATATGGCGTAAAAAATTTTGCTGATTGCGCTTGTAGTACACCCCCACGTAACCTAACCTTTCTTTTAGTTTCTCGGTTAAGCGTTGCTGCTGTAGGCTCAACAAAAACAACCGCTTATCGCCATCGCGCCCAGGCACTGAGCTGCTAATACCTATCCGCTCCAACTCGTCCGTACTTACTTCAGTGGGCAGCTGCAAATAGGAATCTACCGCTTGATAGATAGCATCATCCATCGCGCCCAAATCGCGAATGTTAGAAGCCACAACCGCTCTGTGATAAGTGCGCTGGCCCTGCAAAAAGGTTACGCTGTCGGACAATTTATTACTAGGCGAAGATTGAGATTCCGAGCAGTATAGCGCTAGCGCAGGCAGCAAAATGTCGTATTCCTTCAGGCGGGTCAGCACCTGGAAAGAATCTTCAGCAGCCTGAACGATCAGACAGTCGACACGATGGCGATTGCTCACCACCCATTCTTCAAATTCTGAGGGAGACTGACTCCAGCTGACTACAAAGCGTTGCTGGGCAAGCAGCTGTTGCAAAGGCTCAACCAGGGATGAAGTAGGAACAAAAACACCAAGGAGAAACTGTGCAGGCAAGAGGTTTTCTTTGTATAGAGATAGCTAAAGGTTGATAGAGACAGATCCAACCCTTAAGACTTCTTTAAGAATCTATAGCCTATCATTCAACAAGTCTTGGATGACATATTTCGTGCCTGTAGTCATTACAAATTACTTCTATTAATACTTTTTATTCTATTGAGACATTGCTCAGCACAACTTCTAATAAAGTAATACGAGTTCGCTATCTGATCGGGTTGCTATTCACTGTCACCGACGGCGATCGCTTGTTTTTGAGAGGCTTGATGTGACTGTATTTTTGGGGTTTATTCGCGCCTGCTTTCCACTTTCTCTAGCAGGCTGTCGCTCGTTCTTTGTAGTGGCAAGCTTGCTGCTGTGGCTGGCGATCGCACCCCCCACCATCGCAGCGCCTTTCCCTGATCAGCCTGAGCCGATTTCCTCTGGCGCGTCTCTGTTTTCAGAAAACTGCGCCGCTTGCCACGCCAACGGTGGCAACATTATTCGCCGAGGCAAAAACTTAAAGCAACGTGCAATGGTACGTAATGGCTATGGAGAGGTGAGTGCGATCGCCGCTATAGTCACCCAGGGCAAAGGCATAATGCCCGCGTATGCAGAAAAGTTGAGCGTGGAAGAGATTAGTGCGATCGCACAGTACGTCCACGAGCAATCAGAAGCAGGCTGGTGACTTCGACTGCGCTCAGCCACCCCAGTGACCTAACACCAACCCTCCACCTCGACTGAAGTAAATCTCCTCCAGGGAGGAGTCCCCGCAGGGGGAGGTGGGTTCTTGCCGCCCAGACTCAAAAAATCGTCAGGCACTAAAGTCAAGCGCTAAAGTATTTCGCTGCCTCGTGATAGGCCACGATCGCCGTCGTCGACTGCTCTGGATACAGCTGCTCGCTCTCATCCATATGCATACCGATCTTCTCCACCTCTAGCAGATCTAGCTGCTTTGGCTGATCCTGCATATTCGGACAGGCCGGATAGCCAAAGCTATAGCGAGATCCCTGATAGCGCTGCGCCAAAATATTCCGAATGCCTTCCGGCTCCTGCTCACCGTAGCCCAGCTCAAGTCGAATCCTCTGGTGCGTCCACTCTGCTAGCGCCTCCGCCATCTGCACCGCTAGACCGTGATAGTAGAGATAGTTCGTATAGTCATCCGCTGCAAACAGCTTGCCAGCAAACTCAGTCGCAACACTGCCCATCGTCACCGCCTGCATTGGGAAAACGTCGTATTCTCCCGGCTTCGCTTTCTCCTTCGGCAAGAAGAAATCCGCAATACACAGCCGTCGCATCGATCGCTGACGAGGAAACTCAAACGAAGTCACCGGTTCGCTAGGCTCTCCCTTTTGCGCCGCCTGCCAATCATAGATATAGAGCGTATTTCCCTCGGATAAACAAGGAAAATAGCCATACATCAGCTTTGGCTCCAGCAGATTCTCTTCTACGATTCGCTGCTTCCATTCGGCCAAAATAGGATCTACCTTCTCAGCGAGGAAAGCGTCGTATTCCTCGCGGGACTGACCTTTTGGCTTGCGAAACTGCCACTGCCCAGCCACTAGCGCCTGCATGTCCAGATAGTCAAACAGATCTTCGAGCGGAATGTCTTCTGGTCCAAGCTGCTTTGGTCCCCAGAAAGGTGGCTGAGGTCGAGAAATTGCGATCGCAACATCATCAGAGCGCCGCGTATCAATCACCTTCGGCTCATCCGAAGCGTCCTCCTGCTCTTCGGCATGATTCACAGCTACTTTCTTCGCCGCCTGATTCATAGGATGGTCTGCCGCAAAGCCTTGCAAATTATCCCAATGGTTTGCCTTCTTGGCAGGCATCAGCGCATCCATAAAATGCAAATCTGCAAACGCATCCTTGCCATAAATCACCTGACCGTTATAGGTGTTCTGACAGTCCTCATTCACAAACTTCGGCGTCAGCGCTGCCCCACCGAGAATCACAGGCACATCGATCCCATGCTCATTGAAGGTCTTGAGATTTTCCTTCATGAACGCCGTCGATTTCACCAGCAGACCGCTCATCGCAATGCAGTCCGCCTGATGCTCTTGGTAGGCCGCAATGATGTTATCCACTGGCTGCTTGATGCCGATATTCACCACCCGATAGCCGTTGTTAGACAAAATAATGTCTACCAGGTTCTTGCCAATATCATGCACATCGCCCTTCACCGTCGCGATTACTACGGTGCCCTTGCCACCTGTATCAGCGTCTTCCTTATCCATAAATGGCTCTAGATAGGCCACAGCCGACTTCATTGTCTGCGCCGACTGTAGTACAAATGGCAATTGCATCTGCCCCGATCCAAACAGCTCACCGACAACCTTCATGCCATCAAGCAAAAAGGTATTGACAATCTCCAGCGGCGGATACTGCTCCAAAGCTTTCGCAAGCTGATCTTCTAAACCAATTCGCTCACCGTCGATAATGTGACGCTTTAGCCGCTCTTCTAGGGGCAGATCTTCATCTAGCGTGGTTCTAAGCTGCCTAGAACTTTTACCCGTAAAGGCAGTCGTCAGCACGCCCAACGGATCGTAGGTGCAGACATCGCCGTCGAACTCACGGCGGTCATAAATCAAGTCCAGGCAGGTCTTTTGGTGCTCAGGCTCAATCTTCGCCAGCGGCAAAATCTTGCTGGCGCTGACAATGGCTCCGTCCATGCCCACTTTCATCGCCTCAGCTAGAAATATGGAGTTCAGCACGACTCTAGCCGCCGGATTCAGACCGAATGAAGCGTTAGAAACGCCAAGCATGATGTGACAACCAGGCAGATTCTCACGGATCATCTGAATAGCGGCGATGGTTTCTTTGGCGTTCACTCGATCTTCTTCAATCCCGGTTGAAATCGGCAGCACCAAGGTGTCGAAGAATAGTTCGTAGGGGGGGAAGCCGTATTCCACCGCGTCTCTGTAGGCTCGCTGTGCGATCGCAAGCTTCTTCTGCGCCGTCCGCGCCATCCCCTCTTCATCAATACAGCCAATCACCACGCCCGCACCGTAGCGCTTCGCCAGCTCCAACACCTTGAAGAATCGCTCATCACCATCTTCGTAGTTGGTCGAGTTCAAGATGCACTTACCGCCTGCCACCTTCAGGCCCGCCTCCATCTTTTCCCACTCCGTCGAATCCAGCATCAGCGGCAGCGTCGCATTCGTCACCAGCCGAGACACCAGCTCTCGCATATCGCGCTCACCATCACGACCCACATAGTCCACGTTCACATCCAGGACATGAGCGCCTTCTTTAATCTGAGACTTTGCCAGCGCTACCAAACCGTCCCAATCTTCGGCGTTGAGCAGGTCTCGGCATTTTTTCGAGCCGCTCGCATTCAGCCGCTCGCCCACAATCAAGAAATGAGTTGTCTTGTTCATAGGGCTGAGGGCTGTAGATAGAAGCCGCAGCAGGCATATAAGGCAGCTCGCCATAGGGCGATAGCTCGCCCCGTTCACCAATGGGTCGGGGTTTAGGCGTGAGATCTTTTGAGAGATCGGCTAGCTGCTCGATATGATCAGGCCGCGTACCACAGCAGCCACCAATAATCTGCACGCCCAGATCTTCGACAAAATGCATCAGCGCCATTCGCAGCTCCATCGGCGTCAGGCGATAGTGTGCCTGACCGCCCACGTTTTCGGGTAGGCCCGCATTCGGCACGCAGGAAATAATGAAAGGCGAATTCTCCGACAGATATTTGATGTGCTCCTTCATTTCTGCCGGACCCGTCGCACAGTTCAAGCCCAAAATATCGATACCAAACGGCTCTAGAATCGTCAGCGCCGCCCCAATTTCTGAGCCAACGAGCATGGTTCCCTGCTGCTCTACGGTGACCGAGACCATCAGCGGCAGGCGATCGCCCTTCTTCTCAAAAACTTCCTCAATCGCAATCAGCGCCGCCTTGATCTGCAAGACATCCTGACACGTCTCCACCAGCATCAGATCCACGCCGCCATCGTAAAGACCTTCCACCTGCTCAATATAGGCATTCTTCAGCGTGTCAAAATCCACATGACCTAACGTTGGCAGCTTTGTCCCCGGACCAATCGAACCCGCCACAAAACGAGGTTTCTCAGGTGTGGAGTAATCATCTGCGGCTTTGCGAGCCAGCTCGGCGGCCTTTTTGTTCAATTCGTAGGCTTTGTCAGCCAAATCGTATTCAACCAGGACCAGCGCAGTGCCGCCAAACGTATCAGTTTCGATCACGTCTGCGCCCACTTCCAAGAAGCCGCGATGCACTTTCTCTACTGCGTCAGGCTTCGTCTCTACCAGATACTCGTTACAGCCTTCATATTCAGGTCCGCCAAAGTCTGCCGCCGTCAGTTCCTGCATTTGCAGTGACGTTCCCATTGCACCGTCGAACACCAAGACAGGACGCTCAGGACTTTTTAGACGGTCTAAGAACAGACTTTTCATAAGGGCCCTTGCTGTAGAAACTAGTGTGCGGTGATAAATCAATATAAAGCTTCTATCATTATTACTAAAAATCTCGAAGCGTTGAACTTGGCGCTATGAGTGCGATCGCAATCCAAACATCAACTTTTCTCATAAGCGTTTCTACCCAACTTCTGGCTATGGACATTTCAACTGCTCATTCCACCGTCCTAAACCCTGGCATGTTGCGCGGCGTTCACCACATCGCCCTCAACGTAAAGGACATGCAAGCCTCCTGCGACTTCTATGGCAGCATCCTCGGACTACACAAATTAGTAGGAGACGAAGTACCCAAGACCCTAGTCAAACTCGTCGCTGAAGGCAAAGTCACCAACTTCAAAACGCCAGACGGCACGATTCTCGACCTCTTCTGGGAACCCGACTACGCACCCGCCGATCCCGATCCGTCCAAAGGCTTCACCCGCGCTGACCATCTTGCCTTTGACATCGCTCCCGACCAGATGGAAGGCGCTATGGCTCTGCTTACTGAAGCACAAGTCGAGTTCAAAGGCCCCATCATCCGACCGACCGGCAAAGGCATTTACTTCCACGACCCGGATGGGTTCACGATTGAAGTCCGCTGCGATCCAAGTGACGAAAAGTGAATGGTTCACATGGACCAACACAACACACCGTTAGTTGATGCGCTGCTACATTGCGCTACCCGCCAGAATGCAGCGTTCTATACGCCAGGACACAAGCGCGGGCAGGGAATTACCGATCGACACCGGCAGCTATTCGGGGATGCAGTCTTCCGCGCCGATCTTCCCGAACTCCCTGAGCTAGACAATCTCTTTGCACCTGAAGGCGTCATTCTACAAGCCCAAACGCTCGCTGCCGCCGCCTTCGGCGCAGAACAGACTTGGTTTCTAGCTAATGGCTCAACCTGTGGAATCGAAGCGGCCATTCTTGCTACCTGTGGGCCTGGGGATAAGCTGATCTTGCCGCGTAACGTTCACAGCTCTGCAATTTCTGGACTGATCCTGTCTGGCGCAGTGCCGATTTACATTCAGCCGTCCTACAGCGCTCAGTGGGATATGCCGCTTGCGGTCTCGCCCAGAAGCTATCAAAACCGCATTAGCCGAACATCCTGACGCTAGGGCAGTTCTGATCGTCTCGCCAACTTATCAGGGGATCTGTTCAGATTGAGCGCGATCGCCCAACTCACCCACACCTACAACATCCCGCTCATCATCGACGAAGCCCACGGCCCTCACTTCGCCTTTCACCCTGACCTACCAGACTCCGCCCTATCCGCAGGCGCAGACATCGCCGTCCAGTCTGCTCACAAAGTCCTTAGCGCCTTTACGCAGGCCGCGATGCTGCACGTTCAGGGCGTTGGCGGAGCCTCTCCCTCGGAGAATCGCATCGACAGAACCCGCCTCTCGCAAGCCCTACAGCTCACCCAGTCCACCAGCCCCAGCTATCTCCTCCTCGGCTCCCTAGACGCCGCCCGATATCAGATGGCAACCCTGGGAAAAGAGCTAATGTCAAAAACACTCGAAATGTCAAACCACGCACATCGAGAAATCAAAAAGCTATCCGGGTTAAACGTTCTCGACTCAGATGACCGTACCCGTCTAAGCGTAGACGTTTCCCCACTAGGCATCACCGGCTTCGACGCCGACGAAATCCTCCACAAAAAATACGGCGTCACCTGCGAACTGCCCGCCCTGCGCACCCTCACCTTCATCATCTCCCTCGGCAACACCCCAAAAGACATCGATCAGCTCATCTGGGGCTTCACAGATCTATCTAACCAATATCCGAGAAATCACAAACCTCAGCAGCTCAAACTTGAACCCTATTCCCCATCCCCCACTCCCCCACTCCCCCACTCCCCCCGCCAAGCCTTCTTCGCCCCAAAACAACCCCTTCCTCTGAAAAATGCCATCGGCAAGATCTGCGCCGAAACCATCACTCCCTACCCCCCCGGCATTCCCCTTCTACTCCCCGGCGAAACCATTACCGAAAGCGCGATCGCCCAGCTCCAAACCCTCAAAAACGCAGGCAGCTCAATCACCGGCAACACCGACCCCACCCTCCAAACCATCCTCACGCTCATCCACTAACTCACCAGTGATATGAAGCGGAATTGATGCCGGGTGCGACTGATAAAGTCCCGTTGATGACTGAAAGGTTCCCGGATGTGACTGAGCAAGTCCCGTTAGTGACTGAATGATTGCCGGGTGCGACTGATAAAGTCCCGTTGATGACTGAATGATTGCCGGGTGTGACTGATAAAGTCCCGTTGATGACTGAACGATTGCGGTGTGCGACTAAGTAAGTCCTGCTACCATTCACCTAATCCCGTCCCCCTGCCACCCATGTCCCGCCTTTGGCCCTACGCCACCCCCGGCATCCCCGATCAGCTATTCCAGCAGCTTCCCGGCATTCCCCTAACGAAAAGAGAAGTTCGCCTATTAGTAATCGGCTATCTGCGACTCAAGCCTGATGCTCACCTCTGGGACATCGGTGCGGGCACAGGCACCATCGCGATTGAAGCTGCTCTCCTCTGCCCAAAAGGAAAAATCACCGCTGTCGAGCGAGATGCAGAAGTCGCTGGGCTAATCAAAACCAACTGCGATCGCTTCTCCATCACCAACATAGAAGTCGTCTCCGGCTGTGCGCCCGAATGCCTCAACCACATCAAAGGTCAGCCTAGCTGCATTCTGATCGAAGGCGCACCGCTCCAAACCACCCTCAAAGCCGCCTGGGAAAAACTCATCCTCAATGGCCGCATCGTCGTCACCGCCAACAATCTAGAAACTCTCTACACCGCCTCCGAGACCTTTGCAAAGCTCCAGGTCCGCAACATCGAAGTCGCGCAGCCAGCCGTCAACCGTCTGGAGACCAAAGGCAACCGACAGGTCTTCGCCGCGCTCGATCCCATCTTCATCATCAGCGGCGACAAACTCGAATAGAGAGGAACGCCCAACAATCAAGCTAGACTTGACTGTATTGATCAGCCTCTATTGATTGATACCTCTCTCGTTTCGCAACTGCGCGCCCGTGAGACTGCCGTTCACCTGAGTTAACACGTCTATGCCGTGGGTTCGCATTGCTAGTGGAATTGTCGCGATCGCGATCGCCCTCACCATCATCGTCTTGGGCGGGTGGTACTTCACCTTGGGATTTAGCGTCATCGTCTACCTAGGTCAGCTAGAAGTCTTCGGCCTAGTCCGCGCCAAAGGCATCAATCCAGCCGCCAAAACCACGCTTGTCGTCAGTCAAGTTCTGCTAGTCAGCGCTCATATCGCACCGCCCGTTGCCGACGCGACCCTGGCGCTCGCAGGCACCTGTATCTGCTTCTATCTCCTCTTCCAGCCAAAGTTTGCCACCATCGCCGACGTTGCGGCCTCCATTCTGGCTCTCTTCTACGGCGGCTATCTTCCTACCTACTGGATTCGTCTACGTGACCTAGGCACACAAGTCACCAATCTTCCTCTCGGCGGCTACTTCCCCGAGACCTTCAACTGGGCCAGCTTCCCCGCTGGGCTCACAATCACGTTCATCGCCTTTGCCTGCATCTGGGGCGCAGATATCGGAGCCTATGCCTTTGGCCGCGCCTTTGGCCGCACGCCTCTATCTGATATCAGCCCCAAAAAGACCGTAGAAGGCGCTATCTTTGGCATCAGCGCTAGTATCAGTGTCGGCATTGTCGGAGCCTGGTCTCTCGGCTGGTCAATCTGGTGGCTCACGGGCGCAGCCCTCGGCACAATCATCGGCATTTCCAGCCTGCTCGGCGATCTCACAGAATCCCTGATGAAACGCGATGCTGGCGTCAAAGATTCAGGCACATTGATTCCTGGACACGGCGGCATTCTCGATCGCACCGACAGCTACGTCTTCACCGCACCCCTGGTTTACTACCTAGTCGTCTATCTTTTACCACTGCTCGACCGATACTGAAAACCGGCTCAATGCTTTCGCAAAGACTAAGGGATTCGCTCAAAAATAGAATACCTAACATGCAAAGCTGAAACCGAGGCCTGAGCGTAGTCGAAGGCCGGATGGAATGGGACTTTATTTAAGGGCACTTCCCTAAGGTCTGACCATCAATCGCCCCTCACAGGCCAACTGTGTCGGCTGCAAATCTAGCCGACTTAGCTGAGTATCCTCTCCCAAATTCCAGCGGAAGTCAGACAGCGCTTCGATCGGCTCACCTTGCTCAATATCAGCAAGCATCGCCACATCATCCAACCAGCAAGGCGACGTTAGCTGAAGGTAACTCCCCGAAACTACAGACAGCGCTGTGCCAAAGATAATTGGCAGTTCATCAGTTTGCCCCTGACTCTGCGGATGAAAGCTCAGTGCTAAACAGCCCTCACCTAATTGGATTTGAGCGCGATGCAGTCTGGTATCTGGCTGGAGCGATCGCACCCCATAGCGCCGCGTCACCGCCTCAGCAAAACCCGGCAGCCGAACCAGCGATCGCCAAAAATCAGCCAGCCCCTCCGCTAACAGAGGCGAGGACATCGAAGCCGCAACATCCGCATCACTCAAGATCACCTGCCCTTTCACCGGAAACCGCTTCATCAGACGCAGCGGCTTTCCTCTCACTACCTGACCCAGATTAATCCGAATATCTTCAGCGCCAAGCTTTACCTGAGATAGCTGCAATCCTTTATAGACAGCGTTCTGCAGCAGAGACAACGACGCCAGGAATATAGCCGGAAATCAGCTGGCGATCGCGCCCCTCCAGCTCAACTACCAGCGATTCCACCCGATCTACCTGAGTTTGCAACCACAATCTCACCGCCCCCGGCAAAACCCGCCCAATAATCTGACCTCGCTGCCCTTCCTTCTCAACAGGTTTAGCCACAGTCCCACACAATTCCAACGCCCCCATTATCCCTCTCCAGAGATGACAGTCAGTGTAATCTCAGCGAGTCCTACAAGTACCAGCAAAGGGAAGGCAAAGTACACACTCATGTCATGAACTCATAACTTTTTGATCCCAGTCGATCCCAAAACATAGGGATCACAGCGATCTTTGGAAATTTATCGTTATCTGTCGTGATCCCCATCGCTATATTTATCCTATTATTAAGATATCGATACAAAAGGTGATCCCGAGTCACAGTCTTTTGGGATCGACTTTTGGATAAAAATGAGGAATAACATGATCATGTCAACGCCAGTACCCAACATTCCACTCGAAGAAATGACTCTCCGCCAGCTACGCAGAGTAGCCAGCGAATACGAGGTCTCCAGATACAGCCGGATGCGCAAGGTTGAGCTCGTCGCCGCCATTCAGCAAAAACAGGCCGAAGCCGGGGTTCGCAACATCCCTTCTACACCCGAGCCTATAACCGGTCAAGTCGCTGCTGAAGCCTCCAGATTTACCGACGCTTCTGAAGCCGCTGGTGGCACATCCACCGCTGTAGCGACTCGTAGCCTGAGCATGGAACATCTAGCCAGCGTAGATGAAGGTCTTGGCGATCTCCCCGGCGGCTACGGTGAAAGCCGTATCGTTCTACTGCCGCGCGATCCTCAGTGGGCGTACGCTTACTGGGACATTCCCAATGAGCACAAGCAGGAACTTCGTAACCAAGGTGGCAGCCGTCTTGCCCTGCGCTTTTACGATGTCACAGATATCGACATCAACACTCAGAGCCCACACAGCCTTCAGCAATATGAGTGCGGCGAAATTGCTCGCGAATGGTATCTGCCAATTCCGGTTAGCGATCGCGACTACTCCATCGAAGTCGGCTACATTTGCGACGATGGCCGTTGGCTAATGCTCTCCCGCTCAGCCACAGTCCGCATTCCTCCTGTCTATCCCTCCGATTGGATCGAAGATAAATTCGTCACTATTAGCTGGGAGCAAGAGCTTCGCGATCGCAACGTCGCTAATCTGGTCTCCCCCAGTCAGAAAGCAGCCACCGCCGCTACTGCTGCTGCTGCTACTGGAAAAGCAGGTTATCAAGCGGGCGAAAATCCTCTATACGACGACATCTTTGCCCAAGCTCAGTCCGCAGAAGCAATGCGCATAGCAGGTTCACTCTTCGGCTCCATGCACCAGGTTCCAGAGCAGTCAGTCAGCTCGTACGTCTTCCCATCAGGTGCGGGGCTTTGGGCACTCCCCACCGCATCTGGAGTCAACATGTCCGGCGCAGGCATGTTCTCCTCCGCACCTCCTGCGAAGTCTCGTAAATTCTGGTTAATCGCAGACGCAGAACTAATCGTCTACGGCGCGACTGAGCCCGACGCTACCGTCACCATCGATGGCAAAGAGATCGAGCTAGAGCCAGACGGCACTTTCCGCTTCCACGTGTCCTTCCAAGACGGCGTGATTCGCTACCCCATCGTGGCAGTCGCCAAAGACGGTGAGCAGTCTCGCTCCATCCACATGGACTTCGAGAGAAAGACACTTTCGCGAAACACCAACACCAAAGCAGAAGCGGTAGAAGAGTGGTTCGCATAGGTCACGTGGTCTAGCTTAGTCAAGACAATAGACCGAAAAAGAAAAAGGGTGAAGTCAGCGTTTTGACTTCACCCTTTTCTCTTGAATCTAGCTGTTTCGCTTTCTTGAAAGCCATCTTCGCCAGACCTCCATCAGTATCTGCCACTGACCTTCAACCCAAGTCAAAAGGCGATCAATCCATTTCAGCACCGTTTCCAAAGGATGCTCAACATACTCAAACGCAACCACCTTCGCATCCAATAATCTATCAGCCGCAGCTTCTAAGCCGATATCTAAATCAACTTCTGAAACAGACACAGAGATCAAATCACCTCCCGACTTACTCTGAGGTAGCGACAAAGCGTTCCTCAGCCCCGATTTCAATCGCGTTGATGGCCGCTTGCATACAATGCTTTCGCTGTAGCTTCTGGCAAAGTAGCGAAGGCACTTTTTAGGTTTTTGACGTTCCGCCGAGACTTTGAGTTAGCGATCGCACGCAGCACAGCAACCCAAAAAGAGTGAATTGGCCAAACCAAACTGCCCTGAGCTTTATCAGAAGATATTTCACCAGACTGAGTGCTATTACATGAGCGCTATTAGGCTGAACAATATCGGATGGAGTAGAAGAAGGCGCGATCGCACTCTCATCCTCTTCCACAGCATCGACAGGCACGACCCAACCCACCGCTGCCCGTACAATACCCATCGCCTTCACCGCAGATTGAGCAATAATCCTATAGACAGAAACACCTGTAGCCTGCAAGCCAACACCAGCCGTCTTCTTCGCTTCTGCGTCATCAGTCACCGACAGTCGAGACCGCACGACCAACCCGCCTACACCAGAATATTTAAGCTGACCCACCACCTTTGTAAGAGGTTCTAGCCAACGCCGATTCGTCATAGACTGTCTCAACTTCCGCTTCGCCGACTGAGACATCCGAACCGCAGCATACACTGGAGTCATCGCCAGCACCGACCCCACCTCAACACCCAGAGCCACAGTCGATTGCGTAGTCATCACAGCCCGCCGATGCCGGTCAACCCCCGCCCGATACTGCCCCACCAAAAACCGTAATATATTGCTCTGATACGGGCCAGACATCATTCCCACCGCCCACCGCTGCTTCACCCCAAAGTTTACCGGAAGTCATGGCCTCAGATCCCATCCTCTCACTCTCAGTCAGCTTACAAACCAGCCTCCACCGCCTACGCCAGCTCAACACTCAAGACATCCAACCACAGTGGCAACAGCACAACGAGAGTCCCAACAATAACCTCGCACTACAGGATATTTTCACCACAGATATCACCACCAACTGGCCGACAGCCCCCCTCAACGACCGTCAACACATTGCCTGGAGCAGAGGGCTCAACGTCGTCTGGCTTTATCAAAAAATCGAAGTCCCCACCCACCTCAAAGGATATCCACTCACCGGCCTAATCCTGAGACTCTCACTGACATGGTGGGCAGAAGACGCACAAATCTACGTTGACGAAACCCTTGTACAGTCAGGCGATCTGTTTGAATGCTTCACCCGCCTCTGCCTTACTGACAGCGCTCAACCCGGCCAAATTTTTCAAATTGCCATTCGATTAGTCAGCCCCGGTCACGACGACGGCGCGCTAGTGCGATCGCACCTCACCTACGAACTCCCCCCACATCACCCCACCCCCGAACCCAGCTTCATCGCCGACGAACTCACCGTCCTCGCCACCCTAGAGCCCGATAGCCAGTTAGAAATTGAGAGTGCGATCGCCCAACTCCCTTGGCAAACCCTCTCCCCAATCCTCAATCCCCAATCCCCAGAAGACGCCCTCAATCTCTGGGACAACCTCTCCGAGCAAATCCCCATCCCCGCAACCATCCACCCCTTCCAACAGTCCCTCAGCAAACTCCGCCGAACGCTAGGGCACTACAGCCCACAGCTAAAAGCCAGACAAATCCAGTGCGTCGGCCATGCCCACCTTGACATGGCCTGGCTCTGGCCCATCGCCGATACCTGGAACGCCGCCGAACGCACCTTCCGCTCCATCCTCAACCTACAAAAAGACTTCCCCGAACTCACCTACACCCACTCCAGCCCAGCCCTCTTCGAATGGCTAGAACACAACCGCCCCGAACTTTTTACGCAGATCCAAAACAAAGTCAAAGCAGGCACCTGGAGCATAGACGCCGGACTATGGATAGAACCCGAACTCAATATCATTAGTGGAGAATCGATCGTTCGCCAAATCCTCTACGGTCAACGCTACTGCCGAGAAAAGTTTGGCCAAATCAGCAAAATCGCTTGGCTCCCCGACTCCTTTGGCTTCTGCTGGCAGCTACCTCAGCTTCTCACCCAGGGCGGCATCGAAACCTTCGCCACCCTCAAACTCTCCTGGAACGACACCACCGAATTTCCTCACCAGCTCTTCTGGTGGCAATCTCCCAACGGTAGCCGCATCCTCAGCCTTATGCTCCCCCCCATCGGCACCGACATCGATCCCATCAAAATGTCCACCCACGCCAAAAACTGGGAAACCGATACCGGCATTCCCAACACCCTCTGGCTTCCCGGACTTGGCGATCACGGCGGTGGCCCCACCCGAGACATGCTAGAAAAAGCTCAGCGTTGGAAGAGATCACCCTTTTTCCCCACCTTGAACTTCACAAGTCCTAACAAATACATTGGCTCTCTTCCTGCCAGACAGCTAGACCAAGTTGGAAAGCAAATTGAAACCAACCTCCCAACTTGGCAAAACGAACTTTACCTAGAACTCCATCGCGGCTGCTACACCACCCACGCCGATCAAAAGCGCAACAACCGCCAGAGCGAAGACCTCCTCTACCAGGCAGAAGTCTTCGCAACAATCGCACAGCTCACAGCCAATCACCCTTATCCAAAAGCCGACATAGAAACAGCATGGAAATCCCTACTCTTCAATCAGTTCCATGACATTCTGCCAGGTACTTCCATCCCCGAAGTTTTTGTAGAAGCAAATAAAGGTTGGGAACGGGTTCAACAGATAGGTCAAAGAGTATTAGACGAAAGTTTGAGGGCGATCGCTACCACTATCCGGCTTCCCGATCCACCTCATCCGAACGCCAAGCCTATCATTATCTTCAACCCACTAACCTGGCGACGAGACACCGTAATCACCTTCGACCTATCAACAATCGATCCAAAGGAACAATCCCTATACTGGACTGTCTACAACCAAGACCAACAGATCATTCCATGCCAAACTGCTCCCGAACTGTCGAATGAACAATCGCCCCATCGAGTTTCCTTCTTAGCTTCAGATCTTCCCGCACTAGGCTATCAATGCTACTGGATTCAACCAAGCACAGCTCCAGTTGACGCTCCTACACCCACCACATACATCCTCGAAAATCACTTTCTCAAAGCTTCCATCAACTCACTAACTGGGCAGATAGACAGCCTAATAGAAAAGAGAACACAGT
>CAWCWM010000013.1:0-27634 GCA_963799265.1 uncultured cyanobacterium
GACAGGGTTTTGAATCACCCGATCAGGTTAGCAGAGCCCTGTTAGAAACCAATGGCAGTCTAACAGTAGAGCGAGCAGAGAACATGCCCGATGAAATCGAGGGAAAGATTGTGCAGCGTTTAGAGAGAATAGAAGCTATGCTGCAAAAGCGAGTTTCTTAGAAGGATCTTCACTTTTATGCGTGAACTACTGCGGACCTTTGCGTTTGAATGTCGAACGGTTGAAACGTCTTTGCGATCGCGCCCGACGAGACCGATTGGCTTTGACCGAATGAGGAAATAGGTAAGCAATCAGCCTGACTACACACACTATTAGTGCGCTTGAGGCCAGCAGAATAATCAGAATCTCTACGACCATCGAACGTCCTACAAAAAGCGTGTTTAACAGGGCACTGCCAAGGTAATCAATAGAGATGGCTACAGCGTGAACAGAATATGACAAATTGACTCGAGTTTATAGATTGAATGCTTTGAGCTTGAGTGGAATAAACTAGTCAATAGCGCCGCTTTGAATGCCAAGTCCAAGGTGGAAGATAAAAGTCACGCAAGCAAATGTCATCGAACTGCCACAAAGCGCACATGGAACAGACACACCTGCTACCTACTATGAAGTTGTTGATTCAATCATCTGCTCTTAAATCATCTGCTCTTAGTAGATATCAAAATGAATACTCAAAAGCTTTCACTCAAACGCATTTTTGTAGGCGCGCTGATCGCAGCTCCGTTAATTGTTCCTTTTACCTTGTTAGCTGGCCCAGCCCTAGCTTCTAGAGCTAGCTTAGATGTTAACGGTGTTGCTCCAACGTCAACCATACGGATTTTAAGGCAGCATCGTGCGCAGCTAGCCGCTAGCCACCACGCTGCAAGCACGCCGGTCCCAGTCGGAGATCAGCCTCGACCTTTAAACACGGCTCAGCCTTCGACACCTAACAACGGCACCATGCGTTAGTCTCTGATCGAGAACAACACCATAAGTTTTTGCTTCAATTCTTCTTCTAAAATGCGCATCTACACCTCGTATTGTTAAAGGCTTATCCCCAAAAGCTCACGCTATCAATCAGCATGAGCTTTTTGTTTTCTGCATTGTTCCGGACCCTGCTGTTTTTCACCCAACCTTAAGCTTATAGGAGATTTCAACCGCTTGACTAAACTATAGGACTCACTACGCTACAGTTTCTGGGTAGTGCCGACAGGCATGATTTTAGTGGGTATGGCGATGGCGATCGCCTTTGTCAGCCTCGACAAAGTAGCGCATGTTGAAGGCATACATCTGTTCGGAGCGCTTTTTGCTAAGGAGGCAGGAAGCGCCGATGCTTTTCTTGAGATGATGGCACTTGCGGCAATTACCGTGGCGGCCTCTACTTTCTCTATTACAATCTTTTCTTTGCGCTTGGTTTCCAGTCAGTTTGGGCCTCGGGTATTGCGAGACTTCATGGAAGATATGGTTAATCAAGCTACCTTTGGACTTTTGACTGCAACCTTTGTCTATTGCCTGATAGTGCAGGGGAGCATAGACGATAGCAAGACGGCTAGCTTTATCCCTCAAATATCGATGGCGGTAGGCTTGTTGCTAACAATTATTAGCGCTATCGTGCTGATTTATTTTGTTCATCATATTACCGAAGCGGTCCATGTCGATAACATCATCGCAACGATCGGTAGCGAATTAGAGCAAGGAATTGATCGCCTGTTCTTGGAGCCTAGTAAAAAAGATAGCGCTGTCAAAAACAGAAGAAGCGTAACTGAGGTGCCCACTGATTTTGAAACTGCAGCCAACCGTGTTTTATCTAAAAAAAGTGGCTACCTACAGCAGATTGATGTGGAAAAACTAAAGGCGATCGCACATGACCACGATTTGGTCATCAAGATTGTTCAACGCCCTGGGCAGTTCGTCGTAGAGCGTAGTCTGATCGCTTACGTGGCTAGCAAAAGGCCCCTTTCTTTTTCAATAACTGAACAGGTTTGTCAAGCTTACACGCTTGGTAAACAGCGGCGACCCACCTATGACGTTGAGTTCTCAGTAGACCAGATTGTAGAGATTGCCATTCGCGCCCTTTCTTCAGTCTCCGATCCCAACACGGCTATTCGCTGCATCGATCGTCTCAGCGTTTCGCTTTGTCACTTGCTGCACAAATCTAGCCAAGATAGCTACCTTTTTGACCCATCAGGGGCGCTGCGAGTTATCGCAGCGCCGGTCACATTTGAGCATCTATTTGAAGCTGCTTTCGACCCGATTCGAGAAAACGCCAAGACCAGCACAGTTGTCACTATCCGGCTGCTCAACGCGATCGCAACCATCGCGCAGCAAACCCGTACGGAAAAGGAGAGATCGCTGCTACGCACCCAGGCAGAAATGATCGAACGCGCTAGCTCAAGCAACCTGCCAGAGGAAAACGATCGCCACAGAGTCACCAGACAGTATAAAAAAACGCTGTCTGCACTGGTCTGCTAATTACGTACTAAAGGCTGAACGGCTAGCCGTCTTACGAATGCATCCGACGATAGCTGTACTATGCGTTTTCAGTAACAAGCTGTAGAGCGCAA
This sequence comes from uncultured cyanobacterium, assembly GCA_963799265.1. Lineage (GTDB taxonomy): Bacteria > Cyanobacteriota > Cyanobacteriia > Phormidesmidales > Phormidesmidaceae > Phormidesmis. The sequence continues at coordinate 2,544 of CAWCWM010000013.1, forward strand.
CGCGCTGAAAATTTCAAGGCTATCATAACGCACTGTAGTCGGTAAGATGCTATGAAACAGCCTCTTACCGATGATTCAAGACTGATTATCTGAGACTGGCTATTCGAGAGCGAGGAAATCTGTTCTATCTAACGCTGTCGGGAATCCTGACGGGCTGGTTGTTGATATCGACGCCATTATTTGGATCAGCAGGCGTTGGCTGGAACTCAGCGCGAACCTGCCACTGATAGACCTCTATATCGCCCTCGACTTCTTGTAAAATGTTAGCTGACGTTGGGTCAGCGTCTTCTACTGCTTTGATGCGGTCGTAGAGCCTTTCACCAACGCGCTCGTACTGATTAATAAAGAAAGTCAGTACCTGCGCATCGTCAATAAAGCCACCGGGGATTTCGGGGAGGTTGCTAGTTTGAACGATGGTCGGAGCGCGACCGTCTGATGAGGCACCAATCGATAGCAGGCGCTCGGCTACCATGTCTGCATCTTTGCTGATTTTTTCATAGTGCTCTTGCAACATTTCGTGCAATGGATAATATAGCGTGCCCGAGACATTCCAGTGGGCTTGCTTGGTCTGTAGCTGCAGTGCCTGTAGCTCGGTAAGAGTACCTTGCAAGGCATTGATACTAGCCTGGCGATCGCTGGTGCCAGAAGTTGGTAGCTGCGTCTGGGTATTGACTTGGGCTTGAGCAGGCAGCGGTTTGAGCGAGATAGCCGTTATTGATATAGTCGCGATCGCAGCAGCAGACAAAAGCTTAGAAAATTTGAACGTTGAAAAATTGGATTTGCCTTGCATATGAGCGGCAGATTTTGTGAAGTGTTGGAAGTCAACCTCTATCGCGAAAGACCTTCTATTTATCCTTTTTATTGCTCCTAGAAGACCTCATTCCGCAGATATAGCTTTTCACGTTTTCCCTGGCTTAGTGTTGTCTTGGGAGAGGAGTTGGGGGAGAGGGCGAGCCGGGACTTTGTTATTTTGCGAGTCCCTTAGGCTTAGTAGAGGTCTTTTTATGGCCTCTACCAAGCCACCATTCTTTCTTGGAAAAGTCCTCTTAGTGAATTGGGAGGACTTTTTGCTATGAAGTGGTTGTATCTGTTGCAATTTTAGTGACCGGCAGGCGGTCCACTGCGCGGCGTTGCTTTCTTGAACAGCAGTACTAGCAGGGCACTAATCATCAAAGCCCAGCCCATGAAATAAAAGCAGTCGTTGTAGGCCATGATGGTGGACTGGGTGCGAACGGTGTTGCTGATAGCTGCGATCGCCTGATCGTGCGCCTGACCCGGAAAACTTCCTCTACTCGCAAAGTTTTGCGTGAGCTGATCAATCCGCTGCTGTGTGAGCGGACTATAGAGAGAAATGGCCTCGCCTAGTCGATTAGAGTGAAACTGCTCGCGGCGAGAAAGCAGCGTTGCCAAAGCGGCAATACCCGTAGAGCCGCCCAGGTTGCGGGCCATGTTGAACAGAGCCGAAGCCGAGCCAACCTGACTAACCGCTATGCCTGCGGTCGCAATACTAGAAAGGGGCGTGAGCACTAGCGGCTGGCCCATTGCCCGCACAATTTGCGACGGAATTAGCTGCTGCGTACCCGTATACTCAGTCAAATTAGAGTTCATGAAACAGCTCACCGCAAACAGACTCAGACCAACGGCTGTGAGGAATCGCAGGTCAAACTTCTTCATCAGCAGCGGGATAAACGGCGTTATCGCTAGCTGAGGGAACCCGGCCCACATAATCGTTATGCCGATTTGAGTGGCGTTGTAGTCCTGAATTTGAGTGAGAAACAGCGGCAGAATAAACACTGAACCATACAGCCCTAGCCCCAGCGCCAGCGTGATAAAAAACGACAGCCCAAAGTTGCGCTGACCGAGGAGCCTCAGGTTGATGAACGGCTCTCTGCGGGTAAATTCGATCGCTAGAAATAGGCTAAGCGAAATGGCAGCCACGATTGCCAATCGCAAAATTAAATCAGAGCTAAACCAGTCCTTGCGATTGCCTTCTTCTAAAACAACTTCTAATGAGCCTAGACCAATGGCCATTGTTGCAATCCCGTACCAGTCTCCTTTGTTGAGCAGATGAAGCTGCATGGGCTTACCCGGCAAAGCGTACCAAACGCCTGCTATTAAGAGCGCACCGGGAACTAAGTTGAGATAAAAGATATAGTGCCAGCTATAGTGATCGGTGAGCCAGCCGCCGATGGCAGGGCCAATAGAAGGCGCAAAAGTGGCGGTAATGCCAAACAGCGCCAGTCCAATCGGCTGTTTGGCAGATGGCAGGGTAGTCAAAATAACGGTGAACGCAATTGGAATCAGGACACCGCCAGTGAAGCCCTGCGCAGCTCTAAATATGATCATCATCGGCAGGGATGAAGCAAAGGCACAGGCCACCGAGAAAAAGAGAAAAAGCGAGGCATTTACCAGCAGATAGCGGCGAATGGAGAAAACACCAGAAAGCCAGCCCGTAAGTGGAATAACCACAATCTCGGCAACCAGATAAGAGGTCGAAATCCAGGAGCCTTCTTCCAAAGTGGCGCTCAGTGATGCCTGAATCTCGTTGAGAGAAGCGTTAGTAATTTGGATGTCTAGGACGGCCATGAATGCCCCTAGCAAGGTAGCGGCAATGCCAATCCAATCTTTAAAGGACACGTCAGGCGATCGCTGAGAGACTGCTGTGGCCATGATGATTTTCCTGATTGTTCTATTTTGTCCCGGGTTGAGCCATCTCGCTGGAAATATCGACGCTGACTGTCGCTGACATTCCTGGCGCGAGCAGTGCGGCGTTGCCGTTTAGACTGTCAGGATCTAGTACGATCTTGATCGGAATTCGCTGCACGACTTTGGTGAAGTTGCCGGTGGCGTTGTCTGGCGGCAGTAGGGCAAACTGCGATCCCGAAGCAGGCGACAAACTTTCTACATGACCGGTCAAAACCTGGTCGCCTAGCGCGTCTAGCTTTACACTCACCGCTTCACCGGGGTGCATGTCCGCTAGCTGAGTTTCCTTGAAGTTGGCAACTATCCAAAAGTCTTGCCCTACGACGGCCATCAGCGGCTGACCTGGCTCAACCTGAACGCCTGGCTCAACTGACTTGGCTCCAATCACGCCTGCTTCGGGCGCTTTGATTTGGGTGTAGCTAAGCTGAAGCTGAGCGGCTTTGAGGCTAGCTTGCGCCTCCGTTACCTGAGCCTGTGCGGCTGCATACTGACTGCTGTTGACCGAAGACTGCAGTCCGCCCGCCCGGGCCTGCTGCAAAGTGCCCTGACTCGAAACCAGTCCGGCTTGGGCTTTGGCAATGTCGGCCTGAGCCTGCCGAACTGCGGCCTGAGACTGCTGCACCTGCTGCTGGTCCTCGGCCTGCTGAGCCTGTGCTACTTCGTAGGCTTGGCGGGCGGCGTCGCGGTCTTGGGCGGATACCGCGCCCTGGCTAAATAGCGTCTGATAGCGGTCGTAGTCGGTTTGCGCTTTTTGTAGGGTCGCGCCTGCTTTGTCTAATTCGGATTGGGCAACGGGCACGCCCGCTCTAGCCGTGGTGAGTCCGGCCTGGGCAGCGGCAATGCCCGCGCTGGCGTTGGAGATTGCACCTTGGGCGCTGGTTGTTTGGGCGCCGGTATTGGCATCAGCCTGGACAATGCCGACCTGAGCTGCCTTAGCCTGCTGTTGAGCGGCTGTGAGCGCGGCCTGAGCTTGATCTACCTTGGCCTGAAAATCCTGGGTGTCAAGCTGCACGAGGAGCTGACCCGCTTTCACTGATTCATTATCGGCAACGGCTACCTGCTGAACGGTGCCAGTGGTTCGGGCGCTAATTTGATATACGTGGCCCTGGAGCTGCGCATCGTCGGTGCTGACATGCGTAGAGGCATACTGCCACCAGCGCCAGCCAAATATACCGCCTACAACCAACGCTACGCCTAGCCCGAATAAAACAGCCGGTGGCGGGCGACGAGATTTCTTAGAGGGGTTTGGCGGAGCCTCTGGCGCTGACGTTTTAGCGGCTGGCGCTTCGCTATTTTCTTTAGCCGGGGAAGTAGAAGGCGATGCGGGCGAGTCTGATTTGAACGGATCTGTGGGTAGCTTCTGTTTTGTAGAAGGTGAGACTAACTGGTGACCGTTACGAGTGCTGGCTGCGTCAGAATCAAGGAGTTTAGACATTTTAGTCTCCTGTGGATAGGGAGGATGAATTTAAGTGAAAGATTTTATTTAGCATGCGTAATATTAGAGCGGGTTGCTGGAATGCTCATCAGCTTAATGATAGAGATTGGTTGAAAAAGCGATTCTTCTAAGGTCGGGCTAGGAACTTTTGCCAGTCGTTTAGCTAGTCGCCTAGGTTCGAGATTGCTCGATCTACAAAGTCAGAAAACTGCTTCTGTTCTACTTCTGAAAACCCGCTCAGTACCTGCAGACGGTGCTGAGTGGCCACTTCAGGCAGTTCGTTCTGGAGCTGCCATCCGGTTTGGGTGAGCCACACCCGCCAAATGCGGCGATCGCGCTCATCCTGCTCTCTATACACCAGCTCTCGCTCTTCCATCCGGCTGATTACCCCCGTCATCGTGCCACCCACTTGCTTCAGGCGCTCCACAATATCCGAGGTGGCTAGTCCATCTTGTTCCCACAGGCAGCACAGCACCAGCCAGTGAAAAGGCGTGAGTCCATAGGGTTCTAACCGCTGTTGAAGCGATCGCCCCATCAGCTGAGAGAGTAGCCGAATCCGATAGCCCAAACTGTAAGGGGCTACCACCTGCTTCCACACAGGTGTTTCAGTGTCAGCACCATTGAGTTTAGATCGAGATATCGCTGACATAGAGAGTTTATTACGTATGCTAAATATTAGCATATCATTTTTCTTTTGTACGAGCGCAAACTCAGCTGTTTGCAGTACATCAACCTGAGGGCTAAATCAAGATGAATTTGTCACAACAAAAACACAAGACCAATACATCTGTGTCACGGAGGCCAGCTAAAGTACCCATACAGGTGAGAACGAAAGACATTGAGCCTTCCTAGGTGGCTCTAGTCATTTCGATACTCCTTGACACCTCTTTCAAGGCAGATCACACGATCTGTCCTATTTTTTGTTGCTTATTTCTCCCTGTACGACGGCGCTATTTTTGGTTCGCGCTAGTGTAATAGGTCGGAGCGGCTATGTAGGCCAAGCGGTTGAGTGGCCAGAACCGAACGCTAGCGCGTCCGATAATGCGATCGCCCGGCCCAGGAGGGTGAAAGTGGTGGCTGATTTTTTCGATGATGAGCCGATCGTGGATTTCTAGCGTCGGCAGCATTGAGCCCGACGGAATGTAGCGGGCTTCTGCTACAAACGTCCGAATGCCAAATGCCAGCACAATACTTAAGCCGACAGTTTGAAAGGCTTCTACCCGAGGGTTCTTAGGCGAATGCTGAGAAAGCTCTGTCTTAGACTGAGCTGATTGATGACGACGATTCAACATTATCGAAAAAGATTAAGAAGTTGATGAGATCCGCTTGAGAAAGCGTGTAATTAAAGCGGACTGGATAGATGTCAAACATACAGCCTTTGCCAAATCTTCAAAAACAGCGCCTATCGCAGATGACAGACGCTGTTCTATTAGAAACGAAAGGGAAGACAGTTAATACAAAGGATCATCAAAAAGAGGAACAAAATCAACTGTCGAGGCAGTAGACTCATTTTCAGTGGACTCAGTACAGTAGAAAGCAGGCTCACTCGCCTCATCTTGAGACACTTCGGCCATTGTCAAAGCATAGGGCGTTGTCTGATCTGATGCTGTTTGCAGAGACATAGGACTATTGACTCCTTCGAGATTACTATTGAATGCTCTTGGGCTAGAGATTGGATCAGAAACGGGTAGAATCATCACATCATGTCAACTTTGTGACAAAGTTGGGAAAGGCAAAGTGGGATGCCGCACCCACTCATAAAACTCAATCGCTTCAGCAGCGCAGCTACGACAACCGCCGCATAGCTTGCCATCTTCGCGCAGCACCCGGCCTTTGCGGATGAGCCTGTTCAAAATGTCTCGCAGCGGGTCGGGCTCCATGCCAAAGTGAAGCTGTAGTTCGGCCATAGAGACTTTAGGGCGATCGCGCAAATACTGTTGCAGTTCTGTAATAACCATTCTGTGCTGATCCTTCTGTACTTATCTTTCTGCACTTGCCCTTTTATAGTTGCCCTTTTATCGCGGCCCGCTGACGCCGCGCCTCTGGACTCGCTAGCTTCAGGCCCAGCAGCACAGCCGCCAACACCATCCCCAATCCCGACAGCCACAGTCCGGAAGATAGGGGATGAACAGCAAAGGTCGCCATTTGGTAATACGCTACCGAAACCCAGTAAGCCATACCCGTCGTCCAGCTACCTATAAACACCGTCCAGCCTAGATTTGTCTCTCGATAAATCGCCGCCGTCGCGGAGACGCAGGGGAAGTAGAGCAGTACAAACAACAGATAGGCAAACGCAGCTTTATTGTCGCCAAAGCGTTGAGACATTTGCCCAAACGTGCTGACAGAAACGCCCTGCGCCGCTGCAACAGCTTTGGCCTGATCGCTGTTTCTAGCAATTTCGGCTGAGGTGAGGCCAGTGGTCTTAGCGCTGCCAAGTCCCAGCGGATCGAGCAGCAGGCTAGGCATCTGACCAATCAAATTGTTAGGAATACTCACAGCAGCTGCGCCCATACCGCCCCAAAAGCTGTAGGCAGGCTGACTGGTTCGAGCCGGGTCATCCGGTGAGGCGACAGCGACAGCATTCTCTTGCGCCAGCTCCCCATAGAGAGAATTGAGCGTACCGACCATGACTTCTTTGGCGAATACGCCAGTCATTAGCCCAACGGTCGCAGGCCAGTTCTCCTGGGTAATTCCCAAAGGCGTAAATACGGGGGTAATCGTTCGGCCCACGGCGCTCAAGATAGAACCCTGAGAGTTTTGTTTGCCAAAGGAACCGTCGGTGCCAACAGAGTTCAAAAAGCCGAGAATCATCACCATAATCACAATGGCTTTACCGGCTTTGGTGACAAACGCCCTGGTTTTTTCCCAGCCGCGAAATAGAACACTTTTGAGCTGAGGCACATGGTAAGGGGGCAGCTCCATGACAAAAGGGGCAACGTCTCCAGGCAAAAGGGTGTGCTTGAGCACAAGTCCGGTAAAGATGGCGGCGAGAATGCCTAGGACATACAGGCCCATGACTTTGTTCTGTCCACCCACGGGAAAGAACGCGGCGCAAAAGAGGGCATACACCGTGAGCCGAGCGCTACAAGACATGAACGGGTTCATCATGATCGTCATAAAGCGATCGCGCTGATTCTCCAAAGTCCGAGTCGCCATCACCCCCGGAATATTGCAGCCAAACCCCACCAGCATCGGCACAAAAGACTTTCCTGGCAAACCCACAAAGCGCATCAGCCGATCCATTACAAAGGCGGCTCTAGCCATGTATCCCGAGTCTTCTAGGGCTGACATAAAGACAAACAAGAACAGAATTTGCGGGATAAAGGTCGCCGTGGTCTGGATGCCGCCGCCTACCCCATCGGCCAACAGCCCAATCAGCCAGCCCGGTGCGTTCAACGCGCCCAGAACGTAAGCCGTCCCATCTACAAAAACAGTGGCAAAGGCAATATCAAAAAAGTCGATAAAGGCTCCGCCAATGTTGATCGATACCGTAAACATCAGATACATGACCGCGAGAAAAATGGGAATGCCTCCCCAGCGGCTGAGCACGATGCGATCAAGCCGGTCGGACACATTCGCTTTGACCACGCTGCTAGAAGCCACTACGCGCTCTACTAGACTGCGGATAAAGCTGTAGCGATAGTCGGCAATAATCAGATCAACATCTTCTTGTAGCGTGAGCTGAATTGATTCGCGATGGGTGCTGACCGCTTGGGCAACTGCCGGATTTTGGAGTTCTATGGCACTACCGGATTCGTCGTTTAAAAGCCTGAGAGCGCTCCAGCGGAGATCGACTTGGCTAGGAGAGTGTTGTTGTAAAAGAGGCAGAAGAGATGCGATCGCCGCTTCCACTTCTGGCGCATAGCTAACCTTTGCGCTGGGCACAGCCGGATCGATCACCCGCGCTCCAATACAGCCTTTTAGCTTAGGCACGCCCTGCCCAGACGCTGCACTCAAGGGGATCACCGGGCAGCCCAACTTCTCAGCTAGAGCCAGCACATCAATTCGGATATCGCGCTTTTTCGCCACGTCCACCATGTTGAGCCCCACAATTAGCGGTACGCCCATCTCTAAAATTTGGGTGGTGAGATACAGATTACGCTCCAGGTTAGAGGCATCCAAAATGTTGATAATGACATCAGCTTCACCGCTGAGCAAATAGTCTCGGGCGACCAGCTCATCTAAACCCGTGGCGGCATCTTCTGCATCTAGCGAATACACCCCGGGCAAATCGACGACAACAATCTCCTGGTCTCGATGGCGGTAGCGACCTTCCTTGCGCTCGACCGTCACCCCCGGCCAGTTTCCTACCCGCTGATTCGCGCCAGTTAGCGCGTTGAACAGTGTTGTTTTGCCGCAGTTGGGATTGCCAACCAGCCCGACAATGGGGTTAGCCATGGGTGGAACCTTGCCCGAGTGCTTGCCCGGGTGCTTGACTGAGTGGCTGCCTAACTGGTTGCCTGAGCGGCTGTTGTAAATCCTGGTTCACAGCCTTCAGCACGGGCGTCACCAGTAGGGCATCGGCTTCGTGTTTGCGTAGGCTCAGGCGAAAGCCTCGGATTTTTACTTCTACCGGGTCGCCCAGCGGAGCCCGACGGGTCAGGGTAAATTCGGTGCCCTTAGTGAAGCCCATTGCCAATAATTTGCGTCTGTATGGGCCAGAAGTGGCGGCGTATCCGGCCACACGGGCAGTGCTGCCAATCTCCAGCGTTTGTAGGGTAGTCACAGCAGCCGTAGCCGATTCGTTCAGCGGCATCACCTGAATGCGTTTGGTCATATCAGGCCCTAGGCCCAGTCGACCGTGGTTGAGAGCGACTACCATCGGCCCGCTGCTGACGGCGCTCATCACATTGAGCACAACGCCAGGAATAAGGCCCATTCCCCGCAGTCGGCTGCTAGCTGCATCGCTGTCAAGAGAGACGATCTGGAGGCGATCGCCCGTCACGGCTGCTGAGAGTGGAAAGACGATGGACTCTGCATTAACAGGTGCCACGGCCTGTCGGTTTGTCAGCGCACTATCTGACTTGCTGAGCTGCCTGGATTTAAGGCCATTGAACCCTATCCACTCAAAGAAACGACTGCCAACCGCTGAGATCATACTTACTGTTTCCCGATTGAGAACGAGGGGATCAAACTACTAAGACTTGGAAAAGTAGGACGTGAATCCATCATGCCACTAACAGGAATAATTATCAATTAGTTCGCAGGGAAAAAGACGCTGGCAGCCGAGCGCGATGGCTGGCTTTAGCGGCTTACGTATGGTTAGCAGGTGGGCTGTTGGTGACGCTGATAGGGTGAATGAGTTGGTAAGGCAATAGCTCAGCTATTTTTGTGGCCAAAGGGGTGCGAAAAATTTATGTTGACAGCGGCAGATGAACAGCGAAAGCGCTACCTCGACCAGGTTGACTGCTGACGGTAAGGGTGCCGTGATGGGCTTTGGCAATGGCAGATGCGATCGCAAGTCCCAATCCAGAATTACCCGCCTGTCCCACCCTTGCCGCATCCACACGATAAAAGCGGTCAAAAATCTTAGCCTGTTGCTCAAGCGCGATCCCAATACCCGTATCAGCTACTAGAATCAGTGCTTGCTGCTGATAGCGTTGAAGCGTCAGCGTGACTTGACCGCCCGCTGGCGTGTAGGTGATAGCGTTGTTTACCAGATTCAGCACAATTCGATAAAGCTGTTCTTCATCGCCAGATACTACCAAAGGCGTCGGCGTCTGAAAATCAACCACCAGGGCAATATCTTCTGCAATAGCGAAAGCAGCCATCTCTTCAACAATGTCGCTGATCAAGTCTTGTAAGCAACAATTAGTTTTTACCAGCGGACGCTTGTTGCTATCTAGCCGGGACAACAACAGTAAATCGCTCACTAGCGTCGTCAGCCTCTGACTTTGACGGTTGACCACTTTCAAAGTCTCTTGAGCTTCTTCTTCTGATAGATTTGGCAGTCTGAGTCCCGATTCTACCGTCGCTCGAATAGCGGCTAGCGGCGTGCGTAGCTCGTGGGCCGCATCAGCTGTGAACTGTTGAATCTGATTGTATGACTGATAAATGGGTCGCATGGCTAAGGCAGCTAGCCACCAGCTTGCAGCCGTTACTAGCGCTAGTGACAGCAGCAGTCCTATCAGGAGGCTCCAGCGCACTGAAGCTAAATATCGATCGAAATCTTGAAAAGATCGTCCTACCAGTAGATAAGCCCAAATCCCTTGGCTGCCGGTATCTAGCGGGAGCGCTATCTGGTGATATTCCTCACCGTTGCCGTCTGTAAGAGACTGCCAAGCTGGGACTGGCGGGCTTACGGCTAGCCCTTCAGGTCGGATGCCTGCTGTCGCAAGCAGTGTGCCTGCCGGATCTACAATCCGAATGTAGTAGTCGTATTGAGATGACTGCTGTGAACGAGCGTGCAAGCTGTTAGAGGGTCTAGTCGCCGGTTCTGTACAAGACTCGTTTGATAAACACAAGTCGGGTAATAGCTGAGAAGGCACTTGGCTGAGCTGAGCTGGGTTGGAGACATTGGCCTCTATTGCATCATGAATGGCGTCAGCGACTGATTTTACTTCGCGATCAAGCGTCACCTCATGGGCATGTGCGATCGCCCGATACACACCTAACCCCAAAAGCGTCAAAATGGTCCCCATCACCCCGGCATACCACGTGGCTAAGCGCAGCCGAGACCGACGAAAAAGCTGATGTTGAGATCCACTATTGTGCCTAGTGGGAACTGGTTTCTCAGCAGATCTATTCAGGACGGTTGAAACGATATCCCATGCCATAGACAGTTTCGATTAGATAGCCGTATTCTCCTAGCTTACGCCGTAGCAATCGCATCTGCGCAGCCACTACGTTGCTGTTGGGTTCTGCGCCCATCTCCCACAGCTGGTTCAGCACCTGATCGCGAGTAACAATCTGGCTAGGGTGCTCCATCAAATATCGCAGCAGCAAGAATTCTTTTTGAGTAAGTTCAATGAGAGATTCTGTCGTTTCCCCTGGATGAAGTATGGCAATCCGCCGGTCATAGTCCAGCAGCAGTGACCCTATTTGAAGCTGGGCCGACTTAAATTCGGGCGATCGCCGCCTCAGCGCCCGCAGCCGAGCCAACAGCTCAGCCATACTAAAGGGCTTCACTAGGTAATCATCCGCACCCGCATCTAGCCCGGTAATGCGATCCTCAACTTTGTCTTTAGCCGTCAGCATCAGTACAGGCAGCGCTGACGACTGCCGTCGCAGCCACTGGCACAGTTCAATACCAGTCATCTCCGGCAGCATCCAATCAAAAACACACACCTCATAGATATGAACATCGCATTCTAGAAAGCTTAGTGCCTCATCTCCCGATTGCACCCAGTCCACTACATATCCTTCCTGAGCAAGCACGCGCTTGATAGCTCGACCCAGATCAGGTTCATCTTCGGCCAGCAAAACACGCATAGGCTGCACCTCCTGAATTCCGTCGCGTTTAAATGTCTTGAATTTGGGCTCAGCAACAAAGTGCTAAGCCAAGAATAAACTCTACACCTTACTTTAGTGTCAAGCGGAATTTAGACGAATAAGAAGATATATTCCAATATTCGCAGTTATTCCGAGGCTAGGAACGTTGCGGAGATTGAGCGCCGCGCTAGCATCCGAATATGAAATCAGGATGAAACCTGAGCTATATATCCAAAACTCTAATCTTCAAAAGTCTAAAGGGACTGTCTCAATAAGGGGACAGATATCACCAGGTTCTGGATGAGGCTTAGAGTCCGCCCAGCTATCTTGATATTGTTCCAGCCCTGTCTGGAACGTCTTCATTTCTTGGATTTGAGATCCAAGTTTATCGCTCCTCTCCTGCAAGATTGACCGCACCAGATCACACGGAATGTCTCCTCATTGGTGGACATTCAACACCTCGCTGATATCGTCTGATGAGAATCCTAGGGATTGAGCTTTCTCAGTAAACTTCACTTACTGAATAGCTTCTGGCGAATAACAACGGTAGCCGTTTTCGCCTCACTTGGACTTAAGCAACCCTAAGCTCTCGTAATAGCACAACGCACCTACCGCAGCGTCCGTCTGTCTAGAAACCTCCCTAATTTTAAGGCGATTCGTAGCTTCCATCTTTGAACACTCTCCGCAATCATTAACTCCTCACAGCTCAAGCCCTTCAGCAAACTACCAAGCCAAAACCTATTTCATTCCCATTTCATAATTGTCTGTCAGACTAACTAGATTAGGAATTTCTCTCAACATGTGTAGACTAACTTAAAGCTGTTAGATCCAGCCGAAAAACATCTGATGGAGAGCACAACATTCGCTGTTCTCATAGTGCTGCTGTATGTTATGCTTGTAAGTATTTAGATAAATTTAGATAACTAAGAAAGACACCTTTTACCGGAGCTTGATTACATTCAGGAGCTTGATTACATTGTTGTAACTCTTAAGTTTTTATGCAATCTATCATTCCATAGGCGGAGATTTTAAGACACGCTTACTCGTACTCTGTAGTGGAATGTTTAGAAAAAGGATACACAACAAAAATGATTAGCTTCTCGAAAAAACTTTCTTGGCAGCGAACAACGGGTCTACTGCTAGCAGCCTCTATGGTTACGCTTGCAGCCTGTACCGAAACGCCTTCGGAGGTAACTACACAGGAAGAAGCGACAGAAAATGTCACCACTGAAGAACTTTCTGACGGCGCAGAGGGTCTGATCGGTCAGACGGTTTCTGTTCGCGCAGAAGTTGAAGAAACTGTAGATGACACTTCTTTCTTACTGGAAGACAATCAGCTGTTCGGTGGTGAGGATGTCTTGGTTATCAACGCATCTGGCGAGCCGTTCGTGCTGATAGAGGGTGACGACACCGACGTACAGGTGACTGGTGAAGTGCAACAGCTTGTCATTGCTGACTTTGAGACCGAATATGGACTAGCCCTAGATCCTACTCTGTACGCTGACTACGAAAATCGTCCCGTCGTTGTTGCGCAATCTATCGCACTTTCCCCGGACCCCGGTGACATCACCGCTAATCCAGAAGCCTACTACAACAAAAGGATCGCTGTTGCTGGTGAGATAGAAGACAAGCTCGATGGCAACACCTTCACTCTAGACGAAGAAGAACTCTTCGGGGGTGACGATCTGCTAGTGATATCGATGATGGCATCGCCTCAGGCTCAAGATGGAGAAGAGGTGACTGTTACAGGCGTACTACGCCCCTATGTAAAGGCGGAGTTCGACACTGATTATGATCTCACTTGGGATTTGTCTGTCCAAGAGCAAGTAGAAGCAGAATATACTGAAAAGCCTGTCTTCGTTGCTGATGAAGTCTATCCTTCTGCTATGTAGCTTATGGCAGCACTTGTTATGGCAGCACTTGTATTAGTGCTATTGCTGTCTTGATAAATAAGCCACTTTCAAACGGGTGCCTGGTAGAATATCTGCTGGGCACTCTCTTTGTTTACCTCACCTCACCATATGCAGCAAGCAACTAGAGTAACGACTAAAAGAATCGCAGTTGTCTTTGACTTCGACGAAACGCTAACACCAAGAGATAGCTTTGCTGTTTTACTAGAAAGCTGTGGACTCGATCCAAAAGAGTTTAAAGAGAGCCGGGTAGAGACTCTGGTGCAGCAGGGATGGGAAAAGTATCTAGCTAGAGCCTACAGCTTGATTCAGGAGTCTCAACAGCGAGACGATAAGATCACTCAAGATAAGCTGGCCGAAGTCGGACAGAATATTCAGCTATACGAAGGAACAGACAAGCTTTTTGAGCGGCTACAGCAGAGAATCCATGATATTGGCGATGATATCGAGCTTGAGTTCTATTTGGTCTCGGGTGGCTTTGTAGATATTCCGCGTAATACGGCGATCGCTAAGGATTTCAAGCGGATGTGGGGCTGCGAGTTTCATTACGGCGAGACAGGCACAGTTGAGTTTATAAAAAAGCAGATGACGCACACGGAAAAGACGCGCTATCTGTACTATATCTCTAAAGGCATCGAAGACTCTGACAACGAAACCGATCTAATCTATAATTATTCCAGTTTGCCTCAGGCAGACCTGTATATTCCACTAAGTCAAGTGATATATGTGGGCGACGGCGCTTCTGATGTGCCGTGCTTCGATGTTATGCAACAGTACGGTGGGATGGCTATAGGCATCTATCCAGATGATGGCAGCGCCAGAGAATGGGAATATATGGAAAGTATCAGCCAAACTCAGCGGCTTTCTAACTTAGTCCCTGCGGGGTATGAAGAGGATTCTGAGCTGATGAGATCTCTCTATCTCTGCGTCGAGTGTATTGCAAAGCAGATTAAGCTTAGTCAGCTCAAAGAAAAAGGCAAGTGAGACAGGCGAAACGGCTTTACTGTTGTTCAGGAGAAATGCGCCGGTAGCGTGCCTGAACCATCAGGTGGATACCATAGGCTAACATTCCAAACGCGATGATACCCATCAAAAAACTGCCAAAAGGCTGTTGCTGAATGACCTGTAATGCTCCGGCTGTTGTTTTGGCCTCGCTAGCGTCAGCAGATCGCGCCGCCTGTGCAAAGAAATAGCCCACAATTGTGGAGACGATGCCTTTACAAATGAGTCCAAACCGTCCGATGCGAACTGCCCAAGTTTGTTCTGTTTGACTCATCTCAGACAGCTTCAGCTTCTTGCGGAACTTGATTTTAATGCCGCGATAAATGCAGAAGAATCCATAGGCTACAGTGGCCGCTGCGACTAGCCCGACTAACCAGCGACCAAAGGGTTGAGATAGTAGGGTCGCTGTTTGCTGGTTAGAGCTACTGCCGCTGCCGTCAGGTGATGAGCCACTGCTGAATGCAATTTTGAATGCGGTAAGGGCTAAGCCCCCATAGACTAATCCACTGACTGCATAAGACAGGCGGCGAAGGATATTTTTAGCACCCTCTTCGTTGTGCTCGGGGTCAAAGATGGCGGATACAAAGCGCCAAAGGACGTATCCCAATAAACCAACGGCAACCAAGAACAGCATTGTTTTGCCAAAAGGCTGGTTGGCGATAGTCTCGAACGCGCCGGTTGAGCCTGTGGTTTTACCGCCCCAGTTGAAGGCCGCTTGAATTGCCAACAAGCCTACTATGGCGTAGACAATACCCTTCGCGGCGTACCCAAAGCGGGCTAAAACCTCGATCCATTTGGCGGTATCGCTGCTAGATTTTCTTAGTGGTTGATGGGTCATAACTACCTATAAATGTGTATTTTGCAAATCTGAGTCTGTATGGTCGCCCTTGAGTCGTAACGGATACTGTTGGCGGGGCGATGTAGAAATTTCGAGCCTAGAGGTTTTGCAAAGCTCTGTTGGGTTTAGATTACTTTCTTTAAGCGTCTGCTTTTGATAATCTGTTTGACCGATTGACAGCGTGTAGGGCTCTTTCTAAGGCTGTGATGACTGTGACTAGCCAGAGACTACCAATCAGAAGTGAGGCAAGCACATCGCTAGGCCAGTGAGCGCCTAGCGCAAGTCTTGATAGAGTTATCAGGCCAATCCAGAGCGTACCAAATGCGATCGCAGCTACCTTCTCTAGCCAATTTTGCGAGGTCCTTTGCCATAGATAAAAAATTAGACCGTACATTGTGATTGCAACAACGACATGGCCAGAGGGAAATGAGTGAAGACTGGGCGCGGCTAGACCATCGGCAATTAAATTAGGGCGATCGCGGCTCCAAGTCCCCCAGCTAATCCAGACCAAGGCAAACTGGCCGACGTAAGTGGCGATAACAGTCGCCGTAATCAACGGCTGCCTAAACCAGGCAGTCAGCGCGGTCAACGTCAGAAAAACAGGTAGCATACCGACCAAATTTCCTGGTGATTCCCAGGTAACGCCCTTGGCAAAGCTCAGCGGCGATCGCTCTTGCCAAAGCATTAGCCATTTTTCATCCCATGCTTGCATCCAAGCCTGTTCCCAGCCCATAGCAAATCGAGTGAGCACGTAGGCAACGAAGGCACACAAGCCCAGGCCGATTGCTAGTGTCTTCCACCACCGAGTCCAGGCAGCGTCTGGCAGAGAGCGGCTATCTTGCCAAAATCTATGGGAAATTGTGCGTACGCCCCCTGGTACAACTGTCTTGTATTTTTGAGCCATAACCGCTTCTTAGTCGCTTTCGCGCTGCTATCGTTTTGGCTACTATGCAAGATAAAGGGGTAGACTGGCATCCCTCTGCCGATAGGCTCGATAGGCATCTTGTATGACGGTTCTAAGCGACTATCGTGCTATTCGTACGGTCTAAGAGGCGTACGCTTCGGCTAGAGTTAAGTAGAAAACGATTGTAGAATGCCGCAAAGCTCTAGTGCAGGTTCTTTGCGGCATTCTGTTCTATCTCTGCTCATGCCCCCTTACATAGATCTAGCTTTCAAGCGTGAAAAGCGTCATCTCTGGTGGACAGAACACTCGAATAGGGATAATGCTCATCCCGATACCGACGTTAACGTATAGGTTGTTACCTTCCTTTCCATAGCCTTTCGCCCAGCCGTCGGCGTACACCTTATCGTTTTGTGTGAATCGTAGCCAAGACCACTGTGGCGAGTTCGGCAATCGAATCTGCCCTCCATGCGTGTGACCTGATACCGCCAGCGGAGCAGTGTTCGCCGGGAAAAGTTCAAAGCTATCTGGATTGTGCATCAGCGCCACTCTAGGACTGCCTTCGGGAACATCCGATAGCGCCGCATCTACGTTGTCGTCATTCGACCATAGAGAATCAACCGCGACCAAGTAGAGAGGTTCGTCGCTCTCTGGTAGCTGCATAGCAACAGATTCGTTTTCGAGGACTACGACACCAGCGGCTTCTAGCTCGGTTTCCAAGCTGCTAGCTAGCTGCTCACCAGGATTAGCTTTTTTGCTGCTCATGCCGTAGTCGTGGTTGCCCAAGACGGCGTAGGTCGGGATGCCTGCTTCTACTAGCGGCCTAACGATGCTAACGGCTACCTCAATTTCTTCTTCGGGGTTAGGCTCAGCGTGGTAGATGAAGTCGCCGCTAATTAATACGGCAGCAGGATTTGCTTCAATCATCTGCTCAACGCTGCGCCGTGCGGTACCTGGATTACCAGCCCACATGCCAATTTGAAAGTCTGACAGCTGACCAATTTGTTTTCCTTCCCAGCTAGCCGGAAGATTCGGAATCTCAGCGACTTCTTTCTCGGTATTGAGGAAGCGCGGTTCGATAAACCCCCAGATCGCGAGCAAGGCTATAGCACTAGCCAGTCCTGCCGCAGCGTACTTCAACTTCTTAACCATAATCTTCTCTTCCAATGTATGCCGATAGACAAAACAAAGAAGCTCCTATTTCTTCGTTAGCAACAGTTGATCGCCCGCTAGCACTAGATTCTCGCTCGAGGTCTTCAGAGTGTCTAACAATGTGAGCATTCAGTTGCCTTGAGTAGAACGAAAATTCCTTAATGATCTCTGGTAGATCAACTGCGTAAGTTTCTTCACATACCTGGTATATTTCTTCATATACCAGGTATGTAAGCACTGGTCAAACAACAAATATCAAAACTACAGTGCCAAGCAGGTGGAAACATATTGTTTACGATACTGCTATTCAGTAGCCCTAGAAGATAGTTCACTTCTTCGTCTTTATTGATACTTTCAATAGCTTACAGAGTTGTAGACAATCCGCTATCACTCTTTAGAGTGGTAATAGAGAGTGGCAATAGAAGAAACTTGTTGCATAGCTAGTCCATCCAATCAGCAAAATACAAAAAAATGTAAGCAAACTTGAGAACTTGTTGAACAGCACCAATAGCCTTATAAATGTTTCGTACTAGATATCGAGTCCTGACTACATATGTACAATCTTCAACTACAATCTGAACCCTTATACCGTTATGCTGGCAATAGAGAAATATTGGGTAGACAGGTTCACTCGACAGCTTCAAAAGTAGACGGAATAACCCTATTACCTTTTAGGGGTTTTTGACATCCTGTGACACCTTCTTCTACTGGCTACACTCGATTAGTCAGCGAACCATCAAAAACGTACGCTATCTTCTGATAGACAACACCTTTAAACGCCAAGCCTCACTACCTACAGTCTTCAAATTAAGAGGGTCAGATGAATCGTCAATTCTTTAGGTCAAAAGTCTTTTTAGCTGGACTACTCATAGCTAGCTTAGTACTGATCGGCTGCACGGCCACTAAAGACTCAGGACTATCAGCCACTGCTGGAAATGCAGTTACTGCCACCAATGCTCAAGCCGTTTTAGCCAGCGAAATCACCGTCTTTCGGAGTCCTACCTGTGGCTGCTGTGGCAAGTGGATAGAACATGCGGAAGCCTCTGGCTTTCAGGTAAAAGACGAAGTGACTGAGGACATGAGCGCAATTAAGCAGCAGTACGGCGTTCCTGAGAATTTGATAGCTTGTCATACAACGGTGGTTGGCGACTACGTAGCTGAAGGGCATGTCCCGATTGAAGATGTACAGCAGCTATTGAGTCAAAAGCCGGACATAGCCGGAATTGCCGTACCTGGAATGCCCATTGGCTCTCCCGGCATGGAGTCAGGAGACTACACAGAACCTTACACCGTCTTCTCATTTACAGAGTCAGGCGAAACAGCCGCTTTCGCTGAACACTCTTAGCCGTTTCACCAGCATAGGTTTCATCCTGGTTTCACATTCACCAACGAGAATGTAGGAATGGACTATTCAGGCGCAGCATGAAACGTAGACAGTTCCTTTCTATCGGTGCGGTGGGTACAGCTGCGGTTCTGTTGTCACAGTGTAGTCGCGTACCCTCTTCTCAGGTTCAATCTTCCAGTACTCAGCCGTCAGAGCTCTCTGATTCAGTTGCTTTTCCTACTGTTTACACCAGTGCTGATGGCCTTTTAGAACTAGATTTGGAAGCGAGCTACCGGACGATCAACCTCGACGGCCAGCAGGCTACGCTGATGGCCTACAACGCTCAGGTACCTGGGCCAAGACTAGAAGCTAAGCCAGGAGACACCGTTCGGATTCGGTTTACTAACAACCTGCCGGAGCCAACCAATCTTCACTACCACGGGTTGAATATTTCGCATTCGGGCAACGCCGACAACGTGTTTTTGAGCATCGAACCAGGTGAAACATTTGTCTACGAGTTCACCATTCCTAAAAACCATCCTGCTGGAACTTTTTGGTACCATCCTCACCGCCACGGCTTTGTTGCCGATCAGGTTTTTGCAGGACTCTCTGGCTTCTTTGTTGTCCGTGGCGATTTAGATGAAGTTCCTGAAGTTCAGGCAGCTTCGGAAGTCTTTTTGGCGCTTAAAGACTTTCAGTTAAACGACGAGGGCAAGATTGCTGAGTCCGACCGGATGGCATTGATGATGGGCCGAGAAGGTTCGCTAGTGACCGCCAGCGGAGAGGTCAACCCAACCCTCAGTATTCCGACGAATGGCCTGCTGCGTCTGCGTCTGCTCAACGCTTCGATTAGTCGGTTCTATCGATTGCAGGTTGAGCAGCATCCTATGTACCTAATTGCTACAGACGGAGGCGCGATTTCGAAGCCAGTTGAGCTAAAAGAGCTGCTGTTGGTGCCAGGAGAAAGAGCCGAAGTTTTGATTAAAGGCGACCAGACACCCGGTTCGTATCGGTTGCTCAATCTGCCCTACGACCGAGGGGGGATGGGAATGATGGGCCACGGCGCGATGGGCGGCATGAATATGGGCAAAGATTCCAGCAGTATGAAGAATGGCAGTATGGACATGGGAGATATGGATATGACTGGGAGTCATTCTATGGAAAATATGAATGCAGACTCTTCTAGTGCATCTGAAGGTGAAGCTATGCCGCTAGCGACTTTCAACTATGGCAATGACACTTCTAGATCCACTACTTTGCCCGCTCAGTTGATTCTGGTAGCGCCTTTAGCCGAGCCGCAAAATACACGACGACTAGAACTCTCTATGCGAATGTCGTTTTTGAAAGGGATGACATTTACGATAAACGACAAAACCTATAGCCATGACCGGGTAGATATTCAAGTACCGCTTGGCACCACTGAAGAATGGGAGATTGCGAATGTAGATACAGATATGATGGACCATCCCTTCCATCTTCACGCTGCGGCCTTTCAAGTCGTGAGTCGCAATGGTGTGCCCGAGCCCTATCCGGCGTGGAAAGATACGGTGCTAGTGCGCGGCGGCGAAACTCTGCGTATACGCATTCCCTTCAAAGATTTTCCCAGCAAGAGCGTTTATCACTGCCATATTCTTGATCATGAAGAGCTTGGTATGATGGGTGTTGTAGATGTACAGGCATAGCCGTTGCCGATGAAACGTCGTCTCAACGTTGCCCCGCTAGTACTTGGTGGGTTAGCAGGGTCGCTAATCGTTCGAGGGAGAGCTAGATACCATTCCCGAGATTTAGCTGTCCGGCAAAGAAGTTCTGATACTTCAAGATTTCGAGCCACGGGTCAAAGATAACGCTGGGGCACTTTCGCCGCTTGCTAAAAAATGGGGGAGACAAGAACAAATTTTTATCAGTCAATCAGCTATCTAACGCTTCCGCTTTCGCTAAGGGAGTCGCAAATAAATAGAGCACCGTTTATATAGGAACAATTGTAATGTCCCACTTAGGCAGTTGTTCAGAGCGCTGCCATTGTTGTTCATAGGATTTAAGTTCGTCTTTGGCGACTTTTACTTTCTTCGGATAGATACCTTCGACCAGGTGAACTAAGGGTTCAAATCCATTCCATGTCATCTTCGCTGCCCATTGCAGTGCATCTTCAATAGTGTTGAGGAGCGTTCCGTTCCAATAGTTTTCCAACGCTGCCCAGCAGCGCTCAATCGGATTGTACTTGCTGTGATAGGGCGGATAGTAAATCAACTGCACCTTCAAGCCTGTGGTCTGGCAGAACTGAGTAATGCGTTGGATGAACTGTGTGCGATTGCTTCTCACCGCAGAGCCGCCATCGAGGTCAATGGCTAAGGCGTCAATGCCGGGGTAATCATCCTGATGCGCTTGCCACCAAGCTTCTAAGCAATCAACGATAAAATCAGTGGTTTCAGCCGATTGCCCAAAGTAGATCCATAGCTGATCACCTAGCACATCAAGAATGCCAAAAGGGACTAACACAGCGTTCCAGTGGTCATCATGGTCATCGGCCTGCTGTGCTCTTAGCCCCCGAGCTTTGTCCCGTCTCGATAGATTACCGATCTTGACTTTCACTTTGCTATCTATCGAGAGCCGCAGGACTTTACTATCGACATCGGCAGTTTGGTTGGCAGCCGCAACCTGGGTAAAGATAGCGTCGGTTTCAGGTATCTTTTTGAGCAGTTTCACCTTTTGTGTTTTTTTAGGCGGTAGCCGAGCCGATTGAGAATCGTGCCCATTGTCTGACGACAGGGCAAGTCTGTTTCGCTGTACCCCTTCTCTGCTATCAAGCCTTCTAACACCGCCTGAGCAGTGACTTTTGTATACTGAAATGTTGTCTTCAACCGGGGGTCTGCTTGGCACTTTCCAGCTACTAGCTCACGGATATCTTGCTCCAAGTCAGGAAGCTTCTCTTCCGTCTTTTTAGCGCCTCTTGCTTGATAGTTGTCCACACAGGTCACACCCGAACGTCGTTCGTGAAGGCCAAGTTGTACCGTTTGCCGTTTCCAGCCCAGGTACGTCTCTGCTTGCCGCGCTGACCCTTTGAAATAATCTTCGCTCGCCTTCGCCATGAAGGCTCGCTTTTTCGGCCCGGTCAGTTTTTGAGCGGCATCCTTCAGCGTCGATTTTACTTTCTCGTCGATCTCTACAGCAACGCGCATCCGCTGGCCTCAGAATGTCATAGCCTTCAGGATAGCTGGTACTCTATTTGAAAGCACTTCCTTTAAGACAATTCTATCGTTCCGAAAGTATTCGTTTTTGGGACTATCGTATGGCTCCAATGACCGCAAGGACAATAGCTAAGATTAGCAGTGGCAGACATTACATCTGGCGCAAGTTGACCTCAACTGTGCGCTGAATTTAGAGAGCTAGATCTTATTCTTGTCTGAGAAATGGGACCAAGTGCATCATGTAATCCTTTTTCCCAATAGGTACACCAGCCATACGGAGAATGTTATAAGCCGTAACCATATGAAAGTAAAAGTTTGGCACTAGAAAGTCATTGATGTAGGCACTACCAGATTGCTCGGCGTAGAAGCCCGGTCCGATATCGATACGGGTCATTTCAGCTAGCTTCGTATTTTCGGCGTCAACTCCCGAAAGCATTTTTTGGGTGTTCGAGATGTGCTCGTATGCCTTTGCAAGAGATGCAACTTTCGGATCTAGGTTGCTCATGGGCTGGTCATTGCACCACAGAGCAAAGTTACGGGGCTGATTACAGGTGAACGCGATCTGAGTGCCGAAGGGCAGCATATCAACCGCAATACGCTTTTGAAGAAAAGACTCGTTTTCACCAAAGTGGGCTTGAGCCGACTTCAAGAGGTGCTCAAGCGTTGTCAAGCGGCTTTGGAAAATAGCTTTAATCGAACCAATATTCTGACTTTGCATTTCACAATCTCCAAGTACTGACCAATAGAACCTAGCTATCTTCTAGGATATGGGCCATAAAGTAACAAAGCTGTCTTCTAAGATAAAACTGCTGACCGTTTGCCTTTAAAAGAAGAAGACATGTTTACACTGGTTGAGACAGGGGATGGCTCGAATACGTTTTATTCAGATGAGTTCGGCGAATGGTTTCACAGCCGTGAGGGTGCGCGCAACGAAGCGCAGAAAACCTACGTGGAAGCGGCCAAAATAGCTGAGCAAGCTAGCGGACAGCAGTTGGCTATTTTGGATATTTGCTATGGGTTAGGATACAACACAGCAGCAGCACTAGAGACGGTTTGGCGCGTAAATCCGCAGTGTTTTGTGGATTTGAGGGCGTTGGAGATTGATGTGGAGGTGGCTAGGAGTGCGATCGCGCAAAACCTCACCCAGCACTATTCTCCTGCGGTAGAACAAACTCTAAAAGATCTGGCTACTAGCTGCGAGGCCAAAAGGGAAACACTCTTTGCCCACTTGCTTTTAGGCGACGCTCGCCAGCAAATTCAGAGATTAATCGCCGAAGGATGGAAAGCCGACGCAATTTTTCTCGATCCTTTTTCGCCACCGCACTGCCCGCAGCTGTGGACACTCGAATTTCTAGATCTCGTTACGCAATGTCTTAAGCCGAACGGCGGCGTAATTGTCACCTACTCTTGCGCAGCAGCAGTCCGCGCAGCCTTGACATCTGTTGGCCTATCGATCGGCTCTACCGCCGCTGGTGGTCGCAAATGGCCAGGTACCCTCGCTAGCTTTTCCGCTCACGGCCTATCACCGCTGTCTCAACAAGAGCAAGAGCACCTGCAAACCCGTGCGGCAATTCCCTATCGAGATCCGACGCTGACTTCAACGGCTACAGAAATACTCGCCAGACGCCTTCAAGAGCAGTCGACTTCTGCGCTGCTGCCAACCGGTCCGTGGCGAAAACGCTGGGCGCGGATTGATAGATAATGGTGGGTGTTGTGTGCGATCGCCCCAGTCATGGAAACCTCTGCCTACCTCGTCAATGCCCACTGGCTTGCTGAACATCTAAACGATCCCAACATCGTCATTATCGATACACGCTTCTCTCTTTCACAGCCTAATCAAAGTCGCGAGCAGTATAAAGAGGGCCACATTCCTGGAGCCTACTATCTAGATCTCAACCAGGATTTATCTAGTCCAGTACAGACTCATGGCGGACGGCATCCACTGCCAGACTGGGATACCTTCACCGCTAAACTCAACCGGCTAGGCATTCACTCAGACGCACCCGCAGGCCCGACGAGAGTAGTCATCTATGACGATTCCCGCTTTGCCTTTGCCGCCCGGCTATGGTGGATGCTGCGATATCTCGGTCACGAAAGCACGTCAATTCTAGATGGCGGTATTCAAGCTTGGAACTCGGCTGGGCTTCCGCTCAGTCAAGAAGTGCCGTCTAAACGAGAAGGTAGCTTTCAGCCGATACCTCAGTCTGATTGGATTGTCGATATCGAGACGGTGAAGGCCCAGAAAGATTTGCTGTCAGTGGCCGTGGTTGATTCTAGATCGCCTGAACGCTGGCGCGGCGAAGTTGAACCCATCGATCCAATTGCCGGTAGCGTTCCTGGCTCGATCAACTCATGTTGGCAAAACATTAGTACAGAGACCGGAGAACTTAAAAGCAGCGATGCATTAGCCGATTACTGGAGTCGCATCGGTTTAGAACCCGAGACCATCGTCTACTGTGGCTCTGGTGTGACAGCCTGCGTCAATCTTTTTTCACTGGTCATGGCGGGTTACTCTATGCCCAAGCTTTATCCCGGCGGCTGGAGCGACTGGTGCTCGTACCTGATAGAAAACACAGTGAATGCAGACTGATTGCATCTTCTACAGTAACCATTAATGAAAACGGCTCCGAATCCTAGATGTCAGTTCGAATCTACGGCAATCGTGAAATCAAGACGCTGGCAGGAGAGGCTACTCGGCCAACGTCAGCACGGGTAAGAGAGGCGCTGTTCAATATTTGGCAGGGGCGGGTTTTGGGCTGTCGCTGGCTGGATCTGTGTGCGGGCAGCGGGGCGATGGGGGCAGAGGCGCTTTGCCGAGGGGCGGCGGAAGTGGTAGGGATCGAGCAGTCGGGGGCGGCCTGTCGAATTGTGGCGCAGAACTGGCAGAAGGTTGCGAAGTCTGAGCAAAAGCACCGGGTCGTTAAGGGTGATGCTGTGCGTCAGATAAAGGGGTTGGATGGCAAGTTTGATCTGGTCTATTTTGATCCGCCTTATGCGGGCGATCTCTATCAGCCGGTGATAGCAGAGCTGGTAAATGTATTGCAGCCTTCGGGTGAGGCTGCGGTGGAGTGTGGTGTCGGTCAGTGGCAACCGACGCGGCTACCTGAAGGGATCGAAATTGTCAGAGAAAAGAAATATGGCAGCACCTGTTTGGTTTTTTTGCGTATTGCCCGAATTGATTCCTCCGATAAGTATTTGTAACGATTCAGC